>NZ_LGCN01000192.1 GCF_001279005.1 Streptomyces caelestis
GAACTCGACCGTGCGCTCGGTGCCGTCCGGGTCACTGGCGTAGGAGCCCTCGGGGACGGTGAAGTGGTAGGGGTCGTAGCCCCAGTTGTAGGCGTCCTTCGCCGCCGCCTTCGCCACGCACTCCTGCTGCCGGCCGGAGTCGGCCGGGTAGGAGGCGAGGTCGCAGTCGACGGTCGCCTGGTCGGACTTCTTCTCGGGGATGGTGGCGATGTCGAACGCGGGCAGCAGGTGCACGTACGAGGTGCCGGCCCGCGCGAGCTCGCGCAGGTGCCTGCTGCCGTCGCTGTCCTTGTCGGTGAAGGCCAGGTAGGTGCCCCGGTGCTTCGCCGTGCGGTCCTCGACGGAGAAGTCGCGGATGTGCAGCTCCTGGATCTGCGCGTCCTTCAGCGGCACGGCCTTCGGCTTGTCGTACGTCGACCACTCACGCGGCTTCAGGGACCGGTCGGCCAGGTCGACGACGAGGCTGCGCTCGGAGTCGGTGGTCAGGGCCACCGAGTAGGGGTCGGTGACCTTGTTGGTGACGATCTCGCGGGTGCTGGGCGCCCACACCTTCACCTTGTACCGGTACTCCTCGTCCTTCCAGGAGCGGGGGCCGGTGACGGACCAGACGCCGGTGGCGTCGTCGCGGCGCATCCGGACGATGCGCTCGCCGATCTCCAGGGAGACGTCCTGCGCGGTCGGCGCCCACACGGAGAGGGTGGGCCGGCCGTGGCGGAAGGTCGGGCCGAGCTTCGCCTTCGTGGCGCCGGCCGCGTAGAGGTCGTCGAGCACGCCCGCGATCTGCACGCCGGTCGCCGCGATCACGGCGCCGGTGGCGGCACGCTGGGTGGCGACGACCTGGCCGCGCAGGGCCTCGCGGACGCGGTCCCGGTCACGCGGGTCGACGGACCAGGCGGCGCCCTTCGCGAGGTGCGGGAACTTCGCCTTCTGGGCGTCGGTGAGGGCCGACTTCGACAGGCGGATCCAGCGGGCGTCGCCGGTGTCCAGCTTGCCGTCCCTCACCGCGACCGAGCCGGTGCGGGAGGCGAGGAGCTGGGTGGACGCGGCCGCTGCGGAGCCGTCCCAGACGAGGGTGGAGCGGTCGATCCAGACCGCCTTGGAGGTGGTCAGGTCGAGAGCGGCCGCGGACCCGGCGGGCTGCGGCAGCAGGTGCTTCTCCTGCCCGCTCACCAGCCACACCTCGTGGCCGTTCGCCTTGAGGTCGAGCGACCGGTCGGTGGGGAGGTCCTTCTCGTCGCCCTTGTGGAGGATGTAGCTGAGGCCGGTGGCACCCTCGGCGAGCGGCACCTCGAAGACAGCGCCATAGGTATCAGTCTTCACCGGCTCCAGCGGCTTCGACCAGTCGGTGGGGTTCGCGGCGCCGGTCCAGGTGTGCAGGCCCCAGCCGTCGTAGTCGCCGTCGGCGCGGTGGTAGTGCAGGACGGCCTTGGTGGTGTCCTGCGCCGGATACTCGGGCCGCTCGGTGGCGACGGTCTCGTCGCCCTGCTCGATCCAGACCTCGCCGGTGCGGGTCACGTCGATCGTGCGGTCGGCGGCGACGTCCTTGTTCCCATCCTTGTCGACCACCACGAAGCCGACGTCGGAGGCGCCCGGCTTCAGCTTGACCCAGGCGAAGGCGCCGTAGGCGTCACGGCCGGTGAAGGCGTGACCCGCGGGCCACTCGGTGGCCTCGCCGTCCGCGAGGTCGCCCCAGGCGTACAGGCCCCAGTCGTCGTAGTCGCCGTCCGTGCGCTTGTAGTGGACGATCGCGTAGTCGCGGGAGGCGGCGGTGGGCGGCTCCTCGACGGGCGGGGTGCCGGTGGTGGAGGCGGCCAGGGCGCTCGCGGTGCGGCCGGCCGAGTCGATCACGACGGCCTTGTAGCGCAGGGCGGTGCCGGCGGGGACGTCCTCGCCGATGGTGTGGGTGACCTTGTAGGGGGCGTGGTCGGCGGAGCCGAGCGTCCGCCACTTCCCGTTGCCGGTCTGGGCGGCGAAGACGACCCGGTTGAGCTGTCCGCCCTCGACGTCGGCGGTGAGCTCGACGGTGCCGGTGGCGCCGGCGTCCGGGGCCTTGAGCGTGACCGTGGGCTTCGCGGCGGGCTTCGCGAGCGGGCCGGAGGCCTTGAGGACGATCGCCGAGCCCGCCGGGACGGTGACGGTGATCTTCTTGTCGGCGCCGCTGGTGACGGTGGCGTCGGTGCCGTGGAGGCCCTTGTACGTCATCCGGGCGGAGCCGGTCGCGAAGGTGGCCTTCCGGTCCTCGCCGGCGTTGTTGAAGGCGACGACGTACTCGGTGGTGTCCTTCTCCGTGCCGGTGCGGGAGAAGGCGTAGACGCCCGCGCCGTCGGCCGCGTACCGCTCCTGCTGGATGCCGTCGGTCAGGGCCGGGTGGGCCTTGCGCAGCTCGGCGAGAGCGCTGATCTGCTCGTAGAGCGGTGCTCGCGTGTCGTAGGCGTCCTCGGCGTGGGTGCGGTCGGTGCCGATCAGGTCGTCGTCAAGGTAGTCGGCCGTGCGGGAGGCGAACAGGGTCTGGCGGGCGTCCTTGTCGCCGCCGGCGCCGGTGAAGCCCTGCTCGTCGCCGTAGTAGACGACCGGGTTGCCGCGGCTGAGGAACATCAGCTCGTTGGCGAGCATGTCCTTCCTCAGCAGCTCCGCGTCGGACGCCTGCGGGTCGTCCTGCTTCAGGAACGTCCCGAAGCGGCCCATGTCGTGGTTGCCGAGGAAGGTGACCTGCTCGTAGGCGTTGGCCTTGTCGGTGGCGTACTTGTAGTCGTCGCCGAAGACGGCCGCCAGCTTCCGCGCGCTGCCGCCCTGGGAGACGTACTGCCGTGCCGCCTCCTGGAAGGGGAAGTCGAGCGTGGCGTCGAGGCGGCCCTGGGTGACGTACGGGGCGGTGACGTTCGTGTCGGCGGAGTAGACCTCGCCGAACATGAAGAAGTCGTCCCGGCCCTTCTTGGCCGCGTAGGCGTCCAGGGCGGTGGCCCATTGGGTCCAGAACTCCATGTTGACGTGCTTCACGGTGTCGATCCGGAAGCCGTCGATGTCGAAGTCCCTCACCCACCGCCGGTAGATCTTCTCCATGCCGTCGACGACCTCGGGACGCTCGGTCCACAGGTCGTCGAGCCCGGAGAAGTCGCCGTACTCGCCGGACTCGCCGACGAAGGTGGAGTCGCCCCGGTTGTGGTACATCTCCGGGTCGTTGAGCCAGGACGGGACCTTGACCCGCTTCTTGGCGTCGGGCACCACGGGGGTGCGCGGGAAGGAACCGCCGTCCACGCGCGGGAACCTCCGGGACCCGTCGGCGTAGTCGGCGTCGTCGAAGGGCTCGCCGTCCTTCGTCAGGTACGGGAAGGCGCCCTTCGACAGGTAGCCGTAGGACTTCTCCTCGTAGTCGACGACGTCGGCGGTGTGGTTGGTGATGACGTCGAAGAAGACCTTCATGCCCTTGGCGTGGGCCTTGTCGATGAGCTTCTCGAGGTCCTCGTTGGTGCCGAAGTGCGGGTCGACCTGGGTGAAGTCGGTGATCCAGTAGCCGTGGTAGCCGGCGGAGGCGTCCTTGCCCGTCCCCTGCACGGGCTGGTTCTTGAAGAGGGGCGCCATCCAGATGGCGGTGGTGCCGAGCCCCTTGATGTAGTCGAGCCTCTTCGTCAGGCCCTTGAGGTCGCCGCCCTGGTAGAAGCCCTTGTCGGTGGGGTCGTACCCGGTGGCGAGGCGCGAACCGGTCAGTCCGCCGCGGTCGTTTTCCGGGTCGCCGTTGGCGAAGCGGTCCGGCAGGACGAAGTAGAACTGCTCGCGGGTCAGGTCGTGGCGCGCCGGGGCCTTCGCGAGCTGCGCGTCCGAGGGCGGCGCGGGCGGGGTGGCGGCACTGGCGGCGACCGGTTGCACCAAGGCCGCGGCGAGCGCGGCCACGGTGACGGCGGCGACACGTCCGCCCCGCGCGGTGCGGCGCCCCGGGGGCGCGGGCCATCTGGGTATCAAGGCAGTGAACTCCTTGCGCTTACGGCTCATTGGGTCCGACCCCACGCCACGGCGACGGCCTGTTTCGGCCACGTCACCGGAGCGTCGGCGTGACCGTATCGCCGTTGAAAGCTTTACAGCAAGGGTTGTGAAAGTAACGGTAAGGACTTTCATGCGGACGCGGGCCGCGCCGCCGTCCCGTGAACGGCGGCGCGGCCCGCGGGTTCAGCAGGACGACTTGCCGGCGTACACCGCGAGGGCCGTGTTCGAGCCCAGGGTGGCGGTCAGCTGTCCGGAACCGTTCACCGTCACCGTGGTGTTGTTCTGGATGTTGCAGTACGTGCCCGCGGGGAGGGAGGTCTGGTAGGTGCGGGTCAGGGAGCCGGACTCGTGGTTGACGGCCACGAAGCCCTTGCCGCCCCGGCCGAAGGCGATGGCGTCATTGCCGTTGTCCCACCAGTTGGTGACCGCCTGGCCGCGGGTGGCGTTGCGGAAGGCGACCATGGACTTGATCTCCGGCCAGTTGTGCTGGCACTTCCAGCCGCTCTGCCAGCAGGCGTCGACCCGGCCTCCGTTCGGCGGTCCCGCGTCGGTGTCCGAGAACTCGTACCCCGAGTTGACGTCCGGGGCGCCGTAGGGCCAGGCCAGCATGAAGACGTTGGCCAGGGTGTAGGTGGCGTTGTCCTTGTAGTTGAGGGTGGAGCCGTTGCGCTCGGTGTCGTGGTTGTCGACGAAGACGCCGGCGACGGAGCTGTTCAGGTAGCCCCAGCCCTCGCCGTAGTTCTTCAGGTAGGCGAGGTTCTCGTTGTTGAAGACCCGCTTGAGGTCGTAGGCGTACCGGAACTCCTGGACGTCGCCGTTGCCCGTGTACTCGGTGGGCTGGACGGCCTCGCCGGCGCCGTGGATGACCTCCTGCTTCCAGTACACGCCCGGCTTGCTCAGCCGGGACTTGATGTTGGCCAGGTCGGCGGCGGGCATGTGCTTGGCGGCGTCGATGCGGAAGCCGTCCACGCCGAGGGAGAGCAGGTCGTTCATGTACCCGGCGATGGCCTTGCGGACGTACTCCTCGCCGGTGTCGAGGTCGGCGAGTCCGACCAGCTCGCAGTTCTGGACGTTCCCGCGGTCGCCGTAGTTGCTGATCTGCGCGGTGCAGTCGTCGAAGTCGTACGAGGAGTACAGGCCGGGGTAGTTGTACTTCGTGTACGACGATCCGCCGGTACCGGTGCCGTTGCCCGCGGACATGTGGTTGATGACCGTGTCGGCGACGACCTTGACGCCGGCCGCGTGACACGTGTCGACCATGCTCTTGAACGCGGTGCGGTCACCGAGCCGCCCGGCGATCCTGTAGCTCACCGGCTGGTACGACGTCCACCACTGCGCGCCCTGTATGTGCTCGGCGGGCGGGGAGACCTGGACGTATCCGTATCCGGCGGGGCCGAGGGTGGTGGTGCACTCGCGGGCGACGGAGGCGAAGTTCCACTCGAAGAGGACGGCGGTGACGTCCTTGCCGCCCGGCGGGGAGGCCTGCGCACCGGTCGGGGTCATGACAACCGAGGCTGCCGCGAGTGCGGCGGCCACGGCAAAAGTTCTGCGTGCCATGTGGGGTTACCTTCTTCATCGAAGGGTGTGGGGATACCGCCCTGACTGCTTGAAGCTTCTTGCGGAAAGCTTCCGCAACCTTGCGGCAACCCAGATGTTAGAGGCCCGCCGCCCGAAAGGGCAGCGGGCCGTACCCACTTCAATGAAAAAGTTGCGGGACGGGCCTCAGCCCGTGGTCCACCACACGGTGGTGTCGGCCGGCACCTTCGCCCCGCCGGCCGTCTCCTCCACCTCACCGCTGGCGAGCAGGACACGACCGTACACGGGGGTGGTCACCGGCTCCCCCGTGGTGTTGGCGACGCACACGAACTCCCCGCGCCGGAAGGCGAGGACGCCCTCGGGGGCCCCCAGCCACTCCACCGCGTCGCCCGCGCCCAGGTCGGCCCGGTCCCGGCGGACGGCGAGCGCGGACCGGTACAGCTCCAGGGTCGAGCCGGGGTCGCCGGTCTGCGCCTCGACGCTCAGCCCGCCCCACTCCGCCGGCTGCGGCAGCCAGCTGCCGCCGTCGCCGAAGCCGTACGAGGAGCCCTCGCGGGTCCACGGGATCGGCACCCGGCAGCCGTCCCGGAAGCCGTCCTGGCCGGCGCCCCGGAAGTACGCCGGGTCCTGGCGCACCTCGTCCGGCAGGTCGACGACGTCGGGCAGGCCGAGCTCCTCGCCCTGGTAGACGTAGGCCGAACCGGGCAGCGCCAGCATCAGCAGCGTCGCCGCGCGCGCCCGCCGCAGACCCAGCTCGCGGTCGCCGGCCAGACGGATCTGGGTGCCGAGGCCGGCCGGGTTGGCGAAGCGGGTGGCGTGCCGGGTGACGTCGTGGTTCGACAGCACCCAGGTGGCCGGGGCTCCGACCGGGCGCATGGCGTCCAGCGTGCGGTCGATGACCGTGCGCAGCTCCTCGGCGTCCCAGTGGGTACCGAGGTACTGGAAGTTGAACGCCTGGTGCAGCTCGTCGGGACGGACGTAGTGGGCGGTGCGCTCGACGGTCGGGGTCCAGGCCTCCGCGACGAAGATGCGCTCGCCGGAGTACTCGTCGAGGATGAGCCGCCACTGCCGGTAGATGTCGTGCACGCCGTCCTGGTCGAAGAACGGCATGACATCGTTGCCCAGGAGCTTCAGCTGCTCGTGGGATCCAAGGTCGGGCAGGCCCTCGGCCTTCACCATGCCGTGAGCGACGTCGATGCGGAAGCCGTCCACGCCCATGTCGAGCCAGAAGCGGAGGATGGAGCGGAACTCGTCGCCGACCGCCGGGTGCTCCCAGTTGAAGTCGGGCTGCTCGGGGGCGAACAGGTGCAGGTACCACTCGCCGGGCGTGCCGTCGGGCTCGGTGACGCGGGTCCAGGCGGGACCGCCGAAGATCGACTCCCAGTCGTTGGGCGGCAGCTCGCCGTTCGCGCCCTTGCCGGGACGGAAGTGGTAGCGGTCGCGCGAGGGCGAGCCGGGGCCCTCGGCGAGGGCGCGCTTGAACCATTCGTGCTGGTCGGAGGAGTGGTTCGGGACCAGGTCGACGATGATCCTGAGGCCGAGGCCGTGGGCGTCGCGGATCAGCGCGTCGGCGTCGAGCAGGGTGCCGAACATGGGGTCGACGGCGCGGTAGTCGGCGACGTCGTAGCCGGCGTCGGCCTGCGGGGAGGCGTAGAAAGGGCTGAGCCACACGGCGTCGACACCGAGGTCGCGCAGGTACGGCAGGCGGGAGCGGATGCCTTCCAGGTCGCCCATGCCGTCGCCGTTGCCGTCGGCGAAGCTGCGCGGGTAGACCTGGTAGATCACCGCGTCCCGCCACCAGTCGCGGCGCCGGGCGACGGTGGCGACGGCCGCGTCGGCGGTGGGGGTCGGGGCCGGGGCTGCGGAGTGCTGCTGGCTCATGTCGTCCTTGATACGAGTGCGGTCGGGAGACGAGTGGGGGTGGGCGGCGGGAGACGAGGCGGCCGCGGTGACGGCGGGGTCTGGGGGTCCCCCCGCTCGAGCGAAGCCGAGAGTGGGGGAGGACACCGCGGCCGCCTGCCCGCGCACGGCGGGCGCGCGCGGGAGTCGTCGCACGAAGGGGTCAGCCCTTCGTGCCGCCGGCGGTGAGACCGGTGACCAGGTTCTTCTGCACGAGGTAGAAGAACGCGGAGACCGGTATCGCGATCAGGACCGCGGTGGCGGCCATGAGGTTGCGCTGTGCGTCGTGCTCGCTGACGAAGCTCTGCAGACCGACGGCGAGGGTGTACTTCTCGTCGTCGAGCATGAACGTCGTGGCGAAGGCGACCTCGCCGAACGCGGTGATGAAGCTGTAGAACGCGGCGACCGCCAGTCCGGGTTTGGCGAGCGGCAGGATCAGCCGCGCGAACGTGCCGAAGGGGGTCAGCCCGTCGACGCGTCCCGCCTCGTCGATCTCGAACGGGATGGTGTCGAAGTAGCCCTTCATCAGCCAGGCGCAGTACGGCACCGCCGTCGAGCAGTAGACGAGGATGAGTCCAAGGTAGCTGTCGATGAGCTGCAGGTCCGAGAGGATCTGGTACATCGGGACCATCAGGACGGCCACCGGGAACATCTGGGTGAGCAGGAGCACCCACATGAACTTCCTGTACCCCGGGAAGCGCATGCGGGAGACCGCGTAGCCGGTGGTAGCGGCGACCAGGACGCCGATGACCGTGGTGCCGAGCGAGACGATCAGCGAGCTCTTCAGCCAGTCGAAGAAGTTCGTGTTCTGCAGGACGAAGGAGTAGTTGTCCAGCGTCATCTTGCCCCAGATGCCGCCGGGACGCAGATAGTCGTCCTTGTCGGGGCCGAGGGACAGGAAGACCAGCCAGGCGACCGGGAACAGCGCGATCAGACTGGCCACGGTCAGCACGCCGTGCGTGGTGAGGCGGGCCAGCGGGCCGCTCTCGTCGCGCCGGCGCGACCTGCGGGCCGGGACCTTGTCGTCGGCAGGCCGGTCCGCCGGAGCAGTGGGGGTGACGGTGGAGGTGCTCATGGGGACTCCTGCCTCAGATCGCGAGCTGCTGCTCGTTGCGGTTCAGCCAGCGGCGGTAGAAGGAGGTGAAGACGACCAGGATGGCCAGCAGCAGCATGCCGTAGGCCGCGGACTCGGCGAACTCGCGCGGCTGCTGTCCGAAGCCGAGCTGGTAGGCCCAGGTCACGAGGATCTGCGCCTCCGGGGCGGTGTTGCCGAACAGCAGGAAGATGACGGCGAACTGGTTGAAGGTCCAGATGACGCCGAGCAGGACCACGGTGGAGCTGACCGAGCGCAGGCCGGGCAGGGTGACGTGGCGGAACCGCTGCCAGGCGTTCGCGCCGTCCATCTCGGCCGCCTCGTACAGGCTGGCGTCGATGGACTGCAGACCGCCGAGCAGGGAGATCATCATGAAGGGCACACCGCACCAGGTGTTGACCGTGATGGCGGCGACGCGCTGCCAGAAGGTGTCCTCCAGCCACTGCGGCGTCGGCAGGCCGAGGGAGTCCAGGGCGGTGTTGATGATGCCGGCGTCGGCGAGCATGAAGCGCCAGCCGAAGACGGTGACGAAGGTCGGCACGGCCCACGGCAGGATCAGGAGCAGCCGGTAGAGGGTGCGCCCGCGCAGCTTCTGGTTGAGCAGCAGGGCGAGGCCCAGGCCGATGCCGTAGTGCAGGGCGACACAGGCGGCCGTCCACACGATCGTCCAGATGAAGTGCGACCAGAAGCGGTCGTAGGCCGTCTCGCCCCACAGGATGTCGGCGTAGTTGTCGATGCCGATGAACTTGTAGGTGGCCTCGATCTCGTTGACGCCGATGGTGCGGGCCGAGTTCAGGCTGTCCGCGTCGGTGAGGGTGAGGTAGAAGCCGTACGCCAGGGGGTACAGCACGATGACGCCGAGCACCAGGGCCACCGGCGCGATCATGGCGTAGGCGTACCAGTGCTTCTGGAAACTGCGCTTCAGGCGGCCGGCCGGGCCGGGGCGGGGCGCGCGGTCACCGCGGCGCTTGCCGGTCGCGCGGTCGATGGCGACTGTCATGGTTCGGCACCTTCTGGATGATCAAGGAGTACGGCACACAGGCCGGCGGCCGCCGGACCCTCCCCTCCTGGAAGCGGGTCCGGCGGCCACACGGGCATTACTTGCTGAAGTCCGGCACCAGCTTGGCGAACGCGGTCTCCGCGTCGCCCAGGCCCTTGTCCAGGGACTCCTTGCCGCTCGCGATCTGCGGGAGCTCGTCGTCCAGCGGACCCCACAGCGAGCTGTACTCGGGCAGGGCCGGGCGCGGCTGGGCGGCGGAGAGGACCGTCTGGTAGCCGGCGATGCCCGGGTCGGTCTTGACCTTGTCGGTGTAGGCGTCGTCACGCGTGGGCAGCGTGGAGTTCTTCAGCGCGATGGTCTCCTGCGCCTTGGCCGAGGTCATGAACTTCACGAACTTCAGCGCGGCCTCCTGCTTGTCCTTCGTGGAGCCGGCGTAGACCGAGAGGTTGTGGCCGCCGGTCGGGGCGCCCGCCGTGCCGGCGGAGCCGGCCGGGACGGTGGCGATGCCGAGGTTGTTCTTGTCCTTGAAGGCGGTGCCCTTGTAGAAGTTGGTGATCTCCCACGGGCCCTGGATGATCGAGGCGACCTTGCCGTTGACGAACGCGTCCTGGATGTGCGTGTAGGCGTCGGCGGTGACGTCGGCCTTGTGCAGGCCCTTGCCGTCGAAGAGGTCCAGCCAGGTGCCGTACGCCTTCTCGGCCTCGGCGGACTTCACGGTGATCTTCTTGGCGTCGGCGTCGACCATGTCGGTGCCCTCGCCGTACAGGAACGGCTGGGCGTAGTAGCCGGCGGTGGAGCCCCAGTAGCCGTCGACGCCGGTCTTGTCCTTGACGGTGGCGGCGGCCTTCTTCAGGTCGTCCCAGGTCTTGGGGACCTCGACGCCGGCCTTCTCGAACAGTTCCTTGTTGTAGACGAAGGCGAGGGTGTCCGTGGTGAAGGGGACGCCGTAGGTCTTGCCCTCGTACTTGGCCTGCTCGATCAGGTTGGACTTGAACTTGTCCTGCTCGGCGAGGGCCTCGGTGCCGTCCAGCGGCAGGAAGAAGCCCTTCTTGGCGAAGGCGGGGGTCCAGCCGACCTCGGAGCGCAGCACGTCGGGGGCGCCCTTGGAACCGGCGGCGGTGTCGAACTTGTTCTGCGCCTGGTCGAAGGGGACGTTGACGAACTTGACCTTGACGTCCTTGTTGGCGGCCTCGAACTCCTTGACCAGGGCCTGGTACGTCGGCGCCTCGTTGGTCGCGTTGGAGGTGTCCCACCAGGTGATGGTGGTCGGGCCGCCGGCCGAGTCGCCGCTGTCGCTGTCCCCGCCGCAGGCCGTCGCCGCGAGGGCGAGGGACGCCACCAGCGCGGTGGCCGCTATGCCACGCCGCATGAGTTCTCCTTGAGGGTTAAGCCCGTGAGTGCAGGTGCGGCCCCGTCTGCCGCCCTGCGAAACGTGCCGACTGCGCCGATGGAGCCGCCGGGCGACGTGAACGTAACAGCGCTGGAACCTTTTCGAAAGACCTTGCAGAAAACTTTTGCAAGCGACGCCGAGAGTTACTCCGCCGTGACCTGTTCTCGACCACTCGGCGACCCGGGCTTCCGCCCGTACGGCAGGGGTTCGGACTGTTGTGCAAGACTCTGCAAGCACTTGCCATCCGTTTCCGCCGGGGGAATCATCCCTTGCGGACGGACGCCGACCACGACTTGAGGGATCGCGATGACCCAGCAGCCCGCAGCGGGCCGTTCGACGGCGCGCACCAGGCGTCCGATCGGTGTGCAAGGGGAGAAGCGGCAGCTACAGTCCAGTCCTGTGACCACACGCCTCGCCGACATCGCTGCTCAGGCGGGGGTGAGCGAGGCGACCGTCAGCCGCGTCCTCAACGGCAAGCCGGGCGTCGCCGCCACCACCCGCCAGTCCGTGCTCGCCGCCCTCGACGTCCTCGGCTACGAGCGGCCGGTGCGGCTGCGGCAGCGCAGCGAGGGCCTGGTCGGGCTGATCACGCCCGAGCTGGAGAACCCGATCTTCCCGGCGCTGGCCCAGGTCATCGGGCAGGCGCTGACCCGCCAGGGCTACACGCCGGTGCTCGCCACCCAGACCCCGGGCGGGTCCACGGAGGACGAGCTCACCGAGATGCTCGTGGACCGCGGGGTGGCGGGCATCATCTACGTCTCCGGGCTGCACGCCGACACCACCGCCGACATGCAGCGCTACGAGCGGCTGCGGGCGCAGGGCGTGCCGTTCGTGCTCGTGGACGGTTTCTCGCCGAAGGTGCAGGCGCCGTTCATCTCCCCCGACGACCGGGCCGCGATGGCGCTCGCCGTCACCCACCTCGCCTCCCTCGGGCACACCCGGATCGGCCTGGCGCTCGGGCCGAAGCGGTTCGTTCCGGTGCAGCGCAAGATCGAGGGCTTCGTGCGCGCCGTGCAGGAGCAACTCGGTCTGAGCGCCGAGACGGTCGAGACCGAGCTGGTCCAGCACTCGCTGTACACGCTGGAGGGCGGCCAGGCCGCCGCCAGCGCGCTCATGGACCGCGACTGCACGGCGGTGGTGTGCGCGAGCGACATGATGGCGCTGGGCGCGATCCGGGCGGCCCGGCAACGCGGTCTGGACGTGCCGAAGGACATCTCGGTGGTCGGCTTCGACGACTCCCCGCTGATCGCCTTCACCGACCCGCCGCTGACCACGGTCCGCAAGCCGGTCCCGGCGATGGGCCAGGCCGCGGTGCGCACCCTGCTGGAGGAGATCGGCGGAACGCCCGCGCCGCACAGCGAGTTCGTGTTCATGCCGGAACTGGTGGTGCGCGGTTCGACCGCTTCGGCCCCCGGGGACCGGAATCGTCCCTAGGGCGGAGGGAAGGACCTCCGGCGCACTACCGCGGCAGGAGGGAGCGGACCCGCCCCCGGAGGAGGAGGTGCGGGCCGGGACCGACCGGAGGATGATCCGAGGTGAAGGTCTTTTCTGGCAGACTTCGGATCCATGGGTGACACGACGGTGAGAACGCTGGAAGGCCGGGAAGAGGCCGCGGCGCACCCCGTCACGGAGGAGACGGGGCCGGGCCGCCTGCGCCGTCTGCGCGTCCCCCGCCGGCCCCGGCTGTGGTTCGAGATCCTGCTGATCGCGGTGAGCTACTGGACGTACTCGCTCGTCCGCAACGCCGTGCCGGAACAGCGGGCCGAGGCGCTGCGCAACGCCGACTGGATCTGGCGCCTCGAGCAGCAACTGGGCCTCGCCTTCGAGGAGTCCGTCAACCACGCCGCGAACTCGGTGACCTGGCTCATCGTCGGCATGAACTACTACTACGCCACCCTGCACTTCGTGGTGACGCTGGGTGTCCTGGTGTGGCTCTACCGTGGTCATCCCGGCCGTTACGGGGCGGCCCGACTGGTCCTCTTCACCACCACGGGCATCGCCCTCGTCGGCTACTACCTGTATCCGCTCGCCCCGCCCCGGCTGATGAACGGCCAGAGCTTCGTCGACACCGTCCTGGTCCACCAGACGTGGGGTTCGATGGCCTCCGGCGACCTGAAGAACATGTCGAACCAGTACGCCGCGATGCCCTCGATGCACATCGGCTGGTCGGTCTGGTCCGGTCTGACGGTCTTCGCACTGGCCGGCGTCCCGTGGGCGCGGGTGCTGGGTGTGGTGTACCCGGTGGTCACCCTGGTGGTCATCGTCGCCACCGCCAACCACTTCTGGCTGGACGCGGCGGGCGGCGTCCTCTGCCTGGCCTTCGGCTACGGCGTCGCGCTGCTCTGGTACGGCCGCCGGCCGCACACCCTGCCGAGACGGGTGCCCGAGCGCGGGGAGGGGGAGCCGGAGCGGCTCCCGGTGCCGAAGCAGGGCTAAGGGCTGTCGTCGAACCCCCGTCCGGCCCCGCGGCGCCCGGCACGCTCCCCGCTCCCGGCGCCTCCCCCATGAGCGGGAGGCGCCCCCCGCCGCAGCACCGGGCGAAAGCCCGGGTGCACCCGGTACGAGGCTTCCGCCCGGCACTCCTCCTGCCTTCGCCCGGGGGCTCCCCGAGCACGTACCCGGCGCCGCGGGGCCGTCCTCCGGGCGACGGCGGAAGTTCGACGACAGCCCCTGGCCCGGCAGGGCCGGGCGGCGCCTCCCCCAAGGGCCTCGGCGCCCTGTCCCGGACGGCGACCGGACCGTCGCCTCCGTCGGGACGACGCGGCGACGGAGGCGACGCGGCCTCGGACGACGGGCCCGGGCGGCTCGGGGAGGCGGGCCCGCACGGCGGGGAAGCCGGGGGTCACGACCCCCCGTAGAACAGCTCCTCCACCACGCTCCGCGCCCGCCGTGCCGTACGCCGGTACGCGTCGAGCATGTCGCCGGCGTGACCGGGGCCGTAGCCCAGGTAACGGCCGACGGCGCTCAGCTCCCGGGGCACGGTGGGGAAGGTGTCCCCGGCCCGGCCCCGGACCAGCATCACCGCGTTGCGCACGCGGGTGGCGAGCACCCAGGCCTCGTCGAGGGTGGAGGCGTCCTCCTCGGAGATCAGCCCGGCCGCGCGGGCGGCGGCCAGCGCCTGCCGGGTGCGGGTGGTGCGCAGGCCGGGTTCCCGCGCGCCGTGCCGCAGCTGGAGCAGTTGCACGGTCCACTCCACGTCGGACAGCCCGCCCGGACCGAGCTTGGTGTGCAGCTTGGGGTCGGCGCCGCGCGGCAGCCGCTCGGACTCCATGCGGGCCTTCAGCCGCCGGATCTCGCGGACGGCCTCCTCGTCGAGCCCGGCGGCCGGGTAGCGCAGCGGATCGATCAGCTCGGTGAAGCGGCGGCCCAGCTCCTCGTCCCCGGCGACGTGCTCGGCGCGCAGCAACGCGTGCCGCTCCCACACCAGCGACCAGCGGCGGTAGTACGCCTCGTACGACGTGAGCGTGCGCACCAGCGGGCCGGACTTGCCCTCCGGGCGCAGGTCGGCGTCGACGATCAGGGGCGGGTCGGCGCTGGGGACCTGGAGCAGGCGGCGCATCTCGGCGACCACCTTGTTCGCGGCCTCGGCGGCCTCCCGCTCGTCCACGCCGTCGCGCGGTTCGTGCACGAACAGGACGTCCGCGTCGGAGCCGTAGCCCAGCTCGTGCCCGCCGAAGCGGCCCATGCCGATGATCGCGAACCGGGTGGGCAGCGTGTCGCCCCAGCCCTCGCGGACGACGGCGCGCAGCGTGCCGGAGAGGGTGGCGGCCGTCAGGTCGGAGACCGCGCCGCCCACCAGGTCCACCAGGGCGCCCTGGTCGGCCTCGGCGGGCTGGGACTCGGTGCCGTAGGAGCCGACGATGTCGGCGGCGGACGTGCGGAACAGCTCGCGGCGGCGCACCCCGCGGGCGGCGGTGACGGCCTGGACGGCGTTGTCGGCGCGGCGGACGGCGGCGAGGATCTCCTGCTCCAGATGGGCGCGGGAGCGCGGCCGGAGCCCTCCGCCGCCGTCACCGAGCAGCGCCACCGCCTCGGGGGCGCGCATCAGCAGGTCGGGGGCGAGCCGGCCGGCGGACAGCACCCGGGCCAGGTTCTCGGCGGCGGCGCCCTCGTCGCGCAGCAGCCGCAGGTACCAGGGCGTCTTGCCGAGCGCGTCGGAGACCTTGCGGAAGGTGAGCAGACCGGCGTCCGGGTCGGCGGAGTCCGCGAACCAGCCGAGCAGCACGGGCAGCAGGGTGCGCTGGATGGCGGCCTTGCGGGTGACGCCGGACGCCAGCGCCTCCAGGTGGCGCAGCGCGGCGGCCGGATCGGCGTACCCGAGCGCGATCAGCCGCTCCCGCGCGGCCGCGGCGCTGAGCCGGGCCTCGCCGGGGGCGAGCGCGGCGACGGCGTCCAGCAGCGGCCGGTAGAACAGCTTCTCGTGCAGCCGCCGTACGACGGAGGCGTGCCGCTTCCACTCCCGGGTCAGGGTGGCGACCGGGTCGGTGCGCAGGTCGAGGGAGCGCCCCAGACGGCGCAGGTCGGTCTCGTCCTCGGGGACGAGGTGGGTGCGGCGCAGCCGGTGGAGCTGGATGCGGTGCTCCATGGAGCGCAGGAAGCGGTAGGCGTCGTCGAGCTGGGCGGCGTCCGCGCGGCCGACGTAGCCGCCGGCGGCGAGGGCCTTCAGCGCGTCGAGGGTGGTGCCGCTGCGCAGCGAGGCGTCGGAGCGGCCGTGCACCAGCTGGAGCAGCTGCACCGCGAACTCGACGTCCCGCAGGCCCCCGGGGCCCAGTTTCAGCTGCCGGTCGATCTCGGCGGCGGGAATGTTCTCCACCACCCGGCGGCGCATCTTCTGCACGTCGGCGACGAAGTTCTCCCGCTCGGCGGCCTGCCACACCAGAGGCTGGAGGGCGGTGACGTACTCCTCGCCGAGCGCCCGGTCGCCGGCGACCGGGCGGGCCTTGAGCAACGCCTGGAACTCCCAGGTCTTGGCCCAGCGCTGGTAGTAGGCGAGGTGGGAGGCGAGGGTGCGCACGAGCGGCCCGTTGCGGCCCTCGGGGCGCAGATTGGCGTCGACGGGCCAGATGGAGCCCTCGACGGTGGTCTCGGAGCAGATCCGCATCAGGTGCGAGGCGAGCCGGGTCGCGGCGCGCAGCGCCTTGTCCTCGTCGGCCCCGTCGGCCGCCTCGCCCACGAAGATGACGTCGACGTCGGAGACGTAGTTCAGCTCGTGTCCCCCGCACTTGCCCATCGCGATCACCGCGAGCCGGCACAGCGCGGCGTCCTCGGGTGCGGCGGCCGCCGCGAGGGCGAGGGCGGCGCGCAGGGTGGCGGTGGCGAGGTCGGCGAGTTCGGCGGCGGTCTGGGCGACCTCGATGGTGCCGCAGACGTCGCGGGCGGCGATGGACAGCAGGCAGCGCCGGTAGGCGACGCGGAGCGAGACCGGGTCGGTGGCGTCGGCGAGGCCCCGCTCGAACTCCTCGACGCCCGGGTGCAGGTCGCGCGGCTCGTAGGTGACGAGGGCCTGCCAGTCGCTCGGGTGCCGGGCCAGGTGCTCGGCGAGCGCCTCGGACGCGCCGAGCACCCCGAGCAGCCGGTCCCGCAGCGGCTTGGCGGCTATCAGGGTGTCCAGCAGCTCCTGGCGGGCGGTGGCCCCGTCCTGCGCCTCCAGCAGCCGTGCGAGTCCCCGGAGCGCGAGATCGGGGTCGGCGGTGGCTCCGAGGGCGTCCAGCAGTACGGGGTCGTTGCGCACGAGCGTCAGTCCGTCGCTGTCGAGCAGCTGCTCGGCGGCGGACGGATCGGTGAAGCCGTGCCGCAGCAGCCGTGTGAAGGTACTGCTCCTGCGCCCCGGCGCCGACGTCATCCCCGGCCTCCCTCGTGCCTCGCGCCTGTGCCTGGTGCACATGCCTCGGATCAGGGTCGTACGGCCACGAGCCTATCCGGAGTACGGGCCCGCGGCCCCGGGACGGCCCGCGACGAGTTCCGGGGCGGACGGGGTCCGTTGGAGGACGGCACGCACGGCCGACCGGCGATGGGGGTCCCCTGAGCGACATCCCCGAGACCCGCCTCGACCCGCGCCACGGCGACCCGGTGACCGAGGCGCCGCCCCGGCCGGGGACGGAGGGGCTGCTCGGTGAGGCGGAACCGTTCCGGATCTCCACGGTCCGCCCCGGCGGCCGCCCCCACGTCACCCCGCTCCCGGCCGTCCGGCGCCCTGCGCTCGCGCACCGGCCCGGGCGAACGCGAGGCCCGCGGCCCGGCGGAGAACCCGCACGTCGTGCCGGCGACCGGCGCCGGCGCCTGGAACGAGGGCCACGACGTGGTGGTGGAGGGCGAGGCGGTCCGGGTCCGCGCCGGGGCCCGGCTGCGCGAGCCGGCGGCGGCTTCCGGCGCTTCTGGGTCCGCGACGGGTGCTTCCCGCCACGGTCCGGGACACGCCGTCGCGTTTTCGGTGGCGCCGCGGACCGTCTTCGGCTTCGGTAGGGGGGAGCCGTTCAGCCGGACCCGGTGGCGGTTCGTCCGACGCCGGGCCGACCGTCGACGAAGGAGTCGCCGTTCCATGGACATGACCCTCGAAGTGATCCCCCTCCCCGTGAGCGACATCGACCGCGCCAGGGACTTCTACCGGGACAAGGTCGGCTTCCACGTCGACATCGACCAGGAGGTCGTGCCGGGCATGCGCATCGTCCAGCTGACCCCGCCGGGCTCCGGCTGCTCGATCGCCCTCGGCGACACCCTGTGGAAGTCGACCCCCGGTCCCACCCCGGCCCCCGGCTCCTACCAGGGGCTCCAGCTCTGCGTCGCCGACATCGAGGCGGCCCACGCGGAACTGACCGCCCGCGGCCTGGACGTCTCCGACCCGGTCCGGTACGCCGACTCCGACGGCGCCACCTTCATGTACTTCACGGACCCCGACGGCAACGGCTGGGCGGTGCAGGAGTACCGGCGGCGGGCGGCGGAGCCGCTGCACAAGGTGCTGGGGGATTCGGCGGGGGCGTAGAACACCCATGTAGTAACATGTACTACATGGAGACTACTGCCCGCGAATTCAACCAGAGGTCTTCCCAGATCCTCGCGGCGGCCGCACGCGGAGAGACCGTCACCGTCACCAAGAACGGCGTCGCCGTCGCCCGCGTGATACCGATCGCGGAGGAAGACGTCCCCGCCTACCCCACGGACCCCATGGGGGATCTCGACCTTCCCGACCTGGGACTGCCCGACCTCGACGACGACGAGATCGAGGAGACGCTCAAGGGGATGGGAACTTGAGCGTCATCGCCATCGCCGACACCAACGCGCTGTATCGCTTGCTGGACCCCAAGCTGTCCGGCCACGAGGCGCACAGGAACGCCCTGGCTTCCATCAGCCACCTCGTCATCTCACCCATGGTCCTGGCCGAACTGGACTACCTCATCGCCACCAGGGCGGGCGCCGAGAAAGCTGTCGTGGCCGCCCGGTTCGTGGAACGCAACGTGGCCACTCGCCGGTTCGAAGTACCACCCCTGAGTGCCCACCTCAGTTCCGCCATCGCCGTCGCGGAGGGATACAAGGACGCGGACGGAGGTAAGGGCGTCGGGCTCACGGACGCGATGAACGTCGCCCTGGCCGCGGCCTACCACACCAATGCCATATTCACCTCGGACCTGCACTTCCGCATGATCCGGCCGCTGACCGGACACAGGGCGTTCCGGCTCCTGCCGGACGATCTGTAAGCCCTCCGCACGTCCTTCGGTCGTCGACGCGGACGACGGTGCACCTCGGAGCCGTACCCGCACGGTACGGCTCACTCATCGAGCAGGCGCGGCGGGAACGGACGGCGAACGGCCCGCCGCACTCGTCCCACGGCATGGCACGGTTTTCCCTCATAGCGTGTCAAACCGTCACAAACGGCCACTCGGGCCGGGACGGACGGCCACGTGTGCGGTCCGGAGCGCGCGTTCCGGCCCCCACCGGGTCACCGGGCACGGGCCGTACGCGCACATCCGATGAGGGGAAGTCGCCGATGAGTGAGTCCGTACGAACCGGATCCGGGAGCACCGGAGACAAGGTCAAGGCAGAGACCTCCGCGACGGCCGGCCAGGCGAAGCAGGCCGCCGGGCAGGTCGCGGGGACCGCGGCGGAACAGGCCCGGACCGTCGTGGGCGAGGCACGGCAGCAGGCCGGCACGGTCGTCGAGGACCTGCGCACCCGCGCGATCGACGAGGCGGACGGGCAGACGAAGCGGGCGGCCGGCACGCTGCGGCGGTGGGCGAACGACTTCTCCGGTCTGGCCGCCCACGCGGAGAACGACTCGCCCGCCCGCGGCCTGGCGGCCCGCGCGGGCGACAAGGGGATGCGGGCGGCCGACTACCTGGAGCGACAGGGGGTCGAAGGCCTCGTCGCCGACCTCCAGGGCTTCGCCCGGCGCCGGCCCGGCGCCTTCCTCGGCGGCGCGCTGCTGGCCGGACTGGCCGTCGGACGCCTGGCGAAGGCGACGCAGACGGCCTCCCGGGCCGACGGGAACGGGCAGCGGCAGGTCACCGCGGCCCCGGCCGCCGGGGCCCTGCCGGCCGCTCCCCCGCCGGGGACCGCACCGCCCGCTCCGCCGGACCTCGGCACGCCGGGCCGCCCGTTCCCGGAGGTATGAGATGGCCACGCTGTCACCGCTGTCCCGGGCCCGCTCGGCCGAGCCGCACGAAGGGGAGCGGTCCGCGGGCGAGCTGCTGTCCCGGGTGACCTCCGACCTCCAGGTCCTCTTCCGCCAGGAGGTGGAGCTGGCCAAGGCCGAGGTCAAGGAGGAGGGCGCCAAGGCGGGCAAGGCAGCCGGGATGTACGGCGGCGCCGGCTTCGCCGGCTACATGGTCCTGCTGTTCCTGTCGCTGGCGGCCATGTTCGGTCTGGCCAACGTGATGGACGCCGGCTGGGCCGCGCTGATCATCGCCGCGCTGTGGGCCGTCGCCGCGGCCGTGCTGTACCAGCAGGGCCGCGCGAGGATGCGCACCGTCTCGCCGAAGCCCGAGCACACCGTCCAGACGCTGAAGGAGGATGCGGAATGGGCACGTCACCCGACCAAATGAGGGCCGAGATAGCGGCCACCCGCAACCAGTTGTCCGCGGACGTGGACCGGCTCGCCGACCGGGCCAGCCCGCGCCGCATGGCCCGCCGCCGCAAGGCGCGGATGCGCCGCACGGTGTCGGGCGTCCGCGACCGCGTCATGGGCACCGCGTCCCACACGGCGCACGGTGTGGCCGGCACCGCCCGGTCGGCGGCCGGCTCGGTGCAGTCGGCGGCGGGATCGGCGGCGGATTCGGTGCAGTCGGCGGCCGGTTCGGCGCAGTCGGCGGCCGGTTCGGCGGCGGGTTCGGTGCAGGAAGGCGCCGGACGCGCGGCCGACTCGGCACGCGAGGTCGCCGGTCAGGCGGGAGAGGCCGTCCAGCAGACGCCCGAGATGGCCCGCCGCCAGACGCAGGGCAACCCGATCGCCGCCGGCCTGGTCGCCTTCGGCGTCGGCCTGCTGGCCGCCTCGATGGTTCCCGCCTCCGAGAGGGAGCAGCGGAAGGCGTCCGAGCTGATGGAGCGCGGCGCCGAGGCGCTGGAGCCGGTCAAGCAGGCCGCCACCGAGTCCGCGCAGCAGCTGAAGGAGGACGCCAGGGAGGCCACGCAGAGCGCGGCCGCCGAGGTGAAGGACACCGCGCAGCAGGCGGCCCGCACCACCCAGGACGAGGCCCGCGACCGGGCCGGCCAGGTCACCGACCAGGCCAAGGACTCCGGCCGCAGCCTCAAGGACGAGACCCGCGGTCGCTCCGGACCCGTGTGAGCGGCGCGGCCGCCCCCGCCTCCGGCGCCCGCACGGGCCGGGGGCGGGGCTCCGGCCGTCCGGCGCGTCAGCCGCCCTCCGGCTGGAAGTCGTGCGTGCTCCCGTAGTTGTCGCTCACGGTCACCGCCATCCCCAGCACCTTCGACAGGTACTCCCCCGTCGCCAGGGCGACCGGCCAGGCCTTGTCCCAGTGGGGATCGTCCGGGGGTGCGATCTCGATCGTGATGCCGGCCATGACTCCTCCTCGTTCCCGCTCGCTCGATCAACCGCAATGTAGGGCACGTCACTGACATCGGCCGTCGGAGGATGTCACCCATCGGCGTGCTCCGGGGTTCGTTCGCCTCACTCGGGGACGAGGCGCGGGCGGGCGGACCCGGGTGGGAGGCCGGCCCGGCCGACGAGTGGGGCGTGGCGGTCCTCGCCCCGGCGGGACGGCGGTCGAGGCCGCGCCGGGAGGCCGTGGAGATGCGGGTCGCCGAGTGCGCGACCGCGTCGAGGCCGCGATGACCCCCGCTCCGTCCACGTCCGGGACTCCAAGGCCCCGGGCGGCCCCCGTCTCACCCTCACGGCGGCGACGTGGGCCCGCTTCGTGGCGCGGCACGCCGGCTGAGGCCGGGGGCCGCCGCGAGGGCGGCCCCCGGTGCGGGTCAGCTCGCGTACGTCTCGAACTCGGCGATCCTCGGAGTGCCCGAGGCGCCGGTGATCTCGAAGGTGATCTTCTTCAGGGAGGTCGCGGAGAAGCTGATGACGCCCGTTCCGCTGCCGGAGGCCAGGACGGCACCCGTGTCCTGGTTGACGACCCGGTAGGAGTTGACGGTGCCCGAGCCCGACGCCTGCCGGATGTTGATCTTGGAGACCTTGGTGGCGGAGCCCCACTTGACCGAGACGGAGCCGGTCGAGCCGGACGGCGACCAGTACGTGCTCGTGCTGCCGTCGATGACGTTGCCGTAGCTCGTTCCGGAGGCCTTGGAGGAACCGTCGGCGCCCGCTCCGAGGCTGAGGTTGGTGCCGGTGGGCGGGTCGGTGGGGTCGGGGTCGGTCGGGCCCGGGTCCGTCGGGCCGGGGTCGGTCGGATCCGGGCTCTGCGGGGTGCAGCTGCCGTCCGAGACCTTCAGGCCCTTGTTGGCGCCCGCCGTCTGGCTCACCACGCTCGGCACGCAGTTGGCCGCGTCGAGGGTGTAGGCGTACGGAACGCTGACCGACGTGTTCGACGTCGGGTTCGGACCGGCCGGGTTGTTGTCGCCGCTGCGCGAGGACCAGGTCACGTTGTCGAAGACGTTGCCGCTGACCTGCCAGTAGCCGGCCGCGTCGGTGTAGAACGTGCCGAGGACGTCCTTGGAGTCCTCGAAGTAGTTGTTGTCCACCTTGGCGCGGGCGCCGGCGCGGGAGTTGATCCCGGACTCGTTCAGGTTCTTGTAGTGGTTGTTGTAGATGTGCGAGACGCCGCCGCGCAGCAGGGGCGTACGGGAGTCGATGTTCTGGTACAGGTTGTGGTGGAACGTGACGTACCCGTTCGAGGTGTCGCTCTCGCTGGAGCCGATGAGGCCGCCGCGGCCGGAGTTGCGCAGGATGCTGTAGGACAGCGTCACGTACTGGGTGTTGTCCTTCATGTCGAAGAGGCCGTCGTAGCCCTCCGACTCGCCCCCGGACGCCTCCAGCGTGGCGTGGTCGACCCAGACGTTGCGGACACCGCTTTCCATGCCGATGGCGTCTCCGCCGTTCGACGTGGGCGAGCCCGACTTCTTGACGTTCCGGACCGTCACGTTCTGGATGATGATGTTCCTGGACTCCCGGATGTGGATGCCCAGTTGGTCGAAGACGGCGCCGTTGCCGACACCGACGATCGTGACGTTGCTGATCTGCTTGAGCTCGATGACGCCGGCGGCGGTGTTGCAGCTGCTGCCGGACACCTTGGCGGTGTTGCCGTGGTTGATGGTGCCCTCGACCTGGATGATGATCGGGGTGGAGCTGCTGGCCCGGCCGCACAGGGCCTGGTGGATCGCGGTACCGGTGGTGGCGCGGACCGTCTGGCCGCCCGCGCCGCCGGTGGTCCCGCCGTTCTGGGTGGCGTAGCCGGTGACGCCGCCGGTGGCGGCGGACGCCGTGGACGTGGACAGGGCCATGCCGGTCGCCGCCGCGAGGGCTCCCGTGGCCAGTAACGCGGAGAGTCGCACTGCGACTGATCGTCTCATTCTCGTCTCGCCTTTCACTCTCGTGTGCCGGGCGTTCCGCACCGAGTCACCCGATGTCATGGGCATGTCATTACTACCGATGAGAGGAGGCGGGTAGGCCGACCCATCGGCGAGAAAGCGCTTTCTTGACGTCTGCCGCGACAGTAGGGCCACATCCGCGGGACTGGCAAGGTTCCGCGCAGTTACGGAAGTTGTTCTTCCACTTTCGCGCGGGCGGGTGCGCGCCCTCTAGGTCACGAACTGTCCTAGATCGCTCCTAGTGTGGTCCTCGACCGCGGAACAGGAACGACGGAAGGCAGATCCATGACCGTGAACGAGCTGACCACCAGCGAATCCACCGAGGGCCCGGCGGTGACCGGTGAGCGCGCCGACCTGCTGGAGACGCTCGCCAAGCACCGGCACTTCCTGCGCTTCACCACCCGTGATCTGACCGACGAGCAGGCCGGGCTGCGGACGACCGCCGGCGAGCTCTGCCTGGGCGGCCTGATCAAGCACGTCGCCACGGTCGAGCGGAAATGGGTGGACTTCATCCTGGACGGCCCCTCGGCGATGGGGGACTTCACGGCCATGACCGAGGAGGACTGGGCCCGGCGGGCCGACGAGTTCCGGATGCTGCCCGGTGAGACGCTGGCCGGTGTGCTGGCCGACTACGCCGACGTGGCCGCCCGGACCGACGAGCGGGTCGCGACCCTGCCCGACCTCGACGCCGCATGGCCCCTGCCGAAGGCCCCGTGGTTCGAGTCCGACACGCGGTGGACGGCCCGCAGGGTGCTGCTGCACATCATCGCCGAGACCGCCCAGCACGCCGGCCACGCCGACATCGTCCGTGAGTCGCTGGACGGCGCGAAGACCATGGGCTGACCGCCGGGCGGTCCCCGTACGGGGCCGGGGCGCACGCCCCACGCCCCTCGGCCCCGTGCGCCCGTGCGACCGGGCGCCCGCTCCCGCCCGCGCCTACAGCACCGGCAGGTTCTTGCGCAGCTCGAAGGCGGTGACCTCGCTGCGGTACTCCTCCCACTCCTGCTTCTTGTTGCGCAGGAAGAAGTCGAAGACGTGCTCGCCGAGGGTCTCGGCGACCAGGTCGCTGCGTTCCATCAGGGTCAGGGCCTCGCCCAGGTTCTGCGGCAGCGGCTCGATGCCCAGCGCGCGGCGTTCCGCGTCGGACAGGGCCCAGACGTCGTCCTCGGCGCCCGGCGGGAGCTCGTAGCCCTCCTCGATGCCCTTCAGGCCGGCGGCCAGCAGGACGGCGTAGGTCAGGTACGGGTTGGCGCCGGAGTCGATGGAGCGGACCTCCACGCGCGCCGAGCCGGTCTTGCCGGGCTTGTACATGGGCACGCGGACCAGCGCCGAGCGGTTGTTGTGGCCCCAGCAGATGTACGAGGGCGCCTCGCCGCCGGCGCCGGCCGTGCGCTCCGTGCCGCCCCAGATGCGCTTGTAGGAGTTGACCCACTGGTTGGTGACCGCGGAGATCTCCGCCGCGTGCCGCAGCAGGCCCGCGATGAAGGAGCGGCCGACCTTGGAGAGCTGGTACTCGGCGCCGGACTCGTAGAACGCGTTGCGGTCGCCCTCGAAGAGGGAGAGGTGGGTGTGCATGCCGGAGCCCGGATACTCCGAGAAGGGCTTGGGCATGAAGGTCGCCTGGACGCCCTGCTCCAGCGCCACCTGCTTCATGACCAGGCGGAACGTCATGATGTTGTCCGCCGTGGAGAGCGCGTCCGCGTAGCGCAGGTCGATCTCCTGCTGGCCGGGGGCGCCCTCGTGGTGGGAGAACTCCACCGAGATGCCCATCGACTCCAGCATGGTGATCGCCTGGCGGCGGAAGTCCATGCCGACGTTCTGCGGGGTGTGGTCGAAGTAGCCGGAGTTGTCCGCGGGGGTCGGGCGGCTGCCGTCCAGCGGCTTGTCCTTCAGCAGGAAGAACTCGATCTCCGGGTGGGTGTAGAAGGTGAAGCCCAGGTCGGAGGTGCGGGCCAGGGCGCGCTTGAGGACGAAACGCGGGTCGGCGAAGGACGGGGAGCCGTCCGGCATCAGGATGTCGCAGAACATGCGGGCCGTACCGGGGGCCTCGGCGCGCCAGGGGAGGATCTGGAACGTCGACGGGTCCGGCTTGGCGATCATGTCGGACTCGTACACCCGGGCGAAGCCCTCGATGGCGGAGCCGTCGAAGCCGATCCCCTCGTCGAACGCCTGCTCCAGCTCGGCGGGGGCGACGGCCACGGACTTGAGGAAGCCCAGCACGTCGGTGAACCACAGGCGCACGAACCGGATGTCGCGCTCCTCCAACGTCCGGATCACGAACTCCTGCTGCTTGTCCATCTTCCGCTTCCCCATCCTTGCCGGTCAGGCCGCCTGTCCGCGCCCCCGCCCCGGGGAGACGGCCGGGCATTGCGAGCATCCCACCACATCAGCGTTTCACACGCGTTG
Organism: Streptomyces caelestis; assembly: GCF_001279005.1. Lineage (GTDB taxonomy): Bacteria > Actinomycetota > Actinomycetes > Streptomycetales > Streptomycetaceae > Streptomyces > Streptomyces heliomycini. The sequence continues at coordinate 25,288 of NZ_LGCN01000192.1, forward strand.
CCGACCTCGATCGACCGGCTTGCCGCGGCACGAACGCCCCGCGCACGACACACGACAGGTGTACCGCTCCGGGGCCCATCTTGCCCCTTCGGGCCGGTATCCGTAACGGGCGGCTCACGGCCTCGGGGAGATGCCCAGCAGGAGGGGGCCCGTGGGGGCCGCGACGATGTCCGCCACCGTGACCGGGTCCAGCGAGGCGAAGAACGCCTCCTGGGCCCCGCGCAGGGCGCCGCGCAGCCTGCAGGCCGAGCTCAGCGGGCAGGGGGCCGAGGTGGCGGTGCCCTCGCAGTCGACGACGTCGCCCTCGCCCTCGAAGGCCCGGACCACCGCGCCCACCGAGGCCGTACGGCCCTTCTCCGTGAGCGCGAGCCCTCCTCCCCTGCCGCGCCGGGCCGTGAGCAGGCCCCTGTGCTGGAGCTCGGCGACGACCTTCGCGGCATGGGTGTACGGCACGTCCATGGCCGTCGAGACCTCTCGCGTGGTCGGGTTGGAGTCGCCGGCCACGGCGAGGCGCATGAGGACCCGGAGAGCCAGGTCGGTGGAGCGGAGGAGCCGCATACCAGGAAGCGTAAGTAATACGCATCCGGGGTTCAAATTATTCGGCGTGGAGGAGGTGTGCGGGTGGTGTGCGCGGGGGGCCGGGCCGGATTCCCCCGCCCTCTACGGCTCCTCCCGCCTTCCCCCTTACGATCAGCTGATCCGTTCGTCCCACTCCGCCTCTCCCGAAGGACACTCCCATGGGCTCCGACAAGAAGAGCAGCGCGGCACGTTCGGCACGCATAGAGGAGATGCGGCGCGCCGAGAAGGCCCGCGAGCGCCGCAACCGGCTCCTCGTCATCGCCGCCGGCGTGGTGGTCGTCGCCGGGCTCGTCGCCGGCGGTGTGGTGCTCGTCCGGTCGCAGTCGGACGACGGCGGCGGCGCGGCCGCCGACTCCAAGAGCTCGGGCACGTTCGTCACGGGCGCCGACGGCGTGCGGAAGTGGAAGGGCGAACTGGGGCGCAACCACGTGACCAAGGCCGTGGACTACCCCGTCTCGCCCCCGGTCGGCGGTGACCACAACCCGGTGTGGATGAACTGCAACGGGGACGTCTACGGCGACGAGATCAACGACACCAACGCCGTGCACTCGCTGGAGCACGGCGCCGTGTGGGTGACGTACAACGCCTCGGCCGACAAGGGGGACGTCGACGCGCTCGCGGCGAAGGTGAAGAAGACGCCGTACACGCTGATGAGCCCGGTGGACGGCCAGAAGGACCCGATCGTGCTGTCCGCCTGGGGGCACCAGCGCACGGTGACCGGTGCGGACGATCCCGCCCTGGACGCCTTCTTCGAGAAGTTCGTCCAGGGTGAGCAGACGCCCGAGCCGGGTGCCGCCTGCACCAACGGGCTGTCCGAGTGAGGCAGGCGGGGCTGATCGCGGGGGCCGCGGCCACGGCGCTGATCGCCGCCGGGGCGATCACCTACGCGATGGCCGGGGACGAGGGGTCCTCGGACGCGGTCCCGTCCGCGGGGTCCGCGGACGCCGGTTTCGCCCGGGACATGGCCGTGCACCACCAGCAGGCCGTCGAGATGTCGTACGTCGTGCGGGACCGCACGGACGACGAGGAGGTCCGGCGGCTCGCCTACGACATCGCCCAGACGCAGGCCAACCAGCGGGGCATGCTGCTGGGCTGGCTCGACCTGTGGGAACTGCCAAAGGTGTCCGCGGATCCGCCGATGACCTGGATGGGCATGGCCGACGCGGCCTCCGGCGAGGACGGGGCGCTGATGCCGGGGATGGCGACCAACACCGAGATGAGGCGGCTGGGGTCGCTGAGCGGGGAGCGGGCGGAGGTCTTCTACCTGCAGCTCATGACCGACCACCACAAGGGCGGGGTCCACATGGCCCAGGCCTGCGTCCGCGCGTGCGAGGTCGGGGCCGAGAAGCGGCTCGCGCGGGGGATGGTGGAGGGGCAGGAGTCCGAGATCGCGCTGATGGCGGAGATGCTGGAGGCGCGGGGGGCGGCGGGCCGGCCGTAGCGGCGGCCCGGTCGTGGAGGCGGCCCGGTCGTGGAGGACAGGGCTCCGGGACATCGCGTCGCTTTGACGATTACACTGGGCCCGTGCCTCAACTACGTCTCGCCCTGAATCAGATCGACTCGAGCGTCGGCGACCTCGCCGGCAACACCGAAGCGATGGTCCGCTGGACCCGGCACTCCGCCGAACGGGGGGCGCACCTCGTGGCGTTCCCCGAGATGGCGCTGACCGGGTATCCCGTCGAGGACCTCGCCCTGCGGTCGTCCTTCGTGGAGGCCTCGCGGGCCGCGCTGCGCTCGCTGGCCGCGCGGCTCGCCGAGGAGGGGTTCGGGGACCTTCCGGTGGTCGTCGGATACCTCGACCGCAGCGCCGCCGCCCAGCCGAAGTACGGGCAGCCGGCCGGTGCGCCGCAGAACGCGGGCGCCGTGCTGTACGGGGGTGAGGTGGTGCTGAGCTTCGCCAAGCACCACCTGCCGAACTACGGCGTCTTCGACGAGTTCCGCTACTTCGTGCCCGGTGACACCATGCCGGTGGTGCGGGTGCGCGGTGTCGACGTCGCCCTCGCCATCTGCGAGGACCTGTGGCAGGACGGGGGGCGGGTGCCGGCGGCGCGGTCGGCGCGGGCCGGACTGCTGCTGTCGGTCAACGCCTCGCCCTACGAGCGGGACAAGGACGACACCCGGCTGGAGCTGGTCCGCAAGCGGGCGCAGGAGGCCGGGTGCACGACCGCGTACCTCGCGATGACGGGCGGGCAGGACGAGCTGGTCTTCGACGGGGACTCGATCGTGGTGGACCGGGACGGCGAGGTCGTGACGCGTGCGCCGCAGTTCGCCGAGGTGTGCGTCGTGGTCGACCTCGACCTTCCGGCGGCGGAGGCGGACGCGCCGACGGGGGTGGTCGACGACGGGCTGCGGATCGAGCGGGTCGTGCTGTCGGAGGAGCCCGTGCCCGCGTACGACGCCTCGGCGACCGGGGAGTACGCCGAGCGGCTCGACGACGACGAGGAGGTGTACTCCGCGCTGGTGGCCGGGCTGCGGGCGTACGTCCGGAAGAACGGGTTCCGGTCGGTGCTGATCGGGCTGTCCGGGGGGATCGACTCGGCGCTGGTCGCCGCGCTCGCCTGTGACGCGGTGGGGGCGGAGAACGTGTACGGCGTGTCGATGCCGTCGAAGTACTCGTCGGAGCACTCGAAGGACGACGCGGCGGAGCTGGCCCGGCGGACCGGGCTGAACTACCGGACCGTCGCGATCGAGCCGATGTTCGACGCGTACATGGGGGCGCTGGGGCTGACGGGGCTGGCGGAGGAGAACCTGCAGTCGCGGCTGCGGGGGACGCTGCTGATGGCGATCTCCAACCAGGAGGGGCACATCGTGCTGGCGCCGGGGAACAAGTCGGAGCTGGCGGTGGGGTACTCGACGCTGTACGGGGACTCCGTGGGGGCGTACGGGCCGATCAAGGACGTGTACAAGACGTCGGTGTTCCGGCTGGCCGAGTGGCGCAACCGGGCGGCGGCGGAGCGGGGGGAGACGCCGCCGATCCCGGAGAACTCGATCACGAAGCCGCCGAGTGCGGAGCTGCGGCCGGGGCAGGTGGACACGGACTCGCTGCCGGACTATCCGGTGCTGGACGCGATCCTGGCGCTGTACGTGGACCGGGACCGGGGGGCGGACGAGATCGTCGCGGCCGGGTTCGACGCGGAGCTGGTGACGAGGACGCTGCGGATGGTGGACCGGGCGGAGTACAAGCGGCGGCAGTACCCGCCGGGCACGAAGATCTCCCCGAAGGGCTTCGGCAAGGACCGTCGCCTGCCGATCACGAACGGCTGGCGCGAGGGGATGCGCGTCTGACGCGCGTCTGTGGGATGCCTGCGGGATGCCTGCGGCGCCTCGTGCGGTCCGGTGGGGGCGGGGGTGGCGCCCGCGGTCGGTGGGTGGGTCGGGGCCGGGTCGGGGGTGTCCGTCCTCGGACCGGCGCGGATCACGCCCGCCGGAGGGGGTGCGGGGTGCGGACGCGCCGGCCGCTGCGGGCGGCCACCCCCGCCCCGTCCCCTTCCCGCCGTACGCGGCCACCCTCGCCCCGACCCCTCCACGCCGTACGCGCCCACCCGCCGTCGTCCCCGCGCTCCGCGAGCAGCCCGTGCCGCCGCTCCCGTGGGCAGCCGCATGCCGCGTCAGTCGCGGGCAGTCGTGCCGCAGGGCGGCACGGGTGGGCGCGACAGCACCCCGTGAGCGCCGGGCCGCGCGAACACCCCCCGGCCCATACCAGCACGGGGCACCCCGCACGGCGCCGGGCCGCGTGGACCTCCCCCGGGCCGCGACGGCGCCGTGCGCTTCGGACGCCGTCGGCTTCCGTCCGCCCCGGCGGTGTCACGCTCGCGGAGCCGGTTCTCAGTCGTCCCGCGCGGTGATCCTCACCCGGGCCGCGATGGGCAGGTGGTCGCTCGCCGTGGCCGGGAGGGTCCAGGAACTCTCCGGTTCGGCGCCCTTGACCAGGATCTGGTCGATCCGCGCCATCGGGAACGACGCCGGCCAGCTGAAGCCGAAGCCGCTGCCCACCGCGCCCTGGGTGGAGCGCATCTGGGAGGTGACGGCGTTCAGGGCGCGGTCGTTCATCGTGCCGTTCAGGTCGCCGAGCAGGACGACGTTCGGCAGGGGCTCGTCGGCGATGGCCTCGCCCAGGGCGTTGGCGCTCTTGTCGCGCTGGCGGGCCGTGAAGCCGGCCTCCAGCTTCACCCGGACGGAGGGGAGGTGGGCGACGTAGACGGCGACCTGACCGGCCGGCGCGGTCACCGTGGCGCGCATCGCGCGCTTCCAGCCGAGACGGATGTCGACCGCCTTCACGTCGCTCAGGGGGTACTTGCTCCACAGGCCGACGGTGCCGACCACCTCGTGGTACTTGTACGCCGGCTCCAGCGCCCGCTCGTACGTCGGCACCTCCGACGCCTTCAGCTCCTCGAGGGCCAGCACGTCCGCGCCCGACGCGGCCACACCGCGGGCGGTGGCGGCCGGGTCCGGGTTCTCGGCGTTGACGTTGTGCGTGACCACCGTGAGGTCGCCGCCCGTGGCGGTCTTGTCGGTGAGCAGGCCGCCGAAGAGGTTCAGCCAGACGGCCGCCGGCAGGACCGTCGCGATCAGTGCCGTCGCCGACCTGCGGACCAGGCCGAGGACGAGCAGCACAGGGATCAGCAGGCCCACCCAGGGGAGGAAGGTGTCCACCAGGCTGCCCAGGTTGCCGATCGCGTTCGGGACGTGGGTGTGGGCCAGCATGACCAGGGCCGTCAGGAGTGAGCAGAGGGCCAGGACGATGCCGCGGCGCCAGATGCCGCGGTCGCCGCGCCGGCCCCCGGTGAGGCGCTCGCGCAGGCGCCGGAGCCGGGTTGGCTGCTGCTCGGACCCCGAACCGCCCTTGTCCGTCTCCGTCATGTACGCCTGCCGCGCCATACCGTCGCCTCACACCCTGCCGTGCACACCGTCGCCCCCGTGTCCGTAAGACCAGACCCTAGGGGATGATCGGTGCCGTTCCTGCCGCCCCTCGACGGCCGTACGGAGGCGAGGACGTGCGGGGGCACCCGGGGAGTTCCGGACGGGGGTGGCGAAAGCGCCCTCTGTGACGAAACGCGCACACCGCGGCTAGCCCCTGACGGGTCGTAGGCCCTGGAGGAGGGTGTCGACCACCTGTTCGGCGAGGTCGTCCGGGAGGTCGGCGTCGGGGCGCAGGACGGTGCGGACGAGGATGGGGCCCACGACGATGTCGTTGAGGACCTCCAGGTCGACGTCGGCGCGCAGTTCGCCGTTCTCCCGGCCCCGGCGCAGCACCTCCAGGCCCAGTCTGCGGCGCGGCAGGATGACGGTGTCGTGGTAGGCGGCCCAGAGGTTGGGGCTGCTCTTCATCTGGGCGCGCACGTTGTGCAGGATCGCCGAGGTACGGCCGGCCAGGCCGCGCAGACGCAGGGACTCCAGCAGGACGACGAGGTCGTCCCGCACGGAGGTGCCGGGGAGTTCGGGGTCCGGGGGCTCGGCGGCGCGCAGGACGTCGACGAGGAGCTGCTCCTTGCCGCTCCAGCGGCGGTAGATGGTGGCCTTGCCGACGCCCGCGGTGCGGGCGATGCGCTCGATGGAGAGCTCCGCGAGGGGCACGCCGTCCTCCAGGAGCTTCATCACTCCCTCGATGATGGCGCGTTCGACCGCCTCGCTGCGGGGACGGCCCCGTGCGGGACCGTCCTGCCGGGGATCGGTGTCGGCCGGGCTCACGTCGTCGGGTCCTTTCGGTGGGCTGAAACGATTCTCCCCGGTGGGCGGTGGCGACGGCCCACCGGCCGGGGGTTCAGTCCGCCGCCGGCACCAGCTCCCGCTTCTCCCCGCCTTCTTCGGACGCCGGCATGCGGCCGGGCAGGAACACGGCGATGACGACCGCGCCCAGCACCGCGACACCCGCTCCCCACAGCGCCGTGACGTGCATCGCGTGCAGGAACGCGTCGTCGGCCGCGTCGGCCAGGGCCTCGCCGCGCGCGCCCAGCCGGTCCGCCACGGCCAGGGTGGCCTCGATGGACTCGCCGGCGGCGTGCCGCGCTCCGGGCGGCAGCGGGCCGAGCTCGTCCTCGATGCCGTTGCGGTAGGCGGTGGACAGCACCGAGCCGAGCACGGCGATGCCGAGGGCGCCGCCGACCTGGCGGAAGGTGTTGCTCAGCGCGGAGGCGGAGCCCGCCTTCTCGCGGGGCAGGGCCTGCATGATGACGACGCTGACCGGTGTCATGACGTGCGCCATGCCGGCGCCCATGAGGAAGAAGACGACTTCCAGGACCCAGATCGGCGTGTTCTCGTCCAGGACGACGAACGCGGCCAGCGTTCCCGCGAGCACGATCAGGCCGGCGGTCGCGGTGACCCTGTTGCCGAAGCGGTCCACCAGGAGGCGGGCCCGGGGCGCGAAGATCAGCTGCGTGGCGGCCAGCGGCAGCATCAGCACTCCGGTCTCCAGCGGCGAGTAGCCGCGCACGCTCTGGGTGTAGAACACCGCGAAGAACGTCACGCCCATCAGCGCGAAGAAGACCAGCGCGAGCGCGACGATCGCGGCGGAGAACACCTTGTCCTTGAAGTAGGTGACGTCGATGGACGGATGGTCGCTGCGCCTCTCGAGCACCACGAACGCGGCGAGTACGGCGAGACCGGCGCCGACGGCCGACAGCACCGTGGCGTCGGTGAAGTCGGCGAGCTGGCCGCCCTTGATGATGCCGTAGACCAGCAGAACCAGTCCGGCCACGGACAGGACGACGCCGAGGGGGTCGATCCGGCCCGGGTTCGGGTCGCGGGAGTCGGGGACCAGCCACAGCATCAGGGCGACGGCGAGGACGACGATCGGCACGTTGACGAGGAAGACCGAGCCCCACCAGAAGTGTTCCAGGAGGAAGCCGCCGGTGATCGGGCCGATGGCGATGGCCAGGCCCACGCCGCCCGTCCAGACGCCGATGGCCTTCGGCTGCTCGTCGCGTTCGAACACGTTCATCAGGACGGCCAGGGTGGCCGGCATGACGAACGCGGCGCCCAGGCCCATCACCGCGCGGAAGCCGATCAGCTCGGCCGGTGAGCCGGAGAACGCGGCCAGCGCCGAGCCGGCGCCGAAGGCGACGAGGCCGCCGACCAGCACCTTCTTGCGGCCGAGCCGGTCGCCCAGCAGCCCCGCGCTGAAGAGCAGGCCGGCGAAGACGAGCGTGTAGGCGTTGATCGCCCACTCCAGCTCGCTCTGCGTGGCGCCCAGGCCGGTGGGGGCGGGGGTGGAGATCGTCTTGATGGCGACGTTCAGGATCGAGTTGTCGAGGACGACGATCAGCAGGCTCAGCATCAGTACGCCGAGGATCATCCAACGGCGTCGGTGCACGGCCTCCGGGACCCGGCGGGCGGGGGCGGCAGGAGAAGTCATGCGGCTCAGCGTAGCCAATTTCGATACGATACCGTCTCGTATCGGAAGTGTTTTGCCCTGATCTTGCCGGAATATTGCACGGCGGAACTCACAGGGGGACCTCTGGCCCTCCTCCGGGCGAGGTGCCACCATGGACATGGTCCGGGGACGCCGTCAGGGCGCCTCGAGATGACGTGTTGGGAGACGGTTCCATGACGCAGCTTTCGGCTGCCCAGACCGGGACGACGCCCGGTTCCCCCTCCGCCGGCAAGACGCTGTACGGGGGCAAGGGCACGCGCCGCATCACTGTCCGCGACATCGCCGCCGCCAAGGAGCGCGGCGAGAAGTGGCCCATGCTCACCGCGTACGACGCGATGACCGCGTCCGTGTTCGACGAGGCCGGCATCCCGGTGATGCTCGTCGGCGACTCCGCGGGCAACTGCCACCTCGGGTACGAGACCACCGTTCCCGTCACCCTCGACGAGATGACCATGCTGTCCGCCGCGGTCGTGCGGGGCACCTCGCGCGCCCTGATCGTGGGCGACCTGCCCTTCGGCTCCTACCAGGAGGGCCCGGTGCAGGCGCTGCGCTCGGCGACCCGGCTGGTGAAGGAGGCCGGTGTCGGCGCGGTGAAGCTGGAGGGCGGCGAGCGGTCGCACCGGCAGATCGAGCTGCTGGTGGAGTCCGGGATCCCGGTGATGGCCCACATCGGGCTGACGCCGCAGTCGGTGAACGCGATGGGCTACCGGGTGCAGGGGCGCGGCGAGGAGGCGGCGCAGCAGCTGCTGCGGGACGCCAAGGCCGTGCAGGACGCGGGGGCGTTCGCGGTGGTGCTGGAGCTGGTGCCGGCGGAGCTGGCGGCGGAGGTGACGCGGGTGCTGCACATCCCGACCGTCGGGATCGGGGCCGGGCCGCAGACGGACGCGCAGGTGCTGGTGTGGACCGACATGCTGGGACTGACGGGCGGGCGCGTGCCGAAGTTCGTGAAGCGGTACGCGGATCTGCGTGAGGTCATGAGCGGGGCGGCGCGGGCGTTCGCCGAGGACGTGGTCGGCGGGACGTTCCCGGAGGAGGCGCACTCCGTGCACTGAGCGGCCTTCGCTGCGGCTGAGCCACTGCCGCACCACCCTGTCGGCCCCGCTGATCTTCCCCCGTCAGCGGGGCCGACGCGTGTCCCGGCTGGACGGGGGGTGTGCGCGCAGCCCGGCGCCTGCGGGGCGCCTCCCCCACTCTCGGCTTCTCCCCCACTCTCGGCTTCGCTCGAGCGGGGGGACCCCCATGAGCGGGGGGACCCCCATCGCCCACCCGTGCCGCCCTGCGGCACGACTGCCCGCGACCGACGTACCGCTGTCGGTGGGATGTCGGGGGTTTGTCGGTGGGGGGTGGGACGGTTCTCGGCATGACGCGAAACGACAATGACCCGGGGGGCGCGGGGAGCGCCGTCACCGTGCGGGGGCTGGTCAAGCACTACGGGGGGACCAAGGCGCTGGACGGGGTCGACCTGGATGTGCGCGAGGGCACCGTGATGGGGGTGCTCGGGCCGAACGGGGCCGGGAAGACCACGCTGGTGCGGATCCTGTCCACCCTGCTCACGCCGACCGCCGGACACGCCACCGTCGCCGGGTACGACGTGGTCCGCCAGCCGAGGCAGCTGCGCCGGGTGATCGGGCTGACGGGGCAGTACGCCTCCGTGGACGAGAAGCTTCCGGGCTGGGAGAACCTGTATCTGATCGGGCGGCTGCTCGACCTGTCCCGCAAGGAGGCCCGGTCCCGCGCCGACGAGCTGCTGGAGCGGTTCTCGCTCACCGACGCGGCCCGCCGGCCGGCGGCCACCTACTCCGGCGGTATGCGGCGGCGCCTGGACCTGGCCGCCTCGATGATCGGCCGGCCGGCCGTGCTGTACCTGGACGAGCCGACCACGGGACTGGACCCCCGCACCCGCAACGAGGTGTGGGACGAGGTCAAGCGGCTGGTCGGGGACGGGGTGACGGTGCTGCTGACCACCCAGTACATGGAGGAGGCCGAGCAGCTCGCCTCCGAGCTGACCGTCGTGGACCGGGGCAAGGTCATCGCGAGCGGCGGCATCGAGGAGCTGAAGGCCAAGGTAGGCGGCCGTACGCTGCGGGTCCGCCCGGCCGACCCGCTGCAGTTGCGCCCGCTGGCGGACGCCCTCGACGCACTGGGCCTCACCGGGCTCGCCACGACCACCGTGGACGCCGAGCGGGGCGCCGTGCTCGTCCCGGTGCTGAGCGACGAGCAGCTGACCGCCGTGGTCGGCGCGGTCACCGCGCGCGGCCTCACGCTCAGCTCCATCACCACCGAACTGCCCAGCCTGGACGAGGTGTTCCTGTCCCTCACCGGCCACCGCGCCGGCGCCCCGCAGGACACCGCGCCCGCCGAGACCCACGAGGAGGTCGTCGCCGTATGAGTGCCGCCACCGCCACCGCCACGACCGATCTCCGCGCGGACGCGCGCATCCCGCTCCGTGCCCACCTGCGGCACACCGGCGCCCTGGTGCGCCGCAACCTGCTGTGGATACGGCAGGACCCGGAGTCGATGTTCGACGCCGTGCTGTTCCCGATCGTCTTCACCCTGCTGTTCGTGTACGTCTTCGGCGGCTCCATCGGACAGTCGCTGGGCGGCGGACAGCAGGCGTACGTGCAGTACATCGTGCCCGGCCTGATGGCCATGATGGGCATGAACATGGCCCAGGGGGTGGGCACCGGGTTCAACCAGGACTTCAACACCGGGGTCATGGACCGTTTCCGGTCGCTGCCGATCGGGCGCGGCTCGGTGCTGTTCGCGAAGATCTCGGTCGAGATGGTGCGGATGCTCATCGCCACCGCGATCCTCATGGTCGTCGGCGTCCTCGTCGGCTTCGACATCACCAACTGGCCGGGACTGTTCGCCGCCGTGGGACTGTCCGCGGTGTTCGGCTCCGCGCTGATGTGGATCTTCCTCACGCTGGGCGTGGTGATGAAGAACGCGCAGTCGGTGCAGGCGATGGGCTTCCTGGTGCTGATGCCCCTGCAGTTCGGCTCGTCGATCTTCGCGCCGACCCGGTCGATGCCGGGCTGGCTGGAGTCCTTCACCCAGGTCAACCCGCTGTCCGCGCTGGCGGACGCCGCACGCGGGCTGATGGTGGGCGGCCCGGTCGCCCACGACCTGTGGATGACGCTGGCCTGGTCGGTGGGGATCACCGCGGTGATGGCGCCGGTCGCGATCCACAAGTTCCGCACGAAGAGCTGATCACGCCGGTCCCAGCAGGGCGTCGGCCTCCTCCGGGGAGAGGCCGACGCCCTCGGCGTACGCGCTCTCGTACGCCGCGCCGCCGAGTGCCGCCCGGATCCGCGCCTCGGCCCGTGCGCGCGCCTCGCGTTCCACGCGCCCCGCGTGGTGTCCGGGCGGCAGCCAGGAGTCCGCGGCGCCCAGGCAGCGGGCCGCGTCCCGGGCGTGCCGCCCGCCGTCGATCCCGGCGAGGGCGACGGCGCCCAGGGTGACGTACTCCGAGCGCATGTGGGGCGCCATGGCGGCGGACAGCGGATCGCCCGCCTGCCGGATCGCCTCGCGGAGGACGACCAGGGCCTGCTCGTCGTTGCCGTCGGCCACCTCCAGCCAGCCCTCGGCGCCGAGGATGAACGCGTCGAAGACGACGTAGTGCGCGAGGCGGAACTCCTCGCGCAGGGCCCGCAGGTGCTCCCGGGCCTCCGCCGTGCGCCCGGTGGTGCAGAGCCAGCCGGTCAGGAAGAGCCGGGCGGCGGGCAGGGCCTCGGTGTGCCGGCCCCTCGTGTCGTCGATGACCTCGCGCAGCAGCCGCTCGCCGCGCTCCGCCTCACCCGCCTCCAGCAGCGCGCCGCCCAGCCGGGCGGTGAGCACGGCCGTGTGGGCGCGGGCGCCGAGGCGGTCGGCGTGCTCGATGGCCGCCTCGTAGTCGGCGGCGGCGTCCCGGTACGCGCCGGCGCGTTCGCGGGCCTCGCCGCGCGCGGAGAGGGCCTCGGCGACGCCCCAGGTGTCGCCGAGGCGGCGGTGGATCTCCAGCGCCTCGTCGGCGTCGCGGCGGGCGTCGCCGGCCCAGTCGCTGCGGTTGGCCAGGAAGTTGGCGCGCAGCTGGAGGTTGCAGGCCAGCTCCCACTCGAATCCCGGGTGCTCCCGGCAGGTGCGGATCGCCGCGTCGACCACATGGCGCAGCCGCTCCATGTCACCGGTCAGCATCACGGCGAACACCCAGAGCAGACCGGGCGGCCGGCAGACCTGCGGCATGCCCGGCTCGTACGTCGCGCCGACGAGGCGCAGCTTGTGCTGCGCCTGCGGGGTCTGCCAGTCGTCCAGCTCGGTGTCCATGTGGGCCAGATGGGCCAGGTGCACCCCGCGCCGGGCCTCGGCGAGGACCTCGCCGGTCATCGGGGGCGGGGCGTCGGTGCAGCGCTGCCACAGCGGGGCGGCGGGCCGTACCGGTTCGGTGAACGGGTCGGGGGCGAGGGCCATGACCTCGGCGCACCAGTTGCGGGCCTCGATGCGCAGGTCGCGCATCTGCCAGTACCAGGTGAGCGACAGGGTGATGCAGAGCGCCTCGTGCTCGTCGCGCAGGGCGAGGGCGTGGCGCAGGGCCGTGCGCACGTTCTCGTACTCCCGCTCCAGCAGTGCGATGGCGGCCGGCTGGTGCGGACCGCGCAGCATCGGCTCGGTGGTGCGGGCGACCTCACGGAAGTACGTCAGGTGCGCCCGCTCCGCCTCGGGCCGCCGGCCGGACTCGTCGAGGCGTTCGCCGGCGTACTCGGCGACGGTCTCCAGGAGCCGGTAGCGCATCTCGCCGTCGCCCGAAGGGGCGGCCACCACGAGGGACTTGTCGACGAGGGAGCCGAGCGCGTCGAGCGCGGCCGGTCCGCAGACGGCCTCGGCGGCGGCGAGGTCGCAGCCGCCCGCGAAGACCGACAGCCGGCCCAGTACGTCGCGTTCGTCCGCGTCGAGCAGGTCCCAGGACCAGTCGACGACGGCCCGCAGGGTCTGCTGTCGGGGCAGGACGGTGCGGCTGCCGGAGGTGAGCAGCCGGAAGCGGTCGTCGAGCCGGTCGGCGATCTGGCGCGGGGTGAGCATCCGCAGCCGGGCGGCGGCGAGTTCGATGGCCAGCGGCAGACCGTCGAGGCGGCGGCAGATCTCCGCGCAGGCCGCCGCGGTGTCGTCGTCGGCGTCGGTGCGGAAGCCGGAGCGGGCGGCGGCCCCCCGCTCGGCGAGCAGGCGCAGCGCGACCGGCTCGGGCAGCGGCTCCACCGGGCGCAGCAACTCACCGCGCACACCGAGCGGTTCGCGGCTGGTGGCGAGGACGGTGAGTCGGGGACAGCGCTCCAGCAGCGCCTCCACGAGGCGGGCGGCGGCCAGGGCGACGTGCTCGCAGTTGTCCAGGATCAGCAGCATGCGGCGCGGGCCGCAGTGTTCGGCGAGACGCTCCACGGGGTCGTCGTGGCGGTCGGTGACGGCCCGCATGCTCTCGGCGCCGGCGCCGTAGAGCACGGTCTCGCGGGCGCCGACGGCGGTGAGGACGGCCTCGGGGACGGCGTCGGGGTCGTCGACCGGGGCGAGTTCGGCGAGCCACACGCCGTCGGGGACGCGCTGCCGCACGGTCTCGGCGGCCTCCTGCGACAGCCGGGTCTTGCCGGCCCCGCCCGGCCCGAGCAGGGTGACCAGCCGGGCGGCGGCGAGGTCGGCGCGGATGGTCTCGATGTCGGCCTCCCGGCCGACGAACGAGGTCAGCCGGGCCCGCAGGTTGCCGGGCGGCGCGCTCCCTGGGGCCCGGGACGCGGGCGCCGGCCCGGGTTTCAGCAACTCGGCGTGCAGCGCGCGCAGTTCGGCGCCGGGGTCGGAGCCGAGGCGGTCCGCGAGCAGGCGCCGTACGTCCTCGTAGGCGGCCAGGGCCTCGGCGGTACGGCCCGTGTCGCGCAGGGCGCGCAGCCGCAGCGCCTGGAGGGGTTCGTCGAGGGGGTGGCCGTCGCACAGCGCGGTCAGCTCGGGCAGGGACTGCTCGGCCTCGCCGAGGGCGAGGGCGGCGGTGTGCCGGGCGCGCAGCACGTCCAGGTGCCGGGCCCGGAGGCGGGCCGCGTCGGCGGTGCGGTCGGGCAGGCCGGTGAGGGCGGGACCGTGCCACAGGGCGAGGGCGTCGTCGAGGACGACGGCCGCCTTCGCCGGGTCGCCGTCGGCCAGGGCGCGCAGGCCGTCGCCGGCCAGCCGCTCGAAACGGTGCAGGTCGATGTCGTCGGGCGCGGCGGTCAGCCGGTAGCCGCCGTCGACGGAGGCGATCTGGTCCGCGCCGAGCGTCCGGCGCAGCCGCCCCACCAGCGCCTGGAGCGCCCCGGTGGCGTCGGCCGGCGGATCGGCGTCCCCCCAGACCTCGTCGACCAGCAGGCCCACGGGCACGGTGCGCCCGGTCCGCAGGGCGAGCACGGTCAGCAGGGCGCGCAGCCGCGCCCCGCCGACGGGGACGACGGTGCCGTCGGGACGGAGTGCCTGGGTGGTGCCGAGGATGCGGTAGCGCACGGGATGCATTGTCTCCGGTGGGGGTGGCGGGGGTCACGGGGCCCGGTCGGCGTGGTCGTCCCCACCCTGCGCGGAACCGGCCGCCGGCGCGAGACGTTTTCACCGTGCGCCCGGTACCGTCGGGCGGTCCCCGTGTGTGTCCGACCGTCCGAGGAGCCCCATGACCACCGCCGCCACCCGTCACAGCGACCGGAGGATCAGTCCGGTCTTCCTGGGCATCCTGGCCGTGACGGCGGTCACCGGGTGGGCCACCTGGACCGGGTTCGCGGAGCAGCCCGGGGTCGCCGTGTTCCTGTTCGTGACGGCCGCCTGGATCGTCTCCCTGTGCCTGCACGAGTACGCGCATGCCCGTACCGCTCTGCACAGCGGCGACACATCGGTCGGCGCGAAGGGCTACCTCACCCTGAATCCGATGAAGTACACCCACGCCCTGCTGAGCATCGTGCTCCCGGTCGTCTTCGTGATCATGGGCGGGATCGGTCTGCCGGGCGGCGCCGTGTTCATCGAGCGCGGGCGGATCCGGGGGCGCTGGCGGCACAGCCTGATCTCGGCGGCGGGCCCGCTGACGAACGTGCTGTTCGCCGTCGTGTGCACGGCGCCGTTCTGGCTGGACGCGCTGGACGGCGTACCGGCCGGCTTCCGGTTCGCGCTGGCGTTCCTGGCGCTGCTCCAGGTGACGGCCGCGATCCTGAACTTCCTGCCGGTGCCGGGCCTCGACGGCTACGGCGTGATCGAGCCCTGGCTGTCGTACGGCGTGAGGCGGCAGGTGGAGCCGTTCGCCCCGTTCGGTCTGCTGTTCGTGTTCGCGCTGCTGTGGGTGCCGTCGGTGAACGGCGCGTTCTTCGGCGTGGTCGACTCCCTGCTCGAAGCGCTGGGCATCGACGAGTTCGACACGTACTGCGGTTACGAGCTGTTCCGCTTCTGGCGGGAGCCGAGCGGGTACTGCGCGGTCAGCCCGTGACCGGACCGCCGTCCCGCCTCGCCGCCCGCCCGCGCCGCAGGTAGTACCAGGTCATGTTGGACGACAGCCCCGCCAGCAGCACCCAGACGACGCCGATGAGCACGCTGCCCCGGACGAAGGAGACGACGGCCGCGGCGACGGCGAGGAGGCAGACGGCGAGGGCGTAGAGGGAGAGGCGGGGCATGGTCGAAGGCTCCTGTCGGGGGACACTGCTGAGGCTTCCAGTGTCCCCCATCGCCTCATACGTCCGTGACGCGGAGCCCGGCGTGCGCCTTGTAGCGGCGGTTGACGGAGATCAGGTTGGCGACCAGCGACTCCACCTGGTGGGCGTTGCGCAGCCGCCCGGCGAAGACGCCCCGCATGCCGGGGATGCGCCCGGCCAGCGCCTGCACGGTCTCGACGTCGGCGCGGACCTCGCCGAGCACCATCACATCGGTGTCGATCTCGTCGATCTCCGGGTCCTGGAGCAGTACGGCCGACAGGTGGTGGAAGGCGGCAGTGACCCGGGATTCCGGGAGCAGCGCGGCGGCCTGCTGGGCGGCGCTGCCCTCCTCGGGCTTCAGCGCGTAGGCGCCCTGCTTGTCGAAGCCGAGCGGGTTGACGCAGTCCACGACGAGCTTGCCGGCCAGCTCCTCGCGGAGGGACGCGAGCGTGTCGCCGTGGCCGTCCCAGGGCACGGCGACGATCACGATGTCGCTGCGGCGGGCGGTCTCGGCGTTGTCGGCGCCCTCGACGCCGTGCCCGAGCTCCTCGGCGGCGGCCCGCGCCCGCTCGGCGGCCCGGGAGCCGATGATCACCTTCTGGCCGGCCTTGGCGAGCCGGTACGCGAGGCCCTTGCCCTGGGGACCGGTGCCGCCGAGCACGCCGACGACGAGCCCGGAGACGTCGGGCAGGTCCCAGGGGTCCTTGGCGGGGGCCTTCGCGGGCTGCTGTGCGCTGTCACTGGAGGTCATGGACCGACCTTACGTCCGTGACGGGACCGCGTCCGGCGGGCGTGAGCCCGGTCACGCGCCTGCGGCCCGTGTCCCCGGTTCGGGCGAACCCGGGTCGAACACCGGGACGCGGGGGCGCGGTCGGGGAAGGATGCGGCCGTATGGACGCCGTACGGGTCGCGCTGCTGCGGGACGTGCTCGCCGGGACGGAATGGCTGGGCGCCACCCGGCACTTCGCGGGGACGCTGCGCGGGTCGGTGGTCTCGCACGGGGGCGGGCTGCTGCTCGTGGGCACACCGCGGTACGAGCCCTGGCACCTGGCGGCGCACCTGGTGGACGAGGCCGCCTGGTCGGGCACTCCGGAGCTGGCCCCCACCCTCGTACGGCACGGCGCGCGCCCCTCGGATCCCGCGCACCTGGCGGTGGGCCTGGGGCGTCTGGAGGCGGCGCGGCGGGGTGAGACGCTCCTGGTGGTGGCGCCGCCCGGGGAGACGGCCGGGGAGGCGGCCGCCCCGCTCCTGGAGCGGGTGTGCGGCGCCCGCCGGGCCGGGGCGACGGTGCTGTCCCTGGGCCCCGGTGAGGGCGAGCTCCCCGCGATGGCCCACGAGGCGCTGCCCGTGCCCGACGGCTCCGAGCTGGACCTGGACACCGTGCAGCACCTGGTCAGCGCGGCGGCCGGCGAGAACGTCCTGCCGGCCCGCCGGGGCCCCCGCCGCTTCCGGGACCGCCTGTCACGGCTGGCCGACCTGCTGACCGCACCGCCGCCGACGCGCTGGTAGCCGCCCCGGCGCGGTCAGCCGTCCTCCCGGCCGCCCGCGGGGGCGTCGTGCCACTTGGGGTCGTTCTCCCACTGGAGGTCGCGCTCACGGGCCGTCTCCATGGCGTGCTCGGCCTCGGTACGGCTCGCGTACGGGCCGAAGCGGTCCTTGGCCGGGCAGTCGGGGCCCTCCTCGACCTTCTTGTGCTGCAGGCAGTAGTACCACTCGCCCGGCTTTCCGGCCGTCCGCTTCTTGAACAGGGGCATGACCCTCTCCTCTCACCGTCCCACCAGGAAGATGGTCCCCCGTCGCCGCTGAATTAGACTCGCCGGCATGTCTGGCCAGTCGCTGCTCGTCCCTGGGGAGCTGTCCCCCACCCGTTCCGTGCCCGGGAACATCCGTCGTCCCGAGTACGTCGGCAAGCCCGCCCCCACGCCGTACACCGGTCCGGAGGTGCAGACGCCCGAGACGGTCGAGGCGATGCGGACCGCCGGCCGGATCGCCGCGCGGGCGATGGCGGAGGCCGCGAAGCTGATCGCGCCCGGCGTCACGACGGACGAACTGGACCGCGTAGCGCACGAGTACATGTGCGACCACGGCGCCTATCCCTCCACGCTCGGCTACCGCGGCTTCCCCAAGTCGCTGTGCACGTCGGTCAACGAGGTCATCTGCCACGGCATCCCGGACTCGACGGTGCTGCGCGACGGCGACATCGTCAACCTGGACGTGACGGCGTACATCGGCGGGGTGCACGGCGACAACAACGCCACGTACCTGGTCGGGGAGGTGGACGAGGAGAGCCGCCTGCTGGTGGAGCGCACCCGGGAGTCCCTCGCCCGCGCCATCAAGGCGGTCAGGCCGGGCCGGCAGATCAACATCATCGGCCGGGTGATCGAGTCGTACGCCAAGCGCTTCGGCTACGGCGTGGTCCGCGACTTCACCGGCCACGGCATCAACTCGTCCTTCCACTCGGGCCTGATCGTCCCGCACTACGACAGTCCGCACGCGACGACGGTGATGCAGCCGGGGATGACCTTCACCATCGAGCCGATGCTGACGCTGGGGACCCACGAGTACGACATGTGGGACGACGGCTGGACGGTCGTCACGAAGGACCGCAGGCGCACGGCCCAGTTCGAGCACACCCTGGTCGTGACGGACACCGGCGCGGACATCCTGACGCTGCCGTAACGCTTCCTCGTCGTCCTGGCCCGCCCTCTTCGGAGGGCGGGCCTTTCCCTGCCGCGGCGAAGCGGGAAGTCGCCGACACCCCGTCGGCACACCATTGACTCGGGCAGGCCTCACCACAAAAGATCCGGACTCATGGACTCCTTCTCGGCCCTCATACGCACCGCCTCCCACGAGCAGCACGTGGAGGCGGAGACGTCGACGTTCATGAGCGATCTGCTGGGCGGCCGACTGGGCGTGGACGCGTACGCGCGCTACACCGAGCAGCTGTGGTTCGTGTACGAGGCCCTGGAGTCCGGCGCGCGGGGCCTGACGTCGGACCCGGTGGCGGGCCCGTTCGTCCGGCCGGAACTGTTCCGGCTGCCCTCCCTGGAACGCGACCTGGCCCACCTGCGCGGCCCCGGCTGGCGCGCCGGCCTGACCGCCCTCCCCGCCACCCGGGCCTACGCGGCCCGCGTCGCCGAGTGCGCCCGCACCTGGCCGTCCGGCTACGTCGCCCACCACTACACCCGCTACCTGGGCGACCTCTCCGGCGGCCAGATCATCCGCGGCAGGGCGGAGCGGACGTGGGGATTCGCGCGGAAGGGCGACGGGGTCCGCTTCTACGTCTTCGAGGGCATCCCCAACCCGGCGGCGTTCAAGCGGGGTTACCGCGAACTGCTGGACGCGGTCCCGGTGGACGACCTGGAGAGGCAGCGCGTCGTGGCGGAGTGCAAGCGGGCGTTCACCCTGAACACGGACGTCTTCCGGGCGCTGGGCGAGGAGTTCCCCCTGTCGGCGTGACCCTGTCGCCGGAACGGCCCGGTCACCGTCCGGAGGGAGCCGGCCCGCGGGGTTCGACGCGCTCCTCCACCGCACCGCCTCCACCGGTTCCCTTCCTCGGTACGCCGGACCGACTCCGTCGTCCGCGCGGTGCGCGGCTGGGCCGACGGCCGTCAGCGTTCCAGGTAGACGCGGCCGCCGATCTCCGTCCAGCCCTCGGGCTGGGGGGCGGTGAGGATCTGGGAGCCCGTGCCCTGGGTGATGTTGAGGGCGCGACCCAGCCGGTCGGTGAGCAGGAGGGCCGCGGCGCCCGTCGCCTCGTCCTCGTCGACGCCGTCGTCGCGGCCGGGGAAGGCGCGGGCCCGGATCCGGCCCGCCGACTCGTCCAGCCAGGCCCAGGCGTAGATCCACTCCCCCTTGGGCGGCACGGGCAGCTCGTCGACCTCGGCGACGGTGGCGTACTGGCGCAGGGTGCGCGGCGGCGCCCACTCCGCCCGCGCCTCGATCCAGCAGAACTCCCCGTCCTGCCGGGCACCCACCACCCCGGCCGGCACGACCAGTTCGGGCACGTCGAGCAGCCAGCCCGCACCGACGCAGGGGTGACCGGCGAAGGGCAGGTGCAGGGTGGGGGTGTAGATGTCGATCACCCCACGCTCGGGGTCGTCGACGAACACGGTCTCACTGAACCCGAGCTTCGCGGCGAACGCCTGCCGGTCCTCCCGCTCGGGCATCACCGAGCCCTCGCGCACGACACCGAGTTCATTGCCGTACCCGCCGCGAGGTCCGCAGAAGACGCGCAGCACGTCGTAGTCAGTCACGGAGGCATTCAAGCACCGCGCGCGAGCGGCGAGGCCGCCCCAGGCGACAGGGCCGCCGCGGAGGTCTTCGGGCGGCGGCTGCCGCCGGAGGCGCACGAGCAGCCGCCGGGATGTCCCCGCACCCCGGCCGGGACGGTCCCGGTGCTTCCGGCGCGGGACGGATTGACCTCCACTTGACCCGGTCCAATCTTCCTTTGACCCGGTCATGGCAGCCCTTTTAAGCCACCGTAACCAGACCGTTCCCCTGCCTCGCCATGAGAGCTGGATCACCGGAGTGCACAGGTGCCACTTAGGAAATCCTTAGGTAGGTTAGGTCAGCCTCACCTTCCTTCGTGGGGTTGATCGCGCATCATTTCAGCCACCCGGGAGCCCTCCATGCGACCCGCCAGACTCTCCCTCGCCACCGCCCTCGCCACCGCGGCGGCCCTCGCCGCCGTCGCCGGCTGCGCCGAGAAGGGCGGCGGCTCCGACGGCGACCAGGTCATCGGTGTGACTGCCAAGGACGACGCCTGCGAGGTGTCGAGGAAGGAGTTCCCGGCCGGGCACGTCGAACTCGCCATCGAGAACAAGGGCTCCAAGGTCACCGAGGTCTACCTCCTCTTCCCCGACGACCGTGTGGTCACCGAGCGGGAGAACATCGGTCCCGGCACCAAGCAGCGCGTCACCGCCGAGGTGAAGGCCGGCGACTACCGGATCGCCTGCAAGCCGGGCATGCGCGGCAAGGGCATACGCCAGGACGTCAAGGCCACCGGTGGGAAGGCCGCCGAGCGCGACCCCCGCCTGGACAAGGCGGTGGCCGCCTACCGCGCGTACGTGCAGACGCAGGCCGACGAGACGCTGCCCAGAGCGGAGGAGTTCGCGAAGGCGGTCAAGGACGGCGACGTCGAGGCCGCCAGGAAGGCGTACGCGCCCTCCCGCATCGGCTGGGAGCGCACCGAGCCCGTCGCCGAGTCGTTCGGCGACATCGACCCCAAGGTCGACGTCCGCGAGGACGGTCTGGAGGACGGCCAGGACCCGGCGACCGACTGGACCGGCTGGCACCGCCTGGAGAAGGCCCTCTGGCAGGACGAGAGGATCGGCGACCGGGAGAAGGAGCTCGCCGACCGGCTGATCGCCGACCTGGAGGACTGGCGGAAGCGGGTCGGCACGGCCGAGATCACCCCCACCTCCATGGCCAACGGCGCCAAGGAACTCCTCGACGAGGTCGCCACCGGCAAGGTCACCGGCGAGGAGGAGCGCTACTCGCACACCGACCTGGTCGACTTCAAGGCCAATGTCGAGGGCGCCGAGACGTCGTACGCGCTGCTCAAGGCGGTGGCCCGGGAGAACGAACCGGCGCTGGTGAAGGACCTCGACAAGCAGTTCGCGGCGCTGGACGCGCTGCTCGACCAGTACCGCCCGGACACGTCGTCGTACGACTTCACCTCGTACGACAAGGTCGGCAAGGCCGACCGCAAGGAACTGTCGGACGCGGTCAACGCGCTCGCGGAGCCGCTGTCGCGGCTCGCCGCGGCCGTCGTGAAGTAAGGGCGGTCAGGGCAATGACGGACAGCAACGCGCAGCCGCCCTCGCGGCGTGCGCTGCTCGGCTGGGGCGGGGCCGGGCTCGCGCTCGGCGCCGCCGCGGCCGGCGGGGCGGCGGCGGCCCGTGCCGGCGACGGGCCCGAGACGGACGCGGGCTCGGCGGTGGAGTTCCACGGGCCGCACCAGGCGGGCATCGCCACGCCCGTGCAGGACAGACTGCACTTCGCCGCGTTCGACGTGACGACCGACGACCGCGCCGCGTTCGTCGGGCTGCTGAAGGAGTGGACCGGGGCGGCACGCCGGATGACCGCCGGCCGCGCGGTCGGCGCGGGCGCGTACGGCGGTCTCGCCGAGGCGCCGCCGGACGACACCGGGGAGGCACTGGGCCTCAAGCCGTCCCGGCTGACCCTGACGATCGGCTTCGGGCCCTCCCTGTTCGGAAAGTTCGACCTGGCCGGGCGGCGTCCCGAGGCACTGGTCGAGCTGCCGAGGTTCTCCGGGGACAACCTCGACCGCGACCGCAGCGGCGGGGACCTGTGCGTGCAGGCGTGCGCGGACGATCCGCAGGTCGCCGTGCACGCGATCCGCAACCTCGCCCGCATCGGGTTCGGCCGGGTCGTGGTGCGCTGGTCGCAGCTCGGCTTCGGCAAGACCTCGTCCACGACACCCGACGCGCAGACCCCGCGCAACCTGTTCGGCTTCAAGGACGGCACCCGCAACATCTCGGGCGCCGAGAAGGACCGGCTGGAGAAGTTCGTCTGGGTCGGGAAGAAGGACGGGCCGGCGTGGATGACGGGCGGTTCCTATCTCGTCGCCCGGCGGATCCGGATGCACATCGAGACCTGGGACCGCACCCCGCTGCAGGAGCAGGAGGACATCTTCGGCCGTGACAAGGGCGAGGGCGCGCCGGTCGGCAGGGCGAAGGAGCGCGACGAGCCGTTCCTGAAGGCGATGAAGCCCGACGCCCACGTACGGCTGGCGCATCCCGACGCCAACGCGGGGGCGACGATCCTGCGCCGGGGCTACTCCTTCACCGACGGCACCGACGGCCTGGGGCGGCTGGACGCGGGGCTGTTCTTCCTCGCCTACCAGCGCGATCCGCGCACCGGGTTCATCCGCATCCAGCGCAATCTGGCCGATGACGCGCTCAACGAGTACATCCAGCACGTGGGTTCGGCGGTCTTCGCCGTACCGCCGGGCGTCCGCGACCAGGACGACTGGTGGGGCCGGGCGCTGTTCACCGAGGAGGCCTGAGCCGTGTTCTCCAACTACCTGATCGGTCTGCGCGAGGGCCTGGAGGCCAGTCTCGTCGTCTGCATCCTGATCGCCTACCTGGTGAAGACCGGGCGGCGGGACGCGCTGAAGCCGGTGTGGGCCGGCATCGGGGTCGCGGTCGCCCTCGCGCTCGGGTTCGGCTGCGCGCTCGAATTCGGCTCGCAGGAGCTGACGTTCGAGGCGCAGGAGGCGCTCGGCGGTTCGCTGTCGGTCCTCGCGGTGTGCCTGGTGACATGGATGGTGTTCTGGATGCGGCGCACCGCCCGGCACCTGAAGGCGGAGCTGCACGGCAAGCTGGACGCCGCCCTCGCGATGGGCACGGGCGCGCTGGTCGTCACCGCGTTCCTCGCGGTGGGCCGCGAAGGGCTGGAGACGGCCCTGTTCGTGTGGGCGTCGGTGCACGCGGCCGGGGACGGCAGCCCGCGCCCGCTGATCGGGGTGGCGCTGGGGCTGGCGACGGCGGTACTGCTCGGCTGGCTGTTCTACCGGGGCGCGCTGCGCATCAACCTCGCGAAGTTCTTCACCTGGACCGGCGCCCTGCTGGTCGTCGTGGCGGCGGGCGTGCTGGCGTACGGCTTCCACGACCTGCAGGAGGCAGACTGGCTGCCCGGCCTGACGGACCTGGCCTTCGACATCAGCGGCACGATCCCGCCGGACAGCTGGTACGGCACGCTGCTGAAGGGCGTGTTCAACTTCCAGCCCGACCCGACCGTCCTCCAGGTCACGGTGTGGCTGCTGTACCTGGTCCCGGCGCTCGCGCTGTTCCTCGCCCCGGTAGGGTTCGCCTCCGGGAAGGGGAAGGTGAAGGAACCGGATGAGCAGGGATCTCGGCCTTCGAAGGCTCCGCGGACACCGCAGGCTTGACACGTGCGTGCTCACGGTCGCTCTGGCGGTCACGGCGAGCGGCTGTGTGGTGGTGCACGGTGAGCGCGAGGTGCTCCCGGCCACCACCCGCGCCGAAGCCGCCCGGGCGCTCCAGGAGTTCACGGCCGCGTACAACGAGGCCGACAAGGCGTACGACGGTTCCCTGGACGCCGACCACACCACCGGCGCCCTCGCCGACATCGACGGGGCGCGGCTGAAGGCCGGGCGGGCCAACAGCCCGCGGGGCAACGCCCGGCACACGCCGCTGGAGCTGACGGACGCGAGGTTCACCATCCCGAAGAAGGCCGGCTGGCCGCGCTGGTTCCTCGCCGACGCGGACGGCAACAAGGGCGGCGAGGCGCGCTGGCTGCTGGTGTTCACCCGTGACGGGCTGGACGAGACCTGGGAGGCGGCGTACCTGACGCTGGTCGCCCCGGACGACATACCGGAGTTCAGGACCGACGGGGACGGCTGGGCCGAGGCCGTGCCCGCCGACTCGTCCGACGTGACGGTGGAGCCGGGCGAACTGAGCGAGAAGTACACGTCGTTCCTCAAGGGCGGCGGGGCCGTCTTCTCGGACGGCCCGCACACCAGCGGGTGGCGGACCCAGCGGGAGAAGAAGTCGTCGCGGCCGGGGCTGGCCACGCAGTACATCGACGAGCCGCTGACGAACGGCGACTACGCGCCGCTGGCCCTGCGCACGAAGGACGGCGGGGCGCTGGTGTTCTTCGCCACCCGCCACTTCGAGAAGCAGACCGCCGCGGCCGGGGCGTCGGTGCCGACGCCGAACAAGGACGTGCTGGCGCTGACGACCGGGGAGATACGGCAGTCGTTGACGATGGAGTTCGTCTCCAACGAGGTGGCGCTGGATCCGGCCGACGGCGAGGTGGAGGTCCTGGGGCGGATCCAGGGGCTGACGTCGGCGCAGGGCGAGTAGGTCCCCGGCTCGGATCAGCTGCGCAGGGGCCAGGCCGCGCCCGCGTGATCGGACTGTTCGCCGACGTGGCGGGCGCAGGAGTCGGTGAGGACCTCCAGCAGGCTCAGCGGGTCCGGGAGCGGATGCTCGGGGCCGCGCACCCAGTGCACCGACCGGCCGTCGTCGCCGGGGAGGCGGGCGGGCGGGACCAGGACGTAGGAGCCGCGGCAGTGCCAGCGCAGGCCGGGGTGCTCGTCCATGGTCTCCGGGTGGCAGTCCAGCTCGCACGGCCACCACTCGTCCTCGTCCTCGGGGGTGCCGCGGGTGAGGGTGAAGAACAGCATGCGGCCGTCGTCGCTCTCGGCGACGGGGCCGACCTCGACGCCGGCGTCGAGGAGGCGGGTGAGCGCCTCGCGGCCGGCGTCCAGGGGGACGTCCAGGACGTCGTGCACCATGCCGGTGGCGGTGATGAAGTTGGCCTGCGGCTGGTGGCGGGCCCAGCGCTCGATCTGGGCGCGGTCGGTGGTGGACTGCGTCTGCCAGGCGAACGACACCGGGTGCCGGGCGGGGGTGGGACAGCCCACACGGTCGCAGGAGCAGCCGTATCCGGCGGCGGGGTGGGCGGCGGGCGCGAGCGGCAGTCCCGCTTCGGCGGCGGCGAGCAGCAGGGTCTCACGGCCGCCCTCGTCGGCGGCCTGCTTCGGGCGGCGTCCTCGCAGCCACTGGGAGAGCCTGCCCTGCCGGCCGGTCCGGCCGCCGAACTCCGCGCTCATCTATCCCCTCGCCTCGCCGTCGTGCCACACAGCATGCCCCATGGTCCCACGATCGTGCGCGTCGGGGGGCCGGAGCGCACAATCCGCGCAGGTGGGACGAGGGGGATTCGACGGGACGAGGAGTGGCGAAGGGGGCGCACGCGGCGCGGGCGCGGGCGGCGGGGGCGCACGGCAGGGGCGCCTGCACCGGTTCGGGTGCCGTGGGGCGGCCCGCGGTGATCCGCGGACCTACCGTGGTCGTCATGGTCACCTGTGTCGCGTTGACGGGTCTGGCGGCCGTGGCTTCCGTGGTCTCGCTGACGCTCACGGGCCACGGCGGCGACCGCCCGCTGGAATGGGGCGCCGGGCCGCTGACGGTGGACTCGCTGCCGCGCGTCCCGTACGCGGCCCATCGGGGCGGGGCCCGCGAGGTGCCGGAGAACAGCATGTCGGGGCTGATGGCGGCGTACCGGCGCGGCACGGCGCAGGTGCTGGACTTCGACACGCGAGTGCTGCGGGACGGCACGCCGGTGGTCTTCCACGACGCGACCCTGAACCGTACGACCTTCCTGGGCGGCGAGGTGCGCGGCCTGGACGCCGGGGAGTGGCGGGGCGTACGGCTGCGTCCGCGCGACCGGCTGCCGGGGAGCTGGCGCCCGGAGCGGCCGCCGACGGTCGCCGAGGTGCTGGACCGGTTCGGCGGGCGGGTCGTGCTGATGCTGGAGGCGAAGGATCCGCGCGGTGTGGAGCGGCTGGCCGCGCTGATCCGCGCCCGCGGCCTGACCCGCTCGGTGTTCGTGAACACCAACGACCCCGGGGTGGCCCGCCGCGTCCACCGCCTGGGCCTGCTGACCCAGCTGTGGCGCTCGGCCCGCCAGCTGCGCACCGACCGTCCCGAGCGCTGGCGCTCCTACGTGGACCTGCTCGACGTCGACGTCAGGGCGCGGGACGCCGATCTGCGGCGCGCGGTGCGCTCCGGCGTCCCCCGGGTGTGGGCCCACACGGTCGTCACCCCGGCCCAGCGCGACCGCGCCCTGGCGCTGGGCTGCAACGGCGTCATCACGGACGCGCCGGGGCGGCTGGCCCGGCATCCGGCGCGGGTGCCGGGGAGCGTGAGCGCGGCGCTGGGGCGGTGAGGCCGCCGGCCGTCCGTGCCGGTCAGCGGGGTGCGAGGCCGTTGAGGGCGTAGTCGACGAGGGTGTCGGTGTAGTCGTGGGTGATCGGGCCCGTGTGCTGGAGCCAGCGCTGGGCGAGGGGGGAGACGAAGAGCTCCAGGGCGATGCGCGGGTCGACGTCGGGGCGGACGTGCCCGGCGGCCTGGGCGGCGCGCAGACGGTCGACGTAGAGCTGGAGCTGGGGTTCCAGCAGCCGGGCGACGAACCTGCGGCCGAGCTCCTCGTCGACGACGCCCTCGGCGGCCAGCGCGCGGGAGGGCGCCTCGAAGGAGGGGTCCCGCAGTTCGTCGACCGTGGCGCGCAGGACGAGCTTGAGGTCGGCGGCGAGGTCGCCGGTGTCCGGGAGGGCGTGCGCGACGTGGCCGGCGTCCTCGGCGGCCCGCTCGGCCATGTCGAGGAACGCCTCGAGGAGCACGTCCGCCTTCGACGACCACCACCGGTAGATCGTCTGCTTGCCGACTCCGGCGCGGGAGGCGATGCCTTCGATGGTCGTCCTCGGGTAGCCGACCTCGACGACCAGGGCGAGGGCGGCGTCGTAGATGGCCCGCCGGGAGCGCTCGCTGCGGCGGGTGGCGTCGGGGGCGGACTGGTTCTGGGCCATGGGGCGAATTTACCACTTGACAAGACGGTGCGTCTCGCCGGACAGTGGTGAACACCAGAGGCGAGACGATACGTCTCGTATTGATGAGAGGGGATCACCGTGACGCGAGGCGGAGCCGGAAACATGCTGGGCGTCGGCGGCACCCGACGGCACCTGGGCCGCGCGGCCCTGCGCGGGGGCGGGCGCGGCGGGCGTGTCGGGGGCGGGCTCGACCCGCGGGCGCACAAGCGGGAACTGCTGCGCGCACTGCGGGCGCAGCGGCAGGAGGGGGAGGGGGACGAGGGGAAGGGGACGTCGCCCGGTCGGGCGTAGGGCAGGTCGCAGGTCAGCCGTAGGTCAGGCCTCGGCGTGCGGCGGCCAGGGGTCGCCCCAGTCGGTGTCCCGGGCGGCCCGGTACAGGTCGCCGTGGCGCTTGGTGACCGTGGTGCGGCGCAGGCCCGGGTCCTTCTCGCACAGGTCGAGGAGGACCTGGCCCTTGCGGATCTGCGGCTTGCGGACGACGCGGGCGGGGGCCGGGGCGACCGGGAGGCGGGTGGCGGCGACGTAGCTGAACTTCTCGTCCTCGTAGGCGAGGGAACCGCCCTTGACCTGGCGGTGCAGGGAGGAACGGCTGACCCGCGCGGAGAAGTGGCACCAGTCCGTGCCGGGGGCGATGGGGCAGGCGGCGCTGTGCGGGCAGGGGGCGGCGACGTGGAAGCCGGCGGAGACCAGACGGTCGCGGGCCTCGATGACGCGGGCGTAGCCGTCGGGGGTGCCGGGTTCGACGATCACGACGGACCGTGCGGCGGCGGCAGCGGCGTCGACGAGGGCGGCGCGGTCGGGGGCGGTGAGCTCGTTGAGGACGTAGGAGACGGTGACGAGATCAGTGCTCTCGACGGTGAGCGCCGATCCGATGCGGGAGCGGTGCCATCGGGTGTCGCGCAGGGCGGGGTTCGCGGCGGCGAGTTCCCGGCCGAGGGCGAGGGCGGGTTCGGCCCAGTCGAGGACGGTCACGGGGCGCTCCCCGTCCCAGGTCGCGCTCACCGCCCAGGCCGCCGCGCCGGTGCCGCCTCCGACGTCCACGTGGTCGCCGGGCGACCATCCGGGCACGGCGTCCGCGAACGCCGCCAGCGCGGACCGCACCGCCTCGAACGTCGCGGGCATCCGGTAGGCGGCGTACGCGGCCACGTCGGCCCGGTCCCGCAGGATCGGCGCCTCGGTCGGGGTGGCGCCCCGGTAGGCGGCGATCAGCCGCTCGACGGCCTGCGCGGCCTGCCGCGCCGGAAGCCCGTCGAGCAGCCCGGCGAGGGCGGAGCGCAGGGTTTCGGCGACGGGCAGGGAGGCGGGGGCGTTCACCCGGCGATTCTACGAGGCCGAACGGGGTCGGAGCACCGCTCACCTTCGGAAGCACCGCTCACGTCAAGAGCGCTGCTCATATGCAAGAGCGCTGCTCACCACGGAGAGCACCGCTCACCTCCCCCGCACCGCCCGCGCCACCCGCGTCGCCGCCCCCGCCCTCGGCGTGCTGTCCGGCCGCACCGGACGCCGCGGATGGACCGTGTTGGCCAAGAGGATCACGTACGTGTCCGTGGCCCGGTCCAGGACCAGGGACGTGCCCGTGAAGCCGGTGTGGCCCGCGGCGCCCCGGCCCGCCAGTTCGCCCATGAACCACGGCTGGTCCAGGGCGAAGCCCAGGCCGGGCGGGGTGAACAGCAGGTCCACGAAGCCGGGGCCGAGGATGCGGGCGGGCCCGTACGCCCCTCCCGCCAGCAGGGTCCGGCAGAAGACCGCCAGGTCCCGCCCGGTGGAGAACAGTCCGGCGTGGCCCGCCACCCCGCCCAGCGCCCAGGCGTTCTCGTCGTGCACCTCGCCCCGCAGCATCCCCCGGTCCGCCTTGGCCCACGGCCGCCGCTGGTCCTCCGTCGCCGCCGCGGACGGGCACGGACCGAAGCCCGTCGCGGTCATGCCGAGCGGCCGGGTGACGCCGTCGCGCACGAGGACGTCGAGCGTGCGGCCGGTGACGCGCTCCAGGACGTGCTGGAGCAGCAGCATGTTGAGGTCGGAGTAGCGGTACGCGCCGGGCGGCCCGACGGGCCGCTCCGCGCGCAGCAGCGCCAGCCGCCGCGCGTCGTCGGCGCAGTCGTACAACGGGAGTTCGGGGCGCAGCCCGGAGGTGTGGGTGAGCAGCTGGCGGACGGTGATCCCGTGCCGCGCCGCCCCCGTGAAGTCCGGGAGGTACGCGCCCACGCGCGCGTCGATGCCCAGCGTGCGCCGTTCGATCTGCTGCACCGCGGCCACCGAGGTGAACAGTTTGGTCAGCGACGCCAGGTCGAAGGGGGTGTCCACGGTCATCGGGACGCGTTCGGCCGGCGGCAGTTCGACCGGGGTGTCCGTCTCCTCGTCGTACGCCGCGTAGCGCACCGCCCAGCCCGCCGCCTCCCGCACGGCGAGCACCGGGCCGCGTCCGACGACCACGACGGCGCCCGCCGCCCAGGGCCGCTCGCCGCCGGTGCGGGCGTGGACCTCCCGGACCAGGCGCCCAAGTTCCCGGGCGTCGAGTCCGGCCCGTTCCGGTGTGCCGTCCCGCAGCCGCGGCGCGCTCAGAAGCCCCCGCCCTTCGCGCCCTTCGCGCCCGTCCGCCCTTCCCACGGACGGCACATTCCCAGGAAGCAGGCCAGCGCCACCAGGGCGGCGGCCAGCTGGACGACGGCCATCGGGACGGCGGTGTCCTCCCCGGCGATCCCCACCAGCGGGGAGGCGATCGCGCCGATGAGGAAGGATGTCGTGCCGAGCAGCGCCGACGCGGAGCCGGCGGCGTGCCGGGTGCGCATCAGGGCGAGCGTCTGCGTGTTCGGCAGGGTGATGCCCATCGCGGACATCAGCACGAACAGCGCGGCGGCCACCGGCACCAGCCCGGCCTCGCCGAACACGCCCAGCGACATCACCAGCAGCGCGGTCGCGGCGACCACCACGACGACGAGACCGACGCCGAGCACCTTGTCCAGCCCGACCCGGCCGACCAGCACCTTGCCGTTGACCTGCCCCATGATCATCAGGCCGATCGAGTTGAGTCCGAACAGCAGGCTGAAGGCCTGCGGGGAGGCGCCGTAGATCTCCTGCATGACGAACGGGGAGGCCGCGACGTAGGCGAAGAGGGACGCGAAGGCGAATCCGCCCGCGAGCGTGTAGCCGGTGAAGGCCCGGTCGGCGAGCAGCCCGCGCATCGAGCCGAGCGCCTCGCCGACGCCCCCGCCGTGCCGGTCGGCCGGCGCCAGCGTCTCCGGCAGCTTCGCCCAGACGACGGCCGTCAGCAGCGCCCCGACGACGGTGAGCACGACGAACACGCCCCGCCAGTCCGTCACCCGCAGGACCTGCCCGCCGATGAGCGGCGCCACGATCGGCGCGACCCCGGAGATCAGCATGAGGGTGGAGAAGAAACGGGCCATGGCCATGCCGTCGTACAGGTCGCGGGCGACCGCCCGCGCGATGACGATGCCGGCCGCGCCCGCCAGGCCCTGCGCCAGCCGGCAGGCGACGAGGAGTTCGACGGTCGGCGCGAAGGCGCACAGCGCGGTGGCGACGACGTAGACCGCGAGGCCGACGAGCAGCGGCCGGCGGCGGCCCCACCGATCGCTCATCGGGCCGACCACCAGCTGCCCGAACGCCATGCCGGCCAGGCAGGCGGTGAGCGTGAGCTGGACGGTGGCGGCGGGCGCGTGCAGGGACCGGGTGACCTCCGGGAGCGCGGGGAGGTACATGTCCATCGCCAGCGGGGGCGTGGCGGTCAGGCCGCCGAGGAGGAGCGTGACCAGCAGGCCGGTACGGCGGGCGGCGGTCGCGCGGAGCGCCGCCCCGGCCGTCGCCGGGTCCGGGCCGGCCTTGCCCAAAGCCCCGCTCGCTCCCGGATTCGCCGACGGGTCCGCCGTCGCGTTCGCCGACGGGTTCGCCGACGGGTTCGCCGACGGGTTCGCCGACGGGTTCGCCGACGGGTTCGATATGGACGCCCCACCCTCGGGCATGTGGCCCCTCCCTTTTCACGCCATCAGCTCCCTATGCTCTCAGCTCGTACGGAGTGCTCGGCGTCGACGGCGATGTCATGGGAGCGCTTCCACCTCCATCCCTTCACGATGTGACGAACGACACGAACAAGGTGGGACACATGACGGAGCAGAAGGTGCGCTGGGGCATCCTGGCGACCGGGGGAATCGCCGCGAGGTTCACCGCGGACCTGGCGGACGTGCCGGACGCGGAGGTCGTGGCGGTGGCGTCGCGGTCGGTGGAGCCGGCGAAGGCGTTCGCCGAGCGGTTCGGGATACCGCGGGCGTACGGCGACTGGGAGTCGCTGGCGCTCGACGAGGAGGTCGACGTCGTCTACGTCGCCACTCCGCACACGGCGCACCGCGCGGCGGCCGGGCTGATGCTGGAGTCCGGGCGGAACGTGCTGTGCGAGAAGCCGTTCACGCTGAACGCGCGGGAGGCGGAGGAACTGGTCGCGCTGGCGCGGGGCGGCGGGCGCTTCCTGATGGAGGCCATGTGGACGTACTGCCATCCGATGGTGCGGCGGCTGAAGGCGCTGGTCGACGACGGCGCGATCGGCGAGGTGCGCCACGTGCAGGCGGACTTCGGCCTCTCGGGGCCGTTCCCGGCGTCGCACCGGCTGCGGGACCCGGCGCTGGGCGGGGGCGCGCTGCTGGACCTGGGGGTGTACCCGGTGTCGTTCGCTCAGCTGCTGCTCGGGGAGCCGTCGGACGTCACGGCGCGGGCGATGCTCTCGGAGGAGGGCGTCGATCTCCAGACGGGGGCGCTGCTCTCGTGGGAGAGCGGTGCTCTCGCTTCGGTGCACTGCTCCATCGTGGGCGGTACGGCGACCTACGCCTCGATCACCGGTTCGCGGGGCCGCATCGACATCCCGTCCGGCTTCTTCTTCCCGGACGGGTTCGTGCTGCACCGGGAGGGCCGTGACGCCGAGGAGTTCACGGCCGACCCGGCCGACGGCCCTCGCGACAGCCTCAGGCACGAGGCCGTCGAGGTGATGCGGGCCCTGCGGGCCGGCGAGACCGAGTCCCCGCTGGTCCCGCTCGACGGCACCCTCGCCGTGATGCGGACGCTCGACGCGATCCGGGACCGCGTCGGCGTCCGCTACCCCGGCGAGACCCGCTGAGCGACGCCCGCCCGGCAGCCGGGGCGCGGGCGGTCCGCCCGCGCCCCGGCTCGCCCCGCGCACCGGCGCCGTCCTCCGGGGAAACGGGGCGATCGCCCCGGAACCGGTGCGGGACGTCACGGGCGCGGCCCGTACGGTGCGGCGCTCGGCGGAGCCGTCGCGGGAGGCGAACGCGCAGTTCGCGACCGTACCGGCGACGACGGCGTGCGCGGTCCGGGCCGAGCGCTTCCGGCGAACGGACCCCACACAAAAGGAATTTCAACGTCCACCCCATTGCGGCCGGTGGCGGACTCGTGCTCAACTCCCCTCCACGAAAACTTCACATGTGGAGCAGAGGTTTTCCGCAGGCCATGTCCAGGGGGGGGAGGCGGCAGCCGTTCCACACCACCGGGCCGGGGGTGGACCCGCGCGGGAGCGCGGGCACGCGCCGGTGGGTGGAACGGCTGCCGTGTGAACCGGCCGGTCGCCGTCCCCCGCCGGTCGACAGCCGCCTCTACCACCCCACAGCCGCCCCCCCACCGCTCCGCAGCCGCCCCCTACCGGCCGAGGATCCGCTCGACCTCGGCCATCTGCCCGTCGTTCAGCGCCCCCTTCCCGAGCGCCCCCGCGTTCTCCTCCGCCTGGGCGACCGACCGGAAACCGGGGATCGGCACGGTGCGCGGGCTGCGGGCCCACAGCCAGGCGAGGGCGCCCTGGGCGAGGGTGCGGCCGTCACTGGTGAGGACGTCCCGCAGCGCGTCGACGCGCGCCAGCCACTCCGGGTCGGCGCCGGACCCGGCCCCGAAACCCCGCAGCCAGGCCGGCGGCCGGCTGCGGATGTCCCCCTCCTGCAGCGGCGGCCGCCCGGCGTGCTTCCCGGTGAGCAGGCCCATGGCGAGCGGACTGCGGTCGACGGAGGCGAGGTCCGCCTCCTCGCACAGCCGCAGCATCTCGGGCGCGTCCGTGAGCACGTTGAGCGCGTGCTGCACGGCGGCGCAGTGCGGCCCCTTCGCGAACACGGCGGCGCGGGCCGGGTCGTCGGTGCTCCAGGCGTAGGCCCGGACGAGCCCCTGCGCCACCAACTCCTCGCAGGCGTCCCGCAGCCGGGCGGCCCGGTCGGGGTCGGCGTCGGCGAGGTGGAGCTGGTACAGGTCGACGCGGTCGGTGCCGAGACGGCGCAGCGAGGCGGTCAGGGCACGGCGGAGGTGTTCCGGGGAGTCGTCGCTCCCGGTGAGGGTGCGGGTGTCCGGGTCGAAGACGTTGCCCCACTTGGTGGCGACGACGACCTCGTCCCGGCGCCGTCCGAGGGCCCGCCCGAGGACGTACTCGCTGTGCCCGGTCCCGTAGACGTCGGCCGTGTCGAAGAAGGTGACGCCCAGGTCGAGCGCGCGCCGGATCGCCCGCACCGACTCCTCGTCGTCGACCCTGCCCCATCCCAGGGGCTGTCCGTCCGGGTCCTGCCACTCACCGCCGATCGCCCAGCAGCCGAACCCGACGGCGCTGACCTCGATACCGCTGCGTCCCAGTGTCCGTGTGGTCTCCATGCCCGGCAACGCTAGGAGTTGGAGCGCACACGAGGGCAAGCCGCCGACTCGACACCGGTGTCTGTCAGTGCCGTGTGCCAGGCTCGGCGCCCATGAGCGACCACCTGTCTCCAGCCCCTCCCCCGCCCACCGACCTCTGGGACTCCGTCGACGTCCTGTGCGGCTGGCTGGACGCCAACCGTCCGGTCGGCGACCGGGAGGGCCTGCTGCTGCGGATCCTCAAACTGTCCGAGGAGGTCGGCGAGGTCGCCGAGGCGGTGATCGGCGCGACCGGCCAGAACCCGCGCAAGGGCACCACGCACACCTGGGACGACGTCCGGGCGGAACTGTGCGACGTCGCCGTCACGGCGCTGATCGCCCTGCGCACCCTCACCCCCGACGCCCGCGAGGTCTTCACCGACCACCTGGCCCGCGTCACGCGCCGCTCGCTCGGCACCTGACGCCGGCACCGGATGAATGTAGGGTGCACTTTCCCGCACCCGAAGGAGACGCCCCTTGTCCGCCTCCAGCGCGCCCCGGGACGGTTACTTCGAGCGCATCGACGACCACCGCTACAAGCCGACGGCGCACGCGGGCGGGGCCTGGGACCCGGACGAGCAGCACTTCAGCCCGCTGGGCGGACTGGTCGCCCACGCCCTCGACCGCCACCGGGCCGCCGCCGGTGCGGACAGCGGCCTGCTCCTCTCCCGGATCGGCTACGACATCCTCGGCCGCCTCGCCCTCGACGAGTGCGAGATACGGGTGGAGACGGTCCGCCCCGGCCGGACCATCGAGCTGCTGGAAGCGGTCGTACGGATCGCCGACCGCCCGGTGGTCCGGGCCCGCGCCTGGTTCCTGGCCGGCCTCGACACCGCCGCGGTCGCGGGCGGCCCCGACGACCGCCTCCCCGCCCCCGAGTCGCTCACCCCGTGGGCGATGTCCGACCTGTGGCCGGGCGGCTACATCGCCGGCCTGGACGTCCGCCCGGTCGCTCCGCCCCGTCCGGGCCGTGCGACGGCCTGGATCTCCACCCCGCTGGACCTCGTCGCCGGCGAGCCCGCCGGCCCGCTCGCCTCGTACCTCGCCCTCGTCGACACCGCCAACGGCATCGCCGTACGGCAACCGCCCACCGAGTGGATGTTCCCCAACGTCGACCTGACCGTCCACCTCCACCGACAGCCGCGGGGCGCCTGGACCGGTCTGGACACCACGGTCACCTTCGGCCCCTCGGGCCAGGGCCTCACCAGCACGGTCCTGCACGACGTGGACGGCCCGGTCGGCCGGGCCGAGCAGATCCTGACGGTACGGCCCGCCGCCTGACCGGCCCGGCGGCCGCGCCGCGCCGCCGTCGCACGCCACCCTCCGCGACCCACTTTGAACGTGTTCAAAAAACGAGCCGGAAGTGCCATGATGGCAGTGCGAGAGTCCCCTGCCCGCGCCTGGAAGACGCCGACCACCTGGAGCGAGGAGCCACCATGGCCACCGGATCCGCGGACAGCCCCGCGACCCTCTACGGGCCCGTCTCCCTCGTCCTCGGCACGGCCGCTTCGGTCACCGTCGTGTTCGCCGGCCTCCTCGGTATCGCGTTCTCCCTGCTCTTCGGCAGCCTGGCCGTCACCTTCGCGCTGCTCGGCCTGCGCCAGAAGCTCAACCGGGTCCAGTGCGGCATCGGCCTCGCCACGGGGTCCCTGGGCGTGCTCCACCCGGTCCTCCTGGTCTCGGCCTGAACGCGACGTGGCGGGGCCCGGGAGTCGTATCCAGCTCCCGGGCCCCTGGGGATGCCACCCAATTGCGCACGCCGGCGGCGTTTAAGAGGACGGATCAGTCATCATGCCGTCGTGTTCTTCCTTTGAACTACCGCGCCAGGAAAGAGGCGCAGGCGAGAGTCGAACTCGCATCCGACGGCGTTCGTCCGTCCCCGATCGGTCCGGCGATCGGCGGCGATGCTGAGACTGGAGCGAGAGTCTGAGATTGACCGCGGCCGCCGTCTCGGCGGGCCGCGTTTTCAGGCTGAACTTCAGTGTCAGCTTGCGCTCCTGACGCGAACCGGTCCTCAGTCCGGCCCGCGCCCCGTAGCGCACCCCCGCGCTCGCACACGGGGGCGATCATGGTGGTGACGTGCTGCCGCGTCAGCCGAACAGGTAGCCGAACACCGCGTCGCCGACCCGCTGGTCGGTGACCTCGGCGCCGTTGGCCTCCTCGCGGGCGAACTTCACGGCCTGCTGGAGCTTCTCCACCCGCTCGGCGAGCTCGTTGACCCGCCGCGCGGGGAGCGCCCCGGAGAACTTCACGGTGGTCCAGTACCCGATGGGCACGTCCTCGTAGTACACCTCGACCTGCGCCGGGTGCTTGTCGGTCGCCTCCGCCTTGACGTGGTTGCGCGGGACCTTCTTCGTACGGATGGTCCGCACCGGGTCCGTCTTCCACCAGTCCGTGGACGGGTCGTGGGACCAGGACTCGGCGGCGTCGAGGGTGGGCAGCTTCTTGACGAAGGCGTGCAGGTCGGCGAGCTGCTTCTCCAGGAAGAGCAGGTAGCCGACCGGGACGTCGGCGACGATCGTCCGTCCGTCGACGGTGACGTCCGCGCGGGCCGTGCAGTTCGCCCAGTCCTTGGTCGCGGTCACGTCGAACAGCCGGGTCAGCGAGGCGGCCATCTCCCGCAGCACGTCCTCGGCCTGCACCTGCACCCGCGTGGACTCGGGCGGCAGCTGCTCGCCCTCCTCGTCCTTCGGCTGGTACGTGCGCGAGATGCCGGCCAGCAGCGCCGGCTTCTGCACCTTGGCGTGCGCGGTGTTGACATCCTGGAGCGACTTGCTCTTGACGCCCTTCTCGACCGCGATGATCTGGTTCAACTTCGCCACGTCGGGCCCCCCTTCGAACAGCCAGGAACGTATCCCGAGCGATGAGGGCCCGTCGCGTCATTTTCCTCGTACGACTCCCGGGCGGGGTGGCACCGGGCCTCCGCGGTCAGGCCGCGGCGGACCCGGACGCGCCGGACGGTGGTCCGTCCCCTCCCAGGAGATCCGCCGCACGGTGGGCGGTCGCGTCCGCGCCAGGGGGAAGGAACCGGCTGGCCCGGCCGCTCCAGGTGACGACGAGTTCGTCGCGGGCGCGCGTGGCCGCGACGAACACCAGGGAGCGGGCCCGCTGCTCCTCCTGCCGGTACCGGTCCGGGTTCGTGGCCCGGTACTGCTCGATGCGCTGGTGCGGTACCTGGCCCTCCCCGACCGACGTGAGGAACACCCGCTGGAACTCCAGCCCTTTGAACCGGTGCATGGTGCCGATGCGCACGGCGTCCACGTCGGCGCTCACCCCTTCCCTGCCGAGTTCCACGGCCGGCAGCCGGAACTCCTTGGCGAAGACATTGGCGAATTCCTGGGCGGAGCCGCCGTCGGGGACGCTGACGGCCATCGCCGAGTACGGCGTGCCGTGGCGGTCGTGGCGCTCCTTGACGAGGGTGGCCACGGCCCGCATCTCGGTCAGCCGGTCGGGCGCCCGCCAGAACTGCGGGGTGAGCCCGCTCAGGACGGAGCGGTAGCCGTCCAGGGTGTCGGTCCCGGTGTCGAGGTCGTCGAAGGAGGCTCCCTCGATCAGGCGGTTGGCGCTGCCCAGGATCTGCCGGGTGGTGCGGTAGTTGAGGGTGAGGCGGCGGGATGCGCGGCCCCGGATCTCGACGCCGTGATGGCCGAGAACGACCCGGCTGCCGTAGATGCGCTGGTGGGCGTCGCCGACGAGGAAGATGTCGTTCGGTCCCTTGCAGACCATGGCGCGCAGCATGCGCCAGTGCGAGGCGGACAGGTCCTGGGCCTCGTCGACCACGATGTGCCGGTAGCGGGGCTTGAGCCACATGCCGCTGCCCGCCTCCCGGTGGACGAGGTCCCGGCCGCCCTGCTCCTCCTTGTAGCGGGCCTGTTCCTCGACGCGGGCCATACGGTGCTGTTCGAGGCCGGCCGCCTGGTCGGCGATGAGCGCGTACGTCGTCCGTCGTGGCGGTGCGTCCAGGTGGGCCCGGTAGGCCTGCGCGAGCTGCCACACCTCGTGCCGCTGGGCGGTGCTGATGCGCGGGCGTCCGGAGCGGCCGACGCGACGGTAGCTCTCCCAGGAGCCGCACCGGTTCGCGAGGATCACGTGCTTGAACTCCGTGTCCAGGAAGTCGGCGTCGTACTCCGGCAGGTCGGCCTCCATGCGCACGGTGTGCCACAGGTTCATGGCCGCGTCGTCGTCCAGCGGCCGGCCGACGTCGGCACGGGACTCCTGCACGATCTCGCGGGCGAGCGCGTCGACGGACTTGACGTCGACCCGGCTCAGCAGGTCGTCTCCGCCGAGCTGCCGCAGCCGCTCCTTGAGGTCCAGGGCGAGGTTGGTGTTGTAGGTGGTGAGGAGCACGGGGCGGGTGAGGCCGGGCGGCAGCCGGTCGACGAGGTGGCGCACGCGGTGCAGCGCGACGACGGTCTTGCCGGTGCCGGGTCCTCCGGTCACCTTGGAGGAGCCCTTGAAGTCGCCGGTGGCGAGGCGGCGCTGCTCGGGGTGGAGGAAGAGCCGCCAGGCGTCGAAGCTGCGGCCCAGCGCGCCGAGGACGGCGTCGTCGTCGGTCTCGGCCTGGGAGACGGCCCTCCGCGCGGCCCGGGCCCAGTCCCCGGTGTTGACGTCCTCGTCGGCCCGCCAGGCGTCCGTGATGTGCCGCCGCACGTCCTGTGGGTCCGTGTGCGCGCGCAGGGCCAGGAGGACGTCCCGGGTGAGTTCCGGGAGGTTGTGGGCGAGGAGCCGGTCGAACTGCTCGTCGGTGGTGACCTTGCGGAGAGCGGGCAGCAGCGAGGGGACGACGCCGAGGTCGATGAGGATCCGGTCGTCGTATCCCGCGAACAGGGGGGTGGCGCGGTCCGGCAGCGCGACGACGTTGGCGCTGACCTCGCTCTGGTCGACGACCTCCACCGCGCCCGAGACCGGGTTGATCTCCACGGTGAGCCGGGCGAGTTCGTCGCGGGCCCGTGCTCCGTCGCGCACCGCGAGGACCTGCATCTCGTCGCCGCCGTCCGTCGACAGCAGCAGTACCATGCAGCGGGTGTCGGGGTGCGCGAGATACAGGTCGCCGTTGTCCCCCGCCTTGCGCAGCGGGGACAGGCGCAGGGCCCGGTTGGTGCGGTCGGCCCGCAGTCGGTGGACGAAGTCCCCCACCGCGTCCGCCACGGCACCGTCCCGGCGCTCCACGTCCGCGTGCGCCTGCCAGCTCACCTGCACCCGCGTCCGGACGCGACCTCCCGGACGACCCGCTCCGTAGTTCATCGCGCTGCCCCCTCCCCGCCCAGCAGACGGGCGAGCTCCTGCACATCCCAGCCGTCCGGCGCGCGCACCTGCCAGCCGGCCGCCACGCACTGCGCCATGTACTCCGTGTCCTCGGCGTCCTCGGCCAGGACGATCCCGATCCTAGGCCCGGGCCAGGCAAGTTCGACCGTGCGGGACACGCCGTCGACGTCCCAGGTCGCCCGGCCCGCCGGGACGTCGCCGAGGGCGGCCAGGCGTTCGGCGAAGGCCGCGACCTCCGGGTCGCCCCACTTCGTCAGTTCGGCCAGGACCAGTTCCCAGGCGGTCCGTTCCACGGGCGTCATGGGGGTGTCCGGCTCCGGCGCCGCCTCCGCCGCCGGTGCGGGGGTGTCTGCCGTCGCCGGCCCCCCGTTTTCCCCTTCGGGGCGGTCGTCGGGCAGATGAAGACCAGTGCCGGCGGCGGCGTCGCGCAGGGCGGAGAGCAGTCCGTCGACCGGGCCGGAGGTCGCCGCGAGCAGGGCGGCGTCGAAGGTGTCGAGGGTGGAGCGGGCGAGGGCGAGTCCGTCGGCCCGGCCGCTGCCCGTGGGGTCGAGGAACTGGATGATGTTGCCCCAGCACAGCCACGCCTTCCAGCGGCGCCGGTGGTCGTCCCGGTCCCCCTCGACGGCTTCCGGGCGGTCGTCGAGCACGGCGAGGGCGCTCCAGCTCAGTCCCTTGCCGTCGGCGCGCCGGGCTCCGACGAGGACGAGCGGCAGCCCGGAGGCGTCCTGGAAGGACAGGAGTTTCACGCCTTGTCCCGCGACGGCCGGTGCCGTCTCGCCGCGTACGGCGGCGTCGATCCACGCGACGGCGGTACCCGGGTCCGCGTCGACGAGCTCCCGCCTGCGCAGGGACGCGGGCGCGCTGACGGCGAGCTGCGCGAGCTGCTGCCACCGGGCGGGGCGGGGGTCGCGCAGGAAGCCGAGGAGGGAGGGGACGGCCCCGGCGAACAGCAGCGCGTCCACGTCCGCCGGATCGCGCCGCGCCTTGCCCCACTGCTCGCGCACCAGGGCGCCGGGGCCCGTGCCGGAGGTCACGTCGTACGGCGGCCAGGCCGCGTCGGCGGCGGGGCCGGCGACGACGGCGTCGAGCGGGTCGGCCGGGGCGTCCGGGTCGCGGGCCGTCTCCCCCTTGAGGGTGCGGTCCCAGGCGACGACGTCGTCCCAGGTGATCTGCCAGACGAGGATCCCGTCGGCGCGCAGCCGGGCGCGCTTGGCCGCGTCGGCGGCGACGCGGTTGGCGCGGGAGGAGGCGTGCCAGCGGTAGCCGTCGAGGTAGACGGCGACCGGCAGGGGCGGCGCCCCGTCACTGGTGGTGTCCCCCGCGACGGGCCGGAACAGCAGGTCGGGGCGGGTGCGGTAGCCGTGCAGGTCCTTCTGGGCGACGACCTCCCAGTGGACGGGGCCGCCGTCGGGCCGGGTGAGGGTGAACTGCTTGCCGCTGCGGCCGGTGGGCGTGGTGGCGTGGCCCGCCGCGGCGGCGTTGCCGGGAATCTCCAGCCAGCGGTCGAGGCATTCGATGAAGCGGCGTTCCAGGTCGCTCTCCGCCTGGTCGGCGAAGCGGAGCTCGGCGTCGGCCGCCTCCTTGCGGACGTCCCAGCCGCTGCTTCCGTCGGTGCCCAGCAGGCTGTCCAGCATCCACAGGGCCTCCTGCCGGTCGAGGTCCTTGTAGTCCCGCTCCGGGGCGTACCCGAGCAGGCAGCGGTGGCAGGCTCCGCGGGTTTTCCGGCAGGGGCAGGCCCGCAGGGCGGCCTGGGCCTCGGCGAGCACGGCCCGGAACTCCTCGCCGTCGCGGTCGACGAGGCGGTGCAGGTAGCCGGTGCCGCCGGGCAGCGCGTCGTAGAGGACGAGGTAGTTGCGGGTGAGGCCGGTCTCCCGGTCGGGTTCGGTGGCGGGGGCGGAGCGGATGTGGGCGGGGTCGCCGCCGTAGCGCCGGGCCAGTCCGAGGTGGAGGGCGGCGGAGAAGGAGGCGAGGCGTTCGGGCACGTTCAGCGTGGCGGCGGGCAGCAGGATGCGCAGTGCCTCCGTGCGGTGCTCGGTCGCGGTGACGACCTGCACGTCCTCCGGCCTGGCCTGCTTGTCGCGGCGTCGGGTGGGGCACCACGGCCGGTGGTGGGCGAGTTCGGCCCGGCCGAGCAGGGACTGGCCGAGCGTGTCCTGGGCGGGTGCGTGGCCGGGTTCGCGGTCGGTGGCGCCGCCGCAGCGCGGGCAGACGGTGAATCCGGTGATGGCGACCTCGGTGCCCGCGAAGGAGGTGTCGTTGCGCCGGCCGTGGCGGCTCTTGCCGAGGTTGAAGCGGCGGATGACCGCCTCGCGGACGTGGTCCACGCCGAAGGTGGTCTTCTGGTGCCGCCAGGTCTGCTTGATGTCGGCGGGGTCGATGTCGACGGCGGTGACGGTGGTGTAGGGGGTGCGGGTGCGGTTGTCGTGGTCGTCGACGATCCGCGCGTCGTCCCGCTTGTCGTGCGCGGTGACCTTGCGGGGGACGACCACCCGGTGCACGGCGTTGCGCCCGCCGATGCCGGGGCCGCCGCAGCGCGGGCAGGGCGAGGTGTCCTGTTCGGCCCGCTCCCCGGTGCGGACGTGGCCGCAGTCCTTGCACACCCGCCAGGTCCGCAGCCCGACGGGCGTGCCGTCGGCGGAGTCCTGCGGGGTGGGGCCGAGGTCGAAGCCGTCGACGACGTGCCGGTAGCCGCGCACGTAGTAGGCGTTGCCGGGGGCGAGTTCGGTGAGGGCGGCTTCGGCGGGCCGGTCATAGGTGCGCGGTTCATTGCTCCAGCGGACCTTGGGGGCCTTGTCGTCGCCCTGGTCCGCGGCACCCGGTGAACGCCGCTTGCGCACGGGTTCCTTGTAGCTGAGCTGGGCCTCCAGGCGTACGCCGTCCTCGACGAGGCTGTAGTTGGGCAGCAGGCCGTGCTCGACGAGGAAGCCCTGCGCGTCGGCCTGTCCCATCGTCTGGAGGATCTTGGAGACGCCGGCCGCCTCGCGGATCAGGTTCCGCTTCTCGCGCGCCTCGTCCTCCACCGCTTCCTGGAGCGCGTCGGCCGCGTCGTTGATCAGGGCGCGGCGCCTGACCAGTTCGGCGCGCTCCTCGTCCCAGGCGCGCCGGGCGCGGTCCAACGCGTCGGCCAGCTTGTGCTCGGCGTAGCGCCGCAGGGTCTTGCGGGCGTCGCGGGAGACGCCGGAGCCGGGGACCCCGTCGATCTCGGGGAAGAGTTTCAGGAAGTCGTCCGCCAGGTCCACGCGTCCCGCCACCGCCTTGCGGAACTGCGTCAGCCACCCGGTGCGGCCGACCAGCTGGGTCACCCGGTCCGGCAGGGGCGGCACGCCCTCCAGGTCGCCCCGGGCCGCGCGGTCGATCAGGTGGGCGGTGTACTGGCGGCACAGCAGCTCGCCCGCGGACAGGAAGCATCCGGGGGGCAGGATCGGGCCGGCGATGAGGTTCTCGGGTTCGGCGAGGTGGTACAGCGCGCGGGGGCTGGTGTCGGCCAGGGTCACCATGAACGCGTTGCCGGTGGCGCGGCCCGCGCGGCCGACGCGCTGGACGTAACCGGCGGTGGACGGCGGCAGCGAGGCCAGGATCACCGCCTCCAGCTGACCGATGTCGATGCCGAGTTCGAGGGTCGGCGTGCACGACAGGACGTTGGGGTCGGTGTGCATGAGGCCGCGCCGGAAGCCCTTCTCCACCTCCTCGCGTTCCTTGCGGGTGAGGACACCGGTGTGTTCGGCGGCGACCACGCTGTACGGGTCGGCCTCCCGGTACAGGCGCCGGTAGTAGTCGGAGCGGTAGTCGCGGGCGGCGCGTCCGCCCGCCTCCTCGGAGGGCCGGGTGAGGGCGCCCTCGCAGCGTTTGAGAGGGCAGCGGGTGCCCTGCCAGACCTCGGCCCGCTCCGGTGGCACGGTCTGCGTCCAGCCACACTCGGGGCAGGTGAGGGCGGCGAGCGCGATCTGCTCGTCGTCGAGGGGGCGGACCCGGATGTGGCCGGGCGTC
The DNA here is from genome assembly GCF_001279005.1 of Streptomyces caelestis. Taxonomy (GTDB): domain Bacteria; phylum Actinomycetota; class Actinomycetes; order Streptomycetales; family Streptomycetaceae; genus Streptomyces; species Streptomyces heliomycini. Next base: position 68,183 of record NZ_LGCN01000192.1, read on the forward strand.
AGCCCGTACACCCCGTGGCCCGTCTGCCGGTCGGCCGGGGTGGTGCGGCGGCGGGCGAGCGCGCCGATCCGGTCGCTCGCCAGCTCCGCGAAGAGGTCCTCCAGGTAGGCACCCGCCGTGTCCCGGTCCAGGCCGAGGCAGCGCTGGGTGAAGTCGACGTACCAGCTGTCCCGGGTGCCCACCCGTTCGAAGTCGGTGCGTCCGCCGCGGGCGCCGACGAGGACGAAGGCGGGGGCTTCGGAGTTGCGGCCGAAGGCGGGCATGCCGGGTTCCCGGCCGGTGGAGACGAAGTGCCGGTTACGGCCCTCCTCGTCGATGAACCGGTCGAGCCAGCGGTGGTGGATGCCGCCGATCTGGCGGACGTGTTCGAGGAGTCCGCGCACGTAGCCCTCGAAGTGGCGCAGGCGCTCCGGGGTGCCTTCGGCCGGGACGGCGGCCTTCGGGGTTCCCGCGTCGTCGGCGTCGTCCCCGTCGGCTCCCTCTCCCCGGTCCACGGCGAGCGGCAGCAGCTTCTCCTGGTGGACGCGGAAGAGGGCCGCCGCCGCCTCGGCCGCCGCCCGCGGGTCGGGCAGGTGGACCTCGGCGGCGACCGTGCGGGTGAGTTCCAGGGTGCGGCCCAGCCGGGAGTGCAGGCCGAACTCCAGCAGGGTGTTGAAGGCGAGGCGCTCGCCGACCAGCTCCCAGGTGGACTCGGGGATGCCCTTCTTGCCCGCGAGCAGCCGCTTGACCCGGTCCACGTCGTGCAGGTCGGGGGGTACGACGGAGGCGAGGAGCCGCTGCTCGGGGACGGCGGCGCGGCTGATCAGGGAGGAGATCAGTTCGTTCAGCGGAACGCCGTCGGCGGCGAACTCCTCGTTGCCGCCGACGCGTTCGGTCAGCTGCTCGTGGACGAGGGAGCGCAGCGAGAACTTCCAGGACCGGCTGGCGACGAAGCCCGCGCGGTGGGCCGCGTCCTGCACCGAGTCGTTGAAGATGAGGGTCTTGCGCCGGTCGCGTTTGTGTTCGTCCTCGCTCGGCAGCTCACCACCGGTGAACAGTTGGGTGACGACGACGGAGGCGAGCGGGGCGACACCGGCGCCGAGGTAGCGGATGCCCTGGGCCTGCCCGCAGGCCGGGCACCGGTCCTGCTTGGCGTACTCGGCGCGTTCCTGGTTGTCGAACCAGGTCCACACGTACACGCCGTTCTCGGGCGCCGGGGCGGTCCTGCCCCCGTCGAGGAGGACCTCGTCGGGGTCGAGCCGGCGCAGCGCCTTGCCGTTGTCCTCCAGGACGAGCAGGGTCGCGTCGTGCGGGACGCCCCGGCGGGTGCGGCGGGCGGCACGGTGGGCGAGCATGGCGCGGGCCTGTTCGGCGGCCTCCGCCGGGGTGGCGGCGATCATCGCCCGCACCCGGCCCTTGGCGGCCCCGCCGGTCACGCTGGCGCGGTAGATCTCGTCCGGCTCGTGCACCAGGTTCTGCGGGTTGCGGTCCGGGCATATGGCCGCCCAGCCGGAGCGTCCGCAGTGCCGGCAGTAGGCGGCGGGCAGCCGTCCGGAGCGCTGGACCCGCCGTCGCCGCTCCGTCTGGGCGGCGACGGCCAGGGCCCGCCGTTCGGCGTCCGCGCGGTCCGGTCCGGTCCCGGTCCCCCCGGCCGCGGCCCCGTTCCCGTCTCCGGTGAGGGCCGCCTGGTCGGTGTCCGACCAGGAGAACACCGGTTGCGGCGCCACGAACCGCAGGACGCGTGACAGCGACCGGAGCCACACGTGGGTCTCCACGAGGAGCAGGGGCCGCTCCTTGTCCGCGGGCGCTCCGGGGTCGCGGGCGACCGAGACGAGCGCCACGAAGCGGGCCAGGGCGGTCGCCGCCCGCTGCGGCTCCTGGACGGCCGCGACCCGCCACGCCGAGGTGTCGGGGAAGGCCCCGAGGACGGCGGGGAAGGTGAGGGGCCCGTCCTTCGCGGCGAGCAGCGCGTGGGTGAGGGGGTGTGCCAGCAGCCGGCGCCCCAGCTCGCGCGGGTCGGCGGTGTCGCACCCCACGGTCGCCCGCGCGACGGCGTCCATGCCGCCGGGTGTCCGCGCCGGGTCGGGCAGGCCGGCGAGCTCGGCCGGGGACGGCAGGGGCAGCGTGTGGTCGACGGGGGACAGGAACTCCTCGGCGTCCCGCCGGTCCTCCCCCACCACGGCGTCGTCCGGGAACCGCGTCCCGAAGACCTGGGAGGCCACCCGCAGCATGTCCTCGGGCCCGCCCGCCGAGCCGCCCGAGCCGAGGGTCGCGGAGGTCGCCACCGGGCAGATCGACCCGAGCGGCTTCCCGGCCTCGGCGGCCCCGGCGACGGCCGCGAGCCGCCGCAGCAGCATCGCCACGTCGGTGCCCTGGGCGCCGTCGTAGGTGTGGAACTCGTCGATCACCACGTACGCCAGGTCGGCGTCCCGCCACAGGGAGGCGTCCTGCTGCCGCTGGAGCAGCAGGTCCAGCATCTTGTAGTTGGTGATGAGGATGTCCGGCGGATTGCGGCGGATCTCCGCGCGGTCCACCATGACCCGCTGGTAGGGCGCGGTGCCGCGCGAGGACGCCTGGCCGATGTACAACCCCGCCGTCACCTCGCGCAGCCGGCCGTCCTCCAGCTGGTCGCCGAGGCGGTCCGCCTGGTCACCGGCGAGCGCGTTCATCGGGTACAGCAGGACGGCCTTGATGCCGTGCTTCCCGGCTTCCTTCGCCCGCCGGCAGTGGTCGAGCACGGGGATGAGGAAGGACTCGGTCTTGCCGGAGCCGGTGCCGGTGGTCACCAGCGTGGGCCGGGGCCGGTGCCCGTCCTTGCTGGTCAGCCGGGCGAACGCCTCGGCCTGGTGCGCGTAGGGCGGCGGGAAGTCGGCCGGGTACCAGTCCAGGTGGCGCTGCCAGCCGTCCTCCGCCGGCCGGAAGGGCCGCCGGATGCGCAGGTACGGTCCTCGGAAGAGCCCGTCGGCCGGGTCGGTGAGGAAGTCCTCCAGCGCGTCCTGGGTGTCGGGCTCGGCCAGCGCGAACGTCGTCGTCAGGTACTCGACCGTCGTGTCGCGCAGTGTCTGCGCGGCGAGTGTGGGTCTCATGACGCGCTGCGGCCCCCGTCTCCCGAGTCGTCCCGTGATCGGCTTCGATCACGTGCCACTTTACGAGGAGGGTTCGCCGGCGTTCCGCGGATCCACACATTCCGGCCCCGGCGCCCTGGCAGCTCGGGGCGACGGCACCGCCCGGCCACCCCCCGTCGTGCGGCAGTCGGCGGTCCGCTGCCGGGAGCACTCGCGGTCGTACCGCCTCCGCCGCGCTCGAAGGCCGCTCGGCACAAGGTTGCGTTTCGATGAATTACCCGACGAGGTGGGCGCCTCGGGCGACAGGATCACCGGCATGGGGATTCCGGGGCGCACAGCGGCGGTGGTGCTGGCCGGCCTGACCATGGCGGGACTGGCCGTGCTCGGTACGACGAAGGGCGGGTGGGACACCGCGGACCCGATCGCGAGCGTCCTGGGGGCGATTGCCGGTATCGCGGGGTTCGGGTTCTCGTGGTACATCTGGCGGCGGACCGGTCCCGAGACGGATCCACACGCCATCGCGGGGAGGCTGGCGGCGAGGATCGCGCGGGACGAGGAGGAAGCGCTACGGCAGTTGCTGGGCGGCCGTCTCGGAGCCCTGATCGATGTCGGTTTCACCGTCAGGGCCAGCGGGTCGGTCACCGCGCCGCCCTCCCCGGTCGGCGACGAAGGGTCTGCGTCCGGCACCGCCGCCCCGGGTTGGAGCGTGGCGAGGATCGCCGAGTTCTACCGACGGATGGAGCCGGGACGCCTGGTCATCACGGGCAGCCCGGGATCGGCCGGCGGTTCCGACGCGGAGCAGGACGCGGGGACGGGCAAGACCGTGGCGGCGGTGCTCCTGGCACGCGACTTGGCCCGTGGGCACGCCGCACACCCGCAGGTTCCCGTGCCGGTGCGGCTGTCCGCCCCGGGCTGGCCGGGAGGCACCATCGATGCCTGGCTGGTTCAGCATCTGACGAGCGCCCTCGGCCTGCGCCCGCGCGAAGCCGACGTCCTGGTGGCCGATCGGCTCGTACTGCCCGTCATCGACGGCGTCGACGAGATGGACCGCACTCCGCGCCTTCGGGCCGACTCCCGCGCCGCGAAACTGGTGGCCGCGGTCAACGACTACGAGAGCGCCCCCGTGATCATGACGTGTCGTCGTGACCGCTACAAGGCACTCACGAGGGCGAGGTCGCAGGCCCGCACCGCCGCCGTGATCACCCTCAGACGCGTCAGGCCGGCCGAGGCCCACTCCTACCTCGTCAACCGCGTCGCCTACGACGACCACCACCGCGTCCGCTGGCAGAGGGTGCTGGCCGTCCTCGACGACACGCACGCCGGCAGCGGTCCGGGAACGGCGGAACTGCGACGCGCACTGGACAGTCCCTGGCGCCTGACCTTGGCCGCGACGGTCTTCCAGGAACCCGATGCTTCCGGCAGAGACCTGTTGCGTGATCCGGCGGACATGCTGGGGCTCGCCGCGAACGGCACCCTGGACGGCTACCTGCTGGACAACTTCATCAGCGCCGCCGTCCGCGCCCCCCGCCGCAGCACCGACCGGGACCAGCCGCCGATGAAAGCCGCCCGCTTGGACCCGGAGGAAACCTGGCGCCGCCTGGCGGTGCTCGCCGCCCACGTCTCCGGGGACGCTCCCGCCGGCGGCCGGCCGTCCCGCGCGGCCACCGACCGGGTGCCGCCCGGTACGGACATCGTCCTCGATCAGCTGTGGCCGCTGGGCGGCGAGCGCCGCGTACTCCGGGTCGGCCGACTGCTGATCATCGCCGCTCCGGTCCTTGTCTCCGCACCCGTCCTGTTCCTCAGCCAGGTCAGCACCCTCAGCAAGGTGACCATTCTCTGGCCGATCGCGCTCCTGGCCGCCGTGGCGGCGGGCGGGCAGCGCCGACCCGCCTCCCATGCCCGGTTGGACGTCCACTACCTGCGCAGCCGAACCGGTCTGCGTCGAATGGCGGCACTCCTCGCCGGCTCCGCCGTCGTCGGACTCGTCGTCGGCATCCTCTTCGGGCTCACCGTCGGGTTCACGCCCGGCATCGCGTACGGACTCACGGTCGCGTTGGGCGCCGGGCTCACCCACAGCGTGGTGAGCAACGCGGAGGCCGATGCCACCGACCCGCGTGGGGTGATCCGCGCCGACCTCACCACATGGCTCTGGTACGGGATCGCCATCACGGTTCTCGACGTGCTGGGGCTCGGTATCGCGCTCGACCAGGGCCTTGCGGCCGGCTTCATGGCCGGGCTCGGGCTCGGGCTCGTGTTCAGCCCTGCGATCGGGCATGGGGGTGCCGTGGCACTGCAGTACATCGCGTTCCTCTGGTGTGTGCGCGGCCGGCTCCCCTGGCGGCTGGGCAGGTTCCTCCACCACTGCCGACAGCTCGGCATTCTGCGCACCGCGGGCGGCGCCTGGCAGTTCCGCCACCGCGAGCTGCAACACCACCTCGCCGCCCGGCCCCTCCCGCCGACCGGGCGGTGACCACCGGGGAGGCGGGCGGGGCCCGCCCCCTGTCGGATTCGGACAGTCAGGGACCGAGGTCGATGAGGCGTACGGATTGGCCCTTCCACGCTTCGGGCGTGGTGGTGGCGATCACCGCGCCGTTCGGCCGCTCGGCCGTCGGCTCGGCGGCGTACCGGGTGTGGGCCGGGGCCCAGGAGGTCTCGCGGGCCACGGCGAGCGCTGCGGGCAGGTCCAGCTCCAGGACGGTGATGCCGGGGAGCGCGGCAAGGTGCTCCGCCGTGCCCGGCCGTACGCGGTCGGCCGAGACCAGGGCGCAGGCGGGGGCGTAGAGGAACCAGCCCGCCTCGGCGTGAGCGCGGTGGATCAGCCGGGAGGCGAGCGCGTTGCCCTTCCCGGCCGCGACCATCGCGGTGTCGTCGAGGACGATGTGCAGGGGTTCGGCCGTCACCTGGCGCCCGCCTCGTTCAGCCGCCGGTCCAGCTCCGTGTCGAGAGCCGCCTGTTCGCTCGCGCTCGGGTCGTAGCCGTTCCACTCGCGCAGGGCGGCGCGGGCCCGCTCGGCCCTCTCCGCACGCTCCTCGGGGGTGAGCAGCGTCTCCGCGAGGCGGGAGAGATAACCCCGCAGGGACATGCCTTCGGAGGACGCTATCCGGGCGAGCCTGTCGCGGGCCTCAGCGGGGATGCGGACGTTGGCGTCGGACATGATGCCTCCTTCGGACTGGGCCACCAGAGTACGGGTACGGGTACGTACCCGTCCAGTGCCCGCGATCACGAGACCACCCGTCCGGCCGCGATCTCGTACTCCGCCCAGACCGTCTTGCCCGGGCCGTCCGGCCGTGGGTGCCAGTCCCAGCGGGCGGCGAGCGCGGCGACGAGGAGGAGGCCCCGGCCGGTTTCGTCGACGGCGGGGACCTCGGGCCGGGGGTCGTTCGGTCGGGGCGGGGTGCGTTCACCCCGGGTGTCGGTGACCTCGACGCGGACGGTGGCGGGGCGGGGCCCGGCGGGGAGAAGCGCGAGGCGGAGGTGGAAGTCCCGGCCGGGGACGTTGCCGTGCAGCACGGCGTTCGCCGTCAGCTCGGCGACGATCAGCACGATCGCGTCGTGGTCGTCGGTGCCGTACGGGAGGCCCCAGGCGAACGGCGGCGAGGTGGCGGGCGAGGCGGGCTCCGCGCAGGGTGGAGGTGAAGCGCATCTGGAAGGTGCGGGCCGCCGGTGCGGGTTCGGGTGGGGTGGTGTTCAAGTGAGGGGTGGGGGTGGCGAGTCGGCCGGGGCCGGTGAGGCCGGCGGGGTTGTTCGTCATGCCGACCACGGTTCCGTCGGTGGCGTAGCGTGACCAGTGGTGACGCACCGACGCGGGCTGCTGTACGCGACGTGTCGGCGCGAGTACGTGGCGTGCGGCGTGACGGCGGCCCCGGCGGGCGCGTTGGGCCGGAGAAGGCGGTGGTCGATGACGAAGCGTACGGGTGCAGACGCCCTGGCGGGCGGCGGGGACGGCGGAACGGTCGTCGGTGTCGGGGACGGGTGGGAGAGCGACGACGGCGGGGGCGGCGCGTGCCGTCCCGAGGACGGCGGCGGGAAGGGCGGCGTGGTCGCCGCGTTCGGGCAGACCCTGAAGACGCTGCGGCTGCGGGAGGGGCTGGACCGGGCGGAGTTCGGGAGCCGGATCGGGTACTCGGCGGCCACGGTCGCGTCGTTCGAGCAGGGGCGGAGGATTCCGTCGCCCCGGACGATCGAGCGGGCGGACGAGGCGCTGAGGGCGGGTGGGTTGCTGTGCGTGTGGAAGGAGGAGGTGGAGCGGGCTCAGTATCCGGTGTTCTTTCAGGGGATGGCGACGCTGGAGAAGGAGGCCATTGAGTTGCTCGCCTACGACACGCTTGTCGTCAAGGGGTTGCTCCAGACTGAGGAGTACATGCGGGCAGTGCTTGCGATGCGGCGTCCGCCCCTGGACCAAGAGACCACCGAGCAGCGGGTGACGGCCCGGTTGGCCCGGCAGGACATCTTCGACCGGACCCCCTCACCGCTGCTGAGCTTCGTCATGGACGAGTCGGTACTACGGCGTCCATACGGCGGGACGGACGTGCTTCGCGGACAACTGGAGCATCTGCTCCTGGCCGGTCAGAGGCGTAACGTCGAGATCCAACTCATGCCTGTCGGAGCCGAGGACAACGCGGGCGTGAATGGGCCCTTCACAGTCGTCACACGGAAGGACGGCAAGAGGTTCGTGTACGCCGAAGCGCAAGGCATCGGTTCCTTGCAGACCGACCCCGAACAAGCGACTCTCGCACACGCGCGCTATGGGATCATCCGATCACAGGCTCTCTCGCCACGAGAGTCACTGGAGATCATCGAAGGGGTGCTGGGATCGCTATGAACAACGCTGAATCCTCAACTGTCGCCTCCCACCTCGCCTGGTTCAAGAGCAGCTACAGCGGGACCGAGGGCGGCGATTGTGTGGAGGTCGCAGCCGGTACGGCAGTTGTGCACGTTCGGGACTCCAAGGACGTCGCCGGGCCTATTGTCACGGTGTCGCGTGACGCGTGGTCGGGGTTCGTCGGGCTGGCCTCCTCGGAGCGGAGCATCTGACACTCGTACGGTCGCGAGAGCCCTGCCGGTTCCTGTGGGACGGCAGGGCTCTCGTGTGCGCCGGGCGCCTGATCAGCTCTCGGCGCCTCCCGGAGGCCGGGTGTCACCGGGCTCCCAGCCGGCCTCGCGCAGGCGCCGCGTGAACTCGGCGTGAGCGGCACGCATCTCGGCCTTGCGGTTGGCTCGGTAGAGCGGGCCGGTGTAGCCGTCCGGCACCGCGTACTCCTCCGGGAAGCCCTCCGGCTTGCTCAACTGCTTCCAGGCGTCCTTGGGCTGTCCGTACCCGTACTGCTGGTGCGCCTTGGCGATACGGCGACCCGTGGCGTCGAACCACATGTTCTCCTCGTACTGCTGGAGCACGGGGAACCGGGCGTCGTACATGGCCACCAGCTCATCGGCGCTGATGCCGAGCCAGACGGCAACGAGGGCATCGATCTCCACGAGGGCCGCGCGGCGGATGAACTCCGTGCGGAGGGGGGTGTCGCAGGTCCAGGTATCCCCCACCCCTTCGGCAAGCGGGGGTGAGGCTTCGGGCCAAACCTCGGTGGCGGCCCAGGTGTCCTGCTGCCAGGTAAGGGTGTACAGCTCCTCCCAGAGGGGAGCGTAGGCGTTGGTCTGGCAATTGAGCCGGAGGGTACGGAGGAGGAGCGCCGGAGTAAGGGGATGACCGGAATTGGGGGCAGGAAACTTGACTGCCTCTCCAATTCGGAGGTGGCCAACGCCGTTAACGCGCAAGTAGTAGTCGCTAGGTAGCGCAGCCCACATCCCGGCGACAATCGCAGTCTCCCTACTACTCTTCAGTGCCATAGAATTGACCAGGTCTACATGGGTGGGACCGGCAGGCACAAGAGCGGAGATGAGACTCCGTTCCGTGTTCGATGCGATCATGACGCGCCAAGCCACCCGATAGAACTTCGAGTATGGCCGAAGGCTGACTTCACGCAGCAACGCCTCAACAGCCTTATCCAGATCCTCCCCATCCAGCTTGGGATCTGCCGCTTTGACATCCGCCTCCGCAGCGGCGACCGCCGCAGGATCGCCCCAAAGCTGCACAAGCCGGTCGTGGTCAACCCAGCGATCCTGATCGTCGACAAACCGTGAACGAGATCCCGTAGGTCGGTAGTTCGTACGCGGCACCGCGTCAACCGCTAGGTTCCGGTGGTCCCAAGCCTCATAGTCACGCATGCTCTTCGAGCCGCCCTCCGGCGGCTGCTTGTGGTACGGCGTGGCAACGTTGATCAGCGGCCCCTGGAGAATCACATCTTGCCAACTTTCAACGGGTGCCGGCGTCCACGTGAAGTAGCCCTTAGTGCGGTCATTCTTCTCATGGAAACCTGGGCTGATACGCGGCTTCATAGCCGCGAGCCGGTGCGGCCACTTCGCAAGCGTCCGAATGGCCGACTCCTCAGCCCGCGTCACGGGGTACAGGAGCTTGGCCTGCTCGACGGGCGGTGGGTTCTCCTCACCAGCCAGAGCACGCCACTCCCGAAGTCGCTCTTCGTTGACCGCGACGATCCTGTCGCGGTGTGGACGCAGGTCCCACTTGCCCCCGTCCTTCACGCCAGGCACAGGGCCCTCACCGTCGTGCCGCACAGACTTGACCAGCACGCTGGGATGAAGGAGCCAGCTCATGTGCTGGAAGCTGACGTCCTGGTCCTTGCCGTACACATTGACGCTGAAGTGACTGCTATTGCCCACCGGATTGGCGAAGATCAGCAGTTCGTTGGTGAAGTCCGCATGGAACCGCAAGTGTCGATAGGCCGCTTTGCGCAGCGCGCCTTCCTTTGCTCCCGTCAGGTGCGTGGACGGATGAATCAGCCCGGCCGTCCCCCGTTCACCGATAGCCCTCCACCCCAGCAACATGAACGCCCGATACAGATCCGGCTGTGTCCCCACCAGCTCGGGATAGGTATCCACCGACGCCAGGAACCCGGACACCGCCGCATGGCCCGCCAGCTCCCCCAGAAACGTCGACCGGACCCCGGGCCACTCCATGACCTCGACCTTGCGCTCGTCCCAGGCCTCATTGCTCGGTTTCTCCGCCAGCTCGAACCACGGCTCGAACTCGGCGAGGGCCCCGCTCTCCTTCCACTCCTGCTTGACCCACGGCGGGTTCCCCACCATCAGGTCGAAGCCGCCCTCCGCAAACACATGCGCGAAGTTCAACTCCCAGTGGAAGAACCCCCGTTCCTCAGCCATCCGCTCCACCACCTCGTACCAGGGGAACCTGTCACCGAGGTCGGTCGGCCTCGACCAGGCCGTGGCCTCGATCATCTTCCTGTTGAGTTCATGCTCCTTGTCGTCCAGCTCGTCCAGGCTCCGCACACCCTCGAAGGAGAGCAGCGAGGTCTGCCCTCCCTCTCCCGTGTCCACGTCCACGCTTCCCAGAACCGCTTCGGCGAACTCGATCCAGTCGTCGAGGGACTTGAGCGCGACCCGACGCCTCGGGTCGCCCTTCTTCAGGGCCGTGAGGTCCTCACCGTTCTGCCGGTAGTCGTCGTCCGACCCGTCCAGCTGGCCGATCTCCTCCAGCGGCCAGAACCACAACGCGCACCACGCGTCCATGACCTGCTTGAGCCGCCAGTAAGGCGTGCCCCTACGGTGCAGCGCTTCCACCACCGCGTCCCGGTCCATCGGCGCCCGACCACCCGAGCCCGATACCGTCCCCGGCCCCTGCCCGTCGCGCGGTATCACCGCACCCCACACGTCGACGTGCCGCGAGATCTCCTGCTCCGACAGCCGCAGCCGCATGACGACCAGGTCCCACAGGTACTCCACCCGCCGGGCGAGCCCGATCAGCCGCCCAGTCTGCGTCCGCTCCCCGGGCTCCCGGTCCTCGTCCTCCCGCACCGGGGCGGCGGCCTTCGCGCCGACACCGGCCCCGCCGGAGACGTCCAGCGAGGGCTGCTCCCAGACCTCAAGCCCGAGGTCGAACGCCCCCTGCCCCAGCCGCTGCTCGTCGGCCTCCGCCGCCAGTTGCTCCGCCGAAGGCGCCGCCTTCTTCTTCGACGCCGCCCTCTTCGGCTCCCCCTTGGGGTTGCGCCGCATCGCCGAGCGCCACTTGCGCAGCGCCTCGACCAGCTCGGGCTCGAGCCAGTCGACGACGTCGCCGTCGACCACGGCCTTCATGGTCTCCTCCGTCGTGCCCTTCTTCAGCGTGCGCAGGCCGACCTTCTCGCCGATCGAGCCCCAGCCCATCGCGGGCAGCAGGAACTGGTGCACTTCCCGGTGCTTCAGCGGCTCCCCGAGCGGGACGTGCCGGGGCTCGCGCGGGGCCTTCGACGTCAGCCACTCGCCCTTGCTGAGGCTGTTGCCGGGATACACCTTGCGCGAGGCGCCGACGAGCGAGTTGCCCCGGTGCAGGTGGAGGCCGTACCAGGGGGCCTTCATGCCCCGGTGCATGGTGTTCAGCCACAGCGAGATCTCCGCCAGCTCGACGGCCGTCTCGTTGAGGTCGACGCCGTACGCGTTGTGCAGGGCGATGTACGCCTTCACCTTCTGCAGCTCGCGCTGGTAGTCCTCGGGGTCGATCTCGACGCCCCGCTCGCGCTGGGCGAGCCGCAGGTACAGCTCGGCGAGCTGGTTGACGGCCTCGTTGAGGAACGCGCCGGAGCCGAGGGCCGGTTCGCACACCCGCCAGCGCAGCACGTCCGCCGCGTTCACCCACGCCTTCTCCGGCTCCCTGGGGTCGACCTCGCCCTTCTCGTCCAGGCGGAAGCGCAGGGTCTGCTCGACGGTGGCCTGGGTGAGGGACTCCGGCGTGTAGTAGGAGGCGCTGGTCTGGCGGTCGCGGCCGGCCAGACGGTACACGTACGAACCGACCTTGCGCGGGACCGGGACGCGTTCGTTGGTCTCGGGGTTGACCTCCGTCGCGACGAAGACGCTGTCGTCGGGGCCGTCCGGGTAGCGGCCGGAACGGACCTGGCTGGCCCGGATCAGCCAGGAACCGCCGCTCGGGTCACCGCCCTTGGCGACCTCGTACAGCGGCTCGTCGGCGATGAAGCCGGTGTACGACATCAGGCCCTCGTACACCGCGCCGAGGTGGTTGATGCTGAGGTTGGCGTAGGAGATGAAGCCGCCGCGCCCGCCGCGCCCGCGCCCCTCGACGACGGTCAGGTGGCGCAGCACCTGGTGCAGGACCTTGTTGCGCAGCCGCAGGTCCAGGCGGCGGGCCCCCTCGCGGACCGTGCCGTCGGGGGCCTTGTCGTCGGGGTGGACGATCACCTGGTCGACGAGCGCGATCGACTCCGGGTCGAAGAGCCGGGACTTCAGCGCCTCGATGCGGACGCCCTCGTAGCCGTCGTCCTCGGACAGCTCCACCGCGTCCACGTCCGGCGCTTCCCCGCCCGCGCCGGTCACGGCCGCCGCCGCCTCGCGCGAGGTGATCGTGTCCGCCGTCGGGTGGCCGGTGAAGACCTTCTCGAAGAGCAGGGCCAGGGAGTCGTGGAAGTGATGGCGGTCGCGGGAGGTGCTGGACAGCTTCTCCTGGACGGCCAGTTCGCGCAGCCGGGCCACGCTGTAGCCCTGGACGTACTCCTCGCTCCTCATCGGGAGGATGTCCAGCTCGGGGCGGGCCTCGGCGTAGAGGAGGAAGAGGATGCGGTACAGGTAGCGCAGCGACTCCTTGGTGAGCAGGCGCGGCAGCGCGTCCGGGTCGGCGAGCGGGCCCGGGAGCCACACGGGCAGGTCGTCGTGGGGGACGCCCTGGGCGCGCGCGAGGTCCAGGACCTCGTTGGCGATCAGCTGGACGGACGCCTTCAGGCCCTCGCGCAGGTCACCGGTCACGCCCACGGAGTGGTCGCGGGACTCCGCCACCAGCCGGGCGATGTCGTCGTCCCCGCCGTCCTCGGCCGGGCGCAGGGCCTGCGCACCGAACAGGGCGGCGATCACGTCGAGTTCGCCGGCGCTCGCGCCCTTGACGCCCTTGCGGGGCAGGGCGACCTCCAGGCTGACGGCGAGATGGCGTCCGCGGGCGAAGCTCTCGCGGTCGGCGAGGACCATGACCCCGCCGAACAGGAGCAGCGCGTAGCGGGGAGCGCCCTCGGCGGAGAGCAGCCAGGCGGCGAGGTCGGTGACCGTGGTGAGGGTCCTGCCGGAGGCCACGTGGACGGGCACGGACAGGCGGTTGGCGGAGCCGTCGCCGCGGGTGGCGCCGATGTCGTCGGCGAAGCCGCCGGTCAGGACGGCGACGCCCGGCTCGCTGTGGGCGACGGGCACCGCGACGGGACCGGCCGCGCCGTGCACGGTGAGGTGGCCGGGGCAGGGGGTGAAGCCCAGGGCCCTCAGCACCCGCTCGTGCCAGGCGTGCAGGTCCGCGCGCCACACCTCCTCCGGTCCGTCGCCGTACGCGCGCGGGGCGGGGGCGGGCTGGAAGGCGGGCGGTTCGTCGTCCGGGCCGGTGTGGTCCTTCAGCGTCTCGGTCGCCCGCTGCTGGGTGGCGACGGCCTCCTGGTCGGGCAGGACGTTGTACTTGTCCGCCTCGCCGCCCACGCCGAGGCGGACGTCCAGGTAGGGGCCGGTGAGGTCGCGCAGTCCCTGCCGGGGTGTGGGGCGGCCCTGGCGCTCCTCGGCCGCCCACTCTTTCAGGCGGCCGGTCTTCAGCTGCTTGGGCAGGATCTCGTCCAGGTAGAAGGACGGGAAGTACTCACCCTCGTTGATCAGAGCGTCGAACTTCACGCTTACTGCTCCTGCCGGATCGCTTCGGGGACGGGATGCGCGGGGTGCCGGGGGCCCACGGGTGCAGGGGGACGGGCGGCGGTGGTCATGAGCTCGGCTCCAGGACGGCGAGGACGCGCACCATCGGGTCGCCGGTCGTGCGCAGCCGGGCCGCCGCCTCCTCCAGGTTCTCGGCGGCGCGCTCGCGCGCGGTGTGCCCGCCGGTGAAGCCGGGCAGCTTCTGCTCCAGCCAGCGGCCGACCTTCGCCTCGTAGGCGCGCAGCGGGCGGTCGATGTGCTCCTCCGCCTCCTGCCGGCGCCGGTCCATCTCGCGGCGGGTGGCTTCGACGGCGGCCGGCACGTACCGCTGGAGCGCGGCCGGGTCGCCCGCGGCGAAGTGGTCGGGCATGGACGGGCCCAGGCCCAGGTCGGCGAGGAGGGGCCGGGTCAGCTCCCGGAGCCTGGGCTCCTCGCCGGGCCGGTCCAGGCGGTCGACGGCGAGCCAGGCCACGACCGTCGGGCGGCCGTCCCGGTTGGACCACACGCCCTGGGTGAGGAAGACGGGCTCGGGCACGCGGGCGCTGTCCACCTGCATCACCAGGGCCTGCTGGCGGCCCAGCTGGACCAGGACCTTGTCGCTGATCCACTCCAGGACCGGGTGCAGCTCGCCGACGTAGTGGGCGTCCGGCCACAGCGACGGGGAGTCGGCGTCCTCGCGGGCCCGGCGCAGGGAGTCGGCCGCGTCCTCGCGGTCGAAGGTGAGCTTCATGCGGCGGGTGATGCCGTGGTCGCGCAGGTAGCCGGCGGGCAGGACGTCGAGCCGGTCGGCGAGGTCCTCGGGAGTGTCGAAGCTGAGGTCGGTGCCGTGCACGGTGGTGTCCAGGCGGAACGCCTCCAGGTCGGCGAGCTCCTCCAGGCCGGTGAGGACGTAGTCGCGGCGGTCCGTGAACAGGCGCAGTTCCTCGACGGTGCGGACGGGGGCGCGGGCCGCGCCGTCCTCGGCCGGAGCGGTCCCGGTGGATGCCTGCGGGGTGCCGGACCCGCCGTCCACGGCCTCCGGGGCGTCGTCGAAGTCGAAGCCGATGTCGAGGTCCTCGTCGTCGTACGCGTCCGTGCCGGTGCCCGTGCCGAACTCGGCGTTCAGCTGCTGCGCGAGGGGCAGGCCGTCGGGCAGCTCGCCCTCGTCGAGGGCGTCGAGGGTCTCCGGGGCGACGGTCTGGAGCGCGTCCACGGCCGGCTGCGGCGCCTCGCCCCGGAACAGCGCCTCCATGACGCGCTTCTCCTCCAGGTCGGCGTCATTGTCCTTCGTCGCGGCCTCCACGGCACCGAGGACCTGGTGCACCCGCTCCTCGCGGGCGAGGACCTTCTCGGCGATGTCCGTGTCGTCCAGGGCTCCCTCCACCGCCGACCGGAGGATCATCGCGCGGAACTCCGGCGGCTCGGTCTGCCCGTACCGGTCGATGCGGCCGTTGCGCTGCTCGACCCGGATCAGGCTCCAGGGCAGGTCCCAGTGGATGAGATGGTGGCACTGGCGGTGCAGGTTGACGCCCTCGGAGGCGCCGTCGCCGGTGAGCAGCAGCCGCACGTCGCTGCCCGCGCGGGCGAACTCGTCGACGTACTCCATCTGCACCCGGTCGGAGGTCCCGGAGCCGCTGTACATGACCTTGACCGCGGCCTTCGCCTCGTCGCCGGCCGTCCAGCCGAGCAGGGGCGGGAGCACCTCGCCGAGCCAGTCGAGGGTCTCGCGTCGTTCGGAGAAGACGACCGCGCGGGTGGGGCTGCCCGCCTTCACTCCGATGCGGCGCAGTTCCTCCACCAGTCCGGCCAGCTTGGAGGCGGCGGCCGGGTCGCCGTCCCCCGCGCCCGCCCGCTCGATCGCGCGGGCCAGCTCCATCAGGCGCAGCAGGGAGGCGGCCTCGGGGGTCGTCGCGGCGACGCCGGTCGGCGGGTCGTCGGTGATGCGGTGCCGCGGGGGCAGGACGTGCCCGGTGCGGGTGAGCCGCTGGCGGGCGGTGGCGAACAGGGCGCGGTGGGAGGACAGGAAGGACTTGAGCAGGACGTAGGGGAAGAGCCGGTCCTCGGTGGCGGCCCGCTGCTCGCGCCGCTTCAGCCAGTGCTCGGCGAGCTCCGCGAAGACCTGCTCCTCCAGCTCGTTCGCCCGGCACCGCACGGGGTGGGAGCCGCCGCGCGGCGCCCAGTGGTCCTTGAGCTGCTCCGCCACCTCGGCGCTGACCTTGGTGCGGCGCAGCATGAGGTGTTCCAGCTCCTCCGCCTTCGGCCGGCTCGGGTCCTCGACCGCCATCGGGTCGAGGAGGCGGATCAGGCCGGTGAAGGCGGGCATCTCGCCGTTGTGCGGAGTGGCGCTGGCCAGGATCAGCGCGTCGGTGCGCTCGGCGAGGAGGTCGGCGAGGGCGCGGCGGTCGCTGCCCTGGTTGATCAGGTTGTGGGACTCGTCGATGACGACCGCGTCCCAGTGGATGTGCTCCAGCCACGGGCGGTAGCGCCGGGGGTTCTTGAGCGTGTCCATGGAGATGATCACGCGCTTGTAGTAGGTGAACGGGTTGCGGCCCGCCGGGATCTTCCGTTCGATGCGGGCGATGCCCGCGCTGTCGAGCCGGACCAGCGGCAGGGAGAACCGCGTCCACATCTCGTGCTGGAACTGTTCCAGGACGGGCGCGGGCGTGACGACCAGGATGCGCTCGCCGCGGCCGCGGCGGATCAGCTCGCCGAGCAGCACCCCGATCTCCAGGGTCTTGCCGAGCCCGACCACGTCGCCGATCAGCAGCCGGGGGCGCAGCGGGTTGGCGAGGGCCTTCTCGGCGGGCCGCAGCTGGTAGTCCATGCGGTCCAGGAGGAAGCCGTCGGTCAGCGCCAGGCGCCGCTCCCGCTGCGGCAGCGGGGTCTTGCGCAGCACGGCCTCCAGGAAGAGGCGGCCGCGCCGGAAGTGCGGCGAGCCGTCGGCGATGAGCTCGGTGTCCTCGGGGCGCAGGACGCGGGGCCGGTCCATCGTGGGCGCCAGGAACCGGGCCTCCTGCCCGCGCACCAGGTCGGAGGCGCCGACGGCCTCGATCAGGTACTCGCCGGGGCGGACCTGCCTGCTGGTGCGGACCATCCACTCCTCGTCCCGCACCTCGATCACCGTGCCGGCGGGCGGAGGGCCGTCGGGTGCAGGCATGAGGGGTCCTTTCGGGTGGTTCCGGGCGTCGTCGAGGGTAGCGCCGTGGCGGTGGGTGCGGGACGGCGCGGTCGGGTCCGTGGTGCGGCCGGTCACGGACCGGCGCGGGTGGTTACAGGTCCCCGCGGTGCGCGTAGCGCTCGCGGAGGCGGTCGGCCACGCGCTGCGCGGCCCGGGGAGGGGCCTGCGGAACGCTCGGGGCGGTGACCTCCTGCTCTGTCGCGTCCCGCTCCTCCGGCTGCGGGTCGGGGAGGGGGTAGCTGGTGGGGACGGGAGGGGGACCGTCGCCGGGCTCGGCCCGCGGAGCCGGTGGCGCGGGCTCGGCGGGGCCGGGTACGGGCACCGGATCGACGAGGGTCGGCGTGTAACCGCCGGGCCCTCCTGGTCCGTCGGCGGCGTCGGCCGCCCGCTCGATCTCGTCCGTGTCCACGAGGCCGTAGAAGCCGGGGTCGTCATCGGCCCAGGGGGCGTCCGGGGCCGCGCCCTCGTCGACCGCCTTCTGGGCCAGCTCCCGGACCGCCGGGTCGGCACGGTCGGCGAGCGCGTGCGGCGGCAGTCGCGGCGTCAGTCCCGAGGCGGCGACGCGGGCCCGGAGCTGTTCCACGGCGGCATCGAGCGTCAGACCCGCGTCGGCGAGCAGGGTGAACAGGCTCTCCTGCACGCCGTCGAGCCGCGGGCGCTGGGAGGGACTGGCGACGAGCACCTGGGCGAGCAGGGGCAGGAAGTCCAGACCGACGCCGTCCCACTTGGGCGGGGACATCAGCGGCATGAGCGGATACGGCGGCCGGCCCGTCAGCGCGTAGAAGAGGGTGGCACCCAGGGCGTACACGTCGGCGGACTCCTCGACGTGCTTGGTGTCCCTGAGCTGCTCGACGGGCATGTAGGGGCGCGTTCCCATGTGGTCGCCGGTCCGGGTGAGCGCCTGGCTGGAGCGCCGCTCGGTCAGCACCGCCAGACCGAAGTCCAGCACCACCGGGCCGTCCGGGCCGAGCACCACGTTGCTGGGCTTGAGGTCGCGGTGCAGCAGTCCCGTCCCGTGGATCGCGCGCAGGGCGTCCACCAGGGCCAGGCCCAGCGCCGCGTACGGCCCGACGTCGAGGGGGCCGGACTCCTTCACCAGGGTGTGCAGGGAGGGTCCCGCGACGTAGTCCATGGCGAACCACGGCTCGGCGGCCTCCGGGTCGGCCGCGCGCAGGGCCGGAACGCGGTCGCTGACGACCGCGCGGACGGCGTCCACCTCGCGTGCGAACCGTTGGCGGGCCTGCGGTTCGTCCAGCAGGTGCGGCTGGATCATCTTGATCACGACGAGCCGTGCCGGGTCGGCCTCCCCGTCGTCGTCGGACTCGACCAGACGGTAGGCCGCGGCCAGCTCGTCCGGGAGGCCCTCCAGCGGGATCCTGCGGGCCAGGTAGGCGACGCCCATGCCCCCGGCGCCGAGCCGGGCGAGCAGTTCGAACGGCCCCACCACGCGCGGGTCGGCATCGGTGTCCAGCGGCTTCATCGGCGCTCTCGTACCCCCAACGCTCCGGTCACGGCCTTCACCCCGGCCCCATTGCCGCCGCACAGTCTACGACTGTGGCGAAGCCCACACGGACGGCTGAAAATCATCGCCGAAGGGGCTGAAGTGACGTCTGTTCAGAAAGGGTTGCCGCATGGTGACTTTGAGTCCCGGCACTGATCACGTGCCGTGTGCTCACGGGGAGGAGAGGTATGCGGGCCTGGGTCGTGCGTGCGGGAGAGAACGGGGAGCGGGAGCGGGCCGCCCTGGAGGAGGGCGTTCTCGTCGTCGGGTGGGACAGGCTCGCCATGGGCGACCTCGCCGGCGCCGCCACCCGTGACGACATCAGGGCCGCCGTCGCCGCCGCCTACCCCGACGAGGGCCCGTACACGATCGGGAACTGGACCGGCCAGCTCCACCGTTTCGTCCACGAGATCCGGTCCGGCGACCTCGTCGTCCTGCCGCTGAAGTCCTCGCGGGTGGCCATCGGGCAGGTGACGGGCGGCTACGAGTACCGGACGGAAGCCGCCGAGGGGATGCGGCACTCCCGGCGGGTGGAGTGGATCGTCGAGGACCTCGACCGGCAGGAGATCCAGTCCGATCTGCTGGACAGCCTGGGCTCCCTGCTGACCGTCTTCGAGATCAGCAGGTTCGGCGCGGCCGAACGCGTGGCCGCGCTGGCCGAGGGGAAGCCCGACCCGGGCCGGCCCGACGCCGACGAGTTCGCCGCGACCCTGACCGAGCCCACGAAACTGTACGAAGAGGTGCGCCGACGCGGCGACGTCGAGCCACTGACCCTGTCCATCCGGGACTTCCTGGCCGTATGGGGTGTCCAACGGCGCTCTCCGGCGTCCACGGAACAGATCAAGAACGACCTGAGGGAGCGGGGTCTGGTCACCGTCCCGCCCTTCACCGAAGGCACGCTGGACAGCAGGATCGCGGTGCTGGCGGGAGGCGCCGAGCCGGACGAGTCGGGCACGAGCGCGGTGAGCAGGCTGTCGAGCGGCGAGCTGACGGCGGCGCTGCACGACCTCGCGGCCGAGATCACGACCGACGCGGCCGCATTCGTCGGCCTGCTCGACGAGGAGGCCGAGGCGCAGGCCGTCGCCTACCGGGTGAGCAACCTTGAGTCCGCGAACCGCATGCCCGAGTGCGTGCGCGTCGGCGACACCATCGAGACCGCCACGACGCTCATGGTGCTGCGCGGCTACAGCCAGCTCCCCGTTCTCGACGCGGACGGACGGCTGCGCGGCGTCGTCAGCTGGGAGTCGATCGGGCGCGCCCGGATGGCCGACCCCACCGCCGGTCTCCAGGCCGCGACGGTGCGGGGACAGGAGGCGGACGGCTCGGACGACCTGCTCGACTGGATCGGGACCATCCAGCAGTCCGGACACGTCGTCGTCCGCGACCACGACCACAAGGTCTGCGGCCTGATCACCGCCTCCGACCTGACGGTCCAGTTCGGCACGCGCGTGCGTCCCTTCGTCCTGGTCGAGGAGATCGAGCAGCGCCTGCGCCGTGTGGTGGACCGGTGTATTCCCCTCGAACGCATCAGAGCCACCGTCCCGCGCGGACGCGCCGCCCAGGTGCGCTCCGCCGCCAACCTCACCTTCGGGGCGTACAAGCACCTGCTCAGAGTGCCGGAGAACTGGGCCGCCCTGGGATGGGGCATCGACCAGGAACACTTCCTGGCCGCACTGGAGGAATGCCGCACCTTCCGCAACGACCTCATGCACTTCAGTCCGGATCCGGTGACCGAGGACCAATTGAGGCCCGCGCAGGGATTGCTGGAACTGCTGCGCTCGCTCGACCCACAGATCTGACCGAGCCCGTTCCTCCGTGACCCGGACTTGGGCGCGTGAGGACTCGATGGGCTGGAAATCTCCGAATCGCACGAATCCTCACCCTGGCGGATCGCTACGGTGAGGGCCGATAACACGAGGTGAGGGAGGGCCATGCGGGCGGACACGGTCGACCTGCGGCGCATCTTCGGCAAGGACGTCCGGTACACGGTGCCGCTGTTCCAACGGCCCTACGTCTGGAATCGCGACGACAACTGGTCCGCCCTCTGGGAAGACATCCGCCGCACGATCGAGCGGGCCGAGCAGGCCGGGCGCACCGGGGACACGGTGGCGCCCCACTTCCTCGGCGCGGTGGTCTTCGACGAGACGCCCTATCTGTCGTCGAACCTGGAGACCCGGCAGGTCATCGACGGCCAGCAGCGGTTGACCACACTCCAACTGTTCCTGTTCGCAGCCCGGTTGTCGGCCACGTCGCTCGCCCACGAGCGGTCCGTAAGGCTGTTGAGGAAGTTCCTGGAGAACGACGAAGACCTGTTCGACCGGAACAAGAACCCCGATCACCTCTACAAGGTCTGGCCGACGAATACCGATCGCGCCGAATTCAGGGCCGTGATGCAGGACCGGCCCGGTGACGGACGGCTGGCCGAAGCCGTCACCTACTTCCGGAAGGAGATCGACGCCTGGCTCGCCGAGGCACCCGAGCCCCACGAACGTCTGGACACACTGGTCCAGACGATGCGGGAGCATCTGCGCCTCGTCGTCATCGACCTGGAGAAACACGACGACGCGCAGGTCGTCTTCGAAACGCTCAACAGCCGCGGCACACCGCTGGCCCACGCGGACCTGATCAAGAACCTGCTGTTCCGCAACGCCGAGCACGCCGGCGCCGACGTCGACCGGCTCTACGCCACCTACTGGGCTCCTTTCGACCAGGACGAGTGGCGCACCGAACAGACCACCGGCCGTATCACGCGCAGCCGCCTCGACGTCTTCCTGACCTACTGGCTCACGATGCGCAGCCGACGCGAGTTCACCGCCTCCGCCCTGTTCAAGGAATTCGAGCGCTGGCTGCTCAAGTCGTCCGCCCCCACGGAAGAGGTGTTCGGCGAGCTCGCCCGGTACGCCGAGATCTACGACGGCATCGACCAGCACCCCCTGCACGGGGTCGAAGGCCGGTTCCTGTACCGGATGAAGGTCATGCAGACGTCGACGCCGATGCCTCTGCTACTCTACCTCTACGGGCTGGGTGACGACGTGCTGCCTCCGGAGCGGCGGCGGCGGGCGATCCTCAACCTCAGCAACCGCGACTACAACCACGTCTTCCGCGAGCTCGTCGGGGCGGCGGCGCAGCAGCCCCCATGCGCGGACGAAGGCATCATCAAGGCGCTGTCGGCCTTGCAGGGCCATCATCGGCAGTGGCCCACCGACGCCGAGTTCCGCGCCGCGCTCGAGCAGGATCCGCTGTACTCGCGTCTGTACCGCCACCGGGTCCGCGTCCTCCTGGAGGCGCTCGAGGACGAGCTGCGCACCGACCACACCGAACAGCTCACCGCACCGGTCGGAGAACACGTCGGCACGAAACTGACGATCGAGCACGTCATGCCCCAGAGCTGGCGCGACCACTGGCCCCCGCTCGACGACGACCCCCTCGAGGGCGCCGACCGCGACGAACTGGTTCACACCCTGGGCAACCTGACCCTGGTCACGGCCCGCCTGAACCCGGCTCTGGGCAACATGCCCTGGCAGGACAAACGGCAGTGGCTCGGCAAGCACAGCCTCCTGCGGCTCACCCACGGAACCCTGCTCAACCCTCCGCCCACCGTCGACGCCGGTGACTGGGCCGACGGCTGGGACGAAGACCGCATCCGCTCGCGCGGAAGTTACCTGGCTTCTCTGTCCCTGCACATCTGGCCGTCAGGGGACGACCTGCTCGCAGGCTGAGCGGACTCGTCAGATGTGCGGCTCCAGGTCGAAGCCCGTCCAGCGCAGTTCGGCGGGCAGGTGGCGCATGTCGTTGGAGACGAGGAGGGAGGCGGGCCGGCCGGGGGCGTAGCGGATGACGGTGAGCGCCGCGTTGCCGTGGTTGAGGCCGAGCCAGCGCCACTTCGGCGCGTGCAGGGCGTCCCGGACGAGCCAGGCCACCAGGAAGTTATGGGTGACGACGAGTTCGTGCCGATCCTGCTCCCCCTCCACCGGCCCGGTGAACAGGTCCAGCGCCCGGCGGGCCAGCACGGGTCCGTTCCTCCGCTCCTCGTCCGTCGTGTCGGCGAGGAAGCGGAGGTAGAGGTCCGCCGATTCGGGCGGCAGCTCGCCCTTGTCCGGCAGGTGGGGCACGTAGTCACCGGCGACGTCCGAGGCGCGCAGGGGGACGTCCTCCAGCTGGGCGCCGATCAGGCGTGCGGTCTGCTCCGCCCGCGGCAGGGGGCCGTGGTGAACGGCGGCGAGGGGGACGTCCCGGAGGCGTCGACCGAGCAGGGTGGCCTGCCGTCGGCCGGCCTCCGTCAGCCCGCTCCCGTCCGGTGACGCCTCGCCGTGCCGGGCGAGGTAGAGGTGACGGGTGGCCGTGCCGGTCATCGTGAGCTCCTCCGTGTCCACCAGCAGTCTTGTGCATCGGTGGACGCCGGCCCCGGGGCGCCGGTTCCCCCCGTCCGTCGCCGTGTCAGGTCGGCCCGGGGTGGTTCCTCCCTCGCGGACGGCGCCCACGAGGGACGGTTTTCGGTCAATGACCGCGTGCCGGGGCGGTCGGTGTCCCGGCCGCCCTGTTGTGGTTGACAGTTGATCAATAACCTTGCGGGGTACACGAAATGACGAGCGCAGGGAGCTCCATGTCCACCGCCCAGCAGGTGCCCGACATCCTCTCGCCCGAGTTCGCGGCCGACCCCTATCCCGCCTACCGGGTGATGCGGGAGACCGCGCCCCTCATCTGGCACGAGGCGACGAAGAGCTACATCGTCTCGCGCTACGAGGACGTGGAGCGCGTCTTCAAGGACAAGGCCGGGGAGTTCACCACCGACAACTACGCCTGGCAGCTCGAGCCCGTGCACGGCAAAACGATCCTGCAGCTCAGCGGGCGGGAGCACGCCGTGCGCCGGGCCCTGGTCGCGCCCGCCTTCCGCGGCAGCGACCTGGAGCGGAAGTTCCTGCCGGTCATCGAGCGCAACTCCCGCGAGTTGATCGACGGCTTCCGGCACACCGGCTCCGCCGACCTGGTCGCCGACTACGCCACCCGCTTCCCGGTCAACGTCATCGCCGACATGCTGGGCCTGGACAAGGCCGACCACCCCCGCTTCCACCGCTGGTACACGGCCGTCATCGCCTTCCTCGGGAACCTGTCGGGCGACGCCGAGGTGACGGCGGCGGGCGAGCGGACCCGGGTGGAGTTCGCCGAGTACATGCTGCCGATCATCCGGGAGCGCCGCGAGAACCCGGGCGACGACCTGCTGTCCGTGCTGTGCGCCGCCGAGGTCGACGGGGTGCGGATGAGCGACGAGGACGTCAAGGCGTTCTGCAGCCTGCTGCTCGCCGCCGGCGGCGAGACCACCGACAAGGCCATCGCCGGCATCTTCGCCAACCTGCTGCGCCACCCCGACCAGCTCGCCGCCGTCCGCGCGGACCGCTCGCTGATCCCGCGCGCCTTCGCCGAGACCCTGCGGTTCACCCCGCCCGTCCACATGATCATGCGGCAGTCGGCGACGGAGGTGGAGCTCAGCGGCGGCACCGTGCCCGCGGGCGCCACGGTCACCTGTCTGATAGGCGCCGCCAACCGCGACGAGCGCCGCTACGCCGATCCCGACCGCTTCGACGTCTTCCGCGACGACCTGACCACCACGACGGCCTTCTCCGCCGCCGCCGACCACCTCGCGTTCGCGCTCGGCCGGCACTTCTGCGTCGGCGCGCTGCTGGCCAAGGCGGAGGTGGAGATCGGCGTCGGCCAGCTCCTCGACGCCATGCCGGACCTGCGTCTCGCCGACGGGTTCGAGCCGGCCGAGCAGGGCGTGTTCACCCGCGGACCGCAGAGCCTGTCGGTGCGGTTCACCCCCGTGCAGGACTGACCCCCACGAGCGGTCCGCGCGGGCGCGGGCCGTGCCGGCCGGTACGGGCCAGGCCGTGCCGGTACGGGCCGTGCCAAGCCGTGCTGGTCACGACCGGTGTGGGCCGGTATCGGCTGTGCCGGACCGCACCGTGCCAGGCCGGTACCGGGCCGGTGCGGGCCAGGCCGTGCCGGTGCGGGCCGTGCCGGTGCGGGCCGTGCCGGTGCGGGCCGTGCCAAGCCGTGCTGATTACGGGCCGGTATGTGCCAGGCCGGTACCGGGCCGGTGCGGGCCAGACCGTGCCGGTACGGGCCCTGCCGGTACGGGCCTGCCACCGTACCGGCCCGCCCCTTCCCGCTCCCCGGCCCGCCGGTCCGCGCCGTGGTCCGGGCCCCGCCGGGGGCCCGGACGCCCGGGCTACCGCACCACGGGCGTGAACCGCACCGGGAGCGAGGACAGCCCCCGCATCCAGATCGACGGCCGCCAGGTCAGTTCCTCCGGGTTCACGGCCAGTACCAGGTCGGGCAGCCGCTCCAGCAGCGTCTCGACCGCCGTCCGCGCCATCACGTCCGCCAGCAGCGGCGCCGGGTACGGGCAGCGGTGCTCGCCGTTGCTGAACGACAGGTGCGCGGCGTTCTCCGCGCCCACGTGCCCCTCCGGCCAGATCTGCGGGTCGGTGTTGGCCGCGGCCAGCCCCAGCACCAGGCAGTCGCCGGCCCTGATCTGCCGGCCGCCCAGCTGGACGTCCCGCACCGCCCACCGCCCGATGAAGTTCTGCGTCGGCGTGTCCAGCCACAGCACCTCGTTGAGCGCCTCGCCCACGCTGAGCCGGCCGCCCGAGACGTTCACGGCGAACCGCTCGTCCGTCAGCAGCAGGCGCAGCGTGTTGCAGATCCAGTTCGCCGTCGGCTGCTGCGCCGCCGCGATCACGGAGATCAGGTCCTGGACGACCTCCTCGTCCGTGAGGCCGGCCGGGTGGGTCAGCATGCGCGAGGTGACGTCCGGGCCGGGGGCGGCCCGCTTGTCCTCCACCAGCCGCCGCAGCCGCTCGCCCACGCGCCCGTACGCCGCCACCGGGTCGTCGCCCTCCCCCGCGTCCAGGGAGATCCGCAGGTCGTCGACGAGCCGGCGGGTGTCCTCGCCCGAGGTGGGCATCCCGCACAGCTGCACCACGGTGCGCATCGGCAGGGCGTGCGCGTAGTCGGCCATCAGCTCCGCCTGGCCGCTGCCGGCGAACCGGGCGATGAGGTCGTCGGCGATCAGCAGGCAGTCGTGGGACAGCTCGAACTGGTCGACGCCCTCCAGCGCCTCGGTGATCACCCCGGCCCGCCGCCGGTGCTCCTCGCCCTCGGCGAACAGCACCGACGGCTGGTACCCGACGAAGGGCAGCAGCGGCCAGTCCTGCGGGATGTTCTCCCACTGGTTCCAGCGCCGCGAGTCCCGTGCGAACAGCTCGTCGTGGCTGGTCACGTACGTGACCTCGGAGTAGCCCAGCACCAGCCAGGCGGGGATGCCGCCGTCGAGCAGCACGGGCGCGACGGGGCCGTGCTCCCTGCGCAGCGCGCGGTAGAGCTGCGACGGCGTCTGCTGGTACTCGAGTCCCGTCAGGGGCACCGCGCCGGCGTGGGCGGGACATCCCGGGGGCGCCGGGTGCGCGTAGGGGCCGCCGGGGTCGGTCACAGTGTCGCCTCCTCGGCGATGGCCATGGCGTGGAGGTGGTTCACGAGGGTGATCAGGACGTCCTTGCCGGAGTGCCGGACCCGTGCGTCGCAGTCGACCATCGGCACGTGGGCGGGCAGGGCGAGGGCCTGGCGTATCTCGTCCAGGGAGTACCGGTCGGTGTCGTCGTCGAACCGGTTCACGGCCACCACGAAGGGCGTGCGGTGGTGCTCCAGCCGGTCGATCGCGTACCAGGAGTCGTCCATCCGGCGCGTGTCCACGAGGACCACGGCGCCCAGCGTCCCCGAGAACAGCCTGTCCCACAGGAACCAGAAGCGCTCCTGGCCGGGCGCCCCGAACAGGTACAGCACCATGCGGTCGTTGAGGCTGATCCGCCCGAAGTCGAAGGCGACCGTCGTGGTGGTCTTCGACGTCACCGCGCCGGTCTCGTCGACGCCCACGCCGGCCTGGGTCATCACCTCCTCGGTGTTGAGCGGCCGGATCTCGCTCACGGAGCGGACCAGGGTCGTCTTGCCGACGCCGAAGCCGCCCACGACGACGATCTTCAGACCGGTCTCCGCGGTGTCGTTCAGCGGTGTGCGGTGGGTGGGCAGCTCAGAGGTTGCGGAGCCCATGGAGCACCTCTTGGAGTAGGGCGGAATCAGGCAGGGAGGCGACGGAGGGCGCCGCGCGCGGGTGGCGGGCGGTGATGCGGCCGGTGTCCAGCAGGTCGCCGAGCAGGATCCGCACCACCATGACCGGCAGCCCGAGCTCCGCGGCGATCTCGACGACGGCGACGGGGTGCCGGCACAGCTCCAGGATCCGGGCGTGCTCCGACTGCATCCCCGGCACCGGTCCGCTCTCGCTGACGATGAGGGTGACCAGGTCGAAGGACTCGTCGGCGCGGCTGCGTCCACCGGTGACGGTGTAGAGCCGGTCCGGGGCGCCCGTGTCGACGGGTTTGCGCGTCACGACGTGCCGCTCCCCCCGGACCGGTCCCGCGGCTCGGCCCGCAGGTGCTCGCCGATCTGCTCGACCAGCTCCGTCATCTGGTGGCCGACCACTCCGGGGTCGGCGTCCTCCCGGGCGACGACGGCGAGGTGCGCCCCCTCGCCGGCCTCCACGATGAACAGCAGGCCGCCGTGGAACTCGGTCATCGACTGCCGGACGCCGCCGGTGCCGTCGCCGAACTCCATGGAGGCCCCTTGGGCGAGGGCCTGGATGCCGGAGCAGATCGCCGACAGCTGGTCGGCCCGGTCGAGCGTCAGGTGCTCGCTCCAGCAGAGCTTCAGGCCGTCCCGGGACAGGACCAGGGCGTGACGTGCGCCGGGGGTCTGTTCCAGGAGGCCGTGCAGGAGCCAGCTGAGGCTGTTGTCGGTGGTCTGCATGATGGGTGATGGGACGGTGGTGTCCGGCTGACCGGTCACCGGCCCGTTCCTCCTATCTCACGAGCTCGAGCGGGAAGGGGCGCCGTCGCCCCGGACTCCGTACGGGAAGGGGGCCGGCGCCGCACGGGAAGGGGTGGGTCTACGGGGCGGCGGGCGGCTCCGAGCCGGGACGGGCGGCCGGCCCGGGGTTGCCGTTGCCGGACTGCCGTGCGCGGTGGAAGGCGCCGAACCGCGAGCCCGCGTCGCGGGCCGGGCGCCGCGTCGACGCCGTGTCGCCGGACTGGGCGGACGCGGACTGGCGCTGTTCGCGTTCGCGCTCCGCCTCGGCCATGGTGCGGCCGGGGGCCCGCACCGGCAGACCGTTCGGCGTGGTGCCGTCGGGCCGCCGGTGCCGTCCCGGTTCGGGCAGCTCGGGCAGCTCGGGCAGTTCGGCGCGGGCGGCGGGGCGCCCGGTGGCCGGGGGCGGCGCCGCGGCCGCGGGACGGGCGGCGGGGCCGGGCAGTTCGGGCCGGGCGGCGGAGTGTCCGTCGGCCGGGGGCAGTGCCGCGGGGGCGGGGCG
>NZ_LGCN01000193.1:0-1026 GCF_001279005.1 Streptomyces caelestis
CCGTTCGTCATCGAGCGCCCCGACGAACTGCGCGACCTCGTCACCGCGCTCGCCGATCGCCTCGCGTCCCACGCCCGCCAAGCCTGACAGCGAGGAACCGATGTCATGAGAGGGCACAGTTAAGGCTGGTGAATCCCCCGGGGAGGAACATCATGAAGTAGAATGCGCGTTCGAGTGAGTCGGCGGCCGAGGCCGTTGAGCCAGAGCTGGACCGGGCTCTCGTGGGTGGGCTGGTGGCCCAGGCGAAGGCCGACGGGATCCGGATGACCGGTGAAGGCGGCCTGCTGGCGCAGTTGACGAAGCTCGTGGTCGAGGGAGCTCTGGAGGGTGAGCTCACCGATCACCTTGGGCGGGAGAGCGGGGAGCGGGCCGACGAGGGCCGCAGCGGGAACTACCGCAACGGGCATCGCGCGAAGACGGTGACGACCGAGGCCGGGCCGGTGGAGATCAAGGTGCCCAGGGACCGCAACGGCTCGTTCGATCCGCAGTTGGTGCGCAAGCGGCAGCGGCGTCTGACCGGGGTGGACGAGATGGTGTTGTCGCTGTCGGCCAAGGGCCTGGCCCACGGGGAGATCTCCGCCCGTCTCCAGGAGGTCTACGGCGTGGAGGTGTCGAAGCTGACCATCTCCACGATCATGGAGGCGTGGACACGGAGGTGGAAGCCCGTCCTCAACGCCTTCGTCATTGCGTTCGACGGCCGGCTCACCGTCGGCATGACCAACCACTGAAATCCAACAATCGAGTTACACCACTCGCTGGACAGACCCGCTGTTGACACTGGGCAACCGTGTTCGGAGGCCGTTGGGGGGCCGTGGAGCGCGCTGCGACGCAGGTCGGCCGGCACCGAGTCGGCATGCCACGGACCCCGTGCTGGTTCCGTGCCGGCTTCGAAGGCCGGAATCATGGAAAACCGCAGGCCCTAGCCCTGATCGGATGAGTTGTCGTACCACTCGACGGTGGTGCCGATGAGGGACGCGGCGACGATGTGCTTGAGGTTGTTCGGGGCCGGTGGAGCGGTTGCGGGCG
>NZ_LGCN01000193.1:1035-2802 GCF_001279005.1 Streptomyces caelestis
TGGAGCGGTTGCGGGCGACGACATCGGCACCACTTCCTGGGGTGTGACGGGGACGTTTGCGTGTCGCCACACCGTAGGAATCCGCAGGTCAAGCGCACACGTGGCGGGACAACATAGTTCGGGGGTTGGCTATGGTGTGGCCACCATGCCAGTTCATGGAAAGGCCTCTCAGGGGATCGGTGGTGGTCGAAACGAGTGCCGTCCGGGACGCGTGGTTCAGGGTGATGTGACGGCGCGGTGCTGACTCCCGTGCTGGTTGACGTTGGTTTCGTGGACGTGGCGGATCAGGTCGGCCGTCATGTCTCGGGGGCGGTCACCTCGCCGAGGATGCCGGCGTTGTTGACGAGGACGTCCAGGTGGCCGGCCCGCGCGCAGCGTCTCGACCGCCGCGCCGACCGACGCGTCGTCGGTCACGTCCAGCTGGACGAAGCCGGCGCCGAGCCGGTCGGCGGCCTCGCGGCCGTTCCCGGCGTCCCGGGCTCCGATCCACACCGTCTGGCCCGCCTGGACGAGGCGGCGGGCGATCTCGTGGCCGAGGCCCCTGTTGCCGCCGGTGATCAATGTGGTCGTCATGTCGTGTCTCTCCTGTGCGTCGTCGGAGCGGGCGCTCCCGGAAAGCGGTCACCGGGAGCACCCGCGGGATCGGTTCGCGGCGGTGCGCTCCGTCGACGCCGACGCCGACGCCGGCGGGCGTCCGGTGCTAGTGGGTGGGGCGGAACGGGCGCAGCAGGCGGATGCCGTCCTCGATGGATCCGTCGATCAGTTCGAGCATCTGCGGGACGAGTTCCCGCATCCGGGGTGCGGCGAGGTGGGCGTCGAGGTGGGCGCGGGACTCCCAGCGTTCGTGGATGACGAACTCGCCGGGCCGGCCCTCGACTTCGTGGGCCTCGTAGTCGATGTTGCCGGGGTCGTTGCGCGAGGGGGTGACGGCGGCGGTGATGAACGCCCTGAGGTCGTCCTCCCTGCCCGCCTTCGCCTTCGCGTCCCAGACGACGGTCACGTAGCCGGTGGGTGCTGCGGTCATGGTGATTCCTTACTTCCGTTCCGTGTCGTGATTCCGTGCTGACGGGCCGTGTGTCGGTACCGGGCCGGGTCAGCTCCTGATGAAGTCGAGGAGGTCGGCGTTGACGGTGTCGGCGCTGACGGCGCACATGCCGTGCGACAGACCCGGGTAGACCTTCAGGGCCGCGTCCTCGGCCAACGTGGCCGCCAGTTCGGCGGAGCCTGCGACCGGGACGAGCTGGTCGTCGTCGCCGTGCAGGAGGAGGGTGGGCACGTCGATCGCCCGGAGGTCGTCGGTGAAGTCGGTCTGCGAGAACGCTCTGATCCCCTCGTGGTGCGCCTGCGCGCTGCCGGCCATTCCCTGGCGCCACCAGTTCTGGATGACGCCCTGGGAGACGTCCGCGCCCGGGCGGTTGAACCCGTGGAACGGCCCGGAGGCGAGGTCGAGGTAGAACTGGGAACGGTCGGTGGCCACGCCCTCGCGGAAGCCGTCGAAGACCTCCACCGGCAGCCCCGCGGGGGTCGACTCCGTCCGGACCATGAGCGGCGGGACCGCTCCGACGAGGACGGCCTTGGCGACCCGGCCGGCGCCGTGCCCGGCGACGTACCGGGCGACCTCTCCGCCGCCGGCGCAGTGGCCGACGTGGACGACGTCGCGCAGGCCGAGGTGGGCCACCACGGCGGCGGCGTCCGCCGCGTAGTGGTCCATGTCGTGCCCGTGGCCGACCTGGGCGGAGCGCCCGTGCCCGCGGCGGTCGTGGGCGA
>NZ_LGCN01000194.1 GCF_001279005.1 Streptomyces caelestis
GATGTCTCCACGAGGATGGCCCGGCCGGCGTGCCGTCAGCCTCCGTCAGCCGACTGACATCCGGCCGACGGCTCGCTCACGTCAGTACCGGGGCAGTGCTGGGACCCGACCGGCGGCTCTCACCGCCGGGCGGCCGGAGGCTCGGGAGGCAGCGCCTCCAGAGCGTCGCGGAGCCCGGCCCGCGACGTGACCCCCAGCTTCGGGAACACACGGTAGAGATGCGACGACACGGTCCGCGGCGAGAGGAACAGACGTGACGCGATCTGCGGGTTCGACAGCCCCGTCGCCGCCAGCCTGGCGACCTCCAGCTCCTGCGGGGTGAGGGCCTCACCGGCCTTGCCCCGGCCGGCCCGCGTCAGCCCGGTGGCGCGGAGCTCCGCCGTGGCCCGGGCCTCCCACGAACGGGCCCCGAGCTCCTCGAAGCGGCCGCGGGCGGCGGCCAGCTGCACCCGCGCGTCGCGGTTGAGCCCCTGACGGCGCAGCCCCTCGCCGTACGCCAGATGAGCACGGCCGACCTCGAAGGGCCACTGCCCGACGCCCGGCAGTCCGAGCGCCTCCTCGAAGCACCGGACCATGTCCTCGGCAGCCGATGTCATCGCCGTGACCGTGGCCGAACTCAGCGCGAACCGCGACGAGAGGTGACCGACACCGGCCTCGCGCAGCGCGTCCGCGTGCCGCCGCGCCTCCGCGTGCCGCCCGGTGCGCACGGCGGCCTCGACGAGGTCCGGCGCGGACCACACGGCCTCGGGGCTGAACGGCGGCAGCACACCGGGGGCGCAGATCGCCGTGGCGTGCCGGAAGGCCGTCTCGAAGTCGGCGGCGCCGAGGGCCGCCCGGGCCGCCGCCTGGTGGGCGCAGTTCTCCAACCGCCGCAGGCCCCTGGGCCCCGACCAGCCCCAGATGTCCTCGCAGTGCTCCCGGCACGCGTCGAGGTCGCCGCGCTGGGCCGCGGCCATCGCGGCGACGTAGTGCCCCACCTGGGCGAACAGGTGGTACCCCGTCTCCTCGGACAGTGCGACGAGCTCGTCCGCGGCGTCGGCCGACGCCTGCCACCGGCCGACGTACAAGTCGTCCAGGGCGACGAACATCAGGGCCGGCATGCTCGAGCCCACCGCGCCGCCCTCGCGTATGACCCGGGACACGGCCTCGCGACAGCCCGGCAGCCGGTCGAGGTACGAGGCGGTCAGGGCGGTGCGGATGACCACGTCGGCGTCACTCTGGTCCCGCAGCCGCGCGATCTCCTCGTCCAGGCGGCGCAGCATGCCGTCGGTGACGGAGCCGAGGCCGTGGTGGACGCGCCCCAGCGACGCCGCGGCGGCGGGCGCCGCCTCGGGGAACCGGGCGAGCACGTCGACCAGGGGCCGCCAGTGCTCGGGCCGGCCCGAGTACTGGCTGGCGAGGGTGAGGGTGAACAGCGCGGTCTCCAGCTCCTCATGCGGCGGGCCGGGCATCACCGGGGCCTGCTCGACCGCCTCCATCAGGAGTGCGTGGGCCGTATCGGCGTCGCCTTCCGTGACGAGCACCAGGAAGCCGGCCGTCGCGGCCGCCGAGAGCGACCGGGCCGCCGGATTGCCCTCGACCTCACGCATGATCTCGTGGCTGACCTCCAGATGGCCCGCCACCCAGGCAGCGGCATAGGCGGCCTGCGAAAGGCGGCGCCTGCGGTCCGCTCGGTCGGGGCTCAGCTCGGCCGCGCGCCGCAATCTCGCTATCGCGCCGTCGGCGTCACCGCGCCGCAGGCTGCTCCGGGCCGCCGACTCCACGACGGCGGCTACCGCCTCGTCGGGCGCCGTCGTGGCTCTCGCGAGGTGATCACCGCGCCGCTCGGGCTGGCCGGCCAGCGCGTCGGCCAGCCGGCGGTGGGCGCCGCGCCGCTGTTCACCGGTGGAACCGTCGACCACCGCGGACCTGACCAGCGGATGCCTGAAGCGCACCGCGCGGCCGTTCTCCGTGACCATGACCAGGTGGTCACGCTCCGCGGGAGCGAGTTCCCCCAGGCTGCCCGGCCCGCCGGCCGCCTCAAGGACGCCGATGTCGCCGGAGCCCTCCAGAGCCGCGAGCAGCAGCAGGTCGCGGGTGCTCCGCGGCAGTCGTCCGACGCGGGCGCCGTACAGAGCGCGGACATCCCGCCCCGGGCCGCTCACCCACCCCGACCCTTGGCCGTGTTGGTCGCCGGACACCCCGGTGGACCCGGCGAACTCGAGCAGCGCCAGGGGATTTCCCTGCGCCTCGTGGGCCACGGTGGAAAGAACCCGGCGGGGAAGGTGAGCAAAGCGTCGGGACAGCAGCCGCAGGGCGTCCGCGTCACCCAGCGGCGCGACCTCGAGCTCCGACAGACCGGTGGACCGGAAGGATTCGCCGGACTCCGCCCGCTGCGCTCCGAGCAGCCCGATGCGGCGGCCCCCGAGTCTTCTGGCGACGAAACCCACCGCGGCCCGGCTCGCCTGGTCGACGACATGAAGGTCATCGACCACGAGGAGCAACGGCCGCTCCTTCGCGGCCTCGTCGAACAGGGACAGTGCCGCGTTCAGGACGGCGATCCGGCTCGGCGCGGGACCGGCGCCGAGACCGAGGGCGACCTCGAGGGCCTCCCGCATGGAACGCGGCAGACGACCGAGCTCGTCCGGCAGCGAGCCGACGAGCTGATGGAGCCCCGCGAAGCTGATGTCCGTCTCGTACTCGACACCGCTCCCGCGGACGACCCGCACTCCCTTCGCCACCGCCAGCTCGGCGGTCGCGTCCAGGAGCGCCGTCTTCCCCACGCCCGGATCACCGGTGAGCAGCAGGACGGCTCCGTCCATTCCGGCCGTGTCCAGGAACGCCGCAAGCTCGGCGAGCTCGCCCTCCCGGCCGACCAGCCCGGTCGGGCCGACGCCCATGCCTGTCCCTGACTTCGCCCACATCCGCCGCGTCCCTCGTCCTGCCTCGCGAAGCAGTCGAAACACTAGCCACGCACCTGACCAGGAAGTATTGCACCCACCGGCAAACGGAGCCTGAAGCCATCGGCTTCGCCGACACCCGCAGCTCCCGAACGAAGATCCTGCAGAACACCCGTCGGGCGCTGCAGCCCCACCGCAACGGCAGCACCAAGGGCAGTCAGCCTTCCCGGGGAGCCCTTCGAGTTGGCTGATGACGGTGATGTGGGTGGCGTCGACGTCGGCGGCCGCAGCGGCGTTGGGGACCTTGGTGGTCTCGGCTCCGTCGATGAGTGCGCGACCCACTGGGCGGTGCCCACAGCGCGTACGGTCGCGTGGGGCACCGCGTCCGCGCCCCGCCGTGAGGACGTTGTCCAGGGCCGGCGGGTTCGCGGTGCCGAGCGGGTGCGTCCCCGTCGTCGGCGTGAACAACGTGTCGCCGTCGTCGAGCAGGTGCACCGGGCGCACGGCACGGGCGCCGTCGTACGCCGTGCCGGCCAGGTTCCCGCGGCGGCGAGGGTTCCCTCACAGAACTGGCACCGCGACGCCTTCCTCGCCCCTCCCGCGCTCCGGGCTCGCCCCGAGCGCCGTCAGCGTCACCCCGGCCGCCACCGCCAGCGCCGCCACCAGCCCCGCCGCGAGCACCGCCCAGTGACCCAGGAACGTACAGACGACCACCAGCAGCGCCGTGGCCGGCAGCACCGACTGCTGGGCGATCCCCACCTTGTAGAAGCGCGAGTGCAGCGCCCACACCGTGAGCAGGAACAGCGCTGTCGGCAGCGTCACCGCCGCCGACGCCGACAGCGCCGAAAGGTGCGTCTTGCCCACCGCCTGCTCCACCGCCACCTCCAGGCCGGCCCCGATCGCGGCACCCGAGACGAAGATCAGGTAATGGCCGTAGCCCCAGAGGAAGGACTGCCGGTTGGACCGGAGGTGCCCGTGGATGGGGACCGCGAAGTACACCCACCAGGCGGCGAAGATGATCAGCAGTCCGCCGGCGGCGATGGGCAGCAACTCACCCAGGGCCTCGTGCTCGTCGATCCCCGACTTCACGGCGACGGTGGCCGCCGCGATGGTCTCGCCGAGCACGATGAGCGTGAGCAGGCCGTACCGTTCGGCGATGTGGTGGGGGTGCCACGGCGTGGGGTGGGCCCGCTCCGCATACAGCGGTACGGCCATCTCCAGCAGCGCCATCACCAGGAAGGCCCACGGGCGGCCGGCCTCCGGCAGGGCCAGTAGCCCCAGCCAGCCGATCCGGCACAGCCCGATGGCGTACCGCAGCGCCATCGTCCGCTCGGGGCCCCGGCTCGACCGCGCCACGCGCAGCCACTGCGCCGTCATGGCGAGCCGCATGATGACATAGCCCAGGACGACGACCAGGTACGCGTGTTCCTCGAACGCCTGGGAGACGCCTGCCGTCAGGACGAGCACGCCGGCTGTCTGGATCAGCGTGACGATCCGGTACAGCACGTCGTCGTTGTCGTAAGCCGAGGCGAACCACGTGAAGTTCATCCACGCCCACCAGATGGCGAAGAAGATCATCAAGTAGTTGAGGATCCCCTCGCCCGTGTGTCCCTCGACCATGGCGTGCACCAACTGGGCGCCTGCCTGGGCCAGGGCCACGATGAAGCACAGGTCGAAGAAGAGCTCCAGTGAGGAGACGCCGCGGTGGGTCTCGTCGCGGCCTCGCGCCGTGAGCCTGCGCAGTGGTCTGTGGTGTGCGGGCGCCGCGGAGCACACCGGCGGCGGAGCCGGGCTGCTTGTCATCTGGTGAGCCAAGCTCCGAAGTACCGCTGCAGTCGGGGATTGATCTGCCAGACCATCGCTGCTGCCGCCGCCGGGACGAGTACGGCGAGTCGCACCGGCAGGTACAGATCCTCCAGAACAGGATTCGTGGCCAGGCCCAGCAGGACGATGGTGGGGTAGATACCGCACACGGTGAGGAGCCACAGCTTCCAACGCCGGACGGCGGCCGGAACGGTGGGGCCGAGCCGGGGTTCGGCGTTCGCGAACGCGTTCCGGCTCTGCGCCCGGAGCGTGTGCCGGATGTCTGTCACTGCCGGTGGGCTTGGCAGTCCAGGATCGTCGGCACCGTAGGCATGGGAAACAGTTCTCTCGTTCATGGACCACTCCACATCGACATGCTGCGTATCGTTTTGATTCCATCGGTTCCTGCGCGACCGAGGCGATGTCGGCGCTGCGTGATGGGCTGCCCGAGCGCAACGGCGGCAGCAGTTGCCGGGTGATCAGCACAGGGCCCAGATGGTCCACCGCCGGCCGCTGCTGGTATCCGTCCGCTGACATGCTTCGGATGGTGCCGTTCCAGGTGAAGCCCACACCCGCGTTGTTGACCGGCACGTCGAGGCGACCGTGCCGTGCCGCCACTTCGGCCGCGAGTCGCTGGGTCTCGGCCGGAGCGGACAGGTCGGCGATGTAATGCTCGGCCCCGAAACGCTGCGCGATCGGCACCGGTCGCTGCGAGGCACGACCGTGCGGAAGCAATTGGTGCACGGCTTGTGCAAGCTCCTCCGCCAAAGCGAGACCAGGACCGTTCGTCGCTCCGGTGATCAGAATCGACGCCTGGCGCAACCTTCCCGCGCAGGGGACGGCCCGGTGCCCAGGTGGGCGCCGGGCCAGGTCATGATCCGATCAGTGAGCGGACTGGGTGTGGTCCTGCTCCACGTACACCTTGAGGGCCTGGAACTCCTCGATCGCGCGCGGGCCGCACAGGTAGCCGTAACCGCTTCCCTTGACGCCGCCCTCCTCGAAGTCCTCGCTGATGGCTCCCCAGGTGTTGATCCATACGGTGCCGGTGCGGATGCGCCGGGCGATCCGGCGGGCCTTCATCGAGTCCGAGCTGAACACCGAGGCGGCCAGACCGTAGATGGTGGCGTTCGCCTTGGTCACGGCGTCGTCCTCGTCGTCGAAGATCTCGAACGTCTGGACCGGGCCGAAGACCTCTTCCTGCACGATCCGGACGTCGGTGCGGTCCACCTCGATCAGGCTCGGCCGGTAGAACGCGCCGGCGGCCAGCGGACCGTCGGTGACCACACCGCCGCGCAGCAGTACCGTGCCGTACGAGGTGGCTTCCTCGACGATCGCGTCCACCCGCTGGGCGGACGCCCGGTCGATCACCGGGCCGAGCTGGGCCTTCTCGTCGTCGCCCGACCCGAGCCGCACCTGCGCGAGCGCGGCGGTAAGCCGAGTGCGTACCTGGTCGGCGATGTCCCGGTGGACCAGTACACGGGAGCCGGTGCAGCAGAACTGCCCGTTCATCAGCACCAGCGACTGCACCACGGTGGGGATCACCATGTCCAGATCGGCGTCGGGAAAGATCACCATGGGCGCCTTGCCGCCCAGTTCCAGACCGAGCCGCTTGAGTGTGGTGGAGGCCGCGGCCGCGATATGGCGCCCGACCGGCGTACTGCCGGTGTAGTTGATCACGTCGACCTTGTCCGAGGAGACCAGGAACGGGGCCCCGGTGTTGCCGGACTCGGTGAACACGCTGACCACGCCCGCCGGGATCTCCGGGACCGAGGCCAGGACCTGCGCGAAAAGCTCATTGGTCAGTGCCGTCTGAGCCGGAAGTTTGACCACGACGGTGCAGCCGGCGGCCAGCGCCGGGCCCAGTGCCCGCACGGTCAGCATGATGGGGGAGTTCCAGGGAGAAATGATCCCGGCGACACCGAGCGGCTCGGGCACCGAGTGGGTGTACTGGCCGGGTGCCGTCTCGGCGGCGCGCCCGGCGGTCTGGGTGCGCACAGAGGCCGCCGCGTACCGCAGCCACCCGACTGCACCGCTGACCTCCCACGTGGTCTCACCCAGCAGTTTGCCGTTCTCCCGGGACAACATGGCCGCGACCTCGGGTACCCGGGCCTCGAGGGCATCGGCCAGCCGGCTGAGTGCGGTCGCCCGGAGCGAGGGAGTGCGCGCCCATTCGGTGGTCTCGAACGCGGCGGCGGCTGCGTCCACGGCGGCCGAGGCCTCTGCCTCGCCACCGTCGTAGTACGAGCCGACGACGGTGCCGTCGGCCGGGTTGACCGATTCCAGAACCGACCCGGAGCCGGTCCACTGTCCGTTGATCCAGTGCTGCGCGATGGTGTTCATGGTCCGTTCCTCGTGGTAACGCCCGGGTACCGGGCGGATTCGATGTCTCCACGAGAATGGCTCGGCCACCGTGCCGACAGCCTCCGTCAGCCGACTGACATCCGGCCGACGGCTCGCTCACGTCAGTACCGGGGCAGTGCTGGGACTCGACCGGTGGCTCTCAGTGGACGTCAAGTCCGCTTCTGGTAGCGGCCTCGTCCGGGTTGAGTGAGGAAGCCTTGGCGGGTGAGGCGTCCGAGGCGGCTGCGGGTGATGTCGACGGATGCCTCGTCGGTGGGCATGCCGAGGCGTTCGTGCGGTTCATGGGCTCGGAACTCTTGATCGGGATGCTGGTCGAAGGTGTTCACGATGGCCTGGTGGGCGGTGTTCGTCTCGGGCGGTGCGGGTTGGCCTGAAGCCGGTGCGAGTTCGGCGATGACCTTCCAGGTGGTGACCAGGTTCGCGAGTCGTGCTTCGGTCTTGGCCAGGGCGGCGGTCAAGTGCTGGATCCGATCACGCAGTTCGTCGGCACGGGCTGCGGTCTTGTCCTGCTGGGCCTGGAGGTCGGCCAGGAGCTCGATGACGCTCACGTGGCCGGTCCGAGGGTGTCGCGCCAGGCCGGACTCGGTGTGGTGAGGCGGCGGGTCATGTTCGCGATCGAGGCCCAGTGGATGCGCGAGGCGGACGTGTCGGGCCGGTGATCGTACTCGCGGGCCGGTCTGCGGTGCAGCATCGACGTGCCGTTGACCTGCTCCACGATCCACCTCTTCGGTTGCGGGACGAAGCCGCTGCCCTGGTCGGCCGGGTTGGTTGCGGCGGACGACTGCGACGTCGGTGTCCAACAACGCGCCAGGAGGCATCGAATCCTCCCAACGCCTCGGCCGTCACCGTTGGACCGTGGAGCGCACGGTGGCATGACTGTCCGGGTGCCGCCGTCTGCACCGCCGATACGGGCGCAAGGACGAACGCTTCCTGGCCTTCGCCGACAACGCCGCCGCTCTGATCTGCTATCGCAGGCTGGCAGCCTGACCGGCGAGACCTCCGCGCTGGGATGATCCTGTCGCAAAGACGACACAAGCCAGCGAGGAACGCCATGACCGACTACCTGGCCGCCGCCATGGCGATGCTCGGCCCGGCCCGGAACCGTTACGCGGACCCCTCCGCCTGGGACCGGCTCCACGCAGAACGCGGCATCCGGCTGCCGACCGACTATCAGACCCTCGTGGACGCATACGCTCCCATCCAGCCCAACGGCCACCTGTACCCGCACCACCCCGCGACCGAACGCTGGAATCCGGGCCAGGACATACAGGACGCCATCCGTGCTTGGTCCGAGGTCTCCTGGGACGACCTCGACCCGGACGAGGACCCTCGCCTGCTGTTCGGCCTCACGGAGTTGAGCTTCGGCACCCGCAACGGGCTGTGGCCGATCGCGAGCACCGACCGAGGCGAGACGCTGTTCCTCGTGGCTGCGGACGATGCGGCCCCTGGGCTCCTGGCTGAAGACGGCGAAGGCAGCTGGGCTCGGTTCGAAATGAGCTTCGCAGAATGGCTCTACCGCTACCTCATCGGCGAAGACATGACTGGCCCCCATACCTTTGCCTTCTACCCCGGCCCGGTACAGCTGTGCCGACTTCCGATGACCGCTGACGAACGCCCGGAGCCATGGAACGGGCCGGACCGCGGTATGTGACCCTCCACGCCACGGCAGCCGCAGGCTGCCCTCCCAACCTCCCGGAGAACCGAACGAGACGATCTCCTGTCCCTGTCCGCTCATGCTGTGGTGACACCGAGCAACCATGTGCGGAGGCCGTCGGGGGCAGCGGAGCGCGCTGTGGCGCAGGTCGGCCGGCACCGAGTCGGCACGCCACGGACCCCGTGCTGGTTCCGTGCCGGCTTCGAAAGCCGGAATCACGGAAAACCGCAGGTCCTAGCTCCGATCGGATGAGTTGTCGTACCACTCGACGGTGGTGCCGATGAGGGACGCGGCGACGATGTGCTTGAGGTTGTTCGGGGCCGGTGGAGCGGTTGCGGGCGGGTGGAGCGGTTGCGGGCGACGACATCGGCGCCACTTCCTGGGGTGTGACGGGGACGTTTGCGTGTCGCCACACCGTAGGAATCCGCAGGTCAGGCGCACATGTGGCGGGGCAACATAGTTCG
This sequence comes from Streptomyces caelestis, assembly GCF_001279005.1. Lineage (GTDB taxonomy): Bacteria > Actinomycetota > Actinomycetes > Streptomycetales > Streptomycetaceae > Streptomyces > Streptomyces heliomycini. The sequence goes on from NZ_LGCN01000194.1 coordinate 9,162, forward strand.
GGGGTCGGCTATGCGTGCGGCCGCCATGCCAGTTCGTGGAAAGCCGGTTCAGGGATCGACGGTGGTCAAAACGAGTGGCGTCCGGGCCGCGAAGACCTCCGGGAGGCGGTCCAGGTCCTCGGCCGTGACGGTGACCAGACGCAGGCCGTGATGGCGGGCCGGTTCCCGTGTGCACGCGAGCTTCGCCGCGTACGCCTCCTTCGTCATGAGGCCCAGGGCTTCGACGAACGTGCCGTCCGCCAGGCGCCAGTCGGCCCGTAGGCCGGTCGTGGGCGGTCGGCCGCTTGAAACCTCATGCGTCACAAGAGTTCCGAACGTCGGCGATTCGGCCATGGTGGGCCGCCGCCCAGGAGCGGTACAGCGGGCCCAGGGCCATACGGGCCGTGCGGCGCAAGGGATCCACGCCGTCCGGAATCGAGCGCGTTCGAATCCCGGTCGGCGTCGTTAAGCCGTGCACTGCCGAACCGCCCAGGTACGGCACCGACCTCACGGAGGGACCAGGTGACTGTGACCGCCGCCTCGACGAAGACCCCCGACACGCCTCCCCCGCCACCGCCGGCCACCATCAGCTTCGAGGGCAAGTTCGGCAAGAACCCACTGGAAGGAGCCGGCTTCGGGGCGATGTGCCGACGCTTGCCCTCCGTACTGGCCCACACCGCCCGCAAGGCGTGGGCCGTCGACAGGGCAGGCTCCGTTCTCCTCCTGGTGTGCCAGGTGCTCACCGGCGTCGCCGCCGCTGTCGTCCTGGCCTCCACCGCCCGCGCCATGACGCACGTCCTCGGCGGCGGCACCGTTTCCGAACGGCTGCACGGAGCGGTCCCCGCCTTGATCATGGTGACCCTGGCCGCGGGCGCCGGCCGGGTCTGCAGCCTCCTGTCCTCGTACGCGGATGGACGCATCACGCCCCTGCTGACCACCGAAGCCGACGTCGCGCTCGTCTCCGCCGTCCTGCGCGTGGAGTCGTCCGCCTACGGGAGGGACGGTTTCGCCGACCAGCAGGAGGCGGCCGAGATCGGCGTCACCCGCACACGCCTGATGGTGCAGGACGCGCAGCGGTTCATGTCCGCCCTGATCCGCATGATCGCCGCCGGCGGGGTCGTCACCGCACTGCACCCGCTGATGCTGCCGGTGCTTCTCCTGGCCGTGCTGCCCGCCGGCGTCGGAGCCGTGCTGTCGGCCCGCGTCGACTACCGCACGCACTTCCTCAACCTCGGCGACCGCAACGTACGCGCCATGATGCGCAGCTGGGCCACCCACTCCCGCTTCGGCGACGAGATCCGCGCCAACGGCATGACCGGCTACCAGATCTACTGGTACCAAGCCCTGTCCGACCGCATCGACCGGCGCACCCTGGAAGCGGCGCCGCAGATGCTGCGCATCCAGTCGTCCACCAGCGCCCTGGGCGGCTTCTTCCTGATGTGCACCTGGGCGACCCTCGCCGGCCTTGCCGTCACCGGCCGTATCGCGCTGCCCGTCGCGGCCACCGCGGTGGTCGCCGTCCAGACCGCGCTCGCCGCGCTCTCCCAGGTCGTCATCAACGGCGCTGCCCTGTTCCACACCTCGCTCTACCTCGCCGACATGCGGGCATTCCTCGACCTCGCACGCGAACGCGCCCCGAAGCGGGGTGAGCTGACGATCCCGGAGCGGATCGACGAGATCCGTATCGAGGAAGCCGTCTACCACTACCCCGGCAAGGAGGATCCGGCCGTCGCAGGTGTCTCCTTGACTCTGCGCCGCGGCGAGATCCTGGCCGTCGTCGGCGCGAACGGTTCCGGCAAGTCCACCCTGACCAGGCTCATCACCGGGATCGTGCTCGCCGACAAAGGGCGCGTCCTGTGGGACGGCGTCGATCTCGCCGACGCGGACCCCGACTGCGTGTGGAGCCGCACCTCACTGGTCCCCCAGAACTTCGCGTGCTGGCCGTTGCGGGCCCGCGAGAACATCACTCTGGGCCAGCCGCGCACCCAGGACGACGAGCCGGTGTGGGACGCCGTCGACGCCGTCGGCATGCGCGAGGAGATCGAGAGACTGCCCCGCCGGCTCGACACCCTGCTGGCCCGGGAGCTGTTCGGCGGCGCCGAACTGTCGGGCGGCCAGTGGCAGCGGCTCGTGTGCGGCCGCGCGCTGTACCGGCAGACGCCGCTCATGATCCTGGACGAGCCCACCTCGCAGATGGACGCCCGCGGCGAGCACGCGATCTTCACGCAGATCAAGCGTCTCGCACCCCGGTGCGTGACGATCGTCGTCACGCACCAGTTGGAGAACACCCGGCTGGCCGACCGCATCCTCGTGATGGACAAAGGCCGCGTCGTCGAGCAGGGCACGTACGACGACCTGGTCGGTGCGGGCGGCCAGTTCGCCGACCTCGTCGCCCTGGCCAAGGACCGCTGACCCACCCACGGAACCGAGACCCGCATGACTGACACCCGGCAAATGATCGCCGACCTCGCCGGCCGCCTCGACGACCGCTCCACGCTCCCCGCCCGGCAGGTCCCAGGGGGTGGGGGCGAGATCCTGTCGGTCGGCGCCTCGTAACGGTTCGAGTTCGGATTCGCGGGAACCCGGTTCCCTCTCGTCCCGCTTCCGTGCACGCTGCCGGTCGACGGCTGCGGCCGCCTTGTTCGTGTCCGTGACCGGAGCGGCGGTCGAATCGACACGGACGGGGGATCTCTGTGCTGAGCCGGTCGAGTGCCTCTTCCGCGGATACTGACATGGCGCGGCACCGTACGAGCGCGGGTACGGGCGCACGAAAGTGCGCATGAGCGCTCGCGCCGCCTCGGCAAGCAGGGGACGGCCGGCTCATCCCCGTCGGCTCAGGCCGTCGATGACACCGGGCAACCATGTGCGGAGGCCGGCGGGGGCAGTGGAGCGCGCCGCGACGCGGATCGGCCGGCACCGACCTCGCCTCCTCACCCGCACAGGGCGGTCGAGCCTCCGACCGGCACGGAGACCACGCTCCGGGACACCGGCGCACGGGCCCGTGACGGACGTCGGCTCCGCGTCCCGGTTCCCGCACGGGGGAGTGGGGGGAACGGCTGTCCGCGACTGCGCGGGAGGACGCCGCGGGCGCGCCGCTGGGACTGGCGGTGAGCGGACAGGGGACAGCCGGCGAGAACCGTGCCGCGCCCACGTCGGCAGTCCGCCGCGGGGCGTGAGCGGGCGGGAGCAGGGGCCCAGGTTCATCCGAGGACCGGTGGGATCACCCCGTGGCGGCCCGCTCGATCAGGTCCGCGGCGGTACGCAGGCCGTCGCGCGCCCGGATCGTCTCGCCGGTCCCGGTGAGGGTGCGTCGCAGAGCCGTGTCGCCGAGCAGGCGGTCGATCGCGTCGTGGAGTCGGGCGTCGGTGAAGCGGTACGGGTCGAGCCGGACGCCGTACCCCAGTTCGGCCATGCGCTGGGCGTTGTCGTGCTGGTCCCAGAACAGCGGCAGCAGGATCATGGGCTTGCCGAAGTGCAGGGCCTCGGTGGTCGTGTTGTTGCCGCCGTGCGTGATGACGAGATCGACGAGCGGGAGGATCCGGGGCTGCGGCAGGAACTCCTCGCCCCACATGTTCGGCGGCAACTCGATCTCCTCGTGCAGCGGGCCTTTGGAGACGATGCAGCGGTGCGGGGTGCGGGCGAGCGAGGCGATGACCCCGCGCATGAGGTCCACGTCGGCCGAGCCGAGCGAGCCGAGGCTGAAATAGATCAGCGCGCCGTCGCCGTCGGCCAGGACGGGCGGCAGCGTGAAACTCTCCCGCGTCTCGCGGACCGAGGAGTCCAGCCGGTGCCAGGTGGGGCCCAGCGGGCGGGCGTCCGTGTAGTCGGCCGACTCGGGATAGACGTACAGGTTCAGATCGCCCTCGTGGATGAACTCCAGGTCGGGCAGCGGACGCGCGCCCTGCTCGGTCACCCAGGCGTTGAAATCGCTCCACAGGCTCCGGTGCGTGCGGTCGTACTCGGCGCGGAACTCGTCCCACCCGCTCCGTTCCCCGGTCGGGTATCCGGAGAACGGCGGCGGAACGCGCTCGCCCTTCATCTCCAGGGGGTTGCACGAAACGACCCGCACGAAAGGAACGCCCGCCGTGGTCAACGCCGGGAAGCACACGACGTTGTCCTCGACGATCACATCCGGCCGGACCCGGTCGATGATCTCCTTCAGCCGCGGCTCGCAGTACCGGGCGCCGGAGACCAACTCCTCCCACACCGGCTTGATCCAGGTGCCCAGTTGCTCGAGGGTCGGCTTCCGGAACTCGGGCGCGGTGTCGCGTACGAAGTCCTTCCAGAACTGGCCCGCGTCCTGGGGCTGTTCGGGCGGCGGAGCCAGATCGACCAGTTCCTCCTCGAAACCGAGCGGCGTGAGGCGGCCCTTCCAGGACGCCTCCGCGGCGAACACCACACGGTGCCCCCGGCGGCGCAGCACGTCTCCGATCCCCACGCAGTTGTTCGTCGGCCCGTACGCGCTCTCCGGTGCGAAGAGGATGGTCAGGGGCCGTAACGGTCCTCCCGTAGGCGACAAGACCAACTCCTCTGACGACGAAGGCGGTTCCGAAGTCTCGCACCGGATCCGAACGCCGGGCAAGACCACCGGGACCGCCGTCCGGCGACGGCACCCGGCCCACTCGCCCGCCTGCTCGGCCAGGACGGACCGGACCGGCGGCGGCGCCATGGCTCGCGCTGCCGTGAGTGCCGGTCATCGGCTCCTGTCGTCCGGCCCGCAGCAGGCCGCATCGGGCAGGGCCTCGTTCCCCGGTCGGCGCCGACTCCAACGGGCCGGCGGCGGAAGAACCGCGACTCCCGGCGCCGGTCGGACGGGTCGCCCTCGCCGGGGCAGGCGTCACCCGGTCAGTTGTCGATGTCCTCGTCGAAGTCCTTGGCGCACGCGTCGCGCTCGCTCTGCGTGTCGGCGTGCCTGACGCAGTCGTTGAAGTCCTTGAACTCGTCCGAGTTGAGGATCGACGCACCGATTGCGATGATCACGACGGACGCGATCGTTCCCAACGCGCCGAGGACCGCGCCCACGATGGACATCGTGCCGTGCGGGGCCCGGCCGCCACGCGCCGTGCGCGCACCGACGATGCCGAGGACCAGCGCCAGGATACCGAGCACGACACCGCCGACGACGGTCCAGAAGAGGACGACCGACAGGATGCCGAGGACGAGCGCGGCGATCGCCGGTCCGTTCCCCCGTCTCGTGCCCGGCTGCGTGAGGTCGTTCCGTGGCATGGGGTTCTCCGGGAAGGACATGTCGTCACCCTCGTTTCCGGGTTCGTTCCAGTGGGCCGTCGTACACGCCGTCTGCCCCGGTGCCGGGGCCGAATGCCTCCGGCCGGGCCGACCGGAGGCGGCGGTGAACCGGTCCTCGGCTCATGGGGAATCCCGAAGGCGGTGCGGCGACCGTTCCCCACGCGGTCCGCGGGGTGGCGTGCCGGAGGCGCATGATGATCGTTCCGAAGCGGTCAACGCCCGTCGTGCCGGCGATCGAGTGAGGCGATGGGTTGTGCGGCCACGAGTCGACGGCATGCGCACGATGGAGCCCGGCACCTCGGGCGGGCTGCGGGGCCGGCTCGACTCGCTGGTCCTGGCCGGGCGGAAGACCGCCACGACCTGCCTGCCGGCCGAGTACGTCGAGGAGGCCGAGGGCCTCGAGTCCGTCGGTGAGCGGATGGCCCTCCTGGACGACGACGGTCACGCGATCGCCGTCCTGGAGATCACGGGGGTGGAGCAGAAGCCCTTCGTCGAGGTCACGTGGGAACACGCTGCCGCCGAGGGCGAGGGTGACGCCTCCCTCGAGGAGTGGCGCACGGTGCACCGCGGCTTCTGGAGGAGCGGGGGCGCACCGGTCGAGGACGGCACTCCCGTCGTGTGCCTCACCTTCCGCGTCGTGAAGACCTCCTGACCGCAGGTCCCGGCACCGGCGGGAAACGGCCGCCACGGGCGGCCGGTACACCCGCGGACGGCCCGTCTGTTGACAGGACGTCACACCCCTCCCATCATGGGAGCGCTCCCACCGACGGAATCCGCCACGCGCGGCCCGTGCACGACCGCACCGCATCCACGCACCGCTTCCTGTGCCGCCGGCGCGGAACGTCCTGTTGCCGTGCCGGCAGTCCGCTTGTCCGGCCGCACGGTCCGGCGTCCGCCGCCCGTTCGTGCCGCCGGACCCCGAGGGAGGACCCCCCATGTCCTTGCCGCAGAGATCCGGCCGGCCGGCCGGTGCCGGCGTCCGCCACCTCGCACGCGTCGCCGCCGCCCTGGCCGTCGCGCTCGCCCTGCTGTCCCCGCTGAACACCGCCGGCGCCGCGTCGGCCGCGGCGCCCGAGGAGCCCGCCGCGGACGTCGGCGTCCGGGTCAACGCGCAGGCGTCACTGGGCCGCATGTCCGACACCGCACGCGGGGTCAACACGGCCGTCTGGGACGCGCACATGAACGATCCCGAGGTCGCCGACCTGATGAAGGCGGCCGACGTCGGGGCGATGCGCTACCCCGGCGGCTCGTACGCGGACATCTACCACTGGGAGACGCACACGGCGCCCGGCGGATACGTCGCCCCCGGCACCGGCTTCGACGCCTTCATGGGCACCGTCCGCGCCGCCGGCGCCCAGCCGATCCTGATCGCCAACTACGGCTCCGGCACACCGGAGGAGGCGGCCGGCTGGGTCCGGTACGCCAACGTCACCAAGGACTACGGTGCGCGGTACTGGGAGATCGGCAACGAGATCTACGGCAACGGCCATTACGGCAGCGGCTGGGAGCACGACGAGCACGAGGACAAGAGCCCCCGGGAGTACGCCCGTCAGGTCCGCGCCTACGCCGAGGCCATGAAGGCCGTCGACCCGACCGTCAAGATCGGCGCGGTGCTCACCACCCCGGGCGAGTGGCCGGACGGCATCGTGGGCGAGGGCGATCCGGGCGACTGGAACCACACCGTGCTCTCCGAGGTCACCGACGTCATCGACTTCGTGAGCGTCCACTGGTACGCGGGCGGCGCCGACACCACCGCCGAGGACGCCATGACGAGGCTGACCAGGCTGCCCGGTGAGCTGCGGGAGGTGCGCAACCAGCTCGACCGGTACGCGGGCGCCGACTCCCCGCGCATCGGCATCGCCCTCACCGAGATCAACACCAACACCGGCGGCGCCATGCTCACCGCCCGCCCCAACGGCCTGTTCGCCGCCGACGCGTTCCTGACGGCCCTGGAGAACGGCGTCTTCACCGTCGACTGGTGGAACACCCACAACGGCGCGGGCCGGATCACCACCGTCGACGGCGAGACGGACTACGGCGACATGGGGATGCTCTCCAGCGGCGCCTGCACCGGCGACGTCTGCGAGCCGGCGCCCAACACGCCGTTCCACCCCTACTACGGCATGAAGATGACCGGTGAACTGGGCACCGCGGGCGACACCCTGGTCGCCGCCGCGTCCTCCGCGCAGGACGTCTCCGCACACGCCGTGCACCGCCGTGACGGACGTCTGAGCGTCCTGCTCATCAACAAGGACCCGGACGCCGCCCGCACCGTGGACCTCGCGTACACGGGCTTCACCCCGTCCGCCGCCGCACCCGAGGTCAGCCGTTACGCGCGCGGGGACGGCGACGTCACCGACGTCACCGACGGCGGGGCGTCCGCCTCCCGGGTCACCGTGCCGCCGTACGGGATGCTCGCCGTCACGCTCACCCCGCAGGCCGGCACCGGGCCGGACGCCTCCGGCGCCGAGGCCCCGGGGACGCCGCGGCTGGCGGCGGTGACCGACACCACCGCGAAGCTGTCCTGGGAGGGCGCCGCGGGCGCCGCCCGCTACCTGGTCCAGGAGCGCGACGGCGCGCACACCCACGTGGTGGGCGAGACCACCGGCACGTCCGTGACCCTGCGGAACCTGCCCCCGGGCAGCACCCACACGGTCAACGTGCTGGCGGCCGACGCCTCGGGCCGGCTCTCCGCGCCGTCCACCCCGCTGACCTTCACCACCGGCAGCCCGCCGGACGCCCCCTGCGCGGTGACCTACCACCACGACACGAGCTGGGGCAACGGCTTCGTGGCCACGGTCACCCTCCGGAACCTCTCGGACACCCCGATCACCGGCTGGACCGTGGACTGGGACTGGCCGACCGACCGTCAGTCGGTGTCCTCCGGCTGGAACGCCACGTTCCACCAGACCGGCCGGCACGTACGGGTGACCGCCCCCGAGGGCGCCGGGCCGCTGGCCCCGGACGGCGGGTCCACGGCCTCGTTCGGCTTCGTCGGCGCCAACGACGGGCCCAACCCGCAGCCGACGGCCTTCCGCCTCAACGGCGCCGTCTGCTCGGGAGGCTGACACCCGGTCCGCCCGGGACCGGCGGCGGGGTGACCCGCCCCCGGGCGGACCGGTCTCCCGCGGGGTGAGGGACGCACGACCGTCCGGCCGCCGCCCGCCTGGCACGGCGAGCGACGTGCCTTTCGAGTCAGCAGGAACTGCCGCAGGACGACGAACCGCTCCCGCACGACGACGAACCGCTCCCGCACGACGAGGAACTCCCGCAGGAGGAGCCGCTCCCGCAGGACGCGGAACTGCCGCTGGAACTGCGGTCGGCACAGTCGCTCGGCGAGCCTCCGCTCGCGCCTCCCTCCCACCAGGACGGCTGGTGGAGCGTGTTGCCCGTGTCGTGCGCCGACGCTCCGCCGTGCGCGGCGCCGGTCCCGGCCGGCCACGTTCCACGGCCGGCCCCGGCACCCGGGTGGTGCGCGGTCGCCCGCATGCCCGGATCGTCCCAGGCGCGGCGCCACGCCCGGCGCACCATCCAGGTGACCCCCGTGACGAGCACCAGCACGCACCCGCCCACCCACACGAACGCGATCCCCATGACGTCCCCCCTTCCGCCGGGCCTGCGCGCCGACTGTCCGCAGGCTGCCCCGCCCGCCGGTGGCCCGAAGCGCCTTTTGAGCAAGTCCAGAGCTTCGGCGCGGCCACGCGCGCACCGGTGCGGACGGTCCGGCGGCGCCTGCGGGGCCGGCCGGTCGCGGTCGTGGTGACGGAAACGCCGGAATAAAACATTCCGTTACGGGGCGACAGGTCCGTTTTCGTGAGCGGCGTTCGCCCGCACCGTCGAATGTGCTTTCGGCCTTCGCGCACTGTATGGCTAATATCAGGCCATCAACCGCTACTGTCTGGCGCGTTCTTGTCACAGGTGCGGCCGACCGGTGACGAGGAGGGTGTCCGGCGGGTGAGCGGATCGAACAGGGACGGGCGGCGCGGAAGGAACGGCGCGCGGGCCGGTCGCCGGCGCGGGGGCGCGCCGGACGAGCGGACGCGGACGGCCGGTGAACGGCGCCTGCCGCTGCGCGCGGTGCTGCTGGTGCTGCTGCTCGTGCCGAGCGTGGCGCTGGTCGGGCTGTGGGGCCTGGCCACGTACGAACTGGGCAACGAGTACCGGGTGCAGGCCGCCCAGCACGACTTGAAGACGACCGTGGGCCCGCGCAACGCGGCCCTGTTCAACGCCCTGCAGCGGGAACGGCGGCTGACCCAGGAGGTGCTGGCCGCGCCCGAGGCGTCCCGGACCGCCCTGGTCGGGCAGCGCGCGGCCACCGACCGGGCCCTGCGCGCCTTCGAGCCGCTGGTCTCCGCGGACACCAGCGACGGCCAGCAGGGCCTGGCCGCCGCGATCTCCCGGACCGTGCGGGTGACCGACCGGCTCGCGCAGGAGCGCCGCGCGGTGGACGCCGGGACCGTCGACGAGGAGCGGGCGTTCACCTACTACACCGAGGCCATCGCGGCCGGCACCGAGGTCTTCGCCGCGATCTCCCGCGGCGCCAACGGCGAGGTGACCGGCCTGTCGCAGGTCCTGTTCGACCTGAACGGGGCCGTGGACATGATCAACCGCGAGGACGCGGTGCTGGCTCGGGGCTGGCCCTCGGGCCGGCTGTCCGACGAGGACTACGACCTGGTCACCGACGCCGTCGGCACCCACGAGTACCTGCTCAAGTCGCGTGTGGCGCCGAACCTCAACGCCGAGGAGAGCCGGCTCTACACGGCGATGACCAAGAGCGAGGAATGGCGGAAGCGGGTCGAGCTGGAGGAGCGGCTGCAGGCCTCCGACGGTGAGGGCGTCGCGCTGTCCCCGGCCCGCGCCAAGGAGTGGCGGACCGCGGCGGACGCCTCGGTCGCCCGTCTCGAGGAACTCATCGGCGCGCACAGCCAGGTCTCCGACGCCGCCGGCGCCGCCGCCGTGCGGGAGCTGAAGCTGTACCTGTACTCCGTCGCGGCCCTGGGCCTGTTCGCCGTCGTCCTGATCGTGCTGATGACCTGGCGGCTGACCACGCTCCTGCGCCGGCGCGTCCTCGCCGTGCACGATCAGGCGCGGGACCTGGAACAGCGGCTGCCGCAGGTGGTCGCCCGGCTGGAACAGGGCGAGAACGTGGACGTGGACGCGGAGGTCCCGGAACTGTCCCCGGCCGCGGACGAGTTCGGCGAGCTGAGCCGGGCGCTGAACCTGGCCGGCCGCACCGCGGTGCACACCGCGGTGCGCCAGGCGGAGCAGCACCGCGGCTTCGAGCGGCTGCTGCAGCGCATCGCGCGCCGCACCCAGCTCCTGATCGGCCTGCAGCTGAAGAAGCTGGACGCGTTGGAGCGCCGGCACGAGGACCCACAACTGCTGGAGGACCTGTTCGACCTGGACCACCTCACCGCCCGGCTGCGCCGCTACGAGGAGAACCTGGTGATCCTCGCGGGCGGTCAGCCCCGGCGCCGCTGGCGCAGACCGGTGCCGCTGCTGGACGTCCTGCGCGCCGCGCAGGGCGAGGTCCAGGACTACCGGCGCATCGAGATCGACGTCGAGGGCCGGCCGTGGATCTCCGAACGGGCGGTGGGGCCGTTGATCCACATCCTGGCCGAGCTGATGGAGAACGCGACCGCGTTCTCCAAGCCGCCGGCTCCGGTCGAGGTCAAGGCGGCGCCGGTCAGCCGGGGCGTCGTGGTGGAGATGGAGGACCGCGGGCTGGGCATGGAGGCCGAGCAGTACGAGGCCGCCAACGCCCTGATGCAGGAGCCCCCGCAGATGGACGTGATGACCCGCGCCGACGACGTGCGCCTGGGCCTGTACGTGGTGGCCCGCCTGGCGGCGGGCCTGGGTCTGCAGGTGGAACTGCGGCCCTCGGCGTTCGGCGGCACCCGCGTCATCGTCCTCGTCCCGCAGGACCTCGTGGCCGAGCGGCCCCGGTCGGTGCCGGACGCGGCCGGCGACCCGTCGCCGAAGGACGCCGGCACCCCCCTCACCCCGTCGCGCCGGCACGCCGAACCCCGCCCCGCGGACGGCGCGGACGAGCTGCCGGTACGGTCGCGGGGACAGGCGATGGCCGACGTCACCGCACCGGCGCCGGCCCCCGCGGGCCCGCCGGCCCCACAGACCGGGCCCGTACCCCTGCCCCGCCGGACGCGTCAGGCCAGTCTGGTGGCCGAACTGCGCGCGCCGGCTCCGCACGACCCCCCGGTCTCCCCGGCCCCGTCCAGCGCCCCGGCCCGCTCCGGCGCCACCATCGGCGCCTTCCAGCGGCAGTCCCGCAAGAACCGCGCCGCCGGCGCGCGGCCGTCCGCGCCCGGCACCGACCAGTCCGAACCGCCCACGAGGGAAGACCGAGGATGACTCAGCGAACCACCGCCACCGACGCAGACCTGGACTGGCTCCTGGACGGACTGGTCGACCAGGTGGCCGGCACCCGGCATGCCGTCGTGCTGTCCGACGACGGCCTGGTGATCAGCCGCTCGAAGAGCGTCGAGCGCTCCGACGCCGAGCGCCTGGCCGCGATCGCCACCGGTCAGCAGAGCCTGGCCCGTGGCGTCGGACAGCTCTTCCAGGGTGGTCCGGTCCACCAGGTCATCGTCGAGATGGCGGACCTGTGGCTGTTCGTCACCGCGGCCGGCCGGGGCACCCACCTGGCCGTGGTCGCCTCCCAGGAGGTCGACGCCGAAGTGATGGCGGTCGCCATGCACACCCTGGTCCAGCAGGTGGGCCAGAAGCTGGGCACCGAGGAACGCACCCCGCAGTCCGACCCGCCCCCGCCCGCCGGCCCCGGGGCCGGCGCATGAGGCACTGGACGGAGGACCTGGAGGACGACGCGGACGAACCGCTGGTCCGCCCCTACACCATCACCGGCGGCCGCACCACCGCCGGCCGTGACGACCTGACCCTGATCACTCTGATCACGGTACGGGCCACGCCCGGCACGGACACCGCGGCCGGCCGGCCCGCACTGCAGCCGGAACACCGCGCCGTCCTGCGCCTGTGCGCGCGCAGGCCGGTCGCGGTGGCCGAGATCGCCGCCGAACTGGACCTGCCGGTGTCGGTGACCAAGATCCTCATCGGCGACCTGATCGACGCCGGCCGGGTACGGGCCCGGCCGCCCCTGGCCTTCGCGCACAACGGCGCCCACCCCGACATGACGATCCTTGAGGCGGTGAGAGATGGGCTTCGCGGGCTCTGATCCGGCACAGACGGCCCAGGCCGTGAAGATCCTGATCGCCGGTGGCTTCGGCGTGGGCAAGACCACCCTGGTCGGCGCGGTCAGCGAGGTCGCCCCCCTGCACACCGAGGAGTACCTGACCCGGGCCAGCGTCGGCGTGGACGACCTGGTCGGCATCGACGCCAAGACCACCACCACCGTCGCCCTGGACTTCGGGCGCATCACCGTCAGCGACGAACTGGTGGTCTACCTGTTCGGGACCCCCGGCCAGGAACGCTTCTGGTTCATGTGGAACGACCTGGTGCTCGGAGCCCTGGGCGCGGTGGTACTGGTCGACACCCGCCGTCTGGAGGTCAGTTTCGCCTCCATCGACTTCTTCGAAAGCCGCGGGGTCCCGTTCGTCGTGGCGGTCAACTGCTTCCACAACGTCCGCGACCGCACGCCCGAGGAAGTCCGCACCGCCCTGGACCTGGACCCGCAGGTTCCCCTGGTGATGTGCGACGCACGCGAACGGACCGACGGCAGGGACGTCCTGCTCACCCTGATCGAACACCTCATGGCCCGTCGCTCCGCGCCCCGGCCGACCGTGTGATCCCTGACCGTGCCGCCCCTCCCGGAGCGGCACGGTCCCGGCGGGGGCGACACCGCCACCGCCTCCCCCCGCTCCCACCGCGTCGTGAACGTGTGCGTGCCCGGCCCGGCCGTCGTCCTTCTCCGGTGGGCGATCTCCCGGGGCACGCCGGCCCGGGGCACGCCGGCCCGGGGCACGCCGGCCCGGGGCACGCCGGCCCGGGGCACGCCGGCCCCGGCCCACGCGGTGCGCCCGTACACGGACCGCACGGCGCGGACGGTCACGCCGGGGGTGCGGGGCCGTGACGCCACCGGCCCACCGCCGGACGCGGGCCGCCCGGTCGCGCCCCCTCCCGCACGGGGCTCCGGGGCGTCGGCCCCCTGACGCGGCGGGTACGACGGACGGCCGTGGACGAGTCCGCCCGGTGCGCCGGCGGGCGAGGCGGATCCGGGCCAGGTGTCCTCGGCCCGAGTGGCGCCGGACGCGTCGGTCACGTGGGCGGCGCCGTCGGCGCGGTCGACCACCACGATGTCACCGGAGCGCTCGTCGGCGGCGACCGAGAGGGCGCGGTCGCCGGTCGCCGCGGACTCGGTCGCAGTGGCCGACACGCTGCCGTCCGCGCTGCTTGGGAACCGCTCGAGGAGGGCGGTGCCGTCGAACGTGACGCCCGGGGGCGCACCGGGCGACCGCCGCCGCCCCGGCCGCCCGGTGGCTGACCGGCTCGGCGCTGCTGCCGGTCGGCTGTGGAACCCCTGCGGGGCCACCGCTCGGCGGCCCGGTTTGCCGTACTGCGAGTAACAAGATCAAAGTTGATGTGTGCGCCTCAGGCAACCGTTTGAGGTGACCCCATCCCCTTGCGGCGCCCGTGATCCGTGGCGCCCGGACGACCGTCAGGAAGTCGCATGCAGCCGTCGTACGACCGCCTCGAGCAGAGCCGCCAGGACTACGAACAGCACCTTCGAAGCTGCCGCCAATGCGGGGCGGACGGCATGCAGTGCCCCGTGGCCAAGCACCTGAGGCGGCTGCACAACAACCTCGCCCGAACCGCTCGCCCCCGCCCGGAGGCTCCCGCCCGGTGAACCTCTCCCGGCCCCGACGCGTTCTCTGATGCGGGATGCCATCCCGAATATGAAACATCGAGAGGGTGGGCCGGCCCCGGACCCCGTCGACGTCCGGCTCGGCGCGCGACTGGCCGAGCTCAGGGGCGAGCACGGCCGGCCCCTCGGAGAGCTGGCGGAGCGCAGTGGGATCAGCCGGTCCACCCTCTCCAGGGCCGAGCGGGCGGAGACCAGCCCCACCGCCTCCCTGCTCAACCGGCTGTGCGCCGTCTACGGGCGGACCATGTCCCAGCTGCTCAGTGAGATCGAGGCGGAGCCCGCGCCGGTGGTGCGGGCCGCCGACCAGCCGGTGTGGCAGGACAGGGCCTCCGGTTTCGTCCGCCGGTCCGTGTCCCCGCCGCACGGCGGGCTGCGCGGCGAGCTCGTCGAGGGCCGACTCGACGCCGGTGCGGACATCGCCTACGACCGGCCGCCCGTACCCGGCCTGGAACAGCACATCTGGGTCCTGAAAGGGGTCCTCGCCGTGACGGCCCGGGACGTCGAGCACCGTCTCGGGGGCGGCGACTGCCTCAGACTCCGCGTCTGGGGGCCCACCCGGTTCCGTTGTCCCGGCCCCGAGGGCGTGCGCTACGTGCTGGCGGTGGTGCGGCCGTGAACATCGAGAGCCTGGACGCCGCTCGACTCCGGGAACGGCTCCAGGGGTTGGCCGAGCTGCTGGCCGACACGGTGGACGGCGGCGCCTCCGTCGGCTTCCTCGCTCCGCTCGACCGCGCGGAGGCGGCCGTCTGGTGGCGGGAACGGTCCGCGGCCGTCGCCGCCGGCCGGCTCGCGGTGTGGGTGGCGCACGAGGAGCCCGCAGGGGTGCTGGGCACCGTGAGCCTCGCCCTCCCCGACAAGCCCAACAGCGCCCACCGCGCGGAACTGGTGAAGCTGATGGTGCACCGCGCGGCCCATGGCCGGGGCCTCGGCCGACGGCTGCTGACCGTCGCGGAGGAGGCGGCCACCGCGCGGGGTGTCACCCTGCTGCACCTGGACACCGAGACCGGCAGCCCGGCCGAGCGCCTCTACCGCTCCTCCGGCTGGACCCCCGTCGGCGCCATCCCCGACTACGCGGCGGACCCCGCCGGGGTGCTGCGGCCGACGACGATCTACTACAAGCGTCCGGGAGCGGGCCCCGCGTCGGCCGTCGTCGGGTGAGTGTCAGTGCCGGCCGCTACGGTGCCTGCCATGCCGGATGCAGAAGACGTACGACGGATCGCCCTGTCCCTGCCGGACACCACGGAGAAGGTCGCCTGGAGCATGCCCACGTTCCGGGTCGCGGGGAAGATGTTCGCCACCCTCCCCGAGGACGAGACCTCCATCGCCGTGCGCTGCCCCAAGGAGGAGCGTGACGAACTGGCCCTCGCCGAACCGGAGAAGTTCTGGATCGCCGGCCACGAGGCGCAGTTCGCCTGGGTCAGGGTCCGCCTCGCCGCACTGGAGGACGAGGGCGAGCTGCGCGACATCCTCGCCGACTCCTGGCGCCAGGCGGCCCCGCCCCGGCTCCTCGAGGCGCACCCCCGGCTGGGCCTGCCGCCCGTGGACGCGTGCGCCGGGCAGATCCCGCGGCCGTAAACGGGTGCGCGCTCACCGCCTGGAGTGCGGTATGGTTTCCGTGCGCGTTCGGCCCGGGGAATCCCCAGGTCAGACGGGCAACGGGACGTGGCGCAGCTTGGTAGCGCACTTGACTGGGGGTCAAGGGGTCGCAGGTTCAAATCCTGTCGTCCCGACTTGTCGAGCAGCAGGTCGGAGGCCGTATCGGGGAGACCCGAGACGGCCTCTTCGTCGTTTCCCCACGCGCCGGCCGGAGGGACCGCCGGACGACTCCACCCACCGCACCGGAATCCGTGCGTCGAGCGCCATGAGCGAGCCATGGGCGAATGTCCTTGATGTAAGCGTATGCCCTGTTTAACGTTCGCCGGGTAGGCACCGCCGCGGGAACGGACACCCGCGCCGCGATCCGGGAAGCGAGGTGGGGGCGCGTGCACGCGAGGCGCGGACGCACCGGAGGGCCGCGACGGACGCGGGCGCTGGTCGTGCTGACCCTGCTGGCATCGACGCTCGCCGCCTGCGGCGGCGACGAGGGCGCCTCCCGGCCCACCCTCAACTGGTACAACTTCCCCGACGACTCCGGCGCCCTGCAGAAAGCCGCCGACCGCTGCAGCCGGGCCTCCGGCGGCCGCTACCGCATCAGCTACGACAAACTGCCCCGGGCCGCCGACGGCCAGCGCCAGCAACTGGTGCGCAGGCTCGCCGCCGAGGACGACTCCCTCGACATCCTGGGCCTGGACGTCACCTGGGCCGCGGAGTTCGCCGAGGCCCGCTGGATCCGGGAGTGGACCGGCGAGCCGAAGCGCCGGGCCACCGAGGGCACGCTCCGCGTCCCCCTGCAGACGGCCACCTGGAAGGGCAGGCTGTACGCGGTCCCGTACAACACCAACACCCAGCTCCTGTGGTACCGCGAGGACCTGGTGCCCACCCCGCCGAAGACCTGGTCCGAGATGCTGACCATGTCCCGCAGCCTCGCCCGGCAGGGCAGACCGCACTACGTGGAGATTCAGGGCGCCCAGTACGAGGGCCTCACCGTCTGGTTCAACTCGCTGATCAACAGCGCGGGCGGCACCATCCTCGACCCGAGCGCCACCCGGCCCTCCCTCGGCCCGCCCGCCGTGCGGGCCGCCTCGATCATGCGGGAGCTCGCGAACTCCCCGGCCGCCGACCCCTCCCTGCCCAACCAGATGGAGGACCAGAACCGCCTGGCCATGGAGTCGGGCGTGGCGGCCTTCGAGCTCAACTACCCGTTCGTCTATCCGTCGATGAAGACGAACAACCCGCGGCTGTTCGAGAACTTCCGCTGGGCCCCCTACCCCCGCGTCGACGCCGACCGCCCCGCCCGCCCCACCATCGGCGGCATCGACCTCGCCGTCAGCGCCTACTCCCGCCACCCCGACCTGGCCTTCGAGGCGGCCCTGTGCCTGCGGAACCGGGAGAACCAGCTCACCGCCGCGCTCGAGGGCGGACTGCCGCCCACCCTGCGCGCCCTGTACGACGAGCCCGCCTTCATGAAGGAGTACCCCTTCTCCGAGGAGGTGCTGTCCGCCCTGGAATCGGCGAGCGTACGGCCGCTCACCCCCGCCTACCAGAACGTGTCGATCGCCGTCTCCCACACCCTGTCCCCGCCGTCGGAGATCGATCCCGGGAGCGCGGTCGACACCATCGGGGAACAGATCGACCAGGCCCTGCGATCCGAGGGTGTGATCCCGTGAGCACGAGGGCGGAGCCCACCGAGGGCAAGACGAAGGGCGGGAAGGCCCTCTCCGCCGGCGCCAGACAGGAGCGCCGCCTGGGCCGGCTGCTGTGCGCACCGGCCGTCCTCGTCATGACCGCCGTGACCGCCTACCCCATCGGCTACGCGGTCTACCTGTCCCTCCAGCGCTACGACCTGCGCTTCCCCGCTCAGGCCGAGTTCGTGGGCCTGAGCAACTACGGCGCGGTGCTGTCCTCCCCGTTCTGGTGGGACGCCTTCTGGGTCACGGTGTTCCTGACCGCCGTGTCCGTGGCCATCGAGCTCGTCCTCGGCATGGGCCTCGCCCTGGTGATGCACCGCACGCTCTTCGCACGCGGCACGGTGCGCACTGCGGTCCTCATCCCGTACGGCATCGTCACCGTCGTCGCCGCCTTCTCCTGGCAGTACGCCTGGACCCCCGAACTCGGCTACCTCGCGGAGCTGTTGCCCAGCGGCGACGCCCCGCTCACCGAACAGTGGCCCGCACTGTGGCTGATCGTCCTCGCCGAGGTGTGGAAGACCACCCCGTTCATGGCGCTGCTCCTGCTGGCCGGCCTCGCCCTCGTCCCCGAGGAGACCCTGAAGGCGGCCATGGTCGACGGCGCCACTCCCTGGCAGCGGTTCACCAAGGTCATGCTGCCGCTGATGAAACCGGCCATCCTGGTCGCGCTGCTCTTCCGCACCCTGGACGCGTTCCGGATCTTCGACAACATCTACGTCCTGACCGCGGGTGCCCACGGCACCGGCTCCCTGTCGATCCTCGGCTACGACAACCTGTTCACCGCGCTGAACCTGGGCATCGGGTCGGCGATCTCGGTCCTGATCTTCCTCTGCGTCGGGATCATCGCCTTCACCTTCGTCAAGCTGTTCGGCGCCGCCGCACCGGGCGCGGAGGTGAAGCGCTGATGGCCGCCGCGGGCACGTCGCACGCCACCCGATGGGGCGTCGTCAACGTCGTGGTGGTGCTGTACGCCCTGTTCCCGGTGTGGTGGATCGTCGCGCTGTCGTTCAAGGACCCCGGCACCCTCACCGACGGCGACTACATCCCCCGGGACTGGACCTGGGAGAACTACCGGGGCATCTTCGCGACCTCCGAGTTCACCCGGGCGCTGGTCAACTCGATCGGCATCGCCCTGATCGCCACCGTGATCGCGGTGATCCTCGGCACCATGGCCGCCTACGCGGTGGCCCGGCTGCGGTTCCCCGGCAAACGGCTGCTGATCGGCATGTCGCTCCTCATCGCCATGTTCCCGCCGATCTCCCTGGTGTCCCCGCTGTTCGACATCGAGCGGAGCATCGGGATCTTCGACACCTGGCCCGGACTGATCATCCCGTACATGACCTTCTCGCTGCCGCTGGCGATCTACACCCTGTCGGCGTTCTTCCGGGAGATCCCCTGGGACCTGGAGAAGGCCGCCAAGGTGGACGGGGCCACGCCCGCGCAGGCCTTCCGGCTGGTCATCGTGCCGCTCGCCGCTCCGGGCGTGTTCACCACGGCCATCCTCGTGTTCATCTTCTGCTGGAACGACTTCCTGTTCGCGATCTCGCTGACCTCCACCGAGTCCGCGCGCACGGTCCCCGCCGCGATCGCGTTCTTCACGGGCAGCTCGCAGTTCCAGCAGCCCACCGGGTCGATCGCCGCGGCCGCCGTGGTGATCACCGTCCCGATCATCATCTTCGTCCTGCTCTTCCAGCGGCGGATCGTCGCCGGACTGACCTCCGGGGCGGTCAAGGGATGAGCGTGAAGGCAAGGAGGCGCCGCCCATGGCCGAGATCGTCCTAGAGGGAGTCACCAAACGCTATCCGGACGGATCCCTCGCCGTGCGGGACGTGGACCTCGACATCGCCGACGGCGAGTTCGTGATCCTGGTCGGCCCGTCCGGCTGCGGCAAGTCGACCACCCTGAACATGATCGCCGGGCTCGAGGACATCACCGAGGGCACCCTGCGCATCGGCGGACGGGTCGTCAACGACCTCGCCCCCAAGGAGCGCGACGTCGCCATGGTGTTCCAGAGCTACGCCCTGTACCCGCACATGAGCGTGCGGGAGAACATGGGCTTCCCGCTGCGGCTGGCGAAGGTGGACAAGGCCACCGTCGACAGCAAGGTCGAGGAGGCCGCCCGGGTCCTCGACCTGAGCGAGTTCCTGGACCGCAAGCCCGCCAACCTCTCGGGCGGACAGCGCCAGCGGGTGGCGATGGGGCGGGCGATCGTCCGCGACCCCAAGGCGTTCCTCATGGACGAGCCGCTGTCCAACCTGGACGCCAAGCTCCGGGTGCAGATGCGCACCCAGATCTCCCGGCTGCAGCGCCGCCTGGGCACCACCACCGTGTACGTCACCCACGACCAGACCGAGGCGATGACGCTCGGCGACCGGGTCGTGGTGATGCGGCAGGGCCTGGTCCAGCAGGTCGGCACCCCCGCCCAGCTCTACGACACGCCGCGCAACCTGTTCGTCGCGGGCTTCATCGGCTCCCCGGCGATGAACTTCCTGGGCGCCTCCCTGTCCGGCGGCGTCCTGCGCACCCCGCTGGGCGACCTGCCGCTCGACGACCGCGTGCGCCGGGAGCTGGAACGGCGGGACGTGCCGCGCGAGGTGATCGTCGGACTGCGCCCCGAGGCCTTCGAGGACGCGAGCCTGGCGCACGGGACGGGCGGCCCCGTCGTCACCGCCACCGTGGACGTGCTGGAGTCGCTGGGCTCCGACGCGTACGTCTACTTCAGTGCGGAGGGCGGGCCGGTGACCACCGCCGAACTGGAGGAACTCGCCGCGGACTCGGGCGTGCGCGACACCGGGGCCCGGGGAGCCCAGCAGGTCGTGGCCCGGCTGAACGCCGCCACCCGGGCGCGCGAGGGCGTACCCGTCGAGCTCCGGGTCGACATGGGCAAGGCCCATGTCTTCGACCCGTCGACCGGCGCCAACCTCACCCGTGCGGGGGACTAGCCGGCGTCAGATCACACAGCCCGCGTGGGCCAGCGCCTGCTTCAGCAGCACCCCGTGACCGCCCGGCATCTCGCTCTGCACCGCCTGCGACAGGGCCTCCTGCGGACTGAACCACACCAGGTCGAGGGCGTCCTGCCGGGGCCGGCAGTCACCCGTCACCGGCACGATGTACGCCAGCGACACCGCGTGCTGGCGGGGGTCGTGGAAGGGGGTGATGCCCTGGGTGGGGAAGTACTCCGCGACCGTGAACGGCTGCAGCGACGCCGGGACGCGCGGCAGGGCCACCGGGCCGAGGTCCTTCTCCAGGTGGCGCAGCAGGGCGTCCCGGACCCGTTCGTGGTGCAGCACCCGGCCGGAGACCAGAGACCGGCTGACCGTCCCGTCGGGCCCGATGCGCAGCAGCAGGCCGACGCTGGTGACTTCACCGCTGTCGTCGACGCGCACGGGCACGGCCTCGACGTACAGGATCGGCATCTGGGCGCGTGCCATCTCCAGATCGTCGGAGGACAGCCAGCCCGGCGTGGTTTCGGTCATGTCAGACATTGTTTGATCATACTTTCAGCGGTCAGGGCTTCACGGCCACCGCGCCGTACTGCGGCACCGCGGCGGAGTCGGACGTGGCGCGCCACTGCGAGCAGGACACCAGACCGGGCTCGACCAGGTCCAGTCCCTCGAAGAACGCGGTGATGTCCGCGGCGCTCCGGGCGGTGATCGGGGGAGTGGCGTTCTCGTTCCAGAACTCCATGGCCGGAACCTGCAGTTCGCCGCCGACCTCGGGGTCGTAGGTGGGGTGCGTGAGGACCAGGAAGCTCCCCGGGGGAACCGCCGCCATGATCCGGCGGACGATCTCCCGGGCCTTGTCGGTGTCGAGCACGAAGTTGAGGATCCCCAGCATCATCACCGCGACGGGCCGCGTGACGTCCAGGGTCCCGGTGGCGCGTTCCAGTATGGCGTCCGGGTCGTGCACGTCGGCGTCGATGTAGGCGGTGGCGCCCTCGCGCGTGCCGGTCAGCAGGGTGCGGGCGTGGACGAGGACGATCGGGTCGTTGTCGACGTAGACGATCCGCGAGTCCGGCGCGATCCGCTGCGCGATCTCATGGGTGTTGTCGGCCGTCGGCAGGCCGGTGCCGACGTCGAGGAACTGCCGCACACCGCGCTCGGCGGTCAGGTACGTCACCGCCCGGCCCAGGAAGTCCCGGTCCGCGCGGGCGATGTCGCGGACGACCGGGTTGATCGAGGCGACGTGGTCGCCGACCCGCTGGTCGACGTCGTAGTTGTCCTTGCCGCCGATCCAGTAGTTCCACACGCGCGCGTTGTGCGCCACACCGGTGTTCAGCCTCGCCGAGCCGCTCGGCGGGGTGTGGCTCTCACTCACGGTCTCTCCCTCTCCCTCACCCGTACGGCCGCGATCGGGCCGCCGCGGCCATTGTGCCGCGTGGTGATCACGTTGTCCCGTGAATGGGGGAGCGGAAAAGCCCTGTTGACGCGAGGTCATGGGGTGCCGGCCCGGCCGAGCACGTCCTCGGCCACGTGCCTGTCGAGCGCCGCGCGGACCAACGCCGCAGCCAGGACGGCCGGTTCGGTGCGTTCCGCGAGGCCGAGGAGCCGGTCCGGATCCTGCGGCAGTTCCAACCGCCGCGCGCCCTGCAGGGCCTTGGCGTCCAGCCGTGGCGCGGCCTCCGGCCAGACGCGCTGGACCTCGCGCAGGAAGATGTCGGCGCCGACCGGGCCCACGCCGGGGAACTCCTGCAGCAGGCGGCGCAGTGCGCCGACGTCGCCGTCCGCCTCCTCGCGGAGCCGACGCAGGTCGCCACCCCAGCGTTCTGTCAACAGCTCGGCTTCGTCACCCAGTTGGGTCGCGGTGCGCTCGTCGTAGCGCCGGTAGCCGCCCCGGCCGAGCGCGTCCACCCGTTCCTGCCAGGTCGCCCCGGCCATGCGGCGCGGATCGCGCAGCCCCGCCTCGTGCAGGGCACGGGCGGAGGCCACGGCGATCGCCCCCTTGATCCGGGCGCTGAGCAGATGGGCCAGCACCAGCAGCCGGTACAGCGGCTGCGGGGCGTTCTTCAGTTCGATGCCGGCCTCCTCCGCGTACGTCCGGCCGTACGCGTCGACGAGGGCGCGGACCACCCGCCCGTCCCGGCCGGCCACGGCGGCTACGGCTTGAGCGGGTCGTGGCCGAGGGTCATCAGGCGGTGCCGACGGGGTGCGTCCTCGGCCACGGGCTCGTTCTCCGGGTCCGTCTGCGCGGTGACGGTGTCCACGACCTCCTCCATCACCCGCAGGTCGTCCGCGGTGAGGTCGGTGCGGCGTTTCTGGAGGATGGCGAGGACGTGCTGCCCCGTCTCGCCGCCCGCCCGGTCCGGCAGCGGCTCGGTGGTCTCGGCGGCGTCGCTCACCCGCAGCCAGGCCGCCAGTTCCGCCGAGGTCATGTTCACCACGCGGTGGAAGTCGTCCCACAGCGCGTCCCTCTCGAGGGCGTCGCTCATGATGTGCCCCTCACATACGTGCGTTCTCCGGCGCCGGGGCGGTCAGGACCGGCCCGAAAAGTTCTCCGCCTCGAACATCCAGCGCTGCTTCTCCAGGTCCGCGGTGATCGAGATCAGCAGGTCCTGGGTGACCAGGTCCGCCTTCTCGGTGACGTCGATGCGCTCGCGCAGGCGCGTGACGGCCGTGCCGAGCGCCTCCGTCATCACCTCCACGGCCTCCGAGTCGCGCAGCCAGCCCTCCTTCGGGGCCGGCAGCGAGAAGACCTTGGCGATGGTCTCCGGGCGGCCGTCCGGCGGCACACCGAGCGCCGCGGCCCGCTCCGCCACCGTGTCGGCGTGGGCGCGCGCGGCGGAGACCACCTCGTCCAGCTGGAGGTGGACGGAGCGGAACCGCGGACCCACGACGTTCCAGTGCGCCTGCTTCCCGATCAGTGACAGCCCGAGCAGGTCCACCAGGGTCTCCTGGAGGGCCTCGCAGGAAACCCGGCGGGCCTCGTCGGGCAGGGTGCTCCTCACAACGGTCATGGGGTGCTGTTCCTCCTTCTCGAATCGTCCGTGGTCCCGCGGAGCGGTGTCCCGCGCGGTCACCCGCCGCCGTGCATGCACACGCCCGACGGCGACGAGGTCCCGCGAAGCCGGCCCCGTCGATCCGGCGGGAAGGGCGCCTTCGGGCCCTCTCCCGTACGGGCCGCGCTCCGCAACCACTTCATGAACGCGCGGGTGCCCCCGGCCCTCCCGCACAAACACGGCCCCGGCCGCGCGGGCGGGGCGCGACCGCGGCCGCGGGATCTTCCCAGCGGGCCGTTCCGCGGTCTATAGTCCAAAACTAGCGGTGCTAATTAAGAGCAGTCGCCGATCCCACAGCACAGCCATCGGCATCGGTCAGGAGTCCTGTCGTGCGTCCCGTCCACTTCGCGGCCGCCCGCCGCACCCCCATCGGCAAACTGCGCGGAGCCCTCTCCACCGTACGGCCCGACGACCTCGCCGCCGCCGTGATCCGCGGCCTGGTCGCCGACGTGCCCGCGCTGGACCCGGCCCGCGTCGACGAGGTCTACTGGGGCGCCGCCAACCAGGCCGGCGAGGACAACCGCAACGTCGCCCGCATGGCCGCGCTGCTCGCCGGGCTCCCCGAATCCGTCCCGGGCGCCACGGTCAACCGGCTGTGCGCCTCCGGCCTTGAGGCCGTCACCACCGCCGCCCGCACCATCGCGGCCGGCGAGGCCGACATCGTCGTCGCCGGCGGCTCCGAGTCGATGAGCCGCGCCCCCTTCGTCCTGCCCCGCCCCGACGAGGCCCTCCCGCACCGCATGGAGACCGCCGACACCCGCCTCGGCTGGCGGCTGGTCAACCCCGCGATGAAGGAACTCCACGGTGTGCTGGCCATGGGCGAGACGGCCGAGGAGGTCGCCGTCCGGTACGGCGTCGCGCGCGAACGCCAGGACGAGTTCGCGCTGCGCAGCCACCGGCGCGCCGCCGAGGCCCGCGAGAACGGGCACTTCGACGACGAACTCCTGCCCGTGACCCGCCCGGACGGGGTGGTCGTCGACACCGACGAGTGCGTCCGCGCGGACACCTCCCTCGAGAAGCTGGCCCGGCTGAAGCCGGTGTTCCGCGCGGGCGGCTCGGTCACCGCGGGCAACGCCTCCCCGATGAACGACGGCGCCGCCGGCCTGATCCTGGTCAGCGAGGAGGCCCTCGACGAGCTGGGCCTGGAGTCGCTCGGCCGCTACGTCGCCGGCGCCTCCGCCGGCGTCCACCCGGACGTCATGGGCATCGGCCCCGTCCCCGCCACGCGCAAGGTGCTCGCCCGCGCCGACTGGGCGGTCGGCGACCTCCAGGAGGCCGAGTTCAACGAGGCGTTCGCGGCGCAGGCCCTGGCCTGCGTCGACCAGCTCGGCATCGACCCCGACCTGGTCAACCCCAGCGGCGGCGCGATCGCCCTGGGCCACCCGCTGGGCTGCTCCGGCGCCCGCATCCTCACCACCCTGCTGCACCGCATGCGCCGCACCGGCGCGGAACGCGGCCTGGCGACCATGTGCGTGGGCGTGGGACAGGGGAGCGCGGTCCTGGTCGAGAGGCACTGACCATCGCGCCGGGGCGCCATCGGGCGAGACGTCCTCACCGGCGTCGTCCGCCTGCGCATAGCATCTGTCCTCGCAATGAACATGATGACGCTCTGGCACCTCAACGGCTGGGAATTCGCCGCGCTC
This sequence comes from Streptomyces caelestis, assembly GCF_001279005.1. Lineage (GTDB taxonomy): Bacteria > Actinomycetota > Actinomycetes > Streptomycetales > Streptomycetaceae > Streptomyces > Streptomyces heliomycini. The sequence goes on from NZ_LGCN01000194.1 coordinate 34,167, forward strand.
GCCTTCGCGGCCCTGCTCGTCGGCTTCTCCAAGACCGCCGTCAGCGGGGCCAACACGGTCAGTCTCGCCGTCTTCGCCGCCGTACTGCCCGCCAAGGCCTCCACCGGAGTCCTGCTGCCCATCCTGATCGCCGGGGACGTGCTCGCCGTCCTCACCTACCGCCGGCACGCCCACTGGCCCACGCTGTGGCGGCTGTTCCCGGCGGTCGCGGCGGGCGTCGTCGCCGGGACCCTGTTCCTGGTGTGGGCCGACGACGGGATCGTACGGAGCTCCATCGGGGCGATCCTGCTGCTGATGGCCGGGGTGACGATGTGGCGGCGGCGGACGGCCGACGCGGACCGGGGACCCGACGCGGTCGCCACCCGGGCGGGCCGTGCCAAGGCCCGCTCCTACGGCGTGCTCGGCGGCTTCACCACCATGGTCGCCAACGCGGGCGGCCCGGTGATGTCGCTGTACCTGCTCTCCGCGGGCTTCCGGAAACTCGGCTTCCTCGGCACCTCGGCGTTCTTCTTCCTGATCGTCAACACCTCCAAGCTGCCCTTCAGCGCCGGTCTCGGCCTGATCGACGCCGACTCGCTGCTCCTCGACGCGGCGCTCGTGCTGTTCGTGGTGCCCGGCGCGCTCCTCGGCACGTGGGCGGTGAGCAGGATCGACCAGCGGCTGTTCGAACGGCTGGTGATCGCGGCGACGGTGGTGGGCGGCGTACAGCTACTGGTGCCCTGAGCGGGGCCCGGCCGGCCGCTGCGGCCCGTGGGGCGCCCCGTGGGAGTGGCGCAGACGGCTCGGCGCGGCGGTACGGCCGACCGTCGCCGCCAGCTTGCGCAGCCGCCGCCAGTCCAGTCGCGGCGGGGCCTGCGTGACACCGGGCCGCCTGCGCGGGACCCGGACGCGCAGCGCGCCGGGCGCGATACGGCAGTGGACGGGGGCGGGCAGCACCATGGCCTCCCCGTCGACCCCGGCCTCGATCTCCGCGCGGTCCGCCTCGATGAGGACCTCGGTGGCGGTCATGATGGTCAGCCCGCTCGGCTCGGGGTTCAGCAGCAGGGCGGCGGCGCTGATGGCGCCCTCCAGCTTCACCCCGAGGACGCCGAGCGCGGCGGAGTCGAGCCGTTCCCGCCGGCCGAGGCCGAAGGGGTCGCCGGTGCGGTAGGGATTGTTGCTGACCAGCACGGCCTGCGGCGCGACGAGCGTCGTGCCCCCCGCGCGGGCGACCAGCCGGGGCCCCTGCTGACCGGTGAGCAGATCGGGCAGCATCTCCAGGCTGGTGCCGATCTTGTCGTCGCGGTAGGCGGGGCTCTGCACGATCGCCGCGTACGCGCCGAAGGAGGCGTTGTTCACGAACGGCTGCTCACCCGCGAAACCCAGGTCGACGCGGAGTTCGACGCCGTCCGTGAGCGCGTCGAGACAGGCGGCCGGGTCGCCGCGGTCCAGGCCGAGGTCCAGGGCGAAGTGATTGCGCGTCCCGGCGCTGATGACGAGGAACGGGATGTCGTGCTCGGCGGCCACGGCCGCCACCAGCGCCTGCGTGCCGTCGCCGCCGGCCGCGCCCAGCAGGTCCGCGCCGTCCGCGACGGCGGCCCGGGCCAGCGCGGTCACGTCGTGCTGCCTGCCGGGTTCGAGCAGCACCACCCGGGCGCCCAGGCGCTCCGCCTTCTCCCGCAGCCGGAACCTGCCCACCTTGCCGCCGCCCGACCGGGGATTCATGATCAGTACCGGCTTCCGGGGCGGCGGCAGCCGCCGCTCCCGCACCTGGACCTGCCCGCCGCCCGTGCCCCGCAGCGCGAACCTGCCGCTCCACACCGCCAGGCCCCACAGGGTCAGGGAGACCAGCAGCGCCCAGAACAGCGTCACCGCGAACAGGGCGATCAGACCGGCCGGCACACACACGGCGACCAGCGCGGACACCCACCGCAGCGGGCCCCGCAGGGTCAGCGCCCACCACACGGCGGCCGCGCTGAGCCCCAGTCCCGCGACCCCGCACACCAGCAGCAGCAGACCGCGCAGCCCCCCGTAGACGAGGGGAGTCGCCACCGCGAGCGCGGCGGCGGCCAGCGCCCCCCGCGCCGCCCACCGCTGGGCGTGATAGCCCCGCCCGCTCCAGTCCACGGCCATGCCTCCTCCAGTCACCCGGCGTCATCGTAGGGCGTGCGCGCAGGCGTGTACGACCGGATGCCGATCTTCGACGGGCGGGCCGGCGCCGGACACGGCGTCCGGGCCCCGTACCCTCGGCGCCATGTCCCCCCACGTCCTGGTCCTCGGCGGCACCACCGAGGCACGCGCACTGGCCGGCGAGCTGTCCGCCCGCCCCGGAACCAGGGTGACCACCTCCCTCGCCGGACGGGTGAGACGGCCGGGCGCGGTCGCCGGCGAGCTGCGCGTCGGCGGTTTCGGCGGCGCGCGGGGGCTGGCGGACTGGCTGCGCGAGCAGCGCGTGGACGCGGTGGTCGACGCCACGCACCCCTTCGCGCGGGCCATCACGGCGAACGCGGCCCGGGCCGCCGGCGCGACCGGACTGCCGCTGGTGGTCCTGCGCCGACCGGGCTGGCGACCGGGCCCGCGCGACGACTGGCACCCGGTCCCGTCACTGGACGCGGCCGCCGACCTGCTGCCCCGGCTCGGGCACCGGGTCCTCCTCACCACCGGCCGCCTCGGTCTCGCGGCCTTCGCCCACCTGACGGACCTGCGCTTCGTCGTCCGGTCGGTCGAGCCCCCCGAGCCGCCCGTGCCGCCGCACACGCACGTGCTGCTGGCCCGCGGCCCCTTCACCGTGGCCGACGAGACGGCCCTGCTGCGCGAGCACCGCCTCGACGTCCTGGTGACCAAGGACAGCGGCGGCACGGCGACCGCCGCCAAACTCACCGCGGCCCGCGACCTCGGCCTCCCGGTCGTCGTGGTGCGCCGCCCGCCGCTGCCGGACGGTGTCACGGCGGTCGAGGACGTGCCGACGGCCCTGCGCCGACTGGACGCCCTCGCCCGGCCCTGAGCCGGACGGCTCGCCTCGAGCCCGGCCGTGCGGGACGCGGTCGATCGTCGGCTTCACCGAGGTCCGCGGCCCGGGCTTCCGGGCCGTCGTGGTGCGCCGTCCGCCCCCGCCGTGCGGTGTGACCGCCGCCGGCGGCGTCCCGGGGCCCGCGCCGAGCGGACACCCCCCGGCAGGCCGTGACCGGCAGGCCGTGCCGACGGCCCGGCACACCCGGCCGGCCGCTCAGCCCTCGGCCGGCCTGCGGCGCAGCAGATACGTGTCCATGATCCAGCCCTTGCGCTCGCGGGCCTCCGCACGGAGCCGCTCGATGCGGGGAGCCGCCTCGGCCAGCGGCCCGGAGACGAGGATCTCGTCCGGCGTGCCGATGTAGGCGCCCCAGTAGATGTCGACGTCCTGGTCGGCGTACGCGCGGAAGGCCTGGTGGGCGTCGAGCATCACCACCACGTCGTCCACGCCCTCCGGGAACCCCTCGGCGAGCCGCCGGCCCGTGGTGATCTGCACCGGACGGGCGACCCGGCTGAGCCCCGTGCGGTGCCGGGCCACCAGGGCCGAGACGCTGCTGACGCCCGGTACGACGTCGTAGGCGAAGGCGACACGGCCGCGCTCCAGGACCTCCTCGAGGATGCCGATCGTGCTGTCGTACAGCGCCGGATCGCCCCACACCAGGAACGCCCCGGTCCGGTCCTCATCCAGTTCCTCGGAGATCATCCGCTCGTAGAGGTCCGCGCGGGCGCTGCGCCAGTCCCCGACGGCGGGCGAGTAGGCCGGACCTCCGGCAGCCCGGTCCCGCTCCGGGTCGCGCGCCTCGACGACGCGGTAGGCGCCCTCCGGCAGGTGCGCGTCGAGCATGTCCCTGCGCAGCCGGGTCAGGTCCGCCTTCGCCTCGCCCTTGTCCAGGAGGAAGAACACGTCCGTGCTCCGCATGGCCTTGACCGCCTGCAGGGTCAGCTGGTCGGGGTCGCCCGCGCCGATACCGATGACATGAATCTCTCGCACGCCCCGAGTCTGCCGCACGCCACCGACAGCGCGTGCACCGCACCCGGTCCCTCCGTCAGGAGACGGTCCCCCGCAGCCGGGGCGCCCGCGCCCCCGCGTCCACCGGAGCGCCCGCCTCCACCTCGGCGGCCAGGGTCCGGGCCCAGGCGATCACACCGGAGAGGTCGATCCCGTGCGGCCGGCGCCCGCCCCCCGCCGTGGCCCACGCCTCCGCCGCACCGGCCCCGCGCCGCAGCAGCCGCGCCCCGCCGGTGGCGTTCCCGCGCGCGGCGTGGGTGAGCCCCACGGCGAGCTGGGCCAGCCCCCGCCACAGTTCGCGCTCCTCCTCAGGCCCCGACTTCCAGGCGTCCTCGAACACCTCGTGGGCGTGGAACGGCTTCCCCTCGTCCAGCAGCCGCTGCGCCTCCGCGACGCTCTCCTCCGGCCGCCGCACGACCCCCTCGGGCTGCCGGGGCACCCCCGGCGCGCCGTACGGCAGGGGCCGCCCGAGCCCGTCCCGCGGCCGGGCGTTGCGCGCCCGCCCCTCACCGTCCCGGTCCCGCGCGGTGGCCGTCCGGCCCGAGGATGTGCTCTCCGTGCTGCCCATACGCCGATTGTCCCGCGCCCGGCCCGATTCGGGTCGCCCCGGGGGCGTGGGGTAAAGTGCTGTTCGCGCGATCACGCGGATTCACCCCACGCGATCGCACCGGGACGTGGCGCAGCTTGGTAGCGCACTTGACTGGGGGTCAAGGGGTCGCAGGTTCAAATCCTGTCGTCCCGACTTTGCGAAGTCGTGGTCCGAGGGTCATTCCAGCGAAGGTCTGGAATGGCCCTCAGTCGTTCCCGGACCGTCTGTGCCCCCGGTCCCGGAACCGATGTGCCCGGTTCTTCATGGCCCGCTGCTCCGTCGGGCCTGTCCGGCGAGGGAGTCGAGGACGGTCCGCGCCGGTGTGTTCCGGCGCCTCGCGCCGTAGGCTGGCGCCGCCGGGCGCGCGGCCCGGTCCGGAGCGGGCGGAGGGGACATGCCGGAGGAGTTGGCGCGGTTCGGACTCGGCGACGGGGACGCCGCGGTGTACGTGGCTTTCGAGGACCAGGACCCGGAGATCGTGCGGGCCCGGAGCCGTGACCGGTCGGGGAACGGTGCCGTGGACGTCGCGGCGGGACGGTTCGAGGAAGGGCTCGACCAGGTCCGGCAGATGGCCGGGCGGACGCTGGAGCGGATGGTGTCGCTGCCCGCACCGCCGTCGACGGTGGAGCTCGAGTTCGGGGTGAAGTTCAACGTGGAGACCGGTGCGGTGATCGCCCGTACCGGGGTCGAGGGGCACCTCAAGGTCAAGGTGGTCTGGGAGCGGGGTGAGCGGCGCCGACGGCCCGAGGAGGACGAAGCGCCCCCGGCCGGAGGCGGGAACGGGGACGACGCGGCCGGGGGTCAGTCGGGCGCGCAGGCCGGGGCGGACGGCGAGGGCTGAGCCGCCGACGGCACCGTGGGGCCGACGACGGGCTCGGCCGCCGGGTCGGCCGCCGCCGGGCCCGTCGTGGAGCCGGCCGCCACCGTCGCCTCGCCGGTGGCCACGGGTGCGGGCTTCGGCTCCGGCGGCGGCCCGGACTCCCGGACCGGAGTCCGGGCCGCCGCCGGAACCGGGTTCGAGGTGTGCACCGTCCCGGACCGGCTCTCCGTCGCCTCGTCCTGCTCCTCGGCCGTCTCCCGCGGCCGACGCTCCAGCTGGCTCCGGTACAGCGTCGTGCGCCCCGTGACCGCCGACGCGCACAGGACCGCCAGCATGCCCGGCCCCAGGAGGGAGGCGTCCGCGACCATCTCCGTCGCCATGACCAGCACCCCGAGCGGCGCGTTGGCCACGGGACCCAGGCAGGCCGCCATGCCCACCACCACGTACGGGAGCGGTCCGGCCGACGGCAGGGACAGCGCCTCGCCGAGGCGCCAGGCGAGCGCGCCCGTCCCCGCGCCCACGACCATGCACGGTCCGAAGATGCCGCCGGAGCCGCCGGAACCGACGGTCAGGGCCGTGCCCGCGATCTTCGCGAGCGGGATGGCGAGCAACAGCACCACGGGGAGCCCGGCGACGAGTTCGCGGTCGGTGAGCGCCTCCATCAGGCCGTAACCCGTCCCGAGGACACCGGGCACCAGCAGCCCGAGGACGCCCACGAACAGGGCGGCGGCCACCGGGGCGGCGATCCGGGCCGGTAAGGACCGGACGCGCTCCTCGGTGCGCAGGTGCACGGCGTAGAAGGCGCCGGTGTAGAGCCGGCCGGCCAGCCCGCACAGCAGCCCGGTCACGGCGATCAGGACGAAGTCGCCGGCCCCGAAGCCCGGTCCGTCCGCCGAGTGCCGCCCGAGGACGGGGGCGAAGCCGTAGCACGCGCCGAAGACCAGCCAGCCCGCGCAGGCGGCCACGAGCGCCTTCGGCAGCACCCGGGCGTCCGTCTCCCTGCGGTACAGGAGCTCCGCGCCGAGCAGCGCCCCGCCCAGCGGGGCCTGGAAGATCGCGCCGACGCCCGAGGCGAGACCGATCACCAGGGCGGTGCGGGCCTGTCGCCGGGACATGCCGGTACGGCGGGCGATCACCGAGCCGAATGCCGCCGAAATCTGCGCGGCGGGCCCCTCCGTACCGCCCGAACCGCCGGAACCGATGGTCAGTGCCGAGGCGATGAGCTTCACCACGGTCGTCCGGCCGCGCATCCCGCACGGATCGTGGTGTGCGGCGGCGATCGCGGCGTCCGTCCCGTGCCCGCGCGCCTCGGGGGCCAGCCAGAGGGCCAACGCGGTGGCGACGAGCGCGCCCCCGGCGGCCACCAGCGGGACGGCCCAGGGGCGCTCGGACGGGACCAGTTCACGGAAGCCGCCCTCGGCGGAGGTCCGGTACGGGCGGAATCCGGCGATGTCCTGGAGGAGTAACTCGGTGCACAGATGCAGGAGTCCGAACAGCGCCACCGCGCCCAGTCCCGCCACCGCGCCGATCAGCAGGGCCGGCACGATCCAGCGGGACAGCGGGTCGGCCGATGCCCCCGGCGAGGGGAACAGCCGGGCCGCGGACCGTGGCAGAGGGCGATCGGCGGTGGAGCGAGGGCCTGTGGTCTTTCGCTTCCAACTCATCGGAGCTCCCTGGTTGTTCGGGCCGCGTCGCACGTATTGTGGCCCAGGGGCGGGCGGGCCCGCGCCATCGCCGCGCCGCCTCGATCACGCGCCGCGCCGTCTCGATCACGCCATCGACGAATCGGCCGTCTGTTTGGCGGGGGCGATGGGTGGCCATGACATGGAGAGGAGCCCGCACGGCTCCGCGCACGACGGAGCGCGGAGACACCGGAGGCGGGCGGGCCGTGGGACACGCGCGCGACAGGGGGAGTGCATGAGGGCCGGTCCACTCGAGCGAGGTCCGGACGTCGTACCGCCCGCGGGGGCGCCGGAACCGATGGACCGGGCGGACCCGGCGGACCCGCCGGATCTCCCCGGGGTTCCCCGCCCCCCGGACATCCCGGACATCCCTGATCTCGCGGGGCTTCCGCTGGAGGAGCTCCTCGACGCGCCGAATCCGGTGCTCGCCCGCGCCGCCCGGCGTGTCCTCGACCGGCTGACGGCCGAGGAGGCTCCGCTCGCCGCCTACAACTCGTCCGCCGTGCCCATCGACGACCACCCGGTGTGACCGTGCCCGAACGGTCCGGGCCGCCGCTCCCGTTCCGGGAGTTCCTGGTCAAGGTGCACAGCCGCTGCAACCTCGCCTGCCGCTACTGCTACGTGTACGAGAGCGAGGACCGGGGCTGGCGCACCCAGCCGGTCGCAATGGCCCCCGCGACGGCCGGGCGGCTCGTCCTGCGGATCGCCGAGCACGCCCGCCGCCACGCCCTCCGTTCCGTCCGGGTGATCCTGCACGGCGGCGAACCCCTGCTCGCGGACGGGGAGTCACTCGCCCGGCTCGTCCGCGGACTGCGGGCCGCGCTGCCCGCCGGCACCCGTGCCGAGGTGGCCCTCCAGACCAACGGCACCCTCCTCGGCGAGACGGTCCTGAGGCTCTGCCACGCAGAGGACATCCGGATCGGAGTCAGCCTGGACGGCCCACCCGCCGTTCACGACCGGTACCGCCGCGATCCGGCCGGCCGCGGCAGCCACGCCCGGGTGGCCGCCGCGCTGGAACTCCTCGCCCGCCCCGAGCACCGTCCGCTCTGGAGCGGACTGCTCACCACGGTCGACCCCTCGACCGACCCGCTCGCCACGTACGACCACCTGCTCTCGTACGATCCGCCCGCCCTCACCCTCATCCTGCCGCTCGGCAACTGGACCGTCCCCCCGCCCGGCCGCGTCCCGGACCCGGCCCGGACCCCGTACGCCGACTGGCTCGCCCAGGTCTTCGACCGCTGGTACGGAAGCACGGGCCGGGCGCCGCGCATCACCCTCTTCGAGTCGGTGATCGACCTGCTGCTCGGCGGCGCCTCCGGCAGCGAGGTGATCGGCGGCGGCCCGAGCCGGCTCGCCGTGATCGACACCGACGGTTCGCTCACGCTCTCCGACCATCTCAAGACCACCTACGACGGGGCCGACCGGACGGGACTCAGCGTGCACCGTGACCCGTTCGACGCGCTGCTCCGCCACCCGGGCGTCGCGGCCCGTCAGGCCGGCCGGGCGGGGCTCTGCGCCGACTGCCGGGCCTGCCCGCTGGTCGCCGTGTGCGGTGGCGGCCACTATCCGCACCGCTACCGGGCGGGATCCGGCGGCATGGGTCACGACAACCCGTCCGTGTACTGCCCCGATCTCGCCCGGTTCATCGGCCATGTGGCACGGACCGTCGCCGCCGACCTCCCGACGACGGCGAAGGCGGTGACGAAGGTGACGGCGGAGGCGGGGCGGATTCCGGACCGCCGGGGGGCGGAGCACCGCGGATGAGCTCCCGGTCCCTGTCCCCGCGTGCCTCCCGGCAGGATTTCTGGGAGTCCCTGGCGGCCGGCACCCCTGGTCCGGCGGCCCTCGCCGCTCTGCGCACCGCCCGCCGCAACCGCAACCTCCTGCTGCTCCGCGTCGCCCACCGGTGTCACCGGGCCGACCCGCACTGGGCGGCGGCCGTGGCCCTGCTCGCGGAGGTCCGACGCGTCCGGCCGGAGGTCTTCGCCGAACTGCTCGGTGACCCGGAGGCCGGCGCCTGGCTCGCGCGGCACGCCCCTCCCCGTGCCCCCGAGGACGGCGCCGCGGGCGGCACCGAGGGCGAACCCGCTGCCGGACTCGCCCGCCTCGCCGCCGCGGCGGCCCTCCGCGCCGGGCTCCGCTTCCGGATCCGGGTGCCGGTCGCGGACGGTACGGCGCTCGTTCTGCCCGGGCTCGGCGCCGTCCTCTTCCCGGCTCCGGGCCCCGGCGCCGCCACCGTCCTGTGCGACGGGAGCGGCGCCGCGGCCCTACGGGACGGGGAGCGGCCGGTACCGATCCACGGTGCTCCGGCGGCCGGGCCCGACGGCGCCGGGGGCTGGTTCCCCGTGCCGCGGCTGCGCCTCGGCGGCGGGGCCGCCGTACGGCTCGACACCCTCGACCCGCTGCGGCTCGGCGGCCCCGCGCCCCTGCCGCCCCGCCCCCTGTCGCCCGCCGAGCACACGGGCTGGGCCCGCCGGCTCGACGGCACGTGGCGCTTGCTGACGGAACGCCACCCCGAGCGGGCGGGGACGGTCGCGAAGGTGCTGCGCGTGCTCGTGCCGCTCACGGAGGAGGACGGAACCGGCTGGCGCAGCGCCTCGTTCGGCGACGCGACCGGACTGGCCGCGCTCTCCCCGGTCGACGACCCGGCCGAACTCGCCGCGGACCTCGTCCACGAGACCCAGCACTCGCTGCTCTACGCCGCCATGGACCTCGTCGAACTGCTCGACTCCCCGCCCGGGGCCCGGGCCGCCGTCCCCTGGAGCGATCGGCCCCGCCCACCCGCCGCGCTGCTGCAGGGCAGCTCCGCCTTCCTCGTCACGGCCGGCTTCTGGCACACCGAACTGCGGCTCGGCAACCCCGCCGCCCGGCGGCCGTACGAGCACGGCCGGCGCACCGCCGCGACCGCCCTCGCCACCCTCACCGCCCACGACGACTGGACGACGGAGGAGGGCCGGCGGCTGCTCGGCGCCCTGCGCACCGTCCTCGCCTCGTGGGAGGAGCGGGACCGCCGGGAGGAGCGGGACCGCCGCCCGCTCCCGTGAGGCCGCCGCCCGGCCCAGGGGCGCGGGCGACGGCCCCACGGATGCCGGAGCGTCACAGCGGGGGCGGCTCGATGTCGCACTCCGCGCGTCGTCCGGCCTCCGCCGACAGCGTCTCCCAGTGGTCGCCCCCCAGGGTTTCCCGGTAGCGGCGCACCACCGAGGCCAGCAGCTCCGCGCCCCGCTCCTCCTCCCCGCAGGACACGAGGTCGAGCGACACGTTGCGCAGGGCGGCCAGGGTCGCCGGATGCCGGTCCCCGTAGCGCTCCTCCAGGGTCCGGGCGCACCGCTCGCCCAGGTCCCGCGCCGCCTCGTGCTCGCCCGTCTTGGCCAGTCCCGTCGCCAGGTTGACGTGCGCGAGCAGCGACCACGGATGCGTCTCGTGCAACACCCGTTCGAGGCCGGGCGCGGTCTCCTGGTCGAGCCGGAACGCCTGCGGGAACTTGCCCACCGCGCGCAGCGCGGCCCCGTGGTTGACGGCCGCCACGTGCGTCAGCGGGTGCTCGGCGCCGAGCACCGTCCGATACCGCTCCAGGGCCTGCGCGCCCTGCCGCTCGGCGGCCTCCGCGTCGCCCGTCAGCCGCAGGTCGTTGGCGAGGTTGGCGAACGCGGCGAGCGTGTCGATGTGCATCGGCCCGAGGATCGCCAGGTACAGGTCGAGCACCTCCTCGGCCAGCGTCCGCGCCAGGTCGAACCGACCGGCCTTGCGGCAGGTCACCGACATGTTCTTGATCGCCCGCAGGGTGTGCGGATGCCGGTCGCCGTACTGCGTGCGGTACTGCGCGAGCGTCTGCTCCTGGAGTTCCAGAGCCGCCGCGTACTCGCCGCACTCGCGCATGTCGCGGGCCACGTTGTTGACGGAGAAGAGGGTGGAGAGCGCGGTGGCGCCGAGGACCGTGCGGAGGTCGTGGTGGACGCGCCGGTCGAGGTCCAGGGCCTCCCCGTAACGCCCGTTGACGCGCAGGCTCACCCCGTAGTTGTGCCCGGCCCGCAGGGTGAACGGGTCCTCCGCCCCGTAGACGTTCACGCTGCGCCGGTACGCGTCCTCGTCCAGCTCCAGGGCGTCCGCGAACCGGCCCGCCGTCCGCAGGTCGGCGGCGAGTACTCCGGCGGCCGTGAGCGTGTACTCGTGGTCGTCGCCCACCGTCTCCCGAAGCCGGCGCAGCACCTCCTCGCTCAGCGGCCGCGAGAGGGCGAACTCGGCCAGCTGCCAGTGCGCGCTCGCCCAGTGCCGCATCGCCCACAGGGTCTGGAGGTCGTCCGCGCCCAGGAACGACTGCCAGTCCGTGCTGATCCGCTCGCCGAGCTGCGCCGCTCCCCGCAGCACGCCCCGCGCCAGCAGGTAGGAGATCATGTTGATCGCGGTGTCCCGGATGTGCCGGTCCTCGCAGCGGGGCAGTTTCGTCGGCTCCAGGTGCGGAAGGATGTCGGCGTAGTTCTGCCAGTGCTCGGGCCGCTGGGTGTCGCCCGGGTCGTGCGCGGCGATGACCTGGTGCACCAGGTGCCGCGTCTCGCTCTGCTCCTGGGCGGACAGTTCGTCCTGGAGGACCGCTCGCACCAGTCGGTGCATCTGCACCGTCCCGGCCACGTTGTCGACGGTGAGCAGCGAGAACTGGTTGATCGCCCGGATGGCGCGGCCCCGGGACAGGGGGTCGCGGGCGAGCCGCATGAGCGTCGGGGGCAACGGCAGCATCCTGGCGTCGTGCAGGAAGTCCAGCGCCACCGGCTCGGACCCGAAGAAGGCCAGCAGCCGCAGGAGTTCGAGCGCGCCCGGCGTCTGCGCGGCCAGCGTCTCCATGGAGGCCCGCCACACCACGGCCACCGGCAGGGTGATCGAGTCGACCCCCTCGGCCAGCACCTCGGCCCGGCGCCGCTCGATCATCGTCAGGAAGTCCGGTACCGCGATGCCGGTCTGCCGCTGCAGCGCCGCGCACTGCTCCAGGGCGAGCGGCAGATCGCCGAGGAGTTCGGCCAGCTGGTCCGCCTGCTCCGGACCGGCCCAGGGGGCGCGCGCCCGCAGGAAGTCCAGGCTCTCGGCGCGGGTGAACACGTCCACCTTGGTCGTGAGCACCCGGTCCGACCAGCCGGCGTGGCGCGAGGTGATGAGGATGCGTCCGGCCCCCTCGGAGTCGCCGATCAGCGACGGCAGGTAGGGGATGACCTCGTTGGGCTGCCCCGCGTTGTCGAACACCAGCAGCCAGCGGCTGTGCGGCGTGCCCGAGGCCAGCGCTGCCAGCACACGCGCCACCGTGTCGCTCTGCGGGTCCGGCACCAGGCCGAGTTCCGGTGCCAGCATGGTCAGCTGGGCGCGGATCACCGCGGGCTGCTCGGCGTCGATCCACCACACCCGGTCGTACTCGTGCCGGTGCAGCTGGACGTACTTCAGGGCGAGCTGCGTCTTGCCGACCCCCCCGAGGCCGTGCAGTGCGTGCGGCAGGACGGCGGCCCGTGTACTCACTCCCAACTTCCGGTGCAGCTCTGCCAGTTCACTCTCGCGCCCGGCGAAGTGCGGATTGGGCAGGGGGACGGAACGGGGTGAGCGGGACTGGCCGGAAGGGGCCGGCCCCTTGGGGCCGGCGTCGCCGGGGCCGGAGGGCGTGACACCCGGTGCGGTGCCTCCCGCCGCTGGAGGTTCCATGGTGGTGGTGTCCTTTGCGTTCGGGGGCGTTGTGCCGTTGTCCTGAGGGGAGCCGGGGTCGGTTCCGGTTCCTGCCCCGCTTCCGGGGGGAGCGCCGTCTCCTTCTCCACCCGTCCCGCCGTCCGCGGGCCCGCCGGTCCGCGAGGCGACGGCCGCCGGAGCTCCCCCCGCCGGGGCCGGTGCCGGGTCCTCCTCCGCCGTCACCTCTTCCCCGGTGGTGACCGGACCGAACGGAGTCGCCCCCCGGACCGGGTCCCAAACCGCACCATAGGGTGGACCGAGCGCCCTGAGCGCGGGTCCCGCGGCGTCGAGGAGCTCGCGGTCCATATCGGTGAGGGTGTCCGCGTCGGGCTTCTCCCGGCTGCCGATCACGGTGCGCAACAGGTCCGGCCGGGCCCCGACCGCACGTCCGGCCAGCGCGGAGGTCTCCTGGAGCGCGCGCAGCAGCTCGGTGCGGCCCAGCCCGCGCAGCAGCCGGGAACGCACCCCGTCCAGGAACTCGAACATGTGCTCCTCGCCGGTCCGCCCCAGGGCGGCCGTGGTGCGCAACGTGAGCAGTCCGCCCAGCAGGATCTCCGCGAACGGCAGCGGTCCGCCGGCCGCCACCGGACCCCGCCGCACCGCCTCCACCGCCTCGGGCCGCAGCGGCACCATCGCGAGCCGGGCCGCCAGCCGCCGCGCGGCCGGGGAGGCGTGCTGCAGGAACCGCCGCACCGCCAGGTCCGGCGGCACCGGACTGCGCCGCTCCTCCCAGGTGAACGGAGGCAGACAGTGCGGCGTGAGCCCTTGCTCGTCCACCAGCAGCGAGGTCGTCTCGGCCCACGGCAGAGCGCCCCCGGTCACCATCCGGGCCCAGCCCGCGAACCAGCCGGGTTCCAGTTCCAGCACGGGTACGGGGACGGGCAGCGGATCGGCCGGGCCGCTGTCGCGGGGGCGCTCCCACCGGCCGTACCGCAGCAGTTCGAGATGGGAGTTGGGGAGTCCCGGCGCGGAGGCCCGCACCCGCAGGTCCATCGGCACGCCGTCGCAGAGGTCCCACAGATGGGTCGGAAGCGGCTGCAGCACCGCGACGGGCGCGCGTCTGCCCCAGGTGTGCAGCAGCCGGGGCGCGGCCCCGCCCGCCCAGGCGTCGCCCACGCAGTCGCTCATCACCAGGACGATCCGGCGCCCGTCCGGATGGAACAGTTCGGCGGGGCTGTGCCGAAGCCCCCCGTCGGCCGAGCGCAGCACCGCGTGCTTGCCGTCCCGGGTGTCCAGCGACCAGAGTCGTACGTCGGCGAACGCGCCCTGTCTGCGCAGCAGTTCGGCGAACGCGTGGGCCACCGGCTGCCATACCGTCATGGACACGCTGCGCTCCACGACGAGGGCCACTTCGAACCAGCGGTCGGGTGGCCGGGTGAGCACCGGGTGCCATTGGCCGGTCTCGGCCGCCCGTACCGCGGTCGCCTCCTCGTCCAGCACCCGTCGTCGGGCGCCGCCCGGCAGCCGGCGATTGAGCGGCCGCAGGGCCCGGGCCAGGCCCCGGGCGTCGCGGAGCGCGCCGGGTAACTCCTCACCGGTGACGGACCCCCGGCCGGTGGAGAGCGTGTGGGAGATCCGGGGGAGGGCGGGCAGCGGGCCGTCGGGGACGGCCGGGCCGGTGGCGCCGGCGCCCGGGGGACCGTGCGCCGTCGCCGTCGCCGTTCCGCCCCCGGGGCCCGTCCCGGGGTCCGTTCCCGTTCCCGCGCCGCCGTCCGCCGCTTCGGACGTGTCCTCCGGCGTGGGAGGGACATCGGAAGGACTGCCGGGGACCGCGCCGGTCTCGTGGCCGTCGGCGCCCCGGTCGCCCGTGTCCCGGTCGTCCGTGTCCCGGTCGTCCGCGGCCCGGGCGGGGCCCGGCGGCCCCTCCCGCTGCCCGATCACCTCCGCGAGCCAGATCGCCTCCGCCCATTCCCGGGCCGTGGGCCCTGCGGAGCCCTCGGGTCCGGTCATGGTGAGGTGTCCGAGGACAGGTTCCGCCAGAGGGCGTCGCGCAGTTGCAGCCAGGAGGCGTCGTCCGCCTCGGCGGCGCCGTTGGTGAGCATGTGCACGGTGTTGAGCAGCTGGTCGATGGCGAGGTCGGCGCTGTCGCCACGCTGCTCCACGAACTCCCGCACCAGCTCACGCGTCCGTTCGTCGAGCGCCCCGCCGAAGTGGGAGGCGACCATCGCGGCGAGCCGCTGCCCGTCCGGTGCGGGCATCCGGACCTCCAGACACCTGCGGCGAAAGGCGGGTGGGAAGTCGCGCTCCCCGTTGCTGGTGATCACCACGATGGGGAACTCGGCGCAGCGCACCCGGCCCGCCGTCACGGTGACCCGGTGGTCGTGGTCGGCGGTGGCCACCTCCACCTGGCGCCGCGACTGGGCGAGCCGCTCCAGCTCGGGGACGTGGTATTCGCCCTCCTCGAAGATGTGCAGCAGGTCGTTGGGGAGGTCCACGTCGCTCTTGTCCAGCTCGTCGACGAGGAGCACCCGGGGCCGCCGCCACGGCAGCAGGGCCGTCCCCAGCGGTCCGAGCGTGAGGTAGCGGCCGATGCCGGGCAGCGGGCCCTTCTCGGCGGGGGAGCGGTGCCCCGGCTGCGGGGCGTCCTGGACCCGGCCGATGGCGTCGTAGTCGTACAGACCGTCGCGGAGCGTGGTGCGGCTCACCACCGGCCACCACAGCACCCTGCCCAGCCCCAGCTCGGAGGCGATCTGGTGGGCGAGGGAGGACTTCCCGGTGCCCGGCGCGCCCGTGACGAGCAGAGGGCGGCGCAGATGGATCGCGGCGTTGACGACGTGCAGCACCTTCGGGTCCAGTGTGCCGCCGCGCCGCCTGCCGAGCCGGCGCCGGGTGTGCCGGTCGTCGGCGGGCAGCGGCACGTCCAGCGGACCGCGTTCGGACTCCGGCCGGAAACGGCGCCAGGCCGGCGGCGGGGGAAGCTTCGGCAGCACCTCGTCCCGCGGTGAGCGGTGTTCACCGGTGTCCCGGAAGACCCACCAGCCGGGGACGGAGGATCCGTCGGTCCCGTCCGCACCGTTCGCGCCGCCCTTCACACGGTGCACGGTCCCGCTCATGGCAAGCCACCCCCGGTCGACGGATGCCCCAGTGCGGAGTCCGCCCCCTCCAGTCCGTCACGACCGTCCCACACTAGGCTGATGTGCCGATGCAGGTCCAGAACGGAGAAGGCCTCCGCGTCCGGCCCCACTTCCCCCCTCAGCATCCTTACCCGCTCGGGCAGTTCCATGAGCCTGCCGGCCAGTACTTTCCGTGTTTTTCGTTCCGCCTCCGGATGGCCGCCCACCTCGCGCACCGCCACGATCACCGGCATCCCCATCTCCAGCAGCACGTTGACCGCGTCCCCCTCCAAACCACCGGTGTACGGAGGAGGTTCGAGGAACAGCCAGCCCAGCTGCTCGCGGTCGTGACGCAGCTGCCGGAGCAGCTCGACCGGCCGCAGCCGCTCGCCGTACGGCACCACGCGCACGGCGGCCGACTCGAAGGCGGTCTCCGGGGCGATGGTGAGGAGGTCGGACCGGGCGTGGAGCCGCGGACGCCAGTGCGGCTTCGCCCACCGGTCCCGGCTGCGGACCAGGACCGTGTGGTCGGCGCCGATCGGACGGGCCACCGAGTCCGGCGGCCGGACCGTGATCTGGTCCACCGGCAGCCACAGAAGCGGCCTCGGCAGCAGGAACTCGACGACCATTCCCGCGCTCAGCTCTCCGAGCTCCTGCACGCAGGACAGATAGCGGCCCGCGACCTCGTCCTCCATCGCGGCCCGTGAGGACAGCTGCGCCGGCTCGCCGTACGGCCGTGCCCCGTCCGGGCCGGGCGGCACCACCCAGGACCGCACGGTGTAGAGGTCGGGCACGGGCGTGCGCGCGGTGATCTCCACGAGGAGCCGGTACGGGGAGAGCGGCCGGCCGGCCCGGGCGGCCACCTCGTCGCGCAGCCGGGTCAGCCGCAGCGGACTGCGGCAGCCCAGACGGGGGGCGACCCGCCCGCTCCAGGCGTGCAGCCGGGCCCGGAGCGGGGTGTCCTCCAGGACGGCGACGGTCTCGACGAAGACGAGCAGGGGGTGCGGCTCGTTCTCCCAGCCGTACGGCAGGTCCTCGAAGACCGCCAGCAGAGCCGAGACCTCGTCGTGCCGTTCGTCGTGTCCCCGGCCGGACCCCCAGTCCGCCGGGGAGACGGGGCCGGCGCCGGTCTCGTGCAGGACGCGCAGGGCGAGGGGGCGCAACCGGGACGCCTGCTCGCAGGACTCCAGGAGTTCGCACAGGGTCAGGCGGTGGTGCCGCTCCAGGAGCTCCGGGGGGAAGAGCTGCCGTTGCAGCCGCTCCACCGCCTGCCAGCTGGTCGTCTTCTGGTGGCCGCGGGAGAACTCCTCCAGATAGACGGACAGCCCGCCCGGATGGTCGGCGCAGTAGGCCAGCTCCAGGGCGAGCGCCTCCACGGTGTTGCTCTCGGGCGAGCGCGGTGCCGCCCCGCATTCCGACGCGACCCGTCGAAGCGCCGCCCGCCGGGCCGAGGCGGTGTCCGCGGACGAGCGCTGGAGCCGGGCCATCTCGTTGGCCAGCGCCCAGTACGGATCGCGGGAGCCGCTCATCGGGCGGCTCCACCGTCGGACCTCCGCGCACGCAGCCGGGCGACCTCGCGGTCGAACTCCCGCATCGGCAGCGAGTCCGGCTCGTACCAGCGCAACGCCGCCGCGAACCGGTCGATGCCGTCCTCGTACTCCAGACAGAGCCCGAGCACCGCCCGGGCGTCGTTGATCAGGACCCCGGTGCGCTCGACGTGGAAGGCGATGTGGTCCCCGGCGTCCCGCAGCACCCGCTCGCGGCGGTGCGGATCGGCGAAGCTCCGCACCTTCACGAGCACCCGGGCGAGATCCCGCTCGGCGCCGGCCGGCCAGGGCGGCGGAAGGACGTCTTCCAGGCCGGGGTCGCCGTACGGCCGGTACGGGTGGGGCCCGTCGGCGCCCGGGGCCCCGTCCGCTCCGGCGGCGGGGCCGGTCACCGCGTCCGCGAGATCGGGGCAGTACCGTACGACGACCTCGACCGGGATGAGCCAGCCGGTACGGCGCTCCGCGCGGGTGTCCTCCGCGACCACCAGGCCGATCACGTGCCCGGATGCGTCGACGACTCCCGCTCCGCTGTAGCCCTGCCGCAACCGGTCACCGGCCTCGCTCGCCGCCTCGAGCTGCATCCACTCGGGGCTCAGCCCGCCCGATCCCACCAGCCGTGCCCGCAGCCACAGTCCGGCGGGCGCGCCGGCGACCTGCCCGAAGGCCCGGACGATCCGGTCGCGGGCGGGGCCGCACGGCCGCAGCCCGGCGGGCCGGCAGTCGACCGGGGCGTCCCCGTACAGGTCGAGCACCGCGACGTCGGCCCGCTCCTCGTCCGGCGGGGCCCAGCCCCGGGGCGCGACCCCGGCGCGCACCGGCCCGGCGCCGGGCGCGAGGGAGCCGGGGAAGTCCACCGTGAGTTCCGCCTCCCGAGGGTCCCCGGCATCGGCACCGAGCGCCCCCTCCACGACGTGCGCGCAGGTCACCACCCTGCCGCCGGTCACGAGCACCCCCGCGCCGGCCGGTGTCCCCCGCGCGTCCAGGATCCGTACGCGCCACGACTCCGCGAGCGAATGTCCCACCCCTGCTCCCCCGTTTCCCGCTCCGCGAGCCTCCGCCACACATCCCGTCCGCCGGGGCTGGGCACGGCCGCGGTGAACCAGGTGCTGGAGGCGCGCGTGTTACGGCCATGCTAAGCAGCAATACCCGGTCGGCGTCCCGGCAAGACGTCCGAATCGGACGGGAGGGCCGAAGAGTGGCCGAAATGCCGTTGTCGGGGGTTCCCGCAGGCCGAGACGGTCGGCGCCGGGACGACGGCCGGCGACGAACCGCCGGACGTCCCGCCGGCCGGGGCGCCCCGGTGGCCCGTGAACCCGAACACGTGACGTCGGCCGATCGTCCGGAGCCGGACCGGCGCCGACGGGACGGCCGTCGACCACGTCGGGCCGGTACGGGGTCCGCTTCGGCTCGCGCTCGACGGCTCGGGCGATCCGGCGGGGGTCCGCCGCGGCGCGGCCGCCGGTCTCGCGTCCTTGGCGGCAGCCGGGAACCCTCGGTCGTATACGAGACGTGGAACGGCCGCCCGGCCGGCGTCTTGGCCCTGACCGGGGTCCGCCGCCGGCCCGGCCACCCATGTGCGGGCGGAACACGGCGGAGCCGGTCGGCACGGGCGGTCGTCCGAGGCGGCGTGTCCCGTGAGGAGCTCCGGTCCCCTCTCAGCGCGGTGTGACCCGCGCCGCGACCGGCAGGTGGTCGCTGCCGGTGGCGGGCAGGGTGCGGAGGTGGGCGACGGTCGCCGAGCGGGCCATGACCTGATCGATCCGGGCCAGGGGGAGGGCGGCGGGGAAACTGAGGGCGAAGCCCCGCTGCGCCACGTTCATCCGTGAGGTGAGCGGGGCCAGCCCGCGGTCGTCGGCCGTGCCGTTGAGGTCGCCCAGCAGGATCACCGTCTTCAGCGGCTCGGCGGCGAGGGCCTCGCCCAGCAGACCGGCGCTCTCGTCGCGCCGGGAGGACGCGAGCCCGCTCACCCCCACACGAACCGAGGGCAGGTGCGCGACGTACGCCGCGATCTCGCCGTGCGGCGTGTGGACCGCGGCCCGCAGGCCGCGACTCCAGGGATCCGCGACGCCCACCGGTTTGATGTCCAGGCGACGGGCGCCGGAGAGCGGATGCCTCGACCACAGCCCGACGGTGCCCCGGACCGCGCGGTACGGGTAGTCCGCGGCGAGCGTCCTCTCGTACACGGCGAGTGCCGGGGGCACCAGCTCCTGCAGCGCGATGAGATCGGGCCCGGCGTCGGCCAGCGCGCGGGCCGTGCCGGCCGGATCGGTGTTCTCGTCGCTGACGTTGTGCTGCACCACGATCAGGTCGTGCGGACCGGACTCCCCGACGGGCAGGAGCAGTCCGCCGAAGAGGTGGGTCCAGGCCGCCGTCGGCAGGAGCAGCGCCACCAGCGCGGTGGCCGAACGGCGCAGCAGGGCCCAGCCGAACAGCACGACGATCACCAGGCCGAGCCACGGCAGGAACGTCTCCAGCAGACTGCCCACCCGGCCCGTGGAGTTGGGCACCACCCGGTGGAACGCCAGCAGCCCTGCCGTCAGCACCGCGAGAGCGGCGGGTACCCGCCCCCGTTCCCACGCCCACCGGCCCCACGTCCCTCGGGTCGCCGCCACTGCTCGCTCCACCTGGTTTCCCGTCCGCTCGACTCGTCGTCCAGGACGAATCGCGAGGAGGATCGGTTTCCGTTCCGCCTCGACGTGCCGCCAACGCGCTTGACTTGCAGCGCTCTCCGAGCGGAGGACTCCCGGTCCGTGCCCCGACGACGGGGTACGGAAACGGGAGGGATCACACAGCTGTCTGCGCCCCCGCACCGACCTCCCCGACGACCTCTTCCCCGACGGCGGCCTCGGTCACGCGGGCGCGGAACCGGCCGGCTGCCTGCGGGCCGAGCCCGCCCTGACCCCGGTCGCCTGCCGCCGCTGCTCGAGGGCGCCTGCGCCCGCCCCGAACGCCTGCCCGCCGACTACGGCCACCCGGGCACCCCCGCTCGCCTCGCCGTGCTGCACGAGGTCGCCCGGGAGACCGGGGCGACGCCGGGCCGGACCGTGCCGGCCCGGCAGATCGGCCACGAGCTGCCGGTCCTCCCGCCGGCCGGAGTGTCGTCACTCGCGCAGGGGGAGGAGGACCTGGCCGCGGTGGACCCGGAACTGCCGGCGGAGCAGCGGGCCCGGCTGGACGCGGCCCGCTGAACGGCCCCCGCCTCACGGTCTGACCAGCAGCTGGAAGTCGAACGAGTAGTGGGACGCACGGTAGACGTGGGTGCCGTACTCCACCGGCCGGCCGGTGTCGTCGTAGGCCGTGCGCTGCATGGTGAGCAGGGCGGCGCCCTCCTTCTCGTCCAGCCGGCCGGCCTCCGCAGCGGTGGCCGCGCGGGCGCCGACGGTCTGGCGGGCGCTGTGCAGGGTGATGCCGGCCGAGCGCATCATCCGGTACAGGCCGGTCGACTCCAGGCGGGCGCCGTCGAGGCCGAGCAGGCCCGGCGGGAGGTAGTTGCACAGCAGGGCGACCGGCCGGCCGTGGGTGCGGCGCAGGCGTTCCAGCAGGACCACCTCGCCGCCCTCGGCCAGGTGCAGGGCGGCCGCCACGCCCGGGGGCGCGGGGACCGTCTCGTTGCGGACCACCTGCGTGGTCGGTTCCTGCCCGGCCGCCTCCAGGTCGTCGTAGAGACTGCTCAGCTCCAGGGGGCGCCTGACCTTGCTGTGCACCACCTGTGTGCCCACCCCGCGCCGCCGGACCAGGAGCCCCTTGTCGACGAGGGACTGGATGGCCTGGCGGACGGTGGGGCGGGACAGGCCGAGCCGCACGGACAGGTCGACCTCGTTGCCCAGCAGGTTGCCGGGGGCGAGGGCGCCCTGCTCGATCGCCGCCTCCAGCTGCTGTGCGAGCTGGTGGTACAGCGGCACCGGACTGCCCCGGTCCAGAGCGAAGTCCAGGGTGCTGAGCGCGGGTCCGGTCGCGGCACGTGCGGGGTCACCGGTCTTCGCCATGGACGTACCTTCCTGTAGCGGCGCGGGCGGGTTCACAGGTGCCGGCGGCGGCCGGCGACCTCGGAGTCGTACCGTGCGCGGGCCCGGGCGGCGGCCTCGCGGGCGGACACCTCGGCCACCGGCACGTCCCACCAGGCCTCGGCCGGGGGAGCGGTGGGGGCGGGGTCGGTCTCGACGTACACGCACGTCGGGCGGTCACAGGCGCGCGCCTCGGCCAGCGCGTTCCGCAGCTCCCGCACGGTCTTGGCGCGCAGCACCTCCATGCCGAGGCTGGCCGCGTTCGCGGCGAGGTCCACGGGCAGCGGGGCGCCGGTGAAGGAGCCGTCGGCGGCCCGGTGGCGGTAGGCGGTGCCGAAGCGTTCGGCGCCCACCGACTCCGACAGGCCGCCGATGGAGGCGTACCCGTGGTTCTGCACCAGGACCAGCTTGACGGGGAGGTTCTCCTGGACGGCGGTGACGATCTCCGTCGGGTTCATCAGATAGGTGCCGTCGCCGACCAGCGCCCACACCGGGGTGCCGGGCGCGGCCTGCTGCACGCCGAGCGCGGCCGGGATCTCGTAGCCCATGCAGGAGTAGCCGTACTCCAGGTGGTACTGGCGGGGGCTGCGCGAACGCCACAGCTTGTGCAGGTCGCCGGGGAGCGAACCGGCCGCGTTGATCACCACGTCCGCGTCGCCGACGACCGCGTCGAGCGCGCCGAGCACCTGCGTCTGCGTCGGCACGGCCGTGTCGTCGTCGGCCCGGTAGGCGGCCAGGACGACCCGCTCCCAGCGCTCCTTGCCGGCCCGGTACTCCGCCTCGTACGACGGCTCCACGCGATGGCCGGCGAGCGCCCCGGCCAGCTGCTCCAGACCCGTGCGCGCGTCGCACACCAGGGTGCGCGCCGCCAGCTTGTGCGCGTCGAAGCCGGTGATGTTGACGTTGAGGAAGCGCACGTCCGGGTTCTGGAAGAGGGTGCCGGAGGCGGTGGTGAAGTCGGTGTAGCGGGTGCCGACGCCGATCACCAGGTCGGCGGTGCGGGCGAGTCCGTCGCTCACCGCCGTGCCGGTGTGGCCGATGCCGCCGAGGTCGGCCGGGTGGTCGTGGCGCAGGGACCCCTTGCCGGCCTGGGTGGAGGCGACCGGGACGCCGGTGGCGTCCACGAACGCCTTCAGCGCCTCCTCGGCCTCGCTGTGGTGGACGCCGCCGCCCGCGACGACCAGCGGCCGCCGCGCCGCCCGTACGGCCTGCGCGGCCGCCGCCAGCTCCACCGGGTCCGGGGCGGGACGGCGGACGGACCAGACGCGCTCGGCGAAGAACTCCTCCGGCCAGTCGTACGCCTCCGCCTGCACGTCCTGGGGGAGGGCCAGCGTCACCGCGCCGGTCTCGGCCGGGTCGGCGAGCACCCGCACGGCGTTCAGGGCGGAGGGGATCAGGGCCTCCGGGCGGGTGATCCGGTCGAAGTACCGCGACACCGGACGGAGGGTGTCGTTGACCGACACGTCGGCCTCGGCCGGGTGCTCCAGCTGCTGGAGCAGCGGGTCGGCGACGCGCGAGGCGAAGTAGTCGCCGGGCAGCAGGAGCACCGGCAGCCGGTTGACGGTGGCGAGGGCGGCGCCGGTGACGAGGTTCGTGGCGCCGGGGCCGATGGAGGTCGTCACCGCCTGCGCCGACAGCCGGTTCAGCTGACGGGCGTACCCGACGGCGGCGTGCACCATCGCCTGCTCGTTGCGGCCCTGGTGGTACGGCATGACCTCGGCGTACTCGACGAGCGCCTGCCCGATCCCGGCCACGTTGCCGTGGCCGAAGATGCCCCAGGTGCCCGCGATGAGCCGGCGGCGCACGCCGTCGCGTTCGGTGTACTGGGCGGACAGGAACCGCACCAGCGCCTGGGCGGTCGTCAGTCGGCGGGTGGCGGCGCTCATACGGACCTCTCCGGTGCGGTGTAGAGGGGGAGTCGGGGGTCGACGGCCTGGTCCGGCCAGGTGTCGCGGACCCAGGCGTGGTCGGGGTGGTCGCAGATCAGCCAGGCGCGTTCGGCCTCGGGCCCCGCCATGACGTTGAGGTAGTACATGTGGTGGCCGGGCACGGCCATGGACGGGCCGTGCCAGCCGTCCGGGATGAGGACGACGTCGCCGTCGCGCACCTCGGCCAGCACGTCCGTCCCGCGGCCCGGACCGGACGGGGAGACCCGCTGGTAGCCGAGGCCGGGGGTGCCGTCGTGGCCGGCGAACTCGAAGTAGTAGATCTCCTCCAGCACGGACTCCTCGCCGGGCCGGTGCTCGTCGTGCTTGTGCGGCGGGAAGGACGACCAGTTGCCGCCCGGGGTGAGCACCTCGACCGCGATGAGCTTGTCGCACTCGAACACGCCTGCCGCGCCGAAGTTGTTGACCTGCCGTGAGCAGTTCCCGGTGCCGCGCAGCTCCACGGGCACGTCGGAGGCCGGTCCGTAACGGGCGGGCAGTCGGCGGGTGCAGCGGGCGCCGGTGAGCGCGAACCGTCCGCCATCCGTCGAGGCGACGGTCGCGCGGGCGTCGCGCGGGACGTAGGCGAAGTCGGTGACGCCGTCGAACACACTGGCGCGGCCGGTGAGTTCGAAGGTGTCATGGCCGAAGTCGTCGTCGGCGGCGACCGTGCAGCCGCCGCTCAGCGGCAGCACGATCCACTCGCTGTCACCGGTGTCGAAGGTGTGCGAGCCACCGGGCGGCAGCTGAAGGACGCGCAGGCTGGAGTACCCCCAGCCGGCGGTCTTCGGGCTCACGTCGACGGCGTAGGGGCCGGCGGGGGCCTCGCCCGCGGGAAGGTGATGTGTCATGCCGTGCCTCCGTCTTCGAACGGGTTCCTCACAACAGGCCGACGGCCGTGTCGACCGCCGTCTCCACACTGCCCTCGGCCGGGTAGAGCAGCGAGCGGCCGACGACCATCCCCATCACGGTGGGCAGCCGCAGCGCCTTGCCCCACCGTTCGTAGGCCGCCTCCTGGTCGCCGACCTCGCCGCCGAGCAGGACGACGGGCAGCGTGGAGGCCTCCAGCACCTCCGGCATGGCGTCGACGTCGTCGGTGACCGGGAGCTTCAGCCAGGTGTAGGCGGAGGTGCCGCCCAGGCCGGAGGCGATGGCGATGGAGCGGGTGACCGCCTCGGCGGACAGGTCGTTGCGGACCCGGCCGTCCCCGTCCCGGCGCGAGATGAACGGCTCCACGAACACCGGCAGCCGGCGTTCGGCCATGGCGTCCACGGCGCGGGCGGCGGACTCCAGGGTGGCCAGCGAGCCCGGGTCGTCGTAGTCGATGCGGACCAGCAGTTTGCCCGCGTCGAAGCCCAGCCGGGCGATGTCCTGCGCGCGGTGGCCGGTGAAGCGGTCGTCCATCTCGAAGGAGGCGCCGGCCAGACCGCCCCGGTTCATCGAGCCCATGACGACCTTGTCCTCCAGCACCCCGAGGAGCAGCAGGTCCTCCAGGATGTCGGCGGTGGCCAGCACCCCGTCGACGCCCGGCCGGGACAGCGCGGTGCAGAGACGTTCCAGCAGGTCGGCGCGGTTCGCCATGGCCAGTCGGCGGTCGCCGATGCCGAGCGCGCCCCGGGCGGGATGGTCGGCGGCCACGATCATCAGCCGGCCGCTGTCGCCGATCAGCGGGCGCCGTGCCCGGCGGGCGGCGGCCTCGGCGACGGCCTCCGGGTTGCGGGCCCGGACCGTGGTGAGGTCGGGGATGCTGAGGTTCAAGGAAGGGCTCCGTTCAGGACTGGCTCGGCAGGCCCGCCGCGTCCGGCGAGGCGGCCCGCGCGAGGAGGTCCGCGACCTCCGGCTCGGTCGGCGTGGCGGACGAACAGGCGGGGCGGGAGGCGACGACGGCTCCCGCGGCGTCGGCGTGGCGCATGGCCGGCTCCAGGTCCCGGCCGGAGAGCGGACCGTGGCGGGGCGAGCCGCCGAAGGCGTCGCCCGCGCCGAGGCCGTGGACCACCTCGACCGGTGCCGGGGGCGCCTCGGCCCGGGTGCCGTCGCGGTGCACGGCGAGCACGCCCTTCGGTCCCTGCGCGGCCACGGCCGGTTCCGCCCCGGCCGCCGGCGGTGCCTCGGCGCGGGCCCCGGGCCCGCGCCCCCCGGTGGCGGCCTCGCACGCGTCGAGGTCGCCGACGGCGACCGCGGCGTGCCGCAGCGCCTCGCGGTGGTACGGGCGGGCCTGGCCCGGGTCCCGCCGGAACACCGGGCGCCGGTCCGGGGCGAGGACGGTGGTGGTGCGGCGGCCGTGGGCCTCCGGCGCGGCGAGGGCGGCCGAGCGGCCGGGTTCCTCGCTCGTGCCGGTGCCGGTGGTCCAGGAGGTCCCGGCCGCGCGTACGGCGGTCGGGTCCGGCTCGTCGGCACGGATCTCCAGGTCGGGGGCCTTGGGGCGGCGGGAGGAGTACGGCGGGAAGTCGTGCTGCGGGAAGATCCCGCAGCACGTGAGCGGGGTGGGGCGCGCGGGGACCGGTGCGACCCGGCGGTCGTCCACGCCGAAATCCTTCGGCGCCCCGTGCGGAAAGGCGTCGAAAGGGTCCTCGCCGGTGCGGGTGACGACCGCCGCGGAACGGCCCGTCCGGGCGGTGGCCCCCGCGACATTCGCGGCCGATCCGCCCGGGAATTTCCCGAACGTCTCCACGCGCGCCAACGGAACGCCGGTCTCCAGTGGATAAAGATCGACCCCGGTGCGACCCGTGGTGATCAGGTCGAAATACTGTGGTGGGACGGCCATTGAGCGACGCTCCTCGAACTGCTGGGGATGCGGGTCCAGGGGCGCCCTGCCACGGTGGGGGCGTGGATTCCAGGGACCTGCCGCCTCACAGGTGTAGGTCTCGGAGGGCGGCGATGTCAATAGTTTGTACTTACATTCGGACTAGTTAGTGAAATGATGTCTTAACAAAGTATTGACAGCGGACGGTTCTGGGGATTGGATCGCGTCCCAGCATGACCGCCGTGTTCCATGGCACACCCCGGACTTCCGAGGCACCGGATCCTCGGACTCCCGCCCTTTCCCCGCGTAGCACAGTGAGGTGCAGGACAGATGGACCGCTCTTCGCACACCCGCTCCCGCAGAATCGCGCCGTTCGTCGCGGTCGCGGCGGCAGCCGCCCTGACCCTCGCCGGCTGCTCCAGCGGTTCCGGCGGCAAGGAGTCCGAGGAGGGCGGAGCGGACGCCTCCGCGGGCAAGGCGAACACCCCCCGCATGAAGGTCGCCCTGGTCACCCATCAGGCGCCCGGCGACACCTTCTGGGACATCGTGCGCAAGGGCGCCGAGGCCGCCGCGGCCAAGGACAACATCGACCTCGTCTACTCCTCCGACCCGAACGCCGGCAACCAGGCCACCCTGGTGCAGAACGCGATCGACCAGAAGGTCGACGGCATCGCGCTCACCCTCGCCAAGCCGGACGCGCTCAAGGAGGCCATAGCCAAGGCGAACGCGGCCGGCATCCCCGTCGTCGGCCTCAACTCCGGGCTGAGCGACTGGAAGGACCTCGACCTGCTGGAGTTCTTCGGCCAGGACGAGTCCGTGGCGGGCGAGGCGTTCGGCAAGAAGCTGAACGAGGTCGGCGCGAAGAACGCCGTCTGCGTCGTCCACGAGCAGGGCAACGTCGGCCTGACCCAGCGGTGCGACGGGGTGAAGGAGACCTTCGAGGGCGAGACCCAGATCCTCAACGTCAACGGCACCGACATGCCGTCGGTGAAGTCGACGATCACCGCGAAGCTGAAGCAGGACTCCTCCATCGACTACGTCGTCACCCTCGGCGCGCCCTTCGCGCCGACCGCGGTGCAGTCGGTGGGCGACGCGGGCAGCAAGGCGAAGGTCGCCACCTTCGACCTCAACAAGGAGCTGACCAAGGCGATCGAGGCCGGCGACATCCAGTTCGCCGTGGACCAGCAGCCCTACCTGCAGGGCTACCTCGCCGTCGACGGCCTGTGGCTCTACAAGAACAACGGCAACTACAGCGGCGGCGGTGAGCAGCCGGTGCTGACCGGCCCGGCGTTCGTCGACGAGTCCAACGTCGACGCGGTCTCCGAGTACGCCGCGAAGGGCACTCGGTGATGAGCATGGCCCGACAGGCTGAGCCGGCGGTGACCCCACCGCCGGCCCCCGGCCCGAAACAGGGCGACGGCCGCACCGTGCGGCGCCCGCCGGCGCTGCGTCTGCTCGCCCGGCCCGAGGTCGGCGTGTTCCTCGGCGCCGTGGCCGTCGTGGTGTTCTTCCTGTTCGCCGCGCCGCCGGTGCGGGACGGCAGTGCCATGGCGAACATCCTGTACCAGTCGTCGGTCATCGGGATCATGGCGCTGCCCGTGGCCCTGCTGATGATCGGCGGCGAGTTCGACCTCTCGGCCGGTGTCGCCGTCGTCACCTCGGCGCTGACCGCGAGCATGCTCAGCTACCAGCTCACCCTGAACGTGTGGATGGGCGTGATCGTCGCCCTGGCGGTCTCCCTGGGGATCGGCGCGTTCAACGGCTGGATGCTGGTCAGGACCGGGCTGCCCAGCTTCCTGGTCACCCTCGGCACCTTCCTGATCCTGCAGGGCGTGAACCTGGCGGTGACCAAGCTGGTCACCGGCAACGTCGCCACCGACAGCATCAGCGACATGGACGGCTTCGACCAGGCCAAGGCGCTCTTCGCCTCCGGCTTCGACGTCGCCGGCGTCCAGGTGAAGATCACCGTGGTGTGGTGGCTCGTCTTCGCCGCCCTCGCCACCTGGGTGCTGCTGCGCACCAAGTACGGCAACTGGATCTTCGCCGTCGGCGGCAGCAAGGACAGCGCCCGCGCGGTCGGCGTCCCCGTCACCTTCACCAAGATCTCCCTGTTCATGCTGGTCGGCTTCGGCGCCTGGTTCGTCGGCATGCACAACCTGTTCTCCTTCAACACCGTGCAGTCCGGCGAGGGCGTGGGCCAGGAGCTCATCTACATCGCCGCGGCGGTCATCGGCGGCTGTCTGCTGACCGGCGGGTACGGCTCCGCGATCGGCCCGGTCTTCGGCGCCTTCATGTTCGGCATGGTGCAGCAGGGCATCGTCTACGCCGGCTGGAACCCCGACTGGTTCAAGGCCTTCCTCGGCGTGATGCTGCTCGGCGCCGTCCTCATCAATCTGTGGGTCCAGCGCACGGCGACCCGGAGGTGACCGCAATGACCGACAAGACCACCGGCGCCCACGGCTCCGTCCGCGAGGACACCGCGCCCGACGGCGACCGCCCCCTGATCGAGCTCCGCTCCGCCGGCAAGTCCTACGGCAACATCCGCGCCCTGCACGGCGTCGACCTCACCGTCCACCCCTCCAAGGTGACCTGCGTCCTCGGCGACAACGGCGCCGGCAAGTCCACCCTGATCAAGATCATCTCCGGGCTGCACCAGCACACCGAGGGCGAGTTCCTCGTCGACGGCGAGCCCGTGCGGTTCTCCACCCCGCGCGAGGCCCTCGACAAGGGCATCGCCACCGTCTACCAGGACCTCGCGGTCGTCCCCCTGATGCCGGTGTGGCGGAACTTCTTCCTCGGCTCCGAGATGACCAAGGGGCCCTGGCCCGTCCGCCGCCTCGACATCGACCGGATGAAGCGGACCGCGGACGAGGAACTGCGCAACATGGGCATCGTCCTGGACGACCTGGAACAGCCCATCGGCACGCTCTCCGGCGGCCAGCGCCAGTGCGTCGCCATCGCCCGCGCCGTCTACTTCGGCGCGCGGGTGCTGATCCTGGACGAGCCGACCGCCGCCCTCGGCGTCAAGCAGTCCGGCGTGGTCCTGAAGTACATCGCGATGGCCCGCGACCGCGGCCTGGGCGTCATCTTCATCACCCACAACCCGCACCACGCCTACATGGTCGGCGACCACTTCAGCGTGCTGCGCCTGGGCACCATGGAACTCAGCGCCGACCGCGGCGAGGTCGGCCTCGAGGAGCTGACCAACCACATGGCCGGGGGCGCCGAACTGGCCGCCCTCAAGCACGAGCTGGCGCAGGTCGGCGGCGTCGACACCGAGGAACTCCCCGAGGAGGGCGACCTCCAGGCCCCCGTGGCCGCAACTCCGGAAGGAAAGTCCTGACATGGCAGTCGCGCTCGACCGCATCCGGGTCGGTTCCGCCCCCGACTCCTGGGGCGTCTGGTTCCCCGACGACCCGCAGCAGGTGCCCTGGCAGCGCTTCCTCGACGAGGTCGCCGAGGCCGGCTACTCCTGGATCGAACTCGGCCCCTACGGCTACCTCCCCACCGACCCGGCGCGCCTTCGCGACGAGGTGAAGAAGCGCGACCTCAAGGTCTCCGCCGGCACCATCTTCTGCGGGCTGCACCGCGGCCCGTCCGCATGGGACGCCACCTGGGAGCAGGTCGGCCGGGTCGCCGCGCTCACCCGGGACATGGGCGCCAAGCACCTCGTCGTCATCCCGTCCTTCTGGCGCGACGACAAGACCGCCGAGATCCTCGAAGCCCCGGAGCTCACCACCGAGCAGTGGGGCCACCTCACCAAGGGCATGGAACGCCTCGGCCGGGAGGTGAAGGACGCGTACGGCCTGGACATCGTCGTCCACCCGCACGCCGACACCCACATCGACACCGAGGAGCACGTCGAGCGCTTCCTCGACTCGACCGACTCCGGCCTGGTCAACCTCTGCCTGGACACCGGCCACTACGCCTACTGCGGCGGCGACAGCGTCAAGCTGATCGAGACCTACGGCGAACGCATCGGCTACCTCCACCTCAAGCAGGTCGACCCGGAGATCCTCGCCGACGTCGTCGAGAACGGGGTCCCGTTCGGGCCGGCCGTGCAGCGCGGGGTGATGTGCGAACCGCCCGCCGGCGTCCCCGACCTGGGCCCGGTGCTCACGGCCGCGCAGGAACTGGGCGTGGACCTGTTCGCCATCGTCGAGCAGGACATGTACCCCTGCGAGCCGGACAAGCCGCTGCCGATCGCCGTCCGCACCCGCAGGTTCCTCCGCTCCTGCGGCGCCTGACCACCCGGAGGGGAGGCGAGAGATGAACCGGCGCGAACCGCTCGGCATCGCCGTCATCGGCGCCGGCCGCATGGGCGCGGACCACGTACGCCGTATCGACCGGGTCGTCAGCGGCGCGCGGGTCACCGCCGTCGTGGACATCGACGCCGAACGGGCCCGGGCCGTCGCCGCGGGCGTCGACGGCTGCACCGCCCACACCGACCCGGCCGCCGCGATGGCGGCGGCCGACGTCGACGCCGTACTCGTCGCCTCCCCGGGACCGGCCCACGAGGCCGCCCTGCTCGCCGCGTTCGAGCACGACCTGCCCGTCCTGTGCGAGAAGCCGCTCACCCCCGACGCGGCCTCCGCGCTGCGCGTCATGGAAGCCGAACAGGCCCTCGGCCACCGCAGGGTCCAGGTCGGCTTCATGCGCCGCTACGACGCCGAGTACGCGGAGTTGAAGGCCCTGCTGGAGACCGGCCGGCTGGGCCGCCCGCTGATGCTGCACAACCGCCACCGCAACGTGGCCGGCCCGTCCTTCTTCACCAGTGCGATGCTCATCAGCGACTCCGTCGCCCACGAGGTCGACGCCACCCGCTGGCTCCTCGGCCACGAGATCACCGCCGTGACGGTGCTGTGCCCCACCCCCTCCTCCGGCGCCCCCGACGGACTGCGGGACCCGCAGTTCGTCGTCCTGGAGACCGACGGCGGCGCGCTCTCCGACGTGGAGATCTTCGTCAACTGCGGCTTCGGCTACCAGGTGCGGGCCGAGGTGGTCTGCGAACGCGGCACCGCCCGCATCGGCGAAGGCCACGCCCTGGTCACCGACGAGGCCGGCCACTGGGGCGGCGCCATCGCCCAGGACTGGACCGACCGCTTCGCCCAGGCCTACGACGACGAGATCCGGACCTGGGTCGACGCCACCCGCCGCGGTGAGGTCACCGGCCCCAGCACCTGGGACGGCTACGCCGCGGCGGCCGTCTGCGAGGCGGGGGTACGGGCGCTGGAGGAGGGCGGCCGGGTGGAGGTCGACCTCGTGGAGAAACCGGCGCTGTACCGCTGACGCCGCGCGATACGGCCGCTCCTCGGGGGGCGGCCGTATCCGTGCGTGCCCTGGGGCGCCTCAGCCACCGAGCGCCGTACGGGGCCGCGGGCCGAGCCCGGCGGCCTCGTAGCACGCGTCGATCAGCCGCATCGTCGCCACCGCGTCGTCCGCGTCCAGCGGGAGCGCCACGCCCTCGCGCACCCGGGCGGCGAACGCCTCCAGTTGGTACGTGTACGACGACCGGGTGCCGAGGTGTTCCGTGCGTTCGCCGTCCGGAGTGCGGACGACGATGCGGTCGTCCCGCTGCGGGAGCACGAAGTTCGGGGCCGTCGCCTCGCCCCGGCTGCCGACGACCCGCATGCTCATCTCCAGCCGGTCGTACGCCATGTGGCAGCGGACGCCGCCCGTCGCGCCGGACGGGAACTCCAGGCCGGCGTCCAGCCACTCGTCCACGCCCGGCGCCCCCTCCCGCTCACCGGCCCGCGCGGACAGCAGGCGCGGGGCGCCGCCCGCCCAGGGGGCGAGCATGCGCAGCGCGTGCACGCCGTAGCAGCCGAGGTCCATCAGGGCCCCGCCGGCCAGGGACAGCGACCAGCGCGGGTCGGCCGCCTCGGGGGCGGGGGTCGCCACCATGGCCTCCACACGGCGGAGTTCGCCCAGCTCACCGGAGGCCAGCAGTTCGTGCAGCCGCCGGGTGACCGGATGGAACAGATAGTGGAAGGCCTCCATGAAGACCGTGCCGGACCTCGCCGCCGCCTCCCGCACCTCCTCCGCCTCCGTCGCGTTGCTCGCCGACGGCTTCTCGCTCAGGACGTGCTTGCCGGCCGCCGGCGCCGCCAGGTTCCACGGGCCGTGCAGACCGTTGGCGAGCGGGTTGTAGACCACGTCGACCTCGGGGTCGGCCAGCAGTTCGGCGTACGAGCCGAGGGTCCGCTCCACGCCGTGGGCCGAGGCGAACGCCTCCGCGCGGGAGCGGTCGCGGGCGGCCACCGCGACCAGGCGGTGGCCGCCCGCCCGGGCCGGGGCGACGAGGGAGCGCTCGGTGATCCGCGCGGCTCCCAGGATTCCGATGCGCAGGGGTTCCCGGCCGGACTCGCTCATGTCCGCCGTACCTCCTCGATGGTGACGGGACGGTGCTCGTGCAGCGACAGTGTGCACGCCTCGGCGATCCAGCCCGCCTCCAGGGCGTCCGCGACCGTGCACGGCGAGGGGCGGGTACCGGCCACGACCTCGGTGAACACGGCCAGCTCGGCACGGTAGGCGGCCGTGAACCGGTCCATGAAGAAGTCGTGCGGGGTGCCCGCCGGAAAGGTCGTGCCCGGCTCCACCGACCGCAGCGGCAGCCTGTCCTCCAGACCCACCGCGATGGAGTCCGCGAAGCCGTGGATCTCCATGCGGACGTCGTGCCCCCGGCCGTTGTGGCGGCTGTTGGAGACCACGGCGAGAGTGCCGTCGTCCAGGGTGAGGACCGCGCCGGTGGTGTCGGCGTCGCCCGCCTCCCTGATGTAGTCGGCGCCCCGGTTGCCGCCGGCCGCGTACACCTCGGTCACCTCGCGGCCGGTCACCCAGCGGATGATGTCGAAGTCGTGCACCGAGCAGTCCCGGAAGATGCCCCCGGACGCGGCGACGTACGCGGCCGGCGGGGGCGCCGGGTCCAGCGTGGTCGAGCGCACGGTGTGCAGCGTGCCCAGCTCCCCGCTCCGTACGGCCGCCCGCGCGGCGGCGAAGCCCGCGTCGAAACGGCGGTTGAAGCCGATCTGGATCGGCACGCCACGGCCCTCGACCGCCTTCAGCACCGCCACGCCCTCGGCCATGGTGCGGGCCACCGGCTTCTCGCAGAAGACGGGCACGCCCGCCTCCACACAGGCCAGGATCAGCGCCGGGTGCGCGTCGGTCGCGGCGGCGACGACCACACCGTCCACCCCGGCGGCGAGCAACGCCTCGGGGGAGTCCGCGACCTCGGCGCCGAACCGTTCGGCGGCGGCCTTCGCGGCGTCCGTGAACGGGTCGGAGACGACGAGGGACTCGACGGCGCCGAGCCCGGTGAGGGTCTCGGCGTGGAAGGCGCCGATACGGCCGAGGCCGAGGATTCCGATGCGCATGGGGGACGGTGCTCCTTGCTTGCGGGTTCGTACGAGTGGGGCGTGTGGGGCGTGCGGGGCGTGCGGGGAGGTCAGTCGAGGCCGCCGAGGACGTTCTGGTCCCAGTCGATCACGGAGCCGGTGACCACCCCGGAACGGTCGGAGAGCAACAGGACCACGAAGTCGGCGATCTCGTCCGGCTGGCCGAGCCTGCCCATCGGCAGCCGCGCGGCGGCCTGTTCGCGCCAGTCGTCCCCGGCGCCGTGGAAGGCGCGCTGGGTGGCGTCCTCGCCCTCGGTGGCGGTCCAGCCGATGTTCAGGCCGTTGATCCGGATCCGGTCCCAGCGGTGGGCGTGCGCCGCGTTCCTGGTGAGGCCGATGAGCCCCGCCTTCGCGGCGACGTACGGCGCCAGGAACGGCTGCCCGCCGTGCGCAGACGAGGTGATGACGTTGACGACCGTGCCGGGCGCCGCGCGCCGCACCATGTCGGCGACGGCGGCCTGCATGGCGAAGAACGGCGCCCTGAGGTTGATCGCGATGTGCTGGTCGAACAGTTCGGGTGTGGTGTCGAGCAGCGTTCCGCGCGAGGTCAGGCCCGCGGAGTTCACCAGGCAGTCGACCCGCCCGTGCGCCTCCACCACCCGTGCGACACATGCCGTGGCCTGCTCGGCGTCCGTCAGGTCGGCCCGTACGAACATCGCCTGGCCGCCCGCGGCGGCCAGTTCGGCCGCCAGCGCCTCACCCGGCTCCGGGCGCCGCCCGCTCACGGCCACGACCGCGCCCTCGCGGCCCGCGGCCCGCGCGACGGCCGCGCCGACGCCCTGGCTGCCGCCGTTGACGAGGACGACCTTGTCGTCGAGGAGTCCCATGCCGGTGACCGGGTTCCTCTCAGCTCTCGCGCCGCTTGGCGCCGGCCCGCAGTGCGTCCCGCAGGGCCCGGGCGGTCCACCCCTCGCGCAGGGCGCGGCGTACGACGTCGGCCTGCGAGGGCGGGGCCAGGCCCTCGACCGGCGGGTCGCTGTCGAGGTTGGTGGGGAAGGGGTAGCCCTCGGCGCTCGCCGCGATCACGTTCTCCAGCCACCGCTCGCCGGCGCCCTCGGCCTTGCGCCTGAGGAGCACCGGGTAGACGGCGCCCGCCACGGCCTCGCGGTCCACCGTCTCCATCGCCCGGCCGAACGCCGAGGACACCTGGAGCAGGTTGGCCGTGCGCCGGACGTCCGCCGAGTGGTTGGCGCCGGCGGCGTGGAACAGGGCCGGGTTGAAGAACACCGCGTCGCCCTTGGCCAGGGGAAGTTGCACGTGGTGCTCCTCGAAGTACGCCCGGAACTCCGGCAGTCGCCAGGCGAGGTAGCCCGGCTCGTACTTCTGCGAGTGCGGCAGGTACAGCGTGGGACCGGACTCGACGGGCATGTCGCAGTGCGCCACCGCGCCCTGGAGGGTGAGCACGGGGGAGAGGCGGTGCACGTGCGCCGGGTAGGCGGCGGCGGCCTCGTTGGAGAGGAAGCCGAGGTGGTAGTCGCGGTGCGCGGTCTGCGCCGCGCCGCCCGGGTTGACCACGTTGACCTGGGAGGTGACCTGGTAGCCGGGGCCGAGCCAGGCCGAGGAGACCAGGGCGATCGTCTCGTTGCCGTAGTAGTCGGCGAACGCCTCGGGATCGTACAGGGCCGCCTTCTCCAGGGCGTTCCACACCCGGTCGTTGGCGCCCGGCCTGGCGAAGTGGTCGCCGGCGCCGGCGCCCGAGGCGCGCTGCTCGGCGATCAGGGCGTCGAACACGGCGGTGGTCCGGTCCACCACGGCCGGGTCGGCGAAGGCACCGCGGATCACCACGATGCCGGGGCCGTCCGCGAACGCGCGCACCAGCTCGGCCTGGACGGCACGGCGGTCGGCGAGGGCGAGCCGGTCGGCGTCGTACAGCGGTACGTTCCGCTCCACGGCACTGGCGTGCGGGTGGTCGGCGAGAACGGTCGGCTGCTCCACCAGGGCGCGGAAGGCGTCCAGGTCGCAGTCCTGCTCGGACAGCCGGGCGGCCGGCGCGGGCGTCTGCGGGTAAGCGGAGGCGGACATGGGGCCGTCCCTTCGGGTCACGGAGCGACGCGGCTGATGTCATTCTTGTCAGCACAAAGCCTTCGGACAACCAGCAGCAAGCCATCAAAAACCCCTCAGGAGCGGATGTGGGCCATCCCTTCCCGATCCGGGAAATCGCACGTCAGGCCGGGTTGAGCGAGGCCACGGTGGACCGGGTCCTCAACGGCCGGGGCGGAGTGCGGGAGAGCACCGCGCGGGAGGTGCACCGGGCGATCGCCGACCTGGACCGGCAGCGCACCCAGGTCCGGCTGGTCGGCCGGACCTTCATGGTGGACATCGTGATGCAGTCGCCGGAGCGGTTCTCCACCGCCGTGAGGGCCGCCCTGGAGGCCGAACTGCCCTCCCTGCACCCGGCGGTGGTCCGCTCCCGCTTCCACTTCCGGGAGACCGGCCCGGCGGGCGAACTGGTCGCCGTCCTGGACCGGATCGGCCGGCGCGGCTCCCAGGGCGTCCTCCTCAAGGCGCCCGACGTCCCCGAGGTCACCGCGGCCGTCGGCCGGCTCGCGGCGGCCGGCGTCCCGGTGGTGACCCTGGTGACGGACCTGCCCGCGAGCGCCCGGATCGGTCACGTCGGCAGCGACAACCGCGCCGCGGGCGCGACCGCCGCCCACCTCGTGGGGCAGTGGCTGGGCGACCGCCCCGGCAATGTGCTCACCAGCCTCTCCAGCGGCTCCTTCCGCAACGAGGAGGAGCGCGAGATGGGCTTTCGCGCCACCATGCGCGTCCGGCACCCCGGGCGGAGCCTCGTCGAGATCGCCGAGGGGCAGGGCCTGGACGCCACCCAGTACGACCTGGTCCGGGCCGCCCTGGAACGCGACCCGGAGATCCGGGCGGTCTACTCGATCGGCGGCGGCAACATCGCCACCCTGCGCGCCTTCGAGGACGCCGGACGCGAGTGCGCGGTGTTCGTGGCGCACGACCTCGACCACGACAACACCCGGCTGCTGCGCGAGCACCGGCTGTCCGCCGTGCTTCACCACGATCTGCGGCACGACCTGCGCGAAGCCTGCCACCTGGTGATGCGCGCCCACGGCGCCCTGCCGCCCGCAGGCCCCACCCTGCCCTCGGCCGTCCAGGTGGTGACCCCCTACAACATGCCGCCCCCGACGGCGGCGGGGTGACGGCCGGGCGTGTAACTCCGTGCTGCGGGCCGGATCTGCCTACCGTCGTGCGCATGAGGAATCCGACCCCGGAAGGCGGGCCCGAGCGGCTGATCACGCTCGCCGACGGCGTGTTCGCCATCGCCATCACCCTGCTGGTCCTGGACATCTCCGTGCCGCAGGGGCTGGGCTCCGAGGAGTTCCATCAGGCCCTGAGCGACACGCTGCCCGACCTGGGCGCCTACGGGATCAGTCTGGCGGTGCTGGGCGGCTTCTGGCGCGACCACCGGGCGATCTTCCGCACGGTCCGGCAGGTGGACGGGCAGGTGATCTCGCTGACCTTGCTCGGTCTGGGCCTCGCGGCACTGCTGCCGTTCCCGACCGCGCTGGTCTCCGAGTACGGCGACGAACGCGCCTCGGTGATCGTCTACGCGGTGGCGGTGGCCTCGCTCGGCGCCGTCCACCTGGCGCTGGCCGTCCTCGTCGCCCGGCGCCCCTGGCTGCGCGGCGGAGCCGCACCCGCGCGGGACGAGCTGCTCTACGCCGTCGACCTGGGGGCGACGGTGGCGGTGTTCCTGGTGACCGTCCCGCTCGCCCTGGCCATCGGTCCCGCCGCCATGTGGTGGTGGCTGGTGCCGGTGAAGGTGTGGCTGGGCCGGCGCGAGAACGCCCGGGCGGAGTGACCGCTTTCTCTTCGCCCCCGCCGCCCTTTCCCTCCCCACCGTCCTTCAAGGGGCGCTGCCCCTTTGACCCCGACGTGCGGGTGGGTGGGGGCTGTTCGCGCAGTTCCCCGCGCCCCTCATAGGGGCGCGGGGAACTGCGCATGGGGGTCTGGGGGCGCAGCCCCCGGGGACGGGGAGGGAAGGGGCGGCGGGGGCGAGGAAAGGTCAGAGCGCCACCCAGGCCCCGCTCTCCGCCGACCGCGCCATCGCGTCCAGCGCCACCGCACTGTGCACCGCGTCCGCGAGCCCCGCCCCGTAGGGAACCCCCTCCGCGACGGAGCGCAGGAACCGGTACGCCTCGATCACCTTCAGATCGTCGTACCCCATGGCGTTCGCCGCCCCCGGCTGGAACGCCCCGAACTCCCCGTGCCCCGGGCCGACGTGGACCGTGCTGACGGGCTGGTCCTGGTAGCCGGTCCCCCGGCTGACGCCCAGTTCGTTCATCCGGCGGAAGTCCCAGAACACCGCCCCCTCGGTGCCGTGCACCTCGAAGCCGTAGTTGTTCTGCTCGCCGACCGACACCCGGCAGGCCTCCAGCACCCCGCGCGCACCGGAGGCGAACCGCAGCAGACAGCTGACGTAGTCCTCGTTCTCCACCGGGCCGAGTTCACCGCCGGCCGCGCGGGAGTGACCGGCCGTGGCGCCCGAGGGACGGGCCCGCTCGGGCAGGAAGACCGCCGTGTCCGCGGTCAGCGAGGCGATGTCGCCGAGCAGGAAACGGGCCAGGTCCACACCGTGCGAGGCCAGGTCGCCGAGCACCCCGCTGCCCCCGCGCTTCCGCTCGTAACGCCAGGACAACGCACCCTCGGGATGGGCCGCGTAGTCGCTGAAGAGACGGATGCGGGCATGCGTGACGGTGCCGATGTCACCGGAGGCGATCAGCTCGCGGGCCGCCTCCACGGCGGGCGCGTTGCGGTAGTTGAAGCCGACCGTCCCCTGGACCCCGGCCCCGGCGACCGCGTCCGCGACCGCGCGGGCGTCGTCCGCGCCCAGACCCACCGGCTTCTCGATCCAGATGTGCTTGCCGGCCTCCGCCATCGCGACACCGATCTCGCGGTGCAGGAAGTTCGGGGCGGTGATGCTGACGGCCCGCACCCGGGGATCGGCGGCCACCTCCCGCCAGTCGCGGGTCGTCGAGGCGAACCCGAACCGGTCGGCGGCCTCCTCGGCCCGGCCCGGCACCTCCTCGGCGACCGTGACCAGCTCCGGACGGAGGGCGAGCTGCGGATAGTGGTGCCGCACGCGTGCGTACGCCTGGGTGTGCACCCGCCCCATCCAGCCGAATCCGACGACGGCGACGCCCAGCGCATCCACCATGAAAGCCTCTTTCCCGGCCCGGTCCGTGTCCTGTCCGCTCACCCTCTGCGGGGATCCTGCGTCATGTCAACCTTTTGACAGGACAATGCGCACACCGGAAGTGGTGCCCGCGATACGGCGAACGGAATGGTCGACCATCCTGTCCGGCTGGGTGCGCGTTCGACAGGCACCCACTCGGGGAGGGCGACCATGCCGGACCGAGCCCGTCCGGGCACCGGGGAGCGGGCCGAACAGCTTGCGCCCGGGCAGCCGCGGGAGGCGATCCTGCACGGCGAGACGGCGTCGGCGCAGCGGCTGGTGGAGAACGAGCTCGCCGAGCGGTTCGGCGTGCCCCGGGCCGGCATCCGGGCCGCGCTGATCGAGCCGGGGTCCCAGGGGCTCGTGGAGCGGATCCGCGACCGTGGTTCACGGGTGCGGGCGGTGACCGTGGAGGAAGCGGTCGCCATCACCGAGTGCCGCCCGGTCCCGGGCGGTCTCCGCACAGGGCACGGTCAAGGCCGCCGGCGGCACGGCGGACTTCACCGCGGCCGTCGACACCACCCTGTCCACCCGTCGCCGACCGCGCGTACGCCGTCGGCCGCGCACCTCCGTCCCCGTGCCACCGTGTACATGAGGTACTGTTGACCTGCGTGATCACGCGGTTCACCGCGCGATCCGCATCGGGACGTGGCGCAGCTTGGTAGCGCACTTGACTGGGGGTCAAGGGGTCGCAGGTTCAAATCCTGTCGTCCCGACGTGCAAGGGGCCGTCGGCCTCGATCAGGGTCTCGCCCCACTTCGGTGGGGCGAGACCCTTCGATCGTTCGAGGGGCCGCCGATCGGGGGGAGCTCCGTATGCGGGGTACCGGTCCGGGACCGCACGTCAGCGGCGGATCGTCGCGTCGGCCGCGGAGGGCTGAGCAATCGGCAGAGCCACGCGCTGCGCGGCCTCGACGCCCGCGTGGCCGAGCCGACCTTCGACTCGCTGGCCGACGCCATCCCGGTCGGGCGCCACGGACGTGCCGCGCCTGCTCGCCTTCGCCGCCGGTGAGGTGACGCCGGACGTCGAGGTGGCCGAGGAGGTCCTCAGGGGCCGCGGGCCGGAGCGCCGACCCACGTCCACCCGCAGCGCCGTCGTCGTCACGGAGTGGCTTTGCGCCCGAGCCGGCCGGGGCGGGTCCGCGGCTTCGGAGGACTCGTCCCCGCGCCGTACACGCCGACGTGCGGGGCCGCCGCGCCCCGCACCGCGGCTGTCCCGTGCCGACCGCCGTTTCGGCGCGGGACGCGCCGGCCCGTGGCGCCGTCCGGGCCCGGACCCGGACGCGTGACACGGGTGTCCCGAGCACGCGGGGCGGAGGCCGCCGGTGTCAGCGGGAAGCCGCGTCGATCAGGGTGGCGAGTGCCGAGGCGAGGCGGGACAGGCCCTCTCCCGCGGGGCCGCCCGGCTCGGTCATGTAGGTGTCCCGGCGGATCTCCACCATCAGGGCGGACACCTCCGCCCGCTTGCCGTAGAACTCCAGCGGTACGTACGTCCCGGCGAACGGGCTGTCCAGTCCCGTCTCCCCGCACGGCGCGAACGCCTCGCGGGCGGCGTCGAGCAGCGCGGGCGGGGTGTGGAAGGAGTCGGTGCCCAGGCAGACCTCCGGCCGCGGCCCGTCGCCGTGCAGTTCGTAGGGCAGCGGCGCGCTCGGATACGAGTGCACGTCGATGATCACGGCCCGCCCGGTCGCCGCGAGCCGGCCGGCGACGGCTTCCGTCATCGCCCGCGCGTACGGCCGGAAGTACCGCTCGATCAGCGGCTCGGGGTCGAAACCGTCGGGCCGCAGCACGTCCTTGTGCGTGGTCCGGGTGTAGACCGCGCCCATCCCGACGGCCAGCATCTCCTCCCGCTCGTCCGGGAACCGCTCGGGATCGACGACCAGCCGCGACAGCCGGTTCACGAACCGCCACGGCGTGAGGCCGGCCGCCCGGGCCGCCTCCTCGGCGATCGACGCGGTGTGCGAGTCGGTGATGTGATCGAGCTCCCGCTCCAGCCCGGCACCGTCCAGCACGATCCCGGAACGCACGTCCCCCGGTATTTCCCGCGAGGAATGCGGCACGTGCAGGATCACGGGGGAGTCCGGATCACCGGAGAGGAACGCGAAGGACGACGACACATCGGTCATGCAGGTGCTCCAAAGGCATTGTCAGTGGTTCACGACATGATCAACCGTGCCATACGGCACTGACAACGCCCACCGTCGAAGGACCGAGGACCACCATGCCGATCAGCAACGAACAGGTGACCGCCCACCCGTTCCTGCGCGCCCTGTACCGGGACGCCTACTACCCCGACCACGTGGTGGACCGCGGCCGGGCCGTCCTGCTCGCCCTCTGCGAGCGCATCGAGGCGGACCGCCCCGCCGACCTCGCCGCGCTCTACGCCCTGACCCACGCCGCCACCGAGGAGTTCAATGACCTCCAGGACGTCTTCGTGGAGGCCGGCAGTGAGATCGAGACGGTGGCCCGGGAAGAGATAGCCGAGGAGTTCTGGTTCGTCGCCCGGGCCTACGGCTTCGCCGACGCCGACGTCGAGGAGCTCATCGCCCCGCGCGACTGGTGAGCCGCCACGCGGCGGAGACGGCTCCGCCCCGGCCGGGCACATGGCCGGCCGGGGCGGAGCGCCAAGGGGGACGCTCGCGTCAGCTCAGGGACGCCAGCGCCTCGTTCCACGTGGTGGACGGGCGCATGACCGCGGCGGCCTTGGCCGGGTCGGGCTGGTAGTAGCCGCCGATCTCGGCGGGCTTGCCCTGGACGGCGTTCAGCTCCTCGACGATCTTCGCCTCGTTGGCGGTGAGCGTCTCGGCGAGCGGGGCGAAGGCCTTCGCCAGGTTCGCGTCGTCGCTCTGCGCGGCTAGCTCCCGCGCCCAGTACAGGGACAGGTAGAAGTGGCTGCCGCGGTTGTCGATGCCGCCGACGCGACGGGTCGGGGACTTGTCCTCGTTGAGGAAGGTCGCCGTGGCGCGGTCGAGGGTGTCGGCGAGGACCTTGGCCCGGGTGTTGCCCGTGGCCTCGGCATACTGCTCCAGGGACGGCACCAGCGCGAAGAACTCACCGAGGGAGTCCCAGCGCAGGTAGTTCTCCTTGACCAGCTGCTGCACGTGCTTCGGCGCGGAGCCGCCGGCGCCCGTCTCGAACAGGCCGCCGCCCGCCATCAGCGGGACGACCGACAGCATCTTGGCGCTGGTGCCCAGCTCCAGGATGGGGAACAGGTCGGTGAGGTAGTCGCGGAGCACGTTGCCGGTCACCGAGATGGTGTTCTCGCCGCGGCGGATGCGCTCCACCGACAGCTTGGTCGCCTCGACCGGGTTCAGGACGCGGATGTCCAGGCCCTCGGTGTCGTGCTCCGAAAGGTACTGCTTCACCTTGGCGATCAGGTTGGCGTCGTGCGCGCGGTCCTCGTCCAGCCAGAAGACCGCCGGGTCGCCGGTGGCGCGGGCGCGGGTGACGGCCAGCTTCACCCAGTCGCGGATCGGGGCGTCCTTGGTCTGGCAGGCGCGGAAGATGTCACCGGCGGAGACGGCCTGCTCGAGGACCGCGTCGCCGTTGCCGTCGACCAGGCGGACCGTGCCCGTGGTGGGGATCTCGAAGGTCTTGTCGTGGCTGCCGTACTCCTCGGCCTTCTGCGCCATCAGACCGACGTTCGGGACCGAGCCCATGGTGGACGGGTCGTAGGCGCCGTTGGCCCGGCAGTCCTCGATCACGGCCTGGTAGACGCCGGCGTAGCTGGAGTCCGGCAGGACGGCGAGGGTGTCGGCCTCCTGGCCGTCCGGGCCCCACATGTGGCCGGAGGTGCGGATCATGGCCGGCATGGAGGCGTCGACGATGACGTCCGAGGGGACGTGCAGGTTGGTGATGCCCTTGTCGGAGTCGACCATCGCCAGCTGAGGGCCCTCGGCGAGCTCCGCGTCGAAGGACGCCTTGATCTCGGCGCCCTCGGGCAGGGCCTCCAGACCCTTGTAGATGCCGCCCAGACCGTCGTTCGGGGTGAGGCCGGCCGCGGCGAGCTTGTCGCCGTACCGCGCGAACGTCTTCGGGAAGAAGGCGCGCACCACGTGGCCGAAGACGATCGGGTCGGAGACCTTCATCATCGTGGCCTTCAGGTGCACGGAGAACAGCACGCCCTCCTGCTTGGCGCGGGCGACCTGCGCGGTCAGGAACTCGCGCAGCGCGGCGACGCGCATCACGGAGGCGTCGACGACCTCGCCCTTCAGGACGGGCACGGACTCGCGCAGCACCGTGGTGGTGCCGTCGTCGCCCTTGAGCTCGATGCGCAGCGCGCCGTCCTCGGCGATGACGACCGACTTCTCGGTGGAGCGGAAGTCGTCCGCGCCCATGGTGGCGACGTCGGTCCTGGACTCGGCGCTCCAGGCGCCCATGCGGTGCGGGTGGGTCTTGGCGTAGTTCTTCACCGAGGCGGGTGCGCGGCGGTCGGAGTTGCCCTCGCGCAGCACCGGGTTGACGGCCGAGCCCTTGACCTTGTCGTAACGGGCGCGGATCTCCCGCTCCTCGTCGGTCTTCGGGTCGTCCGGATAGGCCGGAAGCGCGTAACCCTGGCCCTGCAGTTCGGCGATCGCGGCCTTGAGCTGCGGGATCGACGCCGAGATGTTCGGCAGCTTGATGATGTTGGCCGCCGGAGTCTTGGCCAGCTCACCGAGCTCCGAGAGGGCGTCCGGGATGCGCTGGTCCTCGGCCAGGTACTCAGGGAACAGGGCGATGATGCGCCCGGCCAGCGAGATGTCACGCGTCTCCACGGCGACACCCGCCTGCGAGGCGTACGCCTGGACCACCGGCAGGAAGGAATACGTCGCCAGGGCCGGGGCCTCGTCAGTGTGCGTATAGATGATGGTCGAGTCAGTCACCGGGTGCTCCGCTCCACGTCTGCAACATTGCTCGACATCAAGATATCTCGTGATCGACCGGG
This sequence comes from Streptomyces caelestis, assembly GCF_001279005.1. Lineage (GTDB taxonomy): Bacteria > Actinomycetota > Actinomycetes > Streptomycetales > Streptomycetaceae > Streptomyces > Streptomyces heliomycini. Next base: position 77,744 of record NZ_LGCN01000194.1, read on the forward strand.
GCTCGACAGGGGTCCGCGCCGACTTCCGGTCCAGGGTCTTCCTCCCGGACCGGGCCGGCTCCGGGCGACGGCACCTCGCGGTCGGGCCGGGCGGGGGCGATGAGGCCCCCCGCCCGGGCGGAGCCGGGAGCGGGGGAAGCGTGCGGCCGCGAGGCGGAGGGGGCGTCAGGGCGGAGCCCAGGCAATCGCCGACAGCGCCGCCGTGGGCGCCACCCGCGCCCTTCGGGCAGGGGGGAGCGCGTGCCGGACCCCGCGACCCCGGCGGGATCCGGAAGGCGGACCCTCGCTCCCGCCACGCTCCTTCCGGCGTGGCGGGAGGTCATCCGGGACGGTGGGGTCAGATCGGCCGGGTGGTGGTCATGTCGTCCGGGGCGGAGTCCGTGTCGCGCTGCCGGGGGAAGACCACGGAGCCCTGCTGGAGCGCCACCGTCCGCGCCGGCGACGGGATGCGGACGCCCTCCTCGCGGTAGCGGCGGTGCAGGCGCTTGATGAACTCGTGCTTGATCCGGTACTGGTCGCTGAACTCGCCGACGCCCAGGATGACGGTGAAGCCGATGCGGGAGTCCCCGAAGGTGTGGAAGCGCACCGCGGGCTCGTGCTCCGGCACGGCGCCGGTGATCTCCGTCATCACCTCGGCGACGACCTCCTTCGTCACCCGCTCCACCTGCTCCAGGTCGCTGTCGTAGGACACCCCGACCTGCACCAGGATGGTCAGCTGCTGCTCGGGACGCATGAAGTTGGTCATGTTCGTCTTGGCGAGCTGCGCGTTCGGGATGACCACCAGGTTGTTGGACAGGCTGCGGACCGTCGTCTGGCGCCAGTTGATGTCCTCGACGTAGCCCTCCTCGCCGCTGCTCAGCTGGATGTAGTCCCCGGGCTGCACGGTCTTGGAGGCGAGGATGTGGATGCCCGCGAACAGGTTGGCGAGCGTGTCCTGCAGCGCCAGCGCGACCGCCAGACCGCCGACGCCCAGGGCGGTGAGCAGCGGGGCGATCGAGATGCCCAGCGTCTGCAGCCCCACCAGGAAACCGATCGCCAGGACCAGGATCCGGGTGATGTTCATGAAGATGGTCGCCGACCCGGCGACACCGGAGCGGGACTGGGTGACCGAGCGCACCAGCCCCGCCACCACCCGGGCCGCCGAGATCGTGGCGGCGAAGATGACCATCAGCGTCAGCACCTGGTTGACGTTGTGCTGCACGGTGCGGGTCAACGGCAGCGCCGCCGCCGCGGAGGCGGCGCCGCCCGCGATCGCCGCCCACGGCGCGATCATGCGCAGCGCGTCCACGAGGACGTCGTCCCCGCGCCAACTGGTGCGCTCCGCCAGTCGGTCCAGCCGGCGCAGCAGCACCCGCAGCAGGAACGCCGCCAGCAGGCCGGCCGCGAGGGCGATGCCGGCGTACACCAGGTCGTGGCCGGTGAGCGCGCGGGTCACCGCCCACCTCCGGCGAACGCCCTGGCCGACGGCCGTATGTGAAGTCGTGTCACGTGTCGTCACCTGCTTGGTTTCTACGGGATGTACGTCGCGCCGGCCGTCCCTGACCCGCGGTCGGCGCGATCGCTCATCCTGCCGTATCCCGCGGGGCGGTTCGTACCGGCCCGGCCCCGCTCCGCCGGTCGGATCACCTTCGGCCGGACCAGCGCGCCCGGCGTCGACGCCCCCGGCGGCAGCGGCAGTCACACCGTGGTGACCCGGAAGGCCGGCGCCACCGCCGTGGCCGGCGCGGCGGCCCCGCCCACCGCCACTGACGGCCGGGCATCGGGACCGGAGCGTCCTTGACCTCAATCATGCTCGAGGTCCTACCTTCGTCCGCATGAGCATGGAGACCACAGCGTGGACACAACTGCGCAGCGTCATGACCGCCGAGGACGAGCACCGCCCCCTCAGCAGGGCGACGCTGCGCCGCATCGGAGCCTTCGCCCGCCCGCACCGCCGCCGTCTGATCCTGTTCGTGCTCCTCGGCACGGCGACCGCGGCGCTCGCCGTCGCCACCCCCGTACTCGCCGGGCGCGTCATGGACACCATCGTCTCCGCCGGCGACGAGGCCACGGTGGTCCGGCTGGCCCTGCTCATCGCGCTGATCGCGGTCGTGGAGGCGGCCCTCGGCGTACTCGGCCGCAGACTGTCGGCGGCCCTCGGCGAGGAACTCATCCTCGACCTGCGGACCGCGGTCTTCGACCACGTACAGCGGATGCCGGTCGCGTTCTTCACCCGCACCCGTACGGGAGCGCTCGTCTCCCGTCTCAACAACGACGTCATCGGCGCCCAGCGCGCCTTCAGCAACACCCTGTCCACCGTGGTCGGCAACCTGGTCACCCTGGTTCTCGCCCTCGCCGTGATGCTCACCCTGTCCTGGCAGATCACCCTGCTCGCGCTGGTCCTGCTGCCGGTGTTCGTGCTCCCGGCCCGCCGCATGGGCCGCCGCATGGCCGGCATGCAGCGCGAGGCGGCCGCCCTGAACGCGGCCATGGGCACCCGGATGACCGAGCGGTTCTCCGCACCCGGCGCCACCCTGGTCAAGCTGTTCGGACGTCCCGAGGAGGAGTCCGCCGAGTTCGCGGTCCGCGCCCGCCGGGTGCGGGACATCGGCGTGCGTACGGCCACGGCGCAGACGGTGTTCATCACCGCGCTGACCCTCGTCTCCGCCCTCGCCCTCGCCCTGGTCTACGGCCTCGGCGGCCGGCTCGCCCTCGGCGGCACCCTGGAGCCGGGCGCCGTCGTGGCGCTGGCGCTGCTGCTGACCCGGCTGTACGCGCCGCTCACCTCGCTCGCCGGGGCACGGGTGGAGGTGATGAGCGCGCTGGTCAGCTTCGAGCGGGTCTTCGAGATCCTGGACCTCGAACCGCTGATCCGGGAGCGGCCCGACGCGCGCGAGGTGCCCGAGGGACCGGTCTCCGTCGAGTTCGACGACGTCCGCTTCGGCTACCCGTCCGCCGACAAGGTCTCCCTGGCCTCCCTGGAGGAGGTCGCCACCCTCGACGCGCGCGGCGGTGAAGAAGTCCTGCACGGCGTCTCCTTCCGCGCCGAACCCGGGCAGACCGTCGCCCTCGTCGGCTCCTCCGGCGCGGGCAAGTCGACCGTCGCCCAGCTCCTGCCACGGCTGTACGACGTCGACTCCGGCGCCGTACGCGTGGGCGGCGTCGACGTCCGCGACCTGACCGCCGCCTCGCTGCGCGCCACTCTCGGCATGGTCACCCAGGACGGCCACCTCTTCCACGACACGGTGCGCGCCAACCTGCTCCTGGCCCGGCCGGAGGCCGACGAGTCCGAGCTGTGGGACGCCCTGCGCCGGGCCCGCCTCGACGCCCTCGTACGGTCCCTGCCCGACGGTCTGGACACGGTGGTCGGCGAACGCGGCTACCGGCTCTCCGGCGGGGAGCGCCAGCGGATGACCATCGCCCGGCTGCTGCTGGCGCGCCAGCGCGTGGTCATCCTCGACGAGGCCACCGCACACCTGGACAACACCTCCGAGGCGGCCGTGCAGGAGGCGCTCACGGAGGCGCTGGAGGGCAGGACGGCGGTGGTGATCGCCCACCGGCTGTCCACCGTCCGCACCGCCGACCTCATCCTGGTCGTCGAGGCCGGCCGGATCGTGGAACGCGGCACGCACGAGCGGCTGCTGGCCGCCGACGGCCGCTACGCCGAGCTGTACCGCACCCAGTTCGCACGGCGGCCGGGGGAGGCGGTGGTGGCGTAGCGGCGATGCCGCGCGAAGGGGGAGGGCCGCCCGCACGGGCGGCCCTCCCCCCTTCCGTTCTCCGTCCGCTCCTACCGTGCCCGCGCGGCGGCCTCGGTCCGGTCCGGGCGCTCCACGGCGCCGGGCCTCGCCCGCCCGGAACCGCTCCGGCCACGACCCCGGCCGCCCTTGCCGCCGCCGGTGTACGCGTCGAGCACGACGGCGAGCGGCGAGGCGGTCAGGACCGACGAGTACGTGCCCACGAGCATGCCGATCAGCAGCGCGAGCGCGAAGTCGGTGAGCGAGTCGCCGCCCAGCAGGGCCAGCGCGGCCAGGATGAAGAGCACACCGATGCCGGTGTTGACCGTACGGGGCACAGTCTGCAGGATCGCCTGGTTGGTGACCTGGGACAACGGCGCCTTGCCGTCCTTGCGCCACAGTTCGCGGATCCGGTCGAAGACCACCACGGAGTCGTTCACCGAGTAACCGATCACGGTGAGCAGCGCGGCCAGGAACACGCCGTCGATCGGCTTGCCCAGCCAGGCGAAGACGCCGGTGAGGATCACCACGTCGTGCGCCAGGGCGGCCACCGCCCCCGTACCGAACATCCAGCGGAACCGGAAGGCCAGGTACAGCAGCTGGGCGCCGAGGGCCAGGCCGAGCGCGATCAGCGCGTTGCGCCGCAGCTCGTCGCCGAGGCTCGGGCCGATCAGCTCGTCGCGGACCTTCTCCGCCCCGCCGCCGACCTCCGCGACGGCGTCGGCCACCTCGACCGCCTCCGCGTTGGTCAGCTCCTCGGTGCGCACCGTCAGCTTGTCCTCGCCGGAGGACTGCACGACCGCCTGCGGGAAGCCGGCGTCGGCCAGGGCCTCGCGGGCCCGGTCCGGGTCGACGGTGCTGCCGGTGGAGTACTCGATGAGGCGGCCGCCGGTGAATTCCACACCGAAGTTCAGCCCGCGCACCACGACGCCCGCGCCGGCGACGGCGAGCACCACGGCGGACACCGCCAGCCAGCGGCGCGGGCGCCGCATCAGCTGCGGGTCGCGGCGGGTGAGATACGCGCGGACCCGGCCGATGGAGGCCAGACCGGTGACCTTCGGCCGGCGGTGCACCCAGCGGCGGGCCACGGCGAACTCGGCCAGCACCCGGGTGATCACCAGGGCGCTGATCATGGAGGCGAGCACACCGATGCCCAGCGTGACACCGAAGCCCTTGACCGGGCCGGAGGCGAGCAGGAACAGCAGCGCCGCCGCGATCAGCGTGGTGACGTTGGAGTCCGCGATGGCGCTGAAGGCGCCCTTGAACCCGGCGGTCAGCGCCGAGCGGCCGCTGGGCCGGTTGCGCTTGCCGTACTCCTCCCGGGCCCGTTCGAAGACCAGCACGTTGGCGTCCACGGCCATGCCGATGGCCAGCACGAAACCGGCGAGGCCGGGCAGGGTCAGGGTCGCGCCGAGGGCCGCCAGACCGGCGTAGGAGATCAGGCCGTAGCAGAGCAGGGCCAGGGTGGCGAGGACCCCCATGAGCCGGTACACGACGATGACGAAGACCGCGGTCAGCGCGGTGCCGACGACGGCCGCCCAGGCGCTCGCCTCGATGGCCTCGGCGCCCAGCGTCGGGCCCACGGTCCGCTGCTCCACCGTCTCGACCGGCACCGGCAGGGCGCCGCCCTTGACCAGCAGGGCGAGCTCCTTGGCCTCGTCGCTGGTGAAGGAACCGGTGATCTGGGTGGACCCGCCGGTGATGCCCGCGCCGCAGGCGACGGACGGGTCGACCTGCGGTGAGGAGATGATCTTGTCGTCCAGCACGATCGCGACCCGGCGCTGCGGGTCGCCCGCCGGACGGCAGGCGGCCTCGCCGGTCAGCTTCGCCCAGCCCTCGCCGTCCTCGAAGTCCACGGTGACGTGCCAGCCGGCACCGCTCTGCGGGTCGAAGCGGCCCTCCGCGTCCTTCACGTCCTGGCCGGTGAGCGACGCGGCGGCCAGCCGCAGCCGCTCGCCGGACTGCTCGTCGGGCAGGACGCGTTCGCCCTCCGCCCGCGCCTCGTCGGACCCGGTGGCGGTGCCGAGCACCGGGTGCACGGACAGCTGCGCGGTACGGCCGAGGACGTCGGCGGCCTGGCGCGGATCCTGCACGCCGGGCAGCTCGACGATGATCCGGTTGTCCCCGGAGCGGACGATGCCCGGTTCGGCGACACCGAGCGCGTCGACCCGGCCGCGCAGCACCTCCAGGGCGCGGTCGGTGGCCTCCCCGTCGGCCTTCACGGTTTCGGTGGAACGGGTCTCCAGCACGATCTGGGTGCCGCCCCGCAGATCCAGGCCCAGACGGACCGGAACGGTGACGGCGATGAACACGGATGCGGCGATCACGGCGAGCGCGAACAACGCCCTGACGCGGGCGGGACGTTTCACAGATGCCTCCAGCAGGCACGCGGAAAAGAGTGAAGAGGGGAATCTCAGGTGCTGGAGGCCGTGGGCGGGGCGCGCCCCAGGTCCGACGGCATGTGCGCGGCGGCGGGCGGCGCGTGCCCGGCCGCCGGCGCGGGCCGGGCGGGCCGGGGCGGGACCGGCGGCGTGTACGCCGCGGTGAAGAGCAGGTGACCGGCGGGTACCGTCCGCTCACCGGCGTCCCGTTCCGGCCGGGTGAGCGGGGTGCGGGCGCCGACGTAGGCGTCGTCGCCGTACGGACGGGTGTCGGACTGGTACGCCGACGGGGCGGGCGACGCCGCGGCGGGGACGAGGTCCGCGGCGTGGGCGAACCCGAGGGTCAGCAGCACGGCCGCGAACGCGGCGAGGGCCGCCGCGGCGGCCCGGTACGGAAGGCGGGCGGAGCGTCCCCGCCGGTCGGCGGTCAAGGTTCGACGAGCCCGGCGCGGATGGCGTAACGGGTCAGTTCGAGGCGGTCCCGGAGCCCCAGCTTGTGCAGCAGGTTCTCGCGGTGCCGCTGGACCGTCTTGACGCTGATGAACAGCAGCTCGGCGATCTCCTTCGACGAGTGGCCCTCGGCGACGAGCTTGAGCACCTCCTCCTCGCGGGGGGTCAGCAACTGCTCCGGCGCCTCCTCGCCGTGCCGCACCCGGTCGAGGTAGTTGCGGATCAGGGCGGTCACCGCGCCCGGGTACAGGAACGGCTCGTCCCGCATCGCGGCCCGGCAGGCGGCGACCAGATCGCGGTCCGCGACGGACTTCAGCACATAACCGCCGGCCCCGGCCTTGAGCGCCTGGAACAGGTACTGCTCGTTGTCGTGCATCGTCAGCATCAGGATGCGCAGCCCCGGCTTCAGCGCGGTCAGCTCGCGGGCGGCCTGCAGACCGGTCAGCCGCGGCATGGCGATGTCCAGGACGGCCAGGTCGACGTCGTGGGTGCGGGCCATGGCGATCGCCTCCGCGCCGTCACCCGCCTCGGCGACCACTTCCAGGTCCGGCTCCCGGTCGAGGATGAGCCGCACGCCACGCCGCACCAGCGCGTGGTCGTCGGCGAGCAGGATCCGGATCGTGGTGTCCGGCCGGTGGTCGTCGTGGGTGTCCTGGTGGTTCATGACTGCTTCCTGGCGGCGGTGGGCACGGTCAGCCGGATCCGGGTGCCGGACGGTGGCGCGGAGGTCTCGTCGGGACTGGCGATGTCCAGTGTGGCCCCGATCAGCAGGGCCCGTTCCCGCATTCCGCGAAGTCCGGCGCCCTCGTGCGCGGCCCCGATGCCGCGGCCGTCGTCGGCCACCTCGAGGACGACGCACCCGTCGGCGCCGCGCAGGCTCACCTCCACGCACCGCGCCTCGGCGTGCCGCGCGGCGTTGGTCAGGCCCTCCTGCGCCACCCGGTAGATCACCAGCTCCGCCTCGTGGTCGAGAGCGGGCAGATCGGGGGCGAAGCGGCGCAGCACGCGCAGCCCGGTGTGCGTGGCGAACTCGGTGGCCAGCGAGGTGACCGCGCTGACCAGACCCAGATCGTCCAGCACGCCCGGACGCAGCCGGCGCACCAGCCGGCGGACCTCGTCGAGGCTCTCCCGGGTGATCTCCTGCGCCTGCTGGAGCTCGCCGCGCAGCGGCTGGGACGCCTCGTCGGCCGCCCGTTTCAGGGCCAGCAGCACGGCGGTCATGCTCTGCCCGACCTCGTCGTGCAGCTCCTGGGCGATACGGCGCCGCTCGCCCTCCTGGGCGAGGATGGCGCGGGCGCTGCTCGCGACGCGTTCCCCCTCCAGCCGCTCCAGCATCGAGTTGAACGTGCTGACCAGTTCGGCGACTTCCCCGCCGCCGCGCACCGGCAGCCGCTGGCCGGGACGCAGCAGGTCGACGGTGGTCATCAGCCGCGTCACCCGGTCCAGCGGGGCGAGGCCGATGCGCAGCAGGGCGGCGTTGGCGACGAGCATGACGCCGAGGCCGCCCACCAGGATCACCGCCTCGGTCAGCAGCACCGGAACGGACACGGTCACCGGAGCCCACAGCAGCAGCGCGGTGGCGCCGCCCAGCACCACCGCGTTGAGCCCGAAGATCCGCCAGTACAGGGACACGGAGGTCACGCCTTCCTCTTTCTCGTCTGCCTCTACTGTCGGTCACCGCGCCCACGAACGCGGCTGCGGCCCCCTTGTCCCGGCGGACACCGGCCAGCGTGCACCAGGGACGGGCTCCGGTCGATGGGCCCCGCGCCCCATTTCCCGCGGCCCGCCCGACCCATGCCGCCCGGGGTGGGTCCTCGGACCCCGCGCAGATGGGTACCGCGCCCGATGGGCGCCGGGACGGAAACGGGCGAGGGTGAGGACATCACCCGTACGTCATCCAGGAGGACCGTCCGTGTCGCTCGACCTGTCCCGCACCGAACCCCGTTCCGCCCACCCGGCCGCCGACGAGGTCCGGCAGCGCCTCGAACACGCCCGCACGACGCGGCTGGCGCAGCTCAAGGCCCTCGACGAAACGGGGCAGAGCCCGGGCGACCACCTGATGTCCAACCAGAAGGACGCCATCAACCGTGTCCTGAGGGAGATCGACGAGGCGTTCGCGCGCGTCGAGGACGGCACCTACGGCATCTGCCTGGGCTGCTCCAAGTCCGTACCGCCGGAGCGGCTGGAGATCCTCCCGCACACCCGGTACTGCGTCGGCTGCCAGGGCCGCGCCTGACCCCGTCCGTCCTCCTCTCCCGCTCTGCCCAAGGGGTGCAGTGGTGACCCACCAGACCATCGGCGAGCGCGACACGGTCCTCACCCCCGAGGACCTCGCCGCGCTGCGCGAGAACCTGCACGAGCAGCGGCTGTTCCGGCAGGAGCAGCTGCGGCAGTTCGCCGTCCACTCCTCGGACCGCGCCGACGACCGCCGCCGGACGGACGCCGCCCGGATCGAGGTGGGCGTCAAGCTCGCGGCGTCCGCCCGCATGGTGCTCGCCGACGTCGAGGCGGCGCTCGCCCGGATGGACTCCGGGCAGTACGGCACCTGCCACCTGTGCCGCCGCGCCGTCGAACGCCACCGCCTGCTGATCGTCCCCCAGGCCCGCTACTGCGGGCGCTGCCAGCAGGTGAGGGAGGCCGGCCGGTGACCGTGATCCGGCGTTCCCTCCCGACACCGGCACGGCACCGGCACTGGCCGCTGTGCCGGCGCTGCTCGGGTATCGCTCTCGACCTGGGCAGCGCCCGCACACGCGCGTGGATCGCCGGGCGGGGCATGGTCCTCGACGTGCCCACCGTGACCTTCCCGGGCACCGGCGCGATCCACCCCATCCAGCGCGGCACCATCGTCGACACCCCCGGCACGGCCCGGATGCTGGAGCGGCTGCTCGGGCACCGGCTGCCCCGGCTCGGCCGCCCCCTGGTCGTGGTCACGGCGCCGGTCCTGGACGGGCTCGCCTTCCGGACCGCCGCCCGCACCGCCGTCGAGGTCCTCCGTCCGCGCGCCGTGCTGACCGTCCCCGGCGCCCGCGCGGTGGCCCTGGCCGCGGGCGCCGACCACATCCGTCCGCTGCTCGTCGTGGACATCGGCGCCCACCTCACCGAAGTGGTGCTGCTCGTGGACGGCGCGGTGACCGACGCCCGCCGCGCCGCGCTGGGCACCGCAGACCTGGCCGACGGCACACCACCCGGCGACATCACCGCCGCGGTGGCCGACATGGTGGCCGCGATGCGGCGCCAGGACCGCACCGCGCTCACCCGCACCGCCCTGCGCCGGGGAGTCCTCCTGGCCGGCGGCGGCGCGCTGCGTCCCGACATCACCCGTGACCTCCCCGCCGGCCTCGGCTGCGCGGTCCAGCAGGTCCCGTCGCCGCACACCGCCGCCGTCCGGGGCGCCGCCGGCCTCCTCGCCGCGGCGCACCACCACCCCTCGGTCACCGGAACCGTCTGACCGCCCCTCTGCCCGCGCCCCGGCAACGGAAGGAGATCCGACGTGGCCGGCGAGACACCTCCGGCACAGCCACCCCCCGGCCCGCCCCCGCGCCCCCTGCTGTGGCGCTGGCGGCACAACCCCCTGCGCCGCCGCACCGACACGCTGCACGCCTGGATCGGCCTCGGGGCCCTGATCGCCGTACTGGCCGTGGCGCCCGTGGCCGCCGTCCTCGTCGGCGACGCCGCCCGCCGGCACTACGAGGACACCGCCCGCCACCAGAACCTGACCCGGTACGAGACCACCGGAACCCTCACCGAGGACGCGCCCCGTCATCCGGAGCCGGGCTCGGACGAGGAGAGGAAGACCCGTTATCCGGCCGAGGTCCGCGTCGTGACCGGCGAGGGACGCACCCGCACCATGCGGACCGAGGTCCGGCCGGGACTGACCGCCGACAACACCGTCCGCCTCTGGATCACCGCCGACGGCGAGGCGACGGACCCGCCGCTGAGCGCCGAGGAGGTCCGCAGCCGCACCATGGGCTGGTCCCTCCTCGCCGCCATCGGCGTCGCCCTCACCGGCGCCGCCGCCCACGCCCTGGCCGGCCTGGCCCTGCGCCGCCGCAACCTCGCCGACTGGGACACGGCCTGGGCGGAGACGGCCCCGCGCTGGACGACCCCCACGTGAGGCACGGTCACCGGGGCCCGGACGCCTGACAGGCGTCCGGGCCCTTTCGCGTGGAGGCCCTCTATTCGAAACTTTCGATTACTCTTCATCAAGCTTCGATCTTCATCCACCGCGCAGCGTGATGACGTTCAGGTCTGGCGGTTCAATGTTCACGTTGAGCTGCATGGACATCGATTCCTCCGCCTGTTCGATCGAGCGAAGTTTTCGAAACATTCACCGAAACTGTTGACGGTTGACGCGCACAGACCAAAACTGTCCGGCATTGAACCTCCCGCCGAGCCGTCACAGGAGGCGCACCCCCATGCACGTGTTCACCCGACCGAGAAACCGCAGGCGAGGCCGCCTGCTGCTGAGCGTCAGAAGCGCCTGGACCGTCGCGCTGGCCGCCGTCACCGCGCTGCTCCTGACCGCCACCACCGCGACCGCCGCCGTCACCACGAACCAGACCGGCACCAACAACGGCTGGTGGTACTCGTTCTGGACCGACTCCCAGGGAACCGTCTCCATGGACCTGGGCTCCGGCGGCAACTACGGCACCCAGTGGCGCAACACCGGCAACTTCGTCGCCGGCAAGGGCTGGAGCACCGGCGGCCGCAAGACGGTCAACTACTCGGGCTCCTTCAACCCGTCCGGCAACGCGTACCTGACGCTCTACGGGTGGACCACCGGCCCGCTCGTCGAGTACTACATCGTCGACAACTGGGGCACCTACCGGCCCACCGGCGAGTACAAGGGCACCGTCTACAGCGACGGCGGCACGTACGACATCTACAAGACGACCCGGTACAACGCCCCCTCCATCGAGGGCACCAGGACCTTCGACCAGTACTGGAGCGTCCGCCAGTCCAAGCGCACGGGCGGCACCATCACCAGCGGCAACCACTTCGACGCCTGGGCGAGCAAGGGCATGAACCTGGGCAACCACAACTACATGATCATGGCCACCGAGGGCTACCAGAGCAGCGGCAGCTCCAACATCACGGTGAGCGAGGGCTCCGGCGGCGGCGGTGGCGGCGGCGGTGGCGGCGGTGGCGGCGGTGGCGGCGGCAACACCGGCGGCTGCACCGCGACCCTGTCGGCCGGCGAGAAGTGGGGCGACCGCTACAACCTCAACGTCTCGGTGAGCGGCTCCAGCAACTGGACCGTGACGATGAAGGTCCCCTCCCCGGCGAAGGTCTCCTCCACCTGGAACACCAGCGCGTCCTACCCCGACAGCCAGACCCTGGTCGCCAAGTCCAACGGCAGCGGCGACAACTGGGGCACGACGATCATGGCCAACGGCAACTGGACCTGGCCGTCGGTCTCCTGCAGCGCAGGCTGACCCCCCCCACGAGGAGGAGCACCGCAGATGACCACCGGAAAACGACCGCCTGTCACCCGCTCCCTGGTGTCGGGACTGGCCGTCGCCGCGCTGACCCTGGCCGGCACCGCCACCGCGGCCCTGGACGCCGCACCGGCGCACGCCGCCGCCTGCAACGGCTACGTCGGACTCACCTTCGACGACGGCCCGTCCACCGGCACCACCATGAACCTGCTCAACGCGCTGAAGCAGAACGGGCTGCGGGCCACGATGTTCAACCAGGGCCAGTACGCCGCCGCCAACCCCTCCCTGGTCAAGGCCCAGGTCGACGCCGGGATGTGGGTCGCCAACCACAGCTACACCCACCCCCACATGACCCAGCTGAGCCAGGCGCAGATGGACTCGGAGATCGCCCGCACCCAGCAGGCGATCGCGAACGCCGGCGGCGGCACGCCGAAGCTGTTCCGTCCGCCGTACGGCGAGACCAACTCGACGCTGCGCGCGGTCGAGGCCAAGTACGGCCTGACCGAGATCATCTGGGACGTCGACTCGCAGGACTGGAACAACGCGAGCACCGACGCCATCGTGCAGGCGGCCTCCCGGCTCACAGGCGGCCAGGTCATCCTGATGCACGACTGGCCGGCCAACACCATCGCCGCGATCCCGCGCATCGCGCAGAACCTGGCGTCCCGGGGCCTGTGCGCCGGGATGATCTCCCCGCAGACCGGCCGCGCCGTCGCCCCCGACGGTTCCGGCGGCGGGGGAGGGGACGGCGGTGGTGGCGGCACCGCCTGCACCGCGACCCTGTCCGCGGGCAGCCGCTGGAGCGACCGCTACAACCTCAACGTCTCGGTCGGCGGCGGCGGCGACTGGACGGTGACCATGAAGGTGCCGTCCCCGGCGAAGGTCTCCTCCACCTGGAACGTCAGCACCTCCTATCCCGACAGCCAGACCCTGGTCGCCAAGTCCAACGGCAGCGGGAACAACTGGGGGGTGACGATCATGGCCAACGGCAACTGGACCTGGCCGACCGTCTCCTGCAGCACGGGCTGAGCCGAGGGCGAGCCGCGGCGCACGGTGCGCCGCGGCTCGCCGCGTCACGGATGCTCGCGGAACCGGTCGGCGGCGGGCTCGGCCTCGTCACCGGCCGGGGCCGTCCCGTCCGAGGGGATCGTCACGGGCTCGAAGACCACGCCCGTTCACCTCCTCAGTCGGTGTCGTCGGCACGTCCGACGGGCAGCAGGCCGCCGATGTCCCTGGGCAGCGCGGCGGCCAGCTTCTCCGTCAGCTCCGGAGTGAGGGCCGCGTCGAGCACCTCCAGGACGGCGGCGGCCTCGCGCACGGCCGCGTCCTCGTCCGTCTCCGCGCGGCCGGCGATCCGCCCGGCGAACGTCGTCAGGTCGAAGCGCTCGCCCGAGGCGGTCTGCCGCATGGGCGCGGCCAGGGTCGGTGGCAGCTGGGCGGCCACATGGCCCGCCAGCCCGGCCGGCAGCCGCTCGGCCAGCGTGCTCAGCACGGCCCGGGTCGCCCGCTCGGACGTCCCCCGGTCCGGCAGCCGGGTGAGAGCCTGCACTTTGCCGATGAACTCGTCGTGCTGCATGAGGCGGCGTCCTTCCTCATGGTCCGGTTGTCGGCGGTCGGTTCCGGGGCGAGTACCCGGAACGGGTGCGCGCCAACGGAGACCGGTTTGTCACCGGCGGTGGCGGCTACCCGGCCGACGCGTCCCTGGTGGAGGAGGTGTCCGGCGTGCGTGACCCACATACCGATCCCACCCGCGAGCCGGCCTCCCGGGCCCGTTCCGGAACGATCGGCCGCCGCTCCCCGCGGACCGGCACCGAGCCGGTCACCGCGCGGAGCCCGCTGCGGCTGCGCCTGCTGCTCGCCGCGGTCTTCCTGCCCCTCTTCGTCGCGGGCGCCGCGCTGTTCGGCGTCTGGGCCGCGGGGGCCGACGCCGGTGACAGCCCCGGCCGGGGCCCGCTGATCCTGCTCGCCGTCGTCTGCGGCGTGCTCGCGCTGACGGCCCTCCTGGACCTGGTGGTCGTCCTGCGCCGCCTGCGACGGGAACGGGGCGCCGCCCGCTGAGCGGCCCCGCGGTGCGCGGGCACCGCTCGTGGGCGCACCGGAGCGGTCTCGCGTCCCGGGGCCCGGCCGCCCACGACGGGACCGCCCCGGCCGACGGCGCGCCGGCCGGAGGGACGGTCACGCGGCCGAGCCACGGGAAGACCGCACGAACGGACCGCCCGCCGGGGTCAGCGGTCCAGTTCCTCCTCCACCGGAGGTTTCGGTACCTCGCGCAGGTGCTGGGACTGCCCCCGCCGGCCACCCGCGCGGGCCTGCTCCGCCTGTTGCGCGGGACTCGTGCCGAGGTCGGAATCGGGGTCCACGCGCACCGACCGGGCCACCTCCTCACGATTGGCGTACTGCTCGGCCGGAATGCCGCGCAGCGCCTTGACGACGTCCTGCGAGGCCCCCGACCGGCCGGCCGCCTGGACCAGGTCGTCCTTGCCGGCCGGGAAATCGACGTCCTTGATGGCGTTCACCACGTCCCGGGCGCTCGTTTTGTGGGCCATGGCTTCTTCTCCCTCGTCGCGGTGCCGGAACCACTCGGGTAACCGCCGTCGCCCGTCCCTCACCTCCACGAAGGCCCCCGCTACGACGACTCCCGCACCACCAGCTCCGTGGGCAGCGTCCGCTGCTGCCGGGGCTCGCCCCGCTGGGTGATGCCGGTGAGGATCCGGGCCATGGTGCGGCCGATCTCCTCCACCGGCTGGCGTACGGTCGTCAGTGGCGGGGCGGTGTGACGGGCGAGGACGGAGTCCTCGTAGCCGACGACGGCGACGTCGTCGGGCACCCGCCGTCGCTGCCGGCGCAATTCGGCCAGGACGCCGACCGCCATGAGGTCGGAGGCGGCGAAGACGGCGTCCAGATCCGGGGCGCGTTCAAGTAGCGAACGCATCGCCCGGTGGGCGCCCTCCTCGGTGAAGTCGCCCTCCTCGACCAGTAGTTCGTCCGCGGGCACCCCGGCCTCCCGGTGGGCGGTGCGCCAGCCGGCGAGTCGGCTGCGGCCGACGTCCATGTCCAGCGGGCCGGTGATCGTGGCGATCCGTCTCCGGCCGCGGTGCAGCAGATGCCGTACCGCCGCGGTGGCGCCCCCGGCGTTGTCGGAGTCGACGTAGCTCAGCTGTTCGCCCGCGTCGCGGCGGCCGGCCAGCACGGTGGGCAGGCCCATCTCCTCCAGCATGCCCGGCAGCCGGTCGTCGGCGTGCACGGAGACCAGCAGGACGCCGTCCACGCGGTGCGCCGCCACCGTCTCCGTGAGCTGGTCGCGCTCGGCCTGGTCGCGCACGAGCATCAGCTGGAGCTGGGTCCGGCTCTCCGTGAGGGCGCCGCTGACACCGCGGATCAGCGCGGCGAAGAACGGTTCCGAGCCGAGCCGGCTCTCCGACTCCGGGATCACCAGGGCCACCGCGTTGGTGCGGTTGGTCACCAGGCCGCGGGCGACCGAGTTGGGGACGTAGTTCAGCTCCTTGATCGCGGCCAGGACCCGCGCGCGGGCGTCGGCACTGACCAGCTCCGAGCCGTTGACGACGCGGGAGACCGTGGTACGGCCCACGCCGGCGCGGGCCGCGACCGTTTTGATGGTCGGACGGCGGTTGCCGCTCATGTGCTCCCCCCTGGGCGGCCGCGGCGGCGATGCCCGCCGCGGAGGTGACCTGCGGCAATTCTTGCAGACGCCGCCGTCGGCACAGCACCCCCCGGGGCCGCGGCGGCGGACGCGGGGCCCGGTGCGGAGCGAGAAGTTGGTTTCAAGTTATTGACATACCTGTCCGCTTGCCATGAGTCTTCGTTGCGCGATGGGAACGTGCCCACCCCGAAATGGGCACGTTCCCATCCCTATCAGAGCCGCTGTAGTCATCGCAGAAATCGTCACTCCGGTGTGTCAGCGCCGTCGCTAGGAGGAGATCCATGGGCACTTACGGTTCGTTGCGCAGGAAGGCGGTGGCGTCGGCCGCGACCGCCGGCGCGCTGGCACTCGTCGTCGGCTGCGGCGGCAGCGACGACTCGGTCACCGGCGGTGGCAAGAAGGACGGCAAGGTCACCATCACCATGGGCCTGTACGGCGTGATGGGCCTCAAGGAGACCGGCCTCCTCGAGCAGTACGAGAAGGAGAACCCCGACGTCGACATCAAGGCCGAGATCGCCGGTGACGAGCAGACGTACTACACCGCGCTGCAGACCAGACTCGCCGCCGGCAACGGCCTGAAGGACATCCAGGGCATCGAGATCGGCCGGGCCAAGGAGATCACCGAGACCCAGGCGGACAAGTTCGCGGACTTCGCGGACACGCCGGGCACCGACCACTTCCTGCCCTGGAAGGAGTCCCAGATCAGCACCGAGGACGGCAAGGTGCTGGGCCTGGGCACCGACATCGGCCCGATGGCCGTCTGCTACCGCAAGGACTACTTCGGGCAGGCCGGCCTGCCCACCGACCGCGAAGAGGTCGGCAAGCTGTGGGAGGGCGACTGGAAGAAGTACGTCGAGGTCGGCCGCACCTTCAAGAAGGACTTCAAGGGCGACAAGGTGGCGTTCACGGACTCGGCCAGCGGCCTGTTCAATGCCATGGTCTACGGCTACCCCGAGCAGTACTACGACGACAAGGGCGAGCTGATCTACGACACGAACCCGGCCGTCAAGGAGGCCTGGGGCCTCGCCTCCGACGCCGCGGAGGAGGGGCTGACCGCCAAGCTCCGCCAGTTCCAGCCGGGTTGGGACCCCGGTCTGGCCAACGGCACGTTCGCGACCGCCGTGTGCCCGGCCTGGATGCTCAGCCACATCAGCGAGAAGGCCGGTGAGGCCAACAAGGGCAAGTGGGACGTCGCCCGGGCGCCCAAGGGCGCCAACTGGGGCGGGTCCTTCCTCGGCGTGATCGAGAAGAGCCCGGTGAAGGAGGAGGCCAAGAAGCTCGTCGCCTGGCTGACCGCGCCGGAGCAGCAGGCCCACATCTTCAAGGAGATCGGCAACATCCCGTCCTCCGAGAAGGCCCTGGAGAACCCCGACGTGAAGGACGCCACGTCGGAGTACTTCGACAACGCCCCGATCGGCCAGATCTTCGGCGCCGCCGCCCAGGAGATCCCCGACAAGCAGGTCCTCGGCCGCAAGGACGGCACGATCAAGGACACCTTCTCCCAGGGCCTGGCCCTGGTCGAGCAGGGCACCAAGCGTGACGAGGCGTGGAAGACCACCACGGAGCGCATCGAGAAGGCGGTCGGCTGACCGACCCCTCCTCCGGCCGCCCGGGCCCGCTCGGCATCCCGCCGACGGGCCCGGGCCCCGGCCCACACATCCGCTCTCAGGAAGGAAAGTCCGGTGGCCACCTCCACCACCAAGGCCCCGACCGGCGAGGAGCCGCCGGCCCCGCCCGGCGCGTCGGGCGGCGGGAAGACCGCCCGGCGGCGCAGCGCGCTGCTGCACCGGCTGGACGTCAAGGGCGCGCCGTTCGCGTTCGTCGCCCCCTTCTTCGTCGTCTTCGCCGCGTTCAGCTTCTACCCCCTCGTCTACACCTCGTGGATCTCGCTGCACGACGTGGAACTGGCCACCCTCGACGTCATGGAGTGGGTGGCGTTCGACAACTACGTCGAACTCTGGGGCGACTCGCGGTTCTGGAACGCGCTGCAGAACACCGTCACCATCGGCGTCATCTCCACGGTGCCGCAGCTGATGATGGCGCTCGGCCTGGCGCACCTGCTCAACTACCGCATGCGCGCCTCGCTGTTCTTCCGCGTCGCCTCGCTGGTCCCGTACGCCACCTCGGTCGCCGCCGCCGCGCTCGTCTTCACCATGATCTTCGAACGCGACTTCGGCATGATCAACTGGGCGCTCGGCTCGGTCGGCATCGACCCGGTGGACTGGGAGGCCGACAAGTGGCCCGCCCAGGCGGCGATCTCCACCATCGTCATCTGGCGCTGGACCGGCTACAACGCGCTGCTCTACCTGGCCGCCATGCAGGCCATCCCGGCCGAGCGGTACGAGGCGGCGTCCATCGACGGGGCGTCCCGGTGGAAGCAGTTCACCCACGTCACCGTCCCCGGCATCCGCTCCACCATCGTCTTCACCATCGTGCTCTCCACCATCGGCGCCACCCAGCTCTTCGGTGAGCCGCTGATCTTCGGCCAGGGACCCAACGGCGTCACCGGCGGCGCCGACAACCAGTACCAGACGCTGGGCCTGCTGCTGTACGAGGAGGGCTGGAAGAACTATCAGATGGGCCGCTCGGCGACCGTCGCCTGGGCGATGTTCATGCTGCTCGTCCTCGCCTTCGCGGCGCAGCGCCTGATCAAGCGCCTGCGTTCCCGTACGTCCTGACCTGGAGTCATCATGACCACCAACAGCCTCCCGGTCCGGACGGAGCCCCCGGTCCGGACCCTCGTCGAGAAGCCGGCCGGCCGCGGCCGCCGGCTGCTGCGCCAGGGCGCCGGCCGCCAGCACCACGCCGGCCCGCTCGCCTACGTCCTGCTCGTCGTCATGGCGGTGCTGTCGATCTTCCCGCTGTACTGGACGATGGTGGCGGCCTCCACCGACAACACCCGGGTCAGCCAGACACCGCCGCCGTTCCTGCCCGGCCCGAACCTGTTCAGCAACCTCGCCCGGGCCTGGGACGAGGCGGCGATGGGCAAGGCCATGATCAACAGCCTGATCGTGGCCGGCGTGATCTCCCTGTCCACGGTGATGTTCGCGACGCTGGCCGGATTCGCCTTCGCCAAGCTGCGGTTCAAGGGGCGCAACGTCCTGCTCATGCTGGTGATCGGCACCATGATGGTGCCGCCGCAGCTCGGCGTCGTACCGCTGTTCATGATGATGTCCGAGCTGGGCTGGTCGCAGCAGCTGCCCGCCGTCATCTTCCCCACGCTGGTGAGCGCGGTCGGCGTGTTCTTCATGCGGCAGTACCTGTCCGAGGCGCTGCCCGACGAACTCGTCGAGGCCGGCCGCGTGGACGGGGCGCACTCGCTGCGGATCTTCTGGAGCATCGTGCTGCCCGTGGCGCGGCCCGCGATGGCCGTCCTGTTCATGATCACGTTCGTGCACGCGTGGAACGACTTCTTCTGGCCGTTCGTGGTGCTCGACATGACCAACCCGACGGTCCCCGTCGCCCTCACCCAGCTCAGCGCGGGCTACGTCCGCGACCAGTCGCTGATCATGGCGGGCGCGCTGCTCGGCACGCTGCCGCTGCTGGCGATGTTCGTCGTCTTCGGCCGCCAGATCGTCAGCGGCATCATGGCGGGCGCCGTCAAGGGCTGAGCCGGGGGCGCACCCGCCGCGCCCGGCCCCGCACCACCACCCCCACCAGGCATCCGCCTGCGAACCCCCTTACCCCGAAAGGACTTACGTGGTCACCGCACAGCAGACCGCGTCCGCCCCGGACGCCGCCCGCACCTTCCCCAAGGGCTTCCTCTGGGGATCCGCGACCGCTTCCTACCAGATCGAGGGGGCCGCCGCCGAGGACGGACGCACGCCGTCCATCTGGGACACCTACGCCCGCACCCCGGGCCGGGTCCGCAACGGCGACACCGGCGACATCGCCACCGACCACTACCACCGCTGGCGCGAGGACGTCGCCCTCATGGCCGAACTCGGCCTGGGCGCCTACCGGTTCTCCCTGGCCTGGCCCCGGATCCAGCCCACCGGCCGCGGCCCCGCGGTGCAGAAGGGCCTGGACTTCTACCGGCGTCTCGTCGACGAGCTGCTGGACAAGGGCATCCAGCCCGTCGCCACCCTCTACCACTGGGACCTGCCGCAGGAGCTGGAGGACGCCGGCGGCTGGCCCGAGCGCGCCACGGCCGAGCGGTTCGCCGAGTACGCGGCCCTCGCCGCGGACGCCCTCGGCGACCGGGTGAAGACCTGGACCACCCTGAACGAGCCCTGGTGCAGCGCCTTCCTCGGCTACGGCTCCGGCGTGCACGCCCCCGGCCGCACCGACCCGGTCGCCGCGCTGCGCGCCGCCCACCACCTCAACCTGGGCCACGGCCTCGCCGTCCAGGCGCTGCGCGACCGCCTCCCGGCCGCCGCCCAGTGCTCGGTCACCCTCAACATCCACCACGTCCGCCCGCTCACCGGCAGCGAGGCCGACGCCGACGCGGTCCGCCGGATCGACGCGCTCGCCAACCGGGTCTTCACCGGCCCGATGCTGCAGGGCGCCTACCCGGAGGACCTGCTCAAGGACACCGCGGAGCTCACCGACTGGTCCTTCGTGCGCGACGGCGACCTCGAACGGATCAACCAGCCGCTGGACTTCCTCGGCGTCAACTACTACTCGCCCACGCTCGTCTCCGAGGCCGACGGCAGCGGCACCCACACCTCGGACGGACACGGCAACAGCGCCCACAGCCCCTGGCCGGGCGCCGAGCGGGTCGCCTTCCACCAGCCGCCCGGCGACACCACCGCCATGGGCTGGGCCGTCGACCCCACCGGCCTGTACGAGCTGCTGCGTCGGCTCTCGTCCGACTTCCCGAAGCTGCCGCTGGTCATCACCGAGAACGGCGCGGCGTTCGACGACTACGCCGACCCTGCCGGGAACGTCAACGACCCCGCCCGGATCGCCTATGTGCGCGGCCACCTGGCCGCCGTCCACCGGGCCATCGTCGACGGCGCGGACGTGCGCGGCTACTTCCTCTGGTCGCTGCTGGACAACTTCGAGTGGGCCCACGGCTACGGCAAGCGCTTCGGCGCCGTCTACGTGGACTACCCGACCGGCACCCGCATCCCCAAGGCCAGCGCCCGCTGGTACTCCGAGGTGGCCCGCACCGGCGTCCTGCCCGGCGCCTGACCCCACGTGCCCGCCGGCCCCCGTGTCACCTGTCCAGGTCACCGGGGCCGGCGGTGCCACGGACGGCCCGCGCGTCGGCACGACGCGTTTCCAGGGGCCTTCGATACATGCGAACTCCCCTCGCCCCTCCCGGCGTTCGCTCCGCCGCCTCCGGCCGCGCGGGGCGGCGCCCGGTCCGTACACGCCGCGTCTCCCGCCCGGCCTCCCAGCGACGCGGCGTCTCCCGCCGGGTCTCCCGCCGACGCGGCGTCTCCCGCCGGGCCTTCCGCTGATGCGGCGCCGCACGCCCGGCCTTCCGCCGACGGGGCGTCTCCCGCCGGGCCGGCCGCCCCCGCGGCGGCCGGCCCGGCGTCGTTCAGGCCTTCCTGGGCGGAGCGGTGCTCTGCCGCACCACCAGGTGCGTCGCCAGCTCGATGCGCTGGGCGGCCGTGCCGGGGTCGTCCGGGCGGAGCAGCATCCGGGCGGCCTCCTCGGCCATGTGCCGCAGCGGCTGGTGGACCGTGGTGAGCGGCGGGCTCGACCACTGCGCCAGCGGTACGTCGTCGTAGCCGACCACCGACAGGTCCTCCGGCACGCGCAGGCCCTTGACCCGGGCCGCCTCCAGCACGCCGAGCGCCTGGAGGTCGCTGCCCGCGAAGACGGCCGTGGGCCGGTCCGGACCCTCCAGCAGGTCCATGGCGTGCTCGAAGCCGCCCTGCACGTGGAAGTCGCCGAAGCGCATCAGCCGCGGATCGGTCTCCAGACCCGCCATGGCCATGGCCGAGCGGTAGCCGTCGAGGCGCGCCAGTGAGCACAGCACGTCCTCGGGCCCGGTGATGATCGCCACCCGCCGGTGCCCCTGCTCGGTGAGGTGGCGGGTGGCGGCGAGGCCGCCGGCCCAGTTGGCCGAGCCGACCGAGGGCACGTCCGGGTCGGGGTCGCCCGCCGGGTCGATGACGACGAAGGGGATGGCCGCCGCCCTGAGCCGCCGCTTGACGTCCTCCGGGAGCGTGGAGAAGACCAGCACGACACCCAGCGGCCTGCGCTGCAGCACGCCCGGGAGCCAGTCCGGCGCGGGCGCGTGCCGGGTGCCGCTCTCGGTGAGCACCACCGTCGCGCGGTTCTCCCTGGCGACGTTCTCCACGCCCCTGATCAGCTCCATCGCCCAGACGCTCTCCAGTTCGTGGAAGACGAGCTCGATGAGCGGGGAACGGGACGCCGCCTGGGCGCGCCTGCGGTAGCCGTGGACCTCCAGGAGCCGCTCCACCTTGGCCCGGGTCGCGCGGGAGACATCCGAACGGCCGTTGAGGACCTTCGAAACTGTCGGCATCGAAACGCCGGCCTCTTTCGCGACCGCGGCCAGGGTCACTCTGCCGCTCGCCTCGTCTTCATCGTGCATACCCGCAGGATAGGGCACCGCACGTCGATAACGGTTTGGGTGAGTCCCGTTCCGACCGTTGACCGAAACACGGGTCTGACCTACTGTCCCACGGCATGGACTTTCGGTGATGATGCCGAAACTTTCGAAAGGCGAACGATGAAGACACGTGCGCGCTTGCCCAGACTGGTCGCCTGCGGTGCGACGCTCACCCTCGCACTGAGCCTCTCGGCCTGCGGCGACGGGAACGGCGGGGCGTCGGCGGACGACGGCAAGATCCATGTCCTGGTCTACGGGGACGCCAGCAACAAGGTCGAGAAGCGGATCGTCGACACGTTCAACAAGACGTCCGACGTCAAGGTCGTCCTCGACACCATCCCCGGCGCGGACTACCAGCAGAAGCTGCAGACGATCATCAACACCCCGCAGGCCCCGGACGTCTTCTTCAACTGGGGCGGCGGCAGCATCAAGCCGTTCGTCAAGGCCGGCCTGCTGATGCCGCTCGACGACTTCATCAAGAAGAACCCGGACCTGGAGAACAAGTTCCTGCCGTCCGTCTTCAACAACGCCGTCGTCGACGGCAAGCCGTACGGCGTCCCGATGCGCGGCACCCAGCCGGTCCTGCTCTTCCACAACAAGGCGGTCCTCGCCAAGGCGGGCGTCCAGCCGCCGAAGACCTGGGACGAGCTGCTCGACGCGGTGAAGAAGCTCAAGGACGAGGGCGTCACGCCGATCGCGCTCGGCGGCGGCGACGTCTGGCCGACGCAGATGTGGTTCCAGTACCTCTACGACCGCATCGCCGGCCCGGAGCTGTTCGCGAAGGCCGTCGGGGGCGACAAGAGCGCCTGGGAGAGCGCGGACAGCAAGAAGGCCCTGGACATGATCAGGGAGCTCGTCGACACCGGCGCCTTCGGCAAGAACTACGACTCCGTCAAGTACACCAACGGCGGCTCGGTCCAGCTGGTGGCCGGGAACAAGGCCGGCTTCGAGCTGATGGGCTCCTGGTACTACTCCCAGCAGCTCACGGACCACAAGGAGTTCGCCGAGAAGGACCTCGGCTACGGCACCTTCCCGACCGTCGAGGGCGGCAAGGGCGACCCGGCCAACATCGCCGGCAACACCAACAACTACTACTCGGTGATGAAGAAGACCAAGCACCCCGAGGCCGTCGCCGAGTTCCTGAAGCTCATGTACTCCGACGAGTTCGTCAAGGCGCAGCTGGAGATCGGCAACCTGCCGACCACGACCAACACCGACGAGTTCATCGAGACCGCGGGCAACGCCGACTACTCGCGCTTCCAGTACGACCTGGTCGCCGACGCCCCGTCGTTCCAGCTGTCCTGGGACCAGGCGTACCCGCAGAAGGCCAGCTCGGACATGCACAAGGCCATCCAGCAGTTCTTCAACGGACAGCTCGACACGGACGGCTTCATCAAGGCCATGCAGGCCCTCCCGACCGAGTGACGAACGGCTCATGACGACAAAGATCACGAGCGCCCGGCCCGCCGCCGGACCCCGCAAGGGGTCCCGGCGGCGGCCGCCCGCCTCGTCCGCAACAACGGTGGGCCGCCCCGGCTTCGCCTGGGCGCTGCCCGCCGCAGTGTTCTTCGCCCTCTTCGCGATCGTCCCGCTGATCATGGTGGCGGTGCTGTCCTTCATGAGCTGGGACGGGCTCAGCTCGCCCGAGTTCGTCGGCACGGACAACTGGTCGCGCCTGATGGACGACCCGGTGATGCTCACGAGTATCTGGCTGACCCTGCTGCTGACCGTGCTCGGCGTGGCCCTCCAGACCCCGCTGAGCATCCTGCTCGGCGTCTGGGCCGCCGGCCACCAGCGCAACCGGGCCGTGCTGTCCGTCATCTACTTCATCCCGCTGCTGCTGTCCGCGACGGCCGTCTCCGTGCTGTGGCGGGCGCTGCTCGACCCGAACTTCGGCATCCCCGCCGAGGCCTCCTGGCTGTTCGGCGACGGCAACCTGTTCGGAGAGCAGGCCACCGCCATCGGGGTGCTGGCGTTCGTCAGCACCTGGCAGTTCACCCCGTTCCACACGCTGATCTACCAGGGCGCCGCCCGCGCGATCCCCCAGGTGCTCTACCAGGCAGCGGAGATCGACGGGGCGGGCCGCTACCGGCAGTTCTTCCACATCACCCTGCCGCAGCTGCGCAACTCGATGATCACCTCGATGATCCTGATGATCGTCGGCGGCCTGACCACCTTCGAGACGGTCCTCATCCTGACCCAGGGCGGCCCCGGCACCGACACCACCATCAGCGCCTACTACATGTACGACAAGGCGTTCAAGAGCTTCGACTACGGCACCGGCTCCGCGATCGCCCTGGTCCTGGTCGTCGCGGCCACGATCATCTCGCTGATCGTCGTCCGGGTCTCCGGCTACGACAAGATGCGCAGCTCCATGGAGGGTGTGTCATGAGGCGCCGACCGAACTACGTGGCCGGCGTCGGTTCCCTCTTCTGGCTCTTCCTGGTCGGCCTGCCGCTGTACGTGATGCTCGCCGCGACCCTGCGCACCCGCCAGGACTACGCCGAGAACGGCCCGGTCTCGATCCCGGACAGCTTCACGCTGGACAACTACACGGGCGCCTTCGACTCGGGCTTCGGCCAGTACTTCCTCAACACGCTCGTCGTCACCGCCTGCGTGATCGGCATCGTGCTGCTGCTGGTCCCGCCGCTCGCCTACGCGATCGTTCGCAGCCGCGGCAGGACCACGTCGGCGATCTTCCGGCTCTTCCTGCTCGGCCTCGCCATCCCGGCCCAGGCCGTCATCGTGCCGATGTTCTACCTGATCAGCGAAGCCGGGCTGTACGACAACCTGCTGGGCGTCATCCTGCCCACGGCCGCGTTCTGCCTGCCGATGTCGGCGCTGATCCTCAGCGGCGCGATGCGCGACATCTCGCCGGAGCTGTACGAGGCCATGGCCATGGACGGCGCCACCCCGCGGCGCATGTTCTTCCAGCTCGTGCTGCCGCTGTCGCGCGGCGGACTGTCCACGATCGTGGTCTTCTCCGCGCTCCAGGCGTGGAACGGCTTCCTGTTCCCGCTCGTCCTGACCCAGTCCGACTCCACCAAGGTGGTCACCCTGGGTCTGTACAACTTCCAGACCGAACACGGCATCGACATCCCCGGTCTGCTGGGAGCCGTGGTGCTGTCCATGGTGCCCATCCTGCTCGTCTACCTGTTCGCCCGTCGCGCCCTGGTCCAGGGGCTGATGGGCGTGGGAGGAAAGTGACTGCCGACGTGGCCGTAGAGACCACCCCCGAAGCCCCCCTCTGGAACGATCCCGACCGCCCCCTCGCCGCCAGGGTCGACGCGCTCATCGCCGCGATGACCCTGGACGAGAAGATCGCGCAGCTGTACGGCGTGTGGGTCGGCGCGTCCGCCAACGGCGGCGAAGTCGCCCCGCACCAGCACGACATGGAGGAGGCCGTCGACCTCGACGCGCTCCTGCCCGTCGGACTGGGCCAGCTGACCCGCCCCTTCGGCACCGCCCCCGTCGACCCGGCGCTCGGCGCGCTCTCCCTGCTGCGCACCCAGTCCCGCATCACCTCGGCGAACCGCTTCGGCATCCCCGCCGTCGCGCACGAGGAGTGTCTGGCCGGTTTCGCCGCCTGGGGCGCCACCGCCTATCCCGTCCCGCTGTCCTGGGGCGCCACCTTCGACCCCGACGTGGTGC
>NZ_LGCN01000195.1 GCF_001279005.1 Streptomyces caelestis
CTCCCGCAGTCCGGCCAGCGCCCGGTGGGCGCCACGACGCACCCGGCCGTGCCGCCACAGTGACCGGCCGCACACCACCAGCACCGCGCACAGGGCGGGGATCGCCGCCTTGCCGGCCACCTCGTCGAACGGCACCGCCGTCGCCGGGCAGACATCGTGTGGACGCCCTCGACCCTCGCACGTCACCCCACCCATCTCTACAGTGATGTAGATTCCGTCTGGGCCGCCCGTGCCTCGGAGAAGGAGCATTGCACCCATGTTCGGACTGAGCGAGCTGGCCGTCATCCTCATCGTCGTCATAGCCGTCCTCGCCGCCAAGAGGCTCCCGGACCTCGCCCGCTCCGCGGGCAAGTCGGCCCGCATCCTCAAGGCCGAGGCCCGCGCGATGAAGGAGCGGGAGGACGAGGCGCCCCAGGGGCCCGCGGCCCCCCGGATCATCCCGGGGGAGGCGGTGCGGCCGCCCACCACCGGATCCGGGCCGACCGGACACACGGGCGACACGCCGCCCGAAGGCCGGCCGGCCCGCTGACGGGGGACCCCGCTCACCGATGGGGCCGAAGGTCCCTCGGTCGGGGCCGGGCGGCCCGTGGCGTCTCCCTCCGGCCGGGCACACGCTGATCCCGGGGGCACCGAAGCCGCCGCTCGGCTGCGGCGGCCGGCACGAGAGGAGACGGGGCGATGACATCCACCACCACTCTGACCGCGGGTCTCCCGGCCGCGTACCGCGACGTACTGATGCGGCACGCCCGCGAGGTCTCCTTCGCGGCCGGGGTGCGCCTGTTCGAGGAGGGACGGCGCGCCGACCGGTTCTGGATCGTCCGGACCGGAACCGTCGCCCTCGACCTGCAGGTCCCCGGTCACCGCGCGGCCGTGATCGAGTCACTGGGCCACGGCGAGCTGATCGGCTGGTCCTGGCACTACCCGCCGCGCATGTGGCACCTGGGCGCCGAGACCACGAGCCCGGTGCGGGCCTGGGAGTTCGACGCGGAGGCCGTGCGGGCCCTGTGCGACGAGGACCCGGAGTTCGGCCGCGTGATCGCCGTGTGGGTCGGCCGGGTGGTCGCCCAGCGGCTGCACGTCACCCGGGTCCGGCTGCTCGACCTGTACGCCCCCTACGGCAGCGGAAGCAGGTGACGACCGTGAACGGCGGCCCGTACCCCGTGAGCGACGTCATGACGCGCGCCGTCGTGGCCGTCGGCCGCGACACCCCGTTCAAGGACGTCGTCCGGCTCATCGAGGAGCGGAAGGTCAGCGCGCTGCCCGTGCTGGAGGGCGAGGGGCGGGTGGTCGGCCTCGTCTCCGAGGCCGATCTGCTGCCCAAGGAGGAGTTCCGCGACAGCGACCCCGACCGGTTCACCCGGCTGCGCCGGCTCTCCGACCTGGCCAGGGCGGGCGCGCTGACCGCCGGGGAGCTGATGAGCGCCCCCGCCGTCACCGTGCACGCCGACGCGACCGTCGCTCAGGCGGCCCGTGTGATGGCGCAGCTCAAGCTGAAGCGACTGCCCGTCGTCGACGACGAGGGCCTGCTCCAGGGCGTCGTCAGCCGGGTCGACCTGCTGAAGGTCTTCCTGCGGACGGACGAGGAGATCGCCGAGGAGGTCCGCCGGGAGATCGTCGCCCGCCTCTTCCCGGCCCCGCCCGGGCCGGTGGGGGTGGAGGTGGCCGACGGGGTCGTCACCCTCGCCGGCCGCGTCCGGGACACCTCCCTGGTACCGGTCGCCGCCCGCGCGGTGCGCGCCGTCGAGGGAGTGGTCGACGTCGAGTTCCGTCTCACGGACGGCACGTCCGAACCGCGGCGCGACGGGGCCGCCGGCTGAAGGACGGGGCCCGTCCGGGTGCCGTTCCCCTCGTACGGGGAACCTTGCACTCATCGGACCGTGCGGAAGGAGCGGCGATCATGCGAGCTCACCTCGGCGACCACCTCGTCATCGGGAGTCCGGCGACCGGCTCCGCCCGGCGCGACGGCGAGATCGTCGGACTGCACCACGAGGACGGCACACCCCCGTACGACGTGCGCTGGTCGGACACGCACGAGGTGTCGCTGGTGTTCCCCGGCCCCGACGCCCGTGTCAGGCCCCCCGGGCACGGGCCCGACCCCGGCGACATCGGCCGGCGGGTGGCCGCCGAACGCGAACGGCGAGGTCTGAGCCGGGAGGAGACGGCCCGCCGCGCCCGGATGTCGCCGGACTACCTGGCCTACCTCGAGGAGCACCCGGGCGATCCGAGTCAGGCGACCCTCGTCCGGCTGGCCGGGGCGCTGGACACCAGTGTCCGGGCGCTGCGCGGCGGTGGAGCCGATCTGCCGCCCGGCCGCGGCGCGGCGCTGCTGCACCCGGAGCTCCACGACCTCGCACCGCAGGAGTGCCGCGCCCTGCTCTCCACGCACGGTGTGGGGCGCGTCGCGGTGACGACGCCCGAGGGGCCCGCGGTGGTCCCGGTGAACTACGAGGTCGTCGACGACGCGATCGTGTTCCGGACCGCCCCCGGCTCGGCGCCCGCGGCGGCCGTGGGGTCGGAGGTCGCCTTCGAGGTCGACCACCTGGACGAGGCCATGAGCCGGGGCTGGAGCGTGCTGGCCGTCGGCCCCGCGCGGGAGGTCACGGCGCCCGACGAGGCACGACGGCTGGCCGAGGGCGCCCACACCCTGCCGTGGGCCGGGGGCGAGCGGGAGCTGTGGGTGTCGATCCGGCCCGCCCGGCTCACGGGACGGCGCATCACGCCCGCCGGTCGCTGACGGACCCGGACGCCTCCGTGCTCCTGGCCGCCTCCCGGCCCCGGACCTCGTACGCGCCGTCGACGGCACCGTGGTCGCCTTCGCGGCGGACGGGCTTCCCTCGGAGACCCGCTCCGGCCGGGGCGTGAGCGTCACCGGGCGGACCGCCGTGGTGAGCGGTCCGGCCTCGTGGACGCCGCTGCGGGGGACGGTGTTCGCGCGCGTCGAGGCCGGGACGGTCACCGGACGCGAGTGCGGGGACCGGCGGCGGCCGGGCGATGGGCCGCGGCGTACGGCCGACGCGGCTCGCCGCGTGCCGTCAGCGGCCCTCCTGCCGCAGCCGGTCCTGGACCTGGGTGGCGATGACGGCGGCCTGGACGCGGCGCTCCACGCCGAGCTTGGCCAGCAGCCGGGAGATGTGGTTCTTGACCGTCTTCTCGGCCAGGTACACCAGGATCTCGCGCTCCCGGTCGGTCAGCCCGGGCAGCGCGTCCGGCCGCTCCTCCTCCTTCCGCGGTCCGCCGCGCAGCCGGGCCATCAGCCGGGCGGTGGCGCTCGGGTCGAGCAGCGACTGGCCGCGGGCCACCGTGCGCACGGCGGACACCAGGTCGGAGCCGCGGATCTGCTTCAGCACGTACCCGGAGGCACCGGCCATGATCGAGTCGAGCAGGGCCTCCTCGTCGTCGAACGAGGTCAGCATCAGACAGGCCAGGTCGGGCATGGCCGAGCGCAGCTCGCGGCACACGCTCACCCCGTCCCCGTCCGGCAGCCGTACGTCCAGGACCGCGACCCGGGGGCGCAGGGCGGGGACGCGGACCAGGGCCTGCTCCGCGGTGGCGGCCTCGCCGACCACGGTGATGTCCGGTTCGTCGTTCAGCAGGTCGTGCACCCCTCGCCGGACCACCTCGTGGTCGTCCAGCAGGAAGACCCGGATCGGGCCGCCGGGTCCCGGCTGCTCGCCGTCCGTCATCGATCGCTCCTCGTTCCGCGCTCTGTGATCGTCCACGCCGTCCGGGATCCCCCGGCCCTCACATCGTGCGCGATCCGGGGACGGGAGGCCAGGGCCGATCGGCCCCAGCGCCCCGGCCGGGGCCGGCGGCGGGGCGGTCGGCACGGGCGCGGGAGCCGGTCCGGTGCGGGGACGGAACCCGCCCTCCCGGACGACGGGCCGGCCGTCCCACGCTCCGGCGGCGGCCGTCATCCGTCCGCGACCGCCAGGCTCGCCCCGTACAGGGAGCGTCCGCCGACGAGCTCGCGCCCGGTGACCAGCTCGGCCTCGACGCGGACGAAGACCTCCCGCGCCGAGGGCGCCCAGGAGACCGGTCCGGTGCGGGCCAGACGGCGGTGTTCGGCGGGGTCGGTCACGACCGCGGCCGGGCCCGTCACGACGACGCTCCAGCCGGAGTGCCGGGCGGCGTCGACGTCGTCGGCCTCGAAGGCGACCACCGCGCCGTCGACCGCGCGGACCAGTTCCGAACCGGCGGCGGTACGCAGCAGGACCGCTCCGTCGGCGTCCAGGCGGAAGTTGACCGGCAGCACGGCGGGCAGGGCCCGGCGGGTGAAGACGATGCGGCCGACGGGCACCCCGGCCATCAGCCGCAGGCACTCCTGCCGTCCGAGTTCACGGAAACCGTCGTCGGGGTACATCGCCGGCCCCTCCTTCGCCTGGTGCAGTGGTCCTGCTCCCTTCCACCTTGGGCCGGGCACGACCGGAAGGTGAGGGCCGACGGTCCCGTTCCTCCCGGCGAACGGCCCGGACACCGCCGCGCCCGCTTCACGCCGCGGGAGTCACGAGGCCTTCGGGAGCGCGGTGTCCGCCCCGCGGACGGCCGCGGCGAGGACCGCTCCGATCGCCCGGGCCCCCGAGGCGTTGGGATGCAGGGGCGCGGCCGGACGGGTGGGGGGCAGGCCCTCGATGTAGCGGTCGGCGGGGGCGGCGCAGATGTCGTGTCCGATCCCCGGGGTGTAGGTGTCGACGAAGGTGGCGCCGTGTTCCTCGGCCGTGCGCCTCAGTGCGTCGCTGAGGTGGTCGACCACGCCCTGGAGGTAGGTGGCGTCCTGCTTCCAGAAGGGCTGGGCGGGATGGCAGCCGCCGGGACGGAGGTAGTTGCCGTAACCGACGACGAAGACCCTGGCGTTCGGCGCGCGCCGGGCGATCTCGTCCAGCACGGTGCCGAAGACCGGCGCCCAGGCGTCGATGCGGGCCCTGACCTCGTCGGTGCCGTCCGCGGTGTTCTCCTGCGCGCAGCTGGTGCCGTAGGGCTCGGGCAGGACGTTGACGCAGCCCAGCGCTTCGGCGAAGACGTCGGTGTCGTTGCCGCCGATGGTGACGCTGACGATGTCGGTGGCGGGCGTCAGCGCGTCGTACTGGGGTGCGGTGCCCGGGTGCTGGGGCGTGCTCAGGTGGTCGGCGGTGGCGGCGGAGCAGGTGACGTCGGTGAGTCGCGCGCCGAGCTCCTCGGCCGCGACGCGCGGGTAGCCGGACAGGGAGCGCAGGCACATCGGGTCGGCCGGATCGGTCGGCGGCACCAGTGGGGCGGCCGCGTAGGAGTCGCCGAGCGCGACGTACCGCGGTGGTTCGGCCGTGGTCGACACGGCCGTGACCGGTGGCGCGGCCGACAGGACGCCGGTGGCCAGCGCGGCGGCCAGGGCCATGCGCAGGGTCGTCTTCAAGGACGCCTCCGTCCGGCGGGTCGGGATGTACGGGTCCGCCTGGCGATGAGCATGCCCGAACGGGCATGCCTCCGCACGGCGGGCCGCGGCCGGCTGCTCCCGCTGGATGACGGCGTGCGGCGCGGGGCCCGTCGACGGGCCCCGGCACGGTCCGGTGCGGTGGTCACTCCTCATCGTGCGAGGACGAGGAGGTGAACTCCGGTGCGCTCCGGCGGACGTCCACGCACGGGGCTCCGGCTCCGGCGGAGGAACGGGCCCCGGCGGCGCGCCGCCGTGCCGGGGCCCGGGACGCGCCGGCCGTGTGAGCGGCCGTCACCGTCGGCGGCACGGTGACCGGCCCGTGGCACCGGCCCGACCGCCGCCGCCCCGAACGGTGGCGCGACGCGTGCGGCGCCACCGGACGACGACTCTGGCGCCCCGTCACGGCCGCGTCCGTCGAGAGCCGCACCGCCGCGGGGCGGGCGGGGGCGCTCAGCCGGAGGGGAGAGGTCCCCGGCCGTGACGCGTCGAGGGGACCGTCTCCTTCCGGCGGTCCGTCCCGGCGTCCCGTCGACGGCCGGTCACCCCGGGCGCGGACACCGGATCACGCGTCCCAGGACATCGTGACCGGCGCTCCCGCCGTCCGCACGCAGGCCGACTCCCCGTCCGCGGCGTCGGCAAACCCGTCCGCGCCCTGCGACGGGCGGCGCCGCTGCGCGGCCGACGGGCCTCTCCCGGCTCCCGTGCGAGCCGTCGAGGCCGGCGTCGGCCGGCCTCGGCAGGAGGGTCGCCTCCGGTGGGTCAGTGGTGGGGGACGACGGCCACGGGGCAGTCGGTGTACTGGATCACGGCGTGGGTGACCGGGCCGGTGCGCGGCATCCCCGGGCGGTCGGTGAGCCGGTGTCCGACGACCAGCAGTTCCGCACCGGACGCCGCCTTCACCAGGGCCCTCGCGGGCTTGCCCTCGGCCACGGTCTCGAGAACCTCCACGTCGGGGTACTTGTCGCGCCAGACCTGGAGCACGGCGGAGAGGAAACTCAGCCATTCCCCGGCCCGCTGCGGATCGCCCACCAGGCCGATCTCGCCCGGCCCCAGGGTGAGCGGGTCGGGCGCGCGCCAGGCGTGCAGCGCCCTCAGCCGGGTCCGGCGCCGGCGCGCCGCCTCGAAGGCGAACGCGATCACCTCGTCGCACGGCTCCGTGACGTCGACACCGAGCACCACGTCCCGCCGGCCGGCGCCGAACGCCTCTCCCTCCGTGCCGGCCCGTACGAGGACGACGGGGCGGGTGGCCTGCGCCACGACTCCGAGCGCGACCGAGCCCACGAGCAGCCCGGTGACGCGGCCCAGCCCGCGCGAGCCCAGCACCAGCGCCTCGGCGTCGCCCGCCGCCTTCACCAGGGCGGCGGTCGCCGGTCCCTCGACCTGCTCGTCGTACGGCCGCGCCTCGGGGCAGGCGGCCAGGACGCGTTCCTCCGCCGCCCGCAGGACTCGTCGCGCCCGGCACCTCTCGGCCGCGTGGGCGATCTCCGTCCCGTCCTGGCGCGGGTGCCAGTTCCGCACGTGCAGCAGCCGTAGCGGCCGTCCGCCGCGGACGGCCTCGCGGGCCGCCCACTCGGCGGCGGCGAGGCTCTCGGGTGATCCGTCGACCCCGACGGCGACAGGTGAGAACATGACGTACACCTCCGGAAAAGGCCCTCTCCCCCGATACCAGGGTCACGCGGACGGCGGCGACCGGAACAGGGGCCACCGGGTCCACACGGGGGGGCCATCGGGCCCATGTCCCCCGCCGGCCCACGGGACGGCCGCCGGGGTGGTGCGGTACGACCGCCGCCGGGCGCCGTGCGTGGTGCGGCAGGGCGTGGCTCGTCCGGCCGACCGGAACGTGGGCGGGGACGCGCCGACCGCCGCGCGCGCGAACCGGGCCCGTCCACCGGCTGCTCGTCAGCCGGTGTGGTTCAGGCGGTGTGCTTCAGGCGGTAGGAGCGTGCGACCGCGACCACGCAGCCGGCGACCAGTGCCGCGGCCCAGCCGCCCGGACCGCGCGGCAGCCTTCCCTCCGTCGTGTGCGTCTCCGCGCCGCGCGGCGGCACCTGTCCCTCCGGGGCGTGGACGACGGCCGGTTCGCCGCCCGGCCGAGCGGACCGCCCGCAGTCCCGCCGGATGCGGACCTCGAGCAGTACGCCGTTCCGGCCGGACGCCGAGCAGAGGGAGCGGTCACGGCCGAAGACGGCCGCCGGGCCGCCCCCGACCGACGTCACCGCCCCGGCCTCCCCTCGCCCCCGCTCCGCCGGCACCACTTCCACAGCCGCCTGCGGAGCCTGGAGCGCGAGGCACACACCGAGCACGGCGACCAGGCCGATCAGCGCACGGCCGGCCCGCACCAGGCCGAGATAGCAGCAGAGCGCGGCGGCACAGACCAGGCCGGCCTCGCCGTCGGCCAGCGCGGGCACGCCGTACCAGACACCGGCGACCGCGGATCCCACGATGGCGGCCGCCCCGAGGATTCCCGCGAGAAGCCCCTCTCCGACCAACCGCCACGGCGGAAGACCGACGAACTCCGCGGGCCCCCAGACCATGGCCCGCACGTGCGCCATCAGGTGCGGTTCGGGTGGCGGCGGAGAAAGGCGCGGTCGGCTCATACGTTGCTCCCCCTCGTCCTCTCCACGTCCACGGCGGCGTCCTCGCATCCTGGCACCGGGCCCGGACGGTCCTCACTGCCCTCAGCCGGATGAGCGCCCGCCTCCCACGTTGCCGGGTTCCGGCAGACAGCCGCGGCGGTCTTTGGCCCCGGCCCGCCCGGGCGGGCGGCACCACCCGGGCGCCGTCACCACGGCCGGTTCCGCGGTGGGGCTTCACCTCCACACCGGCTGGCGGACTCCGAGCAGACGGTTGAGGGCGAGGCCGAGAACCGTGACGAGGACGACGGCGAGGGCCATGGTCAGCAGTTCAGTGGCCGAGGTGAGAATGCCGAGACTCACGATGAGCGTGGTGGCGCCGGCCGGTGGATGAGGGGCGGCGAGCAGCTTGAGCACCAGCGCGGTGAGCGCGACGGACAGGGCGGCGGCCCCGATGCGGGCGGCCGTGACGCCCTGCTGGATGACGGGTGGGGCGTCGGTGAGCCCGAACAGGGCCAGGCAAGCGACGCCCGCGAGCAGGGCCGCCCCGTGTCCGACGAGACTGTTGCGGGGCGCGGAGGCGGGCTGGCGGGGGGATTCGAAGAAGAGCATGACGGTCGGGCCGAGGCTGGGGAAGAGGAACGGCTGGTGTACCAGCAGCCCCACCAGCCCGCACAGGGCCAGGAC
Source organism: Streptomyces caelestis (assembly GCF_001279005.1). Lineage (GTDB taxonomy): Bacteria > Actinomycetota > Actinomycetes > Streptomycetales > Streptomycetaceae > Streptomyces > Streptomyces heliomycini. The sequence continues at coordinate 8,668 of NZ_LGCN01000195.1, forward strand.
GGTCCCGCAGAGGGCGCAGGCGTAGGCGCCTGCTCCGATCCGTCCCATGCGCTCTTCGGCGGCCTGGAGGAGCCCTCCCGGTGGCTCGCTCATGGAGCGGCCGTCGAGGCGATCAGGGCCTGGGGGGCGGCTTGTTTGATGCGGGTGTTCAGCCACCTCAGCTGGCGCCGGGTGTCGGTCTTGCACGTGTCCACGACGTTCAGCAGTTCGCGGTCGCGTGTTCCCTGGGCCGCCTGGCCGAGGACGGTCCAGGTGATGTCGGTGAAGGAGGCCAGCGTGTAGAGGTCCTGCAGGTCGCGCAGGAGACCGACGCCGCCGGAGCGGGTGCGGGACAGTCCGTCGGCGTGCAGCCGCTCGGGCTCGTCCTCGCGTTGTTCGCCGTAGCGCTCGGCGAGCGGCGCGAGTCTGTCGACGTGTGCGTCGCTCATCCGGGCGAGGGTGTGGCAGAGGGAGTGCACGTCCGGTTCGGCGGCGTGGCCGTCGGCGACCTGGCGGAAGGAGTCGGCCAGCGTCCGGGACGCGGTGTGCTGCAGGCCGATGTAGGTGGCGAGGTGCATGGGGATCAGTCCTCCGTGCCGGTGGCGGACGCCGTGGGGCCTTGGGGACCGGGCTGCTCCGGTGAGGCTTCCGGCCGCCGCGGGGGCCGCGGCGGTGCGGTGGCGTCCAGGTGCTCGTGCACGTCCGCGTCGGGGCCGCCGACGGTGGCCGGGACCGCGTCCGGGTCGGCCGGTGCGGACGCCGTGGTGGTGGGGGCCGGGGACGGGCCGGTGGCGTCGGCGATCCTGGTGACCCTGACGGCCCCGGTCTTGTACAGCGGCTGTTTGGAGACCGGGTCCCATGCGGTGATCGTCAGTTCGTTCGCCGCGCGCGGGCTGCCGTCGGGTGCGGCGCCGTCGGTGCCGGGCTGGTCCCCGTAGCCGTAGTGGAACGGCGCGAAGACCACGCCGTCGCGGCCGCGGCCGATGCGCGCCGGGGCCCGCAGGACGCCCCTGGGCGACTCGAGCCGTACCAGGTCCCCCTCCCGCACCTCGAGCCGTGCCGCGTCGCCGACGGACAGCTCCACCCACATGTCGGGGGCGGCGCGGCGTAGTTGGCGGGACCGCCCGGTCTTGGTGCGGGTGTGGAAGTGGTAGACGGTGCGGCCGGTGGTGAGGACGAACGGGTACTCCTCGCTCGGGCTCTCCGGCGGCGGGACGTAGGGGGCGGCCTTGAGGAACGCGCGGCCGTCGGGGTTCTTGGCGCGGTACTCACGGGCACTGAACACCCCGCCGGTGAGCAGGTCGTGGCCGTAGGTCTCGCAGTCGTCCGGACGGGTGGGGAAGTCGGCGTCGGCGTACAGGCGGTCGGTGCCTTCGGGGGCCTCCTCGTTCACGGGCCAGGGGATGCCGCTGCCGCCGCGCAGTTTGCCGTACGTCAGACCGGTGTAGTCCACGAGGCGGCCGCGGGTGCACTCCTTCCACGCCTCGAACGCCCCCTGCGGGTCGGACCACTTGATCAGCGGGGCCCCGTCCTTGTCGCGGAAGTCCATGCGCCGGGCGTAGTCCAGCCAGATGTCCAGGTCGCTGCGGGCCTCGCCGGGCGGCTCGATCGCCTTGTCCGACAGGTGCACGGTGCGGTTGACGTTGGTGAACGTGCCCTGCTTCTCCCCCCACAGCGCGGCCGGCAGGACGACGTCGGCGTAGCGGGCGGTCTCGGTGAGGAAGCCGTCCTGCACGACGGTGAAGAGGGAGTCCCGCTGGAGGATCTTCCGGATGCGCGGCAGTTCGGGCAGGGAGACGGCGGGGTTGGTGCCGGAGATCCACAACAGGCCGACCGACCCCTGTTCGCAGTAGCGCCAGATCTGCAGGGCGTGCGTCGGCGGCGACCAGTGCGGAATGGTCATGGGATCCACGTTCCACAGGTCCGCCAACTGCCGGACGTGGTCGGGGTTGTCCCAGTTGCGGAAGCCCGGCAGGTCCCCGTCGGCTCCGCATTCCCGGGTGTTCTGGGCGGTGGGCTGGCCGTTCATCTGCAAGACGCCGCAGCCGGGGCGGCCCAGCATCCCGCGCAGCAGGTGCAGGTTGTTCACCGCGCACGAGGCGGCGGTGGCCTGGTGGGACTGGTAGAAGCCCTGCAGCACGGTGGACAGCACCCGCTCGGAGGTGCCGAAGATCTCCGCCGCGCGGCGGATGTCGTCGGCCGGGACCCGGCAGATGCCGGCCGCGTACTCGGGGGTGCAGGGCTCGACGGTGGCCTTCAGCTCGTCGAAGCCGAGCGTGTGCGCCGCGATGTACTCCTCGTCCAGCCGGCCGTTGTGGACGACTTCACGGATCAGCGCGTTCATCAGCGCCTGATTGGTGCCCGGCAGCGGCGCCAGGTGCACCCCGCCGGTGGCCCGCGCCGCCTCGGCGACCTTGGTGGTGCGGGGGTCGACGGCGACGATCCGCGGCGGATTCGGTCCGTGGATCCGGTCGAGGACGCGCATCCACAGCACGGTCTGCGTTTCGGCCATGTTGTGCCCGAACAGGAACACGGCGTCGGCGGCCTCGATGTCGCTGTAGCTGCCCGGCTGTCCGTCCGAGCCGAAGCTCTCCTTCAGCGCGGCCGCCGCGGTCGCCGTGCACAGGCGGGTGTTGCCGTCCATGTGCGGCGTGCCCAGCCCCGCCTTCCCGATCACCCCCAGGGTGTAGTACTCCTCGAGGAACAACTGGCCGGAGGTGTAGAAGGCGTGGCTGAGCGCCCCGGCGTCGGTCGCCAGCAGGCGCCGGGAGCGCTCGACGATGCGGCCCATCGCGGTATCCCAGTCGCTCTCGACCAGTTCCCCGCTCCCGTCGCGGACCAGCGGGCGGGTGAGCCGGTCGGTACGGCTCCACTGCCACGAGCCGTACAGCCCCTTGGGCCCCAGCCGGCCGTGGTTGACCGTGTCGGTCGCACGGCCCCGGATCCCCACCATGCGGCCGTCCTTCACCGCGATGTCGCAGCCGCACCCGTTGCTGCACAGCACGCACGCCGACTGCACCCACCGGTCCACGTCCTCCTCGGCCAGGGACGCGTCCAGACGGGTGTCGACGCGCACGGGCCAGGGCGTGTCCCGCGCGTGCGGGGTGCGCGCGCCCCAGACATCTGCGATCCGGTCACTCACGGGCTGCCTCTTCCGGTCGGGTGCGTCCACGGACGGCAGACGTGTACCCGCCCGCCGGCAACCGCTACCAGGAGATGCGGGAAGCCGCCTCTTCCGGGCGGAAGGCGGCCGGCGAGCGCGGGCTTGGGGGCCGCGTGATGCGGCGCACCGCCCCGGATCACCGTTCCGCGTCCTCGTCCGGCCGGGCACGGCCGGGTCCGCCGAGTGGCGTGCCGTCGCGTGCGAGACGGTCCGCGAGCGCGTCGCCGAGCAGCAGGTTCCGGTCGAGGCCGTGGGTGCGGTAGGCGGTGCGGGCGATGATCTGGCTGGTGATCGGGGCGGTGAACAGCTGGAACAGGGCGACGAGCAGCAGCGCCGGGGCATGGCGGCCGGGCATCTGCGCGGACGCTCCGACGAGCACGAGGACCAGCCCCAGGGTCTGTGCCTTGGCGGCCGCGTGGAGACGGCTCATGGTGTCCGGGAAACGGACCAGCCCCAGGGCGCCGAGGAAGCAGAAGGCCGCGCCCGCCGGGAACAGGACGGCGGTGACCGTGTCCAGCAGGACGCTCATCGCATGCCCTCCCGCTTCTCGATCAGGTGGGCGGCCGTCACCGATCCGATGAAGGCCAGCAGGGCGAGAACGACGAGCACGGGGATCGCGGTGGTGTCGTCGCGCGCCGCGGAGCCCACGGCGGTCGCGGCGATGGTCATGGTCACGAGGACGTCGAGCGCCATGATCCGGTCGAGGGCGAGCGGACCGCGTACCAGGCGCAGCAGTGTGACGATGCCGGACACCGCGATCACGGTCAGTGTGATGCCGTACAGGAGGGTCATGGTCGCCTTCCTCAGGGGTCGTCCCGGGCGTCGTCCGGCCGGGCGGGGTTTGGCCCCGGGTCCTCGACGCCGCGGCGGTGGCCGACCGCCAGCGCGATCCGGCGCTCCATGGCCTGCACCTCCGCCCGGCGGTGAGCGATGTCGCGCCGGTCGCGGACCGGCAGCGCGTGCACGTACAGGCGCTTGCGGCGCCGGTCGATCTCGACGACGACGGAGCCGGGGGACATGGTGGTGAACTCCGCGACGGCGGCGATCAGCAGGTCGCTGTCGACCCGCAGGGGCACCTCGATGATCCCGCACGACACTCTCCTGCCGTGGCGGACGACCTGCCAGGCGACGGTGCATCCCGACTTGACCAGGTCGGTGAGCACATGGATCAGCAGTCGTCCGATCCGCAGTGGTTCGGGCACGGCTCCCGGCAGGACCGCGGGCAGCGGGAAGGAGAGGACCACACCGACGGCGACGAGCAGGCCGCCGACGAGGATCACCGCACTGGTGGCTCCCCACAGCAGGATCCACAGCAGCCAGAGCCAGACGATCATCGGTACGTGGCGCAGTGCCGGAAGGACCCGGTCCGCACGACGGTTCCCGGAACGGGTCACCGCTCTCCCCCCTCCAGGACGGCGGACCGGTACTCCCGCGGGTGCAGCAGGTCCTCGGCGGCCCGCTCGCCGATGCGGGCGAGCGGACCCGCGCACACGGCGACGGCCACTCCGGTCGCCGCCATGCCGGCCGTGGCGGCGAGCATGAGCCGCGTCCCGCGCGGGCGGTCGCCCCCGACGCCCGGTGGACTCTCCGGACCCGCCTCCCGACGGTCCGGTGGCCTTCCCATGAAGGCCGCCGTCCAGACGCGGGTCATGGCGTAGAGGGTCAGCAGACTGGTGAGCAGGGCGGTTCCGGCGAGGGCGTAGGCGGCCGGGGTGCCCTGCGCGACAGCGGCCTCCAGCAGGGCCAGCTTGGCCACGAAGCCGGAGAACGGCGGAACGCCGGACAGGCTCAGGGCGGGGAGGACGAACAACGTGACGACGAGCGGTCCGGGACGCGGCCGCCCCGCCATGCGGTGCAGCGCCGCCGTCTCCGTGCGGAACACGGCCAGGCCCGCGACGAGGAACAGCGCCGCCTGGACGACGATGTGGTGGACGACGTAGAGGATGGTGCCGGTCAGCCCCCGGGTGTCGAACAGGGCCAGCCCGAACAGCATGAATCCGATGTGGCCGACGAGGGTGAAGGACAGGAGCCGGTTGAGGTCGTCCTGGACGAGGGCGCCGAGGATTCCCACGATCATGGTGATGATCGCCGTACAGGCCAGCAGGATCCACACGCCCGTGCGGGGGAAGAGCAGCGTCTGGGTGCGGAGCAGGGCGTACACGCCGACCTTCGTCAGCAACGCGGCGAAGACGGCGGTGATCGGCGCGGGAGCGGTGGGATAACTGTCCGGCAGCCAGAAGTGGAGGGGGACGATCGCCGCCTTGATGCCGAGGACGGACAGGAGCAGCAGGGCGAGCGCGGAGCGCAGGCCGTCCGGCAGCTCCGCGAGCCGCGCTCCGAGCTGTGCCAGGGTGACCGTGCCGGTCGCCGCGTACACCAGGGCGACCAGGGAGAGGAACAGCAGCGACGACGTCAGGCTGACGATCGTGTACGTCATCCCCGCGCGGGTGCGGTTCTCGTCCCCGTCCAGGGTGATCAGGACGTAGGAGGCGGCGAGCATCACCTCGAAGGCGACGAAGAGGTTGAACAGGTCCCCCGTGAGGAACGCCAGGCTCATGCCCGTGACGAGTACCAGGTAGGCGGGGTGGAAGACCACGGCCGAGCTGCGGCGTTCCTCCGCCACGCCCTGGCCGACGGCGAAGAGCAGTACGGCCAGGGCCACCAGCGCCGACACGGTCAGCAGCAGGGCCGACAGCCGGTCGGCCACGAGGGTGATCCCGAGGGGCGCGGGCCAGCCGCCGACCCGCAGGGTCTGTGGTCCGTGCCGGTCGGCCAGGACCAGGAGAGCCGCCCCGCAGCCGACGACTCCCGCGAGAACGCCGACGCCGAGCCCACGCGTCACCGGACGGGACAGCCGGAGCAGGGGGACTCCGGCGCCGAGGGCCGGCAGCAGTACGGGCAGGGCCGGCAGCACCGCCGTCATCGCTCTCCTCCCGGCGCGGTACCGCCTGTCTCCCGGTCCGCGGCGGAGCCGGCCTCGGCGCGTTCGCGGACGGTGCCGATGCGCCGGTCCTCCACGTCGTCGCGTACCTCGTCGTGGCCGGTCATGCGCCAGGACCGGTAGGCCAGAGCCATGAGGAAGGCCGTGAGGCCGAACGTGATCACGATCGCGGTCAGCGCCATGGCCTGGGGCAGCGGATCGGCGGTCCCCGCGGGATCGTCGATCCTCCCGTCCGGCACGGGGGGCCGGCCGGGCGTGCCGCCGGCGACCAGGAGCAGCAGGTTGGTGCCGTGGCCCAGGAGAATGAAGCCGAGGACGATCCGCATCAGGGAGCGCTGCAGCATGAGGAAGAAGCCGACGGCGAACAGCCCGCCGATCACCAGGGCCATGGTCACGTCGATCGTGTTCACCGCGGGCCTCCTTGTTCCTCGTCCTCGGCCGTGGCCTCGGCCTCGTCGGCCTCGGCCATGTCCTGACCGAGTGAGACGCCCACCGCCGACAGCAGTTCGAGAACGACGCCGACGACGAGCAGATAGACGCCGACGTCGAAGAACAGACTGGTCGCGAACTTCACCGTGCCCACGACCGGCGGATGAAGTGTCACCACCGTGCTTTCCAGGGGCACGCCGCCGAGGAGGAGCGGGAACGTCCCCACCGCGGCGGCGAGCAGCATCCCCGAGCCCGTGACCACGCTCGCGGGCACGCGTACGGCCGCTCCGAGATCGGCGCGGCCGCCCACCAGGTACCGCAGTACCAGCGCCTGGCCCGCCACCAGGCCGCCGGCGAATCCGCCGCCGGGACCGTAGTGCCCCGAGAACAGCAGGAACAGCGACAGCACCAGGATGGAGGGGAACAGCAGACGGGTGGCCACCTCCAGCAGGACCGACCGCTCGCCGCCCGGCCGCTCGGGTGCGCCGGGCAGCCAGGTCCGCACCGGCTCGTCCCAGTGTGCCGTCGGGGACGGGCCGCCCGGTCCGCCGCCGGGAGTTCTCGCATCGCCGCGCCCTCCCACCCGGATCAGGCTGACGGTGCCGACCGCGGCCACCAGCAGCACCGAGATCTCACCCAGCGTGTCGAGCGCGCGGAAGTCGACGACGATCGCGTTGACGATGTTCTCGGCGCCGGCCTCCTCCATGCGGTGCGCGTATCCCGACGAGATCGCCGGAGCCGTGCGCGCGGCCGACGCCACCAGCGCGAAGCAGGTGACGAGGACACCGACCGCACCGGCCGCCGCCGCCCGTACCAGGCGCACCCGGGTCATCGTCCGGCCGGGGCTGAACCGGGCCGGCATCCGGCGCAGCACCAGGACCACCACGACCAGCGTCATGGTCTCCACGAGGAACTGCGTCAGCGCCAGATCCGGCGCGCCCCGCACCAGGAACATTCCGGCCACGCCGTAACCGACGGCACCGGTCAGCAGGATTCCGGTCAGCCGGTGCCGTGTGCCCACCACCGCGGCGGCCGCCGTCAGCACCACCACGGCCAGGAACGGTTCGACGGGGGACCACCACGGCAGCGGGGAGCCCAGCGGCGGCGCCCCGGCCGCCAGCGCCGCGCCGGGCACCACCACCACGGTCGTCAGCAGCACCACCAGGTAGAGCGGCAACGAGCCGACCTGGGTGTGCCGGGTCACGGTCAGGGCCAGCCGGTCGGCGGCCGCGAGCGTGCGGTCGAACGCGCGCTGCGCATCGGGCAGAAGCGCTGTGACGGGCAGCGAACGCCTGCCCAGGTGCACCAGCCCGCCCAGCGCCAGTGTCAGTGCCGACAGGCCCAGCACGGGCGTGAAACCGTGCCACAAGGACAGCTCGTACGGCCCGTGGGGACCCGGGGGGTAGGCGTCGGCGTACGCGGCCGCGAGGGCCGCGGTCCCCGCGTAGCCCACGCCCAGGGCCAGGCCCGCGCCCGCCAGTACGGCCACCGGCGCGACGAAACCCGCCTCGGGGCGCTCCGCCCGGCGCGCCGCCCCTTCGGGGGGCCCGCCGAAGGCCCCCTGCACGAACCGTGCGGCATACGCCACGGTCAGCGCGGAGCCGATCACGAGCACCACCGTCAGCTGCCGATGTCCGTCGAGTCGGGCGTCGCCGTACAGGAACGCCTCGAAGTACGCCTCCTTGCCGAGGTATCCGACCAGTGGCGGAATCCCGGCCATCGACGCGGCGGCGAGCGCCGTGACCGCGAAGAGCACCGGCATGCGACGCCCGACGCCCGACAGTTCGCGGATGTCCCGCGTCCCCGCCCGGTGGTCCAGGATCCCGACCGAGAGGAACAGCGCCGACTTGAACGCCGCGTGCGCGAGCAGCATCACCGCCCCGGCCAGGGCGGCGGTCCGCGTCCCGGCCCCCAGCAGGGTGACGAGCAGGCCCAGTTCACTGATGGTGCCGTAGGCCAGCAGCAGTTTCAGGTCGGTCGCGCGCAGCGCGCGCCACGCGGCCAGCACCATCGTGGTCAGGCCCACCGCGAGCACCATCGGCCGCCACGGGGCCACCTCCGCCAGGGCGGGCGCCAGCCGGGCGACCAGGTACACCCCGGCCTTGACCATCGCGGCCGCGTGCAGATAGGCGCTCACGGGTGTGGGCGCCACCATGGCCGCGGGCAGCCAGCCGTGCAGGGGCATCTGCGCGGACTTGGCGAACGCCCCGATCAGGACGAGCACCGCGGCGGCGGACACCGCGCCGCCCCGCGGCGGGTCGGCGAGGATCGCGGAGATCCGGTACGTCCCGGCCGTCCACCCGAGCAGGACCAGACCGAGCAGCATGACCAGGCCGCCGGCCACGGTCACCAGCAGTGCCTGCCGGGCGGCGCGCCGCTCGTTCTCCTCCTCCCCGCGTCCCGCGATGAGCAGGAAGGAAGCGACCGTCGTCAGCTCCCAGAAGACGTACAGGACGAAGACGTTGTCGGCCAGTACCAGGCCGGTCATCGCTCCGGCGAAGGCGAGCAGCAGCGCGGCCTGACGGGCGGCGTCCCGCTCGACGTAGTAGCGGCAGTACAGCAGGACCAGGGCTCCGACGCCGGCGACGACCCACAGCATGAGCAGGGACAGCGGGTCCAGCCGCAGGTCGACCGTCAGTCCCAGCGACGGGGCCCACGCCAAGGTCTCCCGGTACTCCCCGCCGTCCAGGACGCGCGCGGCCCGCGTGCCGGCCCAGGCCACCGTCGCCAGCGGTACGAGGGCCGCCACCGCCCACACCGCACGGCCGAGTCTCGGCTGCCACCACGGGATGGCCACTGCGACCGCCGCGTAGGCGGCCAGCAGGAACAGCACCGTACCAACTCCTCCGCGAAGCCTCGGCCCGCCGACGCACGACGCTCGGCTCGCCCTGCCCGGTCCCAGGAGCCCTATCCCGGCCGACGGCCGGCGGCACCCGGTGTGGCGGCGGTCAACCCCTCCGGTGCGGCAGACGGACGTACCGCCTGCCCGGACCGGGGAGCCCGTGGCCTCCTCGTGCTGCTCCGCCGGGTCCGCGCCGTACGCGGTGACGCCCCTGTCGACGGCGCGGCCCCGACGTGCGCGCCGAGTGCGGGAGGCGGCAGGGCTCCGGCGTGCAGGAGACCTGTGGCGGACCCGCGGCGGGGCGCTCCACGCGAGGTCCACCGGCGCGGCCGGGCCCGGACCGGTCAGGACGGCCGGCCGCGGCTGCCCGCGGGCTCTCCGGGAGGCCACCGGGCGGCGGACGGGAGTGCGCGTGTCCGGCGCGGCGAGGACGGTGCAGGTCGAACGCGGGAGACGCGGACCGGGTCCGGGGCAGGGGCGGGATCACGCCGTCGTGCCGCGGGGGTGGTCACGGGACCGCCCGTTCGAGGAAGCGGCCGAAGCCCCCGGAGGGCGTCGACGGTCCTCGGGGGGTCACCGGCCGGCACGGGTCTGTCCCGGCGGAGCGGGCCGGGTCAGGTGTTGAGCCGCCAGATGGCGAGGTTGAGGGCCGCCGCGTACAGCACCCACAGCGCGTAGGGAACGAGGAGGAGCGAGGCGGCCTGGCTCCTGCGCCGGAAGAGGAACATCGTGGTGCCGAGCGCGGCCAGCAACAGGCAGATGTCGAGGAACGCGAGGCCGTACCGGCCGGCGCCGAAGAACAGCGGCGTCCAGGCCAGGTTGAGGGCGAGCTGCGCGCCCCAGAAAACGATCTCCTTCCTGGTCCGCGCCAGTGGCCGGTGGCGCAGTACGAGCCAGGCGGAGAAGGCGATGGTGGCGTACAGCACCGTCCAGACCGGGCCGAACAGCCAGGAGGGAGGGGCCCAGGCGGGACGGTCGAGTGAGCGGTACGTGCTCGCCGAGTCCGACGCCGCGAGGCCGCCCAGGGCGGCCACCGCGTAGCAGACCGCGAGGAGCAGGATCAGGATCAGGAACGACCTGCGCGAGGCGGAGCGGGGCCGCAGATCCTGGTCGGGTGGGGCTGCCGTCACCTGCTGTCTCCTTCCGGCGCGCCGACGGTGTGGCGACCGGGTGCCCGGAACCCGCCGTCCGATGCGGCCCGTGGTGCGACGGCGTCCGCGCACGCCCGTGCCCCAGCCGTCCACCGGCCCGGCCGGCGTCCGGCGGAGGTGTGCCGTGCCGGACGGCCTCCGGCCTTCCCGCCTCGATGCCGGCCGGTTCCCCACGGCACGGCTTCGCATCCTCCGCCGGGAGCCGCTCGACGGGGCCGAGGAGGGGCAAAACGGTTCGCGCACGCCGGGAACGACCACGGCGGCCGTCGCGCCGGACACCACCGGGGCGGGCGAAGGGGTGACCGGTCGGTGTCCGGTGCGGAGCCTACGGGCCCGCGGACGGTCCCGAAGCGGTCGGCCGGCACGCGCACCGCCCTGCGCGACGAGGCGACGATCCGGTCCCAGGTGTCGGCCGGTGTGACCGTGACGACGTACACGGCGCCGCCGACCACGGCGGGAACGGCGGTACAGGTGAGCCCGGCGGCGACGGACCGGTTCGTCCTCGCCCTGACCGGCCACCGGTGCAGGGGGGGAGCAACGCGGTGCCGAGCAGGGCGAGCAGCACGGGCACGACGGCCGTCCGCAGCGTCACGCACACCCGGACCCCGGCGTGGCCGACCCCGGCGGCCGGCAGGATCACGGCGCACCTCAGCGGGCCCGCGGACTCGGAGCAGGCCGGGAAGGCACGACGCCGCGTGCCCTTTTACGCGCCGAGCACGTGTCCCGCACAGCACCACGGGTACCCGGTCGGCCCGCATTCCGTACCAGTGGCACACTCCGTTCGAGGAGATGACCCGGATGCTCGTTCTCGGACTGCTCCTCCTCGGGGCCGCAGGAGCCTTCACCGGCTTGGTGATCGCCGACAACCTCTCGGGCGGCCCCGAGTACACCGTGTCCGTACTCGGTCAGGACATCGTCACCATGAACACCCTGGCCGTCTTCTGCTCCGGCCTGGCTCTCGCACTCATCTTCTGCGCAGGCCTGGGCGCGGTGGCGAGCACAGCGGTTCATCGCCGCCGTGAGCGCCCTCGCACGTACGCGGCTCACCAGGACGGCCCCGGCCGGTGAGACGGGCTCGGCCGCCGGCGAAGCGGGAGGCGGCCGAGCCGACGGTCCCGCCCCGCGTGGGCACTCACCCGCGCACGGCTCGCGGCCTCGCGGGGACTGGTCCGCGAGCCGCTCGTCGGGCCGTGCCCGCTGCGGGCCCCGAGGAGCCCTCAACCGTGACGGCGGCGTGGACACCGCACCCCGGCGGTCGTCGAGCACCGCCACCGCGTCACCGGCCGTCGTGGAGACGTTCCCGGGCCGGACGGATTCGACGACCTGGTCCACGGCGGCAGCGATCCGGGCCTCCGCCGGACCCGCCGGTCCCCACTCCTCCCCCACCCATGTGGTCGCAGTCCGGGGCCCGACGCCCCGCGGCGGGGGACGGCGGCACGGGGCTTTCCGCCGCGCCGGGTGTCCCCCGGGGCCGGATCACGCACCGGTCCGGCGGCAGTGCGGCGGAGCACGGTTCACGGTCCTGCCTGCGCCGGCCGCTCGCCGCGCTCCTCGGATCTGTTTCCCCCGCACCCGTGCCCGGTTTCACCGCGGCCGTCTTCACCGCCCATCGCCCGGCCGGGCAGCCGGACGGCTCTCCGGGCCCCCGCGCACCGCGCGTTCGCGAAGCTCATCGGCTGGGGCGACGGACGTGTCACGGCCCGCTTCCCTCGGGAAGCGGGCCCCCTCGTGCCCGCCGGGTCGGGAATCCTCCCGCAGGGCCAGGTGGGTGGTCAGGCCGGCCCTTTCCGCGGCGGTCCGGACGACCGCGCCGGCCCGAGCGAACGACACGTCGACACCGGTGAGGGGCAGGGCCTGTCGGATGCCCAGCAAGGCATAGAGACCGGCGGAGTCGCAGAAAGTGATACCCGACAGGTCCAGCACCAGCAGACCGCCGGTGGAGCGGGCGGCGAGTGCGGTCAGGTCCGCACGCAGTCCGGGGGCGGTATCGGCGTCGAGTTCTCCAGCGAGGTACAACTCGAGCCTCGGCGGAAGGCGCCCCCCGCTTTCCGGACGAACCGACAGCCTCCCCGCCGGGGACGCCTCCCGGCGCTCTTGCCGACGGAGCGGCTCATCGCCGCCCACCGGCGCGGCACCGGCTGTCTCGTCTCGTGGTGTGTGCTGAGGTGGCGGCATCGGCTTTCCGGGGACGGCTCGGCTGTAGATGCCGACCAGGCTTCCCGGCGCTCCAGGAGGGCCGACGGCGCCTCCACGGGCTCAGCATTGCACAGAGCAAAGGTTGAGAACAAGCAAGCTTTTGAGACCCTCGAAGCCGAACGGTGCGGACGTGTCCGCGGGCCCGGCGGACCCGGTGGAGTCACTTCGATCCCTCGTGCGGGCCACCGGGACACCGGCCGGGGCCGCCCGTGCGACCGCGCCGTACCGGACTGCTCGCCGGCCGACGGCCGCGAGGAGAAGCGGGACCCTCGCGACAACGACGACGACCACCGTCGTCGCGGAAGGATCCACCACGCACCGCCCTCCGGATCAGCGCTCGGCGGCTCCGGTTCGCCGGTGGACGGCGGGAATGCCGTCGTGATCGTCGTCGTGGGTCTTCGCCTCGTACGGGCGCCGGAGGAGGGCCGCCAGGACGGCGGCTGCGAGGAACACCGGCCTCCGCCCGTTTCCGTCCTCGGCCCCGGACCGCCGCGCATCGCGTTCCGGCGGGGCCCGTGCGCCGAGGAAGAGGGCGTACGGGCCCTCGGACGCCGACCGGCCTTCCCGGCACGCCGCGCGCCGGGCACAGCCGCCTCGGGCAGGCCGATCACCGACGCGCCGCCTCCGACCCGATCGCCCTTCAGGACATGCCGTCAGGCCGCGTCTCACCCGCTGGAACGAACACGAGGGAGACAGGACGAACGGGCCCGCCCACACCAAGGCGCGAGGTGTGCGCGGGCCCTCCCCCGGCCTTCGGCCGGGGCCGCCCCGGGAAGCCGGGCCGCAGGGCTGCGGTCAGACGGTGGTCTTCACCGACCCCTGGTCTTCGCCGGACTCGTCGTCCGCGATCTCACCGGCCTTGCGGGCGCGGACGTACTCCAGGAAGGAGGCGAGTTCGCGCTTGACGACCGGGGCGAGGAGGTAGAGGCCGATGATGTTGATGACGGCGAGCGTGAACAGCACGGCGTCGGCCAGGTCGATCAGGGTCTGCAGGGTCAGCAGCGAGCCCGCGACGGCGAACACGGTGTAGACGACCTTGTACGTCACCTCGCTGGCCCGGCTGCGGCCGAAGAGGTACGTCCACGCCTTGAGGCCGTAGTAGCCCCAGGTCAGCACCGTGGAGATGGCGAACAGCAGTACCGCGACGGTGAGGACGTAGGGGAACCAGGGCAGAACCGTCTCGAAGGCGTCGGAGGTGATCGTGACGCCGCCGATGTCCTCGCCCGCGCGCGCCTCGCCCCAGCTGGCCGGGTTGGCGATGACGATGGTCAGGGCGGTCATCGTGCAGATGACGACGGTGTCGATGAACGGCTCCAGCAGCGCGACCAGGCCCTCACTGGCGGGGTGCTTGGTCTTGACCGCGGAGTGGGCGATGGGGGCGGAACCGAGACCGGCCTCGTTGGAGAAGGCGGCCCGCTTGAAGCCGATGATCAGCGCGCCGAGGACACCGCCGGCGACGCCCTCGGGGTTGAAGGCGCCCTCGACGATCGTGGCGACCGCGTCCGGGACGGCGGTGACGTTGACCAGGATCACGACCAGGCACGCGACGACATAGATGCCGGCCATGGCGGGCACGAGCCTGCTGGTGACGTTGGCGATGGAGCGGATGCCGCCGAGCAGCACGATGCCGACGAGCGCGGCGATGAGGATGCCGAAGAACAGCGCGCCGGCGGAGGAGCCCATCGCGCCGTCCTCGCCGCCGGTGACGGAGACGAGCTGCGCGTAGGACTGGTTGACCTGGAAGAGGTTGCCGCCGAAGAGGCCGAAGAACAGCACCATGAAGGAGGCGAGGACCGCGAGGACCTTGCCGAGGCTCTTGCCGTTCTTGCCGAAGCGGTCGGCCAGCCCCTTGGGCAGGTAGTGCATGGGGCCGCCGGAGACGGTGCCGTCCGGGTGCACCTCGCGGTACTTCACGCCGAGGGTGACCTCGACGAACTTGGTGGCCATGCCGAGCAGGCCGCACAGGATCATCCAGAACGTGGCCCCGGGCCCGCCGATGGAGACGGCGACGGCCACACCGGCGATGTTGCCGAGGCCGACGGTGCCGGAGACGGCCGCGGTCAGCGCCTGGAAGTGGTTGACCTCGCCGGCCGACCCCTTCTCGTCGTACTTGCCGCGCACCACGTCGAGGGCGAGCTTGAACTTGCGCAGCTGGACGAAACCGAACCAGCCGGTGAACACCAGACCGGCGACCACCAGCCAGGCGACGATGAGCGGAAGATCCGTGCCCCCGACGGGAACGGCGTAGAAGACGACTTCTCCGAGCCAGGTGGCGATGGGCTCGAAGAATCCGCTGACGGCCTCGTCGACGGACTGGGTGACGGAGTCGAGTGACACTATGGCTACCTCGATGGCGCAGGATCCGGTGCACAGCGAACTGTGCCGGGACGGTGTGCTGTCGTTGAGCGAACGCCGTTGTCCGATCGGCGATCCCGGGGCCGCTCCGCGGACTCGGAGCGTGATCACCCTGGTCGTGCGGTCGGCTTGTGCGCCGACGCTCCACCTGGCGGCGAGGGGTGGTGCCACCTGCGGAGTTGCGCAGTTGTACCACGACCTTTACGAGATTTTTAGTGACGCATCTCACATGACCATCAGTAATCGTCAGAAGCGCCAGCAAGCGATACCGGACCGTTATGCGGACAACTCGATCTGTTCACCGGACACCGTCCCGGCACATGGTGACTCCTCACCCGCGCAACCAGCCCCCCATGCCCGGTGGCGGCACGTGATCGCCCCTGCGCCCGAGCCGCCGGACACCTCCGCGCGGATCGGGCCCGCCAGGCTTCGACAGGTCGAGCCGGCCCCGTTCCTCGAGTGGGGTCGAACCCGTTCGAAGACCGCTCGAGGGACTCGCCGAAGACGACGACGGGGATGCCGGCGGCCGGCGGCACGGTACGGGCCATGCGCCGCGCGTCCTTGTCGGCCGCCGAGCGGCGTGCCGTCCGCCGGCGTGACGGCACGCGCCCCATAGTGGATCTTCATGAGCATGGAACCGGTCGACCGGCCTCAGTCGGGGTCCGCGCCCGCCCCTCCCGTCACCGGCTCGCCCGACCGCGTCCTCGTGAGCGTCGGGATGGCCGCCGTCGTCGCCGTGGTCCTGTGGGCCTGGCTCGGCGAGGAGTCCTTCGACAGCGCCTCCTCCACGAGTCTGGCGTGGGTCCTGAGCAACTTCGGCTGGCTGTTCGTGGTCGCCGCGGACGTGTTCCTGGTCCTGTGCCTGGTGATCGCCTTCAGCCGGTTCGGCCGGATCAGGCTGGGCGAGGACGACTCCGAGCCGGAGTTCGGGAACCTCGCCTGGGTCGCGATGATGTTCAGCGCCGGCATGGGCATCGGTCTGATGTTCTACGGGGTCGGGGAGCCGCTCACGCACTATCTGGCGCCGCCCCCGGCGAGCGGTGTGCGCCCCGAGTCCGGCGCGGCGGCGCGCACGGCCCTGGAGTACTCGTTCTTCCACTGGACGCTCACCCCGTGGGCGATCTACGGGATCGTGGGGCTCGCCCTGGCGTACGCCGTGTTCCGCAAGGGCCGCGGCAATCGGCTCAGCGCCGCGTTCGTGCCGCTCATCGGGGCCCGGCGGGCCGAGTCGTGGCAGGGCAGGGCGATCGACCTGCTCGCCGTCTTCGCGACCGTGTTCGGCACGGCGACGAGCCTGGGGCTGGGCGCGCTGCAGGTGGCCGAGGGCCTCGACCTCACGGTGGGGGTGAGCGTCTCCCAGGCCACGGAACTGATCATCATCGCGGCGCTGTCGGCGGCGTTCGTCCTCTCGGCCTTCTCCGGTCTGCACCGGGGCATCAAGTGGCTGTCGACGCTGAACATCGTGCTCGTGGCGGCGGTGATGGTGTTCGTCTTCCTGTTCGGCCCGACCGTCTACGTCCTGGACACGATCCCGGCGTCCGTCGGCGGCTACCTGCAGAACCTGCTGCCCATGGCCACGCGGACCGGCGCCTTCTCCGACCACGCCTGGCTGGGCGCCTGGACGATCTTCTACTGGGCCTGGTGGCTGTCATGGGCGCCGTTCGTGGGGACGTTCATCGCCCGCATCTCGCACGGCCGGACCATCCGCGAATTCCTCGTCGGGGTGCTGCTGGTGCCGAGCGGGGCGACCGTCGTCTGGTTCTGCGTGATGGGCGGTACGGCGCTCCGTCTCGAGTCGACCGGGCAGGCGGACCTCGCGGGCGCGATGGAGGACGGTGTCGAGGCGTCGCTGTTCGCGATGCTGGACGCGCTGCCGATCGGCACGGTCACGTCGTTCATCGCGATGATCCTGGTCATGACCTACTTCATCACGAGTGCCGACTCGGCGTCGCTGGTGATGGGATCCCTGACCAGCCGCGGGGCGCTGCACCCGCCGTCGTGGCTGGTCGTGGCGTGGGGCGTGCTGATGGCGGCGGTGGCGGCGGTGCTGCTGGTGGTGGGCGGGCTGGACTCGCTGCAGACGGCGACGATCCTGGTGGCGCTGCCGTTCGTGGTCGTCATGCTGCTGCTGTGCTGGGCGCTGCTGAGGGAGCTGCGGCAGGACCCCGCCGCGGGCCCCGGCCGTCACCACGCCCTGCACGGGCTGCAGGACGTCGTGCGGACGATGGTCGGCGACGTCGTCGCGGAGCGGGACCGGGCGCGCCACCACCGGCTGCGACGGGCGGCGAAGGCCCGTAGGGACTCCGACGACGGGGCGTGACGCGCCCTCGCGGCACCCGGAACGGTCACCCGGCACCGCGCCTCGGGGCCCCGCCCATGGCCTCCCGGGCCGGAGCGGACGGGAACGCGGCCGGGTGCGAGGTCGCCGTCGTACCGGAGGCGCCCGGTGACGCGCTCGCTCACTCCAAAACCGGTGGAGACCGGTCCGGAACGCGGCCGGGGTCCTGCGACCGCTGCGCGGGCCCCGCCCGCCCCCTCCTTCAAAACCGTCAGGAACGCTCGAAGGCCCTCGGAGTGGGCGCGGTGGCGCCTCCGGGCCCGTGGCGAGCGCCTGCGAGGGCGAAGATCCCCTGTGGGGCGTATGGACGGCGCATGTCGGTGGTATCCGCTGGTGACACGTTCGTCGACGGAGGAGCGCCAGGTGGTTCGACAGGTTCGCGAGGTCATGACCGACCAGCCCCTCGGGGTGGGCCCGGGCACCACGGTGCAGCAGGTCGCCACCGTGATGCGGGACGAGAACATCCGCGCCGTGCTGGTGCTCGAGGGCAGCCGGCTGCGCGGGCTGGTCACCGACCGCGACCTGACCGTGCGCATCCTCGCCGACGGCGGCGACGTGACCGGCCGGACCGTGGCCGAGGCGTGCGGCAGCGAGCTGGTCACGGTCGCCCCCGACGACGACGTCGACCGGGCGGTGCATCTGATGCGCTCCAAGGAACTGCGTCGGCTGCCGGTCGTCGACGACGGTCAGCCGGTCGGCATCATCGCGCTGGGTGATCTGGTCGCCGAACGCGACCCCGCTTCCGCTCCGGGTCGCACCGGCGCCGCCGATCCCGGCGCATGACGGAGTCATCCCGGTCGCCGGGGCGCGAGACGGTTCGTCCCGCTCGGCTGCGCGGCTCCGCACCGCGCCGGCCTCTTCTCCGCGCCCGGCATCCGTACGAACGAGGCCGCCCCTCGGCCCCGGCTCCTCGTTCGCGTGGCGCCGGAGTGCCCTGGAGCCGTGATCGGCCGGGCAGCCGGTCGGTGACCCGGGTCCCCGGGTCCTCGGGCACGGGGATCGGGCACCGGCGTACCGAGTTCGCCGCCCCGGACGGCCCGGGAGTCCACGTCCTCGGGTTTCGTCCGCCGTGGGCCCCTCCACTCCTGGCGGGAACACCGGCCGGGATGTCCCGCCTCACCGCGTGCGGACGATGCGCGCTCCACCCCGGACGCCGGCGCCCGGGCCCGACCGGACACGCCCCGCATCGGACCGGGGCACGCCCACGGACGTCCTCGCACGTGACCTTCGCCGCCGCAGGACCGATACTGCCGACAGCGGCACTCCACCCGGACCCCGCCCGAGCACGCACCCGACCCGGCACCCCGTCACCGAGGCCGTCATCGAGTCGGCACCCGTACCGCCACAGCCCGCTCCCAGCCGCCGCGGACCGCCAGGACCAGAACCATCCCCATCAACTCTGACCAGCAAAAACGCAGGTTGACAGCCCGCCTGCCAAGCTCTCTAGGAGATACCCATGAAGATGCTCATCAACGTCCCGGAGACCGTGGTCGCGGACGCGTTGCGGGGGATGGCGGCGGCCCATCCCGAGCTGGCGGTGGACGTGGAGAACCGGGTGATCGTGCGCAAGGACGCGCCCGTGGCGGGGAAGGTGGGCCTGGTGTCCGGCGGGGGGTCGGGGCACGAGCCGCTGCACGGCGGGTTCGTGGGGCCGGGGATGCTGTCGGCGGCCTGTCCCGGCGAGGTGTTCACCTCCCCGGTGCCCGACCAGATGGTGCGGGCCGCGGCGGCCGTGGACAGCGGGGCCGGCGTGCTGTTCATCGTGAAGAACTACACCGGTGACGTGCTCAACTTCGACATGGCCGCCGAGCTGGCCGAGGACGAGGGCATCCAGGTCGCGAAGGTGCTGGTCGACGACGACGTGGCGGTGACCGACAGCCTGTACACGGCCGGCCGGAGGGGCACGGGGGCGACCCTGTTCGTGGAGAAGATCGCGGGCGCGGCCGCGGACGAGGGGCAGCCGCTGGAGCGGGTGGCGGCGATCGCCCGGCAGGTGAACGAGAACTCCCGCAGCTTCGGTGTGGCGCTGAGCGCCTGCACCACGCCGGCCAAGGGCAGCCCCACTTTCGACCTTCCCTCCGGCGAGCTGGAGTTGGGCGTCGGCATCCACGGCGAGCCGGGCCGGGAGCGGCGGCCGATGATGACGTCCGGCGAGATCGCCGAGGTCGCCCTCGACGCGATCCTGGAGGACCTCACGCCGCGCAACCCCGTCCTGGTCCTGGTCAACGGCATGGGCGCCACCCCGCTGCTGGAGCTGTACGGCTTCAACGCCGAGGTGCAGCGGGTGCTCGGCGAACGCGGGGTCCCCGTGGCCCGTGTCCTGGTCGGCAACTACGTCACCTCCCTCGACATGGCGGGCGCCTCGGTCACCCTGTGCCAGGTCGACGAGGAACTGCTGCGGCTGTGGGACGCGCCGGTGCGGACTCCGGGACTGCGCTGGGGCATGTGAGGCACGCCGGTGCCATGGTTCGGTTCAGGAGTACCTACCACGCAAGGAGTTCCCGTGCTCGACGCCGACTTCTTCCGCCGTTGGATGACGATCACCGCCGCGTCCGTGGACCGCGAGGCGGAGCGGCTCACCGCGCTCGACTCGCCGATCGGGGACGCGGATCACGGCAGTAATCTCCAGCGCGGGTTCCGGGCGGTGAGGGACACGCTGGAGAAGGAGCCGCCCACCACGCCCGGGGCGGTGCTGGTCCAGGCCGGGCGGCTGCTCATCTCGACGGTGGGCGGCGCCTCCGGTCCGCTGTACGGGACGCTGCTGCGCCGCACCGGCAAGGCGCTCGGGGAAGCCGTCGAGGTGGACGAGCGGCAACTGGCCGAGGCACTGCGCGCCGGAGTGGACGCGGTGCGGCAGCTCGGTGGCGCCGCACCGGGCGACAAGACGATGATCGACGCCCTGGTGCCCGCGGTGGACGCCCTCGGCGACTCCTTCGCCGCCGCGAGCGACGCCGCCGAGGAGGGCGCCGTGGCGACGACGCCGTTGCTGGCGCGCAAGGGCAGGGCCAGTTATCTGGGTGAGCGCAGCATCGGACACCAGGATCCGGGGGCCACGTCGTCGGCGCTGCTGATCGCCGGGCTCGTGGCGGCCGCGGCGGACACGGAGGCCGGCGATGAGTGACGAGAAGCTGGTGGGGATCGTGCTGGTGTCGCACAGCGCGGCGGTGGCCGCGTCGGTGGCGGAGCTGGCGCAGGGTCTGGCGGGCGCCGGCGGAACGGTTCCCGTCGCACCGGCGGGCGGCACCGAGGACGGCGGGCTCGGCACGAGCGCCGAGCTGATCGCCGCGGCGGCCGCGTCCGTCGACCGCGGGGCGGGGGTGGCCGTGCTGACCGACCTGGGCAGCGCGGTGCTCACCGTGAAGACGCTGCTCGCCGAGGGCGACGAACTCCCTGAGCGGACCAGGCTGGTGGACGCGCCGTTCGTGGAGGGCGCGGTGGCCGCGGTGGTCACGGCCTCCACGGGGGCGGACCTGGCTGCGGTGGAGACGGCGGCCGCCGAGGCCTACACGTACCGGAAGGTGTGAGGAGGGCGGCGGCGCCCGGCCGGTTCAGTCGTCGGCGTCCACGAACCGCCGGGCCAGCCGCTCCCCCGCCGCCACCGCGGCCCGGTGGTCCTCGACGGGGGTCACCCGGCTGTTCTCGAACACGATGTAGGTGACGCCGGAGGGCGCGCCGCCGACGAGCGGGTCGGGGTCGATGCCGAGCGACTCGGCCGTGGCGTAGGAGGCCTCGCCGATGATGTCGGCGGGGCCGGTGTCGCCGACGACCGCGTACCGCACCCGGTCGCGGTACACCACCGCCACCACCGATCCGCCGCGCACGCCGTGGGACCGGTGGTCCCACACGGCGCTGGGCGCGGGCACCACCACGTAGGGGGTCTCCTCGGAGCTCAGCGGGCGGCCGTCGGACCGGGTGAAGGCCGTGGAGGCGGAGAAGTACGGGTCGGTGCGGGCGTTGCAGCGGGGGCCGGGGCTGCCGTCGCAGTCGATGTCCATGTCGGCCTTCCAGAACACGGCGCCGCGGGTTCCGCACACCGGGACGGTGGCCTCGGCGCCGTGGTCCTCGCGGTAGCGGCCGTGGGAGACGGGGGCGCAGGTGCGCACCTTGGCCAGCAGGTCGGCGGCGGAGACGGGGTCCGTGCTCCGCACGGGCGGTTCGGTACGCGCCTCGGCCGGCGGGTCCACGGCGGGCACCGGGTCCGTGCTCCGCACGAGCTGTTCGGTACGCGCCTCGGCCGGCGGGTCCACGGCGGGCACCGGGTCCGTGCTCCGTACGACCGGTTCGGTACGGGGCTGGGGCGCGGTGGTGGGGGGAGGCGAGGGGGTCAGCAGGGCGACACCCACCATGGCCAGGGTGAGCGACTGGACACGGGACACGATCAAGGGGGGCCTCTCGTCGGGGTCACGGGCGCACACTCACGGGAACTTTGCACCATTTCGTCCCGATACGGCGGCGCGACGGCTCCGTCAGGACCGGACAGCGCACGATCGCACCAGCGACCGCGACCGGGGGCCGGGGCCCGGGACCGGATCGACCCGGGCCGTCCGGCCGCCCGCGCCGGCGCGGCGTCCGCGACGACAGCGATCCGCGCCACGGGTCCGAACTCCCCTTCCCCGAGGGGAGGTTCGACCCGTTCGGGCTTCAGCATACGTAACGCGCGCGAGCGCTCCCGCACCCCCACCCTCTTGATGTGACCGCGTCACCCTGGTCATATGGGTACGGACCATTCTCCGAGCGTTCCCGCGTGCCGCCCCGGGAGGCAGAGTCGTGCGTGGCGTTCCCCCAGCCGTGTCCCCGCGTCGCCTTCTCGCGCTCGGCGGGGCCCTCCTGCTGCTCGCCTCCTGCCGATGGGGAGGACCGGACGACGGCGCCCGTGGTGAACGGCCGCCCGGAGCACCGACCGGTGTGACGGCCGAGGCGGGCAGCGCCACCAGCGTGCACGTCATGTGGAACACGGTCGCCGGCACCGAGGTGAGCCACTATGAGGTGTACCGGGGCACCACAAAGGTGAAAGAAGTGCCCGGTGCCGAACACATGGTGGACGTCACCCGACTCCGGCCCGCGACCACCTATGTGTTCACGGTGCGGGCCCGGGACGCGGGCGGACGGCTCGGGCCGCGCAGCCGGGAGGTCCGGGCGACGACACCCGGGGCGACCACGGCCGACGACACCGTTCCCACCCGCCCGGCGGAGCTTCACGGGCGGGCTGCCGGGAGCCGGGCGGCCCAGTTGTCGTGGTCCGCCGCGAGGGACGACCGGGGTGTGGTGTCGTACGACGTCTACCAGGGCGGAACGAAGATCCACAGTGTGGGCGGGAACCAGACGGCCACCGTGGTGACGGGACTGCGGCCGGGCACCCGCTACTCCTTCACGGTCCGGGCCCGGGACGCGGCCGACAACCTCTCCCCCGCCGGCGCCACCGTCCGCCTCACCACCGCGGGCGGCGCGGACGGCCCGACCGGCGCTCCCACCGGTTTCCGGGCCACGAGCGAGTGGTCCGACGGCGCCCACCACATCGTCCTCCACTGGGTGCCGCCGCGCGTCGACGGGGTGATCACCGAGTACGAGGTGCACCTGGACGGCCGTGTCGCCACCTCGCTCGTCTACGGCGGTGACGCCCCGCGCGACCGGGCGACGTACCGCTTCCACGCCGGCCGGGAGGCCGGGGTCGCCCACCGGGTGCGGATCCGGGCGATGCTGCCGGACGGGACCTGGGGCGGCTTCTCGGCGGAGCGCACGGTGACGACGGGCGCCGGACGCCGACCCGGCCCCGGGGTCGGCCGCCCGTAGGAAGCCGTCACCTGCCCGGATGCCGCCGGAGTGCGCGCCGGCCCGGCGCCCCGTTGGCTTGCCTCGTGGCAGCACGGGCGCTCCCCGACCTAGGCGGCACAAGGGATGTACCGCCGGCCGTGCCGCCGGAAGGCAGTCGACATGCGCAACTCGAAGCCACTGCTCCGTTCCGGTCCGGCCGCGGCTGCCGCCGCCGCGCTCGCGCTGGCCCTGGCCGGGCCGGCCGCGGCGGCCGGGATCTCCGTCAGCACCACCGGGTCGACGGTCTCGGTGAGCACCGGTGCGTGCACCCAGGTCAACGGCCACTGGGGCACCGCCTCCCTGCTCGGCAGCGGCCAGACGAGCTTCTCGCAGGGCCGTCAGGTGGCTTTGTCGGGGAGCGGTTCGGGACAGTCCGCCGCCTGGTCCGACGTCGGTCCGGGCACGTACACGGTGATCGTGATCTGCTCGAACGGCAGCACCGCGGGCACGCAGTCCGTCGTCGTCTCCACGGCTCCCGCCCCGTCGGCCTCGCCGACCGCCTCGCCGTCCCTCGGGGTGATGGGCGGCGTCGGCGGCAGCTCGACGGACTACGGCACGATCACGCTGGTGGCGGGCGGCGCACTGGTCGGCACGGGGATCGCCGCCACGGCCTGGTACCTGCGCCGCCGCAAGGCCCCGCGCCACTTCTAGCGGTGTCGTCCGGATCGGGTCGGCTCCGGGAAACGGCGCCGTGCGGCCGCGCCGAGCGGTGCCGGGCCCCGCGGCCCCGGCAGGATCCGGACGACACCCCTTGGACCCGGCGCCGGCCGCCGGCACGCCCGAAGCGCCCCGGGCGGGCGGCCGGCGTCGACCCGTCGCGGTGTCACGCCTTGCGTGCGGCGGGGCTCTCGGGTCCGCCGGCGTCCGGCAGCCGGGCGAACTCCGCCAGCGCGTGGTCGAGCCACTGGGTCCAGAAGGTCTCCAGGTCGATGCCGGCGCGCAGCACCAGATGCCGCAGCCGGTCCTCCGGTCCGTCCGTGCCCGGCGGGAAGTCGCGCCGCTCGATCTCCCGGTACTCCGCCAACTGGCGCTCGTGCAGCTCCCGGTGGCGCCGCAGATCGGCCGCCAGGCCCGCGGTGCCGACCACGGCCGCCGCCCTCAGCCGCAGCAGCATCGCGTCGCGGTGCGGCTTGGGGTCCTGGGACGCGGAGGTCCAGCGGGCCAGTTCCGCGCGCCCCGCCGGCAGGACCTCGTACGCCTTCTTCTGCCCCCGGGCCGGCTGCTCGGAGGGGAGGACCCGGATCAGGCCCTCGGCCTCCAGTCTCCCCAGCTCGCGATAGATCTGCTGGTGCGTCGCGGACCAGAAGTAGCCGATCGACCGGTCGAACCGGCGGGTCAGCTCCAGCCCCGACGACGGCTTCTCGAGCAGGGCGGTGAGGATCGCGTGCGGGAGTGACATGGGCTCATCCTAGGGACGGGCCGCGCCCGGCCTACAGCGCCGCCGCCAGCTCGGTGCCCTGCTTGATGGCGCGCTTGGCGTCCAGTTCGGCGGCCACGTCGGCGCCGCCGATCAGATGGACGGGCCGGCCGGCGGCGACCAGTTCCTCGTACAGGTCGCGGCGCGGCTCCTGGCCGGTGCACAGGACGACCGTGTCGACCTCCAGGACGGTGCTCTCGCCGTCGACGGTGACGTGCAGTCCGGCGTCGTCGATCCGGTCGTAGCGCACGCCCGGGACCATGGTGACGCCGCGGTGCCTGAGTTCGGCGCGGTGGATCCAGCCGGTGGTCCTGCCGAGGCCGGCGCCGACCTTGGAGGCCTTGCGCTGCAACAGGTGGACGGTGCGCGGCGGGGCGGGCCGCTCGGGCGCGGCGAGGCCGCCGGGGGCGCGGTAGTCGAGGTCGACGCCCCAGTGGCGGAAGTACGTCTCGGGGTTCTCGTGCGCCTTGTCGCCGCCGTCGGTGAGGAACTCGGCGACGTCGAAGCCGATGCCGCCCGCACCGAGGATCGCGACCCGGTCGCCGACGGGGGCGCCGTCGCGGAGCACGTCGAGGTAGCCGAGGACGCTTTCGTGGTCGACGCCGGGGATGTCGGGGACGCGCGGGGTGACGCCGGTGGCGACGACGACCTCGTCGTGGTCGGCCACGTCCCCGGCGGTGACGCGCGTGTCGAGGCGTACGTCGACGGCCAGTTCGGCGAGACGGGTGCGGAAGTAGCGCAGGGTCTCGTCGAACTCCTGCTTGCCGGGGACCTTGCGGGCCACGTTGAGCTGGCCGCCGATCTCGCTCGCGGCGTCGAACAGGGTGACGTGGTGGCCGCGTTCGGCGGCGCTGACCGCGCAGGCGAGGCCGGCCGGGCCGGCGCCGACGACCGCGACGCGCTTGCGGCGGCGGGTCGGGGACAGCACGAGCTCGGTCTCGTGGCAGGCGCGCGGGTTGACCAGGCAGGAGGTGATCTGCCCGCTGAAGGTGTGGTCGAGGCAGGCCTGGTTGCAGCCGATGCAGGTGTTGATCGCCTCGGGGCGGCCGTCGGCGGCCTTGGCGACGAAGTCGGGGTCGGCGAGCATCGGGCGGGCCATCGACACCATGTCCGCGCAGCCCTCGGCGAGCAACTGCTCGGCGAGTTCGGGGGTGTTGATGCGGTTGGTGGTGACCAGCGGGACCGTCACCTCGCCCATGAGGCGCTTGGTCACCCAGGTGTACGCGCCGCGGGGCACGGAGGTGGCGATGGTGGGGATGCGGGCCTCGTGCCAGCCGATGCCGGTGTTGATGATCGTCGCCCCGGCGGCCTCGACGGCCTTGGCGAGGGCGACCACCTCGTCCAGGGTGGAGCCGCCGGGCACGAGGTCGAGCATGGAGAGCCGGTAGACGACGATGAAGTCCTCGCCGACCGCCTCGCGCACCCGGCGGACGATCTCGACGGGGAAGCGCGTGCGGTTCTCGTAGGAGCCGCCCCAGCGGTCGGTGCGGTGGTTGGTCTGCGTGGCGATGAACTCGTTGATCAGGTAACCCTCGGAGCCCATGATCTCGACGCCGTCGTAGCCGGCCCGCCGGGCGAGGCGGGCGGCGCGGGCGTAGTCGTCGACGGTGCGCTCGACCTCGGCGTCGGTCAGTTCGCGGGGCGGGAAGGGGCTGATCGGCGCCTGGACGGGGCTGGGGGCGACCAGGTCCCGGTGGTAGGCGTACCGGCCGAAGTGCAGGATCTGCATCGCGATGCGCCCGCCCTCGCGGTGCACCGCGTCGGTGACGGTCCGGTGCTGGTCCGCCTCGGCCTCGGTGGTGAGCTTCGCGCCGCCCTCGTAGGGCCGCCCCTCGTCGTTGGGGGCGATGCCGCCGGTGACGATGAGGCCGACCCCGCCGCGGGCGCGGGCGGCGTAGAACTCGGCCATGCGGGAGAAACCGCCCTCGGCCTCCTCCAGGCCCACGTGCATGGAGCCCATGAGGACCCGGTTGGGCAGGGTGGTGAAGCCCAGGTCGAGGGGGGTCAGCAGGTGGGGGTAACGGCTCATCGGGCCCTCCGTGCGCGGTGTCGTGCCTGTAGTTGTAAGGCACGCGCACCACCTTATGCAACTAGTTGCATAAGAGAGGGAGGGCACATCGGGCCGGGAACGTCACCGGCTCTCGAGACGTACGTGCAGTTCCTCCTCCTGGTCGCCGGGGACCGTGCTCAGGTCGTGCACCGTGAACAGGGAGTCCAGGGTCGTGCGGAACCGGTCGATCGCCCAGTAGCCGCCCTGCAGGTCGGCGTCGACCGACGAGGCCAGCCGGGCCTCGGGCCGGGCGCCCTCGTGCGCGTCGGCGACGTCGAAGGTGCCGAGCCACACCGTCGGGCGGGTCTCGGAGAACTCCTCCGGTACGTCGTCGGAGCACCGGTCGGACGTGAAGCACGCGCACAGCGTGTCGAACACGATCCGGGCGTCGTCCTTGCTGCATCCGCTGATCTCGACCGAGACGGATTCCGGGTGCGGTCGCTCGCTGCCCATCGTGATCGCTCCTCTCGTGGCCCACGCCGTCCCCGCCCCCACCCAGCAAAGCACCCCGCGTCGAAGAGCACTACTCGCGCACCGCTGCCGCGGTGACGGCTTCGCGAGGCGCTCGGCCCGATGGCGGGAGAAGCTGGCACCGGACGGCAGGAACGGCGGAAAATGGGCCTCGCGCGGTAGGACGAGGGAGGTCGGCGCGGTGCGGACGTGCCGTGGGAATCGGTGAAGGCGGGGCGTGCGATGAATGCAGCGGGGTCACCCCCGGCCGACGGCGACGAGCCGGTGCGCGGGCCGGTGCGTCCCAGCGGGCTGCTCGACGTGCTGCGGGTGGCCTCGGTGGTGCTGGACGCCGAGGGGCGGATCGTGCTGTGGAGCCCCCAGGCCGAGGAGTTGTTCGGGTACGACGCCCAGGAGGCGCTGGGCCGGTACGCCGCCCGGATCATGGTGCACGAGCAGCACCTGGACCTCGTGGTGAAGCTGTTCGCCGACGTCATGCGCACCGGACGGAGCTGGGCCGGGGCCTTCCCCATCCGGCGCAAGGACGGCAGCACCCGGTTGGTGGAGTTCCGCAACATGCGGCTGCTGGACGACCGGGGGGACGTCTACGCCCTCGGTCTCGCGGTGGACCGGTCGACGGCGCGCCGGCTGGAACAGGACGTGGCCCTGTCCACCCGGATCGTCGCCCAGTCCCCCCTGGGACTGGCCGTGCTGGACAGCGGTCTGCGCTACGTCTCGGTGAATCCGGCGCTGGAGCGGATGAACGGCGTCCCGGCCGAGGAGCATCTGGGCCGCGGGGTCCGGGACGTGCTGCCGCTGCTGGACGCCGAGGCGTTCGAGGCCGCCGCGCGCGAGGTCCTCGACACCGGCCGGCCCGTCGTCGACCGGTCCATGACCGGCCGCACCCCGGCCGATCCGGACGAGGACCACGTCTGGTCGTACTCGCTGTACCGCCTGGAGAACGTGCTCGGCACGGTGCTGGGCGTGGCCGTGTCGGTGGTGGACGTCACCGAGCAGTACCGGGCGAACGCCGAGGCCGAGACCGCACGGCGGCGGCTCGCCGTGATCGCCGACGCCACCACCCGGATCGGCACCACCCTGGACCTGGAGCGTACGGCCGGCGAGCTCGCCGACGTGGCCGTGCCGGAGCTGGCCGACGCGGCGGCGGTGGATCTGCTGGACGCGGTGGTGCGGGGCCACCGCAGCATCCTCGGCCCCACCGAGCCGGCGGTGATCCGGGCGCTGGCGGTGCGCGGGGTGGACGCGGCCGAGGTGCTGGCGGCGGCCGACCCGCCGGGCCGGGTGACCCGGTACGCGCCGGACCGGCTGATCACCGAGTGCGTGCGCACCGGAACGCCGGTGATGGTGCCGCAGGTGAAGGACGAGGACCTGGCGCGGATCGCCCGCTCCCCGGAGGCGGCCGCGCTGCTGGCGCGGGCGGGTGTCCACTCGTACCTGGCCGTGCCGCTGATCGCGCGCGGGGAGGTGCTGGGCGCCCTCGACCTCATGCGCATGCGCAACCCGGCGCCGTTCGACGAGGACGATCTGCTGCTCGCGCGGGAGCTGGCCTCCCGCGCGGCCGTGCAGATCGACAACGCCCGCTGGTACCAGAACGCCCGTGACACCGCCCTCACCCTGCAGCGCAGTCTGCTGCCGAGCCACCCACCCGTCACGGGCGGCCTCGAGGTCGCCTCCCGCTACCAGCCGGCGGGCGCCACCAGCGAGGTCGGCGGCGACTGGTTCGACGTGATCCCGCTGGAGGACGGCAGGACGGCCCTCGTCGTGGGGGACGTGATGGGCAGCGGCATCCCCGCGGCGGCCGCCATGGGCCGGCTGCGCACGGCGACCCACACCCTCGCCTCCCTCGGCCTCGATCCGGCCGTCCTCCTGGAGCACCTGGACCGGATCACCGACGGCCTGGACCAGGCGATCGCCACCTGTGTCTACGCCGTCCACGATCCCCGCGAGCGGCGCTGCGCGATCGCCAACGCCGGGCACCTGCCGCCGGCCCGGGTGCGGGCCGGCCACGCCCCCGAACTGCTCGACCTGCCCACCGGCGTGCCGCTGGGGGTGGGCGGGGTCGCCTTCTCCACGACCACCGTCGAGCTGGAGCCGGGCGACCTGCTGGTGCTCTACACCGACGGTCTCGTCGAGACGCGCCGGGATCCGCTGGACGAGCGCCTGGACCGGCTGCTGGCCCTGCTGGACCACCCCGGCGACTCCCTGGAGGAGGTCTGCGACCTGCTCCTGCGCACCCTGCACGAGCCCGACAACGTCGACGACGTGGCCCTGCTCATCGCCCGTGCGACGGCGCCGGCCCCCTGAGCGGTCCGCTCAGGGCGCCGGCGCCCTGAGCGGTCCTACGACGGTCGCACCCCGATCACGACATGGGCGTACCACTCGTCGGAGGCGGCCAGGCGGGTCCGCAGACCGGCGGCGGTGAAGGCGTCGACGGCGGCGGGGGCCTGCCGGCTGCTGGTCTCCACCAGCAGGCAGCCGCCCGGCGCGAGCCATCCGGGCGCCCCGGCGGCGACCCTGCGCAGCACGTCGAGGCCGTCCGCGCCGCCGTCGAGCGCGACCAGGGGCTCGTGGTCGCGGGCCTCCGGGGGCAGCAGGCCGATCTCGTCGCTGGGCACGTACGGCACATTGGCCGCGAGGATGTCGACGCGGCCCCGCAGCGTGCCGGGGAGCGCCTCGAACAGGTCGCCGGTGTGGACCCGTCCGCCGAGCGCGGCGACGTTGCGGCGGGCGCAGCGCACGGCGGCCGGGTCGATGTCGGCGGCGTGCAGTTCGACCGCGCCGAGGGCGGCGGCCAGGGCCGCGCCGACGGCGCCGGAGCCGCAGCACAGGTCCACGACGACGGACGCGTCCGGCGCCTGGGCGATCGCCTGTTCGACGAGGAACTCGGTGCGGCGGCGGGGCACGAAGACACCGGGTTCCACGCTGACGCGCCGGCCGTGGAACTCGGCCCAGCCGACGACGAGTTCGAGGGGCAGTCCGGCCGCCCGGCGCTCGACCATCGGGGCGATGTCCTGGGGGGTGGGCGCGGCGGCGAGGATCAACTCGGCCTCGTCCTCGGCGAAGACGCAACCGGCGGCGCGGAGGGCGGTCACGACGGCGTCCCGGGACGGGGACGGCGGGACGGCGGAGGGGGACGGGAACGGCATGTGCGGCAAGAGCCTGAGCCTTTCGGGAGCCGAAGGGCGCTCTCGCGGTCACCTACTGCCGGTGGTCCGCGTCGCTTCGAGGTGAGAGCACCCGACCTGACACAGCGGTAATGGGTCTCACCTCCTGGATGTCCTACGGCTGGAGGGGGTCGCAGCCGGACGGCCACATTACCCGACGATCACCGCCGCCGTACGGTGCTTTCGGAATCCGGGACCGCGGAGGGGGGTGCGCACGGGCGCACGCGGCCGGGGCCGGAGGGCCGGCCGGCGCGGAGTGACGGTCTTCGCCCGCCGCGCCCGCGCGCCGGCCGGGCGTACGCGCCCCGAGCCGGCCCCGGCTGTCGTGCACACCGCTCGGGCGGCCGGCGACGAGCGGCGGTCGTCGGGCCGTCGCCCCGGTCGCCCCCTGCGCGCCGGACGGGCCGGCGGTGAGCCGCCGGGCGAACCGGAGCGCCGCGACGCGTGGTCCGGCTCCCGCGCGGACCGGCCCCCGGGGACCGTGACCGGCCTGACCGGCCTGACCGGCCCGGCGCCGCGTCGGCCGCGGACACCCCGTACGGTTGGGCACGGAAACGCTTGAGCACCAGTCGCAACGGAAATCGCCGATCACGTGAACATCACCCGAGGCTTCACCGGCCGTCCTCGCGTGCACAACCCCGGGCTGCCGCCGGGTCAGTACGACGCGGGCGACGAATGGCCCGTCCTGTCCGCCGAGGTCACGCCCGACCTCACGCCCGCCGACTGGACCTTCCGGATCGACGGGCTGGTGGCGGAGCCCCGCACCTGGGACTGGGAGCAGGCGCACGCGCTGCCGGCCTCGGCGTACGAGGGGGCCATCCACTGTGTGACGAGCTGGTCGAAGTTCGGGGTGCGGTTCGGCGGCGTCTCGCTGGACGCGTTTCTCCATATGGTCCGGCCCCATGGGTCGGCCACACATGTGGTCGCGTATGCGCACACCGGCTACACCACCAGCCTGCCGCTCGCGGATGTGACCGGCGGCCGGGCCTGGATCGCCTGGGAGTACGACGGGCGCCCGCTGCCCCCCGAGCACGGCGGTCCGGCGCGGCTGATCGTGCCGCACCTGTACTTCTGGAAGAGCGCCAAGTGGATCGCGGGACTGCGGCTCCTCGACCACGACGAGCCGGGCTTCTGGGAGGGCAACGGCTACCACGCGCGCGGCAATCCCTGGGAGGAGCAGCGGTACTCCGGTGACTGAGCGGACGACACCGATGACACGGACATCACCGGGCGCGCCGGAGCGCTTCGCCCCGCCGACGCGGTTCGCGGTGCCCGGACGGATCGGCGTGAGCGAGCGGACCGCGTCCGTGTGGCGGACGGCGACCCTGACGGAGATCCGCCGCGAGACCCCGCGGGCGACGACCTTCCGGTTCGCGGTGCCCGGCTGGCCGGGGCACGTGCCCGGCCAGCACCTGCTGCTGCGGCTGACCGCCGAGGACGGCTACGTGGCCCAGCGCCACTACTCGATCGCGTCGGCGCCGGACGACTCCGGGCACCTCGAGCTGACGCTGGACCGTGTCGAGGGCGGCGAGGTCTCGGGCTGGTTCCACACGGTGGCCCGCCCCGGCGACCGGGTCGAGCTGCGCGGCCCGCTCAGCGGCTTCTTCGCCTGGCCGGGCGACCGGCCCGCGCTGCTGGTGGGCGCCGGCTCCGGTGTGGTCCCGCTGATGTCGATGGTGCGGCACCACCGGGCCCGGGACATGAGACTGCCGCTGCGGCTGCTGGTGTCGGCGCGCGGGCCCGAGGACCTGATCTACGCACGTGAGTACGGCGCGGAGACCACTCCGGTGTTCACGCGCAGCGCCCCGGAGGGTGTGCCCGTGGGACGTATGGCGGCCGCACATGTGGTGCCGCTCCTGGCGAAGCAGCCTCCTGGTGGGTGGGAGGCCTATGTATGCGGCTCCAACTCCTTTGCGGAGCACGCCTCCAGGCTGTTGGTGGCGGCCGGTCAGCCCGTGGAGCGGATCCGTATCGAGCGCTTCGGCTGACCGGGGCGCCCCGCTCGTCCGGTCCTGGACGCCGCCGTGCCGACGACGGCCCGCCACCCGGGCTCCGTCGTCGAGCGGTTCCGGGACCTGCCCGCCGGCCGGCGTGAGCACGGCGTCCTGGACGAGGACGCCGCCCGGTTCCCCCCGGCTGCGTCACACGGCCCCGAACCGTCCGGGCCGCTGCGGCTGCCGCGCCACCGTCCCGGCGGACGGGGCGCGCGCACCGCGCATCCCGGACACGGTCGGGCTCGGCGACGGGGAGGGTGCGGAGAACCGACCGCGGCCGCCGGGACGGCGGTCCCGGACCGCCCGCGCCCCGGCCGAGGACTCGTCGTGGCGCCGCGGGCGGTTCCCCTGGCGGGCCGCGGGCCCGGCGGGGTCAGCGGGTCAGGGCGACGAGGGTGGCGTCCAGGTCGGTGGCCGCGGGCCGGTTGTGGGGGAGCTTGGCGAGGATCTTGGCCATGCCGCAGGTGTCGGTCAGGGCGGAGAAGACCAGGCCGCCGGCGACGCCCGCGGACAGCAGGCGCGCCGCGCTCCGGCGCTGTCCGGCCAGGAGACCGGCCAGGACCAGGGACCCGGCGGCGAGGCGGACCTGGCGCTCCATCGCCCAGGGGGCGCGAGCACCGGCCGGACGGTGGGTGTCGTGGCCGAGCCGGGTCCATGCGGTGGTGCCGCCGGTGAGGGTGGCGGCGGGGACGCCCTGCTCGGCCAGGCGCCGGCAGGCGGTGGCGGAGCGGGCGCCGGAGGCGCACACGACGAGGAGGTCGCCACGGCCGGCGACGGTCCTCAGGGCGGGCAGGGCCGCGTCCAGGTGGTCGAGGGGGACGTTGTGGGCGCCGGGCAGGTGACCGGAGGCGTATTCGCCGGGGGTGCGGACGTCGATGACGGTCAGCTCGTGGAGACGGGCGTGGGCCTGCTCGGCGGTGAGGGCCGTGAGGGTGGTGCTGGATGCCACGGAGGATTTTCCTTTGCTCTGTTGGGGTTACCCCTTCGGCAGGATACCGGAGGGGGTATCCCGACGGGAAAGTGCGCGGTGGTGGGGCCGGCGACGGCGGCCCCGGAGCCGAAGAGCGTGCTCGACCGGCTGCGCCGGGCGCGGGGCCGGATCGCGGGGATCATCAGGACGATCGAGGAGGGGCGGGACCGCGAGGACGTGATCACGCGGCTCGCCCCGGTCCCCCGGGCGCTGGACCGGGCCGGTTTCGCGGTCATCGCGACGGGGCTGCGGCACCGCATGGCCCAGGAGGGGCAGGTGGACGGCGACCGGGACCGGGTGCGCGCCCGGCCGGAGAAGCTGTTCCTGTCGCGGGTCCGAGCACCGGCCCGGGTGGCGTCTCATGTCACCGCGTCGGCGAGCATGAAGGCGGCCACGGCCAGCAGGAGGATCGCGAAGACGCGTTGCAGGCGGGGTCCGGAGACCTTCGCGGCGAGGCGTTTGCCGTCCCAGGCGCCCAGGACGGCGGCGGCGATGAAGGGGCCGACGACCGTCCAGTCGAGGGAGACGGCGGCGCTCGAGCGGGTGGCGAGCGAGGCCAGGGAGTTGGCCGTGATGACCAGCAGGCTGGTGCCGACGGCGGCCCGCATCTCGAAGGCCAGGACGGTGACCAGGGCGGGCACGGCCAGGAAGCCGCCGCCCACGCCCAGCAGCCCGGTCAGCGCGCCCAGCCCCGCGCCGGCCCCGGCGGCCCGGCCGGGCCGCACCGCGCGGCCCTCGGCCCCGGCCGGGGCGGCGGGCTTGAGCATCCTCAGCGCGGCCAGGGCCGCGACGAGCGCGAAGGCGAGGGTGAGGACGGCCTGGGGCAGGTGTGCGGCGGCTGCTCCCGCCAGCGCGGCCGGCAGCAGGCCCGCCGCGGCGAACGCCGCCCCCGCCCTCCAGCGCACGTGCCCGGCCCGGGCGTGGGCGTACAGGGCGGTCAGCGAGGTCACGGTGACGATGACGAGGCTCGCGGTGGTGGCCGCGGCGGGAGTGAAACCGAGCAGGTAGATCAGGGCGGGGACGGCCAGGACACTGCCGCCGCCACCCAGCGCGCCGAGCGCCAGACCGACCACGGCCCCCGCCACCAGGGCCAGGACCAGCGCGCTCACGCGATCCGACCGCCCTGCCCGCGCTCGTCGACGACCGGCAGGCCGGCCTTCGCCCAGGCGTTCATGCCGCCGGTGACGTCGACGGCGTCCACGCCGCGGGAGGCCAAGAGCTTGGCGGCCTGCTGCGAGCGGTGCCCGGAGCGGCAGATCGCCACCACCGGCCGGCCCTGGGCGTCCGGCGGCAGGGCGGCTCCGGCCAGCAGCCGGGTCAGGGGCAGGTGGACGGCGCCGGGCACGTGCCCGGCCTTCCACTCCGGTGCTTCACGGACGTCGAGCAGCACGGCGGTGCCGTCGTCGGTGCGGGTGCGGGCCTGGTCGGGGGTGAGGCGGCCGGTGCCGCGACGGAAGAGGAACATGGCGGTGCCTTCACTGGGTGAGTGGGTGGTTCAGGCGCGGGTGATGTCCAGGCCCGCGTCCGTGGCGGCGTCGAAGCCGTCGTCGACCGCGACGACCCGTCGCCCGGCGGCGTCCAGCAGGGAGGCGGCGATCGCCGCGCGCATCCCGCCCGCGCAGTGCACCCACACGGTTCCGGACGGCACCTCGTCGAGGCGGCCGTGCAGCTCGTGGATCGGGATGTGCACCGACCCCTCGACGTGTCCCGCGGCGCGTTCGAAGTCGCGGCGCACGTCCAGCACCACCACCTCCTCGCCGCGTCCGCGCACCTCGGCGAGGTCGGCGAAGCGGGCCCGCGGGAAGGAGGCGGGCTCCTCGCCCTCGCGGACCCAGGCGGCCGGGCCGCCGGTGGCGGCGGCGGCCGGGCGGTCGATGCCGACCCGGGCCAGCTCCCGCTGCGCGTCGGCGATCCGCTCCGGGGTGTCGGCGAGCAGGGTGACGGGCTTGCCCCACGGGATCAGCCAGGCCAGGTAGGTGGCGAGCTTGCCCTCGCCCTCGAAGTTGAACGACCCGGCCACATGCCCCTCGGCGAAGGCCGTACGGCTGCGCAGGTCCACCACCCACTCGCCCGCGGCCAGCCGGGCGGCGATCTCCTCGGCGTCCGCACGCCCCGGCGGGGTGAGGTCGACCGGTGCGGGACCGGCGGCGTTGACCGGGCCCATGTGCGCGTAGTACGCGGGCACGTCGTCCAGCCCCGCGAGCATCTCGGCGACGAAGGTGTCCACGTCCAGGGTCAGCGCGTCGTTGTTCTTGCGCTCCCGGCCGATCGTGGTCGCGTCCCCCTCGGCCTGCGAGGAGGAGCAGAAGCTGCCGAAGCCGTGGGTGGGCAGCACCGGCACCTCGTCGTCCAGCTCGTCGGCGAGACGGTGGGCCGAGGCGTGCTGGGCGCGGGCGAGCCGCTCGGTCAGCCGCGGCTCGACCAGGTCGGGGCGGCCGACGGTGCCGATCAGCAACGACCCGCCGGTGAACGCCGCCGCACCGCGCCCGTCCTCCTCCAGGACGTAGGAGGTGTGGTGCGGGGTGTGCCCGGGGGTGGCGAGCGCGCGCAGCACCAGGCCCTCGTCCACCGTCACGGTGTCGCCGTCGGCGACCGGGGTGCGGGCGAAGGAGACATGGGCCGCGGCCGGCACCAGGTAGGAGGCGCCGGTCAGCCGGGCGAGCTCCAGGCCGCCGGTGACGTAGTCGTTGTGCACATGGGTCTCCGCCACATACGCGATGCGCACCCCGCGCTTCGCCGCGGCGGCGATCACCTGGTCGATGTCACGCGGCGGGTCGACGGCCACCGCCGAACGGGGTCCGCCGACCAGATAGCTGCGGTTGCCCAGACCCTCGAATTCCAGGGTGTCGACGAAGAACACGACTGCGACTCCTCTCGAACGGTTTACCCCCCGGGGTATTGAACACTCACTTTAACAGCAATACCCATGGGGGTATTCCGCCGGCGGAGGGCACCCCGCCCGAGGCGCCGCCCGACGCTCCGCGAGTACCCGCGCCCCACGGCCGCACCGTCCGCCCCGCCGCCGATCCCGCCGCCGAACGCACTGCGGCGCCCGAGCCGGCGCTTCCTGCGGACGGCTTCGACAGCAATCGCTTTCCACGCTCGCCACCTGGGACTTTCCCCGGAACCTCTGGCAATGGCGCAGGTGATCCACGTACGGTGTCCTCGCTTCGCACTGTCTCTTCACGAAGGCGGTCCCTGATGGCCCTGTTCGACCTCCCCCTCGACGAACTGCGCGAGTACCGCAGCACGTCCACCGCGCCCGAGGATTTCGACGCGTTCTGGTCCAAGACGCTCGAGGAGGCACGCGCGTACGACCTGGACGCCCGTTTCGAGCCGGTCGACACGGGACTGTCCACGGTGCGGGTCTTCGACGTGACGTTCGCCGGGTTCGGCGGTCACCCCGTCAAGGGCTGGCTGACTCTGCCCGCCGACGCCGAGGCCCCGCTGCCGCTGGTGGTGGAGTTCATCGGTTACGGCGGCGGCCGCGGGCTGCCGCACGAGCACCTGCTGTGGGCGTCCACGGGCCGGGCGCACTTCGTGATGGACACCCGGGGCCAGGGCAGCGCCTGGGGCGCCGGCGGCGGCACGGCGGACCCGGTGGGCGGCGCCCCCGCCTACCCCGGCTTCATGACGCGCGGCATCGACGCCCCCGAGAACTACTACTACCGCCGGGTGTTCACGGACGCCGTACGCGCGGTGGAGGCGGCACGGTCGCACCCGCTGACCGACGCGAGCCGCACGGTGGCCGTGGGCGCCAGCCAGGGCGGAGGCATCACCATCGCGGTCGGCGGTCTGGTCCCGGACCTGGCCGGCATCGCACCGGACGTGCCGTTCCTCTGCGACTTCCCTCGCGCGACCACGCTCACCGACCGGCAGCCGTACCGGGAGATCGGCTCCTACCTCAAGACGCACCGCGGCCGCTTCGAGGACGCGCTGCGCACGCTGTCCTACTTCGACGGCGTGCACTTCGCCGCCCGCGGCAACGCGCCCGCACTGTTCTCGGCGGCCCTGGAGGACCAGACCTGCCCGCCCTCGACGGTGTTCGGGGCCTTCAACGCCTGGACGCACGACGACAAGGCGATCGAGGTGTACGACTTCAACGACCACGAGGGCGGGGGCGCGTTCCAGGAGGCGGCCAAGCTGCGCTGGATGCGCTCGTACATCTGAGGGAACCGTACGGTTCCGGCCGAACCGCCGGAGGATCGCGACGGAGTAGCTCGGCGAACTGCCCGACGAAACGATTCCGCCGGACGAACGCCTCCCGGCGAGCGGCGGTCGGCCGAGCACTTCGAGGGCAGCGGGGCAGCGGGGCAGCGGGGCAGCGGGGCAGCGGGGCAGCGGGGCAGCGGGGCAGCGGGGAGACCGTACGGCAGGCGCCGCGGCCGCTGCGCCGTGACGGGCCGGTCGTCACCGGTCGGCGGGGCGGCCACGCCACGCCGCCCGGCCTGCCGATGAGGACGCCGGCGTCGTCCCGCTTCCCGCTCGGCGCACGGCGCCCCGAAAGGCCCCGCCGCCCGGGCACGCCGAGATCCTGGGGGTGGCCGGCCCGGCCGACGCCGGTGCACCGCTACTGGTCCGCTACCGCGACCGGGCCGACGGCACCGGCGCGGGAAGCTGCGGCGGGCCTACGACTGGATGCGCCGGGCGGGTCCGACCCTGCCCCACCGCGACGCCGTCACACCGGTCGCGGGAACGCCGTCGGTCCGGGTCGCCCTGCGGGTGCACGACCAGTGCGCCCGCCCGCTGGAGAGCACCGGACTCGTCATGGACGCCCAGGAGGGCACCCCGGTCCACGAGTTCACGGTGCAGGCCGCCCTCTGACCGGCTCCGGGGCCGACGGGGCGGCCTCGTGCGCCCCGGCGCTGACCAGCCCCGTCTCGTAGGCGACGATGACGGCCTGGACCCGGTCACGGAGCCCGAGCTTGGCGAGGACGCGGGCGACGTGCGTCTTGACCGTCGCCTCGGCCAGATGGAGGCGGCCGGCGAGTTCGGCGTTGCTCAGTCCCCGGGCCAGCAGGCCGAGGACCTCCAGCTCACGCGGGGTGAGCGGGGCGAGGTCGCGGTGGAGGGCGGCGGTGTCGCCGCCGCTCCGGGCGCCGTACCGGCCCTCGTCCGTGGCGCCGTGCCGGTGTTCGCCTCCGGCGCCGTACCGGCCCTCGTCCGTGGCGCCGTGCCGGTGTTCGCCTCCGGCCCCGTATCGATGTTCGCCTCCGGCGCCGTATCGATGTTCGCCTCCGGCAAAACGCTGCACCAGGCGGCGGGTGATGGCGGGTGCGAGGAGGGCGTCGCCGGTGCGGACCGTGCGGACGGCCGCGGTCAGCTGTTCGGGGGTGACGTCCTTGAGGAGGAAACCGCTGGCCCCGGCGGTCAGTGCCGCGTAGACGTACCGGTCGAGGTCGAAGGTGGTCAGGATGATCACGCGCGGTTCGCCCGGGGCGCCCGTGAGGATGCGGCGGGTGGCCTCCAGGCCGTCCATCCGGGGCATCCGTACGTCCATCAGGACCACGTCGGGACGGGTGCGGCGGACCGCCTCGACCGCTTCGGTCCCGTCGGTCGCCTCGGCGACGACGTCGATGCCGTCGGCGCCGAGGATCAGCCGGAATCCGGTGCGCACCAGGGTCTGGTCGTCGGCGAGGAGCACCCGCAGGGGCTCGGTCACGGTGTCTCCAAGGGGATCAGGGCCTCCACACGGTAGCCGCCGGTCAGGCGGCGGCCGGTGGTCAGAGTGCCGTCGTACACGGCGAGCCGCTCGCGCAGGCCGATCAGGCCCCGTCCGCTTCCCGCCGGCGCGCTCGGGTGTCCGCCGGTGTCGGTGACTTCCACCCGGAGCCGGTCCGGGCCGTACGCGACGGTCACGGCGGCGGTGGCGCCCGACGCGTGCTTCACGGTGTTGGTCAGGGCTTCCTGGACCACGCGGTAGGCGGCGAGTTCGAGGCCGGGCGGGAGGGGACGGGGCGGACCGGCCACGGTCAGGTCGACGGGCAGCCCGGCGTCCCGGACCCGTCCGACCAGCGTCTCCAGCTGGTCCAGGCCGGGTTGCGGGGCCGGCACCGCCTCCGTACCGGCCGGGTCCGCGCCCGTCCCCTCGCCCTCGTCGGCCATGGTGAGCAGTCCCATGACGTGGCGCAGTTCGGTCATGGCCGCCCGTCCGCCCGCCTCGACGGCGAGCAGCGCCTCTCCGGCCTGCTCGGGGGAGGTTTCCATGATCTTGCGCGCCGCGCCCGCCTGGATGACCATCACGCTGACGTTGTGCGTGACGACGTCGTGCAGTTCGCGGGCGATCCTGGCCCGCTCGTGCTCGACGGCCCGGCGCAGCGCCTCGGCCTGTTCGCGTTCCAGGGTCAGGAGCCGGGCGCGGCCCTCGTCGGTGCGGAGTTTCCAGGTCCGCAGTCCGACGGCGGCCACGGCCATCGGGACCAGGATCAGCAGGACGACGTACTCGTCGGGGACGACCGGGGCCACCGAGTTCCCCGAGGCGCCGACCAGGGCGACCGACAGCGGCAGTCCCACCAGGGTCGCCACCCGGTGCGGGCTGTGGACCGCGGCGCTGTAGACGGCGATGACGAACGCGTAGAAGGTCAGCCGCAGGACGTACTGCGGTGTCGCCAGTGTCGCGGCCGTCACGACGCACAGCACGGCGAGCGGGTAGCGGCGGCGCAGCGCGAGGGCGCCCGAGGCGACGGCCGCGAGGGACACCATGAGGGCCAGGCCGCCGGGGCCGGACGGGCGCGGCTCGAGGCGCACCACGCCGGGCGCGATCTCCCGCACCACGACGTTGCCGACGTTGTCGACGCCGTAGTAGACGGTGACGAGGCCGAGTGCCAGTGCCATCAGCGCGTCGAACCGCCGGGCGCGACGGGTGGGCCGCGGCGGCGGGCCGCTCGGCGGACCGGCGTCGCGGACCGTCCGGCGGACGGCTTCCCGCAGCCGCTGCGGTGTCGTGGGTATGTCCCTCACCGGATCATTGTCGCCGTCGCGCGCGGCCGCGGAGTCCGTCCCGGTGGTCGTTTCCCCCGCGCCGGATACCTCGTCCGCCTACATCGCGGGGATGACGTCCGAAGGGACCGGTCCCGCGGCGGTACCGCAAGGGGTCCGGGCGGGCGATGCGCGCGGGCCGGGTCCGCTCCTAGCGTTCACGCAGTCGAGTGGCCTTGCGCGAGGAGCTGTTCATGACCCTGCCGGTGATCGAAGTGTGCGGGGCGAGCCGTCGTTACGACGACGGCCCGCCCGCTCTGCACGAGGTGTCGCTGACCGTGCGGCCCGGCGAGGCCGTCGCGGTCCTCGGCCCCTCCGGCAGCGGCAAGTCCACGCTGCTCAACCTGATAGCGGGCCTGGACCGGCCCGACGCGGGGACCGTCACCGTGGACGGGGTGCGGGTGGACCGGCTCGGTGAAGCCGGATCGGCGCTCTTCCGGCGGTCGAGGATCGGCATGGTCTTCCAGTTCTTCAACCTGCTCGACGATCTGACCGTCTCCGACAACGTCGCCCTGCCGGCCCGCCTGGCGGGCGTGGGACGTGCCGAGGCGGACCGCCGGGCGGCGGAACTGCTGGAACTGCTGGGCGTCGACCGGCACGCCCGCTCCCACCCGGGGCGCCTGTCGGGCGGCGAGCGGCAACGCGTCGCGGTGGCGCGGGCGTTGGTGAACCGGCCGGCGCTGCTCCTGGCCGACGAGCCGACCGGGGCCCTGGACACGGCCGCCGGAGAGGACGTCAGCGCCCTGCTCGGCGCTCTGCGCGCCGAGGGCCAGACCGTCGTCGTCGTCACCCACGACCTGGCCCTGGCCCGGTCCTGCACCGACCGTACGGTGCGGATCGCCGACGGCCGGATCACCGAGGACGTACCGTCGTCGCGGGCCGTCGCCCCGGAGGGCGTCCGATGAGCGTGCTCGGCGGGGTGGTGCGCTCGGGGGTGGGACGGCGCCGGGTGCACACGCTGGTGATCGGGCTCGCCACGATGATGGCGGTGGCCGCGTCCGTCCTCGGCGGGTCGCTGCTCGTGGTGTCCGGCGCGCCCTTCGACGACGCCTTCGCCGGGCAGCGCGGCGCGCATCTGTCCGTGCGGTTCGACGCGCGCGAGGTGAGCGCCGGGCAGCTGGCGGAGTCCGGGGAGGCCGCGGGGGTGAGTGCCGCGGCCGGGCCGTTCCGTACGGCGACGGTCACCCCGCGGTCGGACGGGACGGGTCCCGCGTGGCCGATGACCGTGGTGGGCCGGGACGGGCCCGGCCGGGACGTGGACGAGGTGGCGCTGCTCGACGGGCGGTGGCCCACGCGCCCCGGCGAGATCGCGGTGTCCGCCGACTCCTCGGTCGTCACGGCCCCGGGCGAGGAGATCGCCTTCCCCTCTCCGCCCGGCGGCCCGACGCTGACGGTGGTCGGGGTGGCCCGCTCGGTCACGCGGACCGCCGACGCCTGGGTGGTTCCGTCCCAGATGCCGGCGCTCACCGGGCCCCGCAGCGGCGGCTACCAGATGCTCTACCGCTTCGCCGACGCGGACACCGCCGCGCGGGTCGCGGCGGGCGGCAGGGCCGTGACGCGGTCCCTGCCGCCGGGGGCGGCCGTCGGCGAGCAGTCGTGGCTCACCGTCAGGAGGTCCGCCGAGCGCGACACCGCCCTCTACGTCCCGTTCCTGATGGCGTTCGGCGCCCTGGGCCTGGTCATGTCGGTGCTCATCGTGGGCACCGTCGTCGCGTCGGCCGTGGGCACGGGAACGCGCCGCATCGGCGTCCTCAAGGCCGTCGGCTTCACCCCGGCCCAGGTCGTGCGGGCCTACGCGGGCCAGGCGCTGGTCCCGGCGGCCGTCGGCACGGCGCTCGGGGTCCTCGCCGGGCACCTGCTCGCCGTCCCCGTGCTGGCCGAGACCGGGGAGGTCTACGGCAGCTCGTCCCTGGCCGTCGCCCCCTGGGTCGACCTGGCGATGGTCGCCGGGGCGCTCGGCCTGGTGGCGGCGACCGCCTGGGCGAGTGCCTGGCGGGCGGGCAGGCTGCGCACGGTCGACGCGCTCGCCGTCGGGCGCGGCGCCGCGGCGGGAGGCGGCCGGTGGGCGGCCCGCCTGGCCGGCCGGCTGCCGTTGCCGCGGCCGGTCTCGCTGGGTCTCGCCCGGCCCTTCGCGCGGCCCGCCCGCACGCTGGCCATGGGCGCGGCGGTCCTGTTCGGCACCGTCGCCGTCACGTTCACCGCGGGGATGGGCGCCTCGCTCGGCCGGGTGATGGAGGCCAAGGCCCACGACGTCGCCGACGTCACGGTGCCCGCGCCCCCGCCGGACTTCGGCCCCCGGCTCCCCGGCCGGGAGGAGCGGCCCCGGGCCGATCCCGCCGCGGTCGCCGCGACCATCGGGTCCGCCGCCGGCACCGGGAAGCACTACAGCGCCACGAGGGTACGCGCGACCGTGTCCGGCCCGACCGGCACCGTCGACGTGGTCGCCTTCACCGGCGACGCCTCCTGGGGCGGTTACACGATGGTCTCGGGCCGCTGGTTCGGCGCACCCGGCGAGGCCGTGGTCCCCACTCCCTTCCTGACCGCCACCGGCACCCGCGTCGGCGACACCGTCACCCTGGAGGGCCTGGCCGAGCCGGTCACGGTCCGGATCGTCGGTGAGGTCCTCGACCCCCGCAACGACGGCATGCAGGTCTTCCTCGACGCCTCGGCCCTGACGGCCGCGCGCCCCGGCCTGACGGAGACGAGCCATCACATCGCGGTCGCGCCGGGCGCCGACGTCTCCGCCTACGTGGACGCGCTGAACGAGGACCTGGCCCCGCTGGGCGCCGCCGCCCGGGCCGGCGGGCCCGGCGCCGGCGGCGACATGGTCGTCACGCTCAACGCGCTGTCCGCGATCCTCACGTCGATGCTCGTCGCCGTCGCCGCGCTCGGCGTGCTGGGCGGCGTCCTGCTCGACACCCGGGAGCGGGTCCGGGAGCTCGGTGTCCACAAGGCGCTCGGCATGACGCCGCGTCAGACCGTCACGATGGTGCTCACCTCGGTCGTCGTGACCGGCCTCGTCGCGGGCGCCGCGGGCGTGCCGCTCGGCGTGGCCCTGCACGGCCGGGTCCTCCCCGCGATGGGCGACGGCGCGGGGCTGCGCCTGCCCGGTTCCGTCCTCGACGTCTACCACGGGGCCGAACTGCTGCCGCTCGCCCTCGGCGGCCTCCTCATCGCCGTGCTGGGCGCGCTCCTGCCGGCCGGCTGGGCCGCGAGGGCCCGCACCGCCACGGCCCTGCGCACCGAGTAGGCCGCGGGCCGGGGCGGCCGTACGCCGGCCGTCCCCGGCCCGTCACGCCTGCGTCCGCTCGGCGACGACCAGCCGGACCTTCGGGCTGCCGTCCCGGCGCCGCCCGAACTCGGTCAGCGCCCACAGCTCCACCCGGAATCCGGCGCGGGTCAGCTCGCGCCGCGTGTCGCCGAGGCGGAAGGTGCGGTAGTACATGACGAACGGCGGGCGCCGGACGGCGTTGCGCACCCGCATCACGGCGTCGAACCCCAGCAGCGTCCCGTAGGTGAGGGAGCCCGGCCGGGGCGGCGCGACCACGGGGAAGACGAAGCGTCCGCCCGGCCGCAGCACCGAGTGGACCTGCGCGAACAGCGCCGGCACCTCACGGGGCAGGAAGTGCCCGAACGCGCCGAAGCTGACCACGAGGTCGAACACCGGCCCGAACGGCAGCGCCCGCGCGTCCGCCCGCACCCAGCCCACCGGCGGCCCCGGCGGCCGGACGCGCTGCCGCGCGACGGAGAGCATGCCGGCGCTGAAGTCGACCCCGGTGACGCCCTCCCGGCACACCTGGCTCAGCACGTCGACGCCCGCACCGGTGCCGCAGCACAGATCGAGGCCGGTGTCGAAGGGCCCGG
Source organism: Streptomyces caelestis (assembly GCF_001279005.1). Classification (GTDB taxonomy): domain Bacteria; phylum Actinomycetota; class Actinomycetes; order Streptomycetales; family Streptomycetaceae; genus Streptomyces; species Streptomyces heliomycini. The sequence goes on from NZ_LGCN01000195.1 coordinate 52,781, forward strand.
TCCGCCGCAGCGCGGAGGCGGTGGCGTCGAGCACCGGGTCGGGCGTGCGGAAGGGGGTGTGATCGAACTTCGGCGCGAGGAGGTCGTAGCCGCGCTCGACGGACGACAGCGCCTGAACGACGAGTTCACGCAGGCGGGGGCCTTCGGGGCTGAACATCGAATCAGCCTAGAGGAGACCCCGGCCCCATGGCGGCTCCGCACACCGCCCACCGGGTGGTACAGTGCAATGAGCACATTCAGCACGCTCCCCGTTCGGGCGTCTGTGCCCTTTCTCCCACGCGTTTCGCGTTCTCTTCGGTTCGCCGATCCGCCCGTCGTGTCCGACCGGCGCACGGCATTTCCGCACCACCTCGTCGGCGGGGTCTCCTCCCGCCGTGACCGGGGTGCTGTTCTTGGCCGCCCGCGGGCGCGTGTCCGCCCTCCCCGCGCGGCCCCTCTCCTTCCCCCGCACGTCCCCGTCCGCCGTCCGCGAAAGGACCGCTCTCCATGACCACCCCCACGCTCGAACACCCTCCCGTACGGCAGCGGCCCCGGCTCGTCACCGGCGTCCTGGACATCGACGCGGCCGGGAAGGGGCGTCTGCGCGCCGAGAACTGCCTGTCCTCCCCCTCCGACCCGGCCGTCTCCCCCGCACTGCTGCGCCGCCACGGTCTGCGCAAGGGCGACCTGGTGGAGGGCGTGCGCGACGACCGGGGCGGCCTGACCGAGGTCGCCCGCGTCGAGGGCCGCGCACCCGACGCGCCGCACGCCCGGCGGCACTTCCACGACCTGACGCCGCTCCACCCGGGTCAGCGGCTGCGCCTGGAGCATCCGGCGTCCGGACCGGCCGGGCGGGTCGTCGACCTGCTGGCGCCGGTCGGCAAGGGGCAGCGCGGGCTGCTCGTGGCGCCGCCCAGGACCGGGAAGACCGTCCTCCTCCAGCAGCTCGCGGCGGCCGTCGCCGGCAACCACCCCGAGTGCCGGCTGATGGTGGTGCTGCTCGACGAACGCCCCGAGGAGGTCACCGACATGCGGCGCTCGGTGCGCGGCGAGGTGTACGCCTCGACCTTCGACCGGCCCGCCAAGGAGCACATCGCGCTCGCCGAGCTGGTCGTGGAGCGGGCCAAGCGGCTCGTCGAGGCGGGCGAGGACGTCGTCGTGCTCCTCGACTCGCTGACCCGGCTGTGCCGGGCGTACAACAACGCGGCCGCGTCCGGCGGCCGCACCCTCAGCGGCGGTGTCGACGCCTCCGCGCTGCTCGGTCCCAAGCGGTTCTTCGGCGCCGCCCGCCGGGCCGAGGAGGGCGGCTCGCTCACGATTCTCGCCTCGGCCCTGGTGGAGACCGGCTCCCGCGCCGACGAGTTCTACTTCGAGGAGCTCAAGAGCACCGGCAACATGGAGTTCCGGCTGAGCCGCGAGGCCGCCGCGCGCCGGCTGTTCCCCGCCGTCGACATCACGGGGTCGGGCACCCGCCGTGAGGAACTGCTGCTCGCTCCGGCCGAGTTGTCCGCCGTCCGGGGACTGCGGCGCGTGCTGCGGTCGCGGGACGGGCTGGCCGATCTGGAGACGCTGCTGCGCCGGATGCGCGAGACCCCCGACAACGCGACGTTCCTGCGGCACGTCCGGCCGACCCTGCCGGGCGGCTGACCCGGCGCCGGCGTGCGGCATCCGGGTGCTCGCGGACGGCCCCCGGCCGGGGCAGCGCGGTGTCCCAGGAGACCATTCCTACGTTTGCGGTATGACTATCGGATTTACTTCGCGGGCTGCCGTATCGACCTGCGTGCTCTGTACGGCGCATCTGCTGGTGGCCGCGCCCGCCGCGGCGATCGCCGGCGTGGACCCCGGGCCACGGACGGCGGCCGCGGCCGCGGCACTGCTGTACCGGCCCGGCACGCACGTCCGCCCGCGCCCCGGGGCTCCCGAGGTCCCCGACCTGTCCGCCCTGTCGTGGCTGGTCGCCGACGCCCGCACCGGCGACGTCCTGGCGGCGCACGACGCGCACCGCCGGCTGCCGCCGGCCAGCACGCTCAAGACGCTGTTCGCGCTCACCGTGCTGCCGGCCCTGCCGGCCGGCATCCGGCACCGGGTCGACGAGGAGGAGCTGGCGGGCATCGGCCCCGGCAGCAGCCTCGTCGGGATCGCCGAGGGCCGTGCGTACCGGGTGTCCGACCTGTGGAACGGGGTCTTCCTCAGCTCCGGCAACGACGCCGTGCGGGTCCTGGCCGCGCTCAGCGGGGGCTGGCGGGCCACGGCCGAACGGATGCAGACCAAGGCCCGCGCCCTGGGCGCCCGCGACACCCGGGTGAAGTCGCCCGACGGCTACGACGCACCCGGCCAGGTGTCGTCGGCGTACGACCTGGCGGTGTTCGGCCGCGCCGGACTGCGCAACCGCGAGTTCGCGCGGTACTGCGCCAGACACGAGGCGCGGTTCCCGGCCCGCGACGGCGGCTCCTACGGGATCGTGAACACCAACCGGCTGCTCACCGGCGCGGACGGCGTCGCACCCTACCGGGGGCTGATCGGCATCAAGAACGGTTACACCGGCAACGCCGGCCACACCCTCGTGGCCGCGGCGCACCGGGACGGCCACACCCTCGTGGTGACGGTCATGAATCCCCGGTCGGGCGGCGGCCACACGGTGTACGAGGAGGCCCGAGCGCTGCTGGACTGGGGCTTCGAGGCGTCCGGGCAGGTGACCCCGGTGGGCTCCCTGGACGCCCTGCGGCCCGTCCCACTGCGCGGCCCGGGAGCGGATCCCGCCCTCGTCCCGGCGGCCCGGGGGAACGACGCACCGGCCCGTCCCGTCCCCTGGACCGTCGCCGGCGCCGCCCTCCTGGGCGCCGCGGCGGTGTCCCTGTACCTACGCCTGCGCTGGGGCCCGGTACCGACGGACCAGGGGTGACGGGAGCGCCCCCGAAGGGGCGGGGGGAACCGCCCGCGTCACACCCGGGCCGATGCGGGCACCGGGGACAGCGCGGGGACCGGCCGCACCTCCCCCACCGGCCGGCCGCCCCCGAGCAGCGCCTCTCCCCCGAACTCCGCGAGCGACGACGGATCCACTCCCGCCCGCGCGAGCGCCCCCGCGGCCACCGGAACACGCGCCCGCCCCGCCCCGTCGGCGATCTTCACGGCGACCGCCCGCCCGTCCGGCAGCGCGGCGACCTGCACGCCCTCGAACCCGTCCTTGGCGAGCAGCCCGGGGACCGCCCGCATCAGCGCGGCGACGTCCCGGCCGGACCCGGAGGCCAGCTCCGCGTGCTCCCGCATCGCGTCGGCGACGCGCGCCTGAGGCGTACCGGACGCGGCGGTGGTGATCCGCGCGGCGGCGCGGGCGAGACCGTGCAGGGAGACCGCGAACAACGGCGCGCCGCAGCCGTCGACGGTGACCGTGGCGACGCGCTGCCCGGTGAGGTCCTCGACGCTCTCGGCGATCGCCCGCTGGAGGGGATGGGCGGGGTCGAGGTAGTCGTCGAGGGACCAGCCGTTCAGCCTGGCCGTGTACAGCATGGCGGCGTGCTTGCCGGAGCAGTTCTGGGCCAGCCGGGACGGCGGGCGGCCCTCGCGCACCCAGGTGTCCCGGACGACCGGGTCGAACGGCAGGTCGGGGACGTTGCGGAGGTCGTCCTCCGTCAGTCCGGCGAGTTCCAGGACGCGCCGGACGCCGACGAGGTGGCGTTCCTCGCCGGAGTGGCTGGCCGCGGCGAGCGCCAGCGGTCCGCCGTCGAGCGGGAGCCCCGCGCGGACCATCGCCACCGCCTGGACGGGCTTGAGCGCGGAGCGCGGATAGCAGGCGGCCTCGATGTCGCCGAGCTGGAAGTCGACCTCGCCGTCGGGACCGAGGACGACGACGGAGCCGTAGTGGACGCCTTCGACGACCCCGCCGCGTATCAGGTGGGCGACGGGGGCGTGGCGGGGCTCGCGGATCAGGGGTGCGTCCGCGGGGAGACTGCTGTGCATCACACTGCCTGGTGGGAGTCGTGGGCCGGCGTGCGCGCGGGGCGCACGAGGGCGGTGAGGGTCGTCTCGACGCGGTCGAGGTGGTGGGTCATGGCCTCGACGGCGGCGTGCTCGGAGCCGTCGGCCAGCGCCCGGACGATCGCCCGGTGCTCGCGGTCGGACTGCTCACGGCGTCCGCCGAGTTCGTTGAGGAAGGCGGACTGGCGGGCCAGCGCGTCCCGGATCTCCTCGATGACCCGGCGGAACACCGGGTTCCGGGCCGCCTCGGCCACGGTGAGGTGGAAGAGGGTGTCCATCGCGACCCATGCCGTGGTGTCGGTCTCCCGCTCCATCCGGTCCACCAGCCGGGTCAGCCGGTCCAGGTCGTCCGGGGTGCGGCGCCGGGCCGCGTAGCCGGCGACCGGGACCTCGACGTGCCGGCGCACCTCGAGCAGGTCGCCGGCCGCGTAGTCGCCGAAGGTGGGGTCCCCCACGGCGTCGGCGACGACGAAGGTGCCCTTGCCGGTCCTGGACACGGTCAGGCCCATGGTCTGCAGGGCCCGCAGGGCCTCGCGCAGCACGGGCCGGGAGACCTCCAGGGTGCGGCACAGCTCCGCCTCGGAGGGCAGCTTGCCGCCGATCGCGTACTCGCCGCGCTCGATGGCGCCGCGGAGGTGGGAGAGCACCGCCTCCATCGCGCTGACGCGCCGCGGACCCGCTCCACCTGTCTGGCTGTCTGACAGGTTCACGGGGCCGATGGTGCGGGGGCGGCAGGGGTGCTGTCAAGCGGAGGACCGGTGCGGGGAGGTGGGACAGGCCGCACCTCCCGTCGGGGGGCCACCGGTATTCCCTCTCCGGGGGGCAACGTCATTCCGCGCCGGGGAAATCGTTCACATACTCGAGCGCATGGCCGATTCAGCGATATCCAGTGATGTCCCGCGCACGCGTGAACGCGAAAAGGGGAGCGACTTCTCGGAATTGTCACGGCGCATCACCGAGGCGGGGCTCCTGCGGCGCCGCCCGCTGTATTACACGGTGCGCTTCGGGACCGTGGCGCTCGCGCTCACGGGTTGCGTCGCCGCGTTCCTCGTCCTGGGTGACAGCTGGATCCAGCTGATCGTCGCCGCCGCCCTGGCCGTGGTGTTCGGGCAGCTCGGGCTGGCCGCGCACGACCTCGCGCACCGCCAGGTGTTCTCCCGCAGGCGCCCCGGTGAGATCGGCGGGCTGCTGGTGGCCGATGTGCTGCTGGGCATGAGCTACGGCTGGTGGATGAACAAGCACACGCGCCATCACGCGAACCCCAACCACGAGAAGAAGGATCCGGACGTCGCCCCCGACATCATCGTGTGGTCACGGCGCCAGGCGAAACAGGCGAAAGGGCCGGCGCGGTTCATCGGAAAGCATCAGGCGGCCCTTTTCTTCCCGTTGCTGACGCTGGAGGGGCTCAATCTGAGTTTCAGCAGTCTCAGGGCCCTGCGCAGTCCGTCGGTGAAGCGGCCGGTACTGGAGGGAACACTGCTCGTCGCCCACTTCGCCGTGTACTTCGGCGGGGTGTTCCTGGTCCTCTCCCCCGGCAGGGCGCTCGCGTTCGTCGCCGTGCACCAGGGGCTGTTCGGGATCTACCTCGGGTCCGTGTTCGCCCCCAACCACAAGGGCATGCCGATGATCGAGGAGGGCGCCGAGCCGGACTTCCTGCGCCGCCAGGTGCTCACCTCCCGCAACGTCGACGGCGGGGCGTTCGTCGAGGCGTTCATGGGCGGGCTGAACCACCAGATCGAGCACCATCTGTTCCCCGGCATGCCGACGCCGGCCCTGGGCCGGGCCCAGGTCATCACCGAACGGTACTGCGCCGAGCTGGGCATCCCGTACCGCCGGACGGGGCTGATCTCCTCGCACCGTGAGGCCCTGCGCCATCTCAGGCGCGTCGGGGAACCGCTGCGCGGGAAGCGTTAACCCCACACGGCGTGGGCGAGGGCCGCGCCCGCGAAGGCCGCGCCCAGGCCGGCCGCCACGCTCGCCACGACGTTCACGGCGGCGTAGCCGCGGGCGCCGGCCCCGGCCAGGCGCAACGTCTCGTAGGAGAAGGTGGAGTAGGTGGTCAGGGCGCCGCACAGGCCCGTTCCGAGGAGCAGCTGGAGGCGGGAGCCGGCCGCGCCCGCGGCCGTCGCGCCGGTGAGCAGGCCGAGGACCAGGCTGCCGGTGACGTTGACCGTGAAGGTCCCCCAGGGGAACACCGAGTCGTGCCGGGACTGCACCGCGCGGTCGGTGAGGTAGCGCAGCGGGGCGCCGGCCATGGCGCCCAGCACCACGTACAGCCAGTTCACCGCGGGTCCTCGTGGCTCACGTACCGGACCGCCTCGCAGCGGTCGAGGAGGACCAGGCCGTCGGTGACCAGGGTGTCGAGTTCCGGCAGGAAGGCCCGTACGCGCTCCTCGGTGTCGACCACGACGACCGCCACCGGGAGATCCTCGCTCAGGGACAGCAGGCGGGAGGTGTGGACGACGGAGGAGGCGCCGAAACCCTCGACGCCGCGGAAGACGCTCGCCCCCGCGAGCCCGGCCGCACGGGCCCGGTGGACGATCTCCGAGGAGAGGGGCCGGTGGTGCCACGTGTCGTTCTCGCCGACGTACACGGTCAGGCGGAGGACGCTGCCGGTCAGCCGTGTCATGGCTGCCTCCTGGTGAGAATGCTGCGGGTCGCCGTGGCGGCCGTCCACACGGCGGCGAGGGCCCCGAGCGGGGTCACCGCGAGGTACACGAGTCCGGCGCCCGCTCCGCCGCCGTCGAGCAGGTTCCGGACGTCGACGGCGTACGTCGAGAAGGTGGTGAAGCCGCCGAGGACGCCGGTGCCGAAGAACGGGCGGACGAGGGGGTGGGCGGTGCGGATCTCGGTGATGATCACCATGAACACGCCGATGACGGCGCAGCCGGCGACATTGACCCAGAGGATCGTCCAGGGGAACCCGTGCGCCGGTGTCGGCCACCACAGGGACGCCGCGTACCGGGCCGCCGCCCCCGCTCCCCCGCCGAGCGCGACCACGGCGACGACGGGCGCCTGGGCACGGAAGGCGGGGCGGGCCCGAAGGCCCCCGGTCTCCGGGGCTGTCACCGTCGTACGTCTCCCACTCGCTCGGGACCAGCGTAACGTCCCGGAACGCGGCGGGTCACGTCGCGGCCCCGGGGCCACCAGCCCTTCTCGAACAACTGTGCCACCTCGGCGATCCGCACCCCGTCGCACCGGTGGCGCACACAGCCGGCGGAGCGGCCGGTGCGCAGCAGGCCGAGGGCCGTGAGCAGCCGCGGGCGGGTGAGGACGACCGGGCGGGACAGGCCGAGCCGTGCGGCGACGGCCTCCTCGGTCGGGCCGTCGGCCGCCGCGTCCCGTTCCCTCGGCAGCGTCAGGACGCGCAGCCGCGTCCCGTCGACGGGGGTCCTCGGCATCTCGTGCGCCTCCGCGCCGGGCCTCGCGCTCCGGAGCGCTTCCCCTGTGCCGTGCGCGAGGGCTCCGCGTCCCGGGCCCGAGGCGCCCTGTCCGGGGCCCGGCCGGCCCGTGTGCGAGGGCCGTTCGGCCCCGCACCGCCGGTCGGCGGTGCGGGGCCTGCGGACTCACCGGTGGCGGAACCACGCCGTCGCGGGCAGCGCGCGGTCGTCGTAGCCGAACAGCGCCTGGTTCTCCCAGCCGTTGCCGGAGGAGGGGTCGGCGGGGTCCCAGCCGTTGCCGCCGCGGGCGGTCCAGGTGGCCTCCCAGTAGAAGACGCCGAGGCCCCGGCCGTTCGGGACGGCCTCCACGATGCTCGCCACGTCGTTCATCCAGCGGGTCTGGCCGGTGGTGGACGCCGGGTAGCCGGGGACGAGTTCACCGTCGAGGTCGATGATGTTCTCGAGTCCGTCCTCGCTGTCGAGCCGGAACGGGTAGGCCGTCTCGGCGACGAAGACGGGCTTGCCGTAGCGGCCGGCCGCGTCGTCCAGGGTCGTCTGGAAGTCGTGCAGCGTGCCGTGCCAGTAGCCGTAGTACGACAGGCCGATGGCGTCGAACCTCACTCCGTGGGAGACCGCGTTGTCGAACCACCAGCGGGTGCCTTCGAGGTCACCGCCCTCGGCGAGGTGCAGGGCGGCCACCGTGGAGGGGCTGACCTCCTTGACCGCGTCGTAGCCGGAGTTGAGCAGTCCGGCGAGCTGGGTCCAGTTGCTCGTGGAGCCCTCGTTCCACAGCATGCCGCCGTTGATCTCGTTGCCCACCTGCACCATGTCGGCGGTGGTGCCCTGCTTCCTGAGGGCGTCGAGGACGTCGTACGTGTGGTCGTGGACGTCCTTCTTCAGCTGCCCGTAGCCGTGCCCGGCCCAGGCGGCGGGCTTGGTCTGCTTGCCCGGGTCGGCCCAGGCGTCCGAGTAGTGGAAGTCGACCAGCAGCTTCATGCCCTGCGCCTTGATCCGCTTGGCCAGGGCGAGGACGTGCGCCTTGTCGTTGTAGCCGTCGGCCGGGTTCACCCAGACCTTCAGACGGGCGTAGTTCATGCCGGCGGACTTCAGGATCGCGACCGGGTCGCCGACGGCGCCGGACGCGGTCCGGTAGACGCCGCCCCTGGCCTCGCTCTTGGGCAGGGAGGAGATGTCGGCGCCCTTGACCGGCAGGCCCGAGGTGCCGCGGGCGAAGGTCAGGTCGTCGACGTTGATCCAGTTCCCGGCGCGTCCGTCGCTGTTGACGCTGATCGTGCACTGGTTGTTCGTCACCCTGACCGGCACGACGATCCGTATCCATCCGGAGTCGGACACCGGCAGGTCGGTGCGCTGCTCGGCGCCGCCGCAGTTCTTCAGGGCGAGGTAGGCCGCGTTCTGGCCGCCGCCGGAGCGGACCCAGGCGGTGAGTCGGTAGTCACCGTTGGCCAGGCCCGACAGGTACTGGTACGTCTCCACCTTGTAGGCCGAGGACGACCAGTGGGACAGGCGGTGACCGCCGCCGCGGCCACCGGGCTCCGTGTACGAGGCGGCCATGTCGCCGTACTCGGACCAGCCGGCCGGGGTGGCGGCGCCCGAACCGCCGGTCTCGAAGTCCCCGTTGGCGAGAGTGCTCGCGGCCGTCGCGGTCTGGGCGGGCAGGGCGGTGAGGGCGAGCCCGGCCACGAGCGGCGGCAGCAGGGCGCGGAGTGCGCGTCTGGGATGGAACATGGGCGTTCGTCGTCCCTTCGACGTGGGGAGGGGATGTCCCGCGCCCCGGAAGGCGCGGGTGAGGGCCCCTCCGCCCGCGGCCGGTGTGCTCACGCGGGCGGAGGGGAGTCGCGGCTCAGCCGTCGAGTCGGACGACCCGGACGGCTCCGGCCGGGACCGCGAGGCGGCCCGCGGCGCGTTCACCGGTCAGCAGTTCGGTGCCGGGGGTGTCCAGCGGCACCTCGGCGTCGGCGGCGGTGTGGTTGATCGCGAACAGGAAGGCGCCCGACTCGCCCGTGCGGCGCACCACTTCGACGTCGCGGGGCAGATCGGCGCGCGGGGCGATCCGGGCGTCCTCGGCGGCCCGGCCGATCAGGGCGGCGAGGCCCTCGGCGCCGAGCCGGGTGGAGACGTACCAGGCGGCGCCCTCGCCGAGGCGGTGCCGGGTGACGGCCGGACGCCCCTCGGTCAGGCCGTCGGCGTAGGTCCACACCGTCTCGGCGCCCCGTGGCACCACGAACTCCGTCCACACGTCGGCGCCGGTCTCGGTGCCGTCGGGGCCGGTCAGGCGGACCCGTTCGCCCTGGAGCAGGGGGGAGAACTCCTCGACGGTCAGGCCGAGGACGTCGCGCAGGGCGCCCGGGTAGGGGCCCTCGTGCACGGCGTCGTGTGCGTCGACGATGCCGGAGAAGTACGACACCACGAGGGTGCCGCCGTTCTCGACGTACTGCCTGAGGTTGTCCCCGGCCCGCTCCGTCATCAGGTACAGGGCCGGTACGACGACGAGGGGATACCTCGACAGGTCGGCTTCGGGGTGGGCGAAGTCGACGGTGAGGTGGTGGTCGTAGAGGGCCTCGTACCAGGCGTCGGCGCGTTCACGGGCGTCGTGGTCCTCGCTGGGACGCCAGTCGAGGTTCTGCGCCCACCAGGACTGCCAGTCCCACAGCACGGCGACGTCGGCCTCGGTGCGGGTGCCCCGGACGGGCGCCAGCGACCGGAGGGACGCGCCGAGTCCGGTCACCTCGCGGAAGACGCGGGTCCCGGTGCCGCCGTGCGGCAGCATCGCGGAGTGGAACTTCTCGGCGCCGCGCCGGGACTGGCGCCACTGGAAGAACATCGCGCCCTCGGAGCCGCGGGCCACGTGGGCGAGGGAGTTGCGGGCCATCTGACCGGGGGCCTTGGCGGGGTTGCGGGGCTGCCAGTTGACGCCCGAGGTGGAGTGTTCGAGCAGCAGCCAGGGGGCGCCGCCGGCGACGGAGCGGGTGAGGTCGGCGGCCATGGCGAGGTTGACGTGGGTGCGGCGGCCGTCGGTGATGAGGTAGTGGTCGTTGGTGACGAGGTCCACCTCGCGGCCCCAGGCCCAGTAGTCGACGGAGTCGCACTGGCTGAGGGCGGTCATGAAGTTGGTGGTGACCGGGACGCCGGGTGAGAGGCGGTGCAGGATGTCCCGCTCGGCGGTGAAGTTCTCGCGCATCGTGGCGTCGGCGAACCGCCGGTAGTCCAGCGCCTGGGCCGGGTTGCCGACCGTGGGGGCCGCGCGCGGCGGGTTGATCTCCTCGAACGAGGCGTAGCGCTGGCCCCAGAAGGCCGTCCCCCAGGCCTCGTTGACGGCCTCGACGGTGCCGTACGCCGTCGCCAGCCAGCGGCGGAAGTGGGCGGCGCAGGAGTCGCAGTAGCAGGCGGAGACGGGGACGCCGTACTCGTTGTGGACGTGCCACATCGCGAGCGCGGGGTGGTCGCCGTAGCGTTCGGCGAGCTTGGTGGTGATGTTCGCGGCGGCGGCCCGGTAGTCGGCGTTGCTGTGGCAGATGGCGCCGCGGGAGCCGAACTCCAGGCGCACGCCGTCCGCGGTGACCGGCAGCGCGTCGGGGTGGGCGCGGTAGAACCAGGCGGGGGGCACCACGGTGGGCGTGCCGAGGTCGACGCGGATGCCGCCTTCGTGCAGCAGGTCCAGGTTGCGGTCGAGCCAGCCGAAGTCGTACACGCCGGGCGAGGGTTCCAGCAGGGCCCAGGAGAAGATCCCGGCGCTCACCATGGTGACGCCGGCCTCCCGCATCAGCCGGACGTCCTCGTCCCAGACGCTTTCCGGCCACTGCTCGGGGTTGTAGTCCCCACCGAAGGCGAGCCCGGTGAGGCCCCTGGGGGTGGTCTCCGGCATGGATTCTCTCCCGATGTGTCGATCTTTTGGGAACGTGCACACACATTTTCGGCGGTGCGGGGCCAACATAACCGCACAGCAACAACCATTGACAAGTGTCCGGGATGTTTCTCTACTGTGAACGCTCACAGAAGCAGCGCGAGCGCCCTGGAGGCGAGCCGCGCACGGAGTGCAGCGGGTTCTCGCACCAGGCGAGGACCCCGGGTCAGGGGAGAGTTCCATGCCGTACACGAAGCGCCGTCGCCTCGTGAGTTCCGCCGTCGCCGTCGCGCTCGGCGCCACCGCACTCGCCGCCTGCGGCTCGTCGTCCGACGACGGCGAGACGCAGGCGGGCCCGGTCTCACTGACGTACTGGACCTGGGCCCCCGGCATGGACAAGGTCGTGGACCTGTGGAACGAGGGGCCGGGCAAGAAGGAGCGGATCACCGTCACGGTGAAGAAGCAGGCGTCCGGCGACACGCTGGTCACCAAGATCCTCACCGCGCACAAGGCCGGCAAGGCGCCCGACCTGGTGCAGGCCGAGTACCAGGCGCTGCCCACGCTGGTCAGCAATGACGCGCTCGCCGACATAGCGGACAGCGTGGAGGACGCGAAGGGCGAGTTCGCCGAGGGCGTCTGGCAGCAGACCACGCTCGGCACGGACGCCGTCTACGCGGTCCCGCAGGACATCGGGCCGATGATGTTCTACTACCGCGAGGACCTGTTCAAGGAGTACGGGCTCTCCGTCCCGGCCACCTGGGAGGAGTTCGCCGAGACCGCGCGCAAGCTGAAGAAGGCGGCCCCCGACAAGGACCTGACCACCTTCTCCGCCAACGACTCCGGTCTGTTCGCGGGCCTCGCCCAGCAGGCCGGCGCCCGGTGGTGGACCACCTCCGGCGACAAGTGGAAGGTCGGCATCAACGACGACGCGACCAGGAAGGTCGCCGAGTTCTGGGGTGGTCTGGTCGAGGAGGGCGCCGTCGACAACCAGCCGATGTACACACCGGCCTGGAACAAGGCGCTCAACACCGGCAAGCAGATCGCGTGGGTGAGCGCGGTGTGGGCGCCGGGCACGCTGACCACGGCCGCGCCCGACACCAAGGGCAAGTGGGCGATGGCCCCGCTCCCCCAGTGGAACGAGGGCGAAAGCAGCACCGGCAGCTGGGGCGGCTCCTCCACCGCCGTGACCACGGACTCCGGGCACAAGGAGGCCGCCGCGAAGTTCGCCGCCTGGCTGAACACCGACGCCGACGCGCTGAACGCGCTGGCGAAGGAGAGCGGCATCTACCCGGCCTCCACCTCGGCCCAGCTCAGCGGCGCCTTCGCCGGCCCGCCGGAGTACTTCTCCAACCAGCCCGACTTCTACGAGAAGGCCGCCGGGATCGCGAAGACCACCGCGCCGTCCGCCTGGGGGCCGAACGTCAACGTCGCCTACACGACCTTCAAGGACGCCTTCGGCGCCGCCGCGAAGAACAAGTCGGACTTCACCGCCGCCCTGGACACCATGCAGCAGGACACGGTCGCCGACCTGAAGAAGCAGGGCTTCGGGGTCGCGGAGTGAAGTCCCCGGCCCGCCGGACGTCGTACGGGGTCAAGGGGGCCCCGTACGCACACCCGTCTCCCACCGCCCTCGAACGAGCGCGCAGCGCCCCCTACTTCTTCCTGATCCCCGCCTCCCTCCTGTTCCTCCTGTTCTTCGCGCTGCCCATCGGGTACGCGGTCTGGCTCAGCTTCCGCAAGGTGCGCGTCTCCGGCCTCGGCCTCGGGGCCGGCGCCCGCGAGGAGGTCTGGGCCGGCCTGGAGAACTACACCGGCGCCCTGTCCGACAGCGAGCTGCTCGGCGGCGCGCTGCGCGTGCTCGGTTACGGCTGCATCGTGGTGCCGGTCATGCTGGGTCTCGCGCTGCTGTTCGCGCTGATGCTCGACTCCGAGAAGGTGCGGCTCACCCCCTTCACCCGGCTCGCGATCTTCCTGCCGTACGCCATCCCCGGCGTGGTGGCGGCCCTGTTGTGGGGCTTCCTCTACCTGCCGGACGTGAGCCCGTTCCACTTCGTGCTCGACCGGCTCGGTCTGCCGCAGCCCGACCTGCTGGACGGCGGGCCGCTGTACCTGGCGCTGTCGAACATCGCGGTCTGGGGCGGCACCGGCTTCAACATGATCGTCATCTACACCGCGCTGCGTGCCATCCCGGCCGAGGTGTACGAGGCGGCCAGGCTGGACGGCGCCACGCCGCTGCAGATCGCGCTGCGGATCAAGATCCCGATGGTGGCGCCCTCGCTGGTGCTGACCTTCTTCTTCTCGATCATCGCGACGCTCCAGGTGTTCAACGAACCGACCACCCTCAAGCCGCTCACCAACTCCGTGTCCACCACCTGGAGTCCCCTGATGAAGGTGTACCAGGACGCCTTCGGCAACGGCGACATCCACGCGGCCGCCGCCCAGGCGACCCTCATCGCGCTCGCCACCCTGGTGCTGTCCTTCGGGTTCCTGCGGGCCGCGAACCGGCGCAACAAGCAGGAGGCCGCACGATGAGCTCCCTCGCCCCGCACAAGGCCGGGCCCGCGGCCGGCGCCGCCCGGGGCCCGGCGCGGCGCCGCCGGATCGCGCTGGTCCCGACCCTGACACTGCTGCTCGGCGCGCTGTACTGCCTGCTGCCGGTCGCCTGGGTGGTCGTCGCGTCCACCAAGTCCGGCTCGGAGCTGTTCTCCACCTTCACGTTCTGGCCGGGCACCGGCCTGGCCGACAACCTCTCCGACCTCAGCGCCTACCGCGACGGCGTCTACTGGCGGTGGATGGGCAACTCCGCCCTGTACGCCGGGCTGGGCGCGCTGCTGTCGACGTGCGTGTCGGCGTTCAGCGGCTACGCGCTGGCGGTCTACCGCTTCCGGGGCCGCGAGACGCTGTTCAACGTGCTGCTCGCCGGTGTGCTGATGCCGCCGGTGATCCTCGCCATCCCCCAGTACCTGCTGCTGGCGAAGGCGGACCTCACCGACTCCTACCTGGCCGTGCTGCTGCCGCAGATCCTCTCCCCGTACGGCGTCTACCTCGCGCGGATCTACGCCGCGGCGGCGGTGCCGGCCGATGTGGTGGAGGCCGGGCGGATGGACGGCGCGGGCGAGTGGCGGATCTTCTCCCGGGTCGCGCTGCCGATGATGGCGCCCGGTCTGGTGACGGTCTTCCTGTTCCAGTTCGTGGCGATCTGGAACAACTTCCTGCTGCCGTACATCATGCTCAGCGACGACGAGAAGTTCCCGATCACCCTCGGTCTGTACACGCTGCTCGAGCAGGGCGCCAACACTCCCGCGCTGTACACCCTGGTGATCACGGGCGCGTTCCTCGCCGTGTTCCCGCTGGTCGCGCTGTTCCTGGTCATCCAGCGGTTCTGGAGTCTGGATCTGCTCTCCGGGGCCGTAAAGTCATGACCATGAGCAACACGGGGGGCAGGCGCAAGCCGCCGACGATCCACGACGTGGCGCGCGAGGCCGGTGTCTCGCGCGGCACCGTCTCACGGGTGCTCAACGGCGGCCACTACGTCAGCCCCGCCGCCGCGGACGCGGTCAACGCCGCGATCCGCAAGACGGGTTACGTCGTCAACCGGCACGCCCGCTCGCTGATCACCGGCCGCTCCGACTCGGTGGGCTTCCTGCTCACGGAGCCCCAGGAGCGGTTCTTCGAGGACCCCAACTTCAATGTCCTGCTGCGTGGTTGCACCCAGGCACTGGCCGCGCACGACGTGCCGCTGCTGCTGATGCTGGCCGGTACGGACGACGAACGGCGGCGCATCACGCGGTACATCACCGCCGGGCACGTCGACGGGGTGCTGCTGGTGTCCAGCCACTCCGGCGACCCGGTGGCGGAGGAGCTGCGGGCGGCGGGCGTGCCGCTGGTCGCGTGCGGGAAACCGATCGGGCTGGGCTCGAAGGTGAGTTACGTGGCCGCCGACGACCGGGACGGCGCGCGGGACATGGTGCGGCACCTGCTGGCGCTCGGCCGGCGCCGGATCGGCGTGGTGACCGGTCCGCTGGACACCCCGGGCGGTGTGGAGCGCCTGGCCGGTTACCGGGAGGTGCTCGCCGAGGCGGGCGTGGAGGCGGACGAGCGGCTGGTCGTCTCCGGCGACTACAGCCGGGCCAGCGGCGAGGCCGGCGCCGAGCGGCTGCTGGCGCGGGCCCCGGACGTGGACGCGGTGTTCGTCGCCTCCGACCTGATGGCCCAGGGGGTGCTCGCCGCGCTGCACCGGGCGGGGCGCCGGGTGCCCCAGGACGTCGCGGTCGGCGGTTTCGACGACTCCCCCGCGGCCGTCGCCACGAGCCCCGAGCTCACCACGATCCGCCAGCCCTGGGACCGCATCAGCGCGGAGATGGTGCGGGTGCTGCTGGCCCAGATCGGCGGCGAGGACCCGGCGGCGGTGATCCTGCCGACGGAGCTGGTGAAGCGGGACTCGACGTAGCTCCCGAAGACGCGTGACGGTCAGGATCGGAGAAGCCGTGCGCCGCTCCCTGGGCCTAGCGTGAGGGGACCGGCGCGTTCGGGCGCCGGTCCCGCTTCGACGAGGAGTACGTCATGATCGACGGCCTGAAGACGATCGTCTACCCCGTCCACGACCTCGACCGGGCGAAGGCGCTGTTCCACGCCCTGCTCGGGGTGGAGCCGTACGCGGACACGCCGTACTACGTCGGTTTCCGGACCGGGACGCACGAGATCGGCCTGGACCCCGAGGGCCACGCCAAGGGCATGACCGGGCCGGTTCCCCACTGGAGGGTGGCCGACATCCGGGAGACCCTCGCCGCCCTGCTGGAGGCCGGTGCGAAGCCCGTCCAGGACGTGCGGGACGTCGGCGGCGGCGCGCTGACCGCCTCCGTGCGGGACCAGGACGGCAACCCCGTCGGCCTGTTCCAGGACGCGCCCGCCTGACCTGCCGCGGGAGGGCGGAGGGGGACACCCTTGCGCGTTCATTGAATATCGAACGAGTGTTACCGTTCGCACATGGGAGCGAACACGCCCGAAGCGCGGCTCGAGGAGCGGTGGCGTGACATCCTCGCGGTGCACGCGCGCACCCTCGGCGAGATCGACCGCGCGCTGCACCCGTACGGTCTGGGCGCCTCCGACTTCGAGGTGCTCGATCTGCTCGTGACCACCACGCCCC
This sequence comes from Streptomyces caelestis, assembly GCF_001279005.1. Classification (GTDB taxonomy): domain Bacteria; phylum Actinomycetota; class Actinomycetes; order Streptomycetales; family Streptomycetaceae; genus Streptomyces; species Streptomyces heliomycini. The sequence continues at coordinate 69,123 of NZ_LGCN01000195.1, forward strand.
CGGACGGCGAGCAGTGCCGGGTGCAGAACCTGGCGGGCCGGGTCCACCTCAGTCAGAGCGCGCTGTCCCGCCTCATCGCCCGCCTGGAGAAGGACGGCCTGGTGGAGCGCGGCATGTGCCTGGAGGACCGGCGCGGCGTGTACGTGCGCCTCACGCCGAAGGGGCGCGAGCGGCACGCCGAGGCGCTGCCGGTGCAGCGCGCCGCCCTGGCCCGCACACTGGGCGGGTAGCGCGCGGGCCCGGCCGGCTCAGGGCCGGGCCAGCAGCGTGCGCACCCCCTCCGAGGTGAGCGTCAGACGGTGCTCGGAGCTGCCGTCGATGGTGAGCGACAGGTCCTCGGCCGGCCACTGGGCGGCGAGCGCGCCGAGCGGGACGAGCCGGTAGCGGGAGACGAACGGCAGCAGCCCGGCCATCTCCAGTTCGGACGTGAACACGGGCACCACCTGGGTGCCGCCCGGCTGCTCCAGCACCGGGAGGGCGACCGCGCCGGGGTCGGCGGCCTCCCCGTCGCCGGCGTCGTCCGGCACCGGGATCAGCACGTCGCTGTTCGCGAGGGCGTCCAGCGCCCTCGCGTCCTCGGTGTTCTCCGACAGTGTGTCCAGGGCCCGCTGCGCGGGCGTGGGGGCGTTGTTCTCGTGCGCGGGTGTTTCCATGACAGATCCCTGGTAGCGGCGGTCGTACGGCCCGCCCGGGACAAGATCCGGCCCGGGCACAGTGCTGCACGCGTACCCGTTCGCATGTCGCGCAACCCTTCGGGTGCCGGTGCGTCCATGAGCCTTCCGGCACCCCCTCCGGACCCGACAGCCCCCATGGCTATCATATGAGCACCCTCTAGCTCGAAAGATGATCCTGTGACTGTCAACGAAGACTCGTTCACCCGCTGGAAGCACCGCGAGGAGATCGCGGAGTCGATGATCCCGATCATCGGGAAGCTGCACCGCGAGCGGGACGTGACCGTTCTACTGCACAGCCGCTCCTTGGTGAACAAGTCAGTGGTCAGCATCCTCAAGACCCACCGCTTCGCCCGGCAGATCGCCGGCGAGGAGCTCTCGGTCACCGAGACGCTGCCCTTCCTGCAGGCGCTCACCACGCTCGACCTCGGCCCGTCCCAGATCGACATCGGCCTGCTCGCCGAGGCCTACCGCGCCGACGACCGGGGGCAGTCGGTGGCCGAGTTCACCGCCGAGGCCGTCGCCGGCGCGACCGGCGCCGACAAGATCGACCGCCGCGAACCGCGCGACGTCGTCCTCTACGGCTTCGGCCGCATCGGCCGCCTCCTGGCCCGGCTGCTCATCGAGAAGTCGGGGTCCGGCAACGGGCTGCGCCTGCGCGCGATCGTGGTCCGCCGGGGCGGTGAGCAGGACATCGTCAAGCGGGCCTCGCTGCTGCGCCGCGACTCCGTGCACGGTCAGTTCCAGGGCACCATCACCGTCGACGAGGCGAACAGCACGATCGTCGCCAACGGCAACACCATCAAGGTGATCTACGCGGGCGACCCGACGGAGATCGACTACACGGCGTACGGCGTCAAGAACGCCATCCTCATCGACAACACCGGCAAGTGGCGCGACCGCGAAGGGCTTTCGCTGCACCTGCGTCCCGGCATCGACAAGGTGGTGCTGACCGCGCCCGGCAAGGGCGACGTGCCCAACATCGTGCACGGCGTCAACCACGACACCCTCAAGCCGGACGAGCGGATCCTGTCCTGCGCGTCCTGCACCACCAACGCGATCGTGCCGCCGCTGAAGGCGATGGCGGACGAGTACGGCGTGCTGCGCGGACACGTGGAGACGGTGCACTCGTTCACCAACGACCAGAACCTGCTGGACAATTACCACAAGTCGGAGCGCCGTGGCCGTTCGGCGCCGCTGAACATGGTGATCACCGAGACGGGCGCCGCCTCGGCCGTCGCCAAGGCGCTGCCCGACCTCGACGCGACCATCACCGGCAGCTCGATCCGGGTCCCCGTGCCGGACGTCTCGATCGCGATCCTCAACCTCCAGCTGGGCCGCGCGACCGACCGTCAGGAGGTCCTGGACCACCTGCGCAACGTGTCGCTGACCTCACCTCTCAAGCGCCAGATCGACTTCATCAGCGCCCCCGACGCGGTCTCCAGCGACTTCATCGGCTCGCGCCACGCCTCGATCGTCGACGCCGGCGCGCTGAAGGTCGAGGGCGACAACGCCATCCTCTACCTCTGGTACGACAACGAGTTCGGATACTCCTGCCAGGTCGTCCGGGTCGTCCAGTACGTTTCCGGGGTGGAGTACCCGACGTACCCGGCCCCGGCGGTCTGACCCGGGGAGCCGGCAAGCGGAACGTACGCGACGACAGGGCGGGGGCGGGCGGGATGCCCGGCCCCGCCCAGGTCTGCCCGGCGTACCGGCGGTAAGGGGCAGATCGGTAACGATCATCCCGTCCGGGTTGCCGGGGCCCGTGGAGTTCCTAGTCTTCCGGCATGGCCCTCTTCAGCAGTCGTACCAGCAGACGCCCCCGTATCGTGCCCGCCCTGGACGACGCCGAACTGGCGCGCGTCCTGGGACGGCTGAGCAAGCGGAACGGGGGCGGCAGGGCCGCGGACGTCACCCTCGTGTCCTCCTTGCTGGCGGAGACCGGGGACGACTGGGACCGCCGCGCTCACCGGGTGTCCGTCCTGGCCGAGGCGACGGCCGACGCGGGAATCGCGGCGGCGTGGCTGGACAAGGAGCCTCGGAGCGCGGACGCCCTGGTCTTCCACTCCTGGTCCGCGCTGGCGCGCGGACTGCGGGACCGGCGTCTGGAGGACGCCGGGCAGCTGGTCTCCCGGTGCTACCAGGCCGCCGAGTGGAGGCCGGAGGATCCGCTGCCGTGGGTGGTCCTGCTCGGTGTGTCGCGGATCGAGCGTTACGGCCAGAACGACGTCAACGCCATCTGGCGGGAGGCCACCGGACGCGACCGCTGGCACCGTGAGGCGTATTTGCAGATGCTCGCGTACCTGTCGCCGGAGGAGGGGGGTTCCAGCGCGGCCGTCCTCGACTTCGTCGACGTGGTGCGCACCCGCATCCCGGCCAACGCACCGTGCGCGGCGGTCGAGCTGACCGCGGCCGTGCGGCAGTACCAGGGACTGCTGGCGCAGGGCGGGGTGCGGGCCATGACGGCCGGCCAGCTGTGGGAGGGCGGACAGATCGCCGCCGCGCTGGAGCAGGCCGCCGCGCTGTGGGCGAAGCCGGGCTTCCTCCAGCACGCGGCGGCGCAGGCCGATCTGAACGTACTGGCGTACGCGCTGTGCGCGGCCGGACGCGCCGTCGACGCGCATCACGTCTTCCAGACGCTGCAGGGCATGGTCACGCCCTGGCCGTGGAACACCGACGGACCCGCCGTCCAGCGGTTCGAGCAGCACCAGGCCAAGGCGGAGCGGGGCCGGCAGGGCGGCGTCGGCGGAGCGTGACGCCGCCGGCCGCCGCTCCCCCGTCAGTCCCGTGCCAGGACGGTGGCGACGGCCTCCCGCAGCACCGCCGCCGGGTCCGGTGCGGGCCCTTCGGAGCGCCAGGCGACGAAGCCGTCGGGACGGACCAGTACCGCACCGTCCGCGGTGATCCCGTGCGCCCGGGCCCAGTCGGCGCCGTCCTCGGGGGTCAGGTCCGCGTCGGGGCCGTCGCCCACCCGGTACGCGTCGAGCGGCACGGACAGGTCCTTCGCGACCTTCGCCGCCGCGGTGTGCCAGTCGCAGGCGCCGTCCGCGGCGCTCAGCAGCACGCACGACCGCTCGTACAGGTCGAGCGTGGAGATCCGGGTGCCGGAGCGGTCCAGCCACACGTGCGGGGCGCGGCTGCCGGGCTCGCCGGTCAGCATCACCCCGTCGGGGATGACCGGCGCCGCCGGGTCGGAGCCCAGGACCGCGCCGCGCGGGTAGCGGTAGCAGAGCGCCACGTTGAGGATGCCGCCCCCCTTCATGCCGGGACCGCCGGGACCGCCGGGACCGCCGGGACCGCCGGGACCACCGGCTCCGGGACCGCCGGCTCCGGGACCGCCGGATCCAGGGCCGCCGGGACCGCCGGGACCGCCGACTCCGGGACCGCCGGGGGCGGGGGCGCCGAGGGCCGGGGCGCCCGGGGCGGGCGTGTATCCGGGGTGGCTGTGCTCGCTCGAACGGGAGGAGGCACGGGCGCTTGTCGCCTCCGCGACGGGCCGGCGTTCGGCGTCGTAGGTCTCCAGCAGGCCGGGCGCGGCCCAGCCGCCGAGCACGGCGGCCAGCTTCCAGGCGAGGTTGTGGGCGTCCTGGATGCCGGTGTTGGAGCCGAACGCCCCGGTGGGCGACATCTCGTGGGCGGAGTCGCCGGCCAGGAACACCCGGCCGTCCGCGTACCGTTCGGCGACCCGCTCGGCGGCGTGCCAGGCGGCCCGGCCGGTGATCTCCACGTCGAGATCCGGCACGCCGACGGCCTTGCGGATGTGGGCGACGCACCGCTCGTCGGTGAACTCCTCGAGGGTTTCGCCGTGTTCGGGGTGCCAGGGGGCGTGGAACACCCAGTGCTCCCGGTTGTCGACCGGCAGCAGGGCTCCGTCGGCGTCCGGGTTGGTCAGGTAGCAGACGATGAACCGCCGGTCCCCGACGACGCCTGCGAGGTCACGGGAGGTGAACGTGAGACTCACGTTGTGGAACAGGTCGCCCGGGCCGTTCTGCCCGATGCCCAGCGACTCGCGGACGGGACTGCGGGGGCCGTCGGCGGCGACGAGGTAGTCCGCCCGGATCCTGGTGTGCTCACCGGTCTCCCGGCTCTTGACCAGCACCGTCACACCCTCGGCGTCCTGGTCGAAGGACATCATCTCCGTCCCGAAGCGCAGGTCCCCGCCGAGTTCGCGGGCCCCCTCGAGGAGCACCGGCTCCAGGTCGTTCTGGCTGCACAGGCACCACCCGCTGGGGCTGAAGCGGGCGATCCCGCCGCCGGGGTCGATCTCCTGGAGCAGCCACTCGCCCTCGTCGCCCACCAGGCTCGGGGTCTGCCAGATGCCGTGGTTGTCCGCCAGGACCGACGCGGCCCGGCCGATGCGCTGCTCGAGCCCGGCCGTCCGGAACAGCTCCATGGTGCGCACGTTGTTCCCCCGTCCGCGCGGGTGGATCGAGGTGCCCGCGTGGCGTTCGACGAGCGTGTGCGGCACGCCGAGGCGCCCCAGGAACAGCGACATGGACAGGCCCACCAGAGAGCCGCCGACGATGAGGACCGGCGTGCGGTGATCCGCCCGGCCGGCCGTATCCGATCGATTCATTGAAACGCCTCCAGCGTCGCCCTCGACGGGCTGTGGAAACAGGACGCACCTTTCATGCCCGGTGCGGGCCGCTCCTCGTCCCGGCGGCACCCGGATGACACGCGGTTCACCCGCCTGCCCCGTGGCGCTCGCGCACACCGGAAAGTCGCGGCAACGATCGACTCATGGCGACCCCGGCCCTTCGGACACGGCGGTCGTTCCCGACCTTCCGACGAAGAGGAGAGGTGCGCCGGATGACCATGTCGGCACGCGTGTCGCAGTCGGCGTTCGACGGCTCGAGGCTGCGGGTGATCCTGCTGCTCGACCTGTACGAGGGGGCCCAGGAGCAGTTCCTCGACGCGTACGAACACATGCGCAACAAGGTCGCTTCCGTTCCCGGCCACATCAGTGACCAACTGTGCCAGTCGATCGAGAACCCCTCGCAGTGGCTCATCACCAGCGAATGGGAGAGCGCCCTGCCGTTCCTCGCGTGGGTGAACAGCGAGGAGCACATCCAGATCGTCCGGCCGATGCACAGCTGCGTCCGGGACACCCGGTCGATGCGCTACAGCATCCTGCGCGAGACCCATCCGGACCAGCCGCTCACCACCGAGGCCGCGCGGGCGAGCCTGCAGAAGGCGGCCCGCGTGGGCACCGGGGTGACCCGCCACGCCATCACCTTCACCGTGAAACCCGGCTCCGAGTCCAAGGTCGTCGACATCCTGGCCAACTACGAGGCGCCCGAGGCGCGGATCAACGGCACCACACGCCTGCACCGCACCTCGCTCTTCATGCACGGCAACCGCGTCGTACGGGCCGTGGAGGTGGAGGGCGACCTGCTGGCCACCCTGTGCCACGTGGCCAGTCAGCCCCAGGTACAGGCCGTGGAGGAGGCCATCAACCCCTACCTGGAGCAGGACCGGGACCTGAGTGTCTCCGACTCCGCCCGGGTGTTCTTCACCCGGGCGGCCCTCCCCGCCATGCAGCACGTGGCGGCCGACCGCCCGCAACCCGACCACCTGCGGCGGCACATGCTGTACTACCCGGCCGTGGCGGGCCGCGGCCTGGAGCTGGCCCGGTTCCTCGCCCGGCAGGACGAGGCCGCGGCGAGCGACCCGGACAGCCCGGTGTACGCGAGCACCGTCTTCCAGCGCGACGACGTCGTGACCCGCATGATCGACGTCACGGGCGAACTCGACCTCGACCCGCTCTCCGCCCTCGGCGTCAAGGGCCCGGGCGGGGCGGCCGAGCTGGAGCGTCTCCTGGACGGCGCCGCGATCGGCGTCGAGGGCTCCCTGGACTCGGAGCGCACCCTGCACCGGCTCCTGGCGCACGCCGACATGGTGCCCGTCACCGACCGCACCTCTGCGCATTCCTGAAGGCCGACCGCGGTGACGTCCGCGGCGGTGCCCGCCCGGACGTCACCGGCACACCAGGAGGTAACACCCCCATGTCCAAACGGCATCCACGCATCGTGGACCTGAGCGAGACAGAACCCAACCGACGGCGCGGAGGTGATCTCAGGACCCTGCTCACGCCGACCAGCGTGGGTTCCACCAGCGGCTTCATGGGCCTGGCGATCATCAAGCCCGGCGAGCGCATCGGCGAGCACTACCACCCGTACTCCGAGGAGTTCGTGTACGTGGTCAGCGGCGCGCTCGAAGTGGACCTGGACGGCGAGCCGTTCGCGCTCCGCGCCGAGCAGGGGCTGATGATCCCGATCGACATGCGGCACCGCTTCCGCAACGTCGGCGACCAGGAGGCCCGCATGGTGTTCCACCTGGGCCCGCTCGCCCCGCATCCGAGCCTCGGTCACGTCGACACCGAGGAGAACGAGAGCGCCGTCTCCGGGCCGCAGCTGAAGGTCGGCGGTCCCGAACTCGGCCGGCCCGCCGAGCCGAGCGAGGCCATGAAATGACCCGCCGGGTGGCCGTCACCGGCATAGGTGTGGTCGCTCCCGGCGGTATCGGAGCGACGGCGTTCTGGGATCTTCTGGCGGCCGGCCGCACCGCGACCCGCGGCATCTCCCTGTTCGATCCGGCGGGTCTGCGCTCGCGCATAGCCGCCGAGTGCGACTTCGACCCGTTCGAGCACGGCCTGGACGCGGACCTGTGCCAGCACGCGGACCGCTACATCCAGTTCGCCGCGGTCGCCGCCGCCGAGGCCGTGCGCCACTCCGGACTCGACACCGGGGCCACGGACCCCTGGCGCACCGCGGTCTCGCTGGGCAGCGCGGTCGGCGGCACCACCCGGCTGGAGCACGACTACGTGCTGGTCAGCGAGGGCGGCCGGCGCTGGGACGTGGACCATCGGCGGGCGGAGCCGAAGCTGCACCTGGCCTTCTCGCCGAGCACGCTCGCCTCGGTCGTCGCCGAGCGGTTCGACGCCCGGGGCCCGGTGCAGACCGTCTCCACCGGCTGCACCTCCGGGCTCGACGCGGTCGGCTACGCCTTCCACACCATCGCCGAGGGCCGGGCCGACGTCTGCATCGCGGGGGCGTCGGACTCGCCGATCTCACCGATCACGATGGCCTGCTTCGACGCCATCAAGGCGACGTCGCCCAACAACGACGACCCCGAGCACGCCTCCCGGCCCTTCGACGCCCGCCGCGACGGCTTCGTGATGGGCGAGGGCGCGGCCGTGCTCGTGCTCGAGGAGTACGAGCACGCGCGGGCCCGCGGCGCGGAGATCCTCTGCGAGATCAGCGGTTACGCCACCTACGGCAACGCCTACCACATGACCGGTCTGACCAGTGAGGGGCTGGAGATGGCCCGGGCGATCGACACCACGCTCGACCAGGCCCGCATCGACCCCACGCTGATCGACTACGTCAACGCGCACGGCTCCGGCACCCGGCAGAACGACCGGCACGAGACGGCCGCCGTGAAGCGGTCCCTGGGCGCGCACGCCCACGAGACGCCCATGAGCTCCATCAAGTCGATGGTGGGGCACTCGCTCGGCGCGATCGGCGCGATCGAGGTGGTCGCCTGTGTCCTGGCGCTGAAGCACCAGGTGGTGCCGCCCACGGCGAACTACGAGACCCCCGACCCCGAGTGCGACCTGGACTACGTACCGCGCACCGCCCGCCCGCGGAAGCTGAACCACGTGCTCTCCGTCGGCAGCGGATTCGGCGGCTTCCAGTCCGCGGTGCTGCTGTCCGGGCCGGGTGGGAGGACACGATGAGCAATCGGCGCCCCGGGCGCGCGGCCGTCACCGGCATCGGTGTGGTCGCGCCCAACGGACTGCGGACCGACGCCTACTGGAAGTCCGTCCGCGAAGGCCTCAGCGTGCTGGACCTGATCAGCCGCGAGGGCTGTGACCATCTGCCGCTCCGCGTGGCGGGCGAGGTCCGGGCCTTCGACCCGGCGGCCCTCATCGAGGACCGGTTCCTGGTGCAGACCGACCGGTTCAGCCACTTCGCGATGGCCGCCGCCGCCCTCGCCCTCGACGACGCCGGACTCGGCGGCGAACCCGCCGATCCGTTCTCCGTCGGCGTGGTCACCGCCGCCGGGTCGGGCGGCGGCGAGTTCGGCCAGCGCGAGCTGCAGAAACTGTGGGGGAAGGGCTCCAAGTTCGTCGGCCCCTACCAGTCCATCGCCTGGTTCTACGCCGCGAGCACCGGCCAGATCTCCATCCGCGGCGGCCTCAAGGGGCCGTGCGGGGTGGTGGCGAGCGACGAGGCGGGCGGTCTGGACTCCCTCGCGCACGCGAGCCGGGCCGTGGGGCGCGGCACCGACGTCATGGTCGTGGGCGCCACGGAGGCGCCGCTGGCCCCGTACTCGATGGTGTGCCAGCTCGGCTACCCCGAGCTCAGCACCCTCGACGACCCCGCCCGCGCCTACCGTCCGTTCACCGAGAAGGCGTGCGGCTTCGTGCCCGCGGAGGGCGGCGCGCTGCTCGTCGTCGAGGACGAGGACCGGGCCCGCGAGCGCGGGGCGCCCGTGCGGGCCTTCGTGGCCGGCCACGCCGCCACGTTCACCGGGGCCTCGCGCTGGGCGGAGTCCCGGGAGGGCCTGGCCCGCGCGATCCGCGGCGCCCTCGACGAGGCGGGCTGCGCGCCGGAGGAGATCGACGTCGTGTTCGCCGACGCCCTGGGCGTCCCCGAGGCGGACCGCGCCGAGGCGCTGGCGATCGCCGACGCCCTGGGAGCGCACGGCACCCGCGTCCCGGTCACGGCGCCCAAGACGGGCATCGGCCGCGCCCACTGCGCGGCGCCCGTGCTGGACACGGTGGCCGCGGTGCTCGCCATGGAACACGGTCAGGTGCCCCCGACACCCAACGTGTTCGACATCTGCCACGACCTCGACCTGGTGATGTCGCGCGCCCGCCCCGCCGAGCTGCGCACCGCCCTGGTCCTCAGCAGGGGACTGATGGGCTCCAACGCGGCGCTGGTCGTGCGCCGCGGTGACGATTCCGCCCGTTAGGACCGGGCGGGGAAGGAGCAGGCACCCATGATCACCTCCGAAGTGACCTTCGACGAGCTGGCCTCGCTGATGAAGCAGGCGGCCGGCATCACCGTCGACCCCCAGGAACTGAAGCAGTCGGCGGAGTCCCCCTTCGACGTCTTCGGTCTCGACTCGCTCGGCCTGCTCGGCATCGTCGGCGAGCTGGAGAACCGGTACGGCACGTCGCTTCCCCCCGACTCGGAGCGCTGCCGGACGCCCCGGGAGTTCCTGAACCTCGTCAACAGCACCCTCACGGCTGGAGCCTGAAAGTGGCCGGACACACCGAGAACAGCATCACCATCGACGCCCCCTTCGACCTCGTGTGGGAGATGACCAACGACCTGGAGAACTGGCCGCGGCTGTTCAGCGAGTACGCGTCCGTGGAGATCCTCTCCCGTGAGGGCGCCACGACGAGGTTCCGGCTGACCATGCACCCGGACGAGAACGGCAAGGTGTGGAGCTGGGTGTCGGAGCGCACTCCGGACCGCGAGAAGCGGACCGTCCGCGCCCGCCGTGTCGAGACGGGCCCGTTCGCCCACATGGACATCGTGTGGGAGTACGCGGAAGTGCCGGGCGGGGTGCAGATGCACTGGACGCAGGACTTCGCGATGAAGCCCGACGCCCCGGTCGACGACGACTGGATGACGGACAACATCAACCGCAACTCCCGTACCCAGCTGGCCCTGATCCGGGACCGGATCGAGCAGGTCGCCCGCGACAGCGAGAGCGCGTCCGTCGCGTCCTCGCGCTGAACACCGGCCCAGGAAGGACACCCGATGCACCACGCCCTCATCGTCGCCCGGATGAAGCCCGGTTCGGCGCCGGACATCGCCGACGTGTTCGCCGACTCCGACCGGGGTGAACTCCCCCGTCTGGTCGGTGTCAGCCGGCGCAGCCTCTTCCAGTTCGGCGACGACGTGTACCTGCACCTGATCGAGTCCGAGCAGGACCCGGCCCCGGCGATCGCGAAGGTCGCCGGACACCCCGAGTTCCGCGGCGTCAGCGAGCGGCTGGAGGCGTACGTCAGCCCGTACGACCCGGCCACGTGGCGCGGCCCCAAGGACGCCATGGCGCAGTGCTTCTACCGCTGGGAGCGGAGCGCCGGCTCCTGAGCGGGCGGCGCCGACACCCCGAGGCCGCCGGTCCCGCGTCAGTCGCGGAGCCGGCGGCCTCGGGGTGTGCGGGCGCCTCCGGTCAGCCGGGGACGGTGCACTCGAAGGCGTGGAGATAGGCGTTGACCGGGCTGACGCCGCCGATGACGAGGCCCGCGCCGGTCAGCCGGTCGACCATGCTCCGCCGGGTGTGCTTGGCCCCGCCGACGTTGAGGAGCAGCAGCAGGTCCATGGCGGTGGTGAACCGCATCGACGGGGTGTCGTCGACGAGGTTCTCGATGACGACGACCCGGGCCCCGGGACGTGCCGCCGCGCGGACGTTGGCGAGCACCCGGCGGGTGCTGTCGTCGTCCCACTCCAGGACGTTCTTGATGATGTACACGTCGGACCGGACGGGGACGTCCTCGCGGCAGTCCCGGGCCACGAGCTCGACCCGGCCGGCGAGCGCGCCGCCCTCGCGCAGCCGGGGGTCGGCGTTCTCGACGACGCCCGGCAGGTCGAGCAGGGTGCCGTGGAGGTGGGGGTGCTTCTCCAGGAGACCGGCCAGGACGTGCCCCTGGCCGCCCCCGATGTCCACGACGGAGGAGGCGTCGTCCAGGTCGAGCAGCCGGGCCACGTCGCGCGCGGACTGCTCGCTGGAGGTCGTCATGGCCCGGTTGAACACATGGGCGGACTCGGGGGCGGACTCGTTGAGGTAGGTGAAGAATTCCTGGTCGTACACGTTCTCGAAGACGCTGCCGCCCGAGCGCACCGCCTCGTCGAGCAGCGGCCAGACGTTCCAGGTCCACGGCTCGGTGCACCACAGGGCGATGTACCGCAGGCTGTGCGGGTCGTCCTCGCGCAGCAGCCGGGACATCTCGGTGTGCTCGAAGGTGCCGTCGGGGTTCTCGGCGAAGACGCCCTGGCAGGTCAGGGCGCGCAGCAGCCGCCGCAGGGTGTGCGGCTGGGTCTTCACCGCCGTCGCCAGGTCGTCGACGGTCATGGGGGTGTCGTCCAGCGCGTCCGCCACGCCCAGGCGGACGGCCGCGCGTACGGCGGCGGCGCACGCCGCCCCGAAAACGAGCTCCCTCAGCCGCATGGGCGGCGGGGGAGCCGGATCAACGGTGGTCATCCGTTGCCTCGCTTCTGCTGTCGTGCAGTCGGTGGGGGTGCGATGGGCGGGCCGGTCAGCACATGCCCGCGGGTTCGGAGAGCGTGCAGGTGTTGCGGCTGAACGTGTTGGTCTCGGCGGTGTCCCGGTCGGCCAGGTCGGCCGGGCTGTTGCCGGTCACCAGGTTGTCGCGGATGTCGTTGCGCTCACTGGGGGTGCCGACGAAACTCTTGAAGAGCACGATGCCGCCGGAGAGCGGGGAGGCGCCCTTGTTGTCCTCGACCCGGTTGTAGGCGACCAGGGTGTCCTCGGCGCCGGTGAGGACGATGCCGGAGCCCTGCAGGAAGGGCAGCCGGGGCGTCTTGGGGCAGTGCTTGTTGTTGGCGTGGATGTAGTTGCGCGTCACGCTCAGGTCGCCGGCGCGCGGCTTGGTCTCGTCGCCCACCACGAACACGGCGGCGCAGTTGCCGGTGGCCTCGTTGCGGTCGACGCTCAGGTTCCGCAGCCGGCGCACGGTGACGCCGATCCGGTTGCCGGTCGTCCGGTTGTACCGGATCACGGTCCGCTCCGCGTCCCGGGCGCCCTCCTCGGTGTCGACGGTGTTGGACACGAACAGTCCGGCGTCGCCGTTCTCGCGCAGGAGGTTGTGGCTGAGCGTGCTGTGGACGGAGCGTTCCTCGGCGATGCCCCACTGGCCGTTCTTCTCCGCCGCCACGTGCGTGACCCTCAGCCCGTCGGTACCGGTGGCCCACAGCCCGTTCCTGGCGAAGCCCCGCACCGTCAACGACCGTACGGTGACGCCCCGGAGCGGGCTCTTGTCGGTGCCGGTGACGCAGACGCCGTTGCCGGCCTCGGCGCAGGCGCCCTTGCTCTTGCTCTTGCTCTTGCTCTTGCCGGCGTCCTCGGCGGGCGCCAGGACGGTACGGCCGGCGCCGTGGCCGCGCAGGGTCAGGTCCGGCACCTTGATGTCGACGCTCTGCCGGTAGGTGCCGGGCGCGAGGAGGACGACGTCCCCCGGCTCCGCGGCGTCCACGGCCTTCTGGATCGACTGGCCGGGCTGTACGCGGTGCACGGTCGGATGGTGCGCCGACGGGGCGGCCCCCAGCCCCGCGGCCACGGCGGCGGCGGTACAGGCGAGAAGCGCGATGTGTCGTTTGTTCATGGACCGAAGCTATGAGCGGGGGTTGGGCCCCGCCACCGGTGATCACCCAGGTGGGCCGAGGCCCGTACCTGACGGGTGATCACCCGGTCGGCTCACCTCTCGTGGGCGACGGCGGTCTCCCCCGGCGGCGCGACCGGGGGCGGCGCGGGGGCTTGTGTTCCGTCCTTCCGGAGGGCTCTGCTTCCCGCGGGGTGGCTGTGTGGCTACCGCACATGTGGTCGGCGCACAGGTGGGTGCGGCGGCCGCTCGTGGTGTCCGTCGGGGAAGTGGATCTCCATCGTCCCCTCTCCCGCCGTGCGGACCGTGGTTCCCGTGAGCGGTGCCCGGGGGTCGCCGTGCACGGCGGGGTCGGTGGAGAGGACGTGGCGGACGTGCCCCTCGACGCCGTCGGGCCGGGCGCCGGAGTGTCCGGTGCGCCTCGGGAGGCGGCAGGGGACGAGGCCGGGCGAGGCGTACGGCAGGAGGCTGATCGGCAGGTGGCCGGCGGCCTCCCGGCGGGCGCGGGTGCGGCCGGTGAGCGGCGGGCGTCTTCGCCGCGGCCCCTCCCCGGACGGATCCCGGGCATCTCGGGGGCGAGCGACGGTGTTCGAGCGCGTACGGGGACGGGCCGCCCACCGTGCGGTGGGCGGCCCGTCCCCGTGGTGCGTGTCCCGCCGGTCCGGTTCCGGGTCAGACGACCGGGGTCGTCCGGTCCTGGTCCGGTGCGGCGCCCGCGGCGGCGGCCTCCTCGGCGAGGCGTTCCATGCCGCTGGTGGTCTTCAGCGGCTTCTCCTTCAGGAACACGACGGCGACCAGGGCCAGCAGGGCGAACGGCGTGGCGACGAGGAACAGCTCGGCGGTGGCGACACCGTAGGCGTGCTCCACGATCTCCCGCATCGGGGCGGGCAGCGTGCTCATGTCCGGGACGCTGTGTCCGCCGCCCGAGCCGCCCTCGGCCCCGCCGGCGGCGCCCGCCTTCTCCAGCCCCTTGGCCGTCTCGTCGGCGACCCGGTTGGCGAGGATCGCGCCGAGGACGCTGGTGCCGATCGTGCCGCCCATGCTGCGGAAGAAGGACAGCACCGAGGTCGCGGCGCCCAGCTCGGCCGCGGGGACGTCGTTCTGCGCGGCGAGCACCAGGTTCTGCATCAGCATGCCGACGCCGACGCCGAGGACGGCCATGTACAGGCTGAGCAGTCCGAAGTGCGTGTCCGCGTCGATCAGGGAGAGCAGCGCGAGGCCGACGGTCATGACGACCGCGCCGGCCACCAGGTAGCCCTTCCACTTGCCGGTCCGGCTGATCAACTGCCCCGCGACGGTGGACGACACCAGCAGACCCAGGATCATCGGCAGGCTCATCAGACCGGCGACGGTCGGCGACTTGCCCAGGGACACCTGGAAGTACTGCGAGAGGAAGACGGTCCCGCCGAACATGGCGACACCGACCAGGAGGCTGGCCACCGTGGTCAGGGTGACCGTGCGGTTCCTGAAGATGTCGAGTGGGATGACCGGCTCGTCGGCGCGGGCCTCGACGAGGACCGCCAGGACCAGCAGCAGCACGCCGCCGAGCACGAGCGCGGCGGTCTGCCACGACGCCCAGTCGAACTGGTTGCCCGCCAGCGAGACCCAGATGAGCAGCGCGCAGACACCGGCGACGATCAGGAAGGCGCCGAGCCAGTCGATCCTCACCTGGCGCCTGACGGTGGGCAGCTTCAGCGTGCGCTGCAGCAGAGCGATGGCCAGCAGGGCGAACGGCACGCCGATGAAGAAGCACCAGCGCCAGCCCAGCCAGTCGGTGTCCACCAGCACACCGCCGATCAGCGGTCCGGCCACGGTGCCGACGGCGAACACGGCGCCGAAGATGCCGGAGTACTTGCCCAGTTCCCGGGGCGGGATGACGGCGGCCATGACGACCTGCGCGAGCGCGGTCAGACCACCCGCGCCGATGCCCTGCACGACCCGGCTGAAGATCAGCAGCGTCGTGTCGTGGGAGAAGCCCGCCAGCAGCGAACCGATCACGAACATCAGCAGGGAGAGCTGGAGCAGCAGCTTCTTGTTGAACAGGTCGGACAGCTTGCCCCACAGGGGCACCGTCGCGGTCATGGCCAGCAGTTCGGCGGTGACGACCCAGGTGTAGGAGGACTGGCTGGCGCCCAGGTCGGCGATGATCGTCGGCAGCGCGTTGGAGACGACGGTGCCCGCCAGGATGGCGACGAACATGCCGGCCATCAGGCCGGACATGGCCTGGAGTATCTGCCGTTGGGTCATGGAGGCGGGAGGCGCGTCGACGGGCGCCGGGGGTGAACTCACGGGATCTCTTTCGGACGATGGTCGAACGGTCACGCGCGCGGAGTGGGCGCCGGCGGGCGCCGGCGCGCTCGTGGGCGCGGAACGGACAGCGGGGGCGGCGGCCGCGGCGGAAGGCCGGGCGGCCGGGCGTGGGGGTTACGCGGGAGGCGCCGGGAGGCCGGCGGCCAGGAGCGCGAACACCTCCTGGAAGACGTCGAGGAAGGCGGCTTCCTCCTGGCGGGCGCACCAGTGCTCCACACTGATCCGCACCGCGGTGCCCGCCACCGCGGCCAGCAGCCGGGGGTAGAGGTCGAGTGCACCGCGCCGTTCCTCGTCGGTCGCAAAGGCGGGCGGGGGCGCGGATGCCGTCGCCCCGCCGGCGCGGATGCGCGCGGCGACGACCTCGGCCAGTTCGGTCTCGTCCGCCATGTGCGCGCCGAGCGTGCGGACCAGCAGGTGCGGCGAGGCGTGCAGCACCCGGGCGTGCAGCCGCCACAGCTCGTGCTGCTGCTCCGCCTCGGCGAGTTCGGCCGCCATGGCCTCGCGCAGGGCCTGGAGCGGGGAGAGCGCGGCCGGCGCGTCGAGCACGGCCTGCCGCATCCGCGCGCCCGCCTCCGCGTCGATCACGACGAAGGCGTCGTCGCGGGTGTCGAAGTAGTTGAAGAAGGTCCGCACGGACACCCCGGCCGCCGCGCTGATCGCCTCGACGGTGACCTTCTCCGCACCGTGTTCGGCGGCCAGCCGCACGGCGGCCTCGGCGAGAGCGGCACGCGTCGCCCGCTTCTTCCGCTCCCGCAGCCCGCCCTGCGCGGCACTCTTCTCCGACATGCCGTGCATGCTATGCAAAGATGCACACTCTGCAAAATTACCTCCGCGCGGCGGTGTGAGATCCGTCCCGGACGCCCCGCGCGAGGGGGACCGCCCCGATACTCGACACGGCGGCGGGCCGGCCGCCCGCGCGCCGCGGAGGAGCGGGGAAGGACGGACGATGGCGAACTCACGGTCCGGGGAGACGGTCACCGAGCGGATCGTCCGCGTCCTCGAGACGTTCGACGCCGACCGGACCGTGCAGACGACGGCGGAGATCGGACGGCGCGCGAGGCTGCCGTCGTCCACGGCGCACCGGGTCGTGGCCGGTCTCGTGGAGTGCGGGCTGCTGGAACGGGACGAGGAGCAGCGGGTGCGGCTGGGCATGCGGCTGTGGGAGCTGGCGCTGCGCGGCTCCCACGCCCTGCGCCTGCGGCAGGCGGCCCTGCCGTTCATGGAGCGGGTGCAGGCCCGGGTCCGGGAGCACACCCAGCTCGCGGTGCTGGAGAACGGCGAGACCCTCTTCGTGGAGCGGCTGTCCCATCCGCACGCGGGCGCGAACATCACCCGGATCGCCGGACGGCTGCCCCTGCACGCCTCGTCGTCGGGGCTGGTCCTGCTCGCCCACGGCCCGGAGGAGCTGCGGGAGCGGGTCCTCGCCGGGCCGCTCGAGGCGGTGTCGCCAAAGACCGTGACCGACCCGGCGCTGCTGCGCCGCGTCCTGGCGGGCGTCCGGCGTGACGGCGTCGTCGTGGCTCCGGGGACGGTCGAGGCCGTCTCCACGGGCGTCGCCGTACCGGTGCGCGAGGGACGCGGGCGGGTGGTCGCCGCGCTGTCGGTCGTGCTCCCCCGCTCCACGCCGACCGGTCCCGCGGCCGAGGCGCTGCGTTCCGCCGCCGCGGGCATCTCGGCGGCGCTCGGCGCGCGCCGCCCGTAGCCGACGGCCGGGCCGCGGGGGCGGGGGCGGGGGATCCGATTCCCGTTGAATGGGAAGGACCGTCGTCAACAGGGGCGGACCGACGCCAGACTCCCTGCCACCCCCTCGGCCGTCGAAGGAGACGACATGCCCGTACGCACCCGAGTCGCCGTCATCGGGGCAGGCCCCGCCGGTCTGCTCCTGTCCCACCTGCTCGGTCGCCACGGCATCGAGTCGGTCGTCGTCGACTCCCGAAGCCGCGAGGAGATCGAGACCACCATCCGGGCCGGCATCCTGGAGCAGGGCACCGTCGAGATCCTCAGCGAGACGGGGGCCTCGGACCGGGTCCTCACGGCCGGGCGGAAGCACGAGGGCATGGAGCTGCGCTTCGACGGCGAGGGCCACCGGATCGACTTCGCCGCGACCGTCGGCCGGGCGGTGTGGCTCTATCCGCAGCACGAGGTGCTGAAGGATCTGGTCGCCGCGCGCCTCGCCGCCGGCCAGGACCTGCGCTTCGGGGTGACCGCCGAGCGCGTGGAGGACGCGGAGACGAACCGGCCGCGCGTCGTGGCCAGGGACGCCGAGGGCGGCGCCGTGGAGATCGAGGCCGACGTCGTCGTCGGCGCGGACGGTTCCCGCAGCGTGGCCCGTGAGGCCGTCACGGGCACGTACGGCGGCTACTTCCGGGAGTACCCGTTCGCCTGGTTCGGCATCCTGTGCGAGGCGCCGCCCAGCGCCGAGGAGCTGATCTACAGCAACTCGCCGGACGGCTTCGCCCTCATCAGCCAGCGCGGCCCCGGCGTGCAGCGCATGTACTTCCAGTGCGACCCGACGACGGATCCCGGGGCGTACGGCGAGGAACGGCTGTGGGAGATCCTGCGGTCGCGCGTCCCCGGCATCACCCTCAACGAGGGCCGCGTCTTCCAGCGGGACGTGCTCCGTTTCCGCAGCTTCGTCGCGCACGAGATGCGCCGGGGCCGGGTGGTGCTCGTCGGCGACGCGGCCCACACCGTGCCGCCCACCGGCGCCAAGGGCATGAACCTCGCCGTCGCCGACGTCGTGGTCCTCACCGAGGCGCTGCGCGCGCTGCTGCTCGACGGGGACGAGTCCCTGTTCGACGCCTTCCCCGACACCGCCCGGAAGCTCATCTGGAAGGCGCAGCACTTCTCCTGGTGGATGACGAGCATGCTGCACCTGCAGCCGGGGGCGGGCGACTTCGACCGCATGCGCCAGATCGGCGAGCTGCGCTCGGTCGTCGAGTCGGAGGCCGGCCGCGCGTACCTCGCCGAGGGCTACACCGGCCGGCCGCTCGGGTGACCGCGGGGCGGCCTACGTCTCCCCGGCCGCCGCGCGGAGGGCGTCGAGGACCGGGCGGATCAGCGGGTGGTCCTCGGCTCCGCGGCGTACGGCGGCGAAGACGCGGCGGGTCGGGGCCACCCCGTCGACCGGGCGGACGACCACACCCGTGAGGTCCGTGCCGCGCAGGGCCGAGCGGGGCACCAGGGCGACGCCGGCGTCCGCCGAGGCGAGGGCGACCACCGCGCGGAAGTCGTCCGAGGAGTGCTCCATGCGGGGCTGGAACCCGGCGCTCTCACAGGCCAGTACGACCACGTCGTGGCACGGGTTGCCGGGATACGGGCCGATCCACGGGTCCTTGGCCAGCTCGGCGAGCGGCACCTCGGCGGTGTCGGCCAGGCGGTGGGTGACGGGGACGACCGCGTCGAAGGGCTCGGCGTACAGCGGTACGTGGGCCAGCCGCGGATCGTCGGCGGGCGGCGCCCCGCGGTACTCGACCGCCACGGCGACGTCGACCTGCCGGTCGAGGACCATCGGCAGGCTGGCGTCCCCCTCGGCGTCCTGGACCCGGATGCGGATGCCGGGCGCCGATCCGGTGAGGCGGACCATCGCGGGGGCGACGACCTGGGCGATCCCGGTGGCGAACGCGGCGACCGTGACCGTGCCGGCCTCCCCCGAGCCGTAGGCGGCCAGCTCGGCCTCGGCCCGCTCCAGCTGGGCGAGGACGGCGTGGGTGTGACCGAGCAGGATCTCGCCGGCGGGGGTGAGCCGTACGCCCTTGGCGCCGCGCTCGACGAGGCGGTGGCCGGTCTCCTGCTCGAGGGCGGCGAGCTGCTGGGAGACGGCCGAGGGGGTCAGGTACAGCGCGGCGGCCGCCGCCGTGACCGTGCGGTGGTGCGCCACCGCACGGAGGATGTGGAGCCGCCGCGCTTCGATCATGGACGCGATTGTCTCAAATCGCTCGGTGTGCTCCGCTCAGGCGTCGAGCTCCGCCCGGGCCGCCACGAAGGCGTCCACCGCGCGGTCCACGTCCTCGGTGGAGTGCGCGGCGGACAACTGGACGCGAATGCGGGCCTGGCCCTGCGGGACGACGGGGTAGGAGAAGCCGATCACGTACACCCCGCGCTCCAGCAGCAGCTCCGCCATGCGGCCCGCCTTCGACGCGTCGCCGATCATCACCGGGGCGATGGCGTGGTCGCCGGGCAGGATGTCGAAGCCCTCCTCGGTCATCCGGCGGCGGAACAGGGCGGTGTTCTCGGCCAGCCGGACGCGCAGGTCGTCGGCCGACTCCAGCAGGTCGAGGACCTTCAGCGAGGCGGCGGCGATCACCGGGGCGAGCGTGTTGGAGAACAGGTACGGGCGGGAGCGCTGGCGCAGCAGGGCGACGATCTCCGCGCGGGCGGCGACGTAGCCGCCGGAGGCGCCGCCGAGCGCCTTGCCCAGGGTGCCGGTGACGATGTCGACGCGGTCCATGACGCCGTGCAGCTCGGGGGTGCCGCGTCCGCCGGGGCCGACGAAGCCGACGGCGTGCGAGTCGTCGACCATGACCATGGCGCCGTGCCGGTCGGCGAGGTCGCAGATCTCGTCCAGCGGGGCGACGTAGCCGTCCATGGAGAAGACGCCGTCGGTGACGATCAGCGTGCGGCGCGCGCCGCCCTCGGCGGCCTCCTTGAGCTGCCGCTCCAGGTCGGCCATGTCGCGGTTGGCGTAGCGGAGGCGGCGGGCCTTGGAGAGGCGGATGCCGTCGATGATCGACGCGTGGTTCAGCGCGTCGGAGATCACCGCGTCCTCGGGGCCGAGCAGCGTCTCGAAGACACCGCCGTTGGCGTCGAAGCAGGAGGAGTAGAGGATCGTGTCCTCCTGGCCGAGGAACGCCGACAGTCGCGCCTCCAGCTCCTTGTGCACCTCCTGGGTGCCGCAGATGAAGCGCACGGACGCCATGCCGTAGCCCCAGCGGTCCAGGGCCTCGTGGGCGGCGGCGACCACCTCGGGGTGGTCGGCGAGGCCGAGGTAGTTGTTGGCGCAGAAGTTGAGGACCTCGCCCGGGCGGCCGCCGGCGGTGACGTTCACGGTGGCGGACTGGGGGGTGCCGATGACGCGCTCGGGCTTGTGCAGTCCGGCGGCGCGGATCTCGTCGAGGGTGGCGCGCAGGTCGTCGCGCACGGAGTCGAACATGTCGGGAAGCTCCTAGGGAGGCGGATGGCTTACGCGGTCCAGTCGAGGATGACCTTGCCGCCCCTGCCGCCGGCCGCGTCCTCGAAGGCGGCGTCGAAGTCGCGGTAGGAGTAGCGGCCGGTGATCACCGGGGCGAGGTCCAGGCCGCCTTCCAGCAGCACCGACATGGCGTACCAGGTCTCGAACATCTCGCGGCCGTAGATGCCCTTGATGGTGATCATCGAGGTGACGACGCGGGCCCAGTCGACGGGGAACTCCTCGGCCGGCAGGCCGAGCATCGCGATGCGGCCGC
Source organism: Streptomyces caelestis (assembly GCF_001279005.1). Classification (GTDB taxonomy): domain Bacteria; phylum Actinomycetota; class Actinomycetes; order Streptomycetales; family Streptomycetaceae; genus Streptomyces; species Streptomyces heliomycini. The sequence continues at coordinate 89,909 of NZ_LGCN01000195.1, forward strand.
CGTGCGTCATGTTGGCGATCATGTCCCGCACCGCCTCGGGGCGGCCGGACATCTCCAGGCCGATGTCGAAGCCCTCGCGCAGGCCGAGGGTGTGCTGCCCGTCGGCGATGGTCGACTCGGCCACGTTCAGCGCCAGGGTGGCGCCGATCTTGCGGGCGAGTTCCAGGCGCTCCTCGCTGACGTCGGTGATCACGACGTTGCGCGCACCGGCGTGCCGGGCCACGGCGGCGGCCATCAGGCCGATCGGCCCCGCACCGGTGATGAGGACGTCCTCGCCGACGAGCGGGAAGGAGAGCGCGGTGTGCACGGCGTTGCCGAACGGGTCGAAGATCGCGGCGACGTCGAGGTCGACGGGGACCCGGTGCACCCACACGTTGCCGGCGGGGAGCACGACGTACTCGGCGAAGGCGCCGTCGCGTCCGACGCCGAGGCCGACGGTGGCCCGGCACAGGTGGCGGCGGCCGGCCAGGCAGTTGCGGCACTTGCCGCACACCAGGTGGCCCTCGCCGCTGACCCGGTCACCGGTCTTGACGTCGGTGACGTCCCGGCCGGTCTCCACGACCTCGCCGACGAACTCGTGCCCGAGGACCAGCGGGGTGCGGATCGTCTGTCGCGCCCAGCCGTCCCAGGACCGGATGTGCAGGTCGGTGCCGCAGATACCGGTGCGCAGCACCTTGATCAGCACGTCGCCGGGCCCGACGGCGGGCTCCGGGACGTCCGCGAGCCACAGCCCGGGCTCCGCCTTCTCCTTGACCAGCGCCTTCAACGCTACGGCTCCTGAGGGTGAGTCCCGGCCCCCGGGCACGCCGAAGCGGCCCCGGTCCGGGAGGAGGAGTGGAATCGCATTGCAATCTGCCGTACAACACCCTCACCGGTCCATCGAGGTTTTCTTAAGCGCGGCCACAGCTTTCCTTCACGCCGTCACCCGTCCGGCCCCGTGCCGCGCAACGTCACGGCGGCAGCCCGGCGTCCTCCCGGCGCTCCAGCCGTTCGACGAGATCCGCGGCCCGCGCCTTGATGGCGGCGAGCCCCGGCTGCCCCCAGGCGCGTGGCCGGATGTCGGTGACCGACACGGTGCCGAGCACCATGCCGGTGCGGTCGATGAGCGGTGCGCCCAGGTAGGAGCGGATGCCGAACTCGTCCACCACCGGGTTGCCCGCGAACCGCGGGTAGTCGCTCACGTCCTCCAGGACCAGCGCCTTGCGGCGGGCCACCACATGGGGGCAGAAGCCGTGGTCGCGGGGCAGCACCCGGCCCAGCAGGGCGCCGGTGCCGTCGCCCCGGACGGCGGGTGCGACGGGCGGGGTGTGCAGGCCGGCGAAGAACTGTCCTTCCTCGCCGGGCAGGTTGACCATGGCGTACGGCGCTCCGGTGAGTTCGGCGAGGCCGTACGCGAAGGCGTCGAGCGCGGGCTCGGGGTGCTCCCCCAGTCCCAGCCGGCGCAGTCTGCGGGCACGCTCCGGCGCCTGGCCGTCCTCGGGGGTGAGCAGCAGACGACCTGCCGGGCGGGGCGGGTCGTAGCTCATGGGCGGGCTCCCGGGTGGTGGGGGAAGGGCATACAGGGGCTCCGAGGGTGTGCGGGGATCACATAGGGGCGCCGTACCCGGTCGCGGCGACCGGGACGTGGGCGATGAGGTGACGGACCAGGGTGAGCAGGGTCTGTACGCCGGAGCTGGAGATACGGGCGTCGCAGCGGACGACGGGGATCGCCGCGGGGAGGTCGAGGGCGGCGCGCACCTCCCCGGGGTCGTAGCGGAAGGCGCCGTCGAACTCGTTGACGGCGACGATGAATCCGAGACCGCGTTGCTCGAAGAAGTCGACCGCCGCGAAGCACTCCTCCAGGCGCCGGGTGTCGGCGAGGACGACCGCGCCGAGCGCGCCCTCGCAGAGCTCGTCCCACATGAACCAGAACCGTTCCTGGCCGGGGGTGCCGAACAGGTACAGCACGTGCTGCGCGTCGAGGGTGATGCGGCCGAAGTCCATGGCCACGGTCGTCTCGACCTTGTTCTCGATGCCGTCGAGGTTGTCGGTGGCGGCGCCGGCCGTGGTGAGGAGTTCCTCCGTGCTGAGGGGCGCGATCTCGCTGACCGCGCCGACGAAGGTCGTCTTGCCCACGCCGAACCCGCCCGCCACCAGGATCTTGAGTGCGGTGGGGAACGGGTCGTCGCCGCGGTCGGCGCCGTCGAGGCGGTCAGAGCTGTCGTCGTAGTCCATCGAGCACTGCCTCCAGAAGGGCCCGGTCCGTCGGGTTGTGGTGGAACGCGGGGGGCTTGTCGGTCAGCGCCCCGCATTCGACGAGGTCCGCCAGCAGTACCTTGGTGACGGCCACCGGCAGCCTGAGGTGGGCGGCGACCTCGGCGACCGGGACGGGGGCGCGGCACAGGTCGAGGGCCTGCGCGTGCTCGGGGCCGAGATGGCCGAGAGGAGTGGCGCCGGTGACCCTGACCTGCGACATGAGGTCGAGGGCGACGGTGGGACGGGTGCGGCCGTCGCTGATCGTGAAGGGACGCACCAGCCGTCCGGCCGCGTCGTCGAGCCAGGGCCCGTCACCGGCCGCCGTCACGCTCAAGGCCTCATCGCCGGCGGTTCGACGCCCTGCTGGCGGGGGGCGGTCACCAGGTACGGCCGTACGGACTTGACCAGCATCGCCATCTCGTAGCCGAGCACCGCCGCGTCGGCCTCGCGGCCGGCCATGACGGCGAGGCAGGTGCCGGAGCCGGCGGTGGTGACGAACAACAGGGTCGAGTCGAGCTCGACGACGACCTGCCGGACGTCACCGCCGTCACCGAAGCGGACGCCGGCGCTGCGGCCGAGGGAGTACAGGCCGGAGGCCAGGGCGGCCATGTGGTCGGCGGCGTCCGGGTCGAGGCCGTGCACGGACTTCACCAGCCCGTCGCAGGACAGCAGTACGGCGCTGTCGGTGTGCGGTACGCGTTGCACGAGGCCGCTCATCAGCCAGTCGAGGTCGGATACCTGGACGGTCGGCGCATCGCTCGCCATGGTGGATCGACTCCTTGGGGTACGAAGGTCTGCGGGAGCGCTGGGGGTGGTGCCGGTCATCCTGTGGGGGTGCTCCCGTCGTGCCGGGCGGGGTGGTGGGCGGGGGGTGCGGCGGGGGGC
>NZ_LGCN01000196.1 GCF_001279005.1 Streptomyces caelestis
AAGGCCCTGCGGGCGATCCGGTCCGCACGGTCCGAAGTCCGTCACCGTGTCTGGTCGTTGGCCGGTGAGAACGCCCCGGACACCGACGGTCAGGTCACCGTCGATCTCGACGGCGTCCTCGTGGTCGCGCACTCCGACAAGGAGGACGCGGCCGCGGCCTGGAAGAAGACCCACGGCCACCATCCGCTGACGGCCTTCGTCGACCACGGCCCGGGCGGAACCGGAGAGCCGGTCGCCGCCCTGCTCAGGCCGGGGAACGCGGGCTCGAACACGGCCGCCGACCACATCACCACCGCCCAGCTCGCCCTGGCCCAGCTGCCCAAGCGCTACCGGCGAGGGCGGCAGACGCTGATCCGCACGGACTCCGCCAGCGGCACCCACGACTTCGTGTCCTGGCTCGCCAGGCGAGGACGATGGCTGTCCTACTCGGTCGGCATGACGGTCACCGAGGTGATCCACGAACACGTGCTGAAGGTCCCCGCCCCGGCCTGGACGGCGGCCGTCGAGACCAATGGCGAGGTCCGTGACGGGGCCTGGGTCGCCGAGCTCACCGGCAAGCTCCTGGACGGCTGGCCGAAGGGCATGCGGCTGATCGTCCGCAAGGAACGGCCTCACCCCGGCGCCCAGTTGAGGATCACGGACGCGGACGGCATGCGGATCACCTGCTTTGCGACCAACACCCCCGGCCGGCCGATCGCCGAACTCGAGCTCCGTCACCGGCTACGGGCCCGGGCCGAGGACCGGATCCGGGCCGCCCGGGCCACCGGCCTGCGCAACCTGCCCCTGCACCGGGCAGCTCAGAACAAGGTCTGGCTCGAGATCGTCCAGATCGCCCTCCCGCCAGGCTCTGGGAACCCCGCCGCCTGCGGCTCCGCCTGTTCACCGCGGCCGGACAACTCGTCATCACCGGCCGCCGGCGGATCCTCCGCCTGGCCCGGCACTGGCCCTGGAGCCGCCACATCACCACCGCACTCGACCGGCTCGCACTCCTGCCGAACCCCGGCTGACCAGCGGATCCACCCGTCCCTACGAGAGCCCTTCACCATCCGGAGCAGTGGAACCCGGCGCCACCCCGAGACGACACTCGGGCCCTCGGCCTGCACGGACTCAACTCAGGACACGGATACGGGCCACCGACTCGGTCGGCGGCCCGTCACGAAACTTCGAGGCTAACTACTGCCTGACTTGATCTTGCTTTCGTAGTCGGTGATCACGTCCTGGAGGGCGTCGATCGTGCGAGGTGGGTGGGTCCGGCGGGGTTGGGTGAGGGCTGCGGTGATGTCGGGGGCGGCGGCGAAGGCCAGCAGGGGCATGGTGCGATGGGCGTGGTAGCTCAGGGTGTTGCGGTCCCGGCCGAGCAGTCGGGCCGTCAGGGTGAGAGTGACGGTGTTGCGGCGGTTCAGGACGGCGGCCAGGACGCGGTGGCGGTGGTCGAGGAAGCCGAAGCCGGGGTTGTATCCGCGCCGGTTGAGGCCCTTCCTCTTCTCCCGCTCGGCCTCGGCCAGGACCCGGCGGCAGGGTTCGAGTTCCTCCACGAGCCGGTCGAACAGCTCGCGGGACATGCCGGTGAGGGCGGGGTGCGTGAGCAGGTGGGTGGCCTCGGCCGGGATTGGCGGTGCCTTCGCCCGGTCCGGCTCGGGTGGCGGTGCCGTCTGGGGATCGTATGGGGCGATGGTGTAGTTCCACTCGCCGTGGAAGTCGTCGCGCTGGACGCGCCGCAGGATGGCCTTGCGCTCGTCCTTGGTGAGCGTGCGTCCAGTGGGGTAGTCGTTCTCGTCGAGGGCAGCCTTGACGGTCAGTCCGGTGCGGGTGCGGGTGCGGGTGCGGGTGGCCGAGATGCTCTGGAGCAGTATCTCGTAGCTGCTCAGGGGCCGTCCGCGCAGGCTGTGGGTGATACGGGAGAACAGACGGTGCTCCACCTTGTTCCACTTCGACGTTCCCGGTGGAAAGTGCAGGACGGTGATGGTAAGTCCGCACTCGTCGGCGAAGGCGGCCAGGTCCATTTTGAACAGGTGGGAGGCTGCGGAGTTGGCTCCTCCGGAGTCTGCGGTGGTCAGCAGCCGGTTCGCGTCGGGATAGTCCTGCCGGCCCTGCTGGCTCCACCAGCGGCGGAGGGACTCCACCGCGAAGGCGGCGGTGTTGTGGTCGGTGCCGACGTTCACCCAGCCGGTGTCCTGTCCCAGGTCGTAGACGCCGTACGGGATTGCGACCGGGGTATCGGGGTCCACGAAGTCGTGGTCCGGGGCCGTGATCGGCACTCCCTTGGGGCGGTAGGCGCGGCCCGCGCGGGCGAAGTCGCCGATCGGCTCCTTCTTCTTCGCATCCACGCTCACCACCGGCAGTCCCTGGGACAGGAACCGCTCGGCTGTGGCGTTGATGTGCCGGAACTGGGCGTCACAGTCCGGGACTTGACTACCGGCGCGTGTCTTCGCCATGCCCTGGAGGCTGAAGCCCATCGAATGCAGCAGGTTGCCTACGGCCGGGGCGCTGACCGGATGGCCTGCCGCGGTCAGTTCCCGGGCCAGGTCACGCAGCGAGGCCGTGGTCCAGCGCAGCGGGGAGATCGGGTCGCCGATCTCCTGCGGCTCGATCAGGGCCGCGAGTGCCGGCACCAGGCCGGGATCACGTTCGGCGGCCGACTTGCGTCCGCCGCCGGGGCGGCGCACCCGCCCCAGTACCGGTGTTCCAGCCGCGAGTTCGTCGCGGCCCCTCGCGATGGTCGACTCTGACACCTCCGCCATCCTGGCCACTGCGGTGATCCCGCCGTGCCCGAGCGCGGCAGCCTCGGATGCCAGATACAGGCGGCGCTGCCGCTCGTCCAAGTGCGGAAGGATCGCCGCGAACTTCACGTCGAGTACTGCCAGGGTTGCTTCCGGAATCCCCACAGATGTTGACTTACCACACCATCAACCTCAGCGGGCCCGAATCCGGCAATAGTTAGTTGACGGCTCCTCATCGTGTCGTCTCCCGCGCGAAATAGGCGGCGGTCTTCCGGAGGATCTCGTTGTCCTCCTTGAGCCGGGCGTTCTCCCGCCGCAGACGTCTGAGCTCTTCCTTCTCGTCGGGAGTCATACCGGCATCACCCCCGCCGTCCGCGTCCAGGCCGGAGGCTCTGGCTTGCAGGAACGCGCTCACCGCGGCGTTGAAGGCGTCGCCGTCGAGGCGGCCGAGCAGTCGCATGACCGTGGTGAGGTGCGGCACCGTGACCGCCTTGCTGAGCGGGTCGAACGCGAAACCGAGGGCCAGAAGGACCCAGCGGGGCGCGTCCGATCCACTCGGCGATCGCGGTCAGGGATCTCGCACCGGCCAGCACGCTCGCCGCGGCCGTCACGATCGCCGCCAGCGGGAACCGCCGGCCACGGCGGTCGCCCGGATCCGGCAGGCCCGCGAAAAACCGGGCCAGGCACACCGCGTCGGGCAGTAGCTGCGGTGACGGGGTACGGGCCAATTGCTCCAGCCCCGTTGGCATAGGAGAAGATGAGACAGCAGGCACGGTCTTCGGTTGTGGTCACGTGAACTCGACACTCACATGATCAACGAGGCTGTGCCTGCACCTGTATCCGGGCCTCGCGACAGCCCAACACCGGGCAACCTCACTCAACCCGCGACCTTGCAGAGTCCCTGGGAGGTACGCCCTCTCCGCATGGCGTGGGCAGCAGGCCGGCCCCGGTCCCGCGCGTGCGGGTTACGGGGCCGGACTGCCGTCAACGACGCGTCAGCATTCCATCGGCTCTCCGTCCAAGGAGGACTCGACGCTCATCAGGAAGGTCCGCGTCGACTCGAAGCGCAGTCGAAGGAGAGCCGGCGCGCCCGCCAGGTCCTTGTCGAAGCAGACATCGAAGGGCGCCTCCGACGCACTCGCTTCAGCGGATCCCGGACCGCTCGGCATCCAGCCACTCTTCTCCGCCGCCTGCCGGTAATGGATGACGACGGCTTCCCGACCACCGTTGAACCGGTAGTAGCGGTCGATGGCGAGCCAAGGCGCACCACTGTCCTCCATGCACTCGCCGCCGGCCTCCTCATGTCCCTCGAGAAGGGCGGCGCCGGCGGGAGGTGGCGGGACGACGGACGCCGAAGAGACCTGCGCCATGCGCTTGCCACTCTTCTCGCAGCTGACTCCCATTCGGTCCAGGAACAGGCCACCCCCGAGGAAGTAAGCCGCTCCGAGCTCCCCAGCGCACAGAACCGCCACGACTGACACGGTGAGGGACACGAACGGTACCCGTGACTTCGTGGGGGCGCGCCCGCCTTTCGGCACGTCTTCCCGGACCTCATTTGTCGTCACTTGAGATACCCCCTCCGGTAGAGCCAGTCGCCCACGGCGTAGAGGTAGCCGAGGAGCTGGCCCCTTCTGTGGAAGCGTGCCATCTCCCTCCTGTTCCAACTGCTGGAGGCGAAAGCACGCGCCTGGCGGTTGTTGAACTGGTCGGTCCTCGTGTCGCAGCGTCCCCTGCGCGGGCACTTCTCTCCCCACTCGTGTGCGTCACCAAGGCGCTTGGCCGCCCTCGCGCCGTACAGGAAGGTGAGGCTCGCCTGCCACATGAAATGCCGGATCGCGTTGTTCCTGCGACCCCGGCCTGTCATGCGCAACGCCATCCCGGAAATCGTGGAGGCGACGACACAGTTCCGGTAACCGAGGCTCATGCACGCCTTGGCCTCGATGGCCTTCTTCTTCGCCTTCTTCGAGATCCGGCCGTCGAGATCATACTGGTTGACCGGGTCGCCGTTCCCGTACTCGTAGGCATTGGCGCTTCCGCCGGGGACCGGGTCGGTCGAGAGGAAGCGGCCGTTCTCTGCGTTGTAGAGGCGGACTCCCATAAGGACAAGGCCACTGAGCGTTTCGGCCGAGCGTTGCTCTCCGCCCAGCCAGTGATAACGGACGGCTGCCCGGTCCGTCCGGGAGTTGCCGTATTCGTCGTTGTCCAGGGCGACGGGTGCGTTGTCGGCGTCCAGAGGGAGTTGCAGGGCGACATCGCCGTGGATCGTGGTGAGGAGCAGAACCGTGCCACCCGACTTGTCGGTGGTGGCGACGAAGTCACCCGCTGTCGACGTCACATGACGCGTCAGTTCGCCCGTGGTGGTGTCCTCAGTGATCCACCGAGGGCTGTCGCCGTCGTCACCGTAGTGGTTGACCTTGGACGCGGTTTTCGTCCATGTGGTGCCACTGCTGGTCTCGACCGTCCAGGACCGCAGTCGCATGGTCGCGTCGAGTTGCCAGGTTTGGCGCTTACCGTTGGCGGTCTGCCGGTGGACGAGGTCGTTGGTGTAGTAGCCGATGGTGCTGCCCGGCAGGGCGGTGGTGCGACCGAAGGCGTCGTACGTGTACCCGGAGTCGACGAGTCGGTCGGCGCTGTCGTAGCTGTGGGTGGTGGTGGTGGCTCCGCTCGAGGTACAGCCGCTGCCGGGCCCGGCGGTCGAGGTGGCCAAGGATGTGCGGTTGGCGCGCTTGTCGAAGGTGTAAGCACGACGGGTGCAGACCTCGCCGACGGTGTCGTCGACCCCTGTCAGACGGCCGGCCTTGTCGTAGGCGTACTTCTGGGCGGACCAGCCCTGGTGACTGGTCACCTGACCGTGGACGGACTCGGCGACGGTGTCGGTGTAGACGGTGGCGCCGTCACTGTTGCGGGTGTAAACGCGCGAGGATTCCGAGCCGGTGGTGTCCTGGGCAACGGTCAGCGTGTAGCCGCCGGGCAGGCTCTCGGTGGCAAGGGAGCCGTTGGCATCGTAGCCAGCGGAGAACTCACCCGCGACGGAGTCGGTGGCCTTTGTGGCCAGACCGCGAGGTTCGGCACTGTGGTCGTAGGTGTAGGTCACCGTCGAGGGAACGGTGTCGCTGATCTTGACCGGGCGGTCCAAGTGGTCGTATTCGCTGGTTGTCCGGCCTCCGTCGGCGTCAGTGTAGGACATGAGGCGACCGAGCTTGTCGTAGGTTTTGGTGATAGTACCGGCCGTCGCGGAAGTCACCTTGGTGACCATGCCCGTCGCCGGATCGTAATTGGTGGTCGACTCCGGGGCCATCTGTCCCGGGCCGCCAGTCACCGTGGTCTTCAGCGGCCGACCCGCCGCGTCGTGCGTAATGGTCGTGGTACGAGTCGCGCCGTTGGCGGTGTCGGTAACTTGGGTAGTCTGGCCGTAGTAGCCGTACTCAGTGGTGGTGTCCACGAGTTCGGCGGGCTGGGAACCACCGCCAGTGGCATTACCAGCTGGACCGGTCCAGCACACCAGGTCGGCCCATTCCGGACGCCCCTTGCAGAAGCCGGTTCCATCGGCAGCCCAGTACTCGGTGATCTGCGTGACCGCGTCCTCACCGGTGCCACCCGGCATGACGTGGGACGTGATCCTTCCCCGAGCGTCGTAGCCGGTGCTCGTCGTCAGGTTCAGACCGCCTGGATCCTGAATGCTGAGGGTGGGGAGTCCCTTGGCCCAGTCGTACTGTGTCTCGGTCAAGCGTTTCTCACCCATGACCGAGTAGTGGTCGCGTATCCGGGCACCGCTGATCTCGAGGGTGACCTGGTCCTTGACGGTGGCGGTGCCGTCGGTGGGCCGTCCCGTGTCGTACTCCTTGACCGTCCAGGAACGGGCGGGCACCGAGGTGCCGGAATCGACCAGGACGGTGGTGCCGTCCTTGAGGTCCGTGGTGAGCTCCACGCGGTGGATCGGGCCGAACTCCTCCTCCTTACGGGTACCGGACTCGTTGTAGTGGGAGGTGGTAGACAGCAGGTGAGCGCGTTCGGCCGCGGGCCGGGAGATGATGCCCAGGTCGGTCAGTGTGGCCTTCTGCATGCCCGTGGTGCCGAGCGCCAGCTCACGGTTGGCCGCGGTCAGCTCACGGACCGCGTTGCCGAATCGGTCGTACTCGGCGGTGGTGACGTTCCCAGCGGGATCTGCGTTGTTCACTTGGTGACCGGAGGCGTTCAGGTAGTGCACTGTGGCACGGCCGTAGCCACCGGCGGTGAGGTCCGCGCCGTCATGGGACAGCGGCACGGAGTCCGCCGGGAAGACGGCGGTGGCGTCGCTCGGTGCGTCGGCTTGACCCCACTTGGCGACATCACCGGTGCCCATGGCGTGGGGCGCCTTGGTGCCGGTCAGTGGAACGCCGTAGACGATACTGGTTGTCGCGGTCCCGTTGATGGTGTCCGCTGTGCCCTGCTGCAGCGTGGGGCGGGCGACCTTTAGCAGCATTCCCGCGCCGGGGGTGGAGCCGCTGCCCGCGTTGCCGTAGGTGAGAGTGTATGGCAGTTCTCCCGGGGGTTCCATCCAGGTGACGCGGCCCTCGTAGTAGGCGTACTGGGTTTCGGCCTGCGCGCCGATGCGCGGGTCCCAGGACTGCCGCAGCCGCCCCTGGGAGTCGTAGCGGTAGGTGGCCACGGCGGTCGCGGTCGCGGCGGAGGCGCCAGGCTCAGTGGCCCAGAGCCTGATCTGCTTGACCTGGCCGGTGAAATCGCCGAAGTCGGCGTCGGTGGTGGTGCCAGTGGCCGTGGTGGCCGTGGCGTAGACAAATTCCAGGACCCGGCAGCCCTTGGTGGACTGATCGGCCTCACACGCGGCCGCGGTCGCGGCAGACGTCGGGGCGATGATGCGCTTGGGGCGGGCCAGCGTTTCGCCGCCCATCGTCAGGGTCTCCGACACCACGGTGGTAGTGGAGTCGGCAAGGTCGTCCACGAGACTGCTGGAGACCTGCCATGTGGTAGCCGTCGAGGACGGTTTGGTGAAGGTGGTGACCGTGCCCTCAGTGTCGGAGAGGGTGAACGAGCCGCTGACGCTGCCCTTGAGTGTGAGGCCACCCGTCCCCGGCTCGGGGATCCAACCGGTCTTGGCGGCGTTCGCAGTGAAGTGGAGGGCATCCCCCTCCTCCAGTACCACGTCGACCGCGGTGTCGGAGACCCTGCGGATGTGGGAGTAGTCCGACTCCGTCATGTCCGCAACCGTGCCTGCCACCCATTCCTTGCCGAAGATTGCGGCCTGGCCCTCTTGCTTGGCGCCCTGATCGGGATTCCGCGAGGAAGCGGTCCGCGTCACCGTCATGCCGAAGAAGGAGGCGTCGGTCTCGGAAAGGGTGTAGTCACCGGTGAGCAGGTTCACCGAGCCGGGACCCACTTCGGTGGTGGCCGCGCCCTCGGCATTGCGGTCCACGACGACGGTCAGCGGAGCGGTGCTGTCAGCGGCCAAATTGGGGCCGGTGAAATCGGCCTTGATCTCGACACTGCCGTCCGGATTCACCGTGTCCGTGGCATTCCAGACCACAACGGCATTCTTGCCGTTCGTCAGAGGTACTGGCCACTCGGTCAGTGCACTGCCACCCGAGGTGACGTCGCCGACGGGGATTTTTATCCATGCGTCAGCCTCGGAACGCCGCCAGGAGAACGAGACCTTGTCGTACGTGCCCGCCTCGGCCTCGGCGACCAGTGGCAGGCGGCGCGCGGTCCGCTCTCCCGCGGACGGCTGAACGAAGCCGCCGGAGCCAGCGTGGAAGACGTACTCCTTCGCCTCGGACTTGTTGTCAGCCTTGTCCACCGATCGCACCTGCAGGGTATGGGTACCGTTCGTCGGCGGAGTGACGGAGATCGCCTTGGTCGCGCTGGAGCCGCCGGTGGCAACCTTGGTCCAGGTCATACCGTCCAGCGACCACTCCAACCAGTTGTGGTCCGTGCCAGAGGGCGGGGTGACGGTGAACGTGCCGGCCTGCCCCTCGCCCTTGACCCAACTCCCGCTCGGATAGTCGGTGGAGGTGATCTGCGTCGGGGCGGACGGGACCGAGGTGTCGACGGTGAACGTCCTCCACGCCGACCAACCGTTGTTGTAGTGCGTCCCGTCGTAGGGGGACGTGCGGAACTTGTACGTCTTGCCGTTGCTCAGCATCCCCGACGGGACCGTCACCGACGCCGCGGAACCCGATGCCACGTACTTGGAGACGATGACGTCGCCGACCTGCGCGTTGGTGACATTGTCGTAGATCTGAAAGGTGCCGTTGACCTTGTCACCGTCGGCGTCGACGAAGGTGTCGCGCAGCGTCGGCGTGGCCGTGTTGACCGCGTAGGCGCCGCCGGAGGAGAAGAACGGCGGTCCGGCCTCCTGCTTGGTGCCGGTCTTGGGCCGGAAGTTGTAGTTCACCACCAGCTTCGGCGGGTTGGAGGCGGCGTTGGCGGAGTTGACCCGCTTCCACTGCGCGACCACCGACTCGCTGGAAGCCTGCAGGCCCATGTGGCCGCGGCTGGTCTTGGCCGACGCCCATTCCTGCACCAGTGACGTCACATCCGCGTTGATCCAGCCGTCGGGCTGCGTCGAGCAGGCAGTGTTGCCGCGGGTCTCGGTCGAGGTGGCCTTTTTCGCGGTCATCGTGGGGCGGTTGGTCCACCGGCTGGAGGTCGAGGCCGCTCCGGAAGACCACACCTCCCACGGGTAGAGCTTGCAGTCGGTGTTGGCGGAATGGAAGTTCCACAGGGACAGCTTGGCGCTGGAGACCAGTGCGTCCTGCAGGCCCGCGGTGTTCCAGGTGATGAAGGACTGCGCGGTGCGCGGCGTGCCGTTGCTGTTCGTGGTGCCGGGGTTGCCGAAGTCCAGCTCGGTGTCGGTGGACAGGTCGACGGTCTCGCCCTGCTGCACGTAGGTGTCGAAGACGTTCGACAGGGACGACGTCGACGGGTCGATGGTGACCGGGTACTTCGTCTCCGGATCCGTCAGGAACTTCGCGTCCGGAGTGACGACCAGGTCCACGCCGTCCTTGGTCTTGACGACCTTCATGGCGACCCTGGCCCGGTTGGTGTGCTCACCGGAGCGCTCGTCGACGCCCGCGTCCCACATTACTGGCGCGGGCATGACAGCCCGCTTCCTGCTCTTCTTGTCAGTGAAGAGCACACTGCCGTCCTTGAGCTGTTTGGTCTTCAGCCCTTTGGCTCTGAGTGGCAGCGTGTAGGAGTAGCCGTCCGTGCCGGGGCGCTGCTTGAGCTCGACGTACTGCTCGAACCCGGTACGGGTCGCCTCCACCACGACGTCGGCACCGGGCACAGCGTTGGTGTACTCCGCCCGCGTGCCGTCCAGCTTCGGCTTGGGCAGACCGCCCTTCCACTGCAATGTGATCTGCTCGTCGCCCTCACCCAGCGTCACCAGATCGACGGCCTCGGCCTGCTGTGCCGCCTTCAGTGACTTCGCCGGCGTGCCCGTCCGCCCTGCCATCCGCAGCTTGTTGGGGTGGGCCACGGGGGCCACCCCGTCGTCCGAGGCGCGCAGATTCACGTCGACATTGACCCAGGTGCTGTCCTGCTTGAAACGGACCGGACCCGCCGACAGCTCCGTGGTCAGGCTGCCGTCCTTGTTCACCCACGTCGTCGACGTCTCGGTGCGTTCGCTCAGCGCCTCTACCCGCCGGCCCGACAAGCGGGCCGCGACCTTGGCCGACGCGATGTCCGACGCAGCGGACACCCCCTCGGCCTGACTTCCCTTCCCCGTGCGGTCCGCATCGGCCGGAGTGGCCGCCCCAGCCGCTCCCTCCAGCATCGCCGCCGACAGGAGAACAGCAAGCCCGCCTGATATCCAGCGCAGACTTTTGCTTTTTTCATGCCACACCCGCCCTCTCTCCTCAGGGGGAGGCAGCGCCACTTCAGATCTCACGAACCCATCTCCGTCTTTTGTAAGGAAACCGTGAACGACTCGAAAAGTAACCAGGGACGCAAGATGATCAAGATCACTAAAGGTGCAACTTGGACACCGCTCCTCCCGTTCACCCACGTGATCCTGATCACAGTAGGTAATGCGATGGATTCGGAAGCTCTACCTCCGCATAATCAAATCAGCCAATGAGGAAATAACGAGCCAGTTGAGTTGGCCAGAAAACATCCCTTGCCGCACTCGCCATTGCCCCCTCCCTGGTCGACCACGGCTGCGCTCTCACGCCAAGCGCGCGTCCAGAGGTAAGCTCCCCGCACGCATGCTCTCACCAGCAGCTTCGTCCACACGCAGCCTCTGCCTCGTGAGTTTTCAATCAGTAAGAAAAGCACCGGAACGGCATCCACATGAGCCCTCGTGCGCCATTCATCTGTGCCTGCATCTTCGTCGCACTCACCTGCGCCGCAGCACTTTTTACACTTGCCAAATACGGCACCCGAATGGCCTTGAATTTTACCGCCCCCACACTCGGATCATTCGTTGCCGTATGGCTTACCCGCCGTGGAACACGTACTCGCGCAAGAAGAGCCCAAGCTGCTAGACGCGCCACTCTCTCTCCTGAATTTTCCACAATTCACATAGATGGAAAAACTCGCCCTCAAAAGGTCGAGAATTAGCTCTGAAGTACCGCACTGCCGTGATTAATTGGTTCGAGGGTGGCGGCTTACGGCTGAACCCGTAACGCGGCAGGGCTCCTGGCCGTTGCGGCTGGTGATCTTGCTCGCCAACGTCACAGCACAAGAACCCTGTTGGTCCCATATCGAGCCATGCTCGACGTCCCGCACGAGGCCGTTGAGCGCGTTTCCTGGCTCATATGTGCCCGAAGGTGTGAGCTGAAAAGTCGTATCTCAACCAATGAGCTGTTTCCAACCTCAGTTTGAGCAGGTCAGGTGCAGGGTGAGGACGGCCTGAACGAGGCTGGTGATGCGGGTGGTGGAGCATCGCAGCTTGCGCAGGAGCCGCCAGGTTTTGAGGGTGGCCATGGCCTGTTCGACGAGCGCGCGGATCTTCGCGTGCGAGCGGTTGACGGCCTGCTGTCCTGCGGAGAGCGTCTCCCAGCGACCCCAGTAGGGCAGCCGTATGGTGCCGCCGGCGCCCCGGTAGCCCTTGTCGGCCCAGCATTCGACGCCGGCTTCGGCCAGGGCGTCGATGATGCCGTGGGTTCGCGCGGCCTTGATGTCGTGGACCGCTCCGGGCAGAGCGGGCGAGGCCCACAGCAGTCTCCCCGCAGGATCGGTGATCACCTGCACGTTCATGCCGTGCTTCTTGTGTTTCCCGGAGTAGAAGGGACGGTCGGCCGCGATCCGGTCGATCGGCAGCAGCGTGCCGTCCAGCATCACGAATGCCTTGGTGGAGGCGGTCTTCATGGCCTCGGCCAGGGTCGGTGCGAGGGAGGCCAGGGCATCGATGGCCTCGGCGATGTATCGGTAGGCGGTCGTGGTGCCGACGCCGAACCCGGCGGCGAGCTGGGCGTAGGTATGGCCGGAGCGCAGGTGCGCGAGAACGAGCAGGGCCTGGCGGCCCACGCTCACGCGGCGCCAACGTGTTCCGCGTTCCTGGCGACGGGCCCGCAGGAGAGCGGACAGGTAGCGCAGGGTCGAGGTGGACACATCGATGCCGGAGGGGTAAACAAGCACGTGGAAGCTCCTGTTGGACAGGCGATCTTGGTCGTGAACCCGTCTACCAGGAGCTTCTTCACGTCCGGACACCGCCCCTCCAGCCCAACTACCCACTCACCCGGTCAGGTTGGAAAGCGCTCAATCATGGAACGTGCAAGTCGAACAGGTTTCCCGCCGGGGTGATCTTCTGGCGATAGGCGCATGAAGGCAGGGCCCCTTGGTGGCTCGGAGGCGCGAACCGAACTGAGCAGCGTTCAGGAGGTCCTGCCGCAGTCATACGCGCACGCCCACTTATCTCAACTCGGGCACTCGATCGGGAGATTGCCTCGCGCACGTGTACGGCAATGCGGCCGATCACTCTGATCGGGTGGGTCGCTGTCCGTCGGACATGGAGGATGCGAAGTGGGCGGCCGTGCAACCGTTACTGCCGGGATGACGTTACCTCGTGGGCGTCCCCTCGTTCGCAGTCCTCCTGGAGTGCTCGCCTCACGCGCTGGCGAGGCCGATCATGAAACATCGGTCCACCAAAACGCACCAAGATCGGCAAGATGTCTGCGTAGTGCACCACGCTACTCCTCAAGGTCCTGAGGCAGGAGACAGGAGACAGGCATTGAGCGCTCAGTGATGGATCAGGGGACGGTAGGCGTTAGCGTGGTGGGTGTTGGCGGCGAGCCCGTGCTGGTTCGTGCTGGTTTTAGAGGCGTAGTAGGGGCAAACATGCAGGTCAGAGCGATTTAATGAAATTGCTGCACACTTCCGACTGGCACCTCGGCCGGTCCTTCCACCGGGTCGGCATGCTCGGTGCCCAGGCCGAGTTCATCGGCCACCTCGTCAGCACCGTGCGTGAGCGCGAGGTGGACGCGGTGGTCGTGTCGGGAGACGTGTACGACCGCGCGGTGCCGCCGCTCGCCGCGGTCGAGCTGTTCGACGACGCCCTGCACCGTCTCGCCGGCCTCGGCGTGCCGACGGTGATGATCTCCGGCAACCACGACTCGGCCCGCCGTCTCGGCGTCGGCGCCGGGCTCATGGGGCGCGCCGGCATCCACCTGCGGACCGAACCGTCCGCGTGCGGCACGCCCGTGGTGCTGTCCGACGGGCACGGGGACGTCGCCTTCTACGGGCTGCCGTACCTCGAACCCGCCCTGGTGAAGGACGAGTTCGCGGTGGAGAAGACCGGCCACGAGACGGTGCTCGCCGCCGCCATGGACCGCGTCCGCGCGGACCTCGCCGCCCGCGCGCCCGGCACCCGCTCGGTCGTCCTCGCGCACGCCTTCGTCACCGGCGGCGAACCCAGTGACAGCGAGCGGGACATCACCGTCGGCGGGGTGGCCGCCGTGCCCGCCGGGGTGTTCGACGGCGTCGACTACGTGGCGCTGGGGCATCTGCACGGCTGCCAGACCCTCACCGAGCGGGTGCGCTACTCCGGCTCCCCGCTGCCGTACTCCTTCTCCGAGGCCACGCACCGCAAGAGCATGTGGCTCGTCGACCTGGCCGCCGACGGGGCGGTCACCGCCGAGCGCGTGGACTGCCCGGTGCCGCGCGCGCTGGCCCGGATCCGCGGCACCCTCGAGGAGTTGCTCGCCGATCCCGCGCTGGCACGGCACACGGAGGCGTGGGTCGAGGCGACCCTCACCGACCCGGTGCGCCCCGCCGACCCCATGGCCCGGCTCACCGAGCGCTTCCCGCACACCCTCAGCCTCGTCTTCGACCCGGCCCGGACGGCGGACGACCCCGCGGCCTCCTACGCCCGCCGCCTCGCCGGCCGCGACGACCAGCAGATCGCCGAGGACTTCGTCGCCCACGTGCGCGGCGCCGGCCCCGACCCGCACGAACGGGCCGTCCTGCGGGACGCCTTCGACGCGGTCCGCGCGGACGACGCGGTGCGGGAGGTGGCGCGGTGAGGCTGCACCGGCTGGACATGACGGCCTTCGGGCCGTTCGGGAGCACCCAGAGCGTCGACTTCGGCGAGCTGTCCGCCGCGGGGCTCTTCCTGCTGCACGGCCCCACCGGCGCCGGCAAGACCTCCGTCCTGGACGCCGTCTGCTACGCGCTGTACGGCTCCGTGCCCGGCGCCCGGCAGAGCGGTCAGGGCATGACCCTGCGCAGCGACCACGCCGCCCCGGGCGTCCGCACCGAGGTCACCCTCGAACTCACCGTCGCCGGACGCCGGCTGGAGATCACCCGGCAGCCGCCCTGGGAGCGTCCCAAGAAGCGCGGCACCGGCACCACGCTGGACAAGGCCCAGACCTGGCTGCGCGAACGCGACGCCGCCTCGGGCGCCTGGAAGGACCTCAGCCGCTCGCACCAGGAGATCGGCGAGGAGATCACCCAGCTCCTCGGCATGAGCCGGGAGCAGTTCTGCCAGGTCGTGCTGCTGCCCCAGGGCGACTTCGCGCGCTTCCTGCGTGCCGACGCCGAGGCCCGCGGCAAGCTGCTGGGCCGCCTCTTCGACACCCGTCGCTTCGCCGACGTGGAGAAGCGCCTCGCCGAACGCCGACGGGCCGCCGAGTCCCGGGTGCGCGAGGGCGACGCCGACCTGCTCGCCGACGCGCACCGGATGCAGCAGGCCGCGGGCGGCTCCATGGAGCCGCCCGAGCTGACGCCCGGTGAACCGGGACTGGCCGAGGCCGTGCTGTCCGCCGCCGCCGTCGCCCGCAGCACCGCGCGGGAACAGCTCACCGCCGCCCGCTGCCGCCTCGCCACCGCCGAGTCCGCCCTCGCCGACGCCGGCCGCGCCCTGGACGCCGTACGCGAACGGGACCGGCTGCAAAGGCGGTTCGCCGAGGCACGGGAGCGGGCGGACCGGCTTCGGGAGCGGTCCGGCGCCCACCAGGAGGCGCGGGCCCGCATGGAGCGGGCCCGCAAGGCCGGGACCGTCGCCCCGGCCCTGGAGCTGCGGGACTCCGCCGGGGCCGAGCACGGACGGGCGGCCGGTGCCGAGCTGCGCGCGCGTGCCCTGCTCCCGGCGGCCCTCGCGGACGCGGGAGCGGCCGGGCTCGCGGCCGCCGCCCGCCGGGCCGCCGAGGAACTGGGCGGACTGGAGTCGGCCCGCCGCGCCGAGCGGCGGCTGACGGAGCTCCTCGGCGAGCGCGCCGACCTGGACCGCCAGGAACGTGCCGACGAGGAGGCGCGGGAGGACGCGGAGACCTGGCTCGCGGACTGGGAGGAGACCCGCGCGGGTCTGCAGGCCGGCATCGACTCCGCTCAACAGGCCGCGACCACGGCCCGTGAACTCGCCGTGCTGCGCGACCCCGCGCGGCAGCGGCTGAACGCCGCGCGGCTGCGCGACCGGCTGGCCGGAGAGACGCGAACGGCCGAGGAGCAGGCCCGCGCCGCCCGGGAGCGGGCGCTCGCGGCGAAGCAGCACTGGCTCGACCTCAAGGAACAGCGGCTGAACGGCATCGCCGCCGAACTGGCCGCCGGTCTCACCGACGGCGAACCCTGCGCGGTCTGCGGCGCCACCGAACACCCCGCCCCCGCCCGCAAGGTCGCCGGACACGTCGACCGCGAGACGGAGGAACGCGCCCTCGCCGACCATCAGCGCGCCGACGACCACCGCGCGGAGGCCGAGCGGCGGCTCGGCGCCGTACGTGAGGCGCTGGCCGCCGCGAGCGCCGAGGCCGGGGACGGCGCCACCGAACAGCTCTCCCGCGCGGTGGACGAGTTGGAGCGGCAGTACGCGCAGGCGCGGGACGCCGCCTCCGCGCTGCACGCCGAGCAGGAGCGGCTGCGCCGCGCGGAGGACGAGCACGAGCTGCGGATCACCGCCCAGCGCGAGGCGGCCGTCCGGGCCGCCTCCCGCGTGGGCCACCGCGAGCGGCTGGACCGGGAACACGCCGCGCTGGAGGAGGAGTTGGCGCAGGCGCGGGGGGACGCCCCCAGCGTGGCCGCGCGCGCCGCGCAGCTGGAGCGGAGCGTCGGGCTGCTCACGGACGCCGCCGACACCGCCCGCGCCGCCGAGGAAGCGGCCCAGCGGCTCAAGGAGGCCGACGCCCGGCTCGCCGACGCCGCCTTCCGCGCGGGCTTCGACACCCCGGAGGCCGCCGCCGAGGCCCTCCTCGACGACGCGGCCCACCGCGAACTCCAGCGGCGCCTGGACGCCTGGCAGCACGAGGAGGCCGCCGTACGGGCCGTCCTCGCCGAGCCGGAGACCGTCGCCGCCGCACAGCAGCCGCCCGCCGACCTCGGCTCCGCGCAGCGGGCCGCCGAGGACGCGGACCGCAGGGTGCGTGAGGCGGCCTCCGCGCGGGACGCCGCCGACCGGCGCTGCGCCGAACTCGACCGGCTCTCCGCGCGGGCCGCCGCCTCGGTGCGCCGGCTGGGCCCTCTGCGCGAGGAGTACGAGCGGGTGGCCCGCATGGCCGGACTCACCGCGGGCACCTCGGCGGACAACGAACGGAAGATGCGCCTGGAGTCGTACGTCCTCGCCGCCCGCCTGGAACAGGTCGCCGCCGCCGCGACCGTACGGCTGCACCGCATGTCGTCCGGCCGGTACACCCTCGTCCACTCCGACGACCGCACCGGCCGCGGCCGCAGCGGACTCGGACTGCACGTCGTCGACGCCTGGACCGGACGGGAGCGCGACACCGCGACCCTCTCGGGCGGCGAGACCTTCTTCGCCTCGCTCGCCCTGGCGCTCGGTCTCGCGGACGTCGTCACCGACGAGGCGGGCGGGGTCCGGCTGGACACCCTCTTCATCGACGAGGGCTTCGGCAGTCTCGACGACCAGGCCCTCGACGAGGTCCTGGACGTCCTGGACTCCCTGCGCGAACGCGACCGCAGCGTGGGCATCGTCAGCCACGTCGGCGATCTGCGGCGCCGGATACACGCCCAGCTGGAGGTCGTGAAGGGACGCTCGGGTTCGGAGCTGCGCCGACGCGGCACCCGCTGAGGGCCGGCTCAGCGCCCCAGCGGGCGGCGCGGCAGCGGCGAGGAGTAGACGACGCTGGTGGTCACCGAGCCGAGCGTGCCGATCCGGCCCGCCACCTCCTCCAGGTGCCGCATCGAACGGGCGGCGACCTTGATGACGAAGCAGTCCTCGCCCGTCACGTGGTGCGCCTCCAGGATCTCGGGCGTCACGGCGACGAGGTCGTGGAACGGCTTGTAGTTGCCGGTCGGGTAGCGCAGCCGTACGAAGGCCAGGATCGGCAGCCCGATCCGTTCCGGGTCCACCACCGCCGTGTAGCCCTGGATGACCCCGGCCTCCTCCAAGCGGCGCACCCTCTCGGTGACCGCGCTCGCGGACATCGAGACGGCACGGGCGAGTTCGGCGAAACTGGCCCGTCCCTCCCGCTGGAGGACGTCGAGGATGCGCCAGTCGGTGGCGTCCGGGGAATACGCGGTCATGTATGAGGAGTAGCAGGGGAATCCCCGGCCGATCAAGGTGAAGGCCGGGGTTCTCCGCTTCAGGGCCGGCTCCCGCGGCCGTAGTTTCTCTCGCATGACGACCACCACCGTGAATCCCGTCCTGCGCGTCGCCCCCGCCTCCCCGGCGGAGGCCGCCGCCCACTTCCGCGCGAGCCTCGCCTTCCACGCCGATGCCTCCGACGTGGCCGCCGCGCTCGCGGCCGGCGGGGACCCCGGGTTCGTCCTGGTGGACTCCCGTTCCACCGAGGCCTGGGACCAGGGACATGTCCCCGGCGCGGTGCACCTTCCCACCGCGCTCGTCCCGGAGCGGGCCGCCGGGCTCCTGGATCCGTCGGTCCCGGTCGTGACGTACTGCTGGGGCCCCGGCTGCGACGGCGCCACCCGGGCCGCGCTCGCCCTCGCCGAACTCGGCTACCGGGTCAAGGAGATGCTCGGCGGATTCGAGTACTGGGTGCGCGAGGGCTTCGAGTTCGAGACCTGGCGGGGCCGGGAGCGCCGTGCCCCCGACCCGCTGACGGCGCCCGTGGGTGCCGACGACTGCGGATGCTGAACCCCCGGTTCCGGTAAGGGAGTCGGCCCGGTAGGTTCTGCGCATGGTGCGATACGCGGAGCCGGGCACGGTCGAGTGGGTGGAGTCGGGCGGCGGTCCGCTCGTCGCGGTGCCGGAGGCGGTGCTGCCGTTCTGGACGGGCGCCGACGGCGAGGAGACGGCCTCGGACTATGACCGGGCCTGCGAGGTGGACGGACTCCTCGGACTCCTCCCGGTCGGCGACGCGACGGCCCTGGTCCTGGGCGACGAGCCCGCCGCGACCGCCTTCCTCCCCGAGCACGGCACCCTCGTCCGCTGGATCGCCGGTGACTCCGAGGCGGAACTCCTGGCGAGCGTCCCGGCCGCGCTGCACACCGCGCGGTGGCAGCCCGAGGTGCACTGGAAGGTGCCCGGCACGGTCGTCCTGTTCGACGCGGCCTGGCCCGGCACCGGCTCCACGGGCACCGACCAGGTGAGCCTCACGCTCGCTGCGGGCCGCTACGCGGTCCGCGCGGCGCGGGTCCAGCCGGGCCCGGAAACCTGGCTGGTCCTCGTCCAGCTCCGCCCGCTGCCCTGACCGGCGTCCGGCCGTCAGGGCGGGCAACCCCGCCGGCCCCGGTCCGCGTACACCGCGGACGGCCACGGCGCGCACGGGCCGGGGCCGGGAGCACGGTGGCGACCGCACCACCGGGCGGGCGGGTCGTCCGGCCGATATTCGCGTGCGCCGGCCCACCCGGCCCCGCATGATGGACGATCATGCCCAAGCTCCCGCACCCCGCACCCGAAACACTCCGCCGCGACCCCCTGCCCCTGCGGGGCCGGACCGCGCTGGTCACCGGGGCCAGCCGGCGCGGCGGCATCGGTCATGCCGTGGCCCGGCGTCTCGCCGCCTACGGGGCGAGCGTCTACCTGCACCATCACGTGCCGCACGACGCCGCCATGCCCTGGGGTGCCGACCGGACCGAGGACGTGACCGCCTCCGTGCGCGACGCCCTCGGCGCCCCCGGTGCGACCGTGCTCGCCGGTCCCGGCGACCTCACCGACCCCGCGGCCCCCGCCGAGCTGCACGCCCGCGCGACCGAGGCGCTCGGCGGACGGCTCGACATCCTCGTCGCCAACCACGCCCTCAGCGGCTCCGACGGCGACCTCGACACCGTCGACGCCGCCATGCTCGACGCGCACTGGGCCGTCGACGCCCGCTCGGTGCTGCTGCTCGTCCAGGCCCACGCCCGGCACCGCGCCGCCCTGCCGCCGCGCACCCCGGGCGGGCGCGTGGTGATGATGACCTCCGGGCAGGACATCGCCGGCGGCATGCCCGGCGAGATCGCCTACGCCCTCCAGAAGGGCGCCCTCGCCTCCATCACCCGCTCCCTGGCCACCGCCCTGGCCGAGCACGCGGTCACCGTGAACACCGTCAACCCCGGCCCCGTGGACACGGACTACCTGACCGGCGACACCTACGACGCCATCGCCGCCCTCTTCCCCGCGGGCCGCTGGGGCATGCCCGACGACCCCGCCCGCCTCATCGCGTGGCTGGCCACGGACGAGGCGGACTGGATCACCGGTCAGGTCATCGACTCCGAGGGCGGCTTCCGGCGCTGAGCCGGCTCACAGCGCCGACAGCTCGTCCACCAGGTCGTCCAGACCCAGCGAGCCCTGCGACAGCGCGGCCATGTGCCACGCCTTGAGGTCGAAGGCGTCACCGTGCCGCTTGCGCGCGTTCTCCCGGCCCAGCAGCCACGCCCGCTCACCGAGCTTGTAGCCGATCGCCTGACCCGGGATCGTCAGATAGCGGGTCAGCTCGCTCTCCACGAAGTCCGCCGGGCGGCTGCTGTGCGCCCCGAAGAACTCCTCGGCCAGCTCCGGCGTCCAGCGCTCACCCGGGTGGAACGGCGAGTCCGCCGGGATCCGAAGCTCCAGGTGCATGCCGATGTCGACGATGACCCGGGCCGCCCGCATCATCTGCGCGTCCAGGTAGCCCAGCCGCTCCTCGGCGTCCGTGAGGAAACCGAGCTCGTCCATCAGCCGCTCCGCGTACAGCGCCCAGCCCTCGGCGTTGGCGCTGACCATGCCCACGGAGGCCTGGTAGCGGGAGAGGTCCTCGGCCACGTGCACCCACTGCGCCAGCTGGAGGTGATGGCCGGGCACGCCCTCGTGGTACCAGGTCGACACCAGGTCGTAGACCGGGAAGCGGGTCAGGCCCATCGTGGGCAGCCAGGTGCAGCCGGGCCGGGAGAAGTCCTCCGACGGAGGCGTGTAGTACGGCGCCGCCGCGCTGCCCGGCGGGGCGATCCGCGACTCCACCTTCCGCACCCGCTCGGCGAGGTCGAAGTGGGTGCCGTCCAGGGAGTCGATCGCCCGGTCCATCAGGCCCTGGAGCCACCGGCGGACCTCGTCGACGCCCTCGATGTGCCGGCCGTGCTCGTCCAGGTGCGCCAGCGCCACCCACGGCGTCCCGGCGCCGGGCAGGATCTTCTCGGCCTCCTTCCTCATCTCGCCGAGCAGCCGGTGGTACTCGGACCAGCCGTACGCGTACGCCTCGTCCAGATCGAGATCGGTGCCGTTGTAGTAGCGGGCCCAGCGGGCGTACCGCTCCCGGCCCACCGTGTTCGGCGCGCCCTCGACGGCCGGCGCGTACACGTCGCGCATCCAGTCCCGCAGCTCCACGACGGCCGCGGTCGCCGCGCGGGCGCCCTCGTCCAGTTCCGTGCGCAGCGCGTCCGGTCCCGCCGCGGCGAAGTCCTCGAACCAGCCCCGGCCCTCACCCGTGTCCGCCCACTCGGCGAGCTGTCCGGTGAACGTCTCCGTCGGGCGCGGAGCCGCGTACAGCTTGCGCTCCAGGCCGAGGGCGAGGGACTCCCGGTAGCCCGCCAGCGCGGCCGGGACCGCGCGCAGCCGCTCGGCGATCGCCGCCCAGTCCTCCTCCGTCTCGGCCGGCGTCACGGTGAACACCTCGCGCACCGAATGCGCGACCGTGCCCAGGTTGCCGACCGCGCGCAGACCCTCGTCGGCCTCGTGCACGGCGAGTTCCGCGGTGAGCCGCTCGCGCAGCAGGCGGGCGCAGCGGCGTTCGATGTCGCTGTCCGCGCCCGGCCGCCGCTCGGCCTCGTCGAGCCGTGCGAGCGTGGCCCGCTGGAGCTCGGCGAGCGCCTCCTGCCCGGCGGGCGAGAGATCGGGCAGACGGGGGGAGCTCTCCCTCACCCCGAGGAACGTTCCGGTGACCGGGTCGAGGGCGATGAGCTCGTCGACGTAGGTGTCGGCGACCTGACGGGGAAGCGCGCTGTTGGTCTGAGACATGCGGACCATCCTGGTACGCGGCCCGTCGCACGTCATCCGGTTTGAGCTGTGGGCGAAGGCGGCAGCAGGGGACCGCAGTCCCACCGCTGGAAGATCAGCCGGGTCTCCACGCGGGCCACCTCCCGCCGCGCGGTGAACTCGTCGAGCACCAGCCGTTGCAGGTCCGCCATGTCCGCGACCGCGACGTGCACCAGGTAGTCGTCGGGGCCGGTCAGGTGGAACACGGTCAGCGACTCCGGCAGCGCCCGGATCCGCTCCACGAACGGCCCCACCAGCTCCCGCCGGTGCGGTCTGACCTGCACCGACAGCAGGGCCTGGAGCCCGCGCCCCAGCTTGGCGGGGTCCAGCTCCAGCCGGTGCCCGAGGATCACGCCACAGCGGCGCAGCCGGGTCACCCGGTCCAGACAGGTCGACGGCGCGACCCCGACCTGTGCGGCGAGATCCCGGTACGTCGTCCGGGCGTCGTTCTGCAACAGCCGCAGCAGGTGGAGGTCCACCGGATCCAGTACGACAGATTCGGCCATCGGCCGAACGTAGCACGGGGAATGGCTCCCAAGACCCGTTCGGTGTTCACCCTTCCCTCATGGACTTGGGCATGGACACGCGACGCACCCCACGCGCACTCGCCACCGAGGCCGTGCACGCAGGCCGCGACGACCTCGCCGGACTGGGACTGCACGCCCCGCCGATCGACCTGTCGACCACCTACCCCTCGTACGACAGCCGCGCCGAGGCGGCCCGCATCGACGCCTTCGCCGCCACCGGGGCCGAGCCGGAGGGCCCGCCCGTCTACGGACGGCTCGGCAACCCGACCGTCGCCCGCTTCGAGACCGCCCTGGCCCGGCTCGAAGGCACCGGGGCGGCGGTCGCGTTCGCCAGTGGCATGGCCGCGCTCAGCGCCGTCCTGCTGGTCCGCGGCTCGATGGGGCTGCGGCACGTCGTCGCCGTACGTCCCCTGTACGGGTGCAGTGATCACCTGCTGACCGCCGGACTGCTCGGCTCCGAGGTGACCTGGACCGACCCGGCCGGGGTCGCCGACGCGCTGCGCCCCGACACCGGCCTGGTGCTCGTGGAGACCCCGGCCAACCCCACGCTCGCCGAGATCGACCTGCGGGCCGTCGCCCACGCCTGCGGCTCGGTGCCGCTGCTCGTCGACAACACCTTCGCCACGCCGGTCCTCCAGCACCCGGCCGAGCACGGGGCGCGGCTGGTGCTGCACAGCGCCACCAAGTACCTCGGCGGACACGGGGACGTACTGGCTGGCGTGGTGGCCTGCGACGAGGAGTTCGCCGGGCGGCTGCGCCAGGTGCGGTTCGCCACGGGCGGCGTGCTGCACCCGCTGGCCGGCTACCTGCTGCTGCGCGGTCTGTCGACCCTGCCGGTACGGGTGCGGGCCGCGTCCGCGAGCGCCGCCGAACTCGCCGGCCGGCTCGCCGCCGATCCGCGCGTGGCCCGGGTCCACTACCCGCGCATCGGCGGGGCGATGGTCTCCTTCGAGGTGCACGGGGACCCGCACGAGGTGATCGCCGGCGTACGCCTGATCACCCCGGCCGTCAGCCTGGGCAGCGTGGACTCCCTCATCCAGCACCCGGCCTCCATCAGCCACCGCATCGTGGACGCCGGCGACCGCAGGGACGCCGGGGTGAGCGACCGGCTGCTGAGGCTCTCGGTCGGCCTGGAGGACGTCGAGGACCTGTGGGCCGATCTGGACACGGCCCTGGGGGAGCGGGCCGGGACGCCCGAACGCCCGAAGGCGTCGGCCCGGGGCTGAGGCCGGGCGCACGGGGAACGGCCCGGCGGATCGCTCCGCCGGGCCCTTCCCCGGCTGTCCGCGCCGTCCGGCGCGCCGTGGCCCTCGCGCCGCGGCCGGGCGGCGGACACGGCCGCGTGCCCGGGCGCGGCGCCGGCGGCGCGTGTCCGCCCGCGAGGGGCTACGACCGGCCGATCCGCTCGCCGTGCTCCCGCTCCCCGGGCCCGCCGCGGCCCGCCACGGCGTCCAGGCGGGCCGTGATGACCAGCGTGCCCTCCTCGATCTGGTAGTCGAGCGGCAGCCCCAGGCCGCGCATCGCGGCGACCATGCCGGTGTTGGACGCCTGTGTCACGGCGTACACCTGGGCGCAGCCGTCCTCGGCCGCCATCGCCACCAGCCGGGTGAGCAGCTCGGCGCCGATGCCCCGGCGCTGCCAGGCGTCCTCCACGACCAGCGCGACCTCGGTCTCGTCGCCGTCCCACAGCAGATGACCGAGGCCGACGACGCGGCCCGAGGCGGTCTGCGCGGCGAGCGTGCGGCCGAAGCGCGGGCTGAGCAGGTGGTTCAGATAGCGGTCCGCGTCGCCGACCGGCCCGTGGTACCGCATGCGCAGGGTCTCGCCGGAGCACCGCTCGTGCATCTCCCGCGCGGCCGCCAGATCGCCGGTGTCCGCGCGGCGCACGGAGATGGCGCCGCCTTCCGGCAGCGTGAGGACGTCACGGCCGCGCGGGATGCGCGGACCGAGCCGGGCGTCCAGTTCCACCAGCGCGCGGGCGCGGGCGAACTCGGTGGGCGTGAACGGCAGGTACGGCCGTTCCACGGTGATCACCCCGCCCTCCGGGGCGCGCAGCCGGATCACGGTGTCCTCCAGGAGGCCCTCCTCGGGGACCGGCCGGCCGCCCCTGGAGGTGGCGGGCCGGGAGCGGATCGTGCACCGGCCCAGCAACTGGCGCAGCGCGAGCGGCAGTTCGGCCGCGTCCTGGGCGGTACGGGCGGCCAGTCCCAGGACCCGGGTCGGCGCGTCCACCAGATCGTGGGCGTCGGCCCGCTCGGTCCAGGTGTCCGTGCCCCCGGCGAGCGACACGGCGGCGACGAGGTCCGTTCCCTCCGGGGCGCGCAGCAGGAACTCGTCGACGGTGTCCTCGCCCAGCGGGTGCGTCTGCAGGCTCAGGATGTCGACCCGCAGCCCGGCCAGCGCCGTGCAGAGCGTGGCCAGCGCGCCCGGTTCGTCCTTCACCGTCGTCCGCATCCGCCACAGCACGCTGCCGCCGGCCGCGGTGGAGGGCGGCCGGGCGCCGCCGGTATCGTGCGCCGGCGGCGCGTGGCCGTGGCGCCGTGCCCACCACGCGTGGAAGGCGGCCGCGCACCGCGCGGTGAGCTCGGCGGGGTTCCACCGGCGGTGCACGGGCCCGCCGTTTCGGGTGTTCGTCACGTCAGACATGTCTCGACTCATACAGTCACTGTGAAGGAATCGTGTTTCGTGATCACGAACGTACTGTGACTGATGGGTAAAGCGCGCTTCTGCCCGTTTTGTTGATTTACTGACCGACCAGGCCCGGCCGCAGCGTCTTCGTGAACAGCACGGTGCCGTCCTGCTCCCGCATCCGCACCGTCAACTCGCCGCTGCCGCCGTCGATGTCGACCTCGCCGAAGAACTGGTAGCCGCCGGCGGGCGAGACGTTCGAGGCGCTCGGCGCCTTCACCCACACCCGCTCGGGGCCGAAGGTGCCGTCGAGCGCGCTTGCCGGGAAGGCGCCCGCGTTCAGCGGACCGGAGACGAACTCCCAGAACGGCTCGAAGTCGTCGAACGCGGCCCGCGAGGGCTGGTAGTGCTGCGCCGAGGTGTGGTGCACGTCGGCCGTCAGCCACACCGTGCCGGTGATCCGCCGGTGCTTGACGAACCGCAGCAGCTCCGCGATCTGCAGCTCCCGCCCCAGCGGCGCCCCCGGGTCGCCCTGGGCCACCGCCTCGACGTGTCGCGCGCCCTCGGTCGTGTCGGGCACGACGAGTCCGATCGGCATGTCGGCGGCGATCACCTTCCACACCGCCCGCGACCGCGCCAGCTCCCGCTTCAGCCATTCCAGTTGCTCCCGCCCGAGGATGCCCTGCGGGTCCACGGCCTGGTCGCCGGAGGAGTTGGCGTTCCGGTACGTCCGCATGTCCAGCACGAACACGTCGAGCAGCGGACCCTGCCGCAGCACCCGGTACACCCGGCCCTCCCGGGCGCCCGGCCGCAGCGTGGACATCGGGAAGTACTCGCCGAACGCGCGCCGCGCCCGGGCCGCCAGCACGTCGACGCTCTTCTCCGTGTACCGGGCGTCCGTCTCCGCGATCCGCTGGCCCGGGTACCAGTTGTTGCGCACCTCGTGGTCGTCCCACTGCACGATGGACGGCACCTGGGCGTTGAACCGGCGCAGGTTCTCGTCGAGCAGGTTGTAGCGGAAGTTGCCCCGGAACTCGGCCAGGGTCTCGGCGACCTTGGCCTTCTCCTCGGTGGTGACGTTCCGCCAGACACCGCCGTCCGGCAGGGCGGCGGTCGCGGAGACGGGCCCGTCGGCGTAGACGGTGTCGCCGCTGAACAGGAAGAAGTCGGGGTCCAGGCGCGCCATCGCGTCGAAGATGCGGTAACCGCCGATGTCGGGGTTGATGCCCCAGCCCTGGCCCGCCAGGTCCCCCGACCACAGGAACCGCACGCCGTCCCGGCGCCGGGCGGAGACCGTGCGGAACGTGCCGGTGACCGGCTCACCGGTGCGGCGCGGGTCGTCGGGGTCGGCGAGCAGCACCCGGTAGTGGACCTGCTCCCCGGACGGCAGCCCGCGCAGCCGGGTCGTGCCGGTGAAGTCGGTGTCCGCGCCGAGCAGCGGACCGTGCCATCGGCGCGGGTGACGGAACGACTCGGTCGCCGACGTCTCGACGATCATCCGCGCCGGACGGTCGGAGCGCACCCACACCAGCCCCGAGTCACGGGTGACGTCGCCGGTCTGCACGCCCCACTCGGCCCGCGGACGCCCCGAGCGGGCGAAGGCGGGCGCCGCGAGCGCGGTGGGCAGGGTCAGGGCCGCCGAGGCCGCGAGCGAGCCGCGCAGAACGGTGCGACGGCCGGGGAGCGGACGGTGTGACATGGATGCGCCTCCAGGGACGGGATCCGGCCAGTGTGTGCGACCACACCTACGCGGGCGGCGCGGCGCGCACGCGAACCCCGGGTGAACAACTCGCGCGGGCGGGGGAGCGGGCGGCTACCGGGCAGCGGCCTTTGCCATCAGGCGCACACCCTCGTGGATCCGCGCGGGCGCCACGTGCGCGTAGCCCAGCACGAGCCGTACGTCCTCCTCGGGCGCCCCGCCGTGCGCGTGGTCCGCGAGCGGGCGCACCGCCACACCGGCCTCCGCCACACGTGCGAGGAAACGCTCCCGCGGCCCGTAGCGCTCGGGCAGCGTGACGATGACGTGCAGTCCCGCCGCGATCCCGGACACCCCGGCGCCCGGGAAGTGCTCCCCGAGGGCGGCGACCAGGGCGTCGCGCCGCTCGCGGTAGGCGCGCTGGCAGCGGCGCAGCTGACGGTCGTAGTCGCCGCGTTCCAGGAACCGGGCGAACAGCGCCTGGTCCAGGGCGGGATGGCCGAGATCCATGGTGCGCTTGCGTTCCACCACCTCCTCGGCCCACCCCCGCGGCACCAGCAGCCAGCCGAGCCGCAGCCCCGGGGCGAGGGACTTGCTGACCGAGCCGGTGTAGGCCACGTGCTCGGGGTCGAGCCCCTGGAGGGCGCCGACGGGCGCCCGGTCGTAGCGGAAGTCGCCGTCGTAGTCGTCCTCCAGGAGGATCCCGTCCACGGACCGCGCCCAGTCGAGCAGTTCGGTCCGGCGCCGCGCGGAGTACGCGATGCCGGTGGGGAACTGGTGCGCCGGCGTCACGACGGCCGCCCGCGCCCCCGAGGCCCGCAGCGGCTCCATCGCGAGCCCCTCGCCGTCCACCGGCACGGGTACGGCGGTGACCCCGGCGGCGGCGTACAGGGACGCGTGCTGCGGACTGCCGGGGTCCTCCACGGCGACGGCGCGCACCCCGCGCGCGTGGAGGGCGGACCCGAGCAGCGCCGACGCCTGCGCCACCCCGGAGACCACCACGATCCGCTCGGGGTCGGCCACCACGCCCCGGCGCCGCGCGAGCAGCCCGGCCAGTGCCGTACGCAGCCGGGGCAGCCCGCGCGGATCGGGGTAGCCCAGCTCCTGGTGCGGAAGGTCCGCGAGCACGCCGCGCTGCGCCGCCGCCCACGCCGCGCGGGGGAACAGCGACAGGTCGGGTGTGCCGGGGACGAAGTCCACGCGGGCGCCGGGGGTGCGCGGGGCGAGGTCGCGGGCGTGCGGGCGGGCGGCCCGCACCGCCGCTCCCACCCACGTCCCGGAGCCCCGGCCGGAGCGCAGGTAGCCCTCCGCCGTCAGCTGCTCGTACGCCTCCGTGATCAGCCCGCGCGACACGCCGAGGTCGGCGGCCAGGTCACGGCTGGAGGGCAGCCGGGTCCCCGGCGCGAGCCGCCCCGACCGCACCGCCTCGCGCAACGCGGCCTGCAGCGAACGGCCCCGCGCGCGTGGCGGTGCGGCGGCGGCCGGCAGCAGCAACTCCCAGGCGGAGGAGGCGGCGGGCCCCTCGGGGCCGGTCTGCGGTGACGTCATGACAGGACCACCCTAGGCGTGTCCGGGCCGCGGGACGCCTCCGTGCGGCCCCGCCCTCAGCGGCTGCCGTCGAGGATGACGCGCGCGACCAGCGCCGGGTCGTCGTTCATCGGGACGTGGCCGCAGCCGGGCAGTCGGACCAGCCGGGCCCGGGGGATGATCCGCTTGGCGCGGATGCCCTGCCGGGGGATCAGGATCCGGTCCCGGGCGCCCCAGGCGACGGTCACGGGGATGCCGGGCACGTCGTCGGTGAACCGTACGGCGGTGCCCGCGCGGAGGGTCTCGGTGAAGCCCGTGGCCCCGGCGAGGGCGAGCGTCTCGGCGACCACCGCCTCGGGGGAACGGCGCCCCGGACGGGCGTAGATGGTGCTGGTCAGCGCCGCCCGGCCGACCGCGGAGCGGGCGAGGCGCTCGACCAGCGGGAGCGGCATCCGCTCCGCGACGCGCCGCATGCCGATCAGCACGCCGAAGGCGTACCGCCGCTCCGCCCGGGTCCAGAAACCCGCCGGGGACAGGGCGGTGACGGACCGCACGAGCCGTTCGCGGCCGAGCTCCAGGGCCAGCAGGCCGCCGAGCGAGTTGCCCGCGACGTGCGGCCGGCCGAGCTCCAGCTCCTCGCACAGGGCGCCCAGGGCGGCGTTCATGGTCGGCAGGTCGTGGGCGAGGCCGTCGGGCAGCGACGGGGAGGCGCCGAAGCCCGGCAGGTCCACGGCGATCACCTCGCGCTCGGTCGCCAGGATGTCCACCACCGGGTCCCAGGCCTGGCGGTGGTGGCCGATGCCGTGCAGCAGGAGCAGCGGTTCACCGCGGCCCACGCGCGCGTAGGACAGGGTCACGGTCTGCGGGCCGAGGGGAGAGGTGACCTCGAAGGAGACGGTCGCGGACATGAAGGTGCTCCTCGTCTGGGACTCGCGGGAACGGACGTCGCCCGACGCCGTGGACAGCTTGTCAGCAATTGCTACCGACGGGTAGCCCCCCGGTCGGCGTGTCCCGCCGGTCGGTCGGGACGGGGCCGTGACCCCGACACGCCGCGTCCGCTCGCCGCGGCCCGGCAGGAGCCCTCGCACCGGAGCGCCCGGCGTGCCTCCGGGGGCCCGCCGTCGTGCCCGATTGGTCTTGACCAAGGGTGAGGGGCGCCTTATGGTCGCAGATAAGTGAAACAACCTTTAATAAACAAGGGCGCTAAACGCGGCCGGACACGGCGATCGTGGAGGACAGGGTGGGGACCACGCAGCTGGAAACGGTGCCGGAACCGAAGTACTGGCACCTCAGGACCGTGCTCAGCGAGGCGCTGGACTCGGAGTTCTCGGTGGGCGAGATCCTGCCCAACGAGCGCGACCTCGCCGCCCGCTTCGGTGTCGCCCGCGCCACACTCCGGCAGGCCCTGGAACAACTCGAACTCGAAGGCAGGCTGCAGCGCCGCCGCGGCGTGGGCACCACGGTCGCCCCGCCGCGCATGGGCGTGTCCGTCGGCACGGCACAGCACGCCTGGCCCGGCGGGCCGCACGACGCCTGGCAGACCCTCGACTGCGCGCTCGAGGTGCCGCCCGCCGCCGTCGCCGAGACGCTGGTGACCGGCCGCGACGAGTCCGTGCACGTCGTGCGGCGCTCCCGCGTCTCCCGCGGCCAGCCCGTCGCCGCCGAACTCCTTTACATCCCGGCGCACTCGGTACCGGACCTGTCCGGCATCGACGCGCCGTCCGGCACCGCACGCGCGCGTGCGGTGCTGCGGGAACTGCAGCGCCTGGAGCTGGAGCGGCAGGAGAACGCGGTGGAGCTCGGCTCCGCCCGCGCGGACGACGCGCGCGAACTGGACCGTCTGCCCGGTGCGCCCGTCCTCGTCGTCACCACCCGCTTCATCGCCCGCGGCCGCACCGCCGCGCTCTCCGTGGCCACGTACCGCGCGGACACCTGCCGTCTGACCTTCGGCGACTCCGGCGGCGTCGAGATCCACCACGGCCCGGAACGCCACGCGTCCTGACACCGCGTCGGCCCGCGGAAACGCGCTCGCGCCCTCACCCCGGCCGGCCGGGCGCGCCCTCGCCGCGGGGCGGCGCGCCCGCCCCGGAGGCGCCCGTGCCGCTCCGCGCCCGCGCGCAAGGCGGTCCCGCTAGCGGCGCGCGGTCACCGTGCCCTCCACCGCGAAGAGCTGCTCCTCCACGTGGTCGAGGGCGAGACGGACCGCGCCGGTGGCGACCGCCGCCTCGCCGAGGTGGGACAGAACGACCCTCGGCGGACGCAGGCAGTAGCGGGCCAGTTCGCGGCGCAGCGGTTCCAGGACGCCGTCCAGGCCGGCCGCCCAGCCGCCGATCACGACCAGCTCCGGGTCGAGGGCCAGCACCAGCGCCGCCACGTCGTGGACGAGCCGGCGGAGGAACCGGTCCATGGCCGCCAGCGCCCGCTGGTCGCCCCCGCGGGCCTGGGCGAAGACATCCGCGACGGCCTGCTCGTCCAGCGGGTGCAGCGGCTCGTCAGTGGTGGACAGCAGGGTTTCGGGGGTCGCTTCCCGGCCCAGCAGATGCAGTGCCCCGATCTCGCCGGCCGCCCCGCCGTACCCCCGGTGCAGCCGCCCGCCGATCAGCGAGCCGGCCCCCGGACTCAGCCCGGCCAGCACGAACACCACGTCGTCGCTCTCCCGGGCGGCGCCCTTCCAGTGCTCGGCGACGACGGCCGCGTTGGCGTCGTTCTCCACCAGCACCGGACACTTGAAGGACCGGCTCAGCCGCTCGCCGAGGCCGAGCCCCGTCCAGCCGGGCAGCGCCGTGCCCAGCCGCACCGTGCCGTCCGTCTCCACGATCCCCGGCGTGCCCACGCCCACGGCGCGCAGTGAGCCGCGCGGGACACCGGCCCGCCGCAGCAGATCCGCGACGGCCGTGCGCAACCGCTCCAGCCGCTCGTCGGCGTCGGCGGTCTCGTCGACGTCCCGGGCCTGCGCGCCGATCACCCGGCCGTCCAGATCGGCCAGCAGCGCGGTCATCCGGTGCGCGCCGATCTCCAGGCCGAGCAGATGCCCGGCCTCCGCCCGGAACCGGAACCGCCGCGCCGGCCGTCCCTGCCGCCGCGCGGCCCCCTCCTCGGCCGCCGCCTCCACGACGAGGCCCGCCTCGATGAGCCCCTCCACGACGCCCTCGACGGTCGGCCGGGACAGCCCCGTCACCCGGGTCACCTCGGTCAGCGTCGCGCAGTCCGTCGCCCGCAACGCGTGCAGCACCACCGCGGAGTTGATCCTTCGCAGCAGCGAGGGGGCCCCGCCGGTCAGCCGACCCACCGTCCGTCCTCCCAGCTCGTGCGCGTGTTGGGCGGATCGTACTCGGCGCGGCGGACCCCGGCGACCTCCGGGCGCGGCCGTCCCGGGGACGCGGTTCAGCCCGGCGCCACGAAGCCCGACTCGTAGGCGGCGATCACCGCCTGGGTCCGGTCCCGTACCCCCAGCTTCGCCAGTACGGCGCTCACATGGGACTTCACGGTCTCCGTCCCCACCACCAGCCGCGCCGCCATCTCCGCGTTCGTCAGGCCCCGCGCCATCAGCCGCAGCACCTCCCCCTCGCGCTCGGTCAGCCGCGCCCGCTCCAGCACGGCGCGCGCCGCGCGGTTTCCGCTCCCGTCCCCGTACTCGGCGGCCAGCCGCCGCACCGAGGCGGGGAACAGCAGCGACTCGCCCTCGGCGACCAGCCGCACCGCGTGCACGATCTCCGCGGGCCGCGCCCGCTTCAGCAGGAACCCGTCGGCGCCCGCGCGCAGCGCCCCGTACACGTACTCGTCGTTCTCGAACGTCGTCACGACGAGGATCTTCGGTGGCGCGTCGACCGACCGCAGCAGCGCGCGCGTGGCCTCGATCCCGTCCAGCAGCGGCATGCGCACGTCCATGGCGACCACGTCCGGCCGCAGCCGCCGCACGAGTGGGACGACCGCCGCACCGTCGGCCGCCTCCCCGACCACCTCGATGTCCGGCTGCGCCTCCAACACGGCCCGCAGACCGGCGCGTACGAGGGGTTCGTCGTCGACGAGCAGAACGGTGACCGGCACCCGGCCAGCCTAGATCAGCCCGTCGGCAGCTCGACGCGCACCCGCCAGTCGCCCTCGTCGGGGCCCGTCCACGCCCGGCCGCCCAGCAGTGCCGCGCGCTCGCGTATGCCGCGCAGTCCGCTGCCGCGCCCGGGACCGGGTACCGCCTCGGTCAGCGGGTTGCGGACCTCCAGCAGCAGGGTGCCGCCGGCCACCCGCACCCCGACCCTCACGGGAACCGCCCCCGCGTGCCGCAGCGCGTTGGTCAGTGACTCCTGCAGGATGCGGTAGCCCTCGCGGGACACCGGCCCCGGCACGGTGTCCAGGGGACCGGTCACGTCCGCGTCGACCTTCGCACCCGAGGCGCGGGCGGACTCCAGCAGCCGGTCCGCGTCCACGAGCGTCGGCCGGCTGCTGACGGGCTTGTCGGGTTCCCGCAGGACGCCGAGGACCCGCTCCAGGTCCTCCAGCGCCGCCCGGCCGGTCTCCTCGATCGCGGCCAGCGCCCGGTCGGTGAAACCGGGATCGCCCGCCGTCCGCGCGGCGCCGGCCTGCACCACCGCGACGGTGAGGGCGTGGCCGATCGAGTCGTGCAGCTCGTGCGCGATGCGGTTGCGTTCCAGCAGCCGGTCGGTGCGGGCCTCGAGCGCGGCCAGGCGCTCGGCCGGGGACGGGCCGAGCAGCGGCCGGGCGAGGGCGGTCATCAGACCGCCCGCCGCCACGACCACCGCGGCGAGGACGAGCAGCGGAAGAGGAACCAGCAGCATGTGCCACCAGTGGTGCCCGGACACCCGCACGAACGTCGAGGGGTCCGCCGGGCCTCCGCGGGCCGTGTTCGCCAGGTCCACGGCGAGCATGGGGAGATGGACGGTCAGGAACGAGACCGCACAGCCGAGGAGCAGCCGGCACTGGAGCCACACCACGGTCCGCCCGCGATCGGCCCAGGTCGCGGACGGCGTCGGCACGATCTCCGCGTCCTGTGCGCCGTACCGCTGCCCGAGGAGCAGCCCGGCGGCCTGCACGCCCTCCACCGTCCGCATCGTCGGCACCAGTCCGACCAGTGCCAGCACTCCCACCGACGCCGGCACCCAGGAGTCGACGACGAGTATCCACACGGTCGGCCACACGGCGGCGATGAACAGATGCAGCCACCGTGTGTACGTCACCGCCCGTGCGAACGGGCGCAGCAAGCGGACCATGCCGTCATCGTGTCAGCGCCCACCGACGACCCGCCTCCCCCGTACGGGGGAGACGATCTCCACCGGCGGGGGAGGACCCGCCCCCGTACGAGCCGTCACGCTGCTGCCATGACCAGCATCGACGTCCAGGACCTCACCAAGGAGTACGGCGCCCGGCGGGCCGTGGACCACCTCGCCTTCCGCGTCCTGCCCGGCCGTGTCACCGGGTTCCTCGGCCCCAACGGCGCCGGCAAGTCGACCACCATGCGCCTGGTGCTCGGCCTCGACCACCCCACGTCCGGCTCCGCCACCGTCGGCGGCCGCCCCTACGCCACCCTCCGAGAACCCCTGCGCCGGGTCGGCGCCCTGCTCGACGCGCAGGCCGCGCACGGCTCCCGCACCGGCCGCGACCACCTGCGCGTCCTGGCCGCGAGCCACCGGATCCCGGACCGCCGGGTCGACGAGATGCTGGAGGAGACCGGTCTGGGCCCGGCCGGGCGCCGCCGGGTGCGGACCTACTCCCTGGGCATGCGCCAGCGGCTGGGCATCGCCGCCGCGCTGCTCGGGGACCCGGAGGTGATCATGCTGGACGAGCCCTCCAACGGCCTCGACCCGGAAGGCATCGTGTGGATCCGCACCCTGCTGCGCCGGCTCGCGGACGAGGGGCGGACCGTCCTGGTCTCCAGCCACCTGATGAACGAGACCGCCTCCTTCGCCGACCACCTCGTCGTCCTCGGGCGGGGCCGGCTGCTGGCCGACACCCCGATGCGGGAGTTCATCGACGCGCGCGTGCGCCCCGCCGTCCGCGTCCGCACCTCCGACCCCACCGCCCTCGGGAACGTCCTCGCCGGGCACGGCCACGACGCCGTGGAACACCCCGACGGCCACTGGACCGTGCCGGACGCGCGCGTGGACGACATCGGACGCCTCGCCTCCGCAGCCGGGGTGCCGCTCCTCGAACTCACCGCGGACGAGGGCACGCTGGAACAGGCCTATCTGGACCTGACCGCCGCCGAGACCGAGTTCGCCACGCGGCCCCAGGAGGCCTGACCATGCAGTTCGCACCCGTGTTCCACGCCGAGTGGCTGAAGATCCGCACCGTCCGCTCGCTCCCGGGAGCCCTGCTCGCGCTGTTCGCCGCCACCACGGCGTTCTCCGCGATCGCCGGGACGGGCGGCACGTCGGACCCCGACCTGGACCCGCTGTTCACGGCCCTGTCCGGTGTCACACTGGGACAGATCGCCGCCCTCGCCTTCGGCGCCATGGCCGTGTCGGCGGAGTATCACAACGGCGCCCTGCGGCTCTCGCTGGCCGCGGTCCCGCGGCGCGGACGCTGGTTCGCCGCGAAGGCCACGGCGATCGCCGTCCCCGTGCTGGTCGTGAGCCTGCCGACCGCCCTGGCCGCTCTCCTCGTGGCGCGGGCGGGGCTCGGCCCGGCGGCGAGCGGTCTCACCCCGGCCGAGCAGATCCGGGGCGTCGTGGGCTGCGCCGTCCACCTCACGCTGATGTCCCTGTTCGCCGCGGGCCTGGCGACCCTGCTGCGCAGCGCAGTGGCCACGCTGTCCGTGCTGATCCCCTTCCTCCTCGTCGTGTCCTTCGTGATCGGCGACGCGGCCGGCACCGTCGTCGAGTTCATGCCCGACCGGGCCGGACAGGTGGTCCTGTACGAGACCCACGACGGAACACTGGGCCCCTGGTCGGGACTCATGGTGACCGCGCTGTGGACGGCCGCCGCGCTGGGGGCCGGGGCGTGGAGCCTGCGCCGCCGGGACGCCTGACCGGAAGTCGGCCGCCGCCCCGCCGATCGCCGGCGGTGGCGGGTTTACTGGACCCGATGAACATCGCCCGGCACATCGCCCTCATCGACGAGCTGTGCTTCCGTCCCTTCCCGGCGGAGCACGGTCCGTCGGACGTCGGCTTCGGGGGACCGGGCCACCATGTCGCCGTACTGGAGGCCGATGACGGGCCGGGCGGCGGTCCCGCGCGGCGGGCGGTCACGGTGGACCGGTTCGAGAAGGACCGCGACGCCGTGTACGAGGTGCTGGCGTCCCGCTGGGGGGACACCGATCCCTGGGATCCGCGCACCGGGCGGGGGGAGACACCCGAGCCGTGGGCCTGGCTCGGCGCCCGTGCCGGCGTGGCTTGGGTGTGGGAGGTGCAGGGAACCGGACGCTGGGTCGCCGTGGCGGTCGCCGACCGGGGCCCGGCCGACGGGATCCAGCTGCTGGCGGTGGTCACGGAAACCGCTCCGCCCTGACCGCCGGCCGTCACTCCTCGGCCGCGGCCTCCCGCAGCCGTCCGAACTCCTCCGCCAGCGTCGCCGGCGTCCAGTGCGCGTTCAGCCCACTGGGATTGGGCAGCACCCACACGCGGGTGCCGCCGATGGTCCGCTCCTGCGGGCCGACCCGCGCCTTCCTGTCGTCGAACGCCGCGCGGTACGCGGTGACGCCCAGCACGGCCAGCCACCGCGGCCGCAGCCGGGCCACCTTCAGGGCGAGCAGCCGCCCGCCCTCCCGGTACTCCTCGGCGCCCAGCTCGTCGGCCCGCGCGGTCGCCCGCGCCACGACGTTGGTGATGCCGAGCCCGTACGACGGCAGCTCCCGCTGCTCGGACGGCAGCAGCTGCCGGGGCGTGAAACCGGAGCGGTGCAGGGCCGGCCAGAAGCGGTTGCCGGGGCGGGCGAAGTGGTGGCCGGTCGCGGCCGTCGTCAGACCGGGGTTGATGCCGCAGAACAGCACGCGCAGGCCGTCCGCGACCACATCCGGTACGAGGCGGTCGCGGGCGGCCTCCAGCTCCTCCTGGGTGAAGCGCGTCAGAGGATCGCCCCGGGGGTGTAGCCGGCGGCCGCCGGGTGCTGCTTGACGATCTCGTCGACGCGGCCCACGACGGCGGCGACCTGGTCGCCCGCGGCACCGGTGAAGGACAGCTTGTCCGCCATCAGCGCCTCCAGTTCGGCCCGGCCGAGCGGCAGCCGCTCGTCGGCGGCGAGCTTGTCGAGGAGGTCGTTGCGCTCGGCGCCCCGCTCCCGCATGGCGAGGGCGGTGGCGACGGCGTTCTCCTTGATCGCCTCGTGCGCGACCTCGCGGCCGACACCCGCGCGCACGGCGCCCATCAGCACCTTGGTGGTGGCGAGGAACGGCAGGTAGCGGTCCAGCTCCCGGGCCACGACCGCCGGGAAGGCGCCGAACTCGTCGAGCACCGTCAGGAACGTCTCCAGCAGGCCGTCGAGCGCGAAGAACGCGTCCGGCAGCGCGACCCGGCGCACCACCGAGCAGGACACGTCGCCCTCGTTCCACTGGTCGCCGGCCAGCTCGCCGGTCATCGAGGCGTAACCGCGCAGGATCACCATCAGGCCGTTGACGCGCTCGCAGGAGCGGGTGTTCATCTTGTGCGGCATGGCGGACGAGCCGACCTGGCCCGGCTTGAAGCCCTCGGTCACCAGCTCGTGCCCGGCCATCAGCCGGATCGTCTTCGCCAGCGACGACGGCGCGGCGGCCAGCTGCACCAGCGCGGTGACGACCTCGTAGTCGAGCGAGCGCGGGTAGACCTGGCCGACGCTCGTGAACGCCTGCGAGAAGCCCAGGTGCCCGGCGATCCGCCGCTCCAGCTCCGCCAGCCCGTCCGCGTCGCCGCCGAGCAGGTCCAGCATGTCCTGGGCGGTGCCGACCGGGCCCTTGATGCCGCGCAGCGGGTAGCGGCCCAGCAGCTCCTCCACCCGGCCGTACGCGACGAGCAGCTCGTCGGCGGCGGTGGCGAACCGCTTGCCGAGGGTGGTGGCCTGCGCGGCCACGTTGTGCGAGCGGCCGGCCATGACCAGCTCGCCGTACTCGCCGGCCAGCTTGCCCAGGCGGGCGAGCACGGCCACCGTGCGGTCGCGCACCAGCTCCAGCGAGAGCCGGATCTGCAGCTGCTCGACGTTCTCGGTGAGGTCGCGGGAGGTCATCCCCTTGTGCA
This sequence comes from Streptomyces caelestis, assembly GCF_001279005.1. GTDB lineage: Bacteria > Actinomycetota > Actinomycetes > Streptomycetales > Streptomycetaceae > Streptomyces > Streptomyces heliomycini. The sequence goes on from NZ_LGCN01000196.1 coordinate 37,029, forward strand.
CGTGCTCGTGCCCGGCGAGGTCGTTGAACTCCTCGATCCGCGCCTTCACGTCGTGCCGGGTGACCTTCTCGCGTTCGGCGATCGAGGCCAGGTCGACGGTGTCGAGCACCCGCTCGTAGTCGGCGATCGCCGCGTCGGGCACCTCGATCCCGAGGTCCTTCTGGGCCCGCAGCACGGCGAGCCAGAGCCGGCGCTCCAGCCTCACCTTCTGCTCGGGCGACCAGAGCGTGGCGAGCTCGGCGGAGGCGTAGCGTCCGGCGAGGACGTTCGGGATGCGGGGTTTGGCGGGCGCAGCAGTCACGTACAGGGAGTCTACTGGCGATTCCTGCAGGCCCGCGCCACCGGGTGACCTGGAGGAAACCACAAGGAGGCGCTACCGGCCCTCGTAGGGCAGCAGCTCGGGCCGCTTCGGCGGCAGCCCGTCACCGGAGGAACGGCCGGTGAGCCGACGGCCGATCCACGGCAGCAGGTGCTGCCGGGCGAACCGGGCGTCCTCGACCCGCCGGGCCACCCAGCGCGGGGGAAGCGTCGCCTCCGGGGGCAGGTGCCACTCGGGGTCCTCCGGCGGGTGACCGAGCGTCTGCCACACCGCCTCGGCGACCCTGCGGTGCCCGTCCGCGGTCAGGTGCAGCCGGTCCACGTCCCACAGCCGGGGGTCGGCGAGCGACGGCGCCCCGTACAGGTCGACGACCAGCGCGCCGTGCTTTTCGGCGAGCTCGTCGACGCACTCGAACAGCGCCTCCATGCGCGGGCGGAAGCGCTCCAGGACCGGCCCCTGGCGGCCGGGGCTGCGCATCAGCACCAGCTGCCCGCAGTGCGGCGCCAGCCGCTCCACGGCCTCGGTCAGCAGCTCCCGCACCCTCCCCATGTCGCACTTGGGCCGCAGGGTGTCGTTGAGCCCGCCGACCAGGGTGACGACGTCGGCCCGCATGGCGGCGGCGACCTCGACCTGCTCGTCGACGATCTGCTGGATCAGCTTGCCGCGCACCGCGAGGTTGGCGTACCGGAAACCGGGACGGGCGGCCGCCATCCGCGCGGCGAGGAGATCGGCCCAGCCCCGGTAGGTGCCGTCGGGAAGGAGGTCCGACATGCCCTCGGTGAAGGAGTCGCCGAGGGCGACAAGGCTGTTGTAGGTGGGATTCGTCTGCATGGCGACACAGATGGTATCCCGCGGCACATACCCGGCGGTCGGTCGCCCGTCCCCGCGCTCAGGCCCGCTGCCCGAACAGCTCCTGCAGCACGTCCTCCATGGTCACCAGTCCGGCCAGCCGACCGTCGGCCCCGAGGACGGCCGCCAGATGCGTACGGCTGCCCCGCATGGCGGTGAGGACGTCGTCCATCGGCGTGCTCTCCCGCACGCGCGCGATGGCCCGCATGTCGCCCAGCCGGAACGGCAGGTCCCGCGGCGAGGCGTCGAGGGCGTCCTTCACGTGCAGGTAGCCGACGATCCGCCGCTGCTCGTCCACCACCGGGAAGCGGGAGAACCCGAACTCCGCCGACAGCCGCTCCAGCCCTTCCGGGGTGACCCCCACGCTCGCGTAGACCACGCGCTCCAGCGGCATCACCACGTCCCGCACGGGCCGCCGGCCCAGCTCCAGCGCGTCGTGCAACCGTTCCCGCGCGCGGTCGTCGATGAGGCCCGCCTCGCCGGAGTCCTTCACGATCTGGGCCAGTTCGGAGTCCGAGAAGGACGCGACGACCTCGTTCCGCGTCTCGACCCGCATCAGCTTCAGCAGCGCGTTGGCGAACGCGTTGACCGTGAAGATCACCGGGCGCAGCGCGCGGGACAGCGCCACCAGCGGCGGACCCAGCACCAGGGCGCTGCGCACCGGCTCGGCGAGCGCGATGTTCTTCGGCACCATCTCGCCGAGCAGCATGTGCAGATACGTCGCGAGCGCCAGCGCGATCACGAACGACACCGCGTGCCCCGCGCCCTCCGGCACGCCCACCGCATGGAACACCGGCTCGAGCAGGTGCGCGATGGCCGGCTCGGCGACGACGCCGAGGACCAGGGTGCACAGCGTGATGCCGAGCTGCGCGGCCGCCAGCAGCGCGGACACGTGCTCCAGGCCCCACAGCACGCTCTTCGCGCGCCGGTCGCCCTCGTCCGCGTACGGCTCGATCTGGCTGCGGCGGACCGAGATCAGCGCGAACTCGGCGCCGACGAAGAAGGCGTTGACGACCAGGGTCGCCAGACCGATCAGCAGCTGTACGACGGTCATCGCCGTGCCCCCCTGTCATCCGTGGTCCCGGCCGTCCGCCGGTCCGTCGCGTGCCGGTCCTCGAGGGGCGCGTGCAGCAGGACGCGTGCCGCGCGGCGGCCGGCGGCGTCCACCACGTCCAGGCGCCAGCCGGCGACCTCGAAGGTGTCGCCGACGGCCGGGATCCGGCCCAGCTCGGCCGCCACGAGTCCGGCGAGGGTCTCGTACGGCCCCTCCGGCGCGCGCAGGCCGACCCGGGCGAGCTGGTCCACCCGCGCGGAGCCGTCGGCCGAGAACAGGGCGCGCCCGCTCGCGTCGGTGCCGGCGCGGGCCAGGTCGGGGGTCTCGTGCGGGTCGTGCTCGTCGCGGACCTCGCCGACGACCTCCTCGACGATGTCCTCCAGCGTGGCCACGCCGGCCGTGCCGCCGTACTCGTCGATCACCACGGCCATGGTGCGCCGCCCGGAGAGCCGGTCGAGGAGCCGGTCGACGGTGAGCGTTCCGGGGACCAGCAGCGGTTCGCGCATCAGCTCCGACACGGGCACCCGGGCGCGGCGCTCGGCGGGCAGCGCCAGTACGTCCTTGACGTGCGCGGTGCCGACGACCGCGTCGAGGGTGTCGCGGTAGACGGGGAACCGGGACAGCCCGGTCGCCCGGGTCACGTTCGCCACGTCCTCGCAGGTGGCGTGCGTCTCCAGCGCGACGACCTGGACGCGCGGTGTCATCACGTTCTCGGCGGTGAGGTCGGCGAGGTTCAGCGTGCGGACGAAGAGCTCGGCGGTGTCCGGCTCCAGGGCGCCCTCCCGGGCGGAGTGCCGGGCGAGCGCCGCGAGCTCCTGCGGTCCGCGCGCGGACTCCAGCTCCTCGGCGGGTTCCACGCCGATACGGCGCACTATGCGGTTGGCCGTGTTGTTCAGGTGCGTGATGAACGGGCGGAAGGCGGCGCTGAACCAGCGTTGCGCGTTGCCCACCCGTCTGGCGACGGCCAGCGGCGAGGAGATCGCCCAGTTCTTGGGCACCAGCTCGCCGACCACCATCAGGAACACCGTCGACAGGGCCGTGCCGATCACCAGGGCGAGGGAGCGCGCCACCGAACCGGAGACACCGATGTCCTCCAGCGGGCCCGCGAGCAGCGCGGCGATCGACGGCTCGGCCAGCATGCCGACCACCAGGTTGGTGACCGTGATGCCGAGCTGCGCGCCGGAGAGCTGGAAGGTCAGGTTCCGTACGGCTTTGAGGGCGCCCGCCGCCCCCCGCTCACCGCGTTCGACGGCCCGCTCCAGCTCGGCCCGCTCGACCGTGGTGAGGGAGAACTCGGCCGCGACGAACGCGCCGCAGGCGAGCGAGAGCAGGATCGCCGCCAGAAGGAGGAGCACTTCGGTCATCGGGTCACCTCTGTCCCATGGTCGGACAGGACGGGAACGGACGCGCGGTGTCGTGGACCGAAGGGCTCGCCCATGGGCGGACGCACACAACCTTTCATGGAGGACCGAGTGGCCGTCCAAGGGTAAAGGACCGGCAAAGTGGCGCCGTCGGGCCGTGGATCACCCGGTGAGGGGCTTCACCCAGCGCCGCCGGCTTTCCTCCCGCGCGTACCCCGCGGCGCCCCATGCATGATGGGCCGTCTCGTTGTTCTGGAGCACCATCGCGTCCGCGCGGCGCCCGCCGAGCCGTGCGAACCGTTCCTCCGCGGCGGCCAGCAGCGCGGATCCGATGCCCCGGCAGCGGCGGTCCGGGTGCACCGCCAGCCGGTAGAGGTGGCACCGCCAGCCGTCGAAGCCCGCGATCACCGTGCCGACCAGCTCACCGCCGCTCTCCGCGAGGATCAGCGCCCGGGGGTCGCGGGCGACCAGCCGCTCCACGCCCTCCCGGTCGTCACTGATGCTCGTGCCCTCGGCGGCCGCCTTCCAGAAGGCCAGCACGGTGTCGAGATCCTCGGGCGTCGCGGCCCGTATGCGCAGCTCAGTCATACGGTGATCACAGCACGCGGGAGTCCGTACGGCACGGCATTCCACGATCCGGACCTCCGACCGCGCCGGTCGCCCCGTCCGCGGCACTTGTCGCTGCCGGCGTCCCGGTGCCGGCTTCGAGGCATGGCGAAGACCCGGCTGAACGTGCGCGTGGACGAGGGCACCGCCCGCGCGGCGCGGGAACGTGCCCCGGCGCGCGGGATGAGCGTGAACCGCTCCATCGAGGAACTGGTCCGGCAGGACACCGGCGAGGCGGGCCGCGCCTTCGTCGAGGCCGCCGCCGACTTCATGAAGCAGTACGAGAGCGTCTTCGCCGAGGAGTCCGGTGGGGGTCCTTCCGCTCGAGCGAAGCCGGGAGTGGCGGCGGAGCGCGAAGGCACGAGCGAAGGTCGCCGCTGAGCCGTTGGACGAGCTGCGTATCGACCTCGCGTGGCTGTTGATGCCCGCCGAGCGGCAGACCCCGGGAGACCCCCAGGTCACCGACTGGGGCGCCCTCGTCGCCGCCGTCGCACGCCACGAGGCCGAGATCTTCGACGTCCCCGTCCACGACAGCCCGCACGCCCGCGCCGCGTCGCTGCTCCCGTTGCTGACCCGCGTCCCCGCGCTGGAGCGCTCCAACGCCCTGTTCGCCCCCGCCGTCGCGTACGCCTGCCTCGTCGCCGGCGGTCCGAAGGTCGTCACCTCGCCGGAACAGGTGCGCGACCTGGCCCGGCTCGTCCACGACGGCGGGGCGACGGTGGACGACAACGCGGCCGGGCTGCGCCGCTGGTGCGACTGATCAGTTCCCGGTGGCCGCCGCGTCGCCCGGTGGCCGCCACGCGGTGCCCATGACGCAGTACGAGGTGGGCAGCGCCGGCCCCCTGTCCGGCACCAGCACCCGCCGGTACGGGCCGAGCTCGAACCCCGCCTCCCGCAGCGCGCCGACCGGGTCCCGCGCCACGTGGCAGCCACCGGCCAGCGACGGCCACACCGTCCGGTCCAGCGCCCGCTGGGCGAGACGCATGCCCCGGCCGCCGCCCCGGCCGTGCTCGAAGAACCGCACCTCGCCGCCCGGTCGCAGCACCCGCCTCAGCTCCGCGAGCGCCCGCGGCACGTCCCGGACGCTGCACAGCACCAGCGAGAGCACCGCCGCGTCGAACGCCTCGCTCTTGACCGGCAGCGCCTCCGCCACACCCGGCACCACGTCCACCGGCACCCGGGCGCGCAGGGCGGCCTTCACGGCCGGCGCCCGCAGCTGCCGCTCCGGTTCGATGGCGACGATCTCCGAGACGGCGCCCGGATAGTGCGCGAAGTTCAGACCGTTGCCCGCGCCCACCTCGATCACCCGGCCGGACAGCCCGCCGAGCAGTCTGCCCCGCACCCCGGCCATCCCCGCGCGGGTCTCGGCGACGACGCTGAGCCGGGCGTAGCACCGCGCGAACAGCGGATGGTGCACGGCATCCCGCTCCACCCTCGTGGACCGGCCGGACCGCAGCTGCATGAGGACCTCCCTCGGGACGGGCCTACGCCGATTCTCCCCCGAACAGGTGATCCGCACCCCTGTCCGCCGTCAGGGCGCCTCGCGCGCCCGGAACGTCTCCGCGTCCCAGGTCCCCGCCAGCCGGGGAGCCAGCCAGTGCGGCGCCGAGGCCCGGAACCCGGCGGGGTCCAGCGCGCCCGCCCCGGCCGGCACGGCGCCCAGCAGCGGGGCGCCGGTCACGTCCGGCAGGTCCAGCAGATTGCACCGCGAGGCCAGGTCGGGCCCGGCGGGCCAGCTGCCGATCACCACACCCGCCAGGTCCAGCCCTCGCCCGCGCAGTTCACGGGCCGTCAGCTCCGTGACGTTCAGGGTGCCGAGCCCGGCCGACGCCACCACCAGCACCGGCGCGGCCAGCAGCGCCGCCGCGTCCGCCAGCGTCCCGCCGGCCGCGTCGAACCGCACGAGCAGCCCGCCCGCGCCCTCCACCAGCACCAGATCGTGCTCCGCGGCCAGCTTGGCGGCCCGCTCCGCGACCTCGTGCGGACGCACCGGCGCCCGGCCGGCCCGGCGGGCCGCCGTGGCCGGCGCCAGCGGATCCGGGTACCGGGCCAGCTCGTCCGTCGTCACCGCACCGGCGAGCCGCGCGACCTCCTCGGCGTCCCCGGCCTCGTCCGGCCGCACACCCGTCTGCGCCGCCTTCAGCACGGCCACCGACCGGCCCGCCGCCAGCGCCGTCGCGGCGAGGGCGGCCGTCACCACCGTCTTGCCGACCTCGGTGCCCGTGCCCGTGATCACCATCACCGGCATGTCATCCCTCCTTCGCCGCCGCGCACACCGCATGGGCGATGCGCGCCACGTCCGCGTCACCCGTGACGTACGGCGGCATGGTGTAGATCAGATCGCGGAACGGCCGCAGCCACACGCCCTCACGCACGGCGGCCTCCGTGGCCGCCCGCATGTCGACGGCGTGGTCGAGCTGGACGACCCCGATGGCGCCGAGCACGCGCACGTCCCGCACCCCGGGCAGCCCGGCCGCCGGCGCCAGCCCCTCCCGCAGGCCCGCCTCGATCCGCTCGACCTCCGCGAGCCAGTCCTGGCCGAGCAGCAGCTCGACGGAGGCGCAGGCCACGGCCGCCGCCAGCGGATTGCCCATGAACGTCGGGCCGTGCGCCAGCACCGGCACCTCACCGCGCGAGATGCCCCTCGCCACCCGGGCGGTGCACAGCGTCGCCGCCATGGTCAGATAACCGCCGGTCAGCGCCTTGCCCACACACATCACATCCGGCGTCACCGCCGCGTGCCCCGCCGCGAACAACGCGCCCGTGCGCCCGAACCCGGTCGCGATCTCGTCGAACACCAGCAGCACGTCGTGCGCGTCGCACGCCTCGCGCAGCACCCGCAGGTACGCGGGGGAGTGGAACCGCATCCCGCCCGCGCCCTGCACCACCGGCTCCACGATCACCGCGGCCAGCTCGCCGGCGTGCCGTTCGACCGTGGACCGCAGGTGTTCCGCGTAGGCCTCCTCGTACCCGGCGGGCGGCGCGTCCGCGAAGACCTGGCGCGGCAGCACCCCGGACCACAGCTCGTGCATCCCGCCCTCGGGATCGCACACCGACATCGGCTGCCAGGTGTCGCCGTGGTAGCCGCCCCGCCAGGTCAGCAGCCGTTGCTTCTCCGGCCGGCCCAGCGAACGCCAGTACTGCAGGCACATCTTCACCGCGACCTCGACCGACACCGACCCGGAGTCGGCGAGGAACACGTGCTCGAGACCGTCCGGCGACACGTCGACGAGGAGCTTCGCCAGCCGCACGGCGGGCTCGTGGGTGAGCCCGCCGAACATCACGTGGCTCATCCGCTCCAGCTGCCCGCGCGCGGCCTCGTTCAGCACCGGGTGGTTGTAGCCGTGGATCGCCGACCACCAGGACGACATCCCGTCGACCAGTTCGCCCGAGCCGTCGGCGAGCCTCAGCCGCACCCCGCTCGCCGACTCCACGACGAGCGGTTCCCGACGGCCCGGCATGGGCCCGTACGGATGCCAGACGTGCCGCCGGTCGAGCTCCAGCAGCTCGGCGACGGACCGCTCAGGCATTGGGCGCGAGGTCCGTTCCGGCGCCCCGGCGGCGTACCGCGACCAGGTCCGTACGGGGCTCCTCGGGCGCGCTCCCGACGGGCTCCGCGGTCGCCGGACCGCACGCGCCGGAGCCCTCGTGCGAGCCGCAGCCGCCGCCCGCGCGGTGCTCGGGCAGCGTCACCTCGCCGGCGCCCTCCACCTCGAACCCGGCGTCCGCGATCATCTCCAGGTCGGCCTTGCCGGCCTGGCCCTCACTGGTGAGGTAGTCGCCGAGGAAGATCGAGTTGGCCAGGTGCAGCGCGAGCGGCTGCATCGTGCGCAGGTGCACCTCACGGCCGCCGGCGATCCGCACCTCGACGTCCGGGCAGACGAACCGCACCATCGCGAGGATCCTGAGGCACCGCTGCGGGGTCAGGTTCCACTCCTTGGCGAGCGGCGTCCCCTCGAACGGGATCAGGAAGTTGACCGGCACCGAGTCCGGGTCCAGCTCGCGCAGCGAGAAGACCACGTCGACCAGGTCCTCGTCGGACTCCCCCATACCGGCGATCAGCCCGGAGCAGGCGGACAGACCGGCCGCGTGCGCCTTCCGCACGGTGTCCACCCGGTCGGCGTACGTGTGCGTGGACGTGATGTCCCCGTACGTCGACTCGGACGTGTTGAGGTTGTGGTTGTAGGCGTCCGCGCCCGCCTCCCGCAGCCGCTCCGCCTGGCCGTCGGAGAGCAGGCCGAGGCAGGCGCACACCTCGACGTCCTCGTGCCGCTCCTTGATGGCCTTGATGGTGTCGGAGACCCGGTCCACGTCACGGTCGGTCGGGCCCCGGCCGCTGGCCACCAGGCACACCCGCTTGGCGCCGCCCGCGAGTCCGGCGGCGGCCGCCTGCGACGCCTGGTCCGGCTTGAGCCAGGTGTACTTCAGGATGTCGGCCTTGGAGCCGAGCCGCTGCGAACAGTAGGAGCAGTCCTCCGGGCACAGGCCGGACTTGAGGTTGACGAGATAGTTGAGTTTCACCCGTCGGTCGAACCAGTGCCGCCGCACCTTCCCGGCCGCGGCCACCACATCGAGCAGGTCGTCGTCGGACGTCGCGAGGACGGCCAGAGCTTCCCCGCGGGTCGGCGTCTCGCGCCGAAGCCCTTTGTCCACCAGCGTGTTCAGCAGGTCCATGGGAGCTGATCCTGTCCTACCCGACCCACCCGGGCCAAGGAGGGTTCGTACAACAGGGGCACTTCGAGGTGTGGGTATCGCCACACAGTGGTCCCTCCGGCCGCCCGCTACTGTCTGTGCACTGCCTACAAAATCCCCGGAGGACCCATGGCGTTCGGCTGGATCGACGAGCAGGCGGAACTGCGCCGCCGGGCCGGACTCGTACGCGCCCTGCGCCCCCGGGCCGCCGACACGCCCCTGCTCGATCTGGCGAGCAACGACTACCTGGGCCTGGCCCGGCACCCGGAGGTCACCGAGGGCGCCGCACGGGCCGCGCGGACCTGGGGCGGCGGATCGACGGGCTCCCGGCTCGTCACCGGCACCACCGAACTCCACGCCGAACTGGAACGCGAACTGGCCGGTTTCTGCGGCTTCGAGGCGGCCCTGGTCTTCTCCTCCGGCTACGCGGCCAACCTCGCCGCCGTCACCGCGCTGGCCCCGCACGGCTCCAGGATCGTCTCCGACGCGGGCAACCACGCCTCGCTGATCGACGGCTGCCGGCTGGCCCGCGGTACGACACGGGTCGCGGCGCACTCCGATCCCGACGCCGTGCGCAAGGCGCTGGACGGGCACCACGGGCCCGCGGTGGCGGTGTCCGACACGGTCTTCTCGGTGGACGGCGACGCCGCCCCGCTCACCGGGTTCGCCGCGGCGTGCCGGGAGCACGGCGCGGGTCTGGTGCTCGACGACGCGCACGGCCTCGGCGTGCTCGGCGACGGCGGGCGCGGGGCCCCGTACGCGGCGGGACTGGCGGGCGCCGACGACGTCGTCGTGACGGTGACGCTGTCCAAGTCTCTCGGCAGCCAGGGCGGAGCGGTGCTCGGCCCGGCCCGGGTGATCGAGCACCTGGTCAACGCGGCCCGGACGTTCATCTTCGACACGGGGCTCGCCCCCGCCGCGGTCGGAGCGGCCCTGAGCGCCCTTCGGCTGCTGCGCCGTGAGCCGGGGCGCGCGGCACGGGCGGGCGAGGTGGCGCGGGAACTGCACTCCCGGCTGACGGCCACGGGCCTGGAAGCGGTGCGTCCGGACGCCGCGGTCGTCTCCGTGCGCGCTCCGTCCCCGGAGCAGGCCGTGCGGTGGGCGGCCGACTGCCGGGCGGCCGGCCTGTCCGTGGGCTGCTTCCGTCCCCCTTCCGTGCCCGACGGCGTCTCACGGCTCAGGCTGACCGCCCGCGCGGACCTTTCCGGGGCGGAGATCGAACGCGCTGTACGGGTGATCGGCGAGACGCGGCCATGAGTCGGCGGGGCACGGCCGTGCGTCGCCCGATGACGGGCCGACCGGTCGGGTCGTCAGCCGACCGCGGTCACGAACTCCGTCCAGCTGGCGGGGGAGAAGAGCAGCGCGGGCCCCGCCGGGTCCTTGGAGTCGCGCACGGCGAGCAGTCCGGCCAGGGGGCCGGCGACCGGCCTGGCCGTCTCGACGCAGTTGTTCGCCCCCGTGCTGTAGCTGCTGCGCAGCCACCCCGCATCGTGCACTGCGAGGCTGGAAGGGATGGTCCGAGGCGGTGCGGGCATCGTGCCTCCTTACGCGCCGGCGGCTGCGCCGGCGATGAAATCCAACGAGTCCTCGGGTGAAAGGGCGTGGATCGAGAGGGCGTCGAAGGCCTCCGAGTACACCCGGAGGTCTTCTTTCCGCTCCAGGTGGAGGCTACTCGTCAGGTGGTCGAGAACTACCACGTCCAGATCAGAAGTGCGCGAAAATGAAAAGATTACGAAAGGGCCGGTCATGCCGATGTGCGCGCCGGCGCCGAACGGCAGGACCTGCAACCGCACGTGGGGGAGACGGGCCGCCTCGACCAGCCGGTTCAACTGGCGGGCCATCACGCCGGGGCCGCCGACCTCCCGGCGCAGCACGGCCTCGTCCAGGATCGCGCTCAGTTCCAGCGGCGGCGTCGCCCGCAGCACGTCCTGCCGGGCCAGCCGCACCTCCACCAGCGTGTCCAGGCGCTCCTCGGACGCGCCCTCCAGTGCCGCCTCCGTCACCGCGCGCGCGTACTCCGGGGTCTGCAGCAGCCCCGGGATCACCGTGGTCTCCAGGGTGCGCATCGCGCTCGCCTGCGACTCCAGGCTGATGAAGTCCCGGTAGGTCGGCGGCAGCACACCGCGGTAGGCGTGCCACCAGTGGTGCCGGTCGTCCCCGTCGCCGGAGCCCGACAGCACCAGCAGCAACTCCCGCAGCTGCGGGTCGGCCACGCCGTAGACGTCGAGCAGCAGCCGCACGTCGGGCGGTTTCACCCCGCTGGCTCCCGTCTCGATCCGGCTCACCTTCGACTGGTGCCAGCCCGCCAGCCGGGCCGCCTCGCCGCTGGTGAGTCCCGCGGAGGTGCGCAGCGCGCGCAGTTCGGCGCCCAGTTTCCGGCGGCGCACCGCGGGGCCGTGCTGCATGGACTTCTCCTTACTCCTTCCGGGCCGCCCGGATACGGTCTCCCGTCGCAGAGTTCACCGCTTTGAGCGACAGATATATGCACATCTTGGTGGATCGCCGTCCTGCGCCGTGCGGTGATGGCAGTCTGGCGGCGAAGCACCAGTGCGGGACCGTACTCGAACCATCCGCTCCGTGTCGGACTGCGGCCCGTGGGAAAGGGACGACGTCGCCATGGCAGACCATCTGGAAGCATCCGTCACTCTGCCGAGCGATCCCGCCTCGGTCGCGGCCGCCCGTGCCCATGCGGTGGGCACGCTGGAGGAATGGGGCATGCCGGCGGACGCGGAACTGTGCGACACCGTCCGGCTGATCGTCTCCGAACTCGCCACCAACGCGGTGCAGCACACGTTCGGGCAGTCGCCCACGTTCACGGTGGACGTCGTCCTGGTCCGTGACGAACGGGTGCACATCGGCGTCACGGACAGTCACCCGCGGTTCCCCAAGCGGCTGCCCGCGGCGGTCCAGCAGGACAACGGCCGCGGGCTGGTCATCATCCGCTGGCTGGCCGTGGAGTGCGGCGGCAGGCTCAGGATCAGCCCCACCCGGGAGGGCGGCAAGACCGTGTCGGTGGAACTCCCGTGGACCGTCCGGGCCGCCGAAGCGGTCACGGCGGCCGGGCGGCAGGAGCAGTAGCCGGGCGGCGGCGCCCCGGGGCGCCGCCGCCCCGAGGTCACTTCACCCGTCCGTACCAGACGTTGGAGGTCCAGATCTTCTGCAGGCGCACCACGTCCCCGGTCTTCGGGGCGTGCCAGATCTTCCCCTTACCCGCGTAGATGCCGACGTGGTAGACGTAGCTGCCCGAATGGAAGAACACCAGGTCTCCCGCCCTGCGGCTCCCGGCGGAGATGTGGCGCGTCTTGTTGTACTGCTGGGCGGCGGTGCGCGGCAGCTTCTTGCCCGCCTTCTTGAACGAGTACAGCGTCAGGCCCGAGCAGTCGAACCTGTACGGCCCCGTGGCGCCCCACCTGTAGGGCGCGCCCTTCTTGGAGGCGGCGATGTTCAGCGCCTTGGTGGCCGTGCTCGCCGCGGCCGCCTCCGAGGCGGCTCCGGGGACCACGAGGGAGCCGCCCACGGCGGCCAGGGTGAGGGCCGAGGCCGTGCCGGCCCGGGCCATGAGAGACGGGACACGATTGAGCGCAGTCATGCGCAACCCTTCGTCAGCCGCCTGTGAAGGATGACCTGTCGGATTCGGGCTGGCGAAGTGGCCCGGCCGCACGTGTGCGGCTTCACCCCAAGGACTGCTCGGAACTGACGTCCCGGCGGCCCGTCGTGCTTGGGTCCTCCACTCCTGCCGATCCACTCCTGTCGACCGGTCATCCAGGCGGCGGCAGGACTCGGCGTCCGCCCGGATCGCCCCGCCGCGGCGGCGGGGTCTTGTCGTCAGTCAGGGATCTTGGCTCATGACGCGATCGAAATCCCAACGGAACGTGGGGTTTGTGTTGTTACTCACCACTCATCCGTTCGGGTGGACACCCCCCTGTTCGGACTCCCGCCGGAGCCCGGAGGAGCCGCGGACCAGGGGAGAAAAGGACCGTTCCGGTGGTGCGGTACGCGCGTCGCGCAACTCCGAGGGCCCGAAAACAGCAGGTTCGTCTACGCCGGACGGGGGTACGCCGTTTGGTCCGTTTCAACCCCGGCCGGGGCGCGCCGCCGGCCGGGACCGCCGCCCGGGACCCGCGGGCGTCAACTGCCGGGGTCCGGCGGCAGCGTGACCCGGGCCGTGCGCCGTTCGCCGTCCAGCACCCGCAGGGCCCGGGCCAGCGTGCCGGAGTGCAGTTCGCGCTCGCCGCGCCGGTGCATCAGGGTCAGCGCGTCGCGCAGCGCGACGGCCTTGCCGACCAGTGCCTGGGCGGCGCGCAGTCCGCGATAGGTGTCACCGCCCAGGGCCGGGTTGATCCGGCCGAGCAGGTCGACGGCCTCGAGATAACGGTCGATCAACTCGGCCTCCGCGCGGGTCAGCGCGGGCAGCGGCGGCAGCTCCGGTGGCAGCATCCGCGGCTCACCTCGCACCGGAGGCGGGGGACACGCTCCTGCGGTCGGGCACGATCCGGTCCGCCAGCCCGTACTCCACCGCCGCCCGCGCGTCGAGGACCGTGTCCCGCTCGATGTCCGCCCGGACCCGCTCCGCGCTGCGGCCGGTGTGCCGGACCAGGATCTCCTCCATCCGCGACCGGACCCGGAGCAACTCCTCGGCCCGGATCGCCAGATCGCTGGTCTGTCCCTCCACCGGCTCCGGGAGGGAGGGCTGGCGGAGCACCAGGCGTGAGCCGGGCAGCAGCATGCGCTTTCCCGGGGCGCCGGCGGCCAGCAGCAGCGCGGCGGCGCCCTCCGCCTGGCCCAGGCAGATGGTCTCCACGTCGCAGGAGACGTAGCGCAGCGTGTCGTAGATCGCCGACATGGCGTGGAAGGAGCCGCCCGGGGAGTTGACGTAGAGCGAGATGTCCCGGTCGGGGGAGTGGTGCTCCAGGTACATGAACTGCGCCATCACGTCGTTCGCGGAGGTCTCGTCGATCCGTGTCCCGAGGATGACGATCCGCTCCTCGAGCAGCTTCGAGTAGGGGTCCGTCGTCCGGTTCCCGGACGCTGTGCGTTCGGTGAGCTCGGGCAGGACGTGGCGGGCGGACGGTCGGGTCATGAGGGCCCTCCTGTCTGGTCGTCTCTGTAAAAAATGTACAGGACGTACGTGACGTTATGATGGGTTCATGGCCTACGAGATTCCGGTTACCCAAGCCAGGGCTGAGCTCGCCGACCTCATCAACCGTGTGGTGTACGGCGGTGAGCGCGTCGTCGTGACCCGGCACGGAAAGCCCCTCGTCGCCCTCGTCTCCGCCGATGACCTGCGACGACTCGAAGAACTCGGGGAGGCGCGGGAGCCGGTCGAGGAGCAGGTGATCAGCACGGTGGCCGGCGTCCGCGAGGTCGCGTCCGCTCCCCGCGAACGGCAGCGTTTCGGCATCGCGGCGGAGCACCGGGGGACGGCCGGTTCGTAAGCCCTCGCGGCAAAACCGTGCACCCCCGTCCACCTCGGAGGGGGTGCACGGTTTTGCCGCGAGGCCCGGGACCGGCCGTCGAGCGGCCCGCGGTCAGCCGGCGGGGACCGGTTCGCGCCCGGACGCGGACCGCGCGCTCCTCGTACGCTCCTTCAGCGCGCCGCCGACCAGTACGGCGCCCAGGCCCAGTGCGGCCCACCAGGTCAGCGTCAGGGCGGGCCCGGCCGCCCCCGCGCCGTCGAAGAAGGACACCGAGCGCAGCAGCGACACGCCCGCCCCCGGCGGCAGCCACCGGCCGATCGCCCCGGCCGGCTCGGGCAGCATCTCCGGCGCCGAGGACGCCCCCGAGAAGGGGTTGCCGAGCAGCATGATCACCAAGCCGCCGAGCGCGATGCCCGCCCGTCCGAGCAGCGCCGCGAGTCCGGCGACCGTCGCCCCCATGGCCAGCGCGGCCAGCGCGAAGGTACCGGCCACCGTCCACAGGTTCCCCGGAACGGCGTCCAGCCAGCTGTGCGCCAGCGCCGCGGCCGCCGCGCCCACCAGGGTGGCGGAACCGGCCAGCGCGGCCACCGCGCGGGCGCCGCGCAGCCCCAGCAGCGTCACCGCGGCCCCGGCGCCGATCCCGGCCAGGGCCAGCGGCAGCACGCTCGCGCTCAGGACCGCGCCGCGCGGATCCCCCTCGGCGGCGGGCACCACGTCCACGGTGGTGACCCGGCTGCCGGAGGCGGCGGCCTGCTGGGTCACCGCCTGCTGCAGCAGCTGGGCCACGACCGGGCTCGCGGCGGACGCGGTGAGCAGTTTCGGTCCCTGCCCGGTGACGACGACCGCGCCGTAGACCTCGCGGTTCTCGACCGCTTCCCGGGCGGCGGCCTCGTCGGCGTAGTGGTGGAGGTCGAAGGCGCCCTCCTGGTGCTCCAGGCGCTGTTCCACCGGTGCGGTCGCGGCGGTGGGGCCGGCCACGCCGAGCGGCAGGTCGCGGGGCGCCGTACGGGCCGCGGGCCAGGCGAAGGCCCAGAGCGCCAGCGCCACCAGGGCGGGGATCAGCAGCGTCACGGCGACGACGCGACGGTGCGGCGACGGTGTCGAGAGGGACATGAGGACTCCGGAGATCAAAAAGAAGGATCGTTCGTTTTAGGTTCACCGTCACCGTCCCGCTCCGTCCGCTCCTTGTCAAGAAGGAATGTTCGTTTTAGATTGCGGCCATGGCCCGCGTATCCCAGCAGCACCTCGACGCCCGCCGCCGTCAGATCCTCGACGGCGCCGCGTCCTGCTTCGCCCGCAACGGCTTCCACGCCACCTCGATGCAGGACGTGCTCAAGGAGGCGGACCTCTCCGCGGGCGCCGTCTACCGGTACTTCCGGGGAAAGGACGAGCTGATCGCCGCGATCGTGACCGATGTGCTCGACACGGTGCGCGGCATCCTCGAACAGGCCGCCCGGGAGAGCCCGCCGCCCACCCCGGACGTGCTCGTCCCGAGGTCCCTGGCCCGGATGAGGGAGGAGCGGCCGGCCACTCTGGACGGCGGTGAGTGGATGTTCCCGCGGCTGATGATCCAGGTGTGGACGGAGACCACGCGCAGTCCTGAGCTGGCTGCTGTGCTGGGGGAGGGGTACGACGACGTCCGCAGGGCCTGGGGGAGGGTCGTCGAGAGCTACCAGGACGCCGGTCTGATGTCCGCCGACGCGGACACGGACGCCGTGGCGCGGGCGATGATCGCGCTCGTGCAGGGGTCTGCCGCTCAGATGGCGCTTTTCGGCGGGATCTCCGAGCGGACGCTGGGGGAGGGGCTGCGGGCGCTGATGGCCATGGGGCCTGCTCGCGCGGACAGCTGACGGATGGTGGTCGCCCCCGCCGCCCGTTTCCGTTCCCCACCCCCCGGAGGGCTGCGCCCCCGGGCCCCCCTTCGGCCTGAACGGCCTCGTCCTCGAACGCCGGACAGGCCGGAAACGCTCGGCCCGCTGAAAAGCGTGTCCGATTGACGGGGTGTCGGCATCCGGTCATCGGATTGGCAAAGAACCGCCCCGAACCCTGTTCCCAGCTGCCTCACAGCGGAGAGGATCCCCCTGCCCATCGCAACGATGAACGGGGAGGCTCCCCTTGAGGGACAGCAGACCGAAGAGGCGGGCGGCGGCGCTCGGTTCGGCCGGAGTGCTCGTCACGGCGGCGCTCATAGCCGGCGCCGTCGCGGCACCCACGGCGAGCGCGACGGCCGACCACCACGGCAAGGACCGCGAGGCCGGGGGCGTGGCGATCGCCGCCGCACGGGCCGCGAAGACCGGCGTCGACTGGCAGGACTGCCCCGAGGACTGGAACCTGGCCCGGCCGATCCAGTGCGGCCGGGTCTCGGTGCCGATGGACTACGCCAAGCCGTACGGCAAGCAGATCGAGCTCGCCGTCGACCGTATCGGCAACACCGGCGCCAAGAGCGAACGCCAGGGTGCGCTCCTCTACAACCCGGGCGGTCCCGGCGGTTCCGGTCTGCGCTTCCCGGCCCGGGTCACCGCCAAGAACCCGGTCTGGGCCGACGCGGCCAGGGCGTACGACTTCGTGGGCTTCGACCCGCGCGGCGTCGGCAGGTCCGCGCCCCTCTCCTGCGCCGATCCGCAGGAGTTCGTCAAGGCGCCCAAGGCGGACCCGGTGCCCCGCTCCGAGGCCGACAAGCTCGTCCAGCGGGGGCTCGCCCGCGAGTACGCCGAGGGCTGCCACGAGCGCAGCGGCGAGATGCTGCCGCACATGACCACGCCGAACACCGCGCGCGACCTCGACGTGATCCGCGCCGCCCTCGGCGAGAAGAAGCTCAACTTCCTCGGCGTCTCCTACGGCACCTACCTCGGCGCCGTCTACGCCACCCTCTTCCCGGGCCACGTCCGCCGCATGGTCGTCGACAGCGTCGTCAACCCCTCCCGCGAGAAGATCTGGTACCGGGCCAACCTGGACCAGGACGTCGCCTTCGAGGGCCGCTGGAAGGACTGGCAGGACTGGGTCGCGAGGAACGACGCGACCTACCACCTCGGGGACACCCGCGCCGAGGTCCAGGAGCGGTGGCTCGAGCTGCGCGCCACCGCCGAGAAGAACCCCCTCGGCGGCGTCGTCGGCCCGGCCGAGCTGATCTCCTTCTTCCAGAGCGCCCCGTACTACGATTCCGCGTGGGCGCCCACGGCGGCCGTCTTCAGCCGGTACGCCGCCGGCGACACCCAGGCGCTCGTCGACGCGGCCGCCCCCGACCTCTCCGACACGGCGGGCAACGCGGCCGCGGAGAACGGCAACGCCGTCTACACGGCCGTGGAGTGCGCCGACGCCAAGTGGCCCACCGACTGGCGCACCTGGGACCGCGACAGCACCCGGCTGCACCGCGACCACCCGTTCATGACCTGGGCCAACGCCTGGATGAACCTGCCCTGCGCCACCTGGCCGGCCAAGCAGCACACGCCCGTGGACGTGAAGTCCGGCAAGGGCCTGCCGCCGGTGCTGATCGTCCAGTCCGAGCGTGACGCGGCCACTCCGTACGCGGGCGCCGTCGAACTGCACCAGCGGCTCAGGGGCTCCCGCCTCATCACCGAGCGGAACGCCGGGTCCCACGGCGTCACCGGCCTGGTCAACCCCTGCGTCAACGACCGGGTGGACACCTACCTGCTCACCGGCGAGGTGGACCGGTCCGACGTGACCTGCGCACCGCACGCCACCCCGAAGCCGTGACACCCACGGGCGAGGGGCGGCCGGGGCTCCGGGCCGCCCCTCGCCCGTGGGCGCGGAGGGATCAGCTCAGCGGCATGCGCGGGAAGCGGCGCCTGTCCTCCGCCTCGCGCTCGGCGTCCGCCGCCTTGGCGACGGCCGCGTACTGGTCGACGTACTCCTGACCGGACAGGCTGAGGATGGCGTACATGATCTCGTCGGTGGCGGCGCGCAGGACCGCCTTCTCGTTCTCCATCCCCGCGTAGCGCGAGAAGTCCAGCGGCTCGCCGAAACGGATCGCCACCGGGTGGATCCGGGGGATCTTCCTGCCGGGCGGCTGTGCCTCGAAGGTGCCGATCATCGCGCAGGGAACCACCGGGACGCCCGCCTTGAGGGCCATCACCGCGACGCCGACCTTGCCCTTGTACAGGCGGCCGTCGTGCGAGCGCGTGCCCTCCGGGTAGATGCCGAGCAGTTCCCCCTTGCCCAGCACGCCGAGGCCCTCCCGGATGGCGGCCTGCCCGGCCTCCTTGCCGGAGCGGTCGACGGGGATCTGACCCGCGCTGTGGAAGAAGAACGCCGTCAGCCGGCCCTTGAGGCCGGGGCCGGTGAAGTACTCGGCCTTGGCGAGGAAGGTGATGCGCCGCTTGAGCACGGCCGGCATCAGGAAGTGGTCCGAGAACGACAGGTGGTTGCCCGCCACGATGGCCGCGCCGGACGACGGCACGTGCTCCAGGCCCTCTATCCGGGGCCGGAAGACCAGACGCAGCAGCGGGCCCAGCAGCACGTACTTGAGCAGGTAGTAGAACAAGGACACGCTCCTCGACTCCGGCGGACGGGCGGTGCCGCCGCATCCCGGCAGGCCATCCGGCACGTCGTGGGGTGCCAGTCTAGGTCCGGGCGCCGCGGCCCGGCACCACGTCCGACGCGACGGAACGCACCGTGCCGGGACGTTGAGTGCCCGTCAGGGGTGCGCCTCGGGGAGTAGGCTCGGACGCATGCGGATCTCCGTCTCCTCCGACATGGACGAGCCCGTGGCCCGGGCCCTCCTCGCCGAGCTCCGTGAGCGCGGCCACGAGGTACGCGCGCACGGCGCCCTGAATCCCGGCGACGACCCGCAGTGGGCCGTCTGCTCCGCGGCGGCGGCCGGTGAGGTCGCCGTCGGCACGGCCGATCAGGCGGTGGTCTGCTGCTGGACCGGCACCGGCGCCTCGATCGCCGCGAACAAGGTGCCCGGCGTCCGGGCCGCCCTGTGCACGGACGCCTCCACGGCGGACGGCGCGCGCCGCTGGAACGACGCCAACGTGCTGGCGCTCAGCCTGCGGCTCACGTCCGCGCCGCTGCTGACGGAGATCCTCGACGCCTGGTTCGCCGGCGCGCCCGGCGACGCCCCGGAGGACCGGCGCAACAGGGAACACATGGCACGCCTCGACCGGGAGCGCACCGGCTCCTGAGCCGGGGACGGCCGCGGGGGCGGAAGCGGTCACAGCCGTGCCACGGCCGGCGCCGTGTCGTGACGAAGGCCTCGTCGACGTCCGCGTCCACCAGCTCCGGGGTCGGCGGCGCCCCCGTGCCGGGCAGGGCCCGGTGGACCGCCGCGCAGTCGGTCGACGCCTCCGTCATGGGCCCTCGCCCTACTCCGACGGCACGCTCAGCGACTGCTCCGCCCAGATGATCTTCCCGCCGGGAACGAACCGGGTGCCCCACCGCTGGGCCAGCTGGGAGACCAGCAGCAGCCCGCGTCCGCCCTCGTCCATCGCGCGGGGATGCCGCAGATGGGGTGCGGCGCCGCCGCCGTCGAACACCTCGCACACCAGCGCCCGCTCACGGATCAGCCGCAGCCGCACGGGGCCGCCGACGTGCCGTATGGCGTTGGTGACCAGTTCGCTGACGATCAGCTCCGTGGTGAAGACCAGGTCGTCCAGCCCCCAGCGGGCCAGCTGCCGGGTGCTGGTCCTGCGGGCCTCGGCCACGACCGCCGGATCGGCCGGCAGCTCCCAGACCGCGATCTGCCCGGGGTGGAGACGCCTGGTGCGCGCCATCAGCAGGGCCACGTCGTCGTACGGCCGGTCCGGGACCAGCGTGTCGACCACCGCGCGGCAGCTCGGCTCGAGCGCCGCCGCGGCGCCCCGCAGCGCCTGCCGCAGCCGTTCGCGGTCCGCCTCGTCGGGCGCGGGCTTCCCGCCGGCCAGCAGACCGTCCGTGTGCAGGGCGAGCGTGCTGCCCTCGGCCAGGGTCAGCTCCACCGCGTCGAACGGCGGGCCGCCCACACCGAGCGCCGGCCCCTGCGGGAGGTCGATGAAGGCGACCGTGCCGTCGTGCGCCACCACGGCGGGCACGGGATGGCCGGCGGCCGCCATCGCGCACCGCCCGTCCACCGGGTCGTAGACGACGTACAGGCAGCTGGACCCGACGGACCGGCCGGGGAAGTCCCCGGACTCCCCGTCGCCCTCGTCCCGCGCCAGCCGGGACGCCAGGTCGTCCAGATGGGCGAGCACCTCCTCGGGCGGCAGATCGATCGCGGCCAGCGTCCGTACGGCGGTGCGCAGCCGTCCCATGGCCGCGGCGGCGTCGATGCCGTGCCCCGGCACCTCGCCGACGACCAGGGCGACACGGGCGCCGGACAGCGGGATGAGGTCGTACCAGTCGCCGCCCAGACCGGTCAGCTCGTCCGCCGGGCGGTAGCAGGCGGCCACCTCCACCGCGTCCTGCTCGGGCAGCCGCCGGGGCAGCAGACTGCGCTGCAGGACCAGCGCGGCGTCCCGCTCGCGGGTGTAGCGCCGGGCGTTGTCCACGGAGACGGCGGCGCGGGAGACCAGGTCCTCGGCCAGATGGAGGTCGTCCTCGTCGAAGGGGTTCTGCCGGCGGCGGAAGAACGCGGTGATGCCCAGGGTGACGCCCCGGGCCCGGACCGGGACGACCATCGCGCTCCGCAGGCCGAGCTCCAGGAAGGTGGACTCCCGGCCGCCCGGCGGCGTGGCCCACGCCAGGGCGAGCGGGTCGAGCCGCTCCTGACGCCAGGACCGGCCCGTGGTCAGGCAGCGCACCGGCGGGGAGTCCACCGGGTACGACAGGACCGCCCCGGTCTCCACGGCCGTCCGCGGCAGGTCCTTGTGCAGCGACCGCTGGCCCGCCCGGCGCAGCGGCACCCGGTCGGAGCCGGCGAGGGGGTCCGGCGGGACCTCGGCGCCGCGCAGCACCGTCTCCAGCAGGTCCACGACGACGAAGTCCGCGAGCTCCGGCACGGCCACGTCCGCCAGTTCCTGCGCGGTGCGCACGACGTCCAGGGTGCGGCCGATGCGCTCGCCGGCCCGGTCGAGCAGGGCGAGGCGCTGCCGGGCGCGGTGCCGTTCGGTGACGTCCACGACCGTGTAGTACACGCCCATCGGACGGCCCCGGTCGTCGTCGAGGCGGGTGAACGACAGCACGTGCGCGGTCTCGCGCAGCGGCGCCGAGCGGACCCGGCCGACGTGCTCGTAGTCGAGCACCTGTTCGCCGGTGTCCAGCACGTGCCGCATCCGGGCCTCGACCGCCTCGGCGTCCATACCCGGCTGGACGTCCGCGAACCGCAGTCCCAGACGCCGCCCGGCCGGCCCGCCGCCGAACTGCTCGAGCGCGGCGTTGGACCACACGAAGCGCAGCTCCGTGTCCACGATCGCGATGCCGATCGGCGCACCGGCGACCAGCTGCTCCAGCACGGCGCGGCTCATGTCCCAGCCGGCCGACCCGGCCAGCTCCGACAACAGGACCAGCAGCGACGAACGGCCCCGCGGTTCCACGGCCGCCGTGATCCGCGCCATCACCGCGACCGGCCGCCCGTCCCGGCGCCGGGCCGTCAGCAGGCCCGCCCAGTCGCCGTCCGACCGGCACCGCTCGACCAGGTCCGGCACCCGCTCGGCGTCGTCGGGGACCAGCAGCTCGGCGAACTTGCGGCCCACGGCCTCGAAGGCGCGGTACCCCAGCAGCCGCTCGGCGCCGCCGGTCCAGCTCGACACCATGCCGTGCGGATCGAGCAGCAGGGGAACGGCGTCGGCCACATCGAACCCCTGCCAGGCAACGTCCTGCTCCTTGTGTCCGCCCACGGCCGACCTCTCTGTCGCTGAGAGTGGTCTACCCCCTCTTGTCCCCATCTTCACCCTTGGGGCGGTATGAGGGCTCTCCGGGGTACGCCGTCCCCCTCCGGACCCGGAGGGGGACGGCGGCTCAGGCGCTTCGGGCCAGGACCTTCTCCACGGTGTGCAGGGCGCTCTGCAGCTCCTCCGCCGTGACGGTCAGGGGCGGGGCCAGACGGATGGTGGAGCCGTGGGTGTCCTTGACCAGGATGCCCTCCCGCATCAGGCGCTCGCTGATCTCGCGGCCGGTGCCGAGCGCCGGATCGACGTCCACGCCCGCCCACAGACCGCGGGAGCGGAAGCCGACCACGCCCTTGCCGACGAGCGACTCCAGGCCCTCGCGCAGGATCCCGCCCAGCTCCGCCGCCCGGCGCTGGAACTCGCCCGTCTCCAGCAGCTCCACCACGGCCGTGCCGACCGCCGCGGCCAGCGGATTGCCGCCGAAGGTCGACCCGTGCTCACCCGGATGGAGCACCTGGAGCACCTCCCGCCGGGCCACCACCGCCGACACCGGGACGATGCCGCCGCCCAGCGCCTTGCCGAGCAGGACGACGTCCGGGACGACCGACTCGTGCTCCACCGCGAGCGTGCGCCCCGTGCGGCCCAGACCCGACTGGATCTCGTCCGCGACGAACAGGCACCCCGCGCGGCGCGTCAGCTCCCGCACCCCGGCGAGGTAGCCGTCGTCCGGGACGATCACCCCCGCCTCGCCCTGGACCGGCTCGATCAGCACCGCCGCCGTCGTCTCGTCGACGGCCGCCTCCAGCGCCGCCAGGTCGTTGTACGGCACCACCCGGAAGCCCGGGGTGAAGGGCCCGAACCCGCTCCGCGCGACCTCGTCCGTCGAGAAGCTCACGATGGTCGTCGTACGGCCGTGGAAGTTGTCCGCCGCCACCACGATCGTCGCCCGGCCGTCCGGGACGCCCTTCACGTCGTAGGCCCACTTGCGGGCCACCTTGATCCCGCTCTCCACCGCCTCCGCGCCGGTGTTCATGGGCAGCACCATGTCGAGACCGGTCAGCGCGGCCAGCCGCCGCGCGAACTCGGCGAGCCGGTCGTTGTGGAAGGCGCGCGAGGTCAGCGTGAGCCGGTCCAGCTGGCGGTGCGCCGCCTCGATCAGCGCCGGATGCCGGTGGCCGAAGTTGAGCGCCGAGTAGCCGGCCAGCATGTCGAGGTACCGCCGGCCCTCCACGTCCTCCACCCACGCGCCCTGCGCGCGGGCGACGACCACGGGCAGCGGATGGTAGTTGTGCGCGAGGACCGGCTCCTCCGCGCCGATCAGCTCGGCGGACGTACGCACGGGGACGACAGCAGTCATGAGCGGATCTCCTGTGTGCAGCACTTGATGCCCCCGCCTGCCTTGTGGAACTCGGACAGGTCGACGGGAACGGGAACGTAGCCGCGGTCGGCGAGCCGGGCGGCGAGGGCCGTGGCCCCCGGGGAGACGAACACGTGGCGGCCGTCGGAGACGGAGTTCAGCCCGAACGCCGTCGCGTCCTCACGGGTCGCGAGCACCGCGTCCGGATACAGCCGGGCCAGGACCTCGCGACTGCCCGGCGAGAACGCCTCCGGGTAGTACGCGACGTTCTCCCCGTCCAGCACGAACAGCGCCGTGTCCAGGTGGTAGAAGTACGGATCCACCAGCGTCAGTCCGATCACCGGCACCCCGAAGAACTCCTGCGCCTCGCGGTGCGCCTCGGGGGTGGTGCGGAAGCCGGTGCCGGCGAGGATCCAGCGCCCGGCGGGCACCAGGTCGCCCTCACCCTCGCACACCGACCCGGGATGGTGCACCTCGTACCCCTCGGCCTTGAACCAGGCCTCGTACGGCACGGACTCCGGGCGCCGCTCGGGCGCCCGGAACAGGGAGCCGAGGACGCGGCCCGCCACGACGACCGCCGCGTTCGCGGCGAACACCATGTCGGGCAGTCCGGGCTCCGGCTTCACGGTCTCCACGGTATGGCCGTGGTCGCGGTAGGCGTCGATCAGCGTCCGCCACTGGCGTCGGGCGAGGGCGACGTCGACGGGACGGTCGGGATGCATCCAGGGATTGATCGCGTACCGCACGGCGAAGTGTCTGGGTTCGCAGACGAGGTAGCGCCGCCGGGACGCCACACGGAAGTCGGGCACAGAGGGGTTCCTCCGCTTCCACGCGGTCTCGACAGGGGGTGAGACCACGGTAGGAAGCGGGCGATACGGACGACAAGGAACGAGAGCTGCGTGTTCGCGCAGGAACGCTGCGCAGTTCCGCGGTTCAGCGCACGTCTGCTGCGCCCTCCGGCGCGGGCTGACTCACTCCTGCCTCAGGACTGTCCGGCAGCAGATGGGACAGCACCATCACGCTGATCGTCTTCCGGATGAACGGCTCCCGGCGGATCCGCTCCAGCACCTCCTCGAAGTGCTCCACGTCCCGCGCCCGCACGTGCAGCAGCGCGTCCGCACCGCCGGTCACCGTCATCGCCGCGGCGATCTCCGGATGGTTGCGCACCACCTCCGCCAGCCGTCGGGGCGGCGCCGCCCCCTCGCAGTACACCTCGACGTACGCCTCGGTGCGCCAGCCCAGCGCCGACGGCCGTACCGTCGCCGTGAAGCCGGTGATCACCCCGGTCCCGCGCAGCCGGTCCACCCGGCGCTTGACCGCCGTCGACGACAGCCCGACGGCCGCGCCGATCTCGGCGAAGGACGTCCTGGCGTTCGCCATCAGCGCGGTGACGATCTTCCGGTCGAGTTCGTCGAACGACGCGGGCCTGCTGTTCATGCGGGCACTGTATCCAGCGCGAACGCCCATGTCCGGGGCATGTCCAGACGTGGAAAACCCCCCTACACTCCACCTTCATGCTGCGCGCCCTCGCCGTCGACGACGAACGCCCCTCACTGGAGGAACTGCTCTACCTGCTGAACGCCGACCCCCGCGTCGCCGGCGCCGAGGGCGCCGGCGACGCCACCGAGGCGCTGCGCCGCATCAACCGCGCCCTGGAGTCGGGCCCCGACGGGCCCGAGGCCATCGACGTCGTCTTCCTCGACATCCAGATGCCCGGCCTCGACGGCCTCGACCTCGCCCGGCTGCTCGGCGGGTTCGCCCGGCCGCCGCTCATCGTGTTCGTCACCGCCCACGAGGACTTCGCCGTCCAGGCCTTCGACCTGAAGGCCGTCGACTACGTGCTCAAGCCCGTCCGCAAGGAACGGCTGGCCGAGGCCGTCCGCCGCGCCGCCGCGCAGCGCGGCGCCGCCCCCCGCGACACCGCCCCGCGCATCCCCGTGCACGAACCCGACCCCGACCACATACCCGTCGAGCTCGGCGGCGTGACCCGCTTCGTCGCCGTCGACGACATCACCCACGTCGAGGCCCAGGGGGACTACGCCCGCCTGCACACCGACCGGGGCAGCCACCTCGTACGGATCCCGCTCTCCACCCTGGAGGAACGCTGGCGCTCCCGCGGCTTCGTCCGCATCCACCGCCGTCATCTGGTCGCCCTGCGCCACATCGGCGAACTCCGGCTCGACGCGGGCACCGTGAGCGTCCTGATCGGCTCCGAGGAACTCCAGGTCAGCCGCCGGCACGCCCGCGAACTGCGGGACCTGCTGATGCGCCGGACCACGGGCTAGGCGGGGGAGCGCACATGCCACAGGACCCGACCGAACGCCGCGTGGTCGTCACCGGCCCGCCCCGCCGCGCCCTCCGCTCCTCCGGCTACTACCGTCCGCGCACCGAGATCGACGAGCAGACCACCCTCGGCCACACCTACGTCCGCTCCCTGATGCGCATCCAGCTGCGCACCGGGCTCACCGTGTTCGCCGTCCTGGCCCTGCTCATCGGGCCGCTCCCGCTGGTCTTCGCCGCCGCCCCCGACGCCCGCCGCCTGGAGTGGGCGGTGCTCGGCTTCGGGCTCTACCCCCCGCTGGTCCTGCTCGCCCGCTGGTACGTGCGCCGCGCCGAACGCAACGAACGCGACTTCGTACGGCTCGTCGAGGACCGCTGAGACCGGGACCCCCAGCACCGTGAACTCCGCCTACGCCGTTCCCGCCGTCGCCCTCGTCGTCCTCGCGACCGTCCTCGTCGGCGCCTTCGGCCTGCGCATCTCCCGCACCACCTCCGACTTCTACGTCGCCTCCCGCACCGTCGGCCCCCGCCTCAACGCGGCCGCCATCAGCGGCGAGTACCTCTCCGCCGCCTCCTTCCTCGGCATCGCGGGACTCGTCCTCGTCCAGGGCCCGGACATGCTCTGGTACCCGGTCGGCTACACCGCCGGCTACCTGCTGCTGCTGCTGTTCGTCGCCGCCCCGCTGCGCCGCTCCGGCGCCTACACCCTGCCCGACTTCGCCGAGGCCCGGCTCGCCTCGCAGACGGTACGGCGGCTCGCGGGCGCCTTTGTCGTCGGCGTCGGCTGGCTGTACCTGCTGCCGCAGCTCCAGGGCGCCGGGCTCACCCTGACCGTCCTCACCGGAGCGCCCGACTGGCTCGGCGGAGTGATCGTCGCCGTGGTGGTGACCGTCATCGTCGGCGCGGGCGGCATGCGCAGCATCACCTTCGTGCAGGCCTTCCAGTACTGGCTGAAACTCACCGCCCTGCTCGTCCCCGCCCTCTTCCTGATCGCCGCCTGGCAGAGCGACGGCGCCCCCAGCCACGCCTTCGACGAACCGGCCGCCTTCCGCGAACAGCGGGTGGTCCGCGTCGACGACACCCTCGACCTCCGGCTCGAGAGGCCGCTCACCGTCACAGTGGACGGCACCGTCGACGGCCGCGACCTCGACGGCGCCGAGACCGCGCTGTCCGCAGGCGCCCACCGCATCGACGGCGGCACCCGGCTCACCTTCGCCGGGGGCGCCGAGGTCCCCGCCGCCGGACGCGGCGCCGACGACGCCCTGTCGCCCTCGCGCGCCGAGTCCCGCGAGGAACGCCCGCTGTACGCCACGTACGGACTGATCCTCGCCACCTTCTTCGGCACCATGGGACTGCCCCACGTCGTGGTCCGCTTCTACACCAGCCCGCACGGCGTGGCCGCCCGCCGCACCACCGTCGTGGTCCTCGGCCTGATCGGCGCCTTCTACCTCCTCCCCCCGGTCTACGGAGCCCTCGGCCGTCTCTACGCGCCCGAACTCACCCTCACCGGCGACGCGGACGCCGCCGTCCTGCTCCTGCCCGGCCGGATGATCGGCGGGACGGGCGGCGACCTCCTCGGGGCGCTGGTCGCCGGGGGCGCCTTCGCCGCGTTCCTGTCGACGGCCTCCGGCCTCACCATGGCCGTGGCCGGCGTGCTCACCCAGGACGTGCTCCCCTCGCGCGGAGTACGGCACTTCCGGCTCGGCACCGTCCTCGCCATGGCCGTACCGCTCGGGGCGAGCCTCCTGGTCGGCGGACTGCCGGTGGCCGACGCCGTGGGACTCGCCTTCGCCGTCTCCGCCTCGTCGTTCTGCCCGCTGCTCGTCCTCGGCATCTGGTGGCGCCGGCTGACCCCGCCCGGCGCGGCGGCCGGGATGCTGGTGGGCGGCGGCGCCGCGTTCGCCGCCGTCGCCGCGACCATGGCCGGCTACCCGGGCACGGGGCCCTGGCACGCCCTGCTCGCCTGGCCCGCGCTCTGGTCGGTGCCGCTGGGCTTCCTCACCATGATCCTGGTGTCCCTGGCCACCCCCGGCCGGGTGCCGCCCGGCACGGCGGCGGTCCTGGCCCGCTTCCACCTGCCGGAGGAACTCCGTACGGAGGTGTCCGCGTGAGCGGTTTCCTCGCCGGTCTGCTCGTCGCCGTCCTGCCCCTGCTGGCCGCGGGGTTCTGGATCGGCCGGCGCACCGCCCGCCCCGCCGGCCTCGCCGGGCTCGGCACCCCCGTCGAGCACGCCACCTTCGAGACCCTGCACACCGCCTCCCTGGCCACGCCCCCGCTACGGGCCGGCCTGACGGAGGAGACCGCCGGCAAGTCCGCCCGCAAACTGCGCTCCCTGCTCGGCACGGACGCCCTCTGCCTCACCGACCGCGACCGGGTCCTCGTCTGGGACGGCGCCGGCGCCCACCACCGCGCCGAGATCATGGAACGCCTCGGCGGCCCCCTCGACACCGGCCGCGGCGAGGCCTTCCCGCTCACCTGCGACACCCCCGACTGCTCGGTGCGCTGGGCGGTCGTCGCCCCGCTCACCGTCGACGACCGGGTGCACGGCGCGCTCGTCGCCTGCGCGCCCCGCGAGTCCGCCGTCCTCGTCCGGGCCGCCGGGGAGGTCGCCCGCTGGGTCTCCGTCCAGCTCGAACTCGCCGACCTCGACCAGTCCCGCACCCGCCTCATCGAGGCCGAGATCAGGGCCCTGCGCGCCCAGATCTCCCCGCACTTCATCTTCAACTCGCTCGCCGTGATCGCCTCGTTCGTGCGCACCGACCCCGAACGGGCCCGCGAACTGCTTCTGGAGTTCGCCGACTTCACCCGCTACTCGTTCCGCCGGCACGGCGACTTCACCACCCTCGCCGACGAACTCCACGCCATCGACCACTACCTGGCGCTGGTGCGGGCGCGCTTCGGCGACCGCCTCTCCGTCACGCTGCAGATAGCCCCCGAGGTACTGCCGGTCGCGCTGCCCTTCCTCTGCCTCCAGCCGCTGGTGGAGAACGCCGTCAAGCACGGCCTGGAGGGCAAGGCCGACACGTGCCGCATCCAGATCACCGCGCAGGACGCCGGCGCCGAGGCCCTCGTCGTCATCGAGGACGACGGCGCCGGGATGGACCCCGTTCTGCTGCGCCGCATCCTCGCCCGCGAGGTCAGCCCCACCGGCGGCATCGGACTGTCCAACGTCGACGACCGGCTCCGCCAGGTCTACGGCGACGACCACGGCCTCGTCATCGAGACCGCCGTCGGCGCGGGCATGAAGATCACCGTCCGGCTGCCGAAGTACCAGCCGGGCGTGCACCTGACGGGGCGGCTCACCCCGAAGTGAGGCGGGCCGCCCGGACACTCCTCAGGCGCTGCGGGTGGCGACCATTCCCAAGGTGATCAGTCCCAGGACCACCCAGCCGAACCACAGCCAGCCGTTGCTGCCGAGCGCCACCGTGTACGCCGTCACGGCGACCAGACCGCCGACGGTGAGCACTCCCATGGTCTTCGTCGACGTGGAACCGTTCGTGGAACCGGGCATCGCGGCACCCTCCTCATGGTTCGGCTCCCTCCATGGTGCCCCCGTTCTGCCTCCTTACGGTGCACACGACGACATGTGCGCCGGATTTCCAGGGTTCCTCGCCGGCCCACGACCCGGCTTCGTGGACCGACGGGGCGAAGCCGTGGTCACGCGGCGGCACGTCGCGCGCACGCCGCGTCCGACTCGGTGCGCGCGACGTCCTCGTCCAGCGGGGCGGACCCGGAGCCCGGCGGGGGCGACGGCGCGGAGCCGGCCGGTGCGGACGGTGACGCGGACGGCGGCGGCGAGCCGGGGCCCTTCGTCTCCCGCGACGACTCCGCGCCCGGGGGAGGGGCCCCACCGCCGGACGTACCCGTGTCCTCCGCCACGCTCAGCGTGACGTGCGCCCCGGCCCGGGTCCGTGCCCCGCGGCCGTCGCGCGAATCGGCGAGGGACCGCTTCAGCCGGTCGACGTCGCAGATCGCCGCCTTGCCGGTGCCCCCGTACAGGCCGGGCGCGTCCCTCTGCCGCGGACCGCCGTGAACGGGCCGCGACCGTACGCCGGCGTCCCGTCCGGGTCCGCGGCGCTCGGCGAGGAACGGTGTGAGGGGGGCGACCCCCGCGGCCGCCGCCCTCACGTCGAACAACGGGGTGACCGAATCGCACCCGCCGGCGACGGGAAGTGACGACGACAGGACGGCGATCTTCCGGGTCGCCCCTTGTCCCGCCCTGCGCGTGAACGCGCGAAGTGCCGTCACCGCTCCCCCCGGCGGCCCCCTGAGGCATTCATGCCACCGGCGGACATTCCCCGTTCAGGGGGACCGGGGAGACGGTGAACTCAGTTTCCGCGTGCGTTCAGCGAGGCCAGATAGGCGTTGTACGCCTCGAGTTCCTTGTCCCCGTCCCGGTCGGCGGCGCGGTCCTTGCGCTTCGCCTGCCGCTGGTCCGAGGCGTACCACTGGAACAGCAGCGCGAGCAGCACCAGGACGGAGGGGACCTCGCTGAACGCCCAGGCGATGCCGCCGGCCGCGTTCTGGTCGGACAGGGCCTCGATCCCGAGCGAGGCGGGCGGATTCTCGAACGTCGTGACCATCGGGGTGGACGCCATCATCAGCGCGATGCCGAAGAACGCGTGGAACGGCATGCCCGCGAACAGCTCCAGCATCCGCATCAGGTACCCCGGCCGGTGCGGACCCGGGTCCACACCCATGATCGGCCAGAAGAAGACCAGGCCGACGGCGAGGAAGTGCACCATCATCGCGATGTGCCCCGGCCTGGAGCCCATCAGGAAGTCGAAGAGCGGGGTGAAGTACAGGCCGTACAGGCTGGCGATGAACATCGGGATGGTGAACACCGGGTGGGTGACGACCCGCATGTAGCGGCTGTGCAGCAGCATCAGCAGCAGCTCGCGCGGTCCCTTGCGGCCCCGCCCGGCCGGCGGCAGCGCGCGCAGGGCGAGGGTGACCGGGGCGCCGAGCAGGATCAGGATCGGCGACACCATGCTGATCATCATGTGCTGCACCATGTGCACGCTGAACATGACCATGCCGTAGTCGTTCAGCCCGGTGCACATCATGAGCCCGATGCTCAGCACACCGGTGACGAACGCGACGGTCCGCCCCACCGGCCACTTGTCGCCGCGCCGCACCAGACGGAACACGCCCCAGCCGTACAGCGCCAGCCCCAGCAGGCAGGCGACGAGGAAGAAACCGTCCGCCGACCAGGCGAGCCCTCGCCCCAGCGTGAACGGCGGCAGATCCATGGTCGTGCCGTGCCCGCTGTGATCCATCCACCGGCTCCTGTTTCGTACGGGTTGTGCGCCATCTGTCCGCACCAGAGTAGAACCGCCTCCGGCGATCTCCGTCGCCGGGGGCGGTGAACGCGCTCCGAAGGAACGCGGGGCTGTACGGACACGCGGCTCCGCCGCGGGGGCGTGGGAGACCACGGACGGCCCGCACCCCGTGGCTCACCTCACGGACCGAGCTGCCACCGGAGGGTCACAGCACGCACTCCGCTTCCGCGTACCGCGATTCCGGCACCGTCTTCAGCGTCTCGACCGCCTCGGCGAGGGACACCATCACGATGTCCGTGCCCCGCAGCGCGGTCATCCGCCCGAACTCGCCCCGGTGCACCGCCTCCACCGCGTGCCAGCCGAACCGCGTCGCCAGCACCCGGTCGTACGCCGTGGGCGTCCCGCCCCGCTGCACGTGCCCGAGGATCACCGGCCGGGCCTCCTTGCCGAGCCGCGACTCCAGCTCCAGGGAGAGCTGCCGCGCGATCCCGGCGAACCGCTCGTGACCGTAGACGTCCTTGCCGCCCTCGTCGAAGTCCATGGTCCCGGCCTTCGGCTTGGCCCCCTCCGCGGCGACCACGATCGCGAACCGCTTGCCGGCCGAGAACCGCTCGCCGACCTTCGCGGTCAGCTCGTCGATGTCGAAGGGCCGTTCGGGGACGACGACGGCGTGCGCGCCGGCCGCCATGCCGGAGTGCAGCGCGATCCAGCCCGTGTGCCGGCCCATGACCTCGACGATCAGCACCCGCTGGTGCGACTCGGCGGTGGTCTTCAGCCGGTCCAGGGCCTCGGTCGCCACGCCGACGGCCGTGTCGAAGCCGAAGGTGACGTCGGTGACGGCGATGTCGTTGTCGATGGTCTTCGGCACCCCCACTATCGGCAGGCCGTTGTCCGACAGCAGCCGGGCCGCCTTCAGCGTGCCCTCACCGCCGATCGGGATGATCGCGTCGAGGCCGAGTTCCCGGACGTGCCCCTTGGCCCGCTCCACACCGTCCCGCAGGTGCTCGGGACGCACCCGGGAGGAGCCGAGGATCGTGCCGCCGCGGGCGAGGATGCCGCTCACCGCGTCGAGGTCGAGCTTGAGGTAGTCGCACTCCAGGAGGCCCTTCCAGCCGTCCCGGAAGCCGATGACCTCGTCGCCGTGGTCGACGACGGCACGGTGCACGACGGACCGGATGACGGCGTTCAGGCCGGGGCAGTCGCCGCCGGACGTGAGGACACCAATGCGCATAGCCCGAAACAACCTTCTCGATGTGGGCCGGCACCGGACCGCGCTGTCCGGCTCGATCACCGCCACCCTAGCCGCTCCGAGGGGCGGGACCGCACCTGGCGTCCGCCTGCTGGACGACCCCGCTCACCTGTGCGGACCAGCCGTCAGACGGGCCGGTTACGCCCGTCCGACGTCCAGGTGTCCGCGCTCCGCGGGCGGGGTCCGCGGACCTTCTCAGGCGGGCTGCTGCGCCGCCGCGATGCGCTCGTTGCGCAGCGCCTCGTACCAGCGGTCGTCGGTCGGCGGCAGCGCGTTGACGTCGAGCGCCAGCTTCAGCAGCAGGTCCGCGATCTGCGGGTTGCGGGCCAGCACCGGACCGTGCATGTACGTGCCGAAGACGGTCTCGTTGAACGCGCCCTCCGTGCCGTCCCCGGTGCCGTTGCCGTTGCCGAAGCGCACCTGGGCGAGCGGGCGGGCCGTGGGACCCAGGTGGGTGACACCCTGGTGGTTCTCGAACCCGGTCAGCGGGGGCAGCCCCAGCTGCGGGTTGACGTCCCCCAGCACGTCGCCCACGCACCGGGCGCCCTCACCGCGTACCGAGACCACGTCGAGCAGGCCGAGACCGGGCTCGCGCTGGCCGAGGTCGTTGATGAACTCGTGGCCGAGGATCTGGTACCCGGCGCAGACCGAGAAGACGATCGCGCCGTTGCCCACCGCCCGGTGCAGACCGCCGTCCCGGCGCAGCCGCTCGGCGGCCAGCCGCTGCGGACGGTCCTCGCCGCCGCCGATCAGGTAGATGTCGCCGGAGGTCGGGATCGGCTGGTCGCTGCGCACGTCGAGCCGCGCCACGTCCAGGCCGCGCTGCCGCGCCCGGCGCTCCACGACGAGGACGTTGCCCTGGTCGCCGTACGTGCTGAGCAGGTCCGGGTAGATCCACACGACCCGCAGCTGGTTGTCGCTCACTTCAAGTCCCCTGGGGTGTCGTTGGTCAGTTGCCGACGCGGCGGCGCAGGTCCTGGAACGCGGTGTAGTTGGCGATGACCTCGATCCGGCCCGGCGGGCACAGCTGCACCGCCTGGTCGAGGTCGTCGCAGACCTGGAACTGCTGGTTCGCGACCTCCAGGCGCACCGCGAGGTCCAGCTTCCGGTCGCCGACGACGCAGATCGGGTGGCCGGTCAGCCGGGTGTAGTCGACGTCCCACAGCCAGGAGGTGTCGGTGCCGTCGGCGGAGCGCGCGTTCACCGAGAGGATCACCGGCGTGGGCGGCGGGTCGATCAGCGAGAACGTCTCGAGCCAGCCCGCGGGGTTCTTGGCGAGCAGCAGGCGCAGGTCACGGCCCTCGAACTGCACGACGTCGTAGCGGCCGGCCACGGCCTGGACCTGGTACATGCGCTCCAGGGCGACCTGCGGCGGCACCCCGAAGACGGCGGCGACGGCCGCGGAGCTCGCGGCGTTGGCCTTGTTGGCGCGGCCCGGCAGCTGGAGGTGGATCGGCCAGGCGGAGCCGTGCGGGTCGAGCACGTGGTCGCCGGAGAGCGCCCAGCTCGGGGTGGGCCGGCGGAAGCCGCACTCGCCGCAGAACCAGTCGTCGCCCGGTCGCTGCATCACACCGCCGCAGGACGGGCAGGACCAGGCGTCGTCCTTCCACATCTGGCCGGCGGCGACCCAGATCACGTTGGGGGAGGAGGACGCGGCCCACACCACCAGCGGGTCGTCGGCGTTGGCGACGATCACGGCCTTGGACCCGGCCAGGCCCTCGCGCCAGTTCTCCGCCAGCATCCGGGTCTCGGCGGCCCGGTCCAGCTGGTCGCGGGAGAGGTTGAGCAGTGCGATGCACTTGGGGTCGGTGTCCCGGGCGACGCCCGCGAGGTACTTCTCGTCGACCTCGATGACGCCGAACTTGGCCTCCGAGCCGCCGGCCAGCGCCGAGGTGATGCCGGCCGGCATGTTGGCGCCGAGCGCGTTGGAGACGACGGGCCCCGCGGCCCGCAGCGCCTCGGCGATGAGCCGGGTGGTGGTGGTCTTGCCGTTGGTCGCCGAGACCAGGATGCAGTCCAGGTTCTGTGCGAGCCGGGCGAGGAGATCGGGGTCGAGCTTGAGCGCCACCCGGCCGCCGATCACCGAACCGCTGCCGCGTCCGGCTGCGCGGGATGCCGCCGCGACCGCCTTGCCCGCGGTCACGGCCAGCTTGGCCCGCGGCGTGAGCGGGTCCGAGTTGCCTGCCATCAGTTCTCGATCCTCCTTGCGTACGCGCCGCGTCTGTGCCTGACGGCCACGTGGTGAGACCTCAGCCTATCGAGATCCGTTCGCACTCCAGAACCGAGGCACCATCGTGAGACGGGCGCTGCTGGAAGGACCGTACTCTTGCCGCCATGCGACACGGCTCCATCCCCGGCGTCCACGGACGTGTGCGGCCCCTCACCCTGCTCGGCGACCCGGCGCTGCACGCGCCCTGCCGGGAGGTCACCGACTTCGGCCCGGAACTCGTCCGCCTGGTGGACGACTTGTTCGCCACGATGTACGCGGCGCGGGGCGTGGGCCTGGCCGCCAACCAGATCGGCGTGCCGCTCAGGGTGTTCGTCTACGACTGCCCGGACGACGAGGACGTCCGCCACCTGGGCCACGTGGTGAACCCGAAGCCGGTCGAGACGGACGGGGTGGTGGTGCGCGGCCCGGAGGGCTGTCTGTCCCTGCCCGGCCTGGAGGCGGGGACGGAGCGGTACGACCACGCGGTCGTCGAGGGCTTCACGGTGACCGGCGAGCCGGTCACCGTCCACGGCACCGGGTTCTTCGCCCGGTGCCTGCAGCACGAGTGCGACCACCTGGAGGGCAGGGTCTACGCCGACCGCCTGACGGGGTGGCGGCACCGCAGGCTCATGCGGCAGGTGAGCCGGGCCTCCTGGCGCCGGCCGGGCTGAGCGCTCAGAATCCGGGCCCGCCGACCTTGTCGCCCGCGGCGGCCAGCCGCCCCCACAGCA
The DNA here is from genome assembly GCF_001279005.1 of Streptomyces caelestis. GTDB lineage: Bacteria > Actinomycetota > Actinomycetes > Streptomycetales > Streptomycetaceae > Streptomyces > Streptomyces heliomycini. The sequence goes on from NZ_LGCN01000196.1 coordinate 72,198, forward strand.
GATCCGCCAGACTGCGCACCAGCTCCGCCCGGGAACAGGGCCGTTCGCCGAGCCACCAGTCGCCTGCCGCGTGCATCATGCCGACGATGCCGTGCCCCCACACCCGGGCCAGCTGCCGGCCGCCCGGCCCGAGGTCCAGTCGTTCCCCGATGACCTGGGCCAGCTCCTCGCCCATCCGGCGCAGCAGCGGCGCCGAGTGCTTGCCGACGTCGAAGCCCTGGTCGCTCTGCGACTCCTCCGCGGGGTGCATCAGGAACCGGTACACCTGGGGCCGTGCCTCGATCGCCGAGAGGTAGGTGTCCAGGGTGGCCTCGACCCGTTCGCGCCGGTCCGCCGGGGCGTCCAGCGCGGCCCGCAGCGAGTCCAGCAGGGCGTCGGTGTGCCGTTTGGCCAGTGCGGCGTAGAGTCCTCCCTTGTCGCCGAAGTGCCGGTAGAGGATCGGCTTGGTGATGCCGGCCTCGGCGGCGATCGCGTTCATCGAGGCCTGGGGGCCGTCGCGGAGCACCACCCGGTCGGCGGCCTCCAGCAGCTCGCGCCGGCGTCGGTCGGCGGACCGCTGCTGGTCGGTCCGCTGTGTGGTGTTCATGAGCTCTCCCCACCCGTGCTGATTCGGTGACGCCTGCGCAAACTAACACCGAAGGCGATCCGCTCCTCGAACGGGATGCCGGCGGTCCTGGGGAGTTGACTTTCCCTACCCGCTGGTAACAGACTCGGTGTTACCGCAAGTAACATGCATGTGCGCCGCTGGAGGGGTCATGGCCGAGTTCACCATGGAGCTCAACGACGAACAGAAGGAGGTCCGGGACTGGCTGCACGGCTTCGCCGCCGATGTGATCCGCCCCGCGGCCGCCGAATGGGACGAGCGTGAGGAGACCCCCTGGCCGGTCATCCAGGAGGCCGCCAAGGTCGGCATCTACTCCCTGGACTTCTACGCCCAGCAGTACTTCGACGCGACCGGCCTCGGCATCCCGATGGCCATGGAGGAGCTCTTCTGGGGCGACGCCGGCATCGCCCTGTCGATCGTCGGCACCGGTCTGGCCGCCGTCGGCGTCCTCGCCAACGGCACCGAGGAGCAGATCGGCACCTGGATCCCCCAGATGTACGGCGACGCCAACGACGTGAAGGTCGCCGCGTTCTGCTCCTCCGAGCCCGACGCCGGCTCCGACGTGGCCTCGATGCGCACCCGCGCGGTGTACGACGAGGCCAAGGACGAGTGGGTGATCAACGGCACCAAGACCTGGGCCACCAACGGCGGCATCGCCAACGTCCACGTCGTGGTCGCCGTCGTCGACCCGGACCTCGGATCCAAGGGGCACGCCTCCTTCATCATCCCGCCGAACACCCCCGGCTGCTCCCAGGGCCAGAAGTTCAAGAAGCACGGCATCCGCGCCTCGCACACCGCCGAGGTCGTCCTGGACGACGTGCGCGTTCCCGGCTCCTGCCTGCTCGGCGGCAAGGAGAAGCTGGACGAGCGCCTCGCCCGCGCCCGAGAGAAGGCCAGGAAGGGCGGTGAGCGCGTCAAGAACGCCGCCATGGCCACCTTCGAGGCGTCCCGCCCCGCCGTCGGCGCCATGGCCGTGGGCACCGCCCGCGCGGCCTACGAGGTCGCCCTGGAGTACGCCACCAGGCGCGAGCAGTTCGGCCGCCCGATCATCGACAACCAGGGCGTCGCCTTCCAGCTCGCCGACATGCGCACCCGGATCGACGCCGCCCGCCTCCTGGTGTGGCGCGCCTCCTGGATGGCGGTCAACGGCAAGCCGTTCACGGCCGCCGAGGGCTCGATGTCCAAGCTGTTCGCCAGCGAGACCGCCAAGAAGGTCACCGCCCAGGCGATCCAGATCCTCGGCGGCAACGGCTACACCCGCGAATACCCGGTGGAGCGCATGCACCGCGACGCCGCGATCTACACCATCTTCGAGGGCACGAGCGAGATCCAGCGCCTGGTGATCGCCCGCACCCTGTCGGGCATGCCCATCCGCTGAGGCCGGCCCCACCCGGACGACCCGGCGGTGCGGGCGGCGCCGCCGGGTTACCTCCGTCCGGCTCCCGGGGAAGGCTCGTGCGTGACCGACGCGACGGAGGACGCGATGACACGCACGGCCCGGGAGCTGCTGGAGACGACCGCCGGGGAACTCGCCCCCGACCCGGGGTCCAACCCCCTGGTCCCCCTGATCGCCCGCGGCGAGGCCGACCGGGCCGTCCTGACCGCGCTCGCCCTGGAGCAGCGCCGGGTGATCCCGGCCGACCGCCGGGCCTTCCTCCACCTGGCGGAGCGGGCCGACCCGGAGTCGGCCGCGTACTTCACCGCCCTGGCCGAGGGCGAGGCCCTGGCGGCGGGACACCTGGAGACCTTCGCGGCCGCGTGCGGCGCGGACGGGGCGCGGGCGGACGCGTACGTCCCCCTGCCGGGCTGCCAGTCCTACCCCGCGTACGTCGCCTGGCTGGCCCTCAACGCGAACCCGTCCGACGTGGTCCTGGCCCTGACCGTCAACTTCTCCGCCTGGGGCGGCTACTGCGCGACGATCGCGAAGGCCCTGCGCACCCGCTACGGCTTCGGGGACGAAGCCTGCGCCTTCTTCGACTTCTTCGCGGAGCCCGCCCCCGGCCTGGACCGTGCGGCTGTACAAGCAGTCCGGACGGCCCTGGAGGAGGGACGCCTCGACGAGAAGCGCGCACGCCGGTACGCCGACCTGCTCCAGACCTACGAGGCGATGTTCTGGGCAACGCTGAGGGAACACGCCTAGGGGCGCGGGACCGTGCACGAGGGGCGGCTACGCCGCGTGGGCACGACACGCCACGAACCACCCGCGCCCGGCTACGGCGCACCCCCACTGCTGTGGGCGATACAGGCCACGTCGATCCGGTCGGCGAGCTTCGCGAGCTCGATGGTCAATGCGGCCACCGTGTCCTCGTCGAGCCCGTCCTCCCCCGCCTCGACGAGCCGGACCCACCTCCCGCCCACCGTACGCAGCAGTTTGCTGACATCGGCGGCGGCCACCTGCAAGGTCCCGCGGTCGTCGACGATCAGAGGCAGAGTCACTTCGCGGTTCACAGTCGGGATCGTAACCGCGCGGCCGTCACGCACCCTGCCACACCGTGGTGATGTTGCAGAACTCGCGGATTCCGTGCCCGGACAGCTCACGGCCGTAGCCCGACCGCTTCACCCCGCCGAAGGGGAACGCCGGATGGGACGCCGTCATCCCATTCACGTACACGCTTCCCGCCTCCAGGTCCCGTACGAACCGGTCGACCTCGGCCTCGTCGCGGGTCCAGACGTTGGAGCTCAGCCCGAAGTCGGTGTCGTTGGCGATCAGGACCGCCTCGTCGACGTCCGCCGCGCGGTACAGCGTGGCCACCGGGCCGAAGGCCTCCTCGCGGTGGATGCGCATCTCCCGGCCGATGCCGGCCAGGACGGTCGGCGGGTAGAACCAGCCGGGCCCGTCGGGGCGCTCGCCGCCGCACAGCACGGTGGCGCCCGCGCGGACGGCGTCGTCGACCAGTTCCTCCAGGTCGTCCCGGCCCCGTTCGCTGGAGAGCGGGCCGACGTCGGTCTCCTCGTCCATCGGGTCGCCGACCTTCAGCGCCTTCATGCCCGCGACGAAGCGCTCGGCGAAGGCGTCGTAGACGTCCGTGTGCACGATGAACCGCTTGGCGGCGATGCAGGACTGCCCCGCGTTCTGCGTCCGCGCGGTGACCGCGACCTCGGCGGCCCGGTCCAGGTCGGCGGAGGGCATGACCACGTACGGGTCGCTGCCGCCCAGCTCCAGCACCGTCTTCTTGATCATCTCCCCGGCGGTGGAGGCGACCGCGCGGCCCGCGGGCTCGCTCCCGGTGAGGGTGGCCGCCTTCACCCGCTCGTCCCGCAGGATGTCGTCGACCGCGGCGGAGCCGATGAGCAGGGTCTGGAAGCAGCCCTCGGCGAAGCCCGCGCGGTGGAAGAGGTCCTCCAGGTACAGCGCGGTCTGCGGCACGTTCGAGGCGTGCTTGAGCAGTCCCACGTTGCCCGCCATCAGCGCGGGCGCGGCGAACCGCACCACCTGCCACAGCGGGAAGTTCCACGGCATCACGGCGAGCACAGGACCCAGCGGCCGGTAGCGCACCAGGACCCGGGAGGCGCCGGAGTCCTTCACGTCAAAGGCGTCGGGTTCCTCGTCCGCGAGGAGCTCCGCCGCGTGATCGGCGTACCAGTGCATCGCCTTGGCGCACTTCGCGGCCTCCGCGCGGGCCTGTGCGATCGGCTTGCCCATCTCCGTGGTGATCACCCGGCCGATGGTCTCCCGGTCCTCGTCGAGGATCTCGGCGGCCCGGTGCATCAGGCGGGCGCGCTCGTCGAAGGTCGTCGTCCGGTACGTACGGAACGTGGCCTCCGCGAGCTGGATCCGGTGCCCGATCTCCTCCTCGTCCATGGGGTGGTACGTCTTGACCGTCTCGCCGTTCGCCGGGTTCACCGTGGCGATGTGCATCGCTGTCCTCCCTGGGGCGGGCTGTGCTTTCCGACCTTCCCGTGCGGCGGTGGGCGGCGCAACGCGGGAGGTCTCCTCAGGGCGAGTGCTCCGCCAGGCGGTCGAGAAACGCGGCCTGCGCGCCGATGATCACGTCGCGGGCCCGCTCCAGGGGGAACCACGCCACCCGGTCCAGCTCCGGGAACTCCTGGATCCGCCCCGATCTCGGCGGCCACTCCATCGTGAAGGTGCCGGGGAGGACCGTCGCCGGGTCGAGGTCCGCCTCCACCGCCCAGGCCGTGACGGTCTTCCCGCCGGACTGCCGGACCTCCCCGAGCGGCAGCGCCTCCCCGTCCGGCGGCGGCAGCCCCAGCTCCTCCCGGAACTCGCGGCGCGCCGCCTCCCAGGCGGGCTCACCAGGGTCGTACTCGCCCTTCGGCACGGTCCACGCCCCGCTCTCCCGCCGGGCGAAGAACGGACCGCCCATATGACCGAGCAACACCTCGATGCCCCGATCGGTGTGGCGGAACAACAGCAGTCCGGCGCTCCGGGCGCCCTTCACGGCCGTACCCCGGGGTGCGCGGCGAGCAGGGCCTCGACCGTGTCCGCCTCCTCGGGGCGCTTGTCCTCGCGGTAGCGGATCACGCGGGCGAACCGGAGGGTGACGCCGGCCGGGTAGCGGGTGGAACGCTGGAGGCCGTCGTAGGCGATCTCCACGACGAGCTCGGGGCGTACCGTCACGACGTATCCGCTCTCGTCGACCGCAAGCTCCCGCAGCCGTTCGGTCTGCCAGGCCAGCATCACGTCGGTCAGGCCCTTGAAGGTCTTGCCGAGCATGGCGAAGCCGCCGTCGGAGGTGCGGGCGCCCAGGTGCAGGTTGGAGAGCTTCCCGGTGCGGCGGCCGTGGCCCCACTCGGCGGCCAGCACCACCAGGTCGAGCGTGTGGACGGGCTTGACCTTCAGCCAGGACGCGCCGCGGCGGCCGGCGCTGTAGGGGGCGTCCAGGCCCTTGGCCACGACGCCCTCGTGGCCGCGTGCCAGCGTCCCGGCGAGGAACTCCTCGGCCGCGCCCAGGTCCCCGGGCCCCGACACGAGGGCGCGCCGCACCCGCATGGGCTCCGGGACCAGCCGGGCCAGTTCCGCGTGGCGCTCGGTGAACGGCAGGTCCAGCAGGTCACGGCCGTCCACGAAGAGCGCGTCGAAGAAGACGGGGGAGACGGGTACCTCCCGGGCGGCCGCGGCCACGTCCACCCGGGAGCCGACCCGTCCGGCGGTCTCCTGGAAGGAACGGGGGCGGCCGTCCCCGTCGAAGGAGATGACCTCCCCGTCCAGGATGAACCGCTCGCCCCGCAACCCCCGGGCCGCCGCCGTCACTTCCGGCAGCCGGTCGGTGATGTCGTCGAGGGTGCGGGTGTGCACGCGCACGGTGTCCCCGTCGCGGTGGACCTGGACGCGGATGCCGTCGAGCTTCTCCTCCACCGCGCAGGCGCCCAGCTTCTCCACCGCCTCGGCGACCGAGGAGGCGCTGTGCGCCAGCATCGGCAGCACGGGGCGGCCGACGGTGAGCCGGAACCGCTCCAGCGCCCCGGGGCCGTCCGCGAGCAGCGCCGCCGCCACCGACTGGAGCGAGCCGGCCAGCATCACGGCCCGCCGCACGTCCGCCGGGGGCGCCCCGGTCGCCCGCGCCAGCCCTTCGACCGCGACCGCGTCCAGGGCGCCCTGCCGGACCTCACCGGTGAGCAGCCCGGACAGGAACCGCTGCTCGTCCTCGGTGGACGCGCCCAGCAGCTCGCCGACCAGCCGGGCCCGCTCCGCCCGGGAGCCCGGGCCGGACACCTCGCCGAGCGCGGTGAGCAGCGCGTCGACCTCGCGCACCGTCAGGGACGGCTCGGCGGCGGGGACGATCGGACGGCTCAGCACCTTCCAGCCGACCCCGATCCGGCCCTGCGGCAGCCGCCCGGCCAGATACGGGATGACGACGGGTACGTCGTCCGCCTCCGCCTCCCGGAACAGCCCGGCGAGCAGGGCGATCTTCCGGGACCGCGCCGAGGTGGCGGCGACCTCCTGGGACACACGGGCCAGCCGGGACAGCAGCATGCAGTCATAGTGCTCCGGAGGCGGGCGCTCCACACCCCCGCCGCCCGGCGCCTACCCGTTCAGCGCGGCGTCCAGGTCGGCCATCAGCAGGTCCCCGACGATCGCGGCCGCCGCACGGTAGCCGCCGCTCGCCGCGTGCACCACCTGCTCGGAGAAACCGATCAGATTGCCCGCGGCCCAGACCCCGGGCACCGTGGTCAGGCCGGTCGAGTCGATCACCGGGTACGTGTCGAACGGGGTCTCGTTCATCTCGGCGCCCAGCCGCTCCAGCAGACTCGTCCGCGGCACCGGGCGCGGCCCGACGAAGAGCACGGAGCGGGCGTGGACGGTGCCGTCGGCCAGCCGCACCCCGGTGAGCCGGTCGTCCTCGACCACCAGTTCCGCGACCTCGCCGGGCACCACCTCGACCCCGGCGGCGGCCAGCCGGCGCAGGTCCTGGTCGGACAGTTCCTCCTCGGCGACCCGGTGCAGGAAGAAGACGACGTCCTTCGACCACTGGGACACCATCAGCGCCTGGTGCACGCTCGCCGCGCTCGACGCGAGCACACCGAACGGCTCGTCGCGCACCTCCCAGCCGTGGCAGAACGGACAGTGCAGCACGTCCCGCCCGAACCGCTCGGCGACCCCGGGGACCGCGGGCATCTCGTCCTTCAGCCCGGTGGCGACGACCAGCCGCCGGGCCCGTACGGCCGGTCCCTTGTCGAGTACGACGGTGAAGTCCCCGTCCCCGGTGACGTCCGTGACCCGGCCCCGGACGAGCTCCACGCCGTAGCGCGCGATCTCCTCCCGGCCCAGTGCCAGGAACTCGGCCGGCGCCATCCCGTCCCGGGACAGATAGCCCTGCATGTGGGACGAGGGCGCGTTGCGGGGCTCGCCCGCGTCGACGACCAGCGTGCGGTGCCGGGCCCGGCCGAGCACCAGCGCGGCGGACAGTCCCGCCGCCCCGCCGCCCACGACGACCACGTCGTACGTCTCGCTTCCGAATGTCTCGTTCATCATGACCACCTCCTTCACGACAGTCGCCCGGGCACTGCCGTATTGACAAACAACTTTGCCGAACCTGCAATATCCGTATGACTACGGACGACGTCCTCGCGGAAGTGGGCCCCCGGCTGCGCCGGATCAGGAAGGAGCGGGAGGTGACCCTCGCGGCGCTGTCCGAGGCGACCGGCATCTCCGTGAGCACCCTCTCCCGGCTGGAGTCGGGACTGCGCAAACCCAGTCTGGAACTGCTGCTGCCGATCGCGCAGGCCCACCAGGTCCCGCTGGACGAACTGGTCGGCGCGCCGCCGGTCGGCGACCCGCGCATCCGCGCGTCCGAGCCGATCCGGCGCTACGGCCGTACCCACTGGCCGCTCACCCGTCAGCCCGGCGGCCTCCAGGCGTACAAGGTGCTGGAACCGGAGCGGAGACTCGCACCCGAACCGCGTACCCACGAGGGCTACGAGTGGCTGTACGTGCTGTCCGGGAAGCTGCGGCTGGTGCTCGGCGAGCACGACGTGGTGCTGGCGGCGGGGGAGGCGGCCGAGTTCGACACGCGCGTGCCGCACTGGTTCGGGTCGACGGGGGAGGGGCCCGTGGAGTTCCTCAGCCTGTTCGGGCCGCAGGGGGAGCGGATGCACGTGCGGGCGCGGCCCAGGCGGTCGTGACGGACGGGAATCGCGGTGTGCGGGGCGAGACGGTTCCCCGATCGGCAAGCGACCGCTTAGTATGCGGTGGACCCGGTCAGGCGAACACGACGTTCACGCTCCCGTGGAGGCCCCGCATGCAGGCATGGCAAGTGCACGAGCTCGGCGAGCCGGGCGAGGTGATGCGACTCGCGGAGGCGGCGCGCCCGGCGCCCGGTGACGGGCAGGTCCTGCTGAAGGTGCGCGCCGCCAACGTCAACTTCCCGGACGCGCTGATGTGCCGGGGCCAGTACCAGGTCAGGCCGCCGCTGCCGTTCACGCCCGGCGTGGAGATCTGCGGCGAGACCGAGGACGGGCGCCGCGTGATCGCCAACCCCGTACTGCCCTGCGGCGGCTTCGCCGAGTACGCCGTCGCGGACGCCGCCGCGCTGCTGCCCGCGCCCGACGCACTGGACGACGCCGAGGCCGCCGCCCTGCACATCGGCTACCAGACCGGCTGGTTCGGCCTGCACCGCAGGGCCGGTCTGGAGGCCGGCGAGACCCTGCTCGTGCACGCCGCCGCGGGAGGGGTCGGCAGTGCGGCCGTGCAGCTCGGCAAGGCGGCGGGCGCCACCGTCATCGGTGTGGTCGGCGGGGCCGCGAAGGCGTCCGTCGCCCGTGAGCTGGGCTGCGACGTGGTGATCGACCGGCGCGAGCGGGACGTCGTCGCCGCCGTGAAGGAGGCCACCGGCGGCCGGGGCGCCGACGTGGTCTACGACCCCGTCGGCGGCCCGGCCTACGCACAGTCCGCCAAGGCCGTCGCCTTCGAGGGCCGGATCGTCGTCGTCGGCTTCGCGAGCGGGTCCATCCCGAGCCCCGCCCTGAACCACGCCCTCGTCAAGAACTACGCGATCCTCGGCCTGCACTGGGGCCTCTACAACACCAGGAACCCCGAGCTGGTCCGGCACTGCCACGAACAGCTCACCGACCTCGCCGCGCGCGGCGCGATCAAGCCGCTGGTGAGCGAGCGGGTGCCGCTCGCCGGGGCCGCCGACGCCGTGCAGCGGGTCGCGGACGGTGTCACCACCGGGCGCGTCGCCGTGCTGCCCTCGCCGGAGAACGGAGCCGCCGCATGACCGACGCCGCCGCACTGCGCCGCCGCACCCGGGAGTTCCTGTCCGCGCACCCGCCGGCCGACACCGGCCGCCTCGACTTCCTGCGCGCCCGCTTCGACGCCGGGCTCGCCTGGGTGCACTTCCCCGAGGGGCTCGGCGGACTCGGTCTCCCGCGCTCGCTCCAGGCCGTCGTGGACGCCGAACTGGAGGCCGCCGGGGCCCCCGACAACGACCCGCGCCGCATCGGCATCGGCCTGGGCATGGCCGCGCCGACGATCCTCCAGTACGGCACGCAGGAGCAGAAGCGGCGCTTCCTGAAGCCCCTGTGGACCGGCGAGGAGGTCTGGTGCCAGCTCTTCAGCGAGCCGGGCGCCGGCTCCGACCTGGCGGCGCTCGGCACCCGTGCCGTCCGGGAGGGCGAGCACTGGGTGGTGAACGGGCAGAAGGTGTGGACGTCCAGCGCCCACCTCGCCCGCTGGGCCATCCTCATCGCCCGCACCGACCCGGACGTGCCCAAGCACCGGGGCATCACGTACTTCGTGTGCGACATGACCGACCCCGGTGTCGAGGTGCGGCCACTGCGCCAGATCACCGGTGAGGCCGAGTTCAACGAGGTCTTCCTCACCGGCGTCCGCGTCCCCGACGCCCACCGTCTCGGAGAGGTCGGCGACGGCTGGAGGGTCGCGCAGACCACCCTGAACAACGAACGCGTCGCCATCGGAGGCATGCGGCTGCCCCGCGAGGGCGGCATGATCGGCCCGGTCTCGAAGACCTGGCGCGAACGGCCCGAACTGCGCACCCACGACCTGCACCAGCGGCTGCTGAAGCTCTGGGTCGAGGCGGAGGTCGCCCGGCTCACCGGCGAGCGCCTGCGCCAGCAGCTCGTCGCCGGACAGCCCGGCCCCGAGGGCGCCGGCATGAAGCTCGCCTTCGCCCGCCTCAACCAGGAGATCAGCGGCCTGGAGGTGGAACTGAGGGGTGAGGAGGGCCTGCTGTACGACGACTGGACCATGCGCCGGCCCGAACTGGTCGACTTCACCGGCCGCGACGCCGGCTACCGCTACCTCCGCTCCAAGGGCAACAGCATCGAGGGCGGGACCAGCGAGGTCCTGCTGAACATCGTCGCCGAGCGCGTCCTGGGCCTGCCCGCCGAGCCGCGCACCGACAAGGACGTCGCATGGAAGGACCTGGCCCGATGAGCGATCTCCTGTACTCGGAGGAGGAAGAGGCGCTGCGCGCCGCCGTCCGGGACCTGCTCGCCGACCACTGCGACGCGGCGGGTGTGATCGCCCGTACCGAGTCGGACGCCCCGCACGATTCGTCCCTGTGGAAGACACTCGCCGACGGCATGGGGCTCGCCGGTCTGCTGGTCCCCGAGGACCGGGGCGGCCAGGGCGCCACCCACCGCGAAGCCGCCGTCGTGCTGGAGGAGTTGGGACGCGCGGTCGCTCCCGTGCCGTATCTGACGAGCGCCGTGGTGGCCACCGAGGCGCTGCTGGCCTGCCGGGACGGCGACGACCTGCTCGCCGAGCTGGCGTCCGGGCGCGGGATCGGCGTCCTCGCCGTCGGCCTGCACACCGCTCCCGGCGCCGCGTTCGCCACCGTACGGGCGGCGGACGGCGCGCTGCACGGGGAGTTGACCGGCATCGCGGACGCCGCCGTCGCCGGCGTCCTGCTCGTACCGGCCGACGACGGCGGACTGTACGCGGTGCGGGCCGACGCGGTCACCGTCCTCCCGCAGGTCTCCCTGGACCTGACCCGCCCGGTGGCCCGGGTGGTCCTGGACGGCGCGCCCGGGCGCAGGCTGGGCGACACGGAGACCGCCGTGCACCGCGCCCTGCGGGCCGGCGCCGGACTGCTCGCCTCGGAGCAACTCGGCCTCGCCGACTGGTCGCTGACGGAGACCGTCCGCCACCTGAAGGACCGCACGCAGTTCAACCGCCCTGTCGGCGGCTTCCAGGCCCTCAAGCACCGGCTCGCCCAGCTGTGGCTGGAGACCGTCAGCCTCCGCGCCGCCGCCCGGGGCGCCGCCGACGCGCTCGCGGCCGGCGAGGACGCCGACGTGGCGGTCGCCGTCGCCCAGGCCTACGCCGCGCCCGTCGCGGTCCGGGCCGCCGAGGAGGCGCTGCAACTGCACGGCGGCATCGGCATGACCTGGGAACACCCGGTGCACCTGCACCTCAAGCGGGCCAAGGCCGACTCGATCGCCTACGGCACGGCGGGCGCCCACCGCGAGGCACTCGCCGAACTGGTCGACCTGCGCGCGCCCTGACCGGTCGCACCGGTCGCACCACGGGAGAAGCCCGCCCCTCCGGGGGCGGGCTTCTGCGCGCGACCCGCCCCGGCGAGGTGAACGACCGACGAAGGACCGGTCAACTCCCCGCACCACCCTGCTCGTCGGCCGGCCGTGGGCCTCATACTCCGCATGGTCCCGTACGGCCCTTCCAGGGAGGCAGAGCATGGCCCTCACCACCCGTCGCAGAGCCCTCACCACCCTCGGCGCCGCCCTCGCCGGCTCGGCCGCCCTCCCCGCGCCCCGGGCGTCGGCCGGCGAACACGGTCACCGCCCACGCCCGTTGTGGCGGGCCCACGCCCACAACGACTACGAGCACCCCCGTCCCCTCCTCGACGCCCTCGACCACCGCTTCGGCAGCGTCGAGGCCGACATCCACCTGGTCGGCGGCCAACTCCTCGTCGCCCACGACCCCGAGGACCTCGACCCGTCCCGCACCCTCGAGTCCCTCTACCTCGACCCGCTCGCCGCCCGGGTCCGCGCCCACCGTGGTTCGGTGTACCGCGGTCACCGCGGACCGCTCCACCTGCTGGTCGACATCAAGACCGAGGGCGCCTCCACCTACCTCGAACTCGACCGCCGTCTGCGCCGTTACCGGCGCCTGCTCACCACGTACGCCCACGGCCGGGTGCTGCCCGGACCGGTCACCGTCGTCGTCTCCGGCGACCGCGCGGCCCGTGCCCCCATGGAGGCCCAGCGGGTCCGCCGCGCCTTCTACGACGGCCGGCTCACCGACCTCGGCAGCACCGCGCCGGCCTCCTTCACCCCCCTGATCAGCGACAACTGGGAGCTCAACTTCACCTGGCGGGGCGTCGGAGCCTTCCCGGCCGCGGAGCGCCGGAAACTGCGCGACATCGTGGGCGCCGCCCACGCGCGCGGGCAGCGGGTGCGGTTCTGGGCCACCCCCGACCTGCCGGGCCCCGCCCGCGACGCGCTCTGGGGCGAACTGGTGGCGGCGGACGTCGACCACCTCAACACCGACGACCTCGCGGGCCTGGAATCCTTCCTCGACGCCCACCGGCGGGTGTGACACCACACGTTCGGGGGACAGGTCAGCAGCCCGGACGAACCCTCCGCTACGCCACACTTGCGGCCGAACGCCGCGAAACGGATGTGGCGGAGGAGGTTGACGATGGCCATTTCCATCTCTGTGGTGCTGCTGCTCTCGGTCCTTGCGGTGATCTTCCTGCGCAACAGCGGGCTGAAGATCTCCCACGCGCTGGTCTGTCTGCTGCTCGGTTTCTACCTGGCCGGCACGAGCATCGCGCCCACGATCCACAGCGGCCTCACGGCGACCGCCGACATCGTCGGCGGTCTGCGGCCGTGAGGCCACCGCACCGGGCGCGGTTCAGCGGTCGGCGACCGCGTCCCGCGGCAGCACGGTGACGCGGTGGAAGTTGCACCCCGCCGGTGCCGGCGGTGCGGGCGGGGGTGTGTTCTGGTGCGCTTTGAGGGCGACGCTCACCAGGCTCAGCAGCAGGTCCACGTCCGTGGCACAGTCCAGATGCACCGTCACCCAGCAGGAGTTCGGCACCAGCTGTATCGCGCTCGACCCGCCCAGGTCGTAGTGGAAGCGCTGGATGGCGCGACGGGTGAGGTGGAGGTCCACGTCCCGCGCGGAGTGGAAGTGGACGATCTCGTCACGGGCGGTGCGGAGCGCCTGCCCCGTACCGCAACCGGCCGGACAGGCCGTGAGATCGGACCAGGTGAGCAGTCTCTCCATGGCTCGCTGCGCCGGTGTCATGACCTCATCGTCACCTGCTCGACGTCCGGACACCAGGAGTTGGGCGATTCGTAATCGAGCGGTGAGGTGGTGGAACCGCCGGGACACCGCGGAAAACTGACATACGATCATGTGATGACGGCCGACGGACTGATGACCTGGCACGGCGTTCCCGTTCTCCTGTGCGGCGGGGACGGCCGGAAGCTGAGCGGCGGCGACACCGCCCTCGATCTGATCGGCGATGCCATGGGCTGCCACGCGGAGGCGGTGGCCGTTCCCGTCGAGCGGGTGGCCGACGAGTTCTTCGCCCTGCGCTCGGGCGTCGCCGGAGACGTGGTGCAGAAGTTCGTCAACTACCGGATCCGGCTGGTGATCGTCGGAGACATCGCCTCCCGTGTGGCAGGCAGCGACGCCCTGCGCGACTTCGTGCGGGAGTCGAACCGCGGCACTTGGACGTGGTTCGTGGCCGACCGCGCGGAGCTCGAGGAGCGGCTCGCGCGCGGGTAGTCCCGGGTCTCCCGGGCAGTCCGCGTCAGGCCCGTTCGGCCACCGCCGCCGGGTCGTCCAGGACTCCCCGCACCACCGAGTGCGCGGCGCCCAGCAGCGGGCCCTCGGGGCCCAGCGGGGAGACGGAGACGGGACAGGCCGGCCCCGCGGTACGGCGGGCCAGTTCGGAGCGGAGCGACGGCAGCAGCCAGGGGGCGAGCCCGGACAGGGCTCCGCCCAGCACCACGCTCTCGGGGTCCAGCAGGTTGACCGCCCCGGTCAGGGCGATCCCGAGCGCCGTCCCCGCGTCCTCCAGGGCGCGTCGTACGTCCGGATCGCCCTGCTCGGCGCGGCCCGCGAGGAGGCCGACGCGGTCCTCGCCCGGCTCCAGTCCGGCCGCGCGCAGCACCGCCTCCTCGCCGGCGTACTGCTCCAGGCAGCCCCGTCCGCCGCAGGCGCACTCCGGTCCGTCCGGCCGTACCGGTACATGGCCCAACTCGCCCGCGAAACCACGGTTCCCGTGCAGCAGCCGTCCGTCCACGACGACCGCGGCGCCGATGCCGATCTCGGCGGACACGTGGAGGAAGTCGCGCGGGGTGCCCTCGCCGAGCCACAGTTCGGCCAGCGCGCCGAAGTTGGCCTCGTTGGCCACGGTGAGCGGCAGGCCCGCCGGGAGGAGGTCGCCGAGGTCCGTGTCGAGCCAGCCGAGGTTCGGGGCGCGCACGACGGTCCGGGCGTCGCGCGCCACCAGACCCGGTACGGCCACGGCGAGCCCCGCCGGCCACAGGCCCTCGGCCTCCACCTCGGCGACGACCCGCTCCGTCAGCTCGGTGAGCTCCCCGAGCACCGGTCCGGGGGAGCGGTCCCGGTTCGCGACGTGCCGCACCGCCCGCGACCGGACCCGTCCGCGCAGGTCGACCGCGCAGACCGCGAGGTGGTCGACGCCGATCTCGGCGCCGATCCCCGCGGGGCCGCGCCCGCTGACGGCGAGCGCCGAGCCGGGACGGCCCACGCGTCCGGGCCGCTCGGGTCCCAGTTCCTCCAGCAGGCCCGAGCGGATGAGTTCGTCGACCAGCGTGGACACCGCCGCGCGGGTCAGGCCGATGCGGGAGGCGACGGCGGCCCGGGACAGCGGCCCCTCGGCGCTGACGGTGTGCATCACCCGCGAGAGGTTGCGGCGGCGCATGCCCTGCTGGGTGTCGGGCAACGCGCGCCCCGGACCGGCCGGGCGGGCCTTGTGCAGCGGTGCGCTCATTCCTCCGTCGTTCCTCGTTCTCCGCGGTCGTCGGTGCGCTGACGGCCGCTGCGGCTGATCGGCCTGTGGGCCGGTGCCGGCGGGCCCGTGCCCCCCGGTCGGCGCCGGAGGGCGGGCACGGGCGGTCGGCGCCGTGCCGGTGGGCGCCGTCAGTCGGCGGTCGTGCCGCGGTTCAGCAGCGGGGCCGCGTCGGAGAGTACCCCGGCCAGCCCGGCCAGCGTCTCCTCGTCCCGCTCCACGGCCTCCAGCACCGGGCCCGCCGCCGTGTCCCAGCGCCGGGCGACCGCGGCCGGGTCCTCCCCGGTGAGCAGCCCGGCGGCCTGCGCCGCCGCACCGAGCGCGACCAGTTCCTTGGCCCGTGGCACCTGCACCGAGCGTCCCGACAGCCGCCGCACGGTCTGCTGCCAGGCGGTGCCCCGGGCGCCGCCGCCGATCAACAGCAGGGGCGCCGACGGGTCGGCGTCCTCGTCGAGGACGAGGTCGAGCGCGGCCAGCAGGGAGTACACGGCGCCGTCGTAGGCGGCCTGGAGCAGCTGGCCGCCGGTGGTGTCGTGGCGCAGCCCGTGCAGCAGGCCGGAGGAGCGGGGGAGGTTCGGGGTGCGCTCGCCGTCCAGGAAGGGCAGCAGCGTGACACCGCGCCCGGGTTCGACGGCCTCGCGGTCCAGGTTCAGCAGCGCCGCGACCCGGTCCACGGCCAGCGTGCAGTTGAGCGTGCAGGCCAGCG
Organism: Streptomyces caelestis; assembly: GCF_001279005.1. Classification (GTDB taxonomy): domain Bacteria; phylum Actinomycetota; class Actinomycetes; order Streptomycetales; family Streptomycetaceae; genus Streptomyces; species Streptomyces heliomycini. The sequence goes on from NZ_LGCN01000196.1 coordinate 87,940, forward strand.
GCAGCCAGTCACCGCGCGCGTCGGCGAACCCCGCCACCGTGCCGGTCGGATCGGACGGCCTGCGCTGCGTCACCGCGTACACGGTGCCCGAGGTGCCGAGGCTCATCACCGGCGTGCCGGGGCGCGCCCCGAGGCCCAGCGCGGCGGCGGCGTTGTCACCGGTGCCGCACGCCACCAGGGTCCCCTTGGAGAACGGCAGGTCGTGGCCGTCGCGCACGGTCCCGGCGACCTCCCCGGGGCGCACCACGCGCGGCAGCAGCGCCGGGTCGAGTCCCACGTGCGCGAGGATCTCCTCGTCGTACGCCTCCGTCCCCGAAGCCCACCATCCGGTGCCGGACGCGTCGCCGCGGTCGGTCGTGCCCTGCCCGGTGAGCCGCTCGGTGAGGTAGTCGTGCGGGAGGCGGACCGCCTTGGTGGCGCGCACCGCGTCCGGCTCGTGCTCCGCCAGCCAGGCCCACTTGGTGACCGTGAAGGAGGCGGTCGGCACGCTTCCGGTGCGCTCGGCCCAGAACTTCGCGCCGCCCAGCTCCTCGATCAGCCGGCGGCCCTGCGGCGCGGAACGCACGTCGTTCCACAGCAGGGCGGGGCGGACCGGCTCGCCGTGCCCGTCCAGGGTGACCAGGCCGTGCTGCTGCCCGCCGATCGACACCGCGGCGGCCTCGTGCGCCGCCGGGCCGCACTGGCGCAGCGCCTCGGACAGGGCGTCCCACCACTGGCGCGGATCGCTCTCCCGGCCGGCCCCCGAGGTCACCGTGTGCGGGGCCTGGCCGCTCGCGACGATCCGGCCGGTGGCCACGTCGACGACCAGCGCCTTGGTGGACTGGGTGGATGTGTCCACGCCGACGACGAGCGGTCCCTCGGCTGCTGACATCGGTCTCTCCCTCTTCCGCACGCGGCGGGGTGTGTCTCTTCCCAGAAATGTTCCTGCATACTAATTTGTAAACCGCCATGACGAAATAGCCTCAGCGAGCAAGGAGCCGCGGCATGAACTACCAGCCCACCCCCGAGGACAAGTTCACCTTCGGACTGTGGACCGTCGGCTGGCAGGGACGGGACCCCTTCGGCGACGCCACGCGGCGGGCCCTCGACCCGGCCGAGTCGGTGCGGCGCCTGGCCGAGCTGGGCGCCCACGGCGTCACGTTCCACGACGACGACCTCATCCCCTTCGGCTCGAGCGACAGCGAGCGCGAGGAGCACATCAAGCGGTTCCGGCAGGCGCTGGACGACACCGGCATGAAGGTGCCGATGGCCACCACCAACCTGTTCACCCACCCGGTGTTCAAGGACGGCGGGTTCACCGCGAACGACCGTGACGTGCGCCGCTACGCGCTGCGCAAGACCATCCGCAACATCGACCTCGCGGTCGAGCTCGGCGCGCAGACCTACGTGGCCTGGGGCGGTCGTGAGGGTGCCGAGTCCGGCGGCGCCAAGGACGTGCGGGACGCCCTCGACCGCATGAAGGAGGCCTTCGACCTGCTCGGCGAGTACGTCACCGCCCAGGGGTACGACATCCGCTTCGCCATCGAGCCCAAGCCGAACGAGCCGCGCGGCGACATCCTGCTGCCCACCATCGGCCACGCCCTGGCGTTCATCGAGCGCCTGGAGCGCCCGGAGCTGTACGGCGTCAACCCGGAGGTCGGCCACGAGCAGATGGCCGGGCTGAACTTCCCGCACGGCATCGCGCAGGCGCTGTGGGCGGGCAAGCTCTTCCACATCGACCTCAACGGCCAGTCCGGCATCAAGTACGACCAGGACCTCCGCTTCGGCGCGGGCGACCTGCGGGCCGCGTTCTGGCTGGTGGACCTGCTGGAGTCGGCCGGGTACGAGGGCCCGCGGCACTTCGACTTCAAGCCGCCGCGGACCGAGGACCTCGACGGCGTGTGGGCCTCGGCGGCCGGCTGCATGCGCAACTACCTGATCCTCAAGGAGCGCGCGGCCGCGTTCCGCTCGGACCCGGAGGTGCAGGAGGCGCTGCGCGCGGCCCGGCTGGACCAGCTGGCCCAGCCCACGGCGGCCGACGGCCTCCAGGCCCTGCTCGACGACCGCTCCGCCTTCGAGGACTTCGACGCCGACGAGGCCGCCGCGCGGGGCATGGCCTTCGAGCGCCTGGACCAGCTGGCGATGGACCACCTGCTGGGCGCCCGGGGCTGAGCCCCCGACCGCGAGGGCGCGGCCGTCCCACTTCTGCCACGGGACGGCCGCGCCCTCGCGCACACGTCCGGGACGGCCGCTCCCCGCGCGATGGCGGGACGGCCGCGCCCCCACGTGTGGTTCGCCCCCGGTCGTGGCCGACGCGACGACCGCGCGGAATCACGCGCGCGGTGGCACGTGCCCGGGCCGACCTCCCGGCGGCGACGTCCCGCGCGGGACGGCGCGGCCCGAGCCGGCCCGGTACGCATCCCGCGGGCGCGCCCTCGCGCGGTACGACCGTGTGGCGCACGCGAGCGGTACGGGTCGGGCCCGCCGCGAGGACGGCACTGTTCCGGGCACGCGTTCCGCGTGGGGTACGCCGTGGGCATGGCGCCCGTGCCCTGAGTCCGTATCGACTTCCGCGCGAAGTCCTCGCGCAGACCCCGTATGCGCGGCGACCATGGTGTGCAGGGACATGCCACCCGCACCGCCCCGGCCGCCGGACGGCGGCAGTCTCGGACCACCCGCGAACGACGGCGCGCCGCCGCCCCGCCCTCCCGGCGGGCGCAGGCCCGTGCTCCTTCTGCTCGCCGTCGTCGCCATCGCGGCCGTGTCCCTCGTCGTCCTGACGGCCACGGGTGACGACGACTCGCCGGCCAAGGAGCCCACCGGGAGCAGCACGGGCACCGGCGGCTCACCCGCTCCGTCGCCGGGCATCCCCTCCGAGCTCCCCAGCGGTCTCCCGAGCCGCCTCCCCTCCGGTTTCCCCACGGAGCTGCCGTCCGAGCTCCCGAGCGAGCTGCCGAGCGGCCTGGAGTCGCTCCTGCCGTCCCTGGACGACGTGGAACTGCCCTGACGACACCGCACGAGACACGGTCACTCCCCGGAGAGGCCCTCGGCCGAGGCCGTCGCCGGACCCCTGCGGGAACTCCTGCCGGTGCCCGGCGACCGTGTTCCTCGCGGTAGGGCTACTGGGGCCGGTCATGGCTTTGGTGCGGTGACGGTTTCGCCGGCGGCTGACTTCCAGGTGCGCGCCCCGCCGTGGCCAGGGCCGTCGCCGGGTCCGGGGAGGAATCCCCCGCCGGGATCCACCGGCCGCGTTCCTCGCGGTACGGCCACCAGCGGCCCTCGCGGCCCAGGCGCAGCTGGACGGGTGCGCCGACCACCGTCCACCGGTTGGCCCGGGCCCGAAGCGCCGGCCGTTCGTCCTCGTCCCACGCCGAGTCGAGGGCGGCACGCGCGCGTGCCAGCCGTTCGCCCTCCACGATCCACTCCTCGTCGAGCACGGCCAGGGCCGCCGTACCGCCGTGCCGCCAGGCCCGTACGGCCACGGCCAGCCCTTCCCGGCCACGCCCCGACCCCTCGGCGAGCCGCCCCGCCACCGCGCCGCCGGGCTCCCCGGCGGCCAGCCGCACCGCGTCCCGCGCGACGGTCGGTTCCGGTTCCGCGGGCTGCCGTTCGTGCCCGTCCCGGAGCGCCCGGGCCAGCATCCGGTGGGCCTGTACGGCGGTCCGGGCGGCCAGGAACTCCAGCGCGGACGGATCGATCCCGGCCGCGGGCTCCGCCTCCGCGTCCAGCGACGGCGGAGTCCCCGGCTCGAAGGGGAGGGCGGGGGCGTCGGGAAGCGACGGCAGGATGTCACCGGCCGCGTAGGCCTCGGCCGCGTCCACGCCCTCCGGGCCCTGGGCGGGCCGCCCGGCGGACGCGTCGTCCCGGGCCTGGAGCGCGTCCAGCAGGGCGCGTTCGCCCCGCCCCCGCACCAGCAGCAGGACGAACGGGTCCTGGTCCAGCAGCCGGGCCACCTGATAGCACAGCGCCGCCGTGTGACCGCAGTGGTCCCAGGCGCCGCAGCCGCACTCCGGCTCCAGATCGCCCGGGCCCGGCAGCAGTTCGACGCCGGCCGACTCCGCGTCCTCGACCAGGTGCGTCGGCATCTCGCGGTCGAGCAGCGCTGCGACGTGCCCGGCCCGCTCCACGGCCATGGCCAGGAAACGGTCCCACCGCTCCTCGGACAGCTCCTGCAGCAGCACGTCCGCGCGGTGGGCCGTGCCGTCCCGGTCCTGTACGACCGCCGTGACGCGTCCCGGCCGTACGGACACCGCGCCGACCGCGCCCGAGCGGGCGAGCCCGCGGCCCGCCTTGAGCTGCCCGGAGTCCAGCGCCGTGCCCTCCAGCGCCGTCAGCCAGGCCCGGCCCCACCAGGTCCGCGCGAAACCGCGCCCCCGCGCGGGCGGCAGCGCGGCGAAGGTGCGCTCCGCGTCGGCCCCGTCACCGTCGTACCGGGTCATCCCCGTCCCCCTCGCAGTTCGACCAGCTCCGCCAGCTCGGTGTCGGTCAGTTCGGTGAGCGCCGCCTCGCCGGAGCCGAGCACCGCTTCGGCCAGCTCACGCTTGCGCTCCAGCAGTCCGGCGATGCGGTCCTCGACGGTCCCCTCGGCGATGATGCGGTGCACCTGCACCGGCCGGGTCTGGCCGATGCGGTACGCGCGGTCCGTCGCCTGCGCCTCGACAGCGGGGTTCCACCAGCGGTCGTAGTGCACGACGTGCTCCGCGCGGGTGAGGTTCAGTCCGGTTCCCGCCGCCTTCAACGACAGCAGGAAGACCGGCACCTCGCCGTCCTGGAAACGGCGCACCATCGCCTCGCGCACGGCGACCGGCGTGCCGCCGTGCAGGAACTGCGTCGGCACGCCCCGCGCGGCCAGATGCCGTTCCAGCAGCCGCGCCATGTGCACGTACTGCGTGAAGACCAGGACGCCGGCCCGCTCGGTGAGGACCGTGTCGAGGAGTTCGTCCAGCAGCTCCAGCTTCCCGGACCTCCCGGCGACCACCGGCCGCTCCTCCTTGAGGAACTGCGCCGGGTGGTTGCAGATCTGCTTCAGGCCGGTCAGCAGCTTCACGATCAGCCCGCGCCGCGCCATGCTGCCGGCGCCCGCGATCTCGGCCATCGCCTCGCGCACCACGGCCTCGTACAGCGCCGTCTGCTCCTGGGTGAGCGACACCGCGTGATCGGTCTCCGTCTTGGGCGGCAGCTCGGGCGCGATCCCGGGGTCCGACTTGCGGCGGCGCAGGAGGAACGGCCGTACCAGACGGGCCAGCCGGTCCGCCGCGGCCGGGTCCTGCCCGCCCTCGACGGCGTCCGCGTACCGCCGCCGGAAGGTGCCGAGCCGGCCCAGCAGGCCGGGGGTCGTCCAGTCGAGGATCGCCCACAGTTCCGACAGGTTGTTCTCCACCGGCGTGCCGGTGAGCGCCACGCGCGCGCGTGCGCCGAGGGAACGCAGCCGGCGGGCCGTCGAGGAGTACGGGTTCTTCACGTGCTGGGCCTCGTCGGCGACGACCATGCCCCAGGGGACCCCGGCGAGCCGGGGGGCGTCCAGCCGCATGGTGCCGTACGTGGTGAGCACGAACCCGCCGTCGGCCAGGTCGTCCAGCGTCCGCCGCGCGCCGTGGAAGCGGCGCACCGGGGTGCCGGGCGCGAACCGCTCGATCTCCCGCTGCCAGTTGCCCATCAGGGAGGTCGGGCAGACCACGAGAGTGGGGCCCGCGGACTCCGGATCGCTCTGGCGGTGCAGGTGCAGGGCGATCAGGGTGATGGTCTTGCCGAGCCCCATGTCGTCGGCGAGGCAGCAGCCCAGGCCCAGGGCGGTCGTCCGGGCCAGCCAGGTCAGGCCGCGCCGCTGGTAGTCCCGCAGTGTGGCGGCGAGCGCGGCGGGCTGCTCGACGGGCTCCTGCGCCTCGGGGGCCGCGAGCCGGTCCCGCAGGGCCGCCGGCCACCCGGTGGGCCGGACCTCGATCCGGCCGCCGTCGACCTCCACGGAGCCCGTCAGGGCCGCGCCGAGCGCGTCGATCGGCGTGATCTTGCGGTCCTGGCGCGCACGGGCCCGGGCCAGTTCCCGCGGATCGACCAGGACCCACTGGTCGCGCAGCCGTACGAGGGGGCGGTTCGCCTCGGCCAGCCGGTCCAACTCCTCGCGCGTGAGCCGCCGGTCGCCCAGGGCGAACCACCAGTCGAAGGCGAGCAGCGCGTCGGCGGACAGGAACGACGGCCCGTCCGCGGATCCGCTCCTCCCGGGCCCCGGGCCGTCGTCGGCGGGACCGATCTCCGCGCGGGTGGTGAGTTCGCGGACCAGTTCCCTGGGCCAGTGCACGTCGACGCCCGCAGCGGCGAGCACCCGGCCGCCGTCACCGAGGAGTTCGGCGATCTCCTCCTCCGCCAGGTCCACCGCGTCCGGCACGGTCGCCGACAGCAAGGGGGCGAGCGGCGCCCAGGCCCGCGCCGCACGGCGGAGCGCGAGCAGGGCGTCCATCCGCGCACGGGAGCCGAAGGCCGCGTCGAAGGCCCCGGCCCACACCTCGCCGGCGTCCGCGACGAGCGCGGGGTCGTTCACGCCGTGCATCTGGAGGACGGCCCGGAACGACACGTCCGCGGTGTCGGCTGTGTCCGTGAGCCCGCGCGCCTCGATCCGCAGGGACAGCCGTACGCCGGCGTCGTGGCCGGCGGCGACGTCGGCGGCCCAGGCCCGCAGTCCGGGCAGCCGTTGCGGCTCAGGTGCCGCGAAGGCGGCGGCGCCCGTCACGAGGTGGGCGGCGGGGGAGCGGGGGAGGGTGTCGGCGACCGCGTCGAGGAAGGCGCGCAGCAGCCGTTCGGGGTCGGGCAGTCGCGGCGGCCCGGTGCCGTCCAGCGGCGTCGCGTGCGCCTCGGGCGGCATCGCGGCGGCGAGCCGGCGGATCGCCTCGACGTCCTCCGCGCCCAGCGGGCCGACGCGCCAGGCGTCGTGGTCGGCGGGGGAGAGGCCGGGCAGCAGCAGGCCGCGCGCCACCAGATGCAGGGCGTGCACGGCGGCGGCGCCCCAGAACCGGGTGGCCCGGTGCGCCGCACCACCGGCACGCGCACGCGTGAGGAACGGGAGCGCGTCGCGTACCGGCAGCACGGCGGCGGGCACACGTACCGCCTCGATCCCGTCGTCGCCCGGCACCACGACGGTCAGCTCCTCGGCCGACGCCGCGTCCACGGCCGGGGGAGGCGAGCCGTCGGGCCGCCAGAACGCGACCCGACCGGTGCGGGCGGGGTCACCCGGTACGAACACGGCCGGACAACCGGCCAGTTGTTCGGTGCGGGCGGTGCGGGCGGGGTGCGCGGGGTGGGGCGTCGGGGGAGTCGTCTGCGCGGTGATGACAGAAGTCCTCAAACTTGACTAGTGAAGCCGGAGTCGCCGAGGATACAGCACGAGCGGCGTCGGCCAGGTATGCCCCCGCTGTGAGCTGAGTCACCATGGAGACGCGTCGTGCGCCTCCCGGATGGGAGGCGCACGACGCGTTCCCGCAGACCTTAGGGGGCGTATCTCAGGGACGTCTCGGGGTAGCGGTCCGGAACCGCCGCGGGCGCGGGTCCGTTTTCACGGCAGAGAGCGGCAGTGGCCGCGAAGGAGGCGACACTCATGTCGAAGAACGCCAAGATCGCCGCGGGGGGTGTGGCGGCCGGACTGATCCTGCTCATCTGGCTGCCCTGGTGGGCCGCGCTCCTGATCGTCCTGGGAGTTCCGGCCGCCGCGTACCTCGCCCTGGACCCCGCACAGCGGCGCAGGCTGCGCCGCGTCTCGCGCAAGGAGCTGGGCCGCTGAGGCGCTACGGCGTCACCGCCTCACCGGAGCCCAGCGCGCAGGAGTCGACCACGTCGCCGTCCGCGGGCCTGCCGACCGTCCGGTCCGCGGGCGGCGCGACTCCGCGCTCCACCCATGCGACCAGGGCGTCGAACGCCGAGCGGTAGCAGGGCAGGATCGGCCGCAGCCGGTCCGGATGGGTGTCGTACAGCCCGTCGGCGTGCGTGCCGTCCTGCACCGTGTAGTAGCGGTGCATCCGCCCGCGTCCGCTCGCCTCGACCATGCCGTCGTACACGTCGGAATCGACGGCCTTGGGCAGCAGCGCGTCCAGATCGCCGTGCAGGGTGATCATCGGCCGCCCGATCCGCCCGGTGAGCGCCACCCGTTCGACGGCACGGTGCACGGACGCGGGGCGCGAGGCGTAGTCGTAGGCGGCGTCGGACGGGCACGGCGCGAGGATCTGCTCCGTCGTCGACCCGGCGGAGGGGCCGGGGCAGCCCGGGTCGTGGTCCGGGTCGAACTCGGCGCGGTAGATCTTCTGGGTGAGCCCCCAGTAGACCTTCTCGTGGTACGGCCACAGGAACTCGGATCCGCGTGCGAAGCCCGCCGCGTACATGTCCTCGTCGGTGGCCCTGCCGTACATCCGGGCCACCGCCACCGGAAGGGAGAGCAGCGGGTGACGCCCCTCGGCGGCCCACAGGGTGCCCTCCCAGTCCACTCCGCCGTCGTACAGCTCCGGGCGGTTCTCCAACTGCCAGCGGGTGAGGTAGCCGCCGTTGGAGACGCCGGTCATGTACGTACGGCGCGGGGCGTGCCCGTAGCGCCGGGCCACCGCGCGCCGGGCGGCACGGGTGAGCTGTGTGGTGCGCGCGTTCCACTCGGCGACGGCGTCACCGGGACGATCGCCGTCGAGGTGGAAGTCGACGCCGGTGTTGCCCTTGTCGGTCGCCGCATAGGCGTAGCCCCGCGCCAGCACCTGGTCGGAGATCGCCTCGTCGGTCGCGTACTGCTTGCGGTTGCCGGGCGCGCCGGTGACCACCAGTCCGCCGTTCCAGCGGTCGGGCAGCCGGATCACGAACTGGGCGTCGTGCCGCCAGCCGTGGGTGTCGTTGGAGCGGGACGAGTCCGGGAAGTAGCCGTCGATCTGCATCCCGGGCACGCCGGACGGCGACCGGGTGGCTGCGGCGGTCAGCCCCGCCTGGTCGGTCATGTCGGTGTACGGCGTGCCGGCCAGCCCCGCCGTGGTCAGATCGGCGAGACAGGCACTGCGCTGATGGGCGGCGCCCGGCACGCGCACACGTTCCTGGTGCGCGCAGTGGCCGTCCTCGGCCGCGCCGGCCGGAGTCGGAGCGGTGAGAACGGCCGAGGTGAGGACGGCGACGAGCAACGGAACGCCACGGGAGGGGCGCATACGGCCTCCGAAAGGACGAGCAGCGGAAGGGGACGTGGAGCAGAGGGCGGAACTGCCCCATGGTGAGGGCCCGCCCCCGACGCCATCGATGGGTTGGCGCCCCATGGCACGGCGCCCGCACGTGGGGTTTCCACACACGCCCACTTCCTGCGCGCCTCTTCCGGACCGCGTGCGTTCAGAGCGGCCGTACGGCCATCCGGTCGAGCGCTTCGAGCAGGCCCGGCAGCTCGGGGCCCCGGCCCACCGGCAGGACCTCGCCGGGCTCCTCGTCCAGCAGGACGAACGCGATGTCGTCCGTCCGGGCCACCAGCGACCAGCCGGGGCCGTCGGCACGCAGGGTGCGCGCGCCGCCCGGGGCGAAGGACGAGCGGACCCGGCCGAGCGGCGGCGGCGAGTCGACGTACGCGCGTGCCTCCGCCAGTGCCCGCCGGATCCCGCTGTGCCCCGGCCGTCCGTCCGGCCGGGCGCCCGCTTCCTCCGTCCGGCCGTCCTCCGCGGGCTCCTCCGCGCCGTCGGCCGCCCGGGCCGAGCCGTCCGGCGCCGGGAACGCCGCGTCGTCGACCTGCTCCCGCCAGACCGCCCACCGCAGCGCGATCTCGTCGGCGCCCAGCCGGCGCTGGGCCGGTCCCCAGGACTCGGCGTCCGGCGGGGTCAGCGGGGGCCCGTCCGCGGCGTCCGGGCCGGGATCGTGCGGCGCGGGCACGTCCGGCGCCGCGACGGCCACCGCGAGGGGCCAGCCGGGCAGCGCGGCGACGACCGTGCGCCCGTCCGGCGACAGATCGTGCTCCATCCCGCAGTCCCAGGACGCGATCGCGACGGCGACCAGCGAGACGTCGTCGACGACGACGGTCCACCGGGCGCCCTCGCCGTCCTGGCCGAGCACCAGCCCGTACCCGTCGGCGAGAGGCAAAAGGCCGAGCGCCGCGCACGCCTCCGGGTAGTCGTCGCCCAGCACGCTCGGGAACTTCGCCGGCGTCAGCAGCGCCGCCGTGAGCACATAGAGCGCGTCGTCCGCGGCGGCGACGGCTTCCTCGTCCGTCCCGGCCATCCCAGCCTCCCCATCGGTTCGTCCACCGGCGCGCACCCTATGCCGACCCCGAGTCGCTTGTCACGACCCCGCGGCCACGCCCGGAGCTGCGGTTCTCCGGCCGGACGGGGCGAATCGACCACACGTCGGCGGACGGTTCGGGCGGCCGGAAGACCCAGCAGCGCCCGCGCGACCGTCCGCGGGGACTCGCCCCGCTCCCGTGCGAGCGCGATCACCGCCCGGCACGCCGGCTCGTCCACCCCGAACGACAGGACCTCCGGCGACACCCGGCCGGCCGCCCCGTCGATCCGGTCCCGATCGTCCTCCGCGCAGGCCGAGAGGCACACCGCGGCGGCCTCGGACAGACCGTGCGGACGTTCCTCCCGCACGGCCCGCTCCTCCGGGTGCGCACCGCCGGTCACTCTGCTCCCGATCCCCCGAACCCGTCCCCACATGCGGTCCACCGCCCCCGGCACGATTGTCGTCGCCGACCGTACATCTCCTGCCACTCAACGTAGAGTTGCGGTTCCGACGGCAGAAGGGGGCAACACGGTGCGACGCTTCGAACGGCTGGAACGGATCCGGCGGATGGACCCCTACCGGGAGGCCACGGAGATCTACCGGCTCAGCGCGGCCTACGAGTTCCCCTGGGACTTCACCCGGGCCCTGGAGCTGGCCCTCTACCGCACCTACGCCGTTCCCCGGATCGGCCGCCTGCTCGCCGAGACCGCGGAGCTCACCGACCGGCCCCAGAAACGCTACGACGACACCTCCCTCCTCCTGGACGCCGTCGTCGAGCACGGATTCGGCAGCAGCCGGGGCAGGACCGCGATCCGCCGCATCAACCGGATGCACCGCGCCTACGACATCCCCGACGACGACATGCGGTACGTCCTGTGCACGTTCGTGGTGATGCCCAAGCGGTGGATCGACTCCTACGGCTGGCGCAGGCTGTCACGGCACGAGACCGTCGCCGGCGCCGTCCACTACCGGACCCTGGGCCGGCACATGGGCATCAAGGACATCCCCGGGTCCTACGAGGAGTTCGAAAGCTTCCTGGACGCCTACGAGGAGGCCCACTTCGCCTGGGACGAGGGCGCGCGGCGGGTCTCGGACGCCACGCTCGACCTCATGACCTCCTGGTATCCGCGCCCACTCGCCCCCGTGCTGCGCACCGCCACGCTCGCGCTGCTCGACGAACCCCTTCTGCGCGCCTTCCGCTACACCCCGCCGAGCGCGGCCACCCGCGCGTGGGTGCGCCGCGCGGTGCGGCTGCGGGGCCGCGCGGTCCGACTGCTGCCGCCGCGGCGCGCCCCGCACTTCGCCCGGCAGAACCGGGAGATCAAGGGCTATCCGAACGGCTACCGGCTGGCCGACCTGGGCACCGACCCCGTCCCGGGACTGCGGGGTTGCCCGGTGCGGCACCCGGACTGAGCGCCCGGCCGCGTGGCCGGGGCCTCAGTCCGCGCGGACGGCCAGCGCCAGGAAGCGCGTGTCCTCGTCGGCGTACGACGTCATGCGCCATCCCGAACGGGACAGCAGCGCCCGGAGATGCGGTTCCGCGCGGAGGTCGTCCGGGGTGAGCGTGCGGCCCTGCCGGGCGGCGAGCGCCGCCCGGCCGATCGGATGGAACAGCGCGAGCACGCCACCCGGCCGCACCACCCGCGCGATCTCCCGGAGGTTGCCGGCCGGGTCGGGCAGATGGGCGATCAGACCCGCCGCGAACACGGCGTCCAGCGCGGACGGGCGCAGCGGCAGCGCGGCGACGTCGGTCAGCAGCAGCGCCCCGTCGCGGTCCCGTCCGGCCCGTGCCGCCTCCCGCAGCATGGCCGGCGTCAGGTCCGCGCCGAGGACCACGCCCGAGGGTCCCACGGCCGCACGCAGCGGAGGCAGGGCGCGCCCGGTGCCGCAGCCCGCGTCGAGCACCCGGTCCCCCTCGCGCAGACCGAGTCCGGCGACCGCGGCGGCGTAGGCCGGACCGTCGTCGGGGAAGCGGCGGTCCCAGTCGGCGGCACGCGCGGTGAAGAACTCCTGGACGTGTGTGTGGTCGTCGCTCATGCTCCGCATGATCCCTCACCGGGACGGGCGGTGCCCTTGTGCGCACGTTCGAGCGTGACGCGGTCGTTCCCATGCGCCGCCGTGCCGTGTTCCGGCCGTTTCCGAAACGCGTTCCCCTCGCGCGTCCGCGCCCTCCGGCGTCCGGGGCCAGGGGCCCCTGGACCACGTCGCCCTGGGACGGGCGCCCCGTGCTGTCGTACGCGACGGCCTGCGCCGAAGCCGCCCTCAGGCCGCGCCGCACGTCCGCGCTCGCCGCCACCGGCATCCGCCCCCACGAGCGCGTTCTCCGCGAGGCGACCGAGGGGCCGGGGGTTCCGTGGGCGACACCGCACCTCGGCCGGGACGCCGCGCGGCGACGCCTCCCGGGCCCGCGGCACACCCGTGTCCCCGCCGACCGCGGCCGGCACTTTGGAAAGAAGCGATCGACGGTCCCCGAACACTCCGACGCCCCCGGCGACGAGACGGCCGCGCCGGCGCTGGAGACACTGGCCGCCGGCGGATTCGGCGTGGGCGGGACCACCCCGGCGGGTGCGGTCGGCGAGATCCGGGCGCCGCGCACCGGGGAACTGCTCGGCGAAGCCGGCCGGTGGACGACACCGACGGCGTGGACCGGAAGGTCACCACGACCGTCGCCCTGGACCTCGAACGCCTCGTCATCGGCTCGGGACTCTCCCCGTGCCTCTTCGGCACCTCGGGGCAGGACTGCTTCCGGTTCCTGTGGGACGAGCCGGCGCGGGGCGCCCGGGCGCGGTGGTCCTCGCGGACCCCGACGCCCGGAGGACCGCTTCCCCGGACTGCCTCGCGCACCGGCGGATCCCGTCCGCCGTCGCCCTCACCCGCTTCGCGGGAGCCCGGCGCCACGACGCGGAAGACGTCCGCCGCACGCTCGACCCGGACGCCGGAACGCCCGTCGTGCGGTGCGACGCACGGCGGGCGCGACTCGGGGAAGGGGGTGCCGATCCGGCTCGTCGAGCACGCCGGACGGGTGCACACCGCCCGGCTGCTCGACTCGGCGGGACGACCGCGGGATCCGGGCTCGCGCCACTGTTCCTCGGTCATCTTCCGCCCCTTGGCCCCGTCCTCCTTGCCCGGCGCCCGGTCGTGGGGAAGGCTGGCGCGAGGGCCCTCCCGCCAGGAGGGAACGGCACACGGGGGCAGACCACGGGGAAGACCAGGGGGAGACACACGACATGGCGCAGAACCGGGGACTCGACTGGCTGCTGGACGACCTGACCCAACGAGTCGAACACGTACGGCACGCGCTGGTCCTGTCCAACGACGGGCTGGTGACGGGCGCGAGCACGGGGCTGCGGCGCGAGGACGCGGAGCACCTCGCCGCCGTCTCGTCCGGACTGCACAGCCTCGCCAAGGGCTCGGGACGGCATTTCGGCGCGGGCGGGGTGCGCCAGACGATGATCGAGTTCGACGACGCGGTGCTCTTCGTCACCGCGGCGGGCACCGGCAGTTGCCTGTGCGTACTCAGCGGGGCGGAGGCCGACATCGGCCGGATCGCGTACGAGATGACCTTGCTGGTCAACCGGGTCGGCGAGCACCTGGACGTGGACGCCCGTCGGCCGGAACCCGGCACAGACCTCTGACCTGCGAGTTCGTCCTCCACTGTGGAGTTGTCCACAGGCTCGCCACGGAAAGTGACGAAGCGGCTACGGTTTTTCCGGGCGGGCGCACCCGGCGCCGGCCGCCCACTCTCCACGGGGAGGACGAACATGCCCGTACGGCACGTCGACGCGCACGACACCACCGCCACCGCCGAGCGGCCCGTGGCGGCCCGGGACGCCTGGGTCGGCCCGGGCCGTGCGGCCCGCGAACCCGGCCTCAAAGAGACCGAGTTCGACCTCGCCGTGCAGCTCGGGCGAATCCGTGTGCTTCCCGGCGACGACGGCGGGGGCCGACGGGTGGACCGGGCCGAGATCGATCGGCTCCGTGCCGGACCGGGGTTTCCGGAGGCCCTGCGCCGGAGCGCGCAGGCCGTGGGCACCACGGAGGGCGCGGCCCTCATCGACGTGACGAAGACCCGTTTCACCCGCCTCGCGCGGCTGGGGCTGCTGGTACCCGTGAGGTTCCACCTGAACCGCTACCGCGCCGTGGTCTGGCTCCATCCGGCCGAGGAGCTACGGCTTTTCGCGGCCGACGACAGGAACGCACCCCTGCTGACGGGGCGCACGCCCGAGAGTCTCAGGAGCCTGCTCGACACCGGCGTCGACCTGCGCCCGCGGAACTGGCGCACCCGGCAGCCGGGCTTCCTGCTCCGCCGGGCCGACGACCCCTGGGCGCGCGCCGGGGCCGTGGCGTCGCTGCTCGACCCGCTGCACGCGGCAGAGGCCGTCCCGGACCCCCATGACCGTTCCCACCTCAACCGGTTCCGCAGGCCGCCACCGTCCCACGGCGCGCCCGGCTCACCGGCCGCGAACCCGGCGGAAGAGCTCATGACCGCTCAGGACCCGGACGAGGTCGCCCGGCTGCGGGCCGACCTGACCGGACTGACGGAGGAGGCGCGGGCACACCGGCCGGCGCCCCGTCCCGCTCCCCGCCGCCCCGGGCCGGACCGGCGGAGACGGGAAGCCGTCGAGCCGGTCCGCGGGACGTCCCGCGGCCTGCCGGCCCGGTGGTGGCGCGGAAACCGGTGATCTACAGAGCCCGGAACAGCCCTTCCTGGACGACGGACACCAGCATCCGGCCCTCCAGGTCGTAGATACGGCCGCGGGCCAGGCCCCGCCCGCCCGTGGCGATCGGCGACTCCTGGTCGTACAGGAACCACTCGTCGGCGCGGAACGGACGGTGGAACCACATGGCGTGGTCCAGCGACGCCATGTCGAAGCCACGCGGCCCCCACAGCGGCTCCACCGGGATCCGCACGGCGTCCAGGAGGGTCATGTCGCTGGCGTACGTCAGGGCACAGGTGTGCACCAGCGGATCGTCGCCGAGCGGGCCGACCGCGCGCATCCACACCGCGCTGCGCGGCTCGGAGCCCCTGACGTCGTCGGCGTCCCAGCGCAGCCGGTCCACATAGCGGATGTCGAAGGGCTGGCGGCGCGCCATCCGCTCCAACTGCTCCGGCAGCGCGCCCAGATGCTCACGGATCTCGTCCGACACCGTCGGCAGCGACTCGGGGTCCGGCACCTCACGGGCCAGCGGCAACTGGTGTTCGAAGCTTCCCTGTTCAGGCTTGTGGAAGGAGGCGGTCAGATTGAAGATCGTGCGGCCCTGCTGCACCGCGGTGACCCGGCGGGTCGTGAACGACCTGCCGTCACGCACCCGTTCGACCTGGTACACGATCGGCACCCCGGGCCGGCCCGGACGAAGGAAGTACGCGTGCAGGGAATGCACGGGACGGTCGCCCTCCGTGGTGCGGCCGGCGGCGACCAGGGCCTGGCCGGCCACCTGGCCGCCGAAGACCCGCTGGAGGGATTCCTGCGGGCTGCGGCCACGGAATATGTCGACCTCGATCTGCTCCAGGTCGAGCAGGGCGACGAGGCTCTCGGCCGGATTCGTCATGGGTGGGATTCTCCTGTGCTCACAGCTGGCCGACATCGGTGACCCGGAGGACCGCACGGCCCTCCGCGTCGGAGGCGGTGAGGTCGACCTCGGCGCTGATGCCCCAGTCGTGGTCGCCGTTCGGGTCGTCGAAGATCTGCCGGACCCGCCACAGCCCGTTCTGCGGCTCCTCCTCGATCAGCAGCAGCTTCGGCCCGCGGGCGTCGGGACCGGTGCCGAGTTCCTCGTGCTCGTCCCAGTACTTGTCCATCGCCTCGCCCCAGGCGTCCGCGTCCCAGCCGGCCTCGGCGTCCAGCTCGCCCAGTTCCCCCACCTGATCGAGGGCGGCGAGCTCGACCCGGCGGAACATGGCATTGCGGACCAGGACGCGGAAGGCGCGCGCGTTGGCGGTGACCGGCTTGACCTGGTCGGCCCTCTCCTGCGCCTCCTCGGCGGTCATCTCCTCCGGATTGGCCAGCTGCTCCCACTCGTCCAGCAGGCTGGAGTCGACCTGGCGCACCGTCTCGCCCAGCCAGGCGATCAGATCCTCCAGGTCCTCCGACTTCAGGTCGTCCGGGACGGTGTGCTCCAGCGCCTTGTAGGCGCTCGCGAGGTAGCGCAGCACGATGCCCTCGGTGCGGGCCAGCTCGTAGTGGGACACCAGCTCGGTGAACGACAGCGCCCGCTCGTACATGTCCCGGATGACGGACTTCGGCGACAGCGGATGGTCACCGACCCAGGGGTGGCTCTTGCGGTAGGTGTTGTAGGCGTGGAAGAGCAGTTCCTCCAGCGGCTTCGGGTAGGTGATGTCCTGGAGCCGCTCCATGCGCTCCTCGTACTCCACACCGTCGGCCTTCATCGCGGCGACCGCCTCGCCGCGCGCCTTGTTCTGCTGAGCGGCGAGGATCTGGCGCGGATCGTCCAGCGTGGACTCCACGACGGACACCATGTCCAGCGCGTACGACGGCGACTCGGGGTCCAGCAGCTCGAACGCGGCCAGCGCGAACGTGGACAGCGGCTGGTTCAGCGCGAAGTCCTGCTGCAGGTCCACGGTGAGGCGGACGATCCGGCCCTCGGCGTCCGGCCGGTCGAGCTTCTCGACGATGCCGCCGTCCAGCAGGGAACGGTAGATGGCGATCGCCCGCCGGATGTGCCGCAACTGCTGCTTGCGCGGCTCGTGGTTGTCCTCCAGCAGCCGTCGCATGGCCTCGAAGGCGTTGCCGGGCCGGGCGATCACCGACAGCAGCATGGTGTGCGTGACCCGGAAGCGGGAGGTCAGCGGTTCCGGCTCGGAGGCGATGAGCTTCTCGAAGGTCTGCTCGCTCCAGGCGACGAAACCCTCGGGCGCCTTCTTGCGCACGACCTTGCGGCGCTTCTTCGGGTCGTCCCCGGCCTTGGCCAGCGCCTTCTCGTTCTCGATGACGTGCTCGGGAGCCTGGGCCACCACGAAGCCCTCGGTGTCGAAGCCGGCGCGGCCGGCACGGCCCGCGATCTGGTGGAACTCACGGGCCCGCAGGGTGCGCACACGGCTGCCGTCGTACTTGGTCAGGGCCGTGAAGAGCACCGTGCGGATGGGGACGTTGACGCCCACCCCGAGCGTGTCGGTGCCGCAGATGACCTTCAGCAGACCGGCCTGGGCGAGTTTCTCCACCAGCCGCCGGTACTTGGGCAGCATGCCGGCGTGGTGGACGCCGATGCCGTGCCGGACGTAGCGGGACAGATTGCGGCCGAACTTGGTGGTGAAGCGGAAATTGCCGATCAGCTCGGCGATCCGGTCCTTCTCCTCACGCGTGCACATGTTGATGCTCATCAGCGCCTGCGCCCGCTCCACCGCCTGCGCCTGCGTGAAGTGCACGATGTAGACCGGCGCCTGCCGGGCCTCGAGCAGATCGGTGAGCGTCTCGGTGAGCGGCGTGTACCGGTACTCGTAGGACAGCGGCACGGGCCGGGTCGCGGAGCGGACCACGGAGGTGGGGCGGCCGGTGCGGCGGGTGAGGTCCTTCTCGAAGAAGGAGACGTCGCCGAGCGTCGCCGACATCAGCACGAACTGCGCCTGCGGCAGCTCGAGCAGCGGAATCTGCCAGGCCCAGCCGCGGTCCCCTTCCGCGTAGAAGTGGAACTCGTCCATCACGACCTGGCCCACGTCGGCGTCCTTGCCGTCGCGCAGCGCGATCGACGCCAGCACCTCGGCGGTGCAGCAGATGACCGGGGCGTCGGCGTTGACGGACGCGTCGCCGGTGAGCATGCCGACGTTCTCCGTGCCGAAGATCTTGCACAGCTCGAAGAACTTCTCCGACACCAGCGCCTTGATGGGGGCCGTGTAGAAGGTGACCTCGTCGCGCGCCAGGGCGGCGAAGTGGGCGGCCGCCGCGATCATGCTCTTGCCGGAGCCCGTGGGCGTCGACACGATCACGTTCGCCCCGGAGACCACCTCGATCAGCGCCTCCTCCTGGTGGGGGTAGAGCGTGAGACCGCGCTCCCGGGCCCACGACTCGAAGGCTTCGTAAAGGGCGTCGGGGTCGGCGGTCGGCGGCAGCTGATCGATGAGGGTCACGCCCCCATCTTGCCTGCCCGCCCGCCCGATGGGGGAATCGGCTGCGGGAGCGAAGATCGCGAACGCTACGCTGTGTCGCCGGCGGAGCGCCAACGCGCCCGGTCGACCGGACAGCGGCGAACGAGGAATGGGACGGGCAACGGCGATGATGGGACCAGCACACTCACTGTCGGGCGCCGCGGCCTGGCTCGGGGTCGGCGCGGCGACGGCCGCGGCCGGACACTCCATGCCCTGGCCGGTCCTCCTGGCAGGCGCCCTGATATGCGCCGGCGCCGCCCTCGCCCCGGACCTGGACCACAAGGCGGCCACCATCTCGCGGGCCTTCGGACCCGTGTCCCGGCGGCTGTGCGAGATCGTCGACAAGCTGTCCTACGCCGTCTACAAGGCCACCAAGAAGCAGGGCGACCCGCGCCGCTCCGGCGGACACCGCACGCTCACCCACACCTGGCTGTGGGCGGTCCTGATCGGCGCCGGCGCCGCGACCCTGGCGATCACGGGCGGCCGCTGGGCGGTGCTGGCCATCCTCTTCGTGCACATGGTGCTGGCCATCGAGGGCCTGCTGTGGCGGGCGACGCGAGGCTCCAGCAGCGATGTCCTGGTGTGGCTGCTGGCGGCGACCAGCGCCTGGATCATCGCGGACGTCCTGGACCAGCCGGGCATGGGCTCGGACTGGCTGTTCACCGCGCCCGGCCAGGAGTACCTGTGGCTGGGGCTGCCGATCGTGCTGGGCGCGCTGGTGCACGACATCGGGGACGCGCTGACCGTCTCCGGCTGCCCGATCCTGTGGCCGATACCGGTGGGCCGCAAGCGCTGGTACCCGATCGGCCCGCCGAAGGCGATGCGGTTCCGGGCGGGCAGCTGGGTGGAGCTGAAGGTGCTGATGCCCGTGTTCATGCTGCTGGGCGGAGTGGGCTGCGCGGCGGCGCTCAACGTGATCTGAGGAACACCCCTGTCCCGGACTCAGCCGGAACCCCCGCCGCCGTACCGGCGCTCGAAGCGGGCGACGCGGCCCTCCGTGTCCACGGTCCGGGCCCTGCCCGTGTAGAACGGGTGGCTCTCCGAGGAGATCTCCACCTCCACCACCGGGTAGGTCTCGCCGTCGTCCCACTCGATGGTCTGGTCACTGGTGGCGGTGGACCGGGTGAGGAAGGCGTATCCGGCGGCACGGTCACGGAAGACGACCGGGTGGTAGTCGGGGTGCTTGTCCTGCTGCATGAGTGCTCCTCGGGGTCAGCCCGGCAGGTTGTCCTCGTCGACGACGTGTATCGCGGCCTCCTCGGCGGAGGCTGCCGCGCCGTCGATGCCGACGTCCATGGCGACCAGGGACTCCTCCTCGTCCTCGTGCGCCCCCTCATCGGGGGCCACGAGCCGGCCGGAACGCGCGGCACCCACCTCGTTGTCCACGAGTTCCCCGTCGGTGTCCTGCGAATCGCCCAGGCCGTCGCCGTCGGGTGCGAGGGGGTCGGGCTGTTCCTCGGCGAGCCGCTGCTCCAGGGTCTCGCCCCGGTGGCGTTCCTCAGCCGTCACGCCGGTGTGCTCCACCGCCCAGGGGCGTTCCGGCGGGGACCAGCCCCGGTCGAGGGGATCGTCGACCCCGTCGTACTCAAGGGTGTCCTCCGCGTCGAGCAGCCCGGTGTCCTCCCTCTGCTCGGAACCGTCGGGCTGGTAGACGTCATCTCCCCATCCGTCGGCGCTGTTCACAGGTACCTCCAGGGGGTGGGGACGGGCCCCTTCTCACCGTGGACCGCGGCGGGTCGCCGCTGCACGGGGCACTGGCGCCGTCCGTGCCCGGTCCGCCGGGCCCGGGCGTCCCCGAGCCGGTGCCTGACTCCAGCCTTCCACCGGAGTTCCCCACCGCGCAACGGCACACCACCGGCGGGCCGCGCGCCCGGAATCCTCACCCCGCCCCGCCCGGCACCCTCGCCGGCGCCCCGGTCCACGGCCCGGAATCGTCCCCGGGCCGGAAGACCCGCACGGGTACGGCAGTCGGCGCGGGCCGCGTTCCCCGGTCCCGCCGCTGCCGGGGGCGTCGGACGTCCCGAGCCGGCGGCCGGCCAGGGGTACGGCACGGTGCCGCAGGTCCGGGCGGCGGGGTTCCGGGCCGGCCCGAGGCCACACCGGCGGACCCGAGGGGACCTCGCCCACGGGCCCGCCCCCGCCGGGGCGGCGCGCTCAGCCGTGCCACGAGCGCCACAGCGCCGCGTAGGCCCCGTCCGCCGCGACCAGGTCGTCGTGGCTGCCCAGCTCGCTGATGCGGCCGTCCTCCACGACGGCGATGACGTCCGCGTCATGGGCGGTGTGCAGACGGTGGGCGATGGCGACGACGGTCCTGCCGTCCAGGACCCGGGCCAGGGAGCGTTCCAGGTGCCGTGCCGCGCGCGGGTCGAGCAGCGAGGTCGCCTCGTCCAGGACCAGCGTGTGCGGGTCGGCCAGCACCAGCCGGGCCAGCGCGATCTGCTGGGCCTGGGCCGGGGTGAGCGCGACCCCGCCGGAGCCGACCTCGGTGTCCAGGCCCTCGTCCAGCGCGCGGGCCCAGCCGTCCGCGTCGACCGCCCCGAGCGCCGCCCACAGGTCGGCGTCCTCCGCCTGCGTCCTGGCGAGCCGCAGATTGTCGCGCAGGGAGCCCACGAAGACGTGATGCTCCTGGTTGACCAGGGCCACGTGCTCCCGGACCCGTTCCGCGGTCATCCGCGACAGCTCGGCGTCGCCCAGGGTGACCCGCCCGCCCCGGGGCGCGTAGACCCCGGCGAGCAGCCGGCCCAGGGTGGACTTGCCCGCGCCCGAGGGACCGACCAGCGCCAGCCTGGTCCCGGGGGCGACCTCGAGGGACACCTCGCGCAGCACGTCGACGCCCTCCCGGTAGCCGAAGCGCACCCGGTCCGCGTGCACCCGGCGCCCCTCGGGGGCGAGCCCGGCGTCACCGGCGTCGGGCTCGATGTCCCGGACCCCGACCAGCCGGGCCAGCGACACCTGTGCCACCTGCAGCTCGTCGTACCAGCGCAGGATCAGCCCCACCGGGTCGACGAGCATCTGCGCGATCAGCGCGCCCGTGGTCAGCTGGCCGACACCGATCCAGTCCTGCAGGACGAACACCCCGCCGATCATCAGCACCGAGCCGAGCACGGTCACATGGGTGAGGTCGATGACGGGGATGAGCACCGACCGCAGCCAGAGCGTGTAGCGCTCCCAGGCCGTCCACTCCCTGACCCGCTGGTCGGACAGGGCCACGCGACTCTCGCCGAGCCGGTGCGCCTCCACGGTCCGCCCCGCGTCCACGGTCTCGGCGAGCGCGGCGGCCACGGCGGCGTAACCGGCGGCCTCCGAGCGGTAGCCGGCCGGCGCCCGCCGGAAGTACCAGCGGCAGACGACCACCAGCAGCGGCACGGCGACCAGCACGGCCGGAGCCAGCTCGGGCGCCGTGACGACCAGTCCGCCCAGCAGCAGCGCCGCCCACACCACGCCGATGGCCAGCTGGGGCACGGCCTCGCGCATCGCGTTGCCGAGCCGGTCGACGTCGGTCGTGATCCGCGACAGCAGATCACCCGTGCCCGCCCGTTCCAGCACACCCGGCGGCAGCCCGACCGACCGCACCAGGAAGTCCTCGCGCAGATCGGCCAGCATCCGCTCGCCGAGCATCGCCCCGCGCAGCCGTACCTGCCGGACGAACACCGCCTGGACGGCCAGCGCGAGCACGAACAGCGCGACCGTGAACCCCAGATGCAGCTCCCGCTCCCGGTCCGAGACCCGTTCCACGAGTCCGCCCAGCAGATACGGGCCCACCATCGAGGCGACCACGGCGATCGTGTTCACGGTGACCAGCAGCGCGAAGGCACGGCGGTGCCTGCGCAGCAGCTCGCCCACGTAGGCGCGGACGGTCGAGGGCGCGCCCACGGGCAGCGTGGCGGCCGTGGTCGGGGCCGCAGGGTCGTAGGCCGGTGGCGCCACGCCGATCATGCCGTCTCCTCGATCTCTTCCAGCTGTTCCAGTCGGTGCAGGACCTCGTCCTCGCGCAGGAAGCCGTCCTCGCCCGGGACCCCGGCCCGCGCGGCCTCGTCCTCGGTCTCACGCGTCACCACGGCCCGGTACCGCGGCTCGGCGCGCACCAGTTCACGGTGGTCGCCGACGGCCGCGACGGCGCCGTCGTGCAGGAACACCACCCGGTCGGCGCGGTCCAGCAGCAGCGGGGAGGAGGTGAACACCACGGTGGTGCGCCGCGCCCGCAGTTCCCGCACCCCCTGGGCGATACGGGCCTCGGTGTGCGAGTCGACGGCCGAGGTCGGCTCGTCCAGGACGAGCACCTCGGGGTCCGTGACCAGCGACCGGGCCAGCGCGAGCCGCTGGCGCTGCCCGCCGGACAGGGACCGTCCGCGCTCGGTGATCCGCGCGTCCATCGGGTCCGCGGCGTCCACCGAGCCCTGGACCAGCGCCGCCAGCACGTCCCCGCACCGCGCGGCGTCCAGCGCGTCGCGCGGATCGACCGCACCGGACGCCGGTACGTCGAGCAGCTCGCGCAGGGTGCCGGAGAGCAGCACCGGATCCTTGTCCTGCACGAGGACGGCCCGGCGGGCGGAGTCCAGCGGCAGTTCGTCGAGCGGCACCCCGCCGAGCAGCACCGGGGCGCCCTGCTCGGAGGCGTGTCCGCCGAGCCGTTCGGCCAGCCGTCCCGCCGCGTCCGGGTCCCCGCACACCACGGCGGTGAGCCGGCCCGCGGGGGCGAGCAGACCGGTCGCCGGGTCGTACAGGTCGCCGGACGGGTTCTCGGCGTCGCGCGATCCCGTGGTGTCCGTGGCCCGCTCCAGGGACAGCACGCGCGAGGCACGCTTCGCCGAGGGACGCGAGAAGGAGTACGCCATCGCGATCTCCTCGAGGTGCCGCAGCGGGTAGGTGAGCACCATGACCGAGCTGTAGACGGTGACCAGTTCGCCGACGGCGATCCGGCCCTCGCGGGCGAGATGGACGCCGTACCAGACCACCGTGATCAGCAGGATCCCCGGCAGCAGTACCTGGATCGCGGCGATCAGGGCCCACATCCTGGCGCTGCGCACGGCGGCGTGGCGGACCTCCTGGGAGGCACGGCGGTAGCGGTCGAGGAAGAGCTCCTCGCCGCCGATGCCGCGCAGTACGCGCAGCCCGGCGACGGTGTCCGAGGCGAGCTCGGTGGCCCGGCCGGCCTTCTCGCGCTGGACGTCCGCCCGCCGGGTGGCGCGGGGCAGCAGCGGCAGCACCGCGATCGCCAGCACCGGCAGTCCCACGGCGACGACGACCCCCAGCGCCGGCTGGTAGACGACCAGGCCGACGCAGACCAGCACGATGGTGACCGCCGCCGCGGTGAACCGCGACAGGGCCTCCACGAACCACCCGATCTTCTCGACGTCACCGGTGGACACCGCCACGACCTCCCCCGCGGCGACCCGCCGGGTCAGCGCGGAGCCCAGCGCCGCCGCCTTGCGGGCCAGCAGCTGCTGGACGCGGGCCGCCGCGGTGATCCAGTTGGTGACGGCGGCGCGGTGCAGGAAGGTGTCGCCGACCGCGTTGCCCGCGCAGGCCAACGCCATCAGACCGCCGGCCAGCGCGAGCCGGCCGCCGGAGCGGTCGACCGCGGCCTGGACCGCGACGCCGACGCAGAACGGCAGCGAGGCGACGGAGGCGAAATGCAGCAGGCCCCAGGCCAGCGACTTGAGCTGGCCGGACAGTTGGTTCCGGAAGAGCCACCACAGGAATCGGGGGCCCGAGCGCGCGTCGGGCGCCCCCGGGTCGGGAAACGGAAGGTCTTGGATCTGCATGACGTCCCAGTGGCTCGGATCAGAGGGGCGGTGGAGACGGGAGAAGGCGGAGGGGCGTGCGGGCACGGCTGCGCGCCGTCCGAGGACGGAGGCAGCAAACCGTGACAGGTTGACCCCGCTGCGTACCGGGAGGCAAACGGTTTTCCACACGACCGCACGGAACCGGCGGCCCGCACGGAACCGGCGGCCCGGGCGGCCGGCGCCGCCGCACCGTCACGTCACACGGGTCGTGCGGACGCGTCGCCGCACCGCGGGGGGACCGCCCCGTCGATCAGGGTGTCCAGCAACTCGCCCAGCGCCTCGCGCTGTGCCTCCCCCAGCGGGGCCAGGATCTCCTCCGCGGCGGACCGGCGCGCGGCGCGCAGTTCCCGCAGGGCCGCGCGCCCGTCGTCGGTGAGCTCGATCCGGATCACCCGCCGATTGGCCGGATCCGGCACCCGCCGCACCTTGCCGTGCGCCTCCAGTCCGTCGACCAGTGTGGTGACGGCGCGGGGGACCACCTCCAGCCGCTCGGCCAGATCGGCCATGCGGGGCGGCGAGGCGTAGTGCGCGAGGGTGCGCAGCAGCCGCGACTGGGCAGGGGTGATGCCGAGCTCGCGCCGCTCCAGATGGCGCTTCTGGATGCGGTGCACCCGGCGGGTCAGCCGAAGCAGCTGCTCGGCCAGCAGGCCGTCGGGATCGGGGGCGGTCATGCGGGAACAATATCAGGATGTCGTTCATTGTGAGTATAGGTAACAATGAGCTAGGCTCCGCTCGCCCGCGGGCCACCACCCCGGGAGCCCGTTCCGAAGGAGACCATGCACCCCGACCGCGAACCCGACTGGACCCCGCCCGCCGACGCCGGGGAGCAACCCCGGCAGGTGCGGCGCATCCTGAAGCTCTTCCGTCCCTACCGGGGCCGCCTCGCGGTCGTCGGCCTGCTCGTCGGCGCCGCGTCGCTGGTCTCGGTCGCCACCCCGTTCCTGCTGAAGGCGATCCTCGACGTCGCCCTCCCCGAGGGCCGCACCGGACTGCTCAGCCTGCTCGCGCTCGGCATGATCCTCAGCGCCGTCCTCACCAGCGTCTTCGGCGTGCTGCAGACGCTGATCTCGACCACCGTCGGCCAGCGCGTGATGCACGACCTGCGCACCGCCGTCTACGGCCGGCTCCAGCGCATGTCGCTCGCCTTCTTCACCCGCACCCGCACCGGCGAGGTCCAGTCCCGCATCGCCAACGACATCGGCGGCATGCAGGCCACCGTGACCTCCACGGCGACGTCCCTGGTCTCCAACCTCACCAGCGTGGTCGCCACCGTCGTCGCGATGCTGGCCCTCGACTGGCGGCTGACCGTTGTCTCCCTGGTGCTGCTGCCGGTGTTCGTCTGGATCAGCCGACGCGTCGGCAACGAACGCAAGAAGATCACCACCCAGCGTCAGAAGCAGATGGCGGCGATGGCCGCCACGGTCACCGAGTCGCTCTCGGTCAGCGGCATCCTGCTCGGCCGCACCATGGGCCGCTCCGACTCCCTGACCGGCGCCTTCTCGGACGAGTCCGAGCGTCTGGTCGACCTGGAGGTCCGGTCGAACATGGCCGGCCGCTGGCGCATGGCCGTCATCACGATCGTCATGGCGGCCATGCCGGCGATCATCTACTGGACGGCCGGCATCGCCCTGCGGACGGGCGGTCCCGGGGTGTCCATCGGCACCGTCGTCGCCTTCGTCTCGCTCCAGCAGGGGCTGTTC
Organism: Streptomyces caelestis; assembly: GCF_001279005.1. Classification (GTDB taxonomy): domain Bacteria; phylum Actinomycetota; class Actinomycetes; order Streptomycetales; family Streptomycetaceae; genus Streptomyces; species Streptomyces heliomycini. Next base: position 113,712 of record NZ_LGCN01000196.1, read on the forward strand.
CGCCCGGCCGTGAGCCTGCTGTCCACCGGTGTCCAGATCCAGACGTCGCTCGCGCTCTTCCAGCGCATCTTCGAGTACCTCGACCTCCCGATCGACATCACCGAGCGCGCGGACCCGGTCCACCTCGACCGGGTCAAGGGCGAGGTCCGCTTCGAGGGCGTCACCTTCGGATACGACGACAAGGGCGGCCCCGTCCTCGACGGCATCGACATCACCGTCCCCCCGGGCGGCAGCCTCGCCGTGGTCGGGCCGACCGGCGCCGGCAAGTCCACCCTCGGTCACCTCGTGCCGCGGCTGTACGACGTCACGGGCGGCCGGGTCACCCTCGACGGCGTCGACGTCCGCGACCTCGACTTCGACACGCTGGCCCGCGCGGTGGGCGTCGTCTCGCAGGAGACGTATCTCTTCCACGCCTCGGTCGCGGACAACCTGCGCTTCGCCAAGCCGGACGCGACCGACGAGGAACTGCACGCGGCGGCGCGGGCGGCGCAGATCCACGACCACATCGCCGCCCTGCCCGACGGGTACGACACGGTGGTCGGCGAGCGCGGCCACCGCTTCTCCGGCGGCGAGAAGCAGCGCCTGGCGATCGCCCGCACCATCCTGCGCGACCCGCCGGTCCTGGTGCTGGACGAGGCCACCAGCGCCCTGGACACCCGTACCGAGGCCGCCGTCCAGCAGGCCGTCGACGCGCTGTCGGCCGACCGCACCACGGTCACCATCGCCCACCGGCTGTCCACCGTCCGGAACGCCGACCAGATCGTGGTCCTCGACTCCGGCCGCGTGGTCGAACGCGGCACGCACGAGGAGCTGCTGGAGCGCGGCGGACGCTATGCGGCCCTCGTGCGCCGGGACGCCCGACTGGAGCCGACGAGATGAAGATATGCCAGGTTTGTGATGATGTGCGGGTTACCGTGCCCGCATGCAGACGAACACTCCGTCACGGAGCACGATCCGACTGACGCGCCGGGGCCGCCTCGCCCTCGCGACGCTCGGGGCCGTCGTGGCCGGCACCGCCGTGGCGGTGCCGCTGCTGATCCTGAACGGCGGCGACGACCCCCGCCCCACGGCCCTGGTGGTCCCGGAGGGCTGGCGCGCGGGCCAGGTGTACGCCGCCGTCGACGAGGTCCTCGACCTGCCCGCCGGCACCACGAGGAAGTCCCTCGCCAAGGCGGACCTGAAGCTGCCCGACGAGGCCGGGGGCAACCCGGAGGGCTACCTCTTCCCGGCGACCTATCCGCTGAAGGAGAAGGCGACCCCGCAGAAGCTGCTGTCCCGCATGGTCGACACCGCCGACAAGAAGTTCAACGGAGTACCGGTCGCCGCCGGCGCGCAGCGCAACGCGATGAACGTCTACCAGGCGGTCACCGTCGCGAGCATCGTCCAGGCGGAGGCGGCCACCAGGGCCGACATGGGCAAGGTGGCCCGGGTGATCTTCAACCGGCTGGAGCGCGGGATGCCGCTCCAGATGGACTCCACCGTCAGCTACGCCCTGAACCGCACGACGCCGGGCACGACGGCCGCCGACACCGAGGTCGACAGCCCCTACAACTCCTACCAGCGCATGGGACTGCCCCCGACCCCGATCGGCAACCCCGGCGAGGACGCGGTGCGCGCCGCGATCAACCCGGCTCCGGGCGACTGGCTCTACTTCGTCACCGTCGAGCCGGGCGACACCCGCTTCACGGCCGACTACGCGGAACACCGGCGCAACGTCGCCGAGGCCGAGACCCGGCGGAAGAAGGCGAGCGGGAAGGCGAGCGAACCGTCGGCGAAGTGAGCGGCCGGCCCCCGGCCGTCACGCCGCGACCCGCTCCTCCCGCGCCGGCGGCAGCCGGATGTCCCGCACCGCCGCGCGTCCGGCCCGGTTGGCGCCGACGGTGCTCGCCGAGGGGCCGTAGCCGACCAGATGGACCCGCGGGTCGGCGACCGCCCGCGTGCCCTCGACCCGGATCCCGCCCCCCGGCTCCCGCAGCCGCAGCGGGGCGAGATGCCCGACGGCGGGGCGGAAGCCGGTCGCCCACAGGATGGCGTCCGCCGCCACCCGCCGCCCGTCCCTCCATTCCACGCCGTCGGGCGTGATCCGGTCGAACATGGGCTGCCGGTCGAGCACACCGCCCGCCAGACCCCGGCGGACCGCGTCGTCGAGCGGCAGCCCCGTCACGGAGACGACACTGCGCGGCGGCAGTCCCTGCCGCACCCGCTCCTCGACGAGCGCCACGGCCGCCCGGCCCGCCTCCTCGTCGAAGGGGCCCTCACGGAAGACCGGGGGCCGCCGGGTCACCCACGTCGTGGCCGCCGCGTACGGCGCGATCTCCAGCAGGTGCTGGGTACCCGACGCGCCGCCGCCCACCACGACCACCCGCTGCCCGGCGAACGCCTCCGGCCCCGGGTACCACGCCGTGTGCACCTGCCGCCCCCGGAAGGTCTCCCGGCCCGGACGGTGCGGCCAAAACGGCCGGTCCCAGGTGCCGGTGGCGTTGATCAGCGCCCGCGTCGACCAGTCGCCGTCCGAGGTCTCCACCCGCAGCCGTCCGCCGGTCCCCTCCCGCACGGCCCGCACGTCCACCGGACGTCGTACCCGCAGGTCGAAGGTCTTCTCGTAGCGGTCGAAGTACTCGCCGATCACCTCGGAGGAGGCCCGCGCCGGATCGGCGCCGGCAAGCTCCATGCCGGGCAGCGCGTGCATCCCGTGCACCTTGCCGTACGTCAGCGAGGGCCACCGGAACTGCCAGGCGCCGCCGGGGCCGGGGGAGTGGTCCAGCACCACGAAGTCGCGGTCCGGCTCGAAGCCGGTCCGCCGCAGGTGATAGGCGCTCGACAGTCCGGCCTGCCCGGCGCCTATGACGACCACCTCGACCTCGCGCATGGTGTTCACATGTCCACCAACCAGGAGGAGGCCGTGGGTCTTCCCGGCACCGTTCCCCCGTGAAGCCGGGCGCATGGGCCAGGATGGAGCGCATGTCCGATGTCTTCACCACCCGAGTCCTGACCATCGCCACCGGCTCCGCCGAGAGGGTCGTCGACATCACCGGCGACTGCGAGGCCTTCCTGCGGGAGACGGCGGCCGGCCGGGACGGCCTGCTGAACGTCTTCGTGCCGCACGCCACGGCCGGTGTCGCCGTGATCGAGACCGGCGCCGGCAGCGACGACGACCTCCTGTCCGCCCTGCACACCCTGCTGCCCGCCGACGACCGCTGGCAGCACCGCCACGGCAGCCCCGGACACGGCCGCGACCACGTCCTGCCCGCCTTCGTCCCGCCGCACGCGACGCTCCCGGTGGTGGACGGACGACTGGAACTGGGCACCTGGCAGTCGGTGTGCCTGGTCGACACAAATCGCGACAACGCAAACCGGCAGGTCCGTTTGTCATTCCTCGGGTAGGGCTGCGTCTGCCGTCACTGCAGGAGTGATGTCCGGCCGTACCAAGTGAGAGAGGCCCAGCTCTGGGCAGGGCTGGATGAGCAGTGCTGCGCGGCGATGTGCGCCTGGGGAGGATGCCATCCGCGAGGAACTCGGCATCACCCGCATCGAACGCGTGCTGACCGACAATGCCTGGGCCTGACCTGTGTCAGGCCATTGCCGGCAGTGGGCTGACGTCCGCCGCCGGGGCTCCCCGGGGACTCCGTCCCCGGGGAGCCCCGGAACGCTTGACCTGGAGTGCACTTCACAATGCAGACTCCCCATCGAGCCCGGACTACCGGGCCGAAGGGGAGGACAACCATGAAATACCGCACCATAGGCACCGACCCTGCCCACCGGCGTGAGGTGAGCGTGCTCGCGCTCGGCGCGATGCTGTTCGGTTCGCTCACCGACGAGAAGACCTCTTTCGCCCTTCTCGACCGCTACGTCGAAGCGGGCGGGAACTTCATCGACACGTCCGACAACTACGCCTTCTGGACCGACGGGGGACAGGGCGGTCACAGCGAGAACGTCCTGGGCCGGTGGCGGCGCAGCCGGGGCGTCGGTGACGAGATCGTCATCGCCACCAAGCTCGGCGCCCGTCCCCTGGCTCCCGGTACCGGCTTCGTCGACAACCCGGAGGGTCTGTCGGCCAAGGTGATCCGCGAAGCGGCCGAGGCCAGCAGGGAACGGCTGGGTGTCGACAAGCTGGACCTGCTGTACGCGCATATCGACGACTATTCCGTATCGCAGCAGGAGACCGTTGAAGGATTCGGCGCCTTGGCCGCGGAGGGTACGGTCGGACTCCTCGGCGCCAGCAACCAGGCGATGTGGCGGGTCGAACGGGCCCGGGCGCTGGCCGCCGCGGCCGGGCTGCCCGGATACGAGGTGCTCCAGTACCAGCACAGCCACCTGCGCCCCCGGTTCGACGTGCCGAGCGACCTCTTCCCGGACGGCAGCCTCGGCCACGCCGGCCCCGAATTGTTCGGCTACCTGCGGGCTGAGCCCGCCCTGACCCTCGTCGCCTACTCCCCGCTGCTCGCCGGTGCGTACGTACGCGAGGACAAGCCGCTGCCGGCGGACTACGACCACCCGGGCACCCCGGCCCGGCTCGCCGAGCTGCGTTCCGTCGCCCGGGAGGCCGGCGCCACCGTCAACCAGGTCGTCCTCTCCTGGCAGATCGGCGGCGAGCTGCCGGTCATCCCGCTGGCCGGGGCGTCGTCCCTGGCGCAACTGGAGGAGAACCTGGCCGCGGTGGACCTGGAGCTGACAGCTGATCAGCGAGCCCGGCTCGACGCCGTCCACTGACGGTCCACGAGGCAGATCGGGGGGCTTCGGCACCGAAGCCAGGACAGGTGACCGTTCCGTTGCTGAAGAGGTCTACCGGAAGCAGCTCCGCCCCGTGATCCAGGCCGGGCCGTGGTCATGCACGGCCTCTTCGAGGGCGATCACGAGCGGTAGTCACGCAGCAACGCCAGAGGGTCCAGTGCAACTTGCGCACTGGGCCCTCTGACTTGGTGTTTCAGCTTTCGGAACGGCGGGATTCGAAACCACGACCTCTTCGTCCCGAACGAAGATCGGGTCAACCTGCGGGAAGCCGCATGGCTACCTGATGCACCAGCACAAGCCGGTGCTCGGCAAGGACGGGAATCCCGTAAGGCCCTGTGAGGGGCTGTGGGACCGAGCGACCCGCGAAGCGTTGAAGAAGGTGATACTCCACCGAATGGTGCCGTGGACACGCAACTCGAATCGTGAGTATCTCCTGACGAGGATCGCCCTGTGCGGGCAGTGCCACACCCGGCTGTACGGCGCACCTGATCAGACGGACCTGGCAGCGGCAGCTGCTCAACCCCACTCCGTTCTCCGCCGACTTGGCTCGAATGCCCGTTCAGCAGCCGGCGGAGCCGGATCTCGGGTGTCGCCGCCCCACTCTGGAGAATCGATGCAGTGCGTCAGAATTTGCCCCCGCTCACCCAGTGACATCCGGGGCGGCCGGGGATTATGGTGCGAACGAACAGAGTGACAACGTTGTCAGATGAGCAGGACTCGAAGGGAAATACCCCATGCGGTTTGCTTTCAGACCGTTCCGTCCCCGTGCTTCCGGTATAACAGCCGGTCTGATGGCCGCCGTACTCGTGAGTGGTGGAGTGGTCGGCATCGCCGAGCCCGCCGCCGCCGCGGGCGCGGAACCGATCGATCTGGTCAATCCGTTCGTCGGAACCCAGAACTTCGGCAACACCTTCCCCGGGGCGAGCGCGCCGTTCGGCATGGTCCAGGTCAGTCCGGACACCGGCGGCCAGGGCGGCTACGACTACAAGCAGAACTCGATCCACGGATTCAGCCAGACGCACCTGTCCGGCGTCGGCTGCGGCGTCATGGGCGAGCTGCCCATCATGCCGACCACGGGTGCAGTCGACTCCGTGGACCCGAACGCCTACCGCTCCCCGTACAGCCACGACGACGAGCAGGCCAGTCCCGGCTACTACCGGGTGGGGCTGAAGAAGTACGACGTCGACGCGGAACTCACCGCCACCGAGCGCACCGGGTGGCAGCGCTACACCTTCCCCTCCACCGGTTCGGCCAACGTCCTGTTCAACACGGGCAAGGCCAACCAGTCCGTACTGGACTCCGAGGTCCACGTCGTCGGTGACCGCACCATCGAGGGCCGGGTGCACGCCGGGGGCTTCTGTGCCGGACACGACGAGCACACGGTGTACTTCAGCGCCACCTTCGACCGGCCCTTCAAGGCCTACGGCACGTGGGACGGCGCAGACCCCGAGCCCGGCACCCGCGACGCGGAGGGAGGCGGCCAGAACGGCGCCTGGGTGACCTTCGACGCGACCACCGACCGGGACGCCGTCCTGAAGGTGGGGCTGTCCTACACCGGTGTGGAGGGCGCCCGTAAGAACCTGGCCGCGGAGACCAAGGAGTCCTTCGACTTCGACGCCACGCGTGCGGCGTTGCGGGACACCTGGAAGAAGCAGCTGGATTCCATCCGGGTCGGCGGAGGCGCGGCGGACCGGCAGAAGGCCTTCTACACCGCGCTCTACCACAGCCAGTTGCACCCGAATCTCGCCGGTGACGTCGACGGCATGTACCAGGGGTTCGACAACAAGACGCACACGGCAAAGGACTACACGCCGTATCAGAACTTCTCGCTCTGGGACACCTACCGGCCGCAGAACCAGCTTCTGCAGATGCTGGAGCCGAAGGTCGCCCGGGACGTCGCGCTGTCGGTCGTCGCGGCCGGCCGGGACGGCGGCTGGCTGCCCCGCTGGGCGCTCGCCAACAGCGAGACCAACATCATGACCGGTGACCCGGTCACGCCCTTTCTCGTAGAGGCCTGGTCAAAGGGTCTGCTCGCCGGACATGAGGCGGAGACCTACGCGTTGCTGAAGAAGAACGCGACCAGCACCCCGCCCGCCGACTCGCCGTACAACGGACGCTCGGGATCGGACCACTACACCGGGCGCGGCTACATCCCGTCAGGTCTCGAGCTCGGCAAGGACTGCGCGGACAAGGGCGGCGACAACGACTGCAAGCACCCGGCGTCGGCGACGATGGAGTACTCCGCCGCCGATGCGTCGCTTGCGCTGATGGCCGACCGGCTCGGACACAAGTCGGACGCCAAGATGTTCGCCGCGCGCGGCCAGTGGTACCGGAACCTGTGGGACTCCTCGATCCAGCAGTTCCGGCCGCGGACGGCCGACGGCACCTGGCTCACGCCCTACGACCCGGTCGAGGCGGGGCACCAATTCCATGAGGGCGGCGCGTACCAGTACCAGTGGCTGGTACCGCAGGACCCGGCTGGCCTCGTCAGCCTGATGGGCGGCCGGAGCGCCACCGAGAAGCGGCTCGACTCCTTCTTCGTCCACGACAAGCTACTCACCGACCCGGCGGGCACCGCCCGGAATGACTGGATCTCGCAGCCGTACGACTACTACGGCAAGCCGACGTACAACCCGAACAACGAGCCGGACCTGCACGCCCCGTACATGTACAACTGGGTCGGCGCCCCGGCGAAGACCGCGACCGTGGTGCGTGCGGCGATGACGCTGTTCACCAACGGGCCGGACGGGATGACGGGAAACGACGACCTGGGCACCATGTCGGCCTGGTACGTCTTCTCCTCCCTCGGCCTCTACCCGACGATGAGCGGCGGCGACTTCCTGGCCGTGTCCAGCCCGCAGTTCGAATCGGCGACCGTCCGGATCGGCAGCTATCCCAAGGCGTCCGGCACCAAGGGCCAGGGCGGCACGCTGACGATCGAAGCACCCGGAGCGAGCGACACGAAGCGGTACGTGCAGAGCGTGGCCCTGAACGGCCGGGACGTACCCCAGACCTGGCTGAGCTGGAACAAGCTCGCGCACGGCGGAACCCTTGCCCACCGGCTCGGGACCTCCCCCTCCTCCTGGGGCACGGGCAAGGGCGCCCAGCCGCCTTCCGTCAACCAGGCGTCCCCCGACAGCCGCAAGCACGTCGACGCGTCGCTGCGTCCCGCCTCGGCGGTCGTCCCCACGGGTGACGCCGCACAGACCGCGAAGTTCACGCTGGACGTCCTCGGGCAGGCTCCCGGCAAGCTGAACGTGTCGGTCACGGCGAAGGCGCCCAGCGGCTGGAAGGCCACGACGGCACAGCGTTCACCACTGGTGATCGATTCCGGTCGCCTCCCGGTCCAGAAGAAGGTGTCGCTCGACATCACCGTGCCCCCGGGCGTCGCGGCCGGGTCCTACCCGGTGGAGGTGAAGGTCGCGGGCCGAGGGACGAACTCGGTCACCCGCAAGGCCACCGTCACGGTGGGAGCCGCCACGACCTGCGCGAGTGAGGCGAACGGGCAGTGCGCAGTGAACCTGCGCGCAGACCTCGGCCACGACGGCACGGCCACGGTGGCGAACTCCGACGAGGGCGACTTCGACGGGCATGGCTGGAGCTATGACGGCGACCTGCTGCCCAAGGCGGGGCCGGTCACCTGGGACGGGGTGACGTACGACGCGCCGGAACCCACCGGCACGGCGAACAACTTCCTCGAAGCAAGCGGGCAGGCCCTCCTGCTGCCCGCCGGACACCACAGTGCGCTGAGGCTGGTCGGCTCGGCGCACAACGGTCCTGTGACCACCACACTGACCGTGCACTACACGGACGGCAGCAGCACGGAGGCGCCGGTGACGTTCGGCGACTGGGCGGGCTCCGCGCCGAACGGCAGCACGGTCGTCCTCGACATGCCGCACCGCATCAAGCGGGGCAGCGGTGTCGACGGGCCGTCCATTCGGCTCTTCGGTACGGCTGCCGAGCTCGATGGGGGCAGGACGGTCCGTTCGGTCTCGCTGCCGGACGACTCCCGCGTCGAGATCTACGCTATGACGCTCGTCTAGAGAGGGACGGCGGACCGCCGAAACCCAGCCGGCGGTGCGCCGTTCCGGATCGGCGCACCCCTCTCATCAGGGCCCCGGCGCGAAAGCGCCGGGGCCCTTCGCGTACTCGCCCACCCCGGCCTCCGGCTCACCGTCCAATGGGCGCCGACGCCTGTCCGAACGGGGCGGCCACGGCTGCCGTGCCGTCGGCATCTCCGGCTACGACGCCGGCCACGGACACCGTGACGACCTTCCGGTTTTTCTCACCATGACAGGAGCCGCCCGGGTGCAGGCGCGGCGGGTGGTCGCGGAGAACGAGCGGCAGGCGGCCGACGGCGGAGGCGTCCTCGGGGTCGGCTGTTCCCACTCGCGGCACTCGCGCGGCGGCCACTCGGAGCGGGGCACGCGGCCGATCGAGGTAAGGAGGTCGCCCCACTGTTCGCGGACGGCGGCGGCCTGGGCGACTGCGAGGTCTTGCGCTGTTCGTTTCTCCGGCTCAGCGAGTTGGAGCGGGTCTGCAGTGATCTCGGGCGGGGCGATTCCACCGGTGGCAGTCCCTGCGGTCCCAGGGGCCGGCGTCTCTGCCGAGGCTGAGTGATCAGCAGTTCGCTCAGCTGGAGGCGGAGCTGGCCAAGGGGCCGGCCGCGCATGGCCGGGAGGACCAGCGATGGACGCTGGCCTGGGTCAAGACGGTGATCGGCCCCTCTCTGTCAGCCTTGGGTGAGACGACCGCGGACAACAGGTCGTCGTCGAGCCAGACGGATACCGCCTCCTGTCGCGCGGCCACGCGAAGGTGCTCCAAGGCCATCGGAAGGAGCCAGCACATCCCGATGTCCTGACCGATCAGCCTGCGCATCTCCTCCGTGGACAGTTCGCCCACGGGCCGCTTTCGCAGGGCGTGCACCGAACGGACGAGAGGTGGTGTCGGACGGCGGATCGGGCCGGCTGACGCCTTCCAATTCTTCGACGGAACGTGTCTTGTCCACAATGTCGGACAACATTCTCTTCCAGCTCTCCGGAGAAGCTCAACGGTGTCCGATGGAATGCAGGAAGCCGTTGGGCCGATCCGACTCGGTGATCACTTGCTTACGCTTGTCGATCAACACAGCCGGACCCCGCTCGGTCATCGACTGCCTGAACACCGGCTACAAGATGAGGGACGAGAGGAAGACGCTCGTCACGTACGGGCACGACGGAGCCTGGGACCCCATGCGCGTGCCCAGGTCGGCGGCGAGGTTCCGGGCCTCAGAACTCGTGCACGACCACCCAGTAGTCGTCGTCCTCCACCGTGGAGGCACACAGATGACGTCCGTCCACCGAGACGGCGATGAACTCGGGGGCGCCCGTCGCGGCGGCGACACGCGAGGGAAGGTCCTCGCCGCCACGGTCCCTCACCCGCACCCAGCCGACCTTGCTCCCGCCGGATCCAGGGGGCAGGACCAGGAAATCGCCGCTCTCCATGAACAAGCGCGCAGGCTCGGCCCGCCGATGCCACTCCCTGCTCAGCTTCTCCAGGGCCTGAGGGTCCGAGTCGGAGACCTCGGCCGACGGCCGGACCTCGACCCCGTTCACGGCATGGAGCGCGGCATTGACGGGAGGTCCGTCGTGCGTCTGGTCCTCCACGATCTCGAGACCGCAGTTCTCGAAGATCTCCAGCCAGTGTGGCGTCAGCCGGTCGTCCATACTGCTTACCCTCCGTCGGTTCGCCGGGTTCAGCCGCCCGAATAGAAAAGGTGATGATCACCGCCTGGCTTGTTTATCTTGGCATACCTCTCCATGGACTCCGGATAGCCGACGGTGCCGTCCGGCCGTTGGATCTGTGTGTTGTCCCAGCCGAAGTTGACCAGGCTTCGAGTGTCGTCGTTCTTCGGTTTTCCGGCATGGAAGTGCGGGCCCGCCGGATCGTGGGTGTGCTCGACCACCACGCGCGAGCCGTTGTCCGTCTCGAACTGGCGGAAGTGACCCCAGTGGGCCGGGTCGGACGAATAGATGTACCCGGGGGCGTGCTTGAGGTGCCGATCCCCGGTCACGGTCCATTCGGCGATCGGTTCCTCGCCGTACCGCACGCCGGCGAGCTCGTAGGCGGCCCGCTCCGCGTCGGCACGGTGGTCGAACGGGTTGCCTCGCTCGCCGCGCGGATAAGGACTGAGCCCGAGCGGATCGGACCAGGTGTGGGGGTTGCGTACGTAGGCGACGGGGTTGGGCGCGGGAGCGAGACCGAGGGGGTCGGGCGTGATGTAGCGGGCTGTCTCGGGATCGTAGTGACGGAACAGGTTGTAGTGGAGGCCGGTCTCGGGGTCGTAGTACTGGCCGGGAAAGCGCAGCGGAGTGTAGGCCTTGCTGTCTCTCGCCCAGGCAGTGGTGCCCCACAGGGTGGCCCGCCTGCACCACGCGACGGCGCCGTCCTCGTCGATCAGCTCGGTGGGCGTGCCGACCAGATCGGTGGCGATGGCGAAGAACCGACGGTCGATCTCTTCCTGGCGGGTGCCCGCACCGAGGACGCGCTCGGTCTGGGACAGGGGAACACCGGAGCGGTGGTCCCAGGTGAGGGCGACCGTGGTTCGGAGGTCAGCCTGAAGGATGGCCTCTTCGCAGAGCGTCATCCCGTCCCACGAGAACCGGATCTCCTCGGCCACCGTCTCGACGTCGTCGGCCAGCCGCTGTTTGGCGATGCGACGGCCCAGCGCGTCGTACCGGTAGCGCCAATGGGTTCCGTCCGGAGTGACGACCGAGGTGAGGCGGTTCTCTGCGTCCCAGGTGTAGCGCCAGGTGTCCGGGCGCCGGGACGGACGCCGCTTCTGGCGGAGGGTGATGCGGCCGAGCACGTCGTGCTCGAAGCGGACGGCTCCGGCACGGAGGATCGCCGAGCCGGCGTAGGCCCGCTGTCCGATCGCCTCGCTCCCCGGATGAGAGACGGGCCAGATGGCCTCCACCTGGTTGCCGCTCGCGTCGTACACGTACCGCTCGGACCAGTTCTGCGCCCGGACGCCGACGACCTGGCCGACAGCATCCAGGTCGAAGGAACGGTTTCCGGCCCACTGGTCGTCGACCGCGCTGAGATAGCCGTCCGGGCGGTAGGTGTAGGCACGCCGGTTGAGTGTCCGGCCGCCGACGCTCACGTGTTCGGTGGCAAGACGACCGGCCGCGTCCCAGGCGGAGGCGATGGTGAGGGCGCCCTCGACGTCACCGAAGACCCGGGCCGTTTCACGGCCCGCGACGTCGTGGGTGAAGAAGACCGAGTTCCGGCCGGTGGTCAGTCGTCCGGGGCGGCCGCCCGTGTCGTATCCGTAGGTGGTGACATGCCCGGTGGGCGTGATGCGACGGGTCCTGCGTCCCACGGCGTCGTAGGCGTAGCTCATGGTGCGGCCGTCGACGATCTCGGCCTTGAGCCGGCCACGACGGTCGTACACGCAGAGCAGTTCACTGTCCGGCCCCGTCGCACGCAGAAGGCGTCCGGCCGGGTCGTACTCGTAGGTGGTGACCTTCCCCGCGGCGTCCTTCCGCAGCACCCGTCCCAGCTGGTCACGTCCGAAGGTGATGGTCTGCCCGAGCACGTCCGTGCGGGAGAGCAGCAGCCCGGCGGGGTCGAACCGGTAGCGGAGCGTCCTGCCGTCGAAGTCGGTCTCCGCGGCCACGTGGCCTGCCGCGTCGTACTCGTACGTCCACCGTGCGCCCTGCGGATCGGCGACCTCGACGAGTCGGAGGCTGGCGTCGTACGCGAATGTGTATCGAGCGCCGTCAGGAGCAGTTCGGGCGGTCAGCAGATCGAAGTGGCTGTACTCGCAACGGAGAACACCGCCGACCGGGTCGGTGTGCGTGAGCTGGTTGCCCTCCCCGTCGTAGGTCCAGGACTCGGCGGTGCCGTCCGGTGCGACGCGTCGGACGAGATTCCTGTCGGCATCCCACTCGAGGCAGGTCACCCCGCCGCCCGGGTCGGTGACACGGACCACGCTGCCCAACGCATCGCGCTCCAGCAGGACTTCGCCCCCTGCCGGGTCGGTGACCTGTACCGGCAGCCCCGCATCGTCGCACCGCACCGTGGTGACGGCGCCGAGTGCGTCGGTGACCGACGTCAGGCGACCTCGGGTGTCGTAGGTGAAGCGAGTCGTGCCACCGCCGGGGTCGGTGACGGAGGTGCGGTTACCGCGTTCGTCGAACTCCTGGAACCATCGCGCCCCGTCGGGTCCGACCAGTTCCGTGTGCCTCCCGAAACGCCCCGGCCTCATGGTGTGTCCGCTGCCGTCGGGGCGGACCGTCGAGACGAGACGGCCGTCCTCGTCGTAGGTGAAGGCGGTCGTTCGCCCCAGTGGGTCGGTACGGCTCACGAGGTTGCCGTGTGCGTCGTAGCTGTACCGGCTGGTGTTGCCGACCGGGTCGGTGGTGGCGATCACACGGCAGCGGTGGTTGATGAGGTGCCGGGTGCTCCGCCCGTCGGCGGTGGTGAGGGTGGTGGTGCGGTGGCCGGTCTCGGGGTCGGGGCCGGTGTAGGTGAGGGTGATCTGGACGTGGCCGGCCTCGCCGCCTTCGGCGATGACGCGGTCGTGGTGGTCGTAGGTGTAGTCGTAGCGGCTGTTGTTGGAGTCGATCCAGGCGGTGACGCGGTGGCGGTCGTCGTGGAGGAAGGTGGTGGTGGCGCCGGAGGGCTTGGTGACGGTGGTGAGGTTGCCGTTCTGGTCGTAGCCGTAGGACATCAGCGGCAGGTCCGCACCCGTCTCGCCCGCACCGGCCAGGAGGAGAGCGGTGATCTTCCTGTCGGTGACGGTCAGCTTCACGTGATAGCCGCCCGAGTGGACCAGGGCCAGCGGCAGCCCGTCCTCGGTGCGGTCGACGGTGATCGTGTGACCGTTGCGGTCGATGAGAGTGGTCAACCAGGCGTCGCCGTCGCCGCCGGGCTCGGCATCGTACGGGGCGGTGAAGCGGCGGGTCAGGCCGGTGTCGGGGTCGGTGACCGTGTAGTCGCCGTTGCCGTCGCGCGCGAGCAGCGTGCGGGCCGTTCCCGACTCGGGGCGGGTGGGGGAGCCCGGTATCGGATGCTGATACGGGATCAACAGGCCGTCGGCGGTGACGTGGACGACGCCGACCGCATCGATCTCCAGCCGCTCGTCGACGGTGCAGGTCCAGGACGGCCCGAGGAACCGGCCGGCCGTGAGGCCGGACTCGGTGCGGCGGGTGAACGTCAGGGGCAGGATGCCGGGCAGTTCGACGTCGGTCCGGGGGAGGAACATGCGGCCGGAGGCGAGGTCGACGGGGTCGGTGCCGTCGGTGGTGCGCGCGTGGTCGGGGCGGTTGTGGGTGCCGTCCGGAACGTCGTCGAGGATCTTGCGTGCCCGGGCCGCGTCGGCGGCGATCCGCACGCCCTTGACACCTGCGCCCGCACCGCCGGTGGCGACGGTCAGCGCGACGTCCGGCAGCAGACGTCCGAAGCCCTCGTAGGGGTCCTTCATGAAGTCGCTGACCATCTGCTTGCCCGTGCCGACCGGGTCGTTGGCCGCGAGGACGAGGCCGGAGGCGAGGCTGTTGAGGTTGGTGGTGTACTCGGCGGGGTGGGTGATGTTGTACGGGTCGAGCGGGTTGACGCCACGGACGAAGTTGAGCAGGCCGGCGGTGCCCTTGACGATGCCGCCGCCGATGTGGTCGCCCATGATCTGCGTCTCCTGCAGACCGCTCAGGGCCTGCTCGGCGTAGGACGGCTTCTCGGGGGCGGTGTCCCGTGCCGCGCGGACCGCGCCGCGGGCGGTCTCGGCAGCGGTGTTCCGCTGCTTGCGCGCCTCGGTGAGGATTTCCTGCGCCTCCTGCATCAACTTCTTGCCCGGGTCGTCGAACGTCGACGCGGGGCGCGACGGCAGGGTGGAGACGTCGTACTTCCCCGGATCGGCGTTGTGGCGGTCGACGGCCCTGTTGTAGTCCTCGATTCGCTTGCGGTGCGCGTCGGCCGCTTCCTCGGAAGCCTTGACGCCTTCCTTCCACTTGTCGATCGCCGTCTGCGCCTGCCCTTGTGCCCAGGTGACAGTTCTGGCGAACGCCTCCAGTGCGGCGGCGGCCTTCTCGCAAGCGTCGGCGCCGGTGAACCACTTCGGCGGCTGGGTGCTCACCGCCGTGCGCAGCGCCTCGGCCGCCTTGCCCTTGAGCTGTGAGGAGTCCAGACCTTTGAGGCCTTCTCCGGCGTTGTCGAACGCGGTCTGGAAACCGCGGAGTTTCTCGGCAGTGGAGCGGATCTTCTCCGGGCTGCCGTAGATGAGCTTGGTCCTGTCCTCGGTCTGCCCAAGGTCCATCTCGTCGACCTCGGCGCCCATCCGGTTCGCCACCGAGCGCGACTGCTCGCGCACCCAGTCCGCGCCGGACTCCCAGCCGACGTCGTCCAGCCGGTCCGCGGTCCAATTGCCCGCGCCCTCCACCTTGTTCCCGACCCACTCGACGCCGTCCTCGACCGCGTCCTCCACCGAGTCCGGCGTGATGTCACTGATGAAGTCGCCGATGCCCATGCTCACCTGCCCCCG
Organism: Streptomyces caelestis; assembly: GCF_001279005.1. Lineage (GTDB taxonomy): Bacteria > Actinomycetota > Actinomycetes > Streptomycetales > Streptomycetaceae > Streptomyces > Streptomyces heliomycini. Next base: position 128,962 of record NZ_LGCN01000196.1, read on the forward strand.
CGCTCGCCGCTCTGCTGTTGCTGCTGGGCGCGTTCCTCCGGCGACGGCCCGAAGACGTTGTCCAGTGCCTGCTCACGCAGTTCCGGTGTGACGCCGGCCGCGTCGTCGATCCTCGACGTCAGATCACCGACCTGCCCCTCGGTGAGAACGGTGCGCCCGGTGTCCTTCCAGGTCTGTTCGATGTCCTGGCCGGCCTGCTCCCACGACTCCTTGCTCCAGTCCGGATCCAGGTAGTCGGGCTTGAAGACCTCGTCCCAGCCCTGCTGGGTGATCTCCTCCTCGGAGGCGTGCGGATTGCCGCCCGCCAGGGCGTTGACACCGACCTTGAGGGTGCCCTCGACGTACTGGTCGTGCTCCCACTGGGTACCCGCCGCCAGACCGAGACGGTTCGCTATCGCGCTCGCGTCGCTCACCAGGGCCCGCACGCCCCACTCCCACCGCTCGCAGAAGTCCTCGAAGTCGACGGACAGGCCGTGGTGACCGGCCTCCATGCCGGTCATCGCCAGCTCGGAGAAACCCTTGCCCATCACCGAGCCGGTCGCCCCGCCCAAGTCTCCGAGCTGATCGATGGTGGCACCGACGCCCTGCGTGAACTTGACGACCGACGCCTGGTCGAAGCTGAGGTCCACCCCGTCACCGCCCACGACCGTTCCCCTCCACCTCGGCATCCACAGCTGCTGTGTCCGGGACGACGCCGGTCACCGGCGGGAAGAACATCGCCCCGTCCTCCGTCGCGATATCGACCGCCAGCCCGGCCGGCTCATCCAGACCCGGCACGATCTCGTCCACGATCCGCGCGCCCAGCAGCGCGGCGTAGTCCATCGGTCGGTCACCCGGACCGTGCAGCAGCGCGAAACGCGCCAGCGCCACCTCGTCCGTGAACGCGCAGACCCACCGCACACCACCGGACCGCGCCGACCACAGACCACCGCCCACCGCCGGCACCAGAAGAACCGACCGCCGCATCTCACCGACCAACGCCCGCGGATCACCAACTCCCGCTCTCCGCTCGGCGATCCGCTCGGCGAGCGCCGTCCTTGCCTGCTCCACGGCCCCTCCCACCTCCTGGATCACTACCGGCACCCTAGAACAGGACGTATGTTCGGAAGAGATGGTTCGCGTCTGTGGTCGAAGCTGTCTTGACGGAGGTCGGCGGACACGAACGTCTCGAACCACAACCGGCAGGTGCGGTTGTCGTTCCTCGGGTAGCTCCACGGCTTCCGTCGCTGCGTGAGTGGTTTCGGACGGGCCGAATGAGCGGGTGCGCCTGCGCCGGCGGCGTCACTGGACGGATCGGCCGGTTGGCGGACCCGGGCGTGGGCGGGCGATGCGTCGGCCGTCACCGGGTGGTGTCCTGGTTCGTCGCCTTCCCTGTCCGATGGTCTCCTCGCGAAATGCGTTCCAGGCCCGGCTCGATCGCGTAGTCCTCGAGTGTCAGGAACACATGGCTGATGAGATGGGCGAGCGGCTCACGGATCCGTTCGCCGTTCGCCTGTGAGGTCCGCTGGTTCTCCCACCAGTCGCGTGCGAACTCAGGGGCGGCGCATGAGCCTTGTGCGAACGCGTCGAGAAGCGCCGGCGACCGTGCTGTCGCGCTGTCCGAGGTGAGTTCCTCGGGCCGGGACCAGGCCCGGTTCCGTGGGGGAGGGGGCGGCGACGGCAGGCAGGCCCGGGTGGCTTCCGGAGACGGTTTCCGCGTAGCGACCGAAGAGGGCCTGTGCCGCGTCCAGTCCTTGTCGGCCGGCAGGGGGTGCGTGCCGGTGGACGTGCCGAACCGGCCGGACGGATCGGTACGCGGAGCGCGCGCCGCCCCCAGGGCACGACAACGGCCGCGATCCGGCGGGCCGACGCCGCGTCGAGCTCCGTCCCCACAGCGACAGGGACGATCGTCTTACCGCGCGGCCACACCCGCGAGAAGGCGCCGTCCGCGCCGGTACGCGCGAAACGGCGATCGACGGTTCTTGACGTTCCGGTCGAGTCGTCCTCGGAGGAACCCGTCGTCGACGATGCCGGTGGACTGCTCGGCGGTCGGCTTCCACACGGGCTGGAACGTGCGGTCCGCGTTGGGCATGACCATCGTCCCCGCCTCGTGAGGGCCAACGAAGAGGCCGTGGCCTTCCGGTCGCACAGCACCTCGCCGGTGCGGCGATCGGCGCAGGAGGCGAGCTGCGGGAAGACGGTGCCCCGTACACCTGATGCAGGTCGAAAGCGCGAGCAGCACAGGAAAGTCGATCGTGAGAGGCAGGGGATCCCGCGATGCGGATGTGCCGCCGTCGGGCGTGCACGGGCCCGACCGTTGTCAGTGCCGAGGTCTAGCGTGATCGGTAACTGCTCATGAGGTCCCCGTGCAACGGGTGACGGGGAGGAACAGCGCCATGCACCAGGAAATCGCCGACGAGGACCGGTTCGAGATGCCCGCCGCCTGGCTGCGGGCCCTGCCCGTGCTCCGGGCCGCCGCGAAGCCGGCCGAGGACGCGGTGGAGAAGGCCGCCCGCCGCTACGCGCAGGAGGCGGCCTGGTTCGAGGCGATGTTCTCCTCCTCCGGCAGCGACCCGGAGCTGGTGAAGGAGGGCCGGGCCCATCGGGAGGGCAGTCCCTCTCCGCTCGGAGCCGCCGTGGAGATCGCCGTCGGCTGGCACCACACGATGGTGGACGTGCTCGTCGACGCCTGCGTGACCGAACACGGCCTGCCGTTCGCCGCCGGTGCCGTCGTGGAGCTGGGATGGGTCAACCCCCATTACAAGCAGTCAGGTTCCCGACGGTACGACGCGGCGCTGCGGAGAACGACCGGTTACCGGACCTACCACGTGTGGGAGACCGCCGCCCGTGTCCGGGACCTGCTCGCGGCGGCCGACGAGGAGACCCGACAGCGGACCGTCGAGGCCCTCGCCGGCCTCCGGGACAGCGTCGAGCGCCGCATCGTGGTCTCCTACCTGGTACCCGAGGAGCACGCCTGGGTCGACGAGTGCTGCGACGGTCCGATACCGAACGACTCCGTCCTGCGGCGCATGCTCCTTCTCTCCCTGTACCGGCCGGAGCAGATCGCCCGCATCGGCGAAGGAGCACGACTCGGCTGGAACGGCTGGAACCTCCAACTGCTCGCCACCCTCGCGAACCGGCTCGGTCCCGCCGTCGGGTCCCTGCTGGAGGACGCGTTCGACGGAGCCTACGGATCCGACGGACACCGGGACGTCGCGGGCTGGGCCGCCGAACTGCCCACCGACGACGCCTTCCGCCTGCTGCTGAGGAAGGGCGGCGACCGCAATGTCCGCCCCGCCCTGCTCGACGCCATGAACCGCTACCCGCGGCGGGCCCTGCGGCTGCTCTCCGCCGCCGCGGCGGGCGACAGCGAACAGGCGTCCCTCTCCCGGATGCTGCTGCCCCTGCACGTGGTGACCCACCCGGAGCTCACGAAGGAGACGCTGCCCGCCCTGCCCGAGGCGTCCGCAGCCGCCGTCGCCCCGTTGCTGAAGCGGGGCGAACGGGACGCGGAAGCGCCCGCGGAGGCGCTCCCCGCCCTGCTGGTCGCCCCGCCGTGGACCCGCAAGCGCGCCGGCCGCAAGGCCCGCGTGGCCCGCGACGTCCCCGGGGCGCCGCAGGCCGAAGTGGCCTGGAAGCCCGGGGAGCAGGAGGCCTGGGCGGCCACCATCGTCGACGAAACCCCCTGGTGGCGCGAGCACGACTGGTCCCGCGAGATCCAGCGGATGCAGCAGGGGACGTGGCGGGGCGACATCCGCGACGCCCGCCTCTTCGTCACCGGCCCCGAGGACGTCGTACGCCCGCTGCTCGACGCCTTCGCCCCCGAGCACGTCTGGGACACCGAGAGCCACCTCAGGCCCGTCGCCGCCCGCCACGGCCTGTACGCCCTGCCGATGCTGAGCCGGCTCGCCGCCCGCCACCCGGCCACCGCCGGCGGCCTGCTGCTGCCCTACCGCGGTGTCGAGGTGGCCCGGCAGATGGCCGAGTGGCTGGTGCGCCGTCAGTCGCTGAGGCCCACGGTTATCGCCTGGCTCCGCCGCCACGGCCGGGCCGCGGCCGCCTTCCTCGTTCCCGACGCCGTCGGCCCGGCGGGCAGGCCCCGCACCCACGCCGAACACGCCCTGCGGCAACTCGCCGCAGGAGTGGGCCCCGAGGCCGTGCGGGAGATCGCCGCCGGCTGCGGCGCCGAGGCCGAGGAGATCGTCGCCGACCTCCTCGCCGGCGATCCGCTGGAGGCCGCCCTCCCGGCGAGGATGCCCTCCCCCTGCACCTGGGCCGACCCCGCCCTGTTCCCGCAGATCCGGCTCACCGGCGGCCGCGGCGCCCTGCCCGACGACGCCGTCCGTCACGTGACGACCATGCTGCAGATCTCCAAGCCCGGTGACGTCTACCCCGGCCTCGCCACCGTCACCGAGCACTGCGACGCCGGCTCCCTCGCCGAGTTCGCCTGGGCCCTCTTCGAGACGTGGCGGTTCCACGGCATGCCGGCCAAGGACAGCTGGGCCCTCCATGCCCTCGGCCTCCTCGGCGACGACGAGACCGTCCGCCGTCTCACCCCCCTCGTGCGTGCCTGGCCCGGTGAGAACGCCCACCACCGGGCCGTCGAGGGCCTCACCGTCCTCGCAGCGATCGGCACCGACACCGCCCTGCGCCATCTGCACGGCATCTCCCAGCGTGTGCCGTTCAAGGCCCTCAAGAAGCGAGCCCGGGAGAAGATCGACGAGGTCGCCGAAGGACTCGGCCTCACCACCGACCAGCTCGCCGACCGGCTGGTCCCCGACCTCGGCCTCGCCGACGACGGCAGCACCGTCATCGACTACGGCCCGCGCCGCTTCACCGTCACCTTCGACGAACAGCTCCGCCCCTGTGTCCGTGACGAGACCGGCAAGCTCCGCAAGTCCCTGCCGGCCCCGGGCGTCAAGGACGACCAGGAACTCGCCCCCGCCGAGCGCAAGCGGTTCGCCGCCCTCAAGAAGGAGGTCCGAACCATCGCCTCCGACCAGCTGCGCCGCCTGGAGGCCGCCATGGTCACCGGCCGCTCCTGGACCGCCGCCGAGTTCCGCGAACTGCTCGTCGCACACCCCCTTCTGCGCCACTTGGTGCGCCGCCTGGTCTGGCTCGGCGACGGCGACGGCATGGTGACCGCGTTCCGTGTCGCCGAGGACCTCACCCTCGCCGACGTCCACGACGACGCATGGACCCTCCCCGCCGACGCCACCGTGCGCCTCGCCCACCCTCTCCATCTGGGAGACGAACTCGAGCCCTGGGCCGACCTCTTCGCCGACTACGAGATCCTCCAGCCCTTCCCGCAGCTCGGGCGCCCCGTGCACGCCTTCACCGACGAGGAGGCCACCGGCCACCGGCTGACCCGCTTCGAGGGCGTCACCGTCCCCGTCGGCAAGCTCCTCGGCCTCACCAAGCGCGGCTGGGAACGCGGCACACCCGAGGACAACGGCGTGGAACGCTGGTTCTCCCGCCCGATCGCCCGCGACCGCCACCTCGTCATCGCCCTCGGCGACGGCATCGCCGTCGGCATGGTCGACGCGTTCCCCGACCAGACCCTCGAGACCGTATGGATCGACACCGCCCCCGGTGACTACTGGGGCAGCCACACGTACCCGCACCGCCTCGGCGAGATCGACCCCGTCATCGCCTCCGAGATCCTCGCCGACCTGACCGACATCACCGCCAAGTGAGCCCCGCCGTGACCACAGTGAGCGACCCGCACCCGCCCCGCCTGCAGCGCCCGCCCGCAGAAGTGCGCCACGCCGACGAACTCGCCGAGCTGCGTGCCGGGGACACCGACCCGCGGCCGCCCGGCTGGCAGCTCAGCCTCCGTGCCGCCCTCCGCTTCGTGGTCGGAGACCCCGACGCCGGCATCAGCCGCAAGTTCGTCGGCAGCCCTTCGCTCGTCGAACGGGCCCTGGTGACCCTGGCCACCAACCGGGGTCTGATGCTCGTCGGTGAACCCGGCACCGCCAAGTCGCTGCTCTCCGAGCTCATCGCGGCAGCCGTCAGCGGCACCTCCACGCTCACTGTGCAGGGCGGCGCGGCCACCACCGAGGACCAGATCAAGTACTCCTGGAACTATGCCCTGCTGGTCTCCGAAGGCCCCTCCCGCCGCTCCCTGGTGCCCGCCCCCATGCTCCGCGGCATGGCCGAGGGACGCATCGTCCGCTTCGAGGAGATCACCCGCTGCCCCCTCGAGGTCCAGGACTGCCTGCTCTCCCTGCTCTCCGAACGCGTCGTCGCCGTCCCCGAACTCGACGGCGACGACGGCATGGTCTTCGCCCGCCAGGGCTTCAACGTCATCGCCACCGCCAACACCCGCGACCGCGGCGTCAATGAGATGAGCGCCGCACTCAAACGCCGCTTCAACTTCGAGACCGTCTTCCCGATACCCGACCTCGATACCGAACTCGCCCTCGTCGAAGCCGAGTCCACCGCCCTGCTCCGCGAGTCCGGAGTCGAGCGGGCACCCGACCGGGACCTCCTCGAGGTACTGGTCGGTACCTTCCGCGAACTGCGCGGCGCGCCCGGCCAGGACGACCGGCCCTCCGCGGTGATGAGCACCGCCGAAGCCGTCTCCACGGCCCACGCCGTCGGCCTGCGCGGCTGGTTCCTGCGCGGCGAGGCCGGCAACGCCGCCGACATCGTCTCCTGTCTCGCCGGCACCGCCGCCAAGGACAGCCCCGAGGACCTCGCCCGCCTGCGCCGCTTCCTCGAACAGCAGGCCCGCCTGCGCCGAGGTCCCCAGTGGCAGGCCCTCCACGACGCCCGGCACCTGCTGGACCAACGGTGAGCACCGCCCGCGTCACCTTCCTGGGGGTGCGCCACCACTCACCGGCCTGCGCCGGCCTCGTTCGCCGCACGATCCGCGAACTGCGCCCGGCATACGTCCTGGTCGAGGGCCCCGCCGACATGAACGACCGGATCGGCGAACTGCTCCTCGGACACGAACTGCCCATCGCCGTCTTCGGCCACTACCGCGGCACCGAACGGGTCGCCACCTCCTGGACCCCGCTGTGCGCGTACTCCCCGGAATGGGTGGCACTCACCGAGGGCCGTACCGCGGGCGCCGAGGTCCGGTTCATCGACCTGCCCGCCTGGCACCGCGCCTTCACCGACCGCCCCGACGGCGCGGCCAACCGCTACGCCGACGCCGAGACCCGCTACAGCCGCGCCACCGAACGGCTCCGCGCCCGTTACCGGGTCGACACCGTGGACGCCCTGTGGGACCGCCTCTTCGAGATCGCCGATCCGGACGGCCTGCGGGACCGCCTGGACGCCTACTTCGCCCTGGTGCGCGGCGACACCGAGGCCGACGACGGGGACCGCGCCCGCGAGCAGTACATGGCCTCCTGGGTCCGTGCCGCAGTCGCACACGCCGGCAGCCGGCCGGTCCTGGTGGTGACCGGCGGCTTCCACCAGCCCGCCCTGCGCGCCCTCACCGCCGCCCCCGGCACGTCTCCGGGCGCGGAACCCGCCGCATGGCCCCCGGTGCCCGTCCCGCCCGACGGGGCTGCGGGCGGCAGCTTCCTGGTGCCCTACTCCTTCCGCCAGATGGACGCCTTCGCCGGCTACCAGTCCGGCATGCCGTCCCCCGGCTACTACCAGCACCTGTGGGACGAAGGCCCCGACGCGGCCGCGAAAACCCTCCATCGCACCGTCGTGGAACGGCTCCGCGCCCGCCGCCTCCCCGCCTCCACCGCCGCCCTGATCTCCGCCCACACCCTCACCGAAGGCCTCGCCGCCCTCCGCGGACACCCCCGCCCCGCCCGCGTCGACGTCCTGGACGGCCTCGCCGCCGCGCTGATCACCGACGACCTCGACCAGCCGCTCCCCTGGAACACCGACGGCCCCCTGAGGCCCGGCGCCCACCCCGCCGTCGTCGAAACGGTCGTCGCCTGCACCGGCGACCGCACCGGCCGCCTCCACCCCGACACCCCGTTGCCACCCCTGGTCCACCACGTGACTGCCGAGGAGATCCGCCTCGGTCTTGACGGCGACCGCACCCTCGACCTCGACCTCACCAACCCCCGAGGACTCGAACGCAGCCGCTTTCTCCACCAGTTGCGCGTCCTCGGCATCCCCGGCCACACCCGCCTCACCGGCCCCGACCACGGAGCCGACCCCCGCGACCGCGAAACCTGGGAACCTTGCCCCCGCACCGGCCGCGACGCCGCACTGACCGAGGCCGGCGCCTACGGAGCCCGCCCCGACGAGGCCGCCACAGCCCTCCTCGCCCGCCGCCTCCGCGACACCGGTACAGCCGCCGACGCCGGGACCACCGCCGCCCTCCTCTTCGACGCCGTCCTCTGCGGAGCCGGAACCCTCTCCCGCGACCTCCTGGACGGCCTCGCCCACCGGATCCGTACTACCGCCGACCCCGGCCCCCTCGGGCGGGCCCTCGCCGTGGTACTGGGCCTCTGGCGCCATGACCGCGTCTTCGGTACCGCCCGTGACCCGCTGTTCGGCACCGTCCTCGACCACGCCGTCGACCGGATCTTCCACCTGGTGGAGGGCCTCCACGGCGGCCCGCCCGGCGTCGACGTCTCCCGCCTGCGCGCCCTGACCGCCGTCCGCGACGCCCTCCTCCACGCCGCACCCGCCCTTACCCTCACCACCCCGGAAACCGCCGCCGCAACCGCCGCCCGCATCGCCCGCGACCGGCACGCCCCCGCCGACCTGCGCGGCGCCGCCCTCGGCCTGTGCCGCGCCCTCGGAGCCCTGGCCGAACCCGCCGGCGAGGCCGAAGCGTTCGCCGTCGCGGCCGACCCCGCCGTTCTCGGCGACTGGCTGGCCGGCCTGCTCGCCCTCGCCCGCGAAGAAATCCTGCGGCCCGCCCCGAAGGGCGAACAGTCCCTGCTCGCCACCCTGGACGGCGTCGTCACCACCATGACCGACGACGTCTTCCTCCACGCCCTGCCCGCCCTGCGTCAGGCCTTCGCCTTCTTCCCGCCCCGTGAACGCGAACGCGTCGCACAACTCCTCCTCGACCGCCGGAACCTGCACGGCTCCGCCCGCACCCTGCTGCGCACCACCGCCGACCCGCTGCTCCTCGCCCGTGCCGCGGCCCTCGAGGAACACACCGGCCTCCTGCTCGACCGGCACGCCCTCGGAGCACCCCGATGACCCCCGACGACCCCCGCGCAGGACTGGAACGCTGGCGGCTGATCCTCGGCGCCCCCGCCGAACGCCGCACCGGCGGCCTCGACGGCCCGGACGCCGCCCGCGACACCGCCCTCCAGTGGCTCTACGGCCGCGACGACGACCTCGCCCGCCGTGGTGAACGCCGCGGCACCGCCGACGGCCGGGAGGGCGGCGACGGCCCCTCCACGCTCGCCGTCGTCGACTGGCTCGACGACATCCACCGGCTCTTCCCCCGGGAGACGGTCGAACGCCTCGAACGCGACGCCGTGGAGACCTACGGCATCGACGAGATCATCACCGATCCCGACGTTCTTCTCCGCGTAGAACCCAGCACCAGCCTGCTGCGGGCCGTGCTGCGCACCAAACACCTGATGAACCCGCACATTCTGGCCGCCGCCCGGCGCGTCGTCGAAGCCGTCGTGCGCGACCTGACGGAGCGACTGAGGCCGGAGGTCCGGCGCGCCCTCACCGGAGCCCGCTTTCGCCGCCCCAGCCGAGCCCCCCTCGCCCGGAACTTCGACTTCAGGGCCACCATCCGCGCCAACCTCGCCCACTACCGGCCCGAGGACCGCCGCATCCTCATCGAGCAGCCGCACTTCCACTCCCGAACCCGCCGCCACATCGAGCAGTGGCAGCTGATCCTCCTCGTCGACCAGTCCGGCTCCATGGCCGGATCCGTGATCCACTCCGCCGTCACCGCTGCCTGCCTATGGGGCCTGCCCGGACTGCGCACCCACCTGGTCGCTTTCGACACGCAGGTCGTCGACCTCACCTCCGACGTCACCGACCCCGTCGAACTCCTGATGAAGGTCCAGCTCGGCGGTGGCACCGACATCGCCCGCGCCGTCGACTACTCCGCCGGCCTCGTCGACAACCCGCGCCGCACGATCGTCGCCCTGATCACCGACTTCTACGAGGGCGGCGACGCCCACCGCCTGACCCGAACCGTCCGCGACCTGACCGGACAGGGCGTCACCGTCCTCGGCCTCGCCGCCCTCGACGAGGAGGCCGCCCCCTCCTACGACCGCGACCTGGCCGGCCGCCTCGCCGAGGCCGGCGCGCACATCGGCGCCATGACCCCCGGCCACCTGGCCGAATTCGTCGCCGGGAGAATGGCCCACGGAGGACGAACGGCATGACCCGCACCGACCTGCTCGCCCTCACCCCCGACACCCTCGCCGCCCTCGCCAACCGCGGCCTGGTCAAACGCGCCGCCAAGGACCTCGACGCCGGAGCAGGCCCCGACCTGGACGTCACCGGCGACCACACCGTGCACGGCTGCTTTCCTGACGGCACCGAGACCCGACTGCCGACCGGCGCCACCCTGCAGGACGCCAGCTGCAGCTGCGGGGCCCACGGAGTCTGCCGCCACCGCATCGGCCTCGTCCTCGCCTACCAGCGCACCGCGACCGCATCGGACACCCCGCCGCCTTTCACCGACTGGTCCCCCGGAAGCATCGACGACACCGCCCTCGCCGAGGCCTTCGGCCGTCCCGTCCTCACCGCGGCCCGTCGCACCCGCGACCGCGGCTACCAGGCCGTCCTCCACCGCCCCACCCCCGCCGACCCCGTTCCCGCCGTCGAACTCCCCGCCTGCACCGTCCGCTTCCCCGTGCCCCACCGCCCCGGCTTCGCCGTCACCGACGCCGCCGAGCCGCTACGCGGCCCGACGGTCGTCCTCGCCGTCTGGGCCTTCCGAGCCGCCGACACCGAGGGCAGCGACCGAGTCACCGTCGGAGGAAAGGAAACAACCCCGGACAACGGCGACAGCGCCCACCGCGCAGCCATGGACCTCGTCGACGAACTCCTCGTCGAAGGCGTCCCCCAGGCGGGCCCCGTCCTGGACGGAACCCTCCGCCGTGCCGGCGCCGCCCTCACGGCCACCGGCCGCCACTGGCCCGCCGCGGCCCTCGAGGGGATACGCCACCAGCTCGCCGAGCACGCCGTCCGCGGCGCCCGCCACGACCGCGAGACCCACGCCCTGCTCCTCGCCGAACTCCACGCCCGCCACCGCGCCGCCCCCACCGACCCCGCAGCCGTCCTCGGCACTGCCGAGACGGCCCGCACAGCCTTGCGCCGAGTCCGCCTCGTCGCCCTCGGCTGTCACGTCGACGGCTCCGCCCGCGACCGCACCGCCGACGTCTTCCTCGCCCACCCCGACGCCGGTGTCGTCCTCGTTCTGCACAAACGCTGGGAGCTGCCCGACGGTCAGGCGCCCACCGGCCACGACCTCGGCTCCCGCAGGATCCTCGGTACGAACCTGCGCACCCTTGCCGCAGCCAACGTGGTCAGCGAGGCCACCTCCCGCACAGCCGGCCGCGCCGTGGAGATCGCCCGCGGCCGGATCGCCACCACGTCCGTCACCCCCGTCGGCACCGCCTGGGACGACCTGCCGCCCGGGCTGCTGGTCACCGACCTCGCCGCACAGTTCCCCGCCCCCGGTGCCCTCCCTCCCCGCCTCGTCCGCCCTCGGGTGGAGGCCGAGTCCATGCGCGTCCTCGCCGTCGCGGAGGCCGGACCCGTGCGGTACGACCCGGCCGCACAGCGCCTCGAAGCCGTCCTTCACGACCCGGCCGGCAACGAGGCCCTGCTGAGCGCCGCGCACAACCCCCACTGCCCCGGCACCCTGGACGCCCTGGCCTACGCCCTCGCCTCCGGCACCGCCGACCGGATCAGCGGTTCCCTCCGCCATGACCGGGGCAGGGTCCTCCTCGCCCCTCTCGCCGTCCGCACCTCCCGCGGCGTCCTCGTCCCCGACCTCGCCCCCGGCGACGGCGACACCGCCCTCCCCGTCGCCCCGCACCCCCCGGACGATCCCCTCACCACCGCCCTGGAACAGGCCCTCGCCGCCCTCGCCGAGGCCGCCCACCAGGGCCTGAAGCACCTGACTGCCACCGACCACGACATCCTCGAATCAGCAGCCGCCCTCCTGCGCCGAACCGGCTTCCACACCACCGCGGACAAGGTCTCCGCCGTGACGACCACCCTCCGCACCCACGGCCCGGCCCCCGCCACTTCCCACTGGTACACCGCCGTCATCCGCCTCACCACAACCCTGGAACTCCACCGGACCGGCCCGTACACATGGCCGTGACTGGAAATGATGGTCCGCTGCATTCGCGTTGAGCCCCAGCACCTTGTGCACGTCGTCCTCGATCAGCTCTCGGTTCGGTGGGACGGGCCGGGTCCACGTGGGGCGGTCGCGAGGCGGGCGGCCGGCGGCGCCGACGGCCGGGACCAAGATGTCCTGACGAAGGGTGTGCGAGTGCTCAAGAGCGGCGGGCCCCGGGAGGACCAAGGATCGCGACCAGCCTCTCTTCAGGGAGGCCGGCCATCCTCGGGGTCGCCTTGACTGAGGTTGGTGGACACCGACCGCGACAACCCCGACCGCCGGGTACGGCTGAGCTTCCTGGGCTGGGGATTCGCTTCGCCGGGGTTGTGCCGGTGAGGTCCGGCCCGCCACGACCGTGGCGGGCCGGACCTCTGTACGGTCGCGGGGCGGCTCAGCCGACCTGGCAGGCGGATCCGTTGAGCTCGAATTCCGTTGGGGTTCCGGTGTCACCCGTGTGGGTGGCCTGGAAGCCGATGGAGGTGCTCTCCCCCGGGGCGAGTGTCCCGTTGTAGCTGACGTTCTTGGCCGTGACCGCACCGCTGGTGGGCGCGAAGGTCGCGTTCCAGCCGGAGATGATGGCCTGTCCGGAGCGCAGCGTGAAGGCCAGCGTCCACCCGTTGAGCGTCGACGAACCGGTGTTGGTGAGGGTGATGTTGTCGGTGAGACCGTTGTTCCACGCGCTGACGGTGTTCGTCACCCGGCAGGCGCCGTTCGCCGGCGGAGGAGTGGTGGGCGGCGGCGTGGCCTGGTGCAGGCCGAAGAACGAGATGACCCTGGCGGTCATGCCGGAGGTGGGCAGGCTGTGGCCGACGCCCGAGACGCTGATGGCCTCGACGGGCGCCTGGGTGCTGTCGGCGCCGTAGCGGGTGCGGGTCCAGCCGGGCTGCGGGCTGTCGGTGAGCACCGGGGTCCGGCTCACGCCCAGCACGTCGGTCCACTGCTTGATCTCTTCGCCGAAGTTGTTGTAGTTCAGCGTCGTGTCCGTCGTGCCGTGCCAGAGCTGCATCCGCGGCCGCGACCCGCTGTAGCCGGGGTAGGCGGCGCGCACCAGGTCACCCCACTGCCGGGGCGTCTTGCTGATCCGGCCGTTGGCGCAGGCGCTGTTCCATCCCGATCCGTCGGTGGTGGCGAAACACCCGAACGGCACGCCCATGAACGCCGCTCCGGCCTTGAAGACGTCCGGGTAGTCGCCGAGGAGCACGTTGGTCATCATCGCCCCGGACGAAGCCCCGGCGACGTAGACGCGGTCGGCGTCGGCACCGTGGCGCTGTACCACGTGGTTCACCATGGAGGCGATGCTCGTCGGGTCACTGCCCCCGTTGTGCCTGAGCGCCTGCGGGGAGGACACGTCGAAGCACTGACCGCTGACGTTGGCGTCCGGGTAGACCACGATGAACCCGTACCGGTCGGCCAGCGAGGCGAACTCGGTGCCCGAGTAGAAGCCGGGCCCGGTGCCGGTGCAGTAGTGGACCGCGACCAGAACCGGCGGGTTCGCTCCGGCGCTGGTGGGCACGTACTCGTACATGCGCAGATTGCCGGGGTTGTTCCCGAAGTCGGTCACCTCGGCGAGGGAGGCGGCCCGTGCGCTCGGCGTCGCGAGGAGGAGGCCGGCGAGCAGGGGGACCACCCCGCCGAACAGTGCCGGCAGGAGTGGGCGTATCCGTAACTTTCGTCTGGCCTTCACGCGAGCGTCCTTTCCGCGGGGGTGGTGGAGCCGATGTGGCCGATGCGAGGGGTGTGACAACTCGAGCGCTTCGAAAGTTTCAGTCCTGCTGTCGAATTGATGCGAATAAGTTAAGAGTGAGGCTGTGGGGAGTCAACAGCGGTGACTCGCTTCGCAATTGATCAGGTGGTCCACTCCCTCAGGAGCCGGTCGATCGGACATTCAGGCAAGAGGCCCGAAAGATTTCGAAGGTCATCGGGCCACCCGGCCCCGGGTTGAGGTACGTGGGTCGAGACCGGTCAGGACCCCTGCCGCCATGGCGGATCGAACCGCTCCGGGTTCGGAGGCGCGCGGTGGCGGGGCCGGCGGCGACGCCCCGCGTCCCGCTGCGAGCCGGCCGGGACGGACGCCCGTTCGACCGCGGCTCGTTCACGGCCGTTGCCGGGGAAACGACTCCAGTGCGGCCGCCAGACCGGAGGCGTCCGTGCCGATCTTGCGGTAGACCGACGAGAGCAGATGGCGCACCCCCTGCTCCGTGAGGCGCAGCTTCCCGGCGATCACCGCCGTGGACACCCCTCGGACCGTCAGCTCGGCGGCCTCCCGTTCGGGCGCGGTCAGCGTGTCCGTCTGGGCGTACCGCAGGGGCAGCGGCCGCAGTCCGGCGGCGGCGAGCTCGTCCCTGGCCCGCATCGCCAGTGCCTCCGCGCCGCAGTGCACGGCGCCCTCCAGCCCGCGGTAGAGGCGGTCGGCGGCCTCCTGCACCTGCCCGGTGCGGGACAGCGCCGCCCCGTGGCCGACCAGGGCGCGGGCCAGCTCGTAGGCCGCGGGCGACTGTTCCAGCAGGCCGACGGCCTCCGCGTACAGGTCGAGCGAGGCCCGGCCGCCGGTCACCTCGGCCAGGGTGTGCACCGCCTGCCCGATCGCCGAGGCCGCCCCGAAGTCCCGGGCCCGCTTGACCGCGTCCTGCGCGTGCCGGACCGCCCGGTCGGGCGCGGTGCGGGCGAGCGCGGACGCCAGCCCCGACTGCCAGGCGCACCAGGCGGGATTGCGCCACTCCCGCCCGTCCAGCCACTCCCCGACGGCAAGGAGCAGCACGGCGGCCTCGTCCGCGCGGCCCTCCGCCAGCAGCAGCTCGGCGTACACCGTCCGCGGGTCGGGGTAGATGACGGCGTTCGGGACCAGCCTGCCGTAGCGGTGCTGGTCGGCGACCTGGCGGGCCGCCGCCGTGCGTCCGCGGGCCAGGAGCGTCTGGATGAGGATGCCGACGGCGAACCACTGGGCGGGCACCGCCCCCTCCACCCGGTCGGCGATGCGCAGCCCCTCCCGGACGAGGTTCTCCGCCTCGGCCAGGGACCCCCGGCGGTAGCGGATGTACCCGGCGAGGGTCTGGCCCAGGGCGAGGTGGGAACCGCGCCAGCCCTTCGCCTCGCACTCCGCCATGCCCCTGCTGAACAGCTCCTCGGCCCGCCGCGGCCGGTCGGCGTAGAGGAACACCATCGCCACCGCCACCGGCACCTCGAAGCCCCGGTTCTCGTCGGTCCAGCTCAGCCCGCCCCGCAGGGCCCGCTCGGCGTACTCGAGGGCCGTCTGCCGCGGCTCGCCGCACACCACCGCCTCCCAGGCCCGCAGGCCCAGGATGTACCGCTCCTCCAGGCCCCGGCCGGTCACCTTCGCGGCCAGCCTGGCGAGCCTGCGCGAGCGGGCGACGGGGTCCGGCTCGTCGGTGCGGTACGAGCTCCACACGAAGTGGTCGGCCTGCATCCGCAGCCGGATCCGGGGATGGGTGGTGCGCCGCGCCTCGTCGGCGGCGACGGCCGCGGCCTCGGCCACCTGGTCGATGTGCGCCAGCGCCTGCGCGAGCCGGTACACGATGGACGCCCGCAGCTCCGGGTCGATGCCGGGCTCCGCCAGTGCCTCACGGAGATGCGCGACCGTGGCCGTGGGCTTGATGAGGAAGGTGGAGGAGGCGAGTTCGTGCAGCAGCTCGGCGCGCTGCTCGGGCAGCGGCGGCTCCTGGAGCGCCCGCGCCAGCAGCCGCCGGGCCGCTTCCGGGGCGCCGGCGCGCATGTACTCGCGGGCGGCCTCGCGCAGACACGCCACCGCCTCGGTGCGGCCCTCGCAGGGCACCTCCAGCAGGTGCCGGGCGGCCGCCGTCGGCCCGAATCCGGCGGCACGGATGGCCTCGGCGGCCCCGTTGTGCAGTCCGACCCGCAGCGCCGGGGGGATGGAACGGTAGATGGTGGTGGCGATCAGCGGGTGGACGAAGGCGAGTCCGTCCCCGCTCCCGTCGTCCTCGGCCAGGATCCGGGCGGCGCGCAGCCGCTCCGTCGCCTCGGCGGCCGCCTCGCCGCCGACCACGGCGATGGTGGCGGCGAGCTCCTGGGACACGGACTCGCCGAGCACGGCCGCGGCGTAGGCGAAACGGACGGTGGACGTCCCGAGGGCGAGCAGACGTTCGATCAGTCCGCGTCCCTTGACCGCCGCGGCGAGGTCCCGCATCGCGCGCAGCTCGTGCCGGGTGCCCCGCAGATTGTGTGCGCCCAGGCGGATGGCGAGTTCGACGGCCTCGAACGGGCTTCCCCCGGTGACCTGCCGGCACTCCTCGCAGAACTCGTCCTCCGCCTCGTCCCCCACCTCGTCCCTGACGATCCGCGCCACCCCCTCGGAGGTGAGCGGTTCCAGCGCGTAGGGGCGGGTGCCGAGGCTGCCCGGCAGGTCGCGCAGCGGCTCCGCCCCGGGCGGCAGGTCGTCGGGCCGGTGGGCGAGGACGATCAGCAGCGGCAGATCCGCCACCCTGGGCGCGAAGGAGGTGAGCCAGTCGAGGGACTCGACGTCCGCCCAGTGCAGGTCGTCGAGCAGCAGCACCATGGGCGCCTTCCGCACGGCGAGCCGGGTCATGACCCAGTCCAGGCCCTCGCGGACCCCGGACGGGTCGGGCGCGTGGGGGCCGGACCCCGCTTCCAGGCCGAGGGCGACGGCGACGACGTCGTACCAGCTGTCCAGGAACGCGCGGAGCTCGCCGCCGTCCATCGCGGCCAGTGAGGGCTGGAGGAGCCGGCGCACCACACGGAACGCCAGTTCCTGCTCGTTCCTGCCGCCGCAGCTCGACAGCACGGTGACGCCCTGGGCCAGCGCGCGGGAGCGGGCCTGCGCCAGCAGCGCCGTCTTGCCGATCCCGCCCGGTCCGGTGAAGACGAGGAGGCCGCCGCGCGGCGCCTGCGGCACCCCGTCCCGGGTGTCCCGCAGGGCCGCCAGCGCCTCGTCCAGGGCATGGAGTTCCCGTCGGCGTTCCAGCAACGGCCGGGACTCGGTGACGTGCTGCCGCCGCTCGATCGCCATGTGCCGTACCGCTTCCTGTCGTTCGGCCAACGGGTGGCAGACGAGCGTATGCCTGTCGCGGCGCACCGTGTCCGTGTTCCGGCAGGGCCACCACAGGACGGATGAATCGAAGGCGGCGGCGGCTTGAGGCGTCCTCCCCGTGGGTACGGGACGCCGAATGGACGGCGCCCGGGTCAGACGGGGTCCGCCGCCGCGTCCGCATAGCGCGGCACGGTACGGGACCAGTGGTAGCACCCGCGGATCCAGCCGGCCATGCCCTCCGCGTAACCGACGGCCGAGGGACTCAGCCGCGGCCTGATCTCCTCGAAGAGGCCGACGAACTCGTCGATCGCGTGGTTGATCTGCCGGATCGCCAGCATGGCGGCGACCGGCAGGGAGCAGTGACGGGCCCGCTGGTGGGCGAGGGCCAGATTGATCATCCCGCCGGTCTGCCGCTCCTTCACCGCGGAGTACAGATCGGGGATCCACACCGCCGCGTCGGCCGACAGCCGGGTCAGCCGCCGCATCACCGGGTGCTGGAGCTCCGCGTCGGACAGTTCGCACGGCTGTGCCGCCTCGCACAGCGGATGGAAGGGCTCGACCCCCGCGGTCAGCGACCGTATCGACGTGCACAGTCCGGTCGGCAGCGGGGCGGTGTCGGCCTGCGCCACCGCCTCGTACAGCAGACCGTGCACGTACTCACGGCTCTTGACGGCCCATCGCGCGGCCTGGGCGGGCGTGCACCGCTCGCGGACCCGCCGGTGCAGATCGGCCAGGGCCGCGCCGAGCGGCGTCGACGGCGGCGCGTCGTCCCGCAGGACGGCGATGCTCTCGTCCAGCATGGGCAGCAGCCGGCCGGGCCCCTGTCGGCCGATCTCCTCCGCCCGGTCGTCGAAGACGAATTGATAGGCGATCTGATCGGCGACGATCTGCAGCAGACCGGAATCCATCTCCGGACCGTTGTAGGAGGCGAGTTGGGCCGGACGGGTACGGGCGATCATTTCCGGAACCCAGCCTTCGTCCGCCAGCCCCGTTTCCCGCAGCCACTTCTCGACGCCCGCCACGGCCTGGTGCTCGTGCGGACTGCTCCGGAAAGGGAACGGCATGTGCAGATGGGCGTCGATCAGGTCGCTGAGCCGGGAGCCGGGAGCTCCGCGCAGTGCGCCGGCCGTGATGTCCTCATGCGTGGTCGACAAGGGTGTCACCCGCCCCTCGGGATCGCCGGTCGAGCCCGTTCCCGCGCGGTTCGCAGATCATCCGCAGCGACCGGGGGCCCAGCGTCACCGCGGGGCGCACCGGCGCGACGGGCCCCGGGGGGTGCCGCAGGCGCCAGCGCCGGGCGATGGTCGCGAGCGCCACCGTGCTCTGCGCCATGGCGAAGGCGTCCCCGAGGCACTTCCGGCTGCCCGCGGAGAACGGGACCATCGCGCCGTACGGCTGGTCGGTGTGCTCGCCCGACAGCCACCGCTCGGGCCGGAACCGCTCGGGGTCGGGGAACGACGAGGGCGCGTGGTGCAGCAGATACGGGCTGTACAGAACGGTGGCCCCGCGCGGCAGGCGGCGCCCGCCGAACTCGACGTCCCTGGTGGTGGACCGGGTGAAGAGCCAGCCGGGCGGGGAGTGGCGCAGGGTCTCGTTGACCACGGCCCGGGTGTAGGGGAGGAGCGGCAGGTCGTCGGAGGTGGGGAGGGCGCGCCCGGCCAGGACGGAGTCGACCTCGGCGTGCAGCCTGCGTTCGGCCTCCGGGTGCCGTGCGAGCAGGCTGAACGTGGAGGACAGGCCCAGGGAGGGGCTCTCCGACCCCGTGAGCAGCAGGGAGACGAGCTGGTCGTGCACCTCGCCGGGGGTCACCCCGTGCTCCCCGGCGTCGGCCGCCGCCAGCAGGGCCCCCAGCAGGTCGTCGCGTGGCTCGCCCGCGCGGCGCTCGATGATCGCCGCGTCCACGAGCCGGTGCAGACGGGCGACCGCGTCCCGGTACCGGCGGTTGGCGGGCAGGGGAACCCGGAACAGGGCGTCGACCGGGACGACCGTACGCACGAACAGTCCGTGGACGATCCCGGCCAGGCAGTCCCGCACCTCGGCGCTCCTCGCCGCGTCGAGCGAGTCGGAGAGGAGGACCCGGCTGATCGCCCCCGTGGTCAGGGCCATCATGGCCGCGCTGACGTCTACCTTCCGCCCCGCCCGCCACGCGCGGCACACCGACTCGGCCTCCTCGCCCATCACCCCCGTCAGGCCGGCGACGCGGGACGGGCGGAAAGCGGGCTGCAGCAGCCTGCGCTGCCTGCGGTGATCGGCGTGCGGGCAGGTGACGACCCCGTCCCCCATGAGGGCCCGGAGCCGCTCGTAGAGGGGGCCGCCCTTGTCGAAGGTGCGGGTGTCCCTGAGCATCTCGTGGACCAGTCGTGGATGGCACACCACCCAGGCGCGCACGGGACCCAGGCGTATCTCCACCAGATCGCCGTACGCGGACAGAGAATTCAGAAACTCCAGCGGGCGCCGGAACAAGGCGATACCGTGTCCGACGGACGGTAATATGCCGGGTGCGATTCCCGACCTCCAGGTCGGCGCCGGCTCATGAACGCACTTGCTCATCGAATACCACCTGTCTCAAGCGACACAAACGGAATTCAGTGAGTCCACATGGACGAGTCCACATACGTGTGGCACTCGAACCTTGTCCTGCCCATACCGGACCGGCACCCGACGCACCCCGTCCCGTCGCCCAGGGGGCGCACGGGTGCACGGGTGAGCGCACGGAATTCAGGCGTGCGCCCCATGGAACGGTCGGGCCGGGTCCGCGCCGTGGTGATCGTCGTCGTGTCGCGCGGCCGCCTCCGCGCTCACCGGCGCCCGGCGGACGGACGGGGCGCGTTCACACGTCCGAAGACGCCGGCCGTGCACACGGCTGCGTCGCGCTGCGGCGAGGAGGCCCCACGAGGAACGGGGACGCCCGCCCCTTCGCACCGGCCCCTTCACTCCCTGCCGCGGACGACGGCGACGGGACAGCCGGCGTGGTACAGCAGCGCCTGGCTGACCGAACCGAGCAGCATTCCGGTGAAGCCGCCGTGGCCGCGGGCCCCGGCCACCACCAGTTGGGCCTCCCGGCTCGCGTCGAGCAGCGCGTGCCGTACCCGCGCCCGCTCCAGACGCAGTTCCACGGCGACCCGGGGACGGGCGTCCCGCCACGGGGCCACCGCCTCCGCCAGCAGCCGCCGGTGCCGCTCACGGAGCCGGTCGAGGTCCACCACCACGTGCAAGGGATCGGCCGGTCCCTCGTACGGTGTCGGCTCGCTCCAGGT
This sequence comes from Streptomyces caelestis, assembly GCF_001279005.1. Lineage (GTDB taxonomy): Bacteria > Actinomycetota > Actinomycetes > Streptomycetales > Streptomycetaceae > Streptomyces > Streptomyces heliomycini. The sequence goes on from NZ_LGCN01000196.1 coordinate 149,486, forward strand.
GTTCCACACGTGCATCGCGACCAGCGGCGCCCCGCGCAGCGCGGCCTCGGCGAAGGCGAAATCCGCCGCCGCGGCCCCGGCCGGCGAGCCGTCCACGGCGAGGAGCACGGGCCCCTCGGGGGCGGGACGGCCACGGACCACCATCAACGGACCGTGCCCGTGCGCGGCCAGCTGCACGACCGTCGAGCCCAGCAGCAGCTCCCCGAACCCGCCGCGGCCCCGCCCGCCGACCACCGTCAGCACCGCGTGCCGCGACTCGCTCCGCAGCACCGTCAGCGTCTCGCCGGACACCACGGTCCTGGCGATCTCCAGCCCCGGCGAGCGGTCGTGGGCACGCTGCTCGGCCCGCGCCAGGGTGCCGTGGATCATCGGGTCGAGGTCGGCCGGGCGGCTGAACGCGTGCACGATCCGCAGGCGCGCGCCGCGCAGCCGGGCCTCGTGCGCCGCGACGTCGACCGCGGCAAGACTGGACGGCGAACCGTCCACTCCTACGATCACCGTGTCGTTCACCACTCGCTCCCGTCCCCGGCCACGGCGGTACCTCCGGGTACCCGCGGAAGACGGCCCGCACTCACCCCTTCGACCTGCGGCGACACGGTTTCCCCGGACATCCTCGGCTCCGTCGCGCACCCTGTCCATCCGTGACAACACCCATGTTCCGGCCGAATGGCGGGATGGCACCATTACCCCCGTGGGGGTCGATCACCCGTGCCGTCCGACGGTACGGCCGGCACCACACTTCGCACGACATCGACAAGAGAACCGGGAAAGGGGACGGGCTGTGCCTGCTCCACGGATGAGCGCCACGCCGCTGCCGGGCATCGGCGTGAAATACGACCTCACCACGCGTGAGCACGAGCACCTGTCCGTGATCGCGCACCGCGACGGTGCCCGCACGGTCAACGTCTACCGTTCCGACGACCCGGACGCCTGCGCCCGCTCGATACGGCTGACCGTCGCCGAGTCGACCGCGCTGATCGACGCGCTCATGCCCGCCCACCACAGCCCCAACCTGCTGCACACCACCGACCTGGGACTGGTCGCCGAGCGCATCGAGCTGTCCGCCGCCTCCCACTGGAACGGTCGGCTGCTGGGCGACACCCGGATGCGCACCGAGACCGGGGTCTCGATCGTCGCCGTGCTGCGGCGGGCCGAGGCGATCCCGTCCCCCCCGCCGGACTTCCGGCTGGCCGGCGGGGACACGCTCATCCTGATCGGCACCCGCGAGGGCATCGACGCCGCCGCCACGATTCTCGGGCGGGAGTGAGCGAGTGCACTCTTCCGCGGTCTTCCTGATCGAGTTCGGCGCGATCATCCTCGGGCTCGGCCTGCTGGGGCGCCTCGCCGGACGCCTCCAGTTCTCCCCGATCCCCCTCTACCTGCTGGCCGGCCTCGCCTTCGGCGAGGGCGGGCTGCTGCCGCTCGGCGCGAGCGAGGAGTTCGTCGCGATCGGCGCCGAGATCGGCGTCATCCTGCTGCTGCTCATGCTCGGCCTGGAGTACACGGCCAGCGACCTCGTCTCCAACCTCAAGACCCAGTACCCGGCCGGCCTCGTCGACATGGCGCTGAACGCCCTGCCCGGCGCCGCCCTGGCCCTGCTGCTCGGCTGGGGCCCGGTCGCCGCGGTGGTGCTGGCCGGCGTCACCTGGATCTCCTCCTCCGGCGTCATCGCCAAGGTCCTCGGCGACCTCGGGCGGCTCGGCAACCGCGAGACCCCGGTCATCCTCAGCATCCTGGTGCTCGAGGACCTGGCCATGGCGGTCTACCTGCCGATCATCACCGCCCTGCTGGCCGGCGTCAGCCTCGCCGCGGGCAGCGTCACGCTGGCCATCGCGCTGGGCGTCGCCGGGCTCGTGCTGTTCGTCGCCGTCCGCTACGGGCGGGTGATCTCCCGCTTCGTCTCCAGCGACGACCCGGAGAAGCTGCTGCTGGTCGTGCTGGGCCTGACCCTGCTCGTCGCGGGCCTCGCCCAGCAGCTGCAGGTCTCGGCGGCCGTGGGCGCGTTCCTGGTCGGCATCGCCCTGTCCGGGGAGGTCGCCGAGGGCGCGCACAACCTGCTGGCGCCGCTGCGGGACCTGTTCGCCGCCGTGTTCTTCGTCTTCTTCGGACTGCACACCGACCCCCAGTCGATCCCGCCGGTGATCCTGCCCGCCCTCGCGCTCGCCGTCGTCACCGCGTTGACGAAGATCGCCACCGGTTACTGGGCCGCCCGCCGGGCCGGGATCTCCTCCAAGGGCCGCTGGCGTGCGGGCGGCACCCTGGTCGCCCGCGGGGAGTTCTCCATCGTCATCGCCGGTCTCGCGGTCACCGCCGGCATCGAACCGGACCTCGGCCCGCTGGCCACGGCGTACGTCCTGGTCCTGGTCGTCATCGGCCCGCTCACGGCCCGCTACACCGAGCCCATCGCGCTGCGCCTGACCGCCCGGCGCACCGCGTCCGCCGACACCGTGCCCGCACAGGTCACGATGCCGACCGCGGAGACGCTGGAGCCGGTGGACGAGAGCCGGCCCGAACGCTGAACCGGCCGGCGCCCCCGCCGACGGACGAGGCCGGGGCGCCGTTCGGATCAGGCCGGCTCCGGTGAGCGACACCCCGCAGCCGAGTGGTTCCGGACCCCGCGACCCCGGCAGGAACCGAACGGCCCGTAGCGGCTGTCGTCGAACTTCCGTCTGCCCCGCGACGCCTGGCAGGCTCCCCCACTCTCGACTTCGCTCGAGCGGGGGGACCCCATGAGCGGGAGGCGCCCCCGCCGCCGCGCCGGGCGAAAGCCCGAGTACGGCCGGTACGAGGGCTTCCGCCCGGCGCTCCCCCCAGCCTTCGGCCGGGGTCCCAGAGCACGCACCGGACGCCGCGAGGCCGCCCTCCGGGCGACGACGGAAGTGTGACGACGGCCCCTAATCCTCGAGCCGTACCGGCATCAGGAGCGAGAACGTGTGCGCGTCGTCCGGCCGGCGGATCGCCAGGGGCGCCGTGGGGTCGCCGAACTCGAGGATCAGCCGGCCGTCGCCCCCCGCGGTGAGCGCGTCCAGCAGGAACGCGCGGTTCACGGCGACGAGATCGCGGCCGTCGGCGCCGTCCCCGGCCAGAGTGACCGAGCCGTCCTCCGTCACCTCCAGCACGCTGAGACCGGCGGGCGTCCCTCCCTCCTCGCGCCCCTCGCCCGCGCGGACGGGGCCGGTGCGCACCGCCTCCCGGAAGGCCGGCGCGTCCACCACGGCGCGCCGCCCGGCCGGGAGGCGGACGAGACGCCGGTAGTCCGGGAAGTCATGGTCGAGGCACTGGCCGGCCGCCTGCCGGCTCCCGGTCTCCAGCGTCACCCGGTCACCGTCCACGGCGAGCCGGACCCGTCCTTCGCCGTCCAGCAACGCCCGCATCGCGTCGGCGAGCGGAAGGGGCACGGTGACCTGGACGCGAGGCCCGTCGTACCCGTCGGCGGCGGCGCGCGCCACGGCCATCCGGTACCGGTCGGTGGCCACCAGGCACAGCGCGTGGCCCTCGACGTCGAAGAGGATCCCGCCGAGCATCGGCAGCTCCGGGTCGGTGCCGGCCGCGAACCGGACCGCGTCCAGCGCGGCGGCCAGCCCGGGGCCGGAGAGGGACAGCCGTACGGCGGTGTCGGTGCGGAGCGAGGTCATGGGGTTCTCCCTGTGGTCGAGGAGGGCTCGGAGCGCGGAGAACTCGGCGCGGGTATCGGACAGCCCCTGCTCCAGCCGGCGCAGATGCGCCCGAAGCAGCTGTCGTACGAGATCGGTGTCGGCGCCCGCCCAGCCGGCCAGCACCAGCCGGACGTCCGCCAGCGGCATCCCGGCCCGGCGCAGCCGGGCCAGCAGCCGGGCCTCGTCCAACTGCCCGGGGGCGTACCAGCGGTATCCGCTGACCGGATCCACCCGGTCGGGGACCAGGACACCGGCACGGTCGTAGAACCGCAGGGCGCTCACGCCCAGCCCGCTGTCCCGGGCCATCTCACCAATGCTGCGCATCTCGCTCTCCACACCGCAGACCCTGGTCCCTCGACAAGGTCGAGGGTCAACCCCGGCCCGCTCCCGCCCGGCGACGGCCGTCCGGCGAGGGCCGTACGGGTGAGGGCTTCACCCGGCCCGGCGGGCCGGGGGCCACCGGCGCACCACCGGCCCACGGGGGGCGTTGGACCGGCATGGACGGCACGGGGACGGCGCGGCGCCTTTCTCGGGCGCGACGCCCCGGGCCGGTCGTACGCCGAACTCACCAGTGGGCACGGCGGCCCCACACCGATCTGCACGGCCCTCGTCGCGAAGTGGCGGGCCGAGGGCGGACGGTACCGGAGCACCGCGACGGCCTGTGGGCCTCCCTCACCGCCGCCACGGCCGGCGAGCGCGACGGTGCTGCCCGTGCGTGCCCTTCCCCGCCCGCCCCGCTGCCGCGACCTCCCCCGGAGGACACCCGCGAGGAACTCACCAGCCCTCCGGACCCGCCGGCCTCGCGCTGACCGGCGCCAGCACGGCGAGCGTGCCGGTCGCCTCGCGCAGCGCCCGCTCGAGCGGGCCGGGGGCGTGCAGGGCGCCGGTGCCGTCCGGCGGGACCAGCCACTCCAGACGCCCGGCCGGCCGGTACGGCGGCGGCACGGCGACCCAGGACCCCCGGCCCACGTGCCGCACCCCGAAGCCGACCCATTCGCTGACCGGGTCGGGCGGCAGGAAGAACCCCACTCTGCGGGCCGTGACGTCCACCAGCGTGGGACCGGGCGCCTTCAGGGGGTCGCGCCACAGGATGTCCAGGGCGAGCAGCCCGAGACGGTCGGGCACGCTCAGCACGTCCCAGTACCGGCCCGCCGCGAGCAGCGCCGTGCCCTTGCCGTGGTCCCACTCGCGTTTGCACTCCTGCGGGTCCGTGGCCGCCGCGGCCAGCCACTCGACGGCTTGCTTCCACATGGCGCTGTGCATGTCCCACCCCGGGCACGGTCGGCTGCGCCGCTGCGGGCGCGTGCGGTACGGACATGCTGGTGGATATCTCTATCCGCCGGAAGGGTGGCGCGGGCTGGCGTTTGAGGGGGGCTCGTCCGGCTCCGTGCGACGGCGCCTCCCGACCGGTCCGAGCGGGGTCCGGCGGCGGGGGGAGCGGCCCCGGCGCCGCGGCCCCGGCGCCGCTCCGGACGGGGCGCCCCGGGGTCAGCCGTCGCCTTCCGCGCGCTCCGCGTTCCGCTTCTTGATCCGGGCCGCCTCCTTGCGGACCTCGGCCTGGGTGGCGCGCTCCCGCTCCAGCCACTCGGGGCGCTCCTCCTTCAGTGCCTCGATCTGCTCGGTGGTGAGGGCCTCGGTGACCCCGCCGCGCGCGAGGCCGGCGATGGACACGCCCAGCTTCGCCGCGACCACCGGGCGGGGGTGGGGGCCGTCGCGCCGCAGGTCCCGCAGCCACTGCGGCGGGTCCGCCTGGAGCGCGTTCAGCTCGGCGCGTGAGACGACACCGTCCTGGAAGTCGGCGGGGGTGGCGTCGAGGTACACACCCAGCTTCTTCGCCGCGGTCGCGGGCTTCATCGTCTGGGTGCTCTGGTGCTGCGTCATGGCGTCCAGGGTATCGAGCGTGTGCGCGGTCGCCGACCACGGCCGGTAACCTGGCCAGGTGACAGGCTCGGAAGTGTCCCCCTCGTTCCGGCTCGTGTACGTACCCGGCGTGATGCCCGACAAATGGGTGCGCATCTGGAACGAGCGGCTGCCCGACGTCCCGCTGATCCTCACGCAGGTCCCCGCCGGGACGGCGCAGGGTCTGCTGCTGGGCGGTGACGCCGACGCGGGCCTCGTCCGGCTGCCCGTCGACCGTACGGTCCTCAGCGCGATCCCCCTCTACACCGAGCAGACGGTCGTCGTGGTGCCCAAGGACCACCTCGTCACGGCGGTCGACACGGTGTCCCCCGAGGACCTGGCCGACGACATCGTGCTGCACCCCCTGGACGACGTCCTCGCCTGGGAGAGCCTGCCCGGGCGGCCCGCGCTGGAACGTCCCGCCACCACCGCCGACGCGATCGAGCTCGTCGCGGCCGGGATCGGCGTGCTCGTCGTACCGCTGTCGCTCGCCCGGCTGCACCACCGCAAGGACCTCACCCACCGGCCGCTCGAACCGGCCCCCGGGTCGAGCGTGGCGCTGTCCTGGCCCGAGGCGGCGACGACGGACCGGGTCGAGGACCTCATCGGGATCGTCCGCGGCCGGACCGTCAACAGCACCCGCGGCCGCAGGCAGCAGCCCGCGCAGGAGAAGAAGCCCGCCCAGGAGAAGAAGAGGCCCGAACGCACCGCCCGGCGGCAGCAGCCGGCCGGCGGGTCGGCCGGCCGCGGCCGCCGGGGCGGCACCGGCGGCACGCCGAAGAGCCCGCGGAGGGGCAGGCCCCGCCGCGGGTCCTGACCCGGTCACCCGACCGTCGCGGACGGCGACGGCGCCGGGGACGCCGTGTCGAGGTCCTCCAGCCCCTTGGGGATCTCCAGCACGAGGACCGGGGCACCCGCCTGCGGAGCCGGCGGGGTCACCTGCTCCTGCGGCATCTTCGGCGGGCTGGTCTGCTGGAAGTTGACCTGCTCGTGATTGACCAGCCCCGTCTTCTCCAGCACCGTGATGTGGTCGAGCACCGTGTCGTTGGCCTGGTCGGCCAGCTGCCGCACCAGGGTGTTCCTGGTGTTGGCCCGGATGTTGGCGATGGCGGGGAAGATCTGCCCGTGCGTCACGCGCATGATGTTCACCGCCGTGGAGTCGAACTCCTTGCCGCTGGTGGACTTCACGGTCTCCACGAACCCCTGCTGCTGCGGTGACGCCTGGTTCGGCAGCGTGATGCCGAGCTCCAGGGAGATCTTGCGGCAACTGGCGTCGAGCCGGCCGTGACCGACGACCAGGTGCTCACCCGCCTCCTTCATCTCCGCCGTCGTACCGCGCTCCATCGCCAGCAGCCCCAGCGGGTGCTCCCACAGCCCCGCCGCGCGCACCTTCACCACGAAGTCGCGGTCCGCCTCGGTCAGCGGGCCGTAGTTCGTGTTGGCCACCACCCGGTCCGGCTTGGAGGATGTGTTCTGTACGCCCAGCATGGTGGGATAGGCGAGCGCGGTGAGGGTGAGGATCATGGCTCCGCCCACGAACGCGGTTCCTGCCGTGCTGCGCGAGATGCGCATCGTGCCTCCTGGGATAAGAACGGCCCAACAGCAGGAGGTACGGACGCCGGACGCGAGACAATCACCGTTCGGGAAAGAATTTTCGGCCGGGATCAGCGGGCGTAGGCGGCCTTCCGCGCCGTGCTCACCGCCTTGCCGCCGTCGGCACGGCCCAGCCGGCCCTCCGACACCCGGGCCGCCACGGTGGACCGCACCCGCGCCACCAGCGCTCCCTTGCCGCGGAAGGGAGCCCCGGCCCGGATCGCGTCGAGCGGGCGGCGCCGTCGTCCCGGGCGGGGTCAGTGGCTCCGGAGTCCGACGTGCCGAAGATCACACGTGGTTCCGGGCGCCGGACGCGGGCGCGGGTCGGGTCCTCGGCGCCCTCCGCGAAGGGCGCCGGCTCGATGCCGTCCAGCAGGTGGTGCAGGGGTCGATCCGGGACCGGGGTGAGGGAGGGCAGCAGATCGCCGGGCAGGCCGGCGTCGCGGTACAGCCCCAGCCGCACGGGCCCGGCCCCGGACGGCGGGCGACCAGGTCGACCGGGCCGTGGAACAGGGCCTGCGGCGCGGGATCGTCGAGGGCCCGTCCCACCCACGGCCGGAAGGGCACGCAGATCCTCACGGTGCCGCCGTCGCGCCAGGTCCGCGCGACCTCGACATAGCGGCCGGGGACCGGAGCGCCGGGCACGGCGCGCCCGTTGCCGGTCACCCGGAAGCCCGCGGTCGCCCAGGACGGGGCCCGCGGCAGCAGCGCGAAGGAGGCCCGGCCGCCGCCGACGGTGAGCGTGCTGCCCTGCTCCTGCGGGCAGCGGGTGGTCCGCGTGACCGTGACGCCCTTCTCCGCCCAGGTCAGCCGGGGGCGCTGGAGAAGGGGGCGGGAAGGCGTCAACGGTTCGGGAGCGATCGGTTTTGGACCTTCACCGGGCACGCGCGGACGGCGGGAGCCCCGGTCGGGGGCGCCGGGCGGAGTCCGCCAGCCAGGTGAGCGCGGCCCGCGCCGTGAACTCCTCCTGTCCGCCGCGCAGCAGTAGGCCGGCGGTGGCGAACTCGGGGGCGCCGGCCTGGGCGGCGACGTAGGGGACCGCGATGCAGCGCATCCCGGCCGCGTGCGCGGCGGCGGCGCCCGGGGCCGCGTCCTCGACCACCACGCAGTCGGCCGGGTCCGCGCCGAGCCTGCGGGCCGCCTCCAGGAAGACGTCGGGGGCCGGCTTGCCGTGCGCGACCTCGTCGGCCGCGACGACGGTGCGCAGATATGCGTCCAGACCCGTGCCGGCCAGGATCGCCTTGATCGCCTCGGGCGAGGAACCGGACGCCACGGCCATCGGCACCTCCTCGGCCGCCAGCAGTTCGACGAACGTCCGCATCTGCGGGTACACCCGCGTCGAGGCGCCGGCCAGCCGCAGGTAGTGGCGGTTCTTGACCGCGAGCAGCTCCTCCACCGGGGCGGACAGGCGGTACCGCTCCCGCCAGTCGGCGATCGTCTCCCGGGTGCTGATCCCGATGTAGCGCTCGTGCTCGGCCCAGGAGAAGTCCGGCACCCCGTACTCGGCGAGGGTCCGCCGGCCCGCCTCGTAGTAGTTCGGTTCGCTGTCCACGAGCGTTCCGTCGAGATCGAGGATGACCGAGAGGCTGCCGAGCGTGTTCATGGGGTCCAGGATGGCAGGGCTCACCTGCGCGCCGTGCGGCCGATCGACTCCACCAGCGGCAGCAGCCGGTGCGGGACGCGTTCGCGCAGCGCCACCTCGCTGCGGGTGCGGACCACGCCGGGCAGGCTGATCAGCTTCTGGATCACGTCCTCCAGGTGCGCGTTGTCGCGCGCCACGACCCGGGTCAGCAGATCGCCGCCGCCGGTGATGGAGAACGCCTCGACGATCTCCGGTACGGCGGCCAGCGCGTCGCCCACCTCGTCCAGGTGCCCCTGGGTGACCTCGATGTGCACGAACGCGAGGACGGGATGGCCCAGCGCGGCGGGGGAGAGGACGGGGCCGGCTCCGGTGATCACGCCCTCGCGCTCCATGCGGTCGAGGCGGGCCTGCAGGGTGCCGCGGGCGACCCCGAGGATCCGGGCGTACTCCCGCACGCTGGTGCGGGGCCGCTCCAGCAGCAGCCGCAGGATGCGGGTGTCGAGCTCGTCCACGGCCATCGGGCGTCACGCCCCTCTGGGTCGGCCATTGGCACGTCGATGGCCGTAGAAATGCCGAGAGTACTGTACCAATGGCTCACTTCTGCAAGACCCTGTTGAGCCACTGGTGGAAGGGATGCTGATATAGGTGAGTCGATGGCGCTGCGGACGACCCCGCGGCGCCTTTTTCGTGCCACGGCTTTCGTGCCACGGCGCACACCATCGGATCTCCCAGGGGGCGGTACGTGCTGAAGAGGGTGTTCACGGCTCCGGACCCGGGCCGGACGCGGCTGCGCTTCGCGGCGCGGGCCGTGCTCGGCATCGGCCTGGCCGTCGTCGTCTGCGGCCTGGCCGGACACTCGCTCACCGGCGCCGTCACCGGTGGGCTCGCCGCGCTGCTCGCCCTGTTCACCGTCACCGACGCCACGGTCCGCGGGCAGGCCGTCACCACGGCGCTGCTGCCCGCCGTCGGCCTGCCGGTGCTCACCGCCGCGGCCGTGCTGCACGACCACCCGGTCGCCCGCGACCTCGCCTTCCTCGCCGTGGTCGGACTCGGCGTGTACGCGCGGCGCTGGGGCCCGCGCGGCCACAGTCTCGGGGTCTTCGCGTTCATGACCTACTTCGTGGCGCAGTTCCTGCACGCGACGACCGGCCGGCTCCCCGAGCTGTACGCCTCCGTCCTGCTGTCCGTGCTCGCCGCGGCCACGGTGCGCTTCGGGCTGTGGTGCTACGAGCGCCGACTGCCCCCGGCCGTCGTGCCGGCCCCGCCCGGCGGCACCGGGCTGGCCCGGGTGACCACCCGCCAGGCGGTCCAGGCGACCGCCGGCGCGGGCTTCGCCCTGGTCGTGGGTCAGCTGGTGTCCGGGCAGCGCTGGTACTGGGCCGTCGGCGCCACCTGGTGGGTCTTCGTCAACACCGCCTCGCGCGGCGAGACCCTGGTGCGCGGCTTCCGCCGGGTGCTCGGCACCGTCATCGGCATCGGGCTCGCGCTCCTCGTCGCCGTCCCCGCGCACGGGGACGGGCCGTCGACCGCCCTGGTCGTCGCCGTCGCGGTCTTCGGCGTCTTCTACACGGCCGCCGTGTCCTACACCTGGATGATGCTCTGGGTGACGGTGCTCGCCGCCATGCTCTACGGCCTGCTGGGCGTGCTCACCCCCGACCTGCTGGCACTCCGGCTCGTGGAGACCGCCGTCGGCGCGCTCGGCGCCGTGCTGGCGGTGGCGTTCGTCCTGCCCGTGACCACGCACAGCGTCACCGACGCCTGGATCCAGCGGGCCCTGCGCTGCGTCCACGCGTGCACCGCCGAGGCGGCCGCCCGGCTGGCCGGGACCGCGGACGCCGACCCGGCGCCGACGGTGGCGGAGCTGGAACAGCTGCTCGCCCGGGTACGGCTCTCGGTCGCCCCGCTGGTGCATCCGCTGAACCCCATGCTCGGCCGCAAGCGGCGGGCCCGGCGGGTGCTCGACCTGCTCGACGACTGCGCCCGGGAGATCCGCGGTCTCGTCGCCGTCGCCGCCGACCCGGAGGCCTCGCACGACGCCCGGCTGGCCGCCGCCTGCTGGCGCGTCGAGGCCGCCGTCGAGGCGCTCACCGGCGGCCGGGACATCGCCGTACGGACCTCTCCGGCCGGGACGGAACCCGCCCTGGCCCACCTGCACGGCCTGGAGCGCGCCCTCGCCGAGCTGGCCGCGCCGCTGCGGACGCCGTCCGGCTCCCCGCTGGTCGGAGCCTGACCCGCACGGGCGTACCGGGCGGACCTCTGGTCTAGACCTGGCGTGACCGGCTGCTACCGTCACCCCGGTCGGCAGCGGACGAGAGGGGACAGTCGTGGCGGACGGCGGGCGGCGGGCGTTCATCGGGTCGTTCACGGCGGCGGGAGGCCCGGGCATCGTCACCGCAGCCATCGCTCCCGGCAGCGGCGCGCTGACCGTCCTGAGCACCCTGAACGCGGTGCCCGACCCGTCCTGCCTGGCCCTGTCGCCCGACGGCCGCATGCTGTACGCGGTCAGCGAGACGGCCGAGGGCGCCGTGGCCGCGTTCCGCGTGACCGGGGACGGGCCGGAGCCGGCCGGGCGCCGGGTGCGGGTGGACGGCAGCGGGCCGACCCACCTCAGTCTCTTCGCCGGACACGTCCTCACCGCGAACTACGGCTCCGGCAGCGTCAGCGCCGTCCCCGTCCGCCCGGACGGCGGTCTCGCGCCGGTGTCCGGGGTGTTCCGGCACAGTGGCTCCGGTCCCCATCCACAGCGCCAGCGGGGTCCGCACGCCCACCAGGTGCAGCCCGACCCGAGCGGCCGCTGGGCGGTCGGTGTCGACCTCGGCACGGACTCGGTACGGGTCTGCACCCTGGCCGACGGCGTGCTCGCACCGCACCGCGAGACCGCCCTGCGCCCGGGGTCGGGCCCGCGGCACCTGGCCTTCCACCCCGACGGGTCGTACGCGTACGTCCTCAACGAGCTCAGCCCCACCCTCGTGGTCTGCCGCTGGGACGCCGCCGGCGGCGCGCTGCGACCGCTGGCCGAGCTCCCGGTCCTGCCCGGCGCCCCGGCCGGTGACGCCTACCCGTCCGGGGTGGCCGTCTCGCCCGACGGACGCTTCGTGTGGACCGCGACCCGCGGCGAGGACGTCCTGTCGGTGTTCGCGGTCGAGGGGAGGGGCGAGACGCTGACCCCGGTCGCCACCGTCCCCTGCGGCGGTCACTGGCCCCGCGCGATCACCGAGTCCGACGGCGTCCTGTACGTCGCCAACGAGCGGTCCGGGGACGTGACCTGGTTCGCGCTCGATCCGGACACGGGAGTGCCGCGGCGCGCCGGCTCCGTCCCGGTGGCCGCGGCGTCCTGCGTGGTCACCGGCAGGAAGCCCGAGGGGGCATGACGAAGGGCCCGCTCGGAAAACCGGAGCGGGCCCTTTCGGCGTCGTGCGCGAGCCGGCCGGGTCAGTGGGCCGGGGTGCTCTGCGCCTGCTGCGGGGCGATGCCCAGCGCGGTCGTGTACTTGGCCAGCGCCAGCTTGCCGATCGCCGGGTACGGGCCGAGCGCCTCAGCGGCGGAGCAGCCCGCCTCCTTGGCGGCCTCCTCGATCAGGCTGGCGTCGATCTCCGGGCCGATCAGGTACGGCGCGAGCGCCAGCTGCTGCGAACCGGAGCCGCGCAGCTGCTCGGCCACGGAGGCGATGGAACCGTCCTGGTCCAGGGCCGCCGCCATCACCGGCACGGCGAGGCGCGCGGCGAGCAGCATGCCGGTGATCCCGGCCGCCTGCACGGCCTCGTCACCGCCCACGGAGGCCAGGATGATGCCGTCCGCCGCGGTCGCCACGGTGAACAGGCGGGCACGGTCGGCGCGGGCCAGACCGGCCTCGGAGAGCCGCACGTGCAGCGCCTCGGCGAGCAGCGGGTGCGGACCCAGCACATCGGTCAGCTCGGCGGCGACACGGCTGTCCATCACGGCCTGGCGGACCTGGCGCAGCAGCGCGCTGTCCGGGCCGGCGAGCAGCGGCACGACGACGGCGACGGGACCGTCGGGCTCCTTGACGTCCATACCTGCGGCACGGGCCTGCTCGAAACGGGCCGTGCGCTCCCCGGCCGCGTGCGCGAGGACGGACGTCAGCGAGGGGAACTCCTCGTCGTCGCCGTCGAGGTAGCCGATCCGGGCGTCCAGACCGGGCAGCTCGGAACGGGCGATGCTCACGACCTCGTCGGCGAGCGAGCGGGTGGCACTACTGGGCGCACCCGGCACAGCGAGGACGAGCGCGGGCGCGTCCTCGGGAGCCACCAGCGGCTCGGGACGGCGGTGCCGCCCGGGCTGACGGGGGCGCGGCATTCGTACTGGCAGGCCGGACGCGGGCCCAGTGGGGGTGCTCATATTGCCGCATGTTAGTGGCTTCCCGGGCTCCCCTGTTCGGGGAGGGTGCAGGTGAGCGGTATCCGTCCGGTTTTGTCTGATGGGTTACGTACGGGCGCCGACCGCGCGGGTGACGTCCTCACCTGCCGGGCCCGTCACGCACAACATCTTCTCGTCGCCCGGAAGGGTGAACGAGCCGGCGATGAGGTCCTCCGCGACGCGGACCGCCCCGTGCAGGGGGTCTCCCTCGGCCATGATCCACCGCACCCCCGGCAACCGCTCGGCCAGCTCCTCGTCCAGGGGGTCGAGCAGCGCGGCGCCCATCCGGAACAGGCCGCCGGTGAGACCGATCACCGGCGCGTCCGCCGCCGGGCACACGGCCGCGGCGGAGTCGGCCATGTGCCGGGCCGCGGCCCGCAGCACCCGCACGGCGACGGGGTCGCCGTCGGCCGCGCACGCGCCCACCCGGGGCGCGAAGGAGGCGAGCACGGCCGGCCGGTCGGTCCGCGGGTACAGCCGGCCGGGCAGCCCGGCCGCCGGACCGAACATGTCCTCGGCGCCGGCCAGCAACCGCGCGGAGCCGCCCCGCCGCCCGTCGTGCGCCCGCAGCGCCGCCTCCAGTCCCGCCCGTCCGATCCAGGCGCCACCGCCGCAGTCGCCGAGCAGGTGACCCCAGCCGTCCGCCCGGCGCCAGCCGGTCAGGTCGGTGCCGATCGCGATCAGACCCGTACCGGCGGCGATCACCGCCCCGGGCCGCGGCCCGAGCGCGCCGACGTACGCGGTGACGGCGTCCGCGGCCAGCGCCGCCCGTCGTACGCCCAGTTCACGTCGGAGCGCGTCCGGCAGCTCCGCACGCAGCGCGTCCCCCAGGCCGGCCAGCCCGGCCGCGCCGACGACGGCCACCTCCAGCCGCTCGATCCCGGCCTCGGCGCACAGGGCCCGCGCCATCGGCACCAGCCGCTCCACGAAGTGCCCCGGATCGATGCCACGCCCGCCGGTCCGCACCGGTTCCCCCGAAGCGGCGCGGGCCAGCGGGCCGCGTCCGCCGGCCCCGACGGCCACCCGCAGACCGGAACCCCCGGAGTCCACGGCGAGGAAACCGGGCCCGGTCACGGCAGGCGCCAGTCCACCGGTTGCCCGCCCTGCCGGATCAGCAGGTCGTTGGCCCGGCTGAACGGGCGGGAGCCGAAGAAGCCGCGGTCGGCGGACATCGGCGACGGATGGGCCGACTCCACCGCGGGAAGATCGCCCAGCAGCGGGCGGCAGTTGCGGGCGTCCCGCCCCCACAGGATGGAGACCAGGGGCTTGCCCCGGCCGGCCAGCGCCCGTATCGCCTGCTCGGTGACCTCCTCCCAGCCCTTGCCGCGGTGGGCGCCCGGCTTGCGCGGGGCCGTCGTCAGCGCCCTGTTGAGCAGCAGCACGCCCTGCTCGGTCCAGGGGGTGAGGTCGCCGTTGGACGGCTGGGGCAGTCCCAGGTCGGTGCCGAGCTCCCGGAAGATGTTGATGAGGCTGCCCGGCAGCGGCCGCACCTCGGGCGCGACCGAGAACGACAGTCCCACCGCGTGCCCCGGGGTGGGGTACGGGTCCTGCCCGACGATCAGGACGCGTACCTCGTCGAAGGGCTGCTGGAAGGCCCGCAGGACGTTCGCTCCGGCCGGCAGGTAGGTGCGTCCCGCGGCGATCTCCGCGCGCAGGAAGTCCCCCATCCCGGCGACTCGTTCGGCCACCGGCTCCAGGGCCTTCGCCCAGCCCGCTTCGACGATTTCATTCAAGGGTCGTGGTGCCACGGGCGTCACCCTACTGCCGCGACGGCGGCGGAGATCAACCGGTGGCCAGGACCGGACGGGATCCTCGTGCGGCTCGTGCGGCTCATGCGACGACCGCGGCCCGTACGCACAGCACGTCCGGCAGGTGCGACGCCAACTGCCGCCAGCTGTCGCCGTCGTCGGCGGACGCGTACACCTCGCCGTTGCGGTTGCCGAAGTAGACGCCCGCCGGGTCCGCCCCGTCGTGGCACATCGCGTCGCGCAGCACCGTGCCGTAGTGGTCCTCCCGCGGCAGCCCCGCCGTGAGCGGCTCCCAGCTCCGGCCCGCGTCCGCGGTCCGGTAGACCCGGCAGCGCCGGCCGGCCGGCACCCGGTCGGAGTCGGCGTTGATCGGGAACACGTACGCCGTGCCGGCGCGGTGGGGGTGGGCCACGACCGTGAAGCCGAACGTCGACGGCAGGCCCTCGCCGATGTCCGTCCAGCTTCCGCCCGCGTCGTCGCTGCGGTACACGCCCCAGTGGTTCTGCAGGTACAGCCGGTCCGGGTCGACCGCGTCCCGGGCGACCTTGTGCACGCACTGCCCGAACTCCGGGTTCGGGTCCGGCAGGAAGACCGCGGACACCCCGGAGTTGGACGGGGTCCAGCTCGCGCCGCCGTCCAGGGTGCGGAACACGCCCGCCGTGGAGACGGCCACCGTCACGGCCCGTGGATCCCGGGCGTCGGTCAGCACGGTGTGCAGTCCCTCGCCCCCGCCGCCGGGCACCCACTTCGCGCGCGTGGGGTGCTCCCACAGCGGCCGGACCAGCTCGAAGGTCTCCCCGCGGTCCTCCGAGCGGTACAGCGCGGCCGGTTCCGTCCCCGCGTACACCACGTCCGGTTCGGCTTCGGACGGGTGCAGCTGCCAGACCCGCTCCAGCGAAGCCCCTGTGTCCTTGGGGAACCTGACGGCGGGCCGGGTCGGCTCGGTCCAGCTGCGCCCCAGGTCGTCGGAGTGGAACACCGACGGGCCCCAGTGCGCGCTGTCCCCGCCGGCCAGCAGTCGCGGGCGCCCGCCGCGGGTGTCGATGGCGACCGAGTACACGGCCTGCGCGTTGAAGTGGGGACTCTCGTCGAACGCCCAGGCGCCCCCTCGCCGGCGCCCGATGAACAGGCCCTTGCGAGTGCCCACGGCGAGTAGTACCTCGGTCATGCCGATCACCTCCGAGACGTCTTCGTCGACGTCCTCGTTCCAGGACACCGGCCAGTCTGCACCCCACCACTGACAGTCACCCCCCGGATCGGCGTCGCCGCAGGCCGGGCACGGCGCCACCGCGTACGGAAAGGACCGCGCGCGGTGGCCCGCCGGCGGGCCGGCCGCCGTCCGGCAGCGCGCGGCCGGGGATCGCGTCCGGCGCGGCCGCCGCGGGCGGCGTGCCGAAGGCGTGTCCCCGGTAGCCGCCCAGCCGCGTCGCGCAGAAGGCGTCGGCGACCGCGGGCGGGGCGTGCCGGACGAGGAGGGAGTCCTGGAGGGTCGGGGCCGTCCGCTCCACCAGCCGCCGGGCGCCCGCCTGCGCCCCCTCGGCCATCTGGTCCGCCGGCCGTGCCCCGAACGCGCTGCGGTGCCGCACGTGGTGCCCCGCCTCCACGGGCGTCCTGCGCGTCGGCGCCGCCGGCATCGTCACGTGGTCCAGCCGGATGCGGTCGACCCTCTCGATGATGGTCTTCGCCGTTCCCGTGAACTGAGCGGAAGTGAGCCCACCCGGCCGCACGCCCCGCCGAGCGGCTCACCGCGTTCGCCGCCGTCGTGCGCCACCTGCCCGCCGATCCCGTCCTGACCCCCGTCCTGTTGCCCGCCGTCCGGCCGGGCGAGGAGCCGCGGTCCGCCTGCGCGGGGTGCCGGCGGGAGCTGACGGGGCAGGCGCGCTTTCGGGTGGGCGGCGCGTGACGCGCCGCGGGTGCGCACGGGGGACGGCCGGCCGTACGAGACGCCGCGCGGGACGCCTCGTACGGCCGTCACCCGTGGGGGGCTACCGGTAGGTGATGTCGGACGACGCGTACTTGCAGTACGTGCCGTCGGGGCCGGAGCCGTTGGTGCTCGGCTCCTTGCCGGTGTTGTTGCCGATGTACTTCTGGCAGGGGACGATCTTCTTGCTGCCGTCCCCGATGATCGTGATGTTCCGCAGGGTCGCGCTGTCGCCGTAGTTGGTGTTGATGCCGGCGAGCCTGCTGCCCTTCCAGGTCACCTCGATGGTGTTGAGGTTGATCGTCCGCTTGTACTGCGTGGAGCAGTTGCCGCAGGAGCGGACGAAGGTGCCGAAGTTCTTGACCGCGAAGTTCGACACGTTCAGCGTTCCGGCCCCGTTGAACTGGAACACCTTGTCGCTGGCTTCCTTGGCGCCGCCGCCGCTGACGGTGTAGACCGACCCCGAGGACTTGCCCTTGAAGGTGGCGGCGTCCTCGCCGACGTCCTCCCACCAGACGTTCTGCAGCGTGCAGGAGCCCTTGCAGTGGACGCCGTCGGCCGCGGGGGCGCCCAGGATGACGTTCTTCAGGACCGCGCCGTCCGCCAGTTCCAGGATCGGGCCCTGGTCCTCGTCCTGGCTGCCGGACCCCAGGTCGCCGGTGCCGTACAGGCGCTTCATCCCGTAGTCCTTGGTGCCGGACACGGAGATGGTGGAGGAGACGCCCTGGCTGCCGTTCGCGGTGGGCCAGGTGGCGGCGCTCGCCGGGGATGCTCCCGTGGTCATGATCATGCCAACAGAGAGACCCAGGGTGGCGAGTGCGCCCGTCAGCGCGCGGGCGCGTGGTCGTTTCGCGGAAGTCATGTCGTTCCTTCTGTCGTGTGTGGGGGTACGAGCCATGTACGTGAACGACGTTCAAATTGGTGCGCAACGAGCCCGCCCGGTTGACGTGAGCGGGTCACGCTGCTGAACGGAAGGTATGGGGTAAGCGCTTTCTAGTCAACGTTTCGCGCACATCACATTCGGCCAGGAAAGAACCGGTGCCGGTGACCCGGGACGCGGAGGGCGTCCCGGGTCACCGGCACCGGTGGCGGACGGTGTTCAGACCGAGCGGTGGTACTGGTCCGGCACGTGGACCTCGCCGCCCAGTTCGCGGGCCGCGTGCCGGGCCCATGAGGGGTCGCGGAGCAGTTCACGGCCGAGGAGCACCGCGTCCGCCTCGCCGTTGGCCACGATCTTCTCCGCCTGCTCGGCGTCGGTGATCAGCCCCACGGCGGCGACCGGCATCGGCGTCTCGGCGCGCACCCGCGCGGCGAAGGGGACCTGGTAGCCGGGCCCGGTCGGGATGCGGACGCCGGAGGCGTTGCCGCCGGTGGAGACGTCGAGCAGGTCGATGCCGTGGGCGTGCAGTTCGGAGGCGAAGCGGACGGTGTCGTCCGGGGTCCAGCCGGACCCCTCCAGCCAGTCCGTGGCCGAGATCCGGAAGAACAGCGGCTTGTCGTCCGGCCACTCCTCGCGCACGGCGTCGACCACCTCGAGCGCGAACCGCGTCCGGTTCTCGTACGAGCCGCCGTAGGCGTCGGTGCGGTGGTTGGAGTGCGGGGACAGGAACTCGTTGATCAGGTAACCGTGGGCGCCGTGGATCTCGGCGATCTCGAACCCGGCGGCGAGCGCGCGGCGCGCGGCGGCGCGGAACTGTTCGACGACGTCACGGATCCGGTCGACGGACAACTCGTCCGGCACCGGGTGTTGCTCGGAGAAGGCGATCGCGCTCGGCGCCACCGGCTGCCAGCCGTGGGCGTCCGGCCCGACCGGTGCGCCGCCCTTCCAGGGCCGCTCGGTCGACGCCTTGCGCCCGGCGTGCGCGAGCTGGACGGCGGGGACGGTGCCCTGCGACGCGAGGAAGCGGGTGATCCGGCGGAACGCCTCGACCTGGGTGTCGTTCCAGATGCCGAGGTCGTACGGCGAGATCCGGCCCTCCGGCGACACGGCGGTGGCCTCCACGACGATCAGTCCCGTGCCGCCGACCGCGCGGGCCGCGTAGTGCGCGAGGTGCCAGTCGCCGGGCGCGCCGGCCCCGGGCCCCTCGGGCGCTGCCGAGTACTGGCACATCGGAGGCATCCACACCCGGTTGGGAATGGTGACGTCGCGCAGGGTGTACGGCTGGAAGAGCGTGCTCACGAGGGGCTCCATTCGGCGGGGGCCGGGACGGGTGCGGCTCGTACGATAGACTTCGTAGTACGGGAAGTGTCAAACTACGATGGTTCTCGTACCATAAGGGTCCCCGGACCGAAGGTGAGCCGCCGTGACGACCGCCTCCCCTGCCCCCAGCAGCCGCGATCTGCCGCACCCGGCGCGCGAGGAGATCCGGCTGGAGGGCGTGCTGCACGCGCTCTCCGACCCCCTACGGCTGCGGATCGTCCGCGAGCTCGCCGCCGAGGGCGTCGAGCTGTCCTGCTCGTACTTCGACCTGCCGGTCACCAAGTCCACCACCACGCACCACTTCCGGGTGCTGCGCGAGAACGGTGTGATCCGGCAGGTCTATGAAGGCACCGCCAAGATGAACGGCCTGCGCCGGGTGGACCTGGACGCCCTGTTCCCGGGGCTGCTCGACTCCCTGCTCGCCGCGGCCGCCCACCAGGCCGCCCGTCACGACGAGCCCTGACCGTCCGGGCCCGGACGCGCCCCCTCCCGTCCCGGGCGGGGCTACTCGTCCGCTCCGCGGGCCGCCGACAGGAGGGACTCCCAGTCGGGGAGCTTGACGATGCTCCGGCCGAGGGAGGCGCCCAGCCGGGCCTCCGCCCGCTCGATCGCCTGCCAGCCCGTCCACGCGACCGGTTCGACGCCCTCGGCCCGCAGCGCCGCCAGCGGATCGCCGGGCAGGTCGCGGTCCGTGAGGAAGGGCGCGTCCCGCAGCAGGGAGGCCACCGTCTCCTTCGCGCAGGGCCGGTTGGCGCCGATGACGCCCGTCGGGCCCCGCTTGATCCAGCCCGCCACGTACTCGCCCGGAGCGACGGCGCCCTCCCGCAGCACCCGCCCGGCGAGATGCGGCACCGTGCCGCGGGCCGGGTCGAACGGCAGCCCCTCCAGCGGCACCCCGCGATACCCCACCGAGCGGAGCACCAACTGCGCCTCGATGTCCTCGAACCGCCCCGTGCCCGTGACGCCGCCGTGGCCGTCCGGCGCCGTCCGCTCGAAGCGCGCCGCGCCCACCCTGCCCTCCCGGGCGACCAGTTCGGCCGGGCGGAGGAAGAAGCGCAGCCGGATCAGCCGCCGGGCGCCCGGCGCGGGCGCCCCGGCCCAGCCGCGCAGCACCTCGACGTTGCGGCGCTGCGGGGCGGGCAGCGCGGACGGGTCCGTGTACGCCGGGTCCCGCGCCGCCTCGGCCGGGTCCACGGTGAGTCCGGTCTCCGGCAGGGTCCCCAGTTCGCGCAGCTCCTTGGTGGTGAAGCGGGCCTGGGACGGGCCGCGCCGGCCCACCATGTGGATGCGCTCCACCCGGCCGGCCGCGAGCGCGGTCAGGGCCGCGTGCGGCATGTCGGTCGGGCTCAGCTCCGTCGTGCCCCGGGCCAGGATGCGCGTCACGTCCACGGCGACGTTGCCCACCCCGATGACCACCGCGGACCGCACCCCGCGCAGGAAACCGTCGTCGGCGGCGTCCGGATGCGCGCTGTACCAGGACACGAACTCCGTCGCCGACCAGCTGCCCGGCAGTTCCTCGCCCGGGATGCCCAGCCGGCGGTCCGCGGCGGCGCCCACGCAGTACACCACCGCGTGGTACAGCTCCCGCAGCCGCCCGGCCGGCACCCCGCCCGGCCCGACCGGCACCCCGCCGAGGAAGCGCACGCGCTCGTGCTCCAGGATCGCGCGGAGGGTGTTCTGCAGGGACTTGATCTTCTCGTGGTCCGGCGCCACGCCGTAGCGGACCAGGCCGTACGGACACGGCAGCCGGTCCAGGACGTCCACGCGCACCCGGGCGTCCTGCTGGACGAGGCTCTGGGCGGTGTAGCACCCGCTCGGCCCGGAACCGACGACGGCGACACGCAGCACGGCGGAACTCCTCACCCGGGGGACCGACAGGAGATCGCTGGTGTCTCCAGCATGGCACCGCCCGCGCTCCGCTGACAGGGTGCCGTCCGCCGTCCGTGGTGCGTGTTCTTACGGAGGGAAACTGATCGCGCGGTTACGTTGCGTGTGTGCTTGAGGCATCTTTTCTTCATCTTTCTGATCGCTCTCCGGTGGAGGGCGCGGTGTCCGTGTGGCCCGCGTGGGAGGTGCGGGAGGGGGAGCGGGCGACGCGGTGGCTCCATGTGCGGCTGGCCTTCGGCGACGGGGCCCGTATCGACGCGCTGGCGACGGTGTGCGAGGGATGGGTCTGCGTCGAGGACGTACGGGCCCGGCCCGCGCTGGCCCTGGAGGACCTCCCCCTGTTCGCCGACTGGATCGAGGGGCCGCTCGCCCGGGCGTGTGGCGCCGAGGCCGAGCCGGACCCCGGGGACGGGGCCGAGCCGGGCGCGCACCGGGAGCGGCCCGCCCGGCCGAGGGAGCCGGCGGAGCACGGTCTCGTGGCGCGGGCGTACCGTGCGGCGCAGGAGCGGGGAGCCGATCCGGTCCTCGCCGTGATGGACGAGACCGGCTACAGCCGGCGCGGTGCGCTCAGGCTCATCGGCCGGACGCGCGACGCGGGGCTGCTGCCCTCACGGCACGCCCGGCGCTGAGCCGCCCGGCCGGGCGCCGTTCACGAGGACGCGTGGGGCGCACCGTCACAGCAGTTCGCGCATCCGGCCGATCTCGCTGGTCTGCTGGGCCACCACGTCGTCCGCCATCTCCTCCATCCGGATGTTGTTGCCCTGCCCCTTCAGGTCGGTGGACATGGTGATCGCCCCCTGGTGATGCGTGATCATCAGGGTGAGGAAGAGCTGGTCGAAGGCCTTGCCGTCGGCCGCGCGCAACTGCTTCAGCTGGGCCTGCGTGGCCATCCCGGGCATCGTCGCGTGGTCGTGCCCGTGCCCGTCGTCCCGCTCCGCCCTGTCGTGGCTCTTCAGCCAGCCCTGCATCGCCTTGATCTCCGGCTGCTGCGCGGCGGCGATGCGCTCGGCCAGTTTGACGACCTTCGACGACTCGGCGCGGTCCGGCACCAGTTCGGCCATCTCCAGGGCCTGCGCGTGGTGCCGGATCATCATCCGCGCGTAGGACACGTCCGCCGAGTTGGGGGAGTCGTCCTCGACGCGCTGCCGTCGGGCCTCCTCGGCCGACAGGGTCCGGTTGGCCTCCCCGGGCTCACCCGGCGCGATGACCGAAGGCCCGCCCCCGGCGGCCGACCCGGTCCCGTCCGTGCCGGAGTCGCAGCCCACGAGCCCGAGTACGACCAGGGCGGTCAGCCCGGCCGCGGCGACGGACACGTGTGACGCACGGCGGTAGTGCACAAGGACCTCCTGTAGCCGGCAGGTTGCAGAACACCTCGTGAGTGTCGACGACCGTCCTAGCACGCTTCCGCGCGACAGTGATCGAAAAACTTCATTGCACGTGTGTTGCCCCCCTGTTGGTATGTGCATGTCCACGACGATACTGCCGGTGCGAAAACCGTTCCGAGGTGAACGGAACCAGGGAGGAAAACAGTGATCCTGTTGAACGTTTCCCGAAACCGGCGCAGACGCCTGGGAGTTGCCGCGGCGGCCGGTGGACTGCTGGCCGCACTGCTCACCGCCGCGCCGGCCGCGGCGATCCCCGACCCCGGGGACTCGCCCGCCGCCGGGAAGGAGGTCTCGCGCAGCGCCCAGGCCGAGGCGCGCGAGGCCATCCGGAGCGGCGAGATACCCGGCCAGGACGAGGTCGTCCACTCCGACAACATCCGGCACGTGGCCCACGTCCCCAAGGACGCGCTGCCCGGCATCAATTCGGACCTGGCCTTCCAGGGCCGGTACGCCTTCGCCGGCAACTACGACGGCTTCCGCATCTTCGACATCAGCGACCCGAAGGCGCCGAAGACGGTGGCCCAGGTGCTGTGCCCCGGCTCGCAGAACGACATCTCCGTCTCCGGCGACCTGCTGTTCCTGTCCACCGACTCCTCGCGCAGCGACAGCAGTTGCAACAGCACCACGCAGCCGGCGACCGAGAAGTCCTCATGGGAGGGCATGAAGGTCTTCGACATCAGCGACAAGCGCAACCCGCGCTACGTCGCCGCCGTCGAGACCGCCTGCGGCTCGCACACCCACACGCTGGTGCCCGAGCGCAAGAACGTCTACATCTACGTCTCGTCGTACTCGCCGAACGCGGCCTACCCCGACTGCCGGCCGCCGCACGACGGCATCTCGGTGATCAAGGTGCCGCGCAAGGCCCCGCACGAGGCGGCGCTGGTCGGCTTCCCGGTGCTGTTCCCGGGTGAGGGCCCGGACGGCGGCGGCAACCCCGGCGCTCCCACCAACCCGGGTGTCTCCAAGACCACCGGCTGCCACGACCTCACCGTGCTGCCGTCGAAGGACCTGGCCGCCGGCGCCTGCATGGGCGACGGCATCCTGTTCTCCATCAAGGATCCCGAGCGGCCCAAGGTGATCGACCGGGTACAGGACAACGTCAACTTCGCGTTCTGGCACTCGGCGACCTTCAACCAGAAGGCGGACAAGGTCGTCTTCACCGACGAGCTGGGCGGCGGTGGCGGCGCCACCTGCAACGCGGAGACCGGCCCGAACCGCGGCGCGGACGGCATCTACGACATCGTCGGCAAGGGCGACCGGCAGAAGCTGGTCTTCCGCAGCTACTTCAAGATCCCCCGCCACCAGGCGGACACCGAGAACTGCGTGGCCCACAACGGCTCGCTGATCCCGGTCAAGGGCAAGGACCTGATGGTCCAGGCCTGGTACCAGGGCGGCGTCTCCGTCTGGGACTTCACCGACTCCTCGAAGCCGAAGGAGATCGCCTACTTCGAGCGCGGTCCGCTGAGCACGGAGCAGCTCCTCACCGGCGGCTCCTGGTCGGCGTACTACTACAACGGCTACATCTACTCGAACGACATCGCCAAGGGCTTCGACGTCCTGAGGATCGACGACCGGCGCACGGACCCGGCCCGCCGGGTCCACCTGCGTGAGCTCAACGTGCAGACCCAGCCGGACTACTTCGACTGAGCGTCCGGCTCCGTGGCGAAGAACCGGGACATGTCCGTCCGGTCCTTCCCGCACGTCCCGCCGGGCACCTCGGTGTCCGGCGGGACGCCCATCTCCCAGTCGAGCCGGTAGCGCTTGAACAGCTCCGCGCGCAGCACCGGGACCGGCATGGGCGCGCCCGGCATCAGGGCCGCGTACACGGCGCCCATCAGCAGGGCGCGCAGCATCGGATAGTCCGCGTCGACGTCGTGGGAGCCGTGCCGGGCGACGGTGTCGCCCAGCAGCTCGGCCAGCCGCCGCTGCTCGGGGCAGGGCAGGAACCCCTCGGCCTGCAGCAGTCCGGCCATGTGCTGACGCATCAGCACCGGCCGGTCCCGCGCCAGGCCCAGGATCGCGTCGATGGCCCGTGCCATCCGCTCCCGGCCGTCCTCGGTGCGCGGCTCCCGCTCCAGGGCCTCCTCCAGGGTGCGGTGCATCAGCCGGTGCACGGCGGACTGCACCAGCTGGCGTTTTCCCGGGAAGTAGTACGACACCAGGCCCCGCGCGGAGCCCGCCCGGTCGGCGATGTCGCCCAGCGTCGTCGCCTCGTACCCGTGCTCGTCGACCAACTCCACGGCGGCGTGCAGAAGCCGCTCCTTCGAACGCCTCCGCAACTCTTCATTGACCAGGGCGCTGCGCGGGGACATGCTGGACTCCTGCGTTGACTGGCTGCCAGCCAACTATACTCAGCGCGTCCGGTCAGGCCCCTTGGCGGGCCTTTCCGGGGTGCCGTTCACCTCGGGCGACGCGGGGGATCGCCCGAGGTGAACGGTCTCGGACACGGGGAGAGCGGCCTCGGGCCGTCAGCTCCGGGGCGCCGGGCTCACCGGTGCGCCGGACGGCGCCGCCGGTGGATTCCCACGGCCACGACGACCACCAGGGCGCCGATCAGCCAGCCGCCGAGGACGTCCGTCGGCCAGTGGACGCCGAGCCAGACCCGGGTGAGGCCGACGCCGGTCACCGAGAGGGCCGCCACGGCCAGCGCCGTGCGCCACAGGGCGCGGCCCGCCCCGTGGCGGTGCAGCAGCCACAGCAGCAGGCCGCAGACGATCGTCGCGGTCATGGCGTGCCCCGACGGGAACGCCGCGTAGTGCGCGGAGTCCACCGGGTCGGGCCAGACCGGGCGGGCGCGGTCCAGCGCGGCCTTCAGCCCCTGCTGCACCGCCGTTCCGACGGCGACCGTCAGCACCAGCCAGAGCGCCGTCCACGAGTCCGCGTACCGCCGGACCAGCAGCACCGCCGCCACCCCGCACAGCACCCGCATCGTCCACGGATCCCAGACCCAGTCCGTCAGCACGCGGGACGTCTGCGTCAGCCCTCGCTCCTCGACCGCCCAGCGGTGAGTGGTCCGGGCGATGTCGGCGTCCAGCTCGAGCAGCGGACGCCACTCGACGCCGACCAGCGTCAGCAACAGCGCCGAGCACAGCGCGAGCGCTCCGGTGAGCAGGGCGGCCGGGCGGTGCCCCGGCGGCCTGGGCGGGGATGCGGCGTGGGGGGTGTGCATGAGGCGATCCTTGCTGAACGCCGGCGTCCGGTGCCAGTACCCCGTCCCCGCCGGGCTTTTCCGGGCCCGTGTCAGCCCCTTTCAGGACATGCGTCTGCCCTTCCCCGGCTCGCGCAGTCCTTCCCCGGCTCGCGCGGGTCCTTCCTGGACCTGTGTCCGCCTTTTCCGGGCTCGCGCGGGTCCCTCCCGGACCTGTGTCCGCTCTTTCCGGGTCCGCTCGGGCCCCCGGGGCCCGCCCGCTCCCCGGGCCCGTGTCCGGCCCTCTTCGGGTCGGGCCCGTGCCCTCCGGTCCGTGCGCCCTCGTGTCCGCCCTTTCCGCGCCTGCCCGTTCCCCGTTCGTGTACGGGCCCCTCCGGATCCTGCCGGTCCTCCCCGGGCCGTCGGCCCGCTCCGGCGCCGTCCCGGCGCGCCCCGGCGGACGCGGGTCAGCCGAGCGCCCGCAGTCCCGGCACGAACGCCACCAGTACCGGGATCACCGGAACCAGCGACGCCACCGCCGTGAGCCGCAGCCGGCGCCCCGCGGTGAGCCGGTCCGGGGGAGTGAGCAGCCGACGCACCCGGGCCGGTACCTGGGCCTGCGGGGCCGGGCAGGGGCCGAACACACCGCGGTGCTCGTTGAGTTCCACCAGGGCGAGAGCCGTGGTCAGCCGGCCGAACCGGCGGGACGCCACATCGTCGGCGGCGAGTTCGACCAGCCGGTGCATCTCGTCGCGGAACGCCGCGAACACCGGAACCTGCGGGAAACCGCCCGCCAGCGCGGAGGAGCAGTGCAGCAGCCAGTCGTGCCGGGCCCGGGCGTGCCCCCGCTCGTGGGCGAGGACGGCGTCCAGCTGCCTGCCCTTCAGCCGGCGCAACGCGGCCGTGGTGACCACCAGCCGGGGCGGGGTACCGGGCAGCCACCAGGCGTCGGGCCGCTCGCCCTCCAGGACCACGAGCCGGTCGGAGCCCGGCTGCTCCCCGGGCAGCAGCGGGACCCGTACCCGCAGTTCGGCGCGGCGCGTCCGGCGCCGGGCGCGGGCCCGTACGACCTCCCGCACCAGCATCGCCGCGCTCCACAGCCCGCCGCACGCCAGTGCCACCGCGGTGGTCTGCGCCCAGAGCCCGGCCGTGCCGAGCGCGTACGCCTCCACGACCGCACGGGGCGCGGCGGCGAACACCTGGCCGCCCACCGCCCGCCAGGCGGCCGCCGCGCTGAACGTCATCGACAGCGCGCAGCACAGCAGCACCGCCGCGATCACGCACTGCCACGCCCACAGCGCCACCACCGGTTCACGGTCCGGCCAGTCGGCCCGGGCGAGCAGCCGGGGACCCAGGACAGCGGCCAGGACACCGAGCAGCAGCAGGACCGCGGGGAGGATCATGCGTGCAGCCTATGAGCGCGGGCCGCCCGAGGACACGGCCGAACGGACCGGAGTGACGCAGCCAACGGTCCCGCGCGGTCGCCGCCGCACCGCGCGGCCCGCCCTCACATCGTCAGCAGCATCGCCACCATCGCGATCCCCATGGACAGCCGGCAGGCCCGCGCCAGCTCCGGCCGGTCGCCCCAGCCGGTCTCCCGGCCGCCCCCCGCCACGGCGGCCACGGGCACCAGCCGTACACCGGTGGCGAGCACGTACGCGACGAAGTAGAGCAGCAGGGACCCGGTCAGCAGGGGGACGCCCGCACCGCCGTGCCCGTGCCCCTTCCCGGTGGAGGCGGCCATGGCCACCGCCATGTACACCATCGCCCCGGCGCCCACCAGATGGTGCAGGTGCCGCACGCCGGTGCGGGCCGCCCACAACGCGTGCAGCCCGGCCGCGCCGAACACCACCGCGAGGGCCGGCCAGGCCCACGCCGGCGGGGTGAACACCGCCGCGGGCACGGCCATCACGGCCATGCCGAAACCCATGAGCGCCTCGCCGCCCGCGGCGCGGCGCTGCTCCGCCACATGGCTGCGCATGCGCAGCAGACAGTAGGCGCCGGTCGTCGCGCAGAGCGCGACCAGCAGCCAGCCGGACGACGCCGGTCCGTGCACCCGAACCTCCCCCTCGGCCCGCTCGACGGTCGGTCATGGCATGCCCGGCCCCGGCGGTGGACACCCGAGCGCACGGAAGTGCGGGGGGAGCGCCCGGGGGAGCGCGGCAGGGCGGCCCCATATTTTTTACGAGTAAAACACCTGCTAAGGTTGTTCTTCATGCGCAGTACCACCCCCACCACCCCGCAGGCCGTCCGGCGTCTCCCGCTCGCCGCCCCGTTGCGCCTCGGGCGGCCCTCCGACATCTGGTTCAAGCCCGCCCTCAGCGTGGTCGCCGCGGTCGCACCGCCCAATCTGCTCCTGGTGGCCCTCGGCCGGCTCGACCTCGCGATGTACACCATGGCGGGATCCCTGTGCGCCCTCTACGCCCACAACCGCCCGTACGCCGCCCGGGCCAAGGCGCTGGTGTGGGTGGTGCTCGGCATGCTCGCCGGCCTAGCCGTGGCCCTGGTCGCCGCCTCGCTCACCACGAACGCCGTCGTCCTGGTCGCCGTCGGCTCCGTCCTGGCCGCCGCGCAGAAGGCGCTGTGCGACGCAACCCGCATCGGCCCGCCCGGCCATGTGATCCTCATCTTCGTCAGCTCCGCCGCGTTGTTCATGCCCCAGACCCTCGGGCAGGTCCCCGGTCACCTCGCGCTCGCCGCCGTGGCGGGCGTGTGGGCCTGGCTGGTCGGCATGGCGCCCGTGCTGCTCCGGCCGCACGGCCCGGAGCGCCGGGCCACCGCCCAGGCCCTGAGGTCCGCCGCGGCGTACGCCGAGACGGCGGGCGCCGGAGAGGAGCACCCGCGCGCCCGTGCCGACGCCTACGCCGCCGTCCGGGCCGCGTGGCAGTCGCTGTCGGCCGCGGGGAACCGTCCTTCGGCCGCCCGCCGGGGGCTCGAACGACTCGTGATCCGCGCCGAGGTCGCGCTCGCCGCGCCGGCCGACGTCGCCCCCGCGCGTCTGCGCGGCTGGGCCCGCGACCTGCGCGGCACCGGCCCGGTCCCGCGCCCCGACGACCCCCGCGCGGGCGCCGACGAACTCCTGGGCGTGGCCGCGGAACGCGCCGTCGCGCCGCGCTCCCTGTGGAGCGGGCTCGGACCGCTCACCCCGATCGCCGTCCGCACCGCGCTCGGCTGCGCGCTCGCCGGCTACGCCTCCCTGGCTCTCGGCGTCGGCCGCCCCTACTGGGCCCTGGTCACCGCCGCCTCGCTCTACCAGGCCAACATCACCCTCACCTGGGGCCGTACCGTCCAGCGCGTCGTCGGCAACCTCGTCGGCGTCCTGATCTTCGCCGCCGTCGCCCCGGTCGCCCACCTCGGCCCGCTCGCCCTCGTCCTGTGCTGCCTCGCCTTCAACTTCGGCGCCGAGGCGTTCATCAGCCGCAACTACTGGCTCGGCAGCGTCTGCGTGACCCCCCTCGCCCTGCTCGTCACCGAGTTCCCCGGCCACCAGCCGACCGGAGAGCTGGTCGCCGACCGCGTCGTGGACACCCTCGTCGGGGCCCTGGTCGGATTCGCCGCGGCCATGGTGGTCACCAACCGCAGGGCGGGAAGCCGTGTCGAGGGGGCGCTCACCACCGTCGGCCGTGCCCGTGAGGGCGCTGCCCGCCTGCTGGCCGACCCGCAGGCCGCGCCCGCGGCCCTGGACGCCGCCCGCCGCGGCCTGGCCGCCGCCCTGGTCGACCTGCGGGCCACCGCCGACGCCGCGTCCGGCGAGTGGTGGCAGCGCGCCCTGCCCCAGGAGAGGGTCGTGCTCGTCGAGCAGGCGGGACACCGTACGCTCGCGGCGACGGTACGACGCCTGGGACTGCTCCCGGACCCCGGCACGGGCACGAACACGGAGGACGCGCGGCCATGACGGCGACCGAAGGACCAGGGGCGGCCGACGGCGGGGCGCCGGCGACGACCGGCGGGGACGCGCCCGGACGCTCGCGGGACGACACCGTCGCCGCCGTCGTCCGGCAGTGGCGGGCCGTCCATCCCGGCCTCGACACCGGCCCCATGGAGGTCATCGGCCGCATCAACCGCTGCGCCGCCCTCCTCCAGCAGGCGGAGGACGCCCCGCTGCGCCGGGAGGGGCTGACCCGCCCGGAGTTCGACCTGCTGGGCGCGCTGCGCCGCACCGGCCACGAGCTGACACCCGGCGAGCTGGCCCGCGAAACCTTCTCCTCGGGCGCCGCCGTCACCAAACGTCTCAAGCAGCTCGGCGAACGCGGGCTGGTGGAACGGCGCGGCGACACCCGCGACCGCCGGGTCGCCCACGTCCGTCTCACCGACGCCGGACGCGACCTGGTCGACGGCGTCCTGCCCGCGCAGCTCGCCTACGAGACCGCCGTGCTGTCCGGTCTGGACGGCCCGGAACGCGGCGAGCTCGCCGCCCTGCTCAGCGAGCTGCTCGGCCGGCTGGAAGGACGCCTGGGCGCGCTGCGGGCGTGACGGCCGACGGCCCGTCCCCGGCTCACCTCCCGTCCGCCGCCCGGTACACGCCGAACATCGCCCCCTGCGGGTCGCGGAGCACCGCGATGCGCGGCCCCTCCGGGTGCGAGACGGGCTCCATCAGCACCGTGCCCTCCACCGTCGTGGTCGTCACCGCGGCGTCGTCCACGTCCTCCACGGCGAAGTACGGCAGCCAGTGCGCGGGCACCTCGTGCGGGAACTTCTCGTCCATCGTCACCATGCCGCCGAAGGCCGCGCCGTCGACGCCCCACCGCGGGTACCGCCGGGAGGCGTCCACGCTCCAGCCGAACACGCCGGTGTAGAACGACACGGCCTGCCGCGGCGCCCGCGTCATCAGCTCCACCCAGCCCAGGGATCCGGGCACGTCGAACACCCCGGCGCCCGGGAAGGCATCCGCCTGCCACAGCTGGAAGACGGCGCCGGTGGGGTCGACGGCCACCGCGGAACGGCCCGCGTCGAACACGTCCGTCGGGCCGAGCAGCGCCTGCCCGCCCGCCGCCCCCACCGCACGGAGGGCGGCATCGATGTCGGCCACCGCGAACGACACGTTCCAGGCCACCGGCTGCCCCTCCTGGTACAGCGGCGCCAGCGCGGCGACCGCCGCGTCACCCAGGTACGCGACGGTGTGGCCGCCCGACTCCTGACGCGGGTCCGTCTCGGGACGCCAGCCGAACAACCGCGTGTAGAACCGCCGGGCGGACTCCGGATCGGTGGTCCCCAACTCGGCCCAGCAGAGCCCACCGGTCACCGGCGCGGACTGTTCCATGACGCTCCTTCCGTCCCCCCGGCACGCCAAGCCCGGCCCCCGGCCCCGGCCATCCGGCGCGAAACCGGCCGATGCCGCCTAGATGCCCGGCCGGTGGCGCAGCGGGTGCTCGGCCGGGATCTCGACCAGCACGATCGGTGTGCCGTCCGGGTCGGCGATCCACATCTCGAGCAGGCCCCACGGCTCCAGCACCGGCGGACGGACGATGTCGACACCCTTGGCCGCCAGTTCCTCGTGCGCGACCGCGATGTCCTCGACCTGGAGCCACAGCCGTACGTCCGGGGACGAGGACGACGCCGAGGGGTCCGCGCGGCCCGAGAGCTCCAGGAACCCCCCGCCGAGGAAGTAGACGGTGCCGCGTTCCGGTCCGGTGCCGAACTCACGGTGGACGGCGAGGCCCAGCCGCTCCCCGTAGAAGGCGCGGGAGCGGTCGGGATCGGTGGGGCGGAGCAGGACGCGGCTGCTCAGTACATGCACCATGCGGCCGAGCGTAGTGGCCGGGTTAGTCTCGTTCCCGCCCGAGCCACGCCGGAAGGCGCCCAGACGAACCGGAGACGTGCCCATGGAATCCGCCACCGACACCGCACTGACCTTCCGCGACGCGACCGACGCCGACGTGGACGCCCTCGTCGCGCTGATCCAGTCGGCGTACCGGGGCGAGTCCAGCCGGGCCGGGTGGACCACCGAGGCGGACATCCTCCAGGGGCAGCGGACCGACCCGGAGGGGGTGCGGGAGGTCATCAAGGCTCCGGACAGCCGGCTGCTCGCGGTGGAGCGCGCCGGCCGCGTGGTCGCCTGCTGCCAGCTGGAACACCGCGGCGCGCACGCCTACTTCGGGATGTTCGCGGTCAGTCCCGCCCTCCAGGGCGCCGGACTGGGCAGGACGATCATCGCGGAGGCGGAGCGTCAGGCCCGCGAGACCTGGGGGGTGACCGAGATGCACATGACGGTGATCTCCGTGCGCGAGGACCTGATCGCCTGGTACGAGCGGCGCGGCTACCGCCGTACGGGGGAGACGACGCCCTTCCCGTACGGCGACGAGCGCTTCGGCATCCCGCAGCGGGACGACCTGGAGTTCGAGCTGCTGGTGAAGGAGCTGGTCTGACGGCTCACGCCGTGAAGCGGCCGGTGCGCTTGATCTCCGGGTAGTCGGTGGTGGCGCCGTCGAGCCCCAGGGCCCGGACCAGTCTGAGGTGGTCCTGGGTGTTCACCACCCAGCCGATGATCCGCAGCCCGGCCTTCCGCGCCCGCTCCACGGTCTCCAGGGTGAGCCGGCGGATGTTGAGGCAGACGGTGGATGCGCCCGCCCCGACCGCCCGGTCCACGATGCCGGTGTCGTAGCGGCTCGCGATGAGCGCCGTACGCACCCCCGGCACCAGGCGGGCGATCTCCGCGACGGCCTCGTCGTGGAACGAGGACACCTCGACCCGGCCGGCCAGGCCCCGCCCGTTCATCACCTCGGCCAGCGCCCGCGCCGCCCGGACGTCCTTGATCTCGGCCTGCAGCGGCGTCCGGACGGCGTCGAGCACCTCCTCGAGGACGGGAATCCGCTCGCCCCGCCCGGCGTCCAGGGCGCGCAGCTCGGCGAGGGTCTTGTCGGCGATCGCGCCCGTGCCGTCCGTGGTGCGGTCCACCTCCGTGTCGTGCATGACGACGAGCGCGCCGTCCTTGCTCAGGTGCAGATCGAGTTCGATGACGTCGAGGCCCGCTTCCTGGGCGGCGACGAAGGACCGGAGGGTGTTCTCGGGTTCGACGCCCATGACTCCGCGGTGACCGATGGTGAGGAAGTTCAAGATCCGACTCGCTTCCGTCGACGGCGGCGGGGGACCGCGTCCCTACGGCCCTCCTGGACCGTATCGCCTGTGCCCGCCGCGTCCAGAGGTTGAACCGGGATCGTGGGCACTGTCGCCGCACCGATGTTTTGCAGGAAAAAATGCGGTGAGTGTAGGGGTGGAGCAGGATAATTTCCCGAGGCTCCCCTTGCTGGGAGAAACCTCATATGTATACGGTCTGCTTACGCGAGGTTCTCCTGTGGAGGATGGGACATGACGGAAATTCTTGTGCAGGTGGGTGCTGAGGGGCAGGTTCCTTCGGCGACCAGGGTGGTGGAGCACCCGGCATGGCCCGTGCTCAAGGATGCCGTGGAGCGGATCCGGCCCTGGCAGTCCAAGGACGGCTCGATCGACTTCGACGCCGACGGAGCCCCGGTGCGCGCCGACGCCGAGCGCGCGGTGCGCGCCGTGATCGGCGCCGTCGAGGAGCTCTCCCCCCTGCTCCCGCACGACCGCGCCTATCACGAGGCCCTGGCGAAGGACCTGGGCCGCTGGGCCGAGGGCGGCTTCGAGGTGCCCGACTTCCTCGACTCGCTGCTGGCCTTCCAGCCGGCCGCGAGCCGCGCGGACGGCCTCCAGCATCTGGTCGTCTTCCCGATGTACACGCAGAACGGCAATCCGGACCGCAACCTCGAGGCGGTCGTGCTGCGCATGGTCTGGCCCGACTGGCTGGCCGAGCTGGAGCGCACCCGCTACGACAACCCGCTGTTCTGCGGCATCACCTTCGAGGACTTCACCTCGGGCTACGACACCAACTCCGCGGTCCTCTTCCCCGAGACGATCGCCGTGCGGGAGGCCCCCGAGCGGTTCACCTGGGGCGGCATCTTCTGCGACCGCGAGGCCGCCCGCTTCCGCCGCGTCACCGAGGCCGCCGTGGACATCCTGGGCCTGGAGCTGCCCGAGGACGTCGCCGCGATGGTGCACGACCAGAAGCGCTGCGAAGAGGCGTTCGTGCTCTGGGACATGGTCCACGACCGCACCCACAGCCACGGCGACCTGCCGTTCGACCCGTTCATGATCAAGCAGCGCCAGCCGTTCTGGATGTACGGCCTGGAGGAGCTGCGCTGCGACCTCACCGCCTTCAAGGAGGCCGTGAAGCTGGCCGGCGACGGCGTCCCGCAGGCCCGCGACGTCCAGGTCGCGGTGCTCTTCGACCGGATGTTCCGCTTCCCGGTCACCGGCGAGCGCGTGCGCAACTACGACGGCCTCGGCGGCCAGCTGCTCTTCGCCTACCTGCACAAGCACGACGTCGTCCGCTGGACCGACAACAAGCTCTCCATCGACTGGGAGCGCGCCCCGCAGATCACCAACCAGCTGTGCGCCGAGATCGAGACGCTGTACCGCGACGGCATCGACCGCCCCAAGCTCGTCCACTGGTTCGCCGGGTACGAGCTGGTCTCCACCTACCTCTCCCCGCACCCGGGCTCCACGTGGGCCAAGGGCCCCGACGCCCTCGACCTGACGCTGCCGCCGCGCAAACTCGTGGACGAGGTGCTCGCGGACGAGTTTCCGCTGAGCATGTTCTATGAGGCACTCTCCAAGAAGCTGAAGAACGTGATCGCCTCCACTCGGGGCATCACGGCGGACGGTGCCGAGCGGGTCGCCGCGTGAGCGATCGCGGGTCCACAACTGCTCAGGAGGCGGGAACCATGGGGAACGGGGCGCTCGAGGGCGCGGTGATCGCGGTGGCCGGCGCGGGGGGACCCGCGGGCCGGGCGGCACTGCTCAGGCTGGCCGAGGCGGGAGCGACCGTCGTCGGCTCGGACAACGACCCGGAGCGGCTGGCGGAGGCCGTGGACGCGGCGCGCTACGCGCACGGCGGCGCCACCGTCACCGGAGACACGGTCGACCTGCTGGACCTGGACTCCACCCGCGACTGGGCCACCCGGGTCGAGAAGGAGTTCGGCCGGGTCGACGGACTGGTCCACCTCGTCGGCGGCTGGCGCGGCAGCGAGACCTTCACCAAGACCAGCCTGGACGACTGGGACTTCCTGGAGCTGCTGCTGGTGCGCACCGTGCAGCACACCTCGCTCGCCTTCCACGAGGCGCTCCAGCGCAGCGACCGCGGCCGGTACGTCCTGATCAGCGCGGCCGGCGCCACCAAGCCCACCGCGGGCAACGCCGCGTACGCGGCCGGCAAGGCCGCCGCCGAGGCGTGGACGCTCGCCATGGCCGACTACTTCCGCAAGGCCGGGGGCGAGCACGGGCCGACGTCGGCGGCTGCCATCCTGGTGGTGAAGGCGCTGGTGCACGACGCGATGCGCGCCGACCGCCCCAACGCGAAGTTCGCGGGTTTCACGGACGTCAAGGACCTGGCCGAGGCCATCGTCGGAGTCTGGGACAAGCCCGCCGCGGAAGTGAACGGAAACCGTCTGTGGCTGACCGAGAAGCCGTGAACCCACCGAGGACCGACGCGCGTCGTCATCACGACCCGGACGTCCGCGGTTTCGCCAGCGACAACTACGCCGGGGTCCACCCGGAGGTGCTCGCCGCCCTGGCCGTGGCCAACGGGGGACACCAGGTCGCGTACGGCGAGGACGCGTACACCGAGAACCTCCAGCAGGTGGTCCGCAGCCACTTCGGGCCCACCGCCGAGGCGTTCCCGGTCTTCAACGGCACCGGCGCCAACGTCGTCGCGCTCCAGGCGGTCACCGACCGCTGGGGTGCGGTGATCTGCGCGGAGAGCGCCCACATCAACGTGGACGAGGGCGGCGCCCCGGAGCGGGTCGGCGGCATCAAGCTGCTGACCGTGCCCACCCCGGACGGCAAGCTCACCCCCGAGCTGATCGACCGGCAGGCGTACGGCTGGGACGACGAGCACCGGGCGATGCCCCAGGTGGTCTCCATAACCCAGGCCACCGAGCTGGGCACGGTGTACACCCCGGACGAGATCCGCGCCATCTGCGAGCACGCCCACGCGCACGGCATGAAGGTGCACGTCGACGGCTCCCGGCTGGCCAACGCCGCCGCCACGCTGAACGTGCCGATGCGCACCTTCACCGACGCGGCCGGCGTGGACCTGCTCTCGCTGGGCGGCACCAAGAACGGCGCCCTGTTCGGCGAGGCGGTCGTGGTGCTGAACCCGGACGGCATCCGGCACCTGAAGCACCTGCGCAAGCTGTCCATGCAGCTCGCGTCCAAGATGCGCTTCGTCTCGGTGCAGCTGGAGGCCCTGCTCGCCCGCGACCTGTGGCTGCGCAACGCCCGGCACGCCAACGAGATGGCCCAGCGCCTGGCCGAGGGCGTGCGCGCCGTGCACGGCGTGGAGATCCTCTACCCGGTGCAGGCCAACGCGGTCTTCGCGCGACTGCCGCACGACGTGAGCGAGCGCCTGCAGAAGCGGTTCCGCTTCTACTTCTGGGACGAGGCGGCCGGCGACGTCCGCTGGATGTGCGCCTTCGACACCACCGAGGACGACGTGGACACGTTCGTGGCGGCGCTCAAGGAGGAGATGGCCCGCTAGCAGGACATGCATAGGTATGCGGTCGACTGGAAATTCATTGGCTTTCGGTCGACCGCGTTCCTATGCTCCGGCGGCATGCAGCTGATCCAGGAAACCCCGGGCCTCTCCGCCTGTCTCGCTGCCGGCGAGGCGATCGCCCCTCATCATCCGCTGGTCCGCGAGACGGCGGCGCGCCTCGCCGCCGGGGCGGCCGACTCGTACGACTATGCGCGGGCGGCCTTCGAGTTCGTGCGCGACGCCATCCCGCACTCCCAGGACCCTGGTGATCTCCGGGTCACCTGGCGCGCCTCCGACGTCCTGGAGCAGGGCACCGGCATCTGCTACGCCAAGGCCCATGCGCTGGCCGCGCTGCTGCGGGCCGGGGACATCCCGACCGCCCTCTGCTACCGGAACCTCGGCATCGTGCACGGCCTGGTCGCCGTCCGTTTCGACGGCGCCTGGCACCGCCAGGACCCGCGGGGCAACAAGCCGGGGGTCGACGCGCGGTTCTCCCCGGACGGCGAGCGGCCGGCCTTCGTCCCCGATGCGGCATCCGGTGAGGCGGACTGCCCGGTCCTCTACGCCGCACCGCATCCGGTCGTGCTGAATGCCCTCGAAGCCGCCCCCGGCCGGCCGTACCTGTGGCGGACCCTCCCCACCGCCCTCCGACCCGAAGCGGCCCAGGACCTCCACGCAGGACCGTGTCCGCCGAGGTGCGTGCCCTCGCGCCGGGCTTCACCCATGCCGTCGTCGAGGCCCACGGCCCGGCCGGCGGACCGCTGGAGAAGTCCGGTCCCGGCGCGGAGGCGGCCCGGGGCGGCCGTTGGTCCGTCCCTCGTGCGTGACGGGGGACAGGGCGGACGCGGACGCGCGACCGGGGCGCCTCGCCCTGTCGAGGCGGCACTGGCTGCTCGGCTCGGCCGTGGCACCGGTGCTGCCCGCCACCGCGCCGGCGGCCCCGCCGGCCCTGGCGGACTCCGGCGGCGGCCCGCCCTGCCAGGAGGTGCCGGCCTCGACCCGCGCCCTCGCGAAGGACCCGGCTGCCGCCACCCCGGCGCGGTGGGGTCAGCGGGCCTCGGCCTCGCGGACCTGCTCCGGGGTCGGGGCCGTACCGCCGAGGTGGGCCGGCATCCACCAGGTGTCGTCCGGGCCCTTGGGGCGCACCGGATAGGCGCGCTGCGCCGCCTCCAGCAGCTCCTGCACCCGCTCGCGCAGCTGACGGGTGATCACGCCCGCGTACTTGTCCTTGGACGCCTCGATCGCCTCGCCCACGCGCAGGGTGACCGGGGTGTGGCTGCGTCCGAAGTTGCGCGGGTGGCCCTTGGTCCACAGTCGCTGCGTGCCCCACACCGCCATCGGGATCAGCGGCACGCCGGCCTCCTGCGCCAGACGCGCGGCACCCGACTTGAAGCTCTTCAGCGTGAACGACTGCGAGATCGTCGCCTCCGGGAAGACGCCCACGATCTCCCCCGACCGCAGCGACCGCAGCGCGTGCTCGTACGCAGCCTCGCCCTGCTCCCGGTCCACCGGGATGTGCTTCATGCCGCGCATCAGCGGACCGGAGATCCGGTGCCGGAAGACCGACTCCTTCGCCATGAAGCGGACGAGTCGTTTCTGGGGGAGTGCCGCCAGGCCGTTGAAGACGAAGTCCAGATAGCTGATGTGATTGCTCACCAGCACGGCGCCGCCCGAGCGCGGTATGTTCTCCGACCCCTGACAGTCGATCTTGAGGTCCCACACCTTGAACAGGGTGCGTGCGAAACCGACGACGGGCCGGTAGACGAGTTCTGCCATGGGCGGGTCGGAACCCTTCCTTCTCTGCCTGGGAAGGAAGCTCCCAGTCGAAGTTACGGAGCCGTAGGTTTTACGGCTTGTCGCAGATGGTGCCCGAAGAACGGCCGGTGAACCAGTCCCGGTGCCCGTCGGCGGCGAGATTCTCATCACGTCCACCACTTGGGCCACCTCGGGCTTTGCGCCCCGGCCGGGAATGCCCGCCCTCCCGGCGGCGCTGGAGACCGTTGACGGACGATGCACGAGAGGAGTGCGCGAGTGCGGGACGGGGACGACGGAGGACGGCTCGACGTGCCGCAGCCGTGGGCCGGGCTGGGAGCGGACCTGGGGGAGCGCGCCACCCTGGTGCAGTTCTCCAGCGCCTTCTGCGCGCCCTGCCGGGCGACCCGGCGGGTGCTCGCCGAGGTGGCCGCACTGGTACCGGGCGTGACCCACGTGGAGATCGACGCCGAGGCCCGTCTGGACCTCGTGCGCCGTCTGGAGGTCGTGAGGACGCCGACGGTGCTGGTCCTCGACGCCGCCGGCCGGGTCGTGCGGCGCGCGGCCGGGCAGCCGCGCAAGGCCGATGTGATCGCCGCGCTCGGGGAGGCCGTGCGGGGGGAGGCCGGGCCGCGGTGAGGCGTTTTCCGCATCACGGGACCGACTTGACTGTGCATGCCACCCGTCGTCAGCCTGGCCCCATGCCTTCGGGACTCCTTCACCTCCGGCGGGTACCCGGCCGCCCGGCTGCCGCCGCCCGCGCCGCGCGCGTGCGCCGACCGGGTCGGTGAGCAGCCGCGAACCCGTTCGTCACCTCCCGCAGAAGGACAGTTTCATGACGGCCACGTCCGACCTGGGCACCGCCCGGCCCGCCTCGCCCGAGCTGTTGCGCTCCGTCTTCCGCAGGCATGCGGCGGGCGTCGCCGTGATCACCGCGTGCGGTCGGTCCGGTCCGGTCGGCTTCACCGCCACCTCCCTCGCCTCCGTCTCCGCCGAGCCTCCGATGCTGTCCTTCGGCGTCGGCAGCAAAAGCTCCAGCTGGCCCGTGATCGAGACGGGCGAGCACGTCGGCGTGCACCTTCTCGGGGAGCACCAGCAGGAGCTCGCGGAGACGTTCGCGCGCAGCGGCGCCGACCGCTTCGGCCCGGCCACCGCCTGGCGGAAGGGCCCGGAGGGGGTCCCCGTGCTGGACGACGTGCCGGCCTGGATGGTGTGCAGGGTGGTGGCCCGGGTGCCCGCCGGCGACCACCGGATCGTGATCGCCGAGGTCCTGCTCGGCGACCCCACGGGTCACGGCCGTCCGCTCCTCTACCACCAGGGGCGCTTCAACGGCCTGCGCGGCTGAGACGGGGTTCCCCTGGTCGCGGGCCCGTCGAGTTCCGGTTACGCTGCGTTGCGAAGGTCACAGTTCAAAGCGCTTGCTTAGCGGGAAGGAACTGGGTGTACTGACGAGTAATATTTCGTTCGGAGCGCGGGCCGCCCCGACCGGGATCGCCCGCTTCAGGCGCCTATGCTGCCTGCAGGCAGGCAGCCAGAAATGACGATGCAGTAGGAGAGCCGGCGTGAGCTTGAGGATCGTTGTCACCGTGAAGTACGTGCCCGACGCCACTGGCGACCGGCACTTCGCCGATGACCTGACCGTCGACCGGGACGACGTGGACGGCCTGCTCTCCGAACTGGACGAGTACGCGGTCGAGCAGGCGCTGCAGATCTCGGAGAACTCCGACGACGACGTGGAGATCACCGTACTGACGGTGGGCCCCGAGGACGCCAAGGACGCCCTGCGCAAGGCGCTGTCCATGGGCGCGGACAAGGCGATCCACGTCGAGGACGACGACCTGCACGGCACCGACGCCATCGGCACCTCCCTGGTCCTCGCCAAGGCGATCGAGAAGGCCGGCTACGACCTGGTCGTCTCCGGCATGGCCTCCACCGACGGCACCATGGGCGTCGTGCCGGCGCTGCTCGCGGAGCGTCTGGGCGTGCCGCAGGTGACCCTGCTGTCCGAGGTGTCCGTCGAGGACGGCACGGTCAAGGGCCGCCGCGACGGCGACGCCGCCTCCGAGCAGCTCGAGGCCTCCCTCCCCGCGGTCGTGTCGGTCACCGACCAGTCGGGCGAGGCGCGGTACCCGTCCTTCAAGGGCATCATGGCGGCGAAGAAGAAGCCGGTTCAGTCCTGGGACCTGTCCGACCTCGACATCGACGAGGACGAGGTCGGTCTCGAGAACGCCTACACGGTCGTCGACTCCGCGACCGAGCGCCCGGCCCGCACCGCCGGCACGATCGTCAAGGACGAGGGCGAGGGCGGCAAGCAGCTCGCCGAGTTCCTCGCGAGCCAGAAGTTCGTCTGAGCCACGAGGCTCCACTCGCTTCCCGCCCCTCACCCTTCGCAAGCAGGAGAGAAGAAGTCCCATGGCTGAAGTTCTCGTCTACGTCGACCACGTGGACGGTGCCGTCCGCAAGCCCACCCTGGAGCTGCTGACCCTGGCCCGCCGCATCGGCGAGCCGGTCGCCGTCGCGCTGGGAGGCGGCGCCGCGGACACCGTCGCCGCGCTCGCCGAGCACGGCGCGGTGAAGGTCCTCACCCACGAGGCCGCCGAGTACGCCGACTACCTGGTCGTGCCGAAGGTGGACGCTCTGCAGGCCGCCCACGAGGCCGTCTCCCCGGCCGCCGTGCTGGTCCCCTCCTCCGCCGAGGGCAAGGAGATCGCCGCCCGCCTGGCGCTGCGTCTGGGATCGGGCGTCATCACCGACGCCGTCGACCTGGAGGCCGGCGACGAGGGCCCGGTGGCCACGCAGTCGGTGTTCGCCGCCTCCTACACCACCAAGTCCCGCGTCTCCAAGGGCACCCCGGTCATCACGGTCAAGCCGAACTCGGCCGCCGTGGAGGCCGCCCCGGCCGCAGGCGCCGTCGAGGCCCTGTCGGTGACGTTCTCCGCCCAGGCGACCGGCACCAAGGTCACCGGCCGTACGCCGCGCGAGTCGACGGGACGTCCGGAGCTGACCGAGGCCGCGATCGTGGTCTCCGGCGGCCGCGGTGTCAACGGCGCGGAGAACTTCGGACTCATCGAGGCGCTCGCCGACTCGCTCGGCGCCGCCGTCGGCGCCTCGCGCGCCGCCGTCGACGCCGGCTGGTACCCGCACACCAACCAGGTCGGCCAGACCGGCAAGTCGGTCTCGCCGCAGCTGTACATCGCCTCCGGCATCTCCGGCGCGATCCAGCACCGGGCCGGCATGCAGACCTCGAAGACCATCGTGGCCGTCAACAAGGACGCCGAGGCCCCGATCTTCGACCTGGTCGACTACGGCGTCGTCGGCGACCTGTTCGACGTCGTGCCCCAGCTCACCGAGGAGATCAAGAGCCGCAAGGGCTGATCACCCGAGCCGTCCCAGGCCCCCGCGACCGGCGCCGGTCGCGGGGGCCTCGGCGTGTCACGGGGTCGGGGCGGCCCGGACCGGCGGATGGCCGCTGGGGAACCGGCCGTCCACCGCGAAGGCGTCGACCGACGCCCGGCGCACCGTGACGCCGGGCGTGGCCAGGATCCAGTCGATGCGCGCACCGCCCGGCACCGGGGGCCGGTACCCGTGGAACGTCCCGTACGCGTCCCCGCGCTCGGCCGCCGCGTCCCAGGTGTCGACGAGCCCGGCGCCCAGCATCGTGTCGTACACGGGGTCGCCGTGGGCCGCGACGTCGAAGTCCCCCGTCACGATCACCGGGTGTAAGCGCGACAGCGCGCCGACGCGTTCGGCGACGAGGGCGGCGGCCCGCTCCCACGCGTACCGGCTCGCGTTGTCCAGGTGGGTGTCGAGGACGCAGAACTCCCGGCCACCGGCGCGCAGATCGCGGAAGCGGACCCAGGTGGCCATGCGGAGGTGGGCGTTGCCCCAGGTGTTCGAGGCGATCACGTCCGGGGTGTCGGACAGCCAGAAGTGGTCGTACTCCAGCGGGTCGAGCCGCCGGGTGTCGTGGAAGACCGCCATGGACTCGTCCCGGCTGCCGCCCGCCCGCCCGGTGCCGATCCAGTCGTACGACGGCCCCAGGCCGGCCTCGACGTCGCGCAGTCGCCCGTACAGGGCCTCCTGGGTGCCGAGGAGGTGCGGGCGCTCGCGGCGCAGCAGTCGCCGCATCACGGGCCTGCGGGCGGCCCAGCTGTTCGGCTCGGCCGTGCTCGCGAAGCGCAGGTTGAACGACATGACCTCCAGCGGACGCCCCGGGCGTCCGTCCGCCGGGGCCGGCTCCGGGGGCGGTGCTGTACTGGACAGGGGAAGGGCGACCGAGGCGGCGAGCGCGCCCTTCGGTCCCGGACGGCGTGTGACACGGCTGCGAGTCGGCACGGTCACACGGTGCCAGAGAGACGTGAACATGCCGAGATACGGGAGCGGGCCGGGGCGCGGGAGGGCGTTGACCGGCGAGAAGGAGGCCCGATAGCTTCATTCAACGGATTGTTGATTCCGTATGGCGGAAGTGCGGAGGGTGCAGGATGGGCCAGGAGCGGCGGGAGCGGGTGGCGACCAGTCTCGCGGACGCCGTCGGTGAGGAGATCGGCGCCTCCCTCACGCCGGTCGACGCCGAACTGGAGCGCCGCTACCCCGGGGACCCCGGCACCCGCCAGCCCGTCCACACCGTCTACGTCCCCGGCGACGCCTTCGCCGCCGGCACCCTCCGCACCTGGGGCGACCGGGCCCTCGCCGCGCTCGACGCACACGCCCCGGACGCCGCCTCCCTCGCCGCCGTCCTCGG
This sequence comes from Streptomyces caelestis, assembly GCF_001279005.1. Taxonomy (GTDB): domain Bacteria; phylum Actinomycetota; class Actinomycetes; order Streptomycetales; family Streptomycetaceae; genus Streptomyces; species Streptomyces heliomycini. The sequence goes on from NZ_LGCN01000196.1 coordinate 191,903, forward strand.
GCTCGACGGCGACCTGGCCGAGGACGTGTACGACCGCGTCCGCGCCAAACTGGAACGCGAGCCGGTCGAGGACCTGCGCGTCGACTTCGAGGACGGCTACGGCAGCCGTCCCGACGCCGAGGAGGACGAGGCCGCGGCCCGCGCGGCACGGATCGTCGCCGAGACGTACGACGACGGCACCGCGGCCCCCTGCACGGGCATCCGCGTGAAGTGCATGGAGGCCGCCGTCCGCGACCGGGGCATCCGCACCCTCGACATCTTCCTCACCGGTCTGCTGGAGGCCGGAGGCCTGCCGGACGGACTGGTCCTGACCCTGCCCAAGGTCACGTATCCCGAGCAGGTCGCCGCCATGGCCCGGCTCCTCGGCGCCTTCGAGGAGGCACGTGGTCTCGCACCCGGCCGGATCGGCTTCGAGATCCAGATCGAGACCAGCCAGTCCATCCTCGCCGCCGACGGCACCGCCACCGTCGCCCGTATGATCCAGGCCGCCGGGGGCCGCGTCACCGGGCTGCACTACGGCACCTTCGACTACAGCGCCTGCCTCGGCGTCTCCGCCCCGTACCAGGCGAGCGACCATCCGGCCGCCGACCACGCCAAGGCCGTCATGCAGGTCGCCGCCGCGGGCACCGGCGTACGCGTCTCGGACGGCGCCACCAACGTCCTGCCCGTCGGCCCCACGGAGCAGGTCCACGCCGCCTGGCGGCTGCACTACCGCCTCACCCGCCGCGCCCTCGCCCGCGCCTACTACCAGGGCTGGGACATGCACCCCGGCCACCTCCCCACCCGCTACGCGGCCGTCTTCGCCTTCTACCGCGAGGGCTTCGCGCGGGCCGCCGACCGTCTCGCCCGGTACGTCGACCGGGCCGGCGGCGACGTCATGGACGAGCCCGCCACCGCCAGGGCCCTCGCCGGACACCTGCTGCGCGGCCTGGACTGCGGCGCCCTGGACGGCGCCGAGGTGGCGCGCCTGACCTCCCTGTCCCGCGCCGGCCTGGAGGGCCTCGCCTCGCCCCGGCGGGGCGACCGCACGGCCTTTGCGCGGTAGCCCGGGGCATCCCCTTGCCCCGCCTGTCGATTTCCGATGGATTTCCCTCGCGGTTCGGTTCGAGGAGGGGGTGACGGGACGGCCGACCGTGCTCGCGCTGCGCGCCGTGACGGCCCTGACCGTCGTCCGTGCCCCCGCCCCGGAGGCGGCGCCGCCGACGCGTGTGGGAACCGACCGCGAGCACGGGCGCGCGGTCCTCGTGCACCAGGCGGTCCGGCAGCAGCCGCTCCCCGTCCAGCAACCCCGAACCCCGCGGCCACGCGCCCGGACACGGCAGCGGGTGCTCGCGCGGCGCCTTCTCCAGCCCCGGCGCCCGCGGGGGCGCGGTCCTCCACCACCGGCGCCGCCCGTCGCTAGTCCGCCGGGGGCAGCTCGCCGGAGCCGCGGGTGATCAGCCGGGTGGGGAGCTCGATCCGCTCCGGGGCGAGCAGGGTGCCGTCCAGCTGGCGGAACAGCCGCTCCGCCGCGGTCCGGCCGAGGGCCGCCGCGTCCTGGGCGACGACCGTGACGCCCGGCTGGAGCAGATCGGCGAGCTCGATGTCGTCGAAGCCGACCAGGGCGACCCGGCGGGCGTGCCCGGCCAGCACCCGGATCACGGTCACCGTCACCCGGTTGTTGCCCGTGAAGATCGCGGTGACCGGATCCGGGCCGGAGAGCATCTCCTCGGCCGCCCGGCGCACCCGCTCCGGGTCGGTGACGCCCAGCGACATCCAGGAGTCCGCCACCGTTATCCCCGCGTCCTCCATGGCGGTCCGGTAGCCGCGCAGCCGCTCGGCCGCGGTGTGGATGCGGGGCATGTCGCCGATGAAGCCGATCCGGCGGTGACCGTGCGCGATCAGATGGCGCACGCCGTCGCGGGCGCCGCCGAAGTTGTCCGAGACGACGACGTCCACGTCGATGTGCCCGGCCGGACGGTCTACGAAGACGGTGGCGACGCCCGCCTTGATCTCCGGCGCCAGGTAGCGGTGGTCGTCCCCGGCCGGGATCACCACCAGCCCGTCCACCCGGCGCGCGCACAGCGCCAGCACCAGCTCCTGCTCGCGGTCGGCGTCCTCCGCGCTGGAGCCGTTGATCAGCAGGGCGCCGTGCGCGCGGGCCACCTCCTCGACCGCCCGGCTCAGCGGCCCGTAGAACGGGTCCGCGAGATCCTCCAGGACCAGACCGATGCTGGCGGTGCGGCCCTTGCGCAGCACGCGGGCGCTGTCGTTGCGGCGGAAGCCGAGCGCCTCGATCGCCTCCTGGACGCGGCGCTCCGTCTCCGGCGTGACCCCGGGCTCGCCGTTGACCACGCGGGAGACCGTCTTGAGTCCGACCCCGGCGCGCGCGGCCACGTCCTTCATCGTCGGGCGGTTGCCGTAACGGGTCCCTGGGATGCGGTCGGTGCGGCGGGTCGTCTCCGGCACGGTGCGGTGTCCTGTCCTGTCGGCCACGGGGATGCGTGGGGCCATGGGGTCGTAAGAGGATGTGGCGTCGAGCATAGAGCCTGGACAACGTTGTCAGGCTCGGGGGACACTGTCCCACGCGCACTCCGGTCCGCACCTCGCCGCACGATCGGGCCGTTGCTCGCGCCCCATGTGTTGCCTCGTGGTCGCACATGGTCGTTCTCGGCGGTTTTCTGATGTTTCAACGGGGAGAAACGACACTGATGCACACCGACCTCGTGGCCGCGCTCGACATAGGCGGCACCAAGATCGCCGGCGCGCTGGTGGACCGCCAGGGCCGGATCCTGGTCCGCGCCCAACGTCCGACGCCCGCGCAGGAGAACGGTGAGACCGTGATGCGGGCGGTCGAGGCGGTGCTCGGTGAACTCGCCGCCTCCCCGCTGTGGCAGCGCGCCGGCGCGGTGGGCATCGGCAGCGCCGGCCCCGTGGACGCCTCCGCCGGCACGGTGAGCCCGGTCAACGTGCCCGGCTGGCGCGGCTATCCGCTCGTCTCCCGGGTCCGGGACGCGGCCGGGGGCCTGCCCGTGGAGTTGATCGGCGACGGGGTGGCGATCACGGCCGCCGAACACTGGCAGGGCGCCGCCCGCGGCCACGACAACGCGCTGTGCATGGTCGTCTCGACCGGGGTCGGCGGCGGCCTGGTGCTCGGCGGCCGGCTGCATCCCGGCCCCACCGGCAACGCCGGCCACATCGGTCACATCAGCGTGGACCTCGACGGCGACCTGTGCCCATGCGGTTCGCGCGGCTGTGTGGAGCGCATCGCGAGCGGCCCGAACATCGCCCGCCGGGCCCTGGACGACGGCTGGCGTCCCGGTCCGAACGGCGACGCCTCCGCCGCCGCGGTGGCCTCCGCCGCCCGGGCCGGGGATCCGGTGGCCGTGGCGTCCTTCGAGCGGGCGGCCAGGGCGCTGGCCGCCGGGATCGCGGCCACCGCGACACTCGTCGAGATCGACATCGCGGTGATCGGCGGGGGCGTGGGCAAGGCGGGCGAGGTCCTCTTCGCCCCCCTCCGCAAGGCCCTCACCGAGTACGCCACCCTGTCCTTCGTCCGGCGCCTCGCCGTGGCCCCGGCCCGGATGGGCACGGACGCGGGCCTGGTGGGCGCGGCGGCCGCGGCGCTGGCGGGCAGGACGGACACGGCGGTGGCAGGGGTCTGAGGGCCGGGTCCGGGCCCGGGCGTCCGGGGCCGCTGGTCCGGTCGCCGGGGTCGTGGGCGGCGCGAAGGGTGCGGAAGCCCTCCGGTCCGGGCGCGGACGTCGTGACGTCCGGTCGCCGGTGTCCGCCGCCGGTCGCTCCCGGCCGGTCGCCGGCGCCCGGGCTCCGCGGTGCGGCCCGTCGTGCGCGACGCCGCGCCGGCCACCGGGGCGCTCCGGGGAACACGTGCGTGACCCCGGGGCCGTTCCGGCCGTTGTGGAGGGTATGAAGAAGCGCAGCATGCTGGCCATCGCCTCCCTCGCCACCGGCTTCGTCGTCGCGGCCGTCACCCCGTCGCACGCGGTCGCCGACGGTGTCGCCCCGCTCGGCGTCGACGACGCCCTCGGCGCCCTCGACCGGACGGTCGCCGAGGACAACACCCTCGACCTGGACGTCGACCGGGGCGACAAGGCCTGAGGAGTCCCACGGCACGACGTACGGCGCCGGCGCCCCCGGACGACGGGGGCGCCGGCGCCGTACCCGTGGTTCTCGCGCGTTCTCAACCGGATCTGGTTTCCGTGGCAGGGTGGAGCGGGCAAGCCACAGGGGGCCAACAGAAGAGGGGGAAACGTGATCGTCTGGGTCAACGGCGCGTTCGGTGCGGGAAAGACCACCACCGCGCACGAACTGATCGAGCTGATCCCGAACAGCACGCTCTTCGATCCCGAGGTCATCGGCGGAGCACTGGACCGGCTGCTTCCGCCCAAACGCCTCGCCGAGGTCGGCGACTTCCAGGATCTCCCGATCTGGCGACGACTCGTGATCGACACGGCGGCCGCGATGCTCGCCGAGCTCGGCGGGACCCTCGTGGTCCCCATGACCCTGTTGCGCCAGGAGTACCGCGACGAGATCTTCGGCGGGCTCGCCGCCCGCCGGATACCGGTCCGGCATGTCCTCCTCGCCCCGGCGGAAACGATCCTGCGTGAGCGCATAGCCCGCCGCGAGGTCCCGGCGGACCTCCCCGACGGCGAGCTGCGCGTCCGGCAATGGTCGTACGACCACATCGAGCCGTACAAGGCGGCCCTCGCCGCCTGGCTCACCGCCGACGCCTACCCGGTCGACAGCACAGCCCTCAGCCCCCACGAGACCGCCCTGCGGATAGCCGAGGCGGTCGGCAGTGGGGAGGCGGCGGCCTGCGACATCGTGCAGACGCCCGAACCCACCGCGGAGACGGTCGCCGCCGGCGTCCTGCTCTTCGACGAGCGGGACCGGGTCCTGCTCGTCGACCCGACCTACAAGCCCGGCTGGGAGTTCCCTGGCGGGGTCGTGGAACGCGGCGAGGCGCCCGCGCGCGCGGGCATGCGCGAGGTCGCCGAGGAGACCGGGATCCGCCTCGACGACGTGCCGGCGCTCCTCGTCGTCGACTGGGAGCCACCCGTGCCGCCCGGGTTCGGCGGCCTGCGGCTGCTCTTCGACGGCGGCCGTCTCGACTCCGCGGACGCCGGACGCCTCCTGCTGCCCGGACCGGAACTGCGCGGCTGGCGCTTCGCCTCCGAGGCCGAGGCCGCCGATCTGCTGCCCCCGGTCCGCTACGAACGGCTGCGGCGGGCCCTGCGGGCACGGGAACGCGGGAAGGCGATGTACCTGGAGGCCGGGGTGCCGGTCGGCTGAGGCCGTCGGTCAGTCCGGGACCCGGTCCGCTCCGCCTGCCGCCGCCACGTCCCTGTCCGCCCGGTCCACCGCCGCACGCAGCGCCCGGGCCGCGCCTTCGGTCACCGGTTCGCCGTGGCCGAAGCAGGCCACCTCCGCGTCGAGAGCGGCCGGCCGGTGACAGGCGGTGAGGACCTGCCGCCCGTCGAGGTGGAACACACCCGGCATCACGGCGCCGTCCACGGGCGAGGCGGCCACCGTGTCGCCGGTGAACAGCACGTCGTACCGGGGCAGATGCAGCGCGACACTGCCGAGCGTGTGTCCCGGCACGTGCACGACGTGCGCCCCGCCGCCCACGTCGAGAACGTCGCCGTCCGACAACTCCACGACCCCGGCCGGGCGCGTGAAGTCTCCCGGGGGGAGGAGCCGCGCCGCCCGCTCGTGCAGGGGCCGCTCCCACTCCTCGAGCACCGGGGGCGGGCCCGGAACCTCACCGCGCACGTGCGGTGCGTCCAGCCGGTGGGTCAGGACCTCGGCACCGGTGAGCGCCGCCACCTCGGCCGCTCCGCCGGCGTGGTCCTCGTGGAAGTGGGTGAGCACGACGCGGCGTACGTCCCGCGGGTGCCGGCCGAGCGCGGTCACGGCCTCGGCGATCGCCGCCCCGGAACCCGCGGGCCCCGCGTCGATCAGCGTCAGCTCCTCCCCGTGCCCTGCCGCGCCGTCGCGCCAGAGGTACGCCTGACCGACGGGGAAGCGCAGGAGATGGAGGCGGGGGTGGAGTTTCACGACGTCCATGGGACGACCGTAGGGCGAAGCCCCCGCCCGCGGACGGGGACTCTGCCGTCGGCAGAGCGGCGGACCGCTCCCTTCGGCGTCAGTTCGCGCCGGCCGCGTAGGCGCGCAGGAACAGGGCCTCCGCGACCGACAGCCGCTCGAGTTCGTCGGGGGACACGCTCTCGTTCACCGCGTGGATCCGCGCCTCCGGCTCGCTCAGGCCGATGAGCAGGATCTCCGCCTTCGGGTAGAGGGCGGCGAGGGTGTTGCACAGCGGGATGGAGCCGCCCTGACCCGCGTACTGCATCTCCTGGCCCGGGTACGCCACCGCCATCGCGTCGGCCATGGCCCGGTAGGCCGGGCTGGTGGTGTCCGCGCGGAACGCCTGCCCCTGACCGATCTGCTCGGTGCTCACCCGCGCACCCCACGGCGTGTGCGCCTCCAGGTGCGCCCGGAGCAGCCCGGTCGCCTCGACCGCGTCGACGCCCGGCGGCACCCGCAGGCTGATCAGCGCGCGGGCGCTCGACTGCACCGACGGCGTGGCCCCGACCACCGGCGGGCAGTCGATGCCGAGCACGGTCACCGCCGGGCGCGCCCAGATGCGGTCGGCGACCGTGCCGGAACCGATCAGCTCCACCCCGTCCAGCACCTTGGCGTCCTCGCGGAACCGCTCGTCGTCGTACTGCAGTCCGTCCCACTCCTCGTCGCCGGTCAGCCCGTCGACGGTGGTGCCGCCGTCCTCGGCGCGCAGCGAGTCCAGCACGCGCACCAGCGCGGCCAGCGCGTCCGGTGCGGCCCCGCCGAACTGGCCGGAGTGCAGGTTGCCCTCCAGGGTGTCGATCCGCACCCGGATGAGCGTCATGCCGCGCAGGGTGGAGGTGACCGTCGGCAGGCCGGCGCGGAAGTTGCCCGCGTCGCCGATCACGATGGCGTCGGCCGTCAGCAGACCGGGGTGTTCCTCGGCGTACCGTTCCAGACCGCCGGTGCCCTGCTCCTCCGAGCCCTCGACGATCACCTTGACGTGCACGGGGACGCCGCCGTTCGCCTTCAGCGCCCGCAGCGCCAGCAGGTGCATGATCACGCCGCCCTTGCAGTCGGCGGCCCCGCGCCCGTACCAGCGGCCGTCGCGCTCGGTCAGCTCGAAGGGCGGAGTGGTCCAGCCGGACTCGTCCAGCGGCGGCTGCACGTCGTAGTGCGCGTACAGCAGCACGGTCCTGGCGCCCTCCGGGCCCGGCAGGCAGCCGTACACCGACTGCGTGCCGTCCGGGGTGTCGAGCAGCGCCACGTCCTCGAAGCCCTCGGCGGTGAGCGCGTCCGCGATCCAGCGCGCGGCGCCCTCGCTCTCCTCGCGCGGGAACTGGCCGAAGTCCGCCACCGACTTGAAGGCCACCAGTTCGGTGAGCTCCTCCTTCGCCCTGGGCATCAGCGAGGCGACGGTCGCGGCGACCGGATTCGACGACATGGGCACGCTCCTTGTGGGTGCGACGTTGAAGCTTCTGCGAACTTCTTTGTACGAGATGATCGTGCGGTGTGCGTGAGGACCCGTGTACGGGGCACTTGCGCCGCCGATCCTCCCACAGTGGCCCGAGGTGAACGCCGCCGTAGGATGCGGGAGGACAGGAGCGGCAGGCGGCTGGATCGGGAGCAGTAGACCATCGTGAGCAGCGAGAACTCTTCGGCGGACGACGTACGGCAGGTGTGGGACGTCGTCGTGGTGGGCGCGGGACCCGCGGGGGCATCGGCCGCCTACGCGGCGGCGGTCGCGGGGCGGCGCGTGCTGTTGCTGGAGAAGGCGGAGCTGCCGCGCTACAAAACGTGCGGCGGCGGCATCATCGGTCCCTCCCGCGACTCGCTTCCGCCCGGCTTCGAACTTCCGTTCAAGGACCGGGTGCACGCGGTGACGTTCTCGAACAACGGCCGCTTCAGCCGCACCCGCCGTTCCCGGCAGATGCTGTTCGGGCTGATCAACCGGCCCGAGTTCGACCAGCAGCTCGTGGAGCACGCGCAGAAGGCGGGCGCCGAGCTGCGCACCGACGTCGCCGTGCAGCGGGTGGAGCAGCACGGCTCGGCCGTACCCGACCGGCGCACGGTCGCCGTCGTCCTGCAGGGCGGCGAGACGGTGCTCGCCCGGGCCGTGGTCGGCGCGGACGGCAGCGCCGGCCGCATAGGGGCCCACGTCGGCGTCAAGCTGGACCAGGTCGACCTGGGCCTGGAGGCGGAGATCCCGGTGCCGGAGACGGTCGCCGAGGACTGGAAGGGGCGGGTGCTCATCGACTGGGGCCCGATGCCCGGCAGTTACGGCTGGGTCTTCCCCAAGGGCGACACGCTCACCGTCGGTGTGATCTCGCGGCGCGGTGAAGGCGCCGCGACCAAGCGCTACCTGGAGGACTTCATCGGGCGGCTCGGCCTCGCCGGCTTCGAACCGAGCGTCTCCTCCGGCCACTTGACGCGTTGCCGCGCCGACGACTCGCCGCTGTCGCGCGGGCGGGTGCTGGTGTGCGGGGACGCGGCCGGGCTGCTGGAGCCGTGGACCCGCGAGGGCATCTCCTTCGCGCTGCGCTCGGGCCGGCTGGCGGGGGAGTGGGCGGTGCGGATCGCCGAGGCGCATGACGCCGTGGACGCGCGCCGGCAGGCGCTGAACTACGCCTTCGCCGTCAAGGCGGGACTCGGCGTGGAGATGAGCGTCGGCAAGCGGATGCTGGCCGCGTTCGAACGGCGCCCGGGGGTGTTCCACGCGGTCCTCACCGGCTTCCGCCCGGCCTGGAAGGCGTTCAAGGACATCACGCAGGGTTCGACGACGCTCGGCGAGCTGGTCCGCACCCACCCGTTGGCGCACCGCGCGCTGGTGGCGCTGGACCGGCGTCCCGCGGGCGACGAGGTCAGCTCCTGACGGTGATCCGGAAGACCGGGTGGTCGTGGGCGGCCGCGACGATCTCCGCGTCGGAGGACCGGGCGGTGACCCCCTGGAAGTACTGGTTCACCTCCCAGCCCCACTTCTCCAGGTAGGCCCGCAGGATCGGGAGCTTCTCCTCGTCGGGAAGCTCCACCGCGGTGAAGCCGCGGACCTTGCGTCCCACCTGCAGTTCCCCGCCGCCGGCGGCGCGCATGTTGCGCACCCACTGGGAGTGGCCGCGTGCCGAGACCAGGTACTGCTCGCCGTCGTGGGTGTGTGGGTTGACCGGGATGCGCTGCATCCGCCCGCTCTTGCGGCCGCGGACGGACATCTCCGCGGTTCCGGCGAGGCTGAGACCGTGCCGGGCCAGCCAGCCGATGACGCGGTTGAGCCGAATGGCCAGAGGGCTGCCCTTGAGGTAGTACGGCGTTGACAACGACATCGGTGACCCCCGGGTCGGAGTGGTTCGGAGTGATGGCGAGAGCGCTGCTCTCTTTTGTGAGCACTGCTCTCGTGGTGCGCCTTCAGTCTGTAGGACGCTGGACGGCAAAGCAAGAGCAATGCTCTCGTTTGTGTGCGCCGCTCTTGTTTGTGTGCACTGCTCTGAGTTCATGGAACACTGGACGGCATGACCAGCTCCGCACACGGGGTCCGCGCCCGGGCCAGGATCGAAGTCACCGCGGCCATCAAGGAAGAGGCCCGCAGGCAGCTCGCGAAGGAGGGCGCCGTCAAGCTCTCGCTGCGGGCCGTCGCCCGCGAGCTCGGCATGGCCTCCTCCGCGCTCTACCGCTACTTCCCCAGCCGTGACGACCTGCTGACCGCGCTCATCATCGACGCCTACGAATCCCTCGGCGCGGCGGCCGAAGCGGCTCGGGACGCGGCCGCCGACGTCGGACCGGTGGGGCGCTGGACCGCCGTGTGCGAGGGCGTGCGCGGCTGGGCGCTCGGGCACCCGCACGAGTACGCGCTGATCTACGGCACGCCGGTGCCCGGCTACACCGCGCCCGACACGACCGTCCCGGCCGCCGCCCGCTCCGCCCTCGTCGTCATCGGCATCCTCCGCGACGCGCACCGGGGCCTCGGTCTCGCCGAGCCCCCGCTGTCGGCCGAGCTGAGGCCCGAGGCCGTGCGCATGGCCGCCGACCTCGCCCCCGACCTGCCGCCCGGGGTGGTGGCGAGGATGGTGGCCGCCTGGGCCCAGCTGTTCGGGCTGATCGGGTTCGAGGTGTTCGGCCAGTTCAACCGGGTGGTGGAGGACCGCGACGCGTTCTTCCGCCACGCGGTGGGGCGGCTCGCGCACACCGTGGGCCTGGTGTACCCGCAGCAGGGTCCCGCGGGCGGGCGCGCCGCCGAGCCGTCGTAGGAGGCGGGGCCGGACGGACGCACTGCGTCAGGAGTACGCGCGATCACCACGCCGGGCCGGCGTCGCACCGGGCGCCCGTGACCGGGCCCGACTGGTGGCGCCGGCCTACGAGCCGTGGTCGGTGCGGCCCGGCAGGCCGGGTTGGTCCGCCCGCCGGAACCGGATCAGCACGGACACCGTGCGGACGGCGAACAGCAGCGTCGCGAGCAACGGTCCGGTGTGGCGCAGCACCGTCTCGAAGGCGCCCGGCAGTTCGAAGAGCAGCGCCGGCCCCGTCACGGCCCCGAGGACGACCGCCGCCGCGAACGCCGCGCTGCACAGGGCGTATCCGATCTCGACGGTGATGGCGTCCCGCGCGGCCTGACTCCGCCGTCCCCCGTACCTCGTCACTTCCGCCCCCCCCCGCGTCCGGTCACTCAAGGAGTGAAACAGGCGTGCGCCCGGCGGGCAAGGAAACCGGCCGGTGCGCACGGGGGACGGCCCCCCTGTGCGCGGGCGTCGGCGGGGCGCGCCCCGGGCCCGGTGTCCGTCGGGGACGGAGGCGGCGGGGGAGGGGTCATACCCGGGAGACGTGCGTGCGCATGCCTGCTACGGTGCGCCCATGGCGGCGAAGCAGGCCGAACAGGCGCTCGTGGAACGGTGGCGGGGTGTACTCGCGCTGCATGCGCGCACCCAGTGCGAGATCGACCGCGCCCTGCACCGACACGGTTTGTGCGCCAGCGACTTCGAGGTCCTCGACATCCTCGCGCAGGGTTCCGGACCGGGCGGCTGCTCCTACCGCGTCCAGGAGATCTCCGAGCACGTCCACCTGAGCCAGAGCGCGCTGTCCCGGCTGGTCGCCCGGCTGGAGAAGGAGGGCCTCGCCGAGCGCGGGACGTGCCCGGAGGACCGGCGGGGAGTGCGGGTGTCGCTCACGCCGAAGGGCCGTGCGCTGCACGGCGAGGTACTGCCCGTCCAGCGCGCGGTGCTGGCGCGGATGCTCTCGGACGCCGGCTGACCGGGCCGGCGAGGGACCCTCGGAGCACGGCGGACGTCTCCCGCCGCAGCGCGGCGAGCCCCGGATCACCCGACACCGGCGCCCGCTTCCACAGCGCGGGACACAACCGCGCGGCGGGTCCGGCGAGTTCGCACTCCGCGTCCACGGTCGCGTCCCCGGTGGTCTCCGGCGGCTCCCGGGACAGCCGTACGGTCCACGCCGCGTCCGCGTCGGTCGCGCGCACCCGCGGGACCCGGGGCGCCCGGGTGGGCACCCGGCTCCCGGGCCGGGCGTGGAACCCGCGCGGCAACCCGTCGACGCCGTCCACGGCGAGATCCGCGGTGATCGGCGACGGCGTGCCGCCGCGTGCCGACTCGGCGTCGAACCGGTGGACGGTCGTCTCGTACGCCTGCCGGCGGGCCCGGAACGCGAGGGCGGTCCGGGCGGAAAGGTGAAGCACTCCACGTCGGGCGCCGCGCCGACCGGGGTGTCCACCGGGCGGCGGTGACCGTCGCGGTAACGGGCCACCGGCCCGGGGCGTTCGCCCCTCGGACGCGGCGCGGTGTGCCCGTCCGCGACGAAGGCCGCGGCACACCGGTGCACCACGCCGGTGTGCCGCACCAGGTCCCGCGTACGCCACCCCGGGCAGGCCGCGCCGGCCCGCTCCGCGGCGTCGGCCGGCAACCGGCCCTCCTCCTCCCGTACGTCCGGGAACCAGGCGGTGGCCATGGGCAGGGGACCACCGTACGGACACGCCTGCCGGGGCCCTACGGAAGCGGGGTCCCGCCCGTCGCGTTGACGATCTCCGCGGTGATGTACGACGCCTCCTGCGAGGCGAGGAAGACGTACGCCGGGGCCATCTCGGCCGGCTGGGCCGGACGCCCGATGGGCGCCTGCTTGCCGAACTCCGTGGTGTCCGGCAGGGTCGCCGGGATCAACGGCGTCCACACCGGCCCCGGCGCCACGGCGTTGACCCGGATGCCCCGCTCGATCAGCATCTGCGCCAGCCCCTGGGTGAACGTGACGATGGCGCCCTTCGTGGTCGCGTAGTCCAGCAGGTGCGGGCTGGGCTTGTAGGCCTGCACGGAGGCCGAGTTGATGATGCTTCCGCCCTCCCGCATGTGCGGCACGGCCAGCTTGCACAGCCAGAACATGCCGTACAGGTTGGTCCGCAGCACGCGGTCGAACTGCTCGGTGGAGATCGCCTCGATGCCGTCGGGCTGCGACATCTGGTACGCCGCGTTGTTCACCAGGACGTCGATCCGGCCGAACTCCGACACCGCGCGGTCGATCAGCGCCCGGCAGTTCTCCTCCTCCCGCACGTCGCACACGACGGGCACGGCCCGCCGGCCGGCCTCCTCCACCCACCGCACGGTCTCGGCGGCGTCGTCCTTCTCGCTGTCCAGATACGTGAAGACCACGTCGGCGCCCTCGCGGGCGAACGCCAGCGCGACCGCCCGGCCGATCCCCGAGTCCCCGCCCGTGATCACGGCCACGCGGTCCGTCAGCCGGCCGCTGCCCCGGTAGGAGTCCTCCCCGTGGTCCGGCGGCGGGTCCATGGGACCGGTCCAGCCGGGATGCGGCTGGTCCTGGGACGGGAAGTCGGGGGTCGGGTGCTGCTCGACGGGATTCTGCTGCTCGGTCACGGTCTCTCCCATGTCCGTGGAGGGGCGGTCGGGTGATCGGCGCCCGCCGACGGAAGACCGGCGGGCGCCGATCACCCGGGTACCCCGGCACCGCGCACCTGATCCGGCACCTCCCACCGCCACCCGGACGGCCGGGGGACCGCACGGAGTCGGTCCGTGTGCACGTGGCGGGTCGCGAAGCCGACGACGGTGGCCACCGCCGCCGGCACCGCCACGCCGGTCAGCGCGGCCGGAAGACTGAACCAGTCCGCCATGAAGCCGATCGCGGGCGGGCCGAGGAGCATGCCGCCCTAGCCCAGGGCGGAGGCGGTGGCGAGCGCGCCCGCCCGCTCGACGGCCACGGGGAACGGGTTCGCGAGCCCGAGGCCGGTGACCGCGTAGCCGAGCAGGGCCGCCCACAGGGACGGCGCGGGCGCGCCGAGCAGCATGCCGGCCGCCGCGGTGGAACCGCCGGCGAGGACGGTGCGGGTCCGGCCCAGCCGCTCCAGCAGCGTCGTTCCGAAGAGCCGTCCGACCGTCATGGTGATCACGGCCCCGGCGGAGACGCCGAGCAGGGCCAGGCCGAGGGCGCTCGCGGAGGCGCCGGTCTGTTCCTTGACGGCGGGGATGCGTACCACCCAGCCGGCGAAGACGAAGCCGTCGAGGGCGAAGAAGGCGGTCAGGGCGAGACGGAGTCGGACGAGGTCGGCACCCGGCACCACACTGTGCGAACGGGCTTTGTTTATTAGCGACATAAAGTCAGGTCAGGGGGGTGTGCGACCCGGGGCGAGGGAGGCCGGACGGGGGTGGGCGCGGCCGGTGTGCCGCCGGAGGGGTGGAGGCGTTAACCCGTGTGAACCTCCTGGATGGTGGGACCGGGCGCCATGGCCGAGCGTGGATCATGCCGGAGCCCGGGACACCTGTGCTGACGAGGAGTCAGCTGCCCGGCCTCCCGTGGAAGGACTCCCAAGATGCGTTCTGCCCGCATGGTGCTCGCCACCGCGACGGCCACGGCGGCCCTCGCCATCGCCGCGCCCGCAGCCTACGCCGACCACTCGGGCGACGAGGGGCACGACAAGTCTTCCTACAGCAAGGAGCACGAGAAGGAGAGCAAGGAGCAGGGCCAGGAGGACAAGGAGTACGACAAGGAGAGCAAGGAGCAGGGCCAGGAGGACAAGGAGTACGGCGAGGAGAGCAAGGAGCAGGGCCAGGAGGACAAGGAGTACGGCGAGGAGAGCAAGGAGCAGGACAAGGAGGCCAAGGACTACGAGAAGGACGGCAAGGAGTACGACAAGGGGGCCAAGGAGTACGACAAGCCGCACGGCGGCATGAACACCGGCGGTGGGGCCCTGGCCGCCGTGAGCGAGGAGGACTGGGGCGCCGCCAAGGACCCGAAGTACGACCCCGAGACGTACAAGGAGAAGGACGACTCGCACGGCGAGGAGTCCTACGGCGGCAAGCAGGACAAGCAGGAGAAGGAGTGGAACAAGGAGAAGCCGCGCGGCGGGATGCACACCGGCGGCGGTGGGCTCGCCGAGTCCGGTGTCACCGCGGGCGGCCTGGCCGCACTGGCGGTCCTCGGCACCGGCGCCTACGCGCTGCGTCGTAGGAAGGCCGCCGGGAGCGTGGCCTGAGCCATGCCCGGCGCCATAAACGGGGCCGTCGTACGCGCCTCGCGCGTCATGACGGCCCCGCTCGCTCGTCCGTGTGCCGTGTCCGAATGAGGTGGTCCTCCCCATGCAGGCCAGTCCCCCTTCCCCCCTCGAAACAGATCAGACGTCGCCGACCCGGCGGAGGCTGCGCGCCGTCATGACGGCGGTCTTCTGGAGCGGTGCCGGCCTGCTGCTGGCCACGACGCTGATGGGCGGCGGGGAGGGCCCTCCCGACGACGCCCACGGGCCGCGCGCGGCCTCCGCGGTCTCCGCCGCGCCGTCCGCGAGCGCCTCGGCCGCCGGCGGGTCCGCCACCCGCGAGCCGGCGGCCGGGCCTCTGCCGCGGTCCGAGCCGACCCGGCTGCTCATCCCCGCCATCGACGTCGACGCCCCCTTCACCGACCTCGCCATCGGCGGCAAGGGGCGGCTGGAGCCACCTCCGCCCCACGACACCAACCTGGTCGGCTGGTACGCCAAGGGAGTCTCCCCGGGCGAACGCGGTACGGCGATCATCGCCGGGCATGTGGACACGACGACGTCCCCGGCCGTGTTCGCGCGGCTCGGCGAACTGGAGAAGGGCGACCGTTTCCGGGTGCTGCGCGCGGACGGCAGCAAGGCGACGTTCGTGGTGGACGAGACGGAGTCCTTCGAGAAGGACGACTTCCCCGACGAGCGGGTGTACGCCGACACCCCCGACGCCCAGGTGCGGCTCATCACCTGCGCCGGGGACTACGACCGCGCCGCCAAGGACTACACCGAGAACCTGGTGGTCTTCGCCCATCTCGTCTGAACCGGCTCCGAACCGGCCGGGACGGCGGACTGCCCGGAAGGGGGGAGAGCGCCTTCCGGGCAGCGGTCCGTCAGGCCACGGAGCAGTCCGCGCCGTTGAGGCTGAACGCCGTGGGGCCGGGGTTCGCGCCGGTCCGTGAGGCCGTGAAGCCGAGGCTGACGGAGCCCGAGGCGGGGATCGACGCGGTGTACGAGGCGGAGACGACGCTGACTGCGGAACCGCTCTGCGTCGGCGTACCGCCCCACATGTGGGTGATGCGCTGGTCGGCGGGGAAGGTCCAGCGCAGCGTCCAGCCGTTCACCGCCGAGCCGCCCGTGTTGCGGACGGTGACCTCGCCCTGGAACCCGCCGGGCCACTCGCCCGTCACCCGGTAGCCGATCTCGCAGGCGCGCGTCGTGCCGCCGGAGGACGTGGTGACGGTCACCGTGGCGGAGCGCTGCGAGCGGTTGCCGGCGGCGTCCCGGGCGTAGACGGCGAAGGTGTGGGACGTGGCCGGGGTGAGTCCGGTGACGGTGGCGGTGGTGCCGGCCGTCGTGACGACGGTGCTCTCCGCACCGCCGGCGATCCGCACGACGTCGTAGCCGGTGACCCCGTTCGCGTCGGTGGCGGCGCCCCAGGCGAGGGTCACGGACGAGGAGGTCACCGCCGAGGCGCTCGGAGCGCCGGGAGCGGTCGGGGGCGTGGTGTCGCCGCCGGAGCCGGACCCGTAGACCGCGGCCTCCTCGGACGTGGCGGCGATCCCGTCGGCGCCGTTGAAGATGCGCTCACCCCAGCCGGTCAGCTGGTTCGGGTCGAAGTTCGTGACCATGTCGAGGTACTCGACGCCGCCGCCGTTGCCGCTCCAGGACCAGCCGAGGTAGCCGAGGCCGAGCTGCCGGGTGACGGCCAGGATGGTGTCCTCGTCGGGGTCGCCGTCGGAGTGGTTGTGCCCGAACTCACCGACCACGATGGGGAGTTTCGCCGACACGAAGCGGCCCAGGTAGTCGCTGATCTCGGCGGCGGTGTCGAAGACGCCGTACATGTGGATGGAGAACACGGTGTTGGCGTCCGGGTCGGCGGCGAAGACCGAGGCGGCGTTGTCGCGCATGGTGAACGCCCAGTCCTGGCCCCAGTTGGGGGCGTCGACCATGATCGTGTGGTCGAATCCGGCGTTGCGCAGCTTCTGGATCGCGGCCTTGGTGTCGGCCGTCCAGGCCGTGTAACCGGTGTTGCCGTACGGCTCGTTGCCGATGTTGACGATGACGTGGTCCTCCTGGCCGGCCAGGGCGCTCTGGACGCTGATCCAGTAGTCGGCGGCGCGGGAGAGGGTGACCGCTCCGCTCTGCTCGCCGTAGCCGGTGGTGTCGTGCACCTCCAGGACGCAGATCAGCCGGTTCTGCTTGCACTGCGCGACGACGCCGGCCACGTCGGCGGTGTCGTTGCGGGTCCAGCGGTCGCCGCTGGAGAGGACGACGCGCACGGTGTTGGCGCCCTTGGCCTTGATGTGCGCCAGCGAGCCGAGCCGGTCGGCGTACCAGGTGTGCGCGTGGTTGACACCGCGCATCACGAAGTCGTTCCCGGACGCCTCGAGGAGCCGGCCGTTCTCCACCCGGAAACCGGGGGGCGCCGCGTGCGCCGGAGTGGTGAGGGCGAGGAACGGGAGGAGGAGTCCCAGGAGGACGGCGAGCAGGCCGGCGGTTCGTGGGGAGGCGGGCGTACGGGGTCTCATGGCGGCTCCAGTGGGGGTGCGGTTGGCTGTCCGTGCCGTGCGGTTGCTCTGTGCGCCGTGCGGTGGTCCGTGCCGTGCGTCAGGAGGTGGCCGTGCAGTCGACGGTCGCCGCCGGGGCGGTGGAGGTTGCCGGGGCGGTGGCGATGAGGCCGAAGGCGGCACTGGCCCCGGGCGCCAGGGTCCCGTTCCACTGCGCGTTGGTGACGGTGGCCGTGCCGTCGGCGGACGTGCCGAGGGTGCCGTTCCAGACCTGGCTCACCCGGGCGCCGTCGGCCGGTACGACCGTCACCGTCCAGCCCGTGACGGGGGCGGCGGAGGTGTTGCGCACCGTCACCTCGGCCTGGTACCCGCCCTGCCAGCCGGAGACCGCCCGGAAGGACGCGGTGCAGCCGGCGTCGCCGGGCTCCTCCGGGTCGTCCGGGTCGCCGGGGACGCCCGCCTCCAGGAGCGCGGCCAGGGCCGGGAACCAGCGCGCGGCGATCTTCTCGTTGCCGGCGGCGTTCGGGTGGACGCCGTCGTAGGTGTCGGTGGCCGTGTCGAACCCCGTCCACTGGTCGACCACGGTCACCGGGGAGCGGTCGGTGCTCGTCGCCGCGGCCCACGCGGGGATCCGGGCGTTGAAGTCGACCACGCGCTGGGCACAGGCGGCGCAGGTGCTGGGGTTCATCGGGATGATCCGGGCGACGAGGACCCGCATGTCCGGGTTGGACTCCCGCATCTGCCCCACGAGCCTGGTGTAGGCGGCGAGGATGCGGTCGGGGGAGACGTTGCTCCAGACGTCGTTCGTGCCGAAGTGCATGACAACGATGTCCGGCAGTGTCGCCGCCAGCCGCGCGGGGAGCAGGTTCCGGTCCGCCACGTTGGTGACCAGTTCGCCGCCGTGCCCTTCGTTGTCCCCGTCGTGGGCCACGCCGCAGCCCTGTGCGGGCAGGGTGCCGACGAAGTCGATGTCCGTGTGTCCGGCGTCCAGCAGCCGGTTCCACAGCAGGGCCCGCCAGCAGCCCGGCGACCCGGTGATCGAGTCGCCGAGCGGCATGACGCGCACCGGGTCGGCCGCCGCCGGCGAGGCCGCCGCGGTCGGTGCGGGGGCCGGTCCGAGGAGGAGCAGGGCGGCCAGCAGGCCGAGGAGCGGAAGCGTGCGTAAGCGCAGGGGGAGGATGCCGCGCATGGTTGTTCCCCTTCCGTAGAGGATGTGGGAGCGCTCCCATGCAGGACATCAAGCCATTGTTGTCATTGACGCGTCAAGAGGTGGGGTCGAGGTCGGTGCCCGCGAAGGGCCGGACCTCGCCCTCCGGCCCGCCCGCTCGCCGTGGTGGACGGGCGGGCCGCGACCACCGTACGGCCGGGTTCGTCGCGGGCCGGGCCGGTCCTGCGGTGCCGCGGCGGGGAGCCGGGTGGGTACCGCCGGGAGCATCGTGCCGTCGCCCAGGGGCGCCGTGCGCGGTACGAGGGCGCCCTCCCCGGCGATCCGGAGCAGGTCCGGGAGCGCGTAGGGCCCGGCGCCCTCGAGGCCGGCCTGGCGGCCCATGCCGCCGAGGCCCGCCGCGGCCGTCCGGCTCAGCGGGTCGCCCGCAGGCCGGACCCGCCCTCGGGGCCGTGGTCGTGCGTCCCGTGCCGTGGGCGGAGCCGACGTACCGCGGGCGCACCGGCCGGTGTGATCCGTGCCCGCCCGTCGGGGCACGCGCGCCCCGACGGGCGGAACCCGCGAGCGGTCAGGCCCCGGCGCCCTTCCGGGGCAGCGCCTTGCGCACCAGCGGCCAGGCCAGCAGCAGCACGACGACCGCGTAAACGATCACCGAGAACGGCGTGTCGGCCAGCCCCGTGACGCTGCCGTCGCTGATCTGCAGGGCGCGGCGCAGCTGCTGTTCGGCGGCCGGGCCGAGGATGACGCCGATGACGGCGGGCAGCACCGGCAGCCCGTACCGCCGCATGCCGAAGCCGATCAGACCGATGACCAGCAGGATCACCAGGTCGATCACCTCGCCGCCGACCGCGTACGCGCCCACCGCCGCGAAGAACATGATCCCGGCGTAGAGGTACGGCCGCGGGATGCGCAGCAGCTTCGCCCACACCGGGGCCAGCGGCAGGTTGAGGGCGAGCAGCAGCACCATGCCGACGAACAGCGAGGCGATCAGGCCCCACACCAAGTCCGGTTCGCGCTCGAAGAGCAGCGGGCCGGGCTGGATGCCGTACTGCTGGAACGCGGCCAGCATCACCGCGGCGACCGCCGTGGTCGGCAGGCCCAGGGTCAGCATCGACACCAGCGTGCCCGCCGCCGAGGCCGACGCCGCCGACTCCGGGCCCGCGACGCCCTCGATGGCGCCCTTGCCCCACTCGTCCTTGTGCTTCGACAGCCGCTTCTCCGTGACGTACGACAGGAAGGTCGGGATCTCCGCGCCGCCCGCCGGGATCGCGCCGAACGGGAAGCCGATGAACGGACCGCGCACCCAGGACTTCCAGGTGCGCCGCACATCGGCACGGCCCAGCCAGGGCCGGCCCACCGGGATCGGGTCCGGCGGCCGGCGCCGCAGATGCGCGGCGACCCAGAGCGCCTCACCGATGGCGAACAGGCCCACCGCGACGATCACCACGTCGACGCCGTCGGCGAGTTGCAGCGAGCCGAACGTCAGCCGCTGCTGGCCGGTCATCCGGTCCAGACCCACCAGACCGATCGTCAGACCGATCAGCAGCGAGGCCATGCCCCGGATCCGGGACGAACCCAGCACCGACGTCACGGCGATGAACGCCAGCACCATGATGGCGAAGTAGTCCGGGGCGCCGATGTCCACCGCCAGGTCGGCGACCGTCGGGGCCAGCGCGACCAGCAGGAGCGTGCCGACCATGCCGCCCGCGAAGTGCCCGATGGCGGCGGCCGCGAGGGCCTGGGCGCCGCGCCCCGACTTGGCCATGGGGTTGCCCTCCATGGCCGCGACCACCGCCGCGCTCTCCCCGGGCGTGTTCAGCAGGATCGAGGTCGTCGAACCGCCGAACATCGCGCCGTAGTAGATCCCGGCGAACATGATGAACGCGCCGGTCGGGTCGAGTCCGTACGTCACCGGCAGCAGCAGCGCCACCGCCATCGCCGGACCGATGCCGGGCAGCACCCCGATCGCCGTGCCGAGCAGCACGCCCACGGCGGCCCAGAGCAGGTTGAGCGGGGTGAGGGCCGTACCGAAGCCGTCCATGAGGGAGTCGAGGGCGTTCACGTCACAGCACTCCCATCAGCGGACCGCCGGGCAGCGGCACTCCGAGCAGGTGGTCGAACACGGCGTAGGTGACGAAGGAGAGCACCGCCGCGATCAGCGGATCGCGGTCGGCTCTGCGGCTGCCGAGCGCGAAGGCCGCGCCCCAGAAGAGCAGCGCGCCCGCGACCGGGAAGCCGAGCGGCTCGATGAGGACGGCGGCGCCGAGGAACACCCCGGTCAGCAGCAGTACCGTGCGCCAGTCGGCGGGTTCGGACAGGTCGACGTCCTCGCCGGTCTCGGCCTGGCCCCGGCCGCCGCGCAGGACGTCCACCGCGAGCAGGGCGGCGACGACGAGCAGGCCGGCGCCGACCACGACCGGCACGGTCCGCGGGCCGACGGGCCCGCGCTGGGCGATGTCGACGTCCATGGTGAGGGCGTCGGTCAGGACGAGTACGCCGAGCGCCAGCAGCAGGACGCAGACGCCGAGTTCGGAGTGGTCGCGGAGCCAGGAGCGCCGCTCGGCGGCGGGCTCCGGGGAGGTGCCGGTGTCCGGTGTCGTCACAGTCCGAGCTCCTTCAGCACCGAGACCACGCGCTTGTCCTCCGCGTCCAGGAACGCGCCGAACTCCTCGCCGGCCAGGAAGGCGTCGTCCCAGCCGTTGCGCTCCATCGACTCCCGCCACTCGTCCGAGGCGTGCAGTTCCCGCACCAGGCGCACGAGCTTGTCGCGCTCGGCGTCGGTGAGGCCGGGCGGGGCGACGATGCCGCGCCAGTTGGTGAAGCGCACGTCGTAGCCCGCCTCCTCGAGCGTGGGCGCGTCGAGGCCGGCGACCCGCTCCGGGCCGGTGACCGCGAGCAGGCGCAGCTCGCCGGACGTGATCTGGTCGAGGTACTCACCGACACCGGAGACGCCGAAGGCGACCTTGCCGCCGAGGATCGAGGCGAGCAGTTCGCCGCCGCCGTCGAAGGGGATGTAGTTGACCTGCTCCGGGGGGATCCCGGCGGCCCGCGCCATCAGCATCGGCGCGAGGTGGTCGGGCCCGCCGGGGGAGGAGCCGCCGCCCACCGGGAGTTTTCCGGGGTTCTCCTTCCAGGCGCCGATCAGATCGTCGATCGTCGCGTACGGGGAGTCCTTCCCGACCACGACGACGTCCTGCTCCTCGGTGAGCCGGGCGATCGGGGTGGTGTCCGCGAGGGTCTTCGGCGCGTCGTTGGAGCGGACGGCGCCGACCACGCCCAGGCCCATCGACATGGCGAGCCTGCCGTTGCCGTGCTCGCTCACCAGCCGGCTCAGGCCCACGGTGCCGCCGGCGCCGGGCAGGTTGAACACCTCGACGGTATGGGTGAGTCCGGCGTCCTCGGCGTTCCTCGCGGCCGTGCGGGCCGTGATGTCGTAGCCGCCGCCGGGCGAGTTGGGAACCATGAGGCGCAGGCCCGGGATCTGTGTGCCGGTCTCGGCGCCGTCGCCGGTCGTGAGCAGCGGCGGGCCCACGAGCACGAGTACGGCGGCCCCGAGCAGGGCGAGGGGTGTGCGCAGGCGCACGAGTGCCACCACCTGTCGGTCGGTCGTCTGGGATCACGTCAGGCCCCGCGGGGAGGGTGACGCGGGCCACATGGTGCCCGCGCGCCGCCGGACTGTCGCGCTTGCGGAACCAATGGAGGTTGTGGTCATTGCGTCAGCGCGGGTGTGCCGGTGGTGCACGTCCCTTTCCCCGGCCGCAGGTGGGGGCCATGATGGGCGGTTCCGGCGCCCGCGCGGCGCTGCGTCGCGGCCGCCGGAGGGGACGGCCGCCGCCCGGGCGGCCGCGGTCACCTCACCGGCGCGGTGGCGGAAGGGGCGGAAGCGATGAGCAGCACGCGGGACGGGCGGTCCGCGGCCGTCGACGCGATCGGTGTGCTCGTGGTCGACGACGACTTCCGGGTGGCCCGGGTGCACCGTGCCTACGTCGAACGCCTCGACGTGTTCCGGGTCGTGGGCGTCGCGGGGACCGGTGAGCAGGCGATCGCCGCCGTGGACGAACTCCGTCCCGATCTGGTGCTGCTCGACCTGTACCTGCCCGATCTGTTCGGTCTCGACGTCGTCGCCCGGCTGCGGGCCGCCGGGCACGACTGCGACGTGATGGTCATCAGCGCCGCCCGGGAGGCGGACGCGGTGCGCGGCGCGGTCCGGCACGGGGTCGTCGACTATCTGCTCAAGCCGTTCGACTTCGAGGACCTGCGGGGGCGGCTGGAGCGTTACGCCGGCCGGCGCGGCCGGCTGCTCGACACGGTGGTCCGCGGTCAGGCGGACGTCGACCGGGTGCTGGCCGGGGCGGCGGGGCCGGTGCGCCCGGGGCTGCCCAAGGGCATGAGCGCGGAGACCGCCGGGCTGGTCGAGCGCACCCTGCGCGAAAGCGACGGCACCCTGTCGGCCACCGAGTGCGCCGCCCTGACCGGGGTCTCGCGGGTCAGCGCCCGCCGGTACCTGGAGTACTTCCACACCGTGGGCGCCGCGGAGGTGTCGCTGCGGTACGGGGCGACGGGGCGGCCCGAGCGGCGGTACCGGTTCCTGGGGCGGGGCGGGGGACCGCGGTCGGGGGACGGGGCGCGGGCGTAGGGGTGGTCCGGAGCCGGATTTCGGTTCCGGGCGGTCCCGAATACGGGGTCCGGGGTTGTTCCCGTCGGCGGGCGGGCCTAGGGTCGACGGTGAGGGAAAGCGCTTTCTAACGCTTTCCGGCCTGCCTACGCCGTCGTTCCGAGGAGCGCCGCATGTCCTTGCCCCCCGTCCGCCGCCGTGTCGCCGTCGTGGGCACCGGCGCCATCGTCAGCGAAGGCCACCTGCCCGCGCTGCGCGACCACGCCGACCGCACCGAACTGGTCGCCGCCGTCGACGTGGACCAGGGCCGGCTCGACGCCTTCCGCGCGTCCGCGGGGGGACGGGTCGCCGGATTCACCTCGATGGGCGCGATGCTGGACGCCGTACGGCCGGACCTGGTGCTGATCGGGACCCCGCCGTCGCTCCACCGGGAGCAGACGGTGGCCGCGCTCAAGGCCGGCGCCTGGGTGCTGTGCGAGAAGCCGCTGTGCCTGTCGCTCGCCGAGTACGACGACATCGCGGCCGCCGAGGAGGCATCGGGGGCGTACGCGTCCGTGGTCTTCCAGCACCGCTACGGCTCCGGCGCCGTCCACGCCCGCGAACTGATCCGCGGCGGTGAGCTGGGCGCCCCGCTGGTCGCGCACTGCCAGACCACCTGGCACCGGGACGCCGCGTACTACTCCGTGCCCTGGCGCGGACGCTGGGCCACCGAGGGCGGCGGGCCGACGATGGGGCACGGCATCCACCAGTTCGACCTGCTGCTGCACCTGCTGGGGGAGTGGGAGGAGATACGGGCCATGGCGGCGCGCCTCGTCCACGACACCGAGGGGGAGGACGTCTCCACCGCCCTGGTCCGCTTCCGCGGCGGTGCGCTCGCGACCGTCGTCAACAGCGTGCTCTCACCGGACGAGGTGAGCCGCGTCCGCGTCGACTGCGCGGACGCGACGGTCGAACTCACCCACCTGTACGGGCATTCCAACGGCGACTGGAGCTACACCCCGGCCCGGCACGTCCCCGCCGAGCGCGCCGAGGCGTGGCGTACGCCCGCACAGGACGTGCCCAGTTCGCACACCGCGCAGCTGGGGGCCCTGCTCGATGCCTACGACGCCGGCACCCGGCCGCCGGGGAGCGGACCGGAGGCGCGGAGCACGCTCGAGTTCGCCGCCGCCCTCTACAAGGCCGCGTTCACCGGGCTGCCGGTGCGGGCCGGGGAGATCGGCCCCGGTGATCCGTTCCACGCGGCCATGCACGGCGGTCACCCCGACTGGGCGCCCGAGGAGCACTGATGAGCATCCGCGTCACTCATGAGATCGGCGAGGCCGTGGTGGTGGCCGCCGGGGGCACGGAGATCCTGCGGTACGTCTACCGGCCCGATCCCGAGGCGTTCGAGTCCCGGAAACCGTACGCCCATCCGGTGCGGACGCTGGGCGGGCGCACGGTCACCGGGTACCGGCCGAACGACCACCGCTGGCACAAGGGGCTGCAGATGACGGCCAGCCACCTGTCGGGACAGAACTTCTGGGGCGGTAACTCGTACGTGCACGGGCGGGGTTATCTGCCGCTGCCCGAGCGCATCGGATCGATGCGGCACGACGGGTTCTCCGCCTTCGGGGCCGGGGGCGACAGGTTCGACTGCGCCGAGGACCTGACGTGGGTGGAGAACGGCGGCGCCGAGTGGGCGCGCGAGGAGCGCGGACTGAGCGTCCACTCGGTGGACGAGGAGGCCGGGGCCTGGGTGCTGGACTGGTCGATCCGGCTCACGAACCTGCGTGACGTGGCGCTGGAGTTCGGTTCACCCACCACCGCCGGCCGTGAGATGGCCGGCTACACCGGGCTGCAGTGGCGCGGGCCGCGCGACTTCACGGGAGGCACGGTCCTCGTGCCGGACGTCGGCGCGGGCGCAGGTGCGGAGGCCGGGAAACTCATGGGCACGCAGGGGCCGTGGCTCTCGTTCAGCGCCGAACACGACGAGCACGACGCTCACTCCACGCTCGTCTTCGCCCACGCGCCGGAGAACCTCGACGGGAGCGCCGTCCACCCGTCGCACTGGTTCGTGCGCGCGCAGCCCATACCGTCGGTGGCGTTCTCCTGGGCGTTCTTCGAGGAGTTCGCGCTGCCGCCGGGGGAGTCCTTCTCGTACCGCTACCGGATCGTGGTCGCGGACGGCGCGTGGGACCGGGAGCGGGTGGAGGCGCACCTGGACGGTCTGCCGTGGTGAGCGGCCCCGCTCCGCTTCCCGGCGCGGTCGGTCTCTCGCATCTCGACGCCTACGACGGGGAGGCCGCCGCCTCCACGGGCCGGCCCTGGCGGACGGCCACGAGGACGTGGCGCGTGCCCTGACCCATGTCTTCGGCGAGGCGACCTGTCCGCAGTGCGAGAGGCGCTGCTCCGTCGTCGGACAGGTCATCGCTCGTCCGGGCTGAGCCCGCGGGCGCGGGAACACGGCCGACGGGACGGCGCACCGCCCCCGTCACCGGCGTCCGCGGGTCACGGCCGGCGCAGGAGCCGCATCCGGTGCGGTGCGTACGACGCCGGAAGCCGGGCCGCCCCCACGGCCAGCGCGGTGGCGGCGCTGGCGATGCCCAGGATCGCCCCGGCGGCCACATCGCCCGGATAGTGCACACCGGTGTGCACCCGCGAGTACCCCACCGCACACGCGAGCGCCCCCAGCGGCACGGACGCCGCGGGCAGCACCGTCCCGACCGCCGTGGCGAACGCGACCGCCGACGCCGTGTGCCCCGAGGGGAACGACGCCGACGTCGGCATGGGCACGTGCCGGTCCACGGTCACCCGCGCGGCCTCCCGGTCCGGCCGCGCCCTGCGCACCAGCCGCTTCCCCAGCAGGTTCGCCGACGCCGACGCCACGGCGACCGCCCCCACCCCCGCCAGCGCCGCCCGCCGCGGCCGTGCCCCGCTCAGCGCGAGGACCCCGGCGACGGCGAACGAGATCTTGGAGTGGTCGGCCGTGTGGGACAGCCTGCGCAACGCCCGGTCGAGCGTCGGCGTCGGCGTGGCGGCGACCGCCGCGTACAGGGCGCCGTCCACCGCTCTGAGGTCGCCGAGGACCGCGGCGGCGACCCTGCGCAGTCCGTCGGCGGGCGGTACGTGCCTGGTGAGCGGACGGCTGACGTCCTGGTCGGTGGTGGGCGGCTCGCTCATCTGTCTCTCCCGCGGTGTCATCGTGGGCGAATCACCAGGTGCCCACGGTACGCATGATCCATCCGCACGGACGCGCCCACCCCGGTCAGCCGGCCCGGAAAGTACGCAGGCGCAGCGAGTTGCCGACCACGAAGACCGAGGAGAAGGCCATGGCCGCCCCGGCGAGCATCGGGTTGAGCAGTCCGGCCGCGGCGAGCGGCAGGGCGGCGACGTTGTAGGCGAAGGCCCAGAACAGGTTGGACCGGATGGTGCCCAGGGTGCGTCGGGCGAGCCGGACGGCGTCCGCCGCGGCACGCAGGTCCCCTCGGACGAGGGTGAGGTCGCCGGCCTCGATCGCGGCGTCCGTGCCGGTGCCCATGGCCAGGCCCAGGTCGGCCTGGGCGAGCGCCGCCGCGTCGTTGACCCCGTCGCCGACCATGGCGACCGAACGGCCCTCCGTCTGAAGCCGCTTGACCACGTCCACCTTGTCCTGCGGCAGCACCTCGGCGATGACGTCCTCGACGCCGACCTCGCGGGCGACGGTCCGGGCCACCGCCTCGTTGTCCCCGGTCAGGAGGATGGGCCGCAGACCGAGCGCGCGGAGCCGGCGGATCGCCTCGGGGCTCGTCTCCTTCACGGCGTCGGCGATCTCCAGCACGGCGCGCGCCGTACCGTCCCACGCGGCCAGGACCGCGGTGTGTCCGGCCCGCTCCGCCCGCTCCACGGCCCGGGCCAGGTCCTCGGGCAGTTCCAGGGACCACTCCCGCAGCAGCCGGTCCCGGCCGACGAGGACCGCGTGTCCGTCGACGACGCCCTGGACGCCGAGGCCGGGGACGCCCGCGAAGTCCTCCGGTACGGGCAGCTCGCCCAGCTTCTCCCGTGCGCCGTCGGCGACGGCCCGTGCGATCGGGTGCTCCGAGGAGTGCTCCAACGCGCCCGCGAGCCGCAGCACTTCGGTCTCGTCGACGCCGTCGGCCGGATGCACGGCCAGCAGGGTCATCCGGCCCGTGGTCACCGTGCCGGTCTTGTCCAGGACCACCGTGTCGACGCGGCGGGTGGACTCCAGGACCTCGGGACCCTTGATGAGGATGCCGAGCTGGGCGCCGCGTCCGGTGCCGACCAGCAGGGCGGTGGGGGTGGCGAGTCCGAGGGCGCAGGGGCAGGCGATGATCAGGACCGCCACGGCGGCGGTGAACGCGGCCGTCGGTCCGGCGCCGTTGCCGAGCCAGAAGCCCAGGGTGCCCAGCGCCAGGGCGATGACGACGGGGACGAAGACGGCGGAGACGCGGTCGGCGAGCCGCTGGGCTGCGGCCTTGCCGTTCTGCGCGTCCTCCACCAGCCGTGCCGTGCGCGCCAGCCGGGTGTCGGCCCCGACCCGTGTGGCCTCCACGACCAGCCGTCCGTCCACGTTGACCGTGGCCCCGGTGACCGGATCGCCGACGGCCACCTCCACCGGCACCGACTCACCGGTGAGCATCGACGCGTCCACCGCGGAGGAACCCTCGACGACGGTCCCGTCGGTCGCGATCTTCTCGCCGGGGCGCACCAGGAAGCGGTCGCCCGTGCGCAACTCGGCCACGGGAACCGTCTTCTCCCCTCCGTCGGGGGTCAGTAAGGCGACGTCCTTCGCGCCCAGTTCGAGCAGTGCCCTCAGCGCCGCGCCGGCCTTCCGCTTGGCGCGCGCCTCGAAGTACCGCCCGGCCAGGACGAAGGCGGTCACGCCGGCGGCGGCCTCCAGGTAGATGTTCCCGGCGCCGTCGCCGCGGGCGATGGTCAGCTCGAACGGGTGCGTCATGCCCGGTGTGCCCGCGGTGCCGAGGAACAGCGCCCACAGCGACCACAGGAACGCCGCCGACGTGCCGACCGAGACCAGCGTGTCCATGGTGGCCGCGCCGTGCCGGGCGTTGGTGAAGGCGGCCTTGTGGAAGGGCCACGCCGCGTACGTCACGACCGGAGCGGCCAGGGTCAGCGACAGCCACTGCCAGTACTCGAACTGCAGGGCGGGGACCATGGCCATCGCCACGACGGGCGCCGCCAGTGCGGTTGCCGTGACCAGTCGCCGTCCGAGCGGCCGGAGTTCGCCGGAGTCGTCCTCCTTCCGGGAGGGCTCGTCGGATGGTGCGGGCCGCTCGGCCGTGTATCCGGTGGCCTCGACGGTGGCGATCAGGTCGGCCACGGTGGTCTCGCCGCCGTAGCTGACCCTGGCCTTCTCGGTGGCGTAGTTGACGGTGGCGGCGACCCCCTCCATCCGGTTGAGCTTCTTCTCGATCCGCGCGGCGCACGAGGCGCAGGTCATCCCGCCGATGGCGAGTTCCACCTCGGCGATGTCGGCGCCCGCTGTACGGACGGTCATGGCTGCTCCTGGAACAGATGGGTGACGGATACGGGGCAGGGGTATCGGGGCGAGTGATCCATGTATACCCCGGGCGGGTATGTGTGGCAAGGATTCCATGAGTTGACTTCATACCCCGTGGGGGTATCTTGAGCTGTATCGAGCGGCTCGTGGCGAGCCGCCGGCCCCCTTTCCGAGGAGAGACGGTCATGAACACCGGACTGAAGATCACCGCGTTCGCCGCCGCCCTGGCCGCCGCCTTCGGCACGGCCTACGGCGTCGGGGAGAGCCTTGATCCGGTCGTCGCGGACCGGGCGCCGGCGCACGACGAGCGGCACACCCCGCCCTCGACGGAGGCGGACGGTCACGCGGGGCACGACACGCCGCCGGCGGGAGGGCTCCAGATCTCCGAGAGCGGCTACCGGCTCGATCTGCGGACCCCGCGCGTCACCGCCGGGCACCGCACCGAGCTGCGCTTCGCCGTCCGGGACGACCACGGCCGGGCGGTCACCGAGTACCGCCGCGAACACGACAAGGAGCTCCACCTCATCGTCGCCTCGCGCGACCTGCTCACCTACCGCCACCTGCACCCCACCCGCGCCGCCGACGGCACCTGGACCACCCCCGTCGACCTGCCCCGCGCCGGCGGCTACCGGGTCTTCGCCGACTTCACCCCGGCTGCCGAGGGCGCGCGCGACCTCACGCTCGGGGCGGACCTCGCCGCCTCCGGTCCCTACCGGCCGCAGGAGCTGCCGCGGGCCGTCGGCACGGCCCGTGTCGACGGCTACGAGGTCGAGCTGGCCGGGGCCCTGCGCCCCGGGCGGGCGAGCGAACTGAGCCTGTCGGTCTCGCACGGGGGGAAGCCCGTCACCGACCTCCAGCCCTACCTCGGCGCCTACGGCCACCTGGTCGCCCTGCGCGCCGGGGACCTCGCCTACCTGCACGTCCACCCGACCGGCGCACCCGGCGACGGGAGGACCGGGCCCGGCCCGGCGGTCTCCTTCACGGCCACGGCGCCCAGCAGCGGCGACTACCGGCTGTTCCTGGACTTCAAGCACGACGGCGTCGTCCGTACCGCCGCGTTCACGGTCCACGCCGGAGCGGCGGAGGAGGCGGCCCCGCCGGCGCCGGAGCACTCCGACGGCCACGGGCACTGAGCGCACTCAGCCCAGGGCGCGGTCCAGGTTGAACGCGGCGCTGATCAGGGCGAGGTGGGTGAACGCCTGCGGGAAGTTCCCCTGTTGCTCCCCGGTGTGACCGATCTCCTCGGCGTACAAACCGAGATGGTTGCCGTAGGTCAGCATCTTCTCGAAGGCGAGGGCCGCCTCGTCGAGCCGCCCGGCGCGGGTCAGCGCCTCGACGTACCAGAACGAGCAGATGGAGAACGTGCCCTCGGCGCCGTGCAGTCCGTCGGGGCTCACCAGCGGGTCGTAGCGGTAGACCAGCGAGTCGGACACCAGGTCCTCGGCGAGGGAGTCGAGCGTCGACAGCCACTTCGGGTCGGTCGGCGCGATGAACTTCGCCAGCGGCATCATCAGGATCGCCGCGTCCAGCACCTCCCCGTCCTCGTGCTGCACGAAGGCCCGGCGCGACGCGCACCAGCCGCGGTCCATGATCCGCCGGTAGACGGCGTCGCGGCTCGACTGCCAGTGGGGGAGATCGGCGGGCAGGCCGCGCCGGTTGGCCATCCGGATGGCCCGCTCGATCGCCACCCAGCACATCAGGCGCGAGTACAGGAAGTTCTTCCGCCCGCCGCGGGTCTCCCAGACCCCCTCGTCGGGCTGGTTCCAGTGCGCGCACACCCAGTCCACCAGCGCCGTCACATGGTCCCACTGCTCGCTGGAGATGGGCTCGGCCCACTTGTCGTAGAGGTAGATGGAGTCGATCAGCGCCCCGTAGACGTCCAGTTGCAGCTGGTCGGCCGCCGCGTTGCCGACGCGGACCGGCGCCGAGCCGCAGTGGCCCTCCAGATGGGCCAGTTCGCGCTCGGGGAGGTCGGTGCGGCCGTCAATGCCGTACATGATCTGCAGCGGGCCGGAGGGCTTGCGGTCGCCGGGGCTGATGTGCCGGGAGACGAACCCCATGAACGCCTCGGCCTCCTCGGTGAAGCCCAGCCGCAGCAGCGCGTACACGCAGAACGCCGCGTCGCGCACCCACACGTACCGGTAGTCCCAGTTGCGTTCCCCGCCGAGCTCCTCGGGCAGGCTGGTCGTCGGCGCCGCCACGATCGCCCCGGTCGGCGCGTAGGTGAGCAGCTTCAGGGTGAGGGCGGAGCGGTGCACCATCTCCCGCCAGCGGCCCCGGTACCGGGAGGAGGACAGCCACCGCCTCCAGTACGCCACCGTCGCACCGAACTGCCGCTCCGCCTCCCCGCACTCGCAGTGGTCCGGGGCCACCTCAGCGCCGACCCGGTCCAGGGCGAGGACCGCCGTCTCGCCCTCGGCCAGCTTGAACTCGGCCCGTACGTCCGTCCCGTCGGTCTCCGTCGGGACGGTCGCGGTGAGCGCCAGGGACAGCTCCTCCGAGTCGAAGACCGCGATGCCGCCGGTCAGCCGCACGGTGTGCGGCCGGGAACCGTACGCGAACCGCGGCGCCACCAGCGCCCGGAAGGGCACGGAGCCGCGTACGCACAGCACCCGCCGGATCAGCCGGTGCCGGGCCTCCTCGGCCGGCGTGCCGCCGACCGGCATGAAGTCCTGCACCTCGCCGACCCCGTCCTCGGTGAAGAACCGGGTGATCAGAACGTTGGTGTCGGGGAAGTAGAACTGCTTGGTGCGGGCCGGCGCGGACGCCGCCAGCTCGAAGCAGCCGCCCTGCTCGGCGTCCAGGATCGCGCCGAACACGCTCGGTGAGTCGAAGGACGGGCAGCAGTACCAGTCGATGGTGCCCTCGGTCCCCACCAGCGCCACACTGCGCATGTCGCCGATCAGCCCGTGGTCGGCGATCGGCACGTACCGGCGCGCGCGGGCCCCGTCCCGCTCCTTGGTCGCCCCGTCCATCGCAGCCTCCCTGGGCCGGCACGCCGTGCTCACCTGCCAGCTTAGGCAGCTTCGGCCCGGCCGGCTCAGGCCAGCACGACCCGCAGTCCCGCCTCCTCGAAGCGGCGTACCGTCTCCGGGTCCGCGCCCGCGTCCGTGACCAGGGCGTCCACCTGCTCGGCCGCGCAGATCCGGGCGAACGCGCGCCGGCCCAGTTTGCTGGAGTCGGCGGCCACGATCACCCGCTCGGCCCGCTCGCACAGCAGCCGGTCGACCGCCGCCTCCGCCTCGTCGTGGGCCGCCGCCCCGTGCACGGCGTCGAAGGCGACGACACCGAGCACCGTCACATCGAGGGTGATCTGCCCCAGCACCCCGTCCGCGAGCGGCCCGACCAGCTCGTACGACTGGGCCCGCGCCACCCCGCCGGTCAGCACGATCTTGAACTGGGGCCGTACGACCAGCTCGTTGGCGATGTTCAGCGCGTTCGTCACCACGGTCAGCACGGGCGACCCCGCGGCGAGGTCCCCGCGCACGGCCAGCGCCCGCGCCACCTCCGTGGTGGTCGTGCCGCCGGTCAGCCCGACCGCCTCGCCCGGCGCGACGAGACCCGCCACCGCCCTCGCGACGCGCTGCTTCTCGGAGGCGTGCCGCGCGGTCTTGTAGCGCAGCGGCAGCTCGTACGACACCCCGTGCACCACCGCGCCGCCACGGGTGCGCACCAGCATCTGCTGTTCGGCGAGCCGGTCGAAGTCGCGCCGGATCGTCGCGGGCGACACCGCCAGCTCTCCGGCCGCCTCCTCGACGTCCAGCCGGCCGCGCTCGACGAGCAGCTCCAGCAGGGCCTTCCAGCGGGCGTCCCGCGACATCCGCCCTCCCGTCTCCCGTGGTCTCCGGCGACCCTAACGCACCCGACCTTCGACCGAATGCTTGATTCTGCTCGAAACCTCGCTCAATCTTGCAAGAACAATCACCGAGCCTTCGGGGGTGCGACATGACCCATGTCGAGGACGAACTGGGCAGCCAGCCCGAGTGCTGGAGCCGCGCCGCCGCGCAGGCCGCGTCCCACGTCCCGGTCCTCCCGGCGCCCGGGGAGCGGGTCGCGGTGGTCGGCTGCGGGACGTCGTACTTCATGGCGCAGGCGGTCGCGGCCCTGCGCGAGGACGCGGGCCGGGGCGAGAGCGACGCCTTCGCCGCCTCCGAGTTCCCGCGGCACCGGGCCTACGACCACGTCGTCGCCCTCACCCGTTCCGGCACCACCACCGAAGTCCTCGACCTGCTGGGCCGGTTGAGGGGCGGTACGCGTACCACCGCGGTCACCGCCGATCCGGCCGCCCCCGTGGTGTCGCTCGCCGACGAGACGGTCGTCCTCGACTACGCGGACGAACGCTCCGTCGTCCAGACCCGGTTCGCCACCACGGCCCTCACCCTGCTCCGTGCCCACCTGGGCCTGCACACCGAAGAGGTCGTCGAGGACGGGCGCACGGCCCTGCGCGATCCGCTGCCCGAAGGGCTGGTGGACGGCGCCCAGTTCACCTTCCTCGGCCGCGGCTGGACCGTCGGCCTGGCCAACGAGGCCGCACTGAAGATGCGCGAGGCGGCCCTCGCCTGGACGGAGGCCTACCCGGCGATGGAGTACCGGCACGGACCCATCAGCGTCACCACCTCCGGCACCGCCGCCTGGATGCTCGGCGACGCCCCGCACGGGCTGGCCCGGCAGGTGCGGGACACCGGCGGACTGTGGATCGAGGGCGCCCTCGACCCGCTCGCCGAACTCGTCCGCGTCCAGCGGCTCGCGGTCGCCGTCGCCGCGGCCCGCGGCCTGGACCCCGACCGGCCCCGTCACCTCACCCGCTCGGTCGTCCTCGCGCCCTGACCCGTCGGAAAGGACGGACCGTGCCCCTCACCACCACCGGCGAGCTCGTCACCCGCGCCGCCGTCCACCGCTCGGCGGTCGCCTCGTTCAACGTCATCACCCTCGAACACGTCGAGGCCGTCATCGCCGGCGCCGAGTCGGCGAACGCCCCCGTCGTCCTCCAGGTCAGCGAGAACGCCGTCAGGTTCCGCCGCGGCCGGCTGCTCCCGCTCGCCCGCGCCGCCGCGGCCGCCGCCGAACACGCCGCCGTCCCCGTCGCCCTGCACCTCGACCACGTCCGGAGCGACGCCCTGCTGCGCCAGGCCCCGGACGCCGGATTCGGCTCCGTGATGTACGACGCGGCCCGGCTGCCCTATGCCGACAACCTCGCCGCGACCCGGGCCGCCGTCGACTGGGCGCACGCCCGAGGACTCTGGATCGAGGCGGAGCTGGGGGAGATCGGCGGCAAGGGCGGGCAGGGCGCGCCGGATGCCCACGCCCCGGGCGCCCGTACCGACCCCGACCGGGCCCGCGCCTTCGTCGCCGACTCCGGCGTGGACGCGCTGGCCGTCGCCGTCGGCACCACCCACGCCATGACCACCCGCACCGCCGCCCTCGACCACGCCCTCCTCCGACGGCTGGCCGCCACCCTGGACGTCCCCCTCGTCCTGCACGGTTCCTCCGGCCTCCCCGACCACGAACTCGCCGCGGCGGTCACGGGCGGCATCACCAAGGTCAACGTGGGAACCGCCCTGAACATCGCCATGACCGGCGCGATCCGGGAGTTCCTCACCGCCCACCCCGAGGCGGTCGACTCCCGCGGCTACCTCACGGTGGGCCGGGAGGCGATGGCACGGGCGGTGACGGGGATCATCGGGGCGCTGGACACGGTCCCGGCGTCGTCCTGAGTCAGCGCCTCACGGCCTTCAGGACCACGAACTTCGGGTCCGACGCCACCACTTCGCTGTTGCCGAACAGCCGTCGCAGCTTCACGTGGTACCCCAGGTGGCGGTTGCCGACCACCCACAGTTCGCCGCCCCGGCGCAGGGCGCGCCGGGCGCCGGTGAACATGCGCCAGGCCGTGGCGTCGGTGGTCGCCTGGTGGGAGTGGAAGGGCGGGTTGTTCAGCACGAGGTCGACACTGCCGGCCGGTACGCCCGACAGGCCGTCGCCGACCCGGAACTCGGCCTGTCCGCGGACGTCGTTCTCCCGGTACGTGGCCCGCGCGGACGCCACCGCCTGGAACGACTCGTCCACGAACAGCACCTCGGCGCGCGGATCCGCCAGCGCCATCGCCGTACCGACCACGCCGTTGCCGCAGCCCAGGTCCACCACCCGTCCGCCGTCCTTGCCGGCGGGCAGGTGCTTCAGGAAGAACCGGGTGCCGATGTCGAGGCGGTCGGCGCAGAAGACGCCGGCGTGGTTGACGACCGTCGCACCCGACACCGGGCCGATGCCGTCGGGCAGCGCGTAGCGGTACGGCCAGGGGTTCGCGGGACGCTCCCGCGCGGGGTCGGGCGTGCAGAGGATCAGCCGCGCCTTCTTCTCGGCGAGCGAGGTCCTGGTCGGGCCGAGGATCCGCTCGAAGAGGTCCAGCGTCGAGGTGTGGATCTCCTTCACCATGCCGGCGCCGACGACGACCGTGTCCTCGTGCACCGCCGGCGCCAGCCGCAGCAGCTGGTCCTCCAGCAGCGCCAGACTCTTCGGCACACGGACGAGCAGGACGTCGATCCGGTCCGGCGGGGGGTCCTGCGTGGTGAGCAGCCGGACCGTGCCCGGCGCGACGCCGTTGCGCGCCAGGTTCGCGCGGGTCGCCTCCTGCCCGAGCCAGGAGTCGGTGATCTGCGTCGGCCGGTGCGCGGCGAGCGCCGTGACCAGCGCCCCCCAGCGGTCGCCGACGACCACGACCGTGCCGGACGGCGGGACCCGCCGTTCGGCGAGGTGCCTGAGGAGATACTCGTCGGACGCGTCCCAGGCGCGCAGCCCGTCCCGCGGGTCCTCGGGGAAGCGGGCCAGCACCGGCTCGCCCCACGCAGTCGTCATACGGTCGTTCATCGTCCGACCAGGCTAGCCCAGCCGCGGCTCAGGGCGCGTCCGGCAGGATGGGGGCATGGACACCGAGCTGTTCCCCAGGGCACGCGGCGAGATCGCTCCCGGCGCGGTGCACGTGCCGGACTGGCTGAACGCGCGGGAGCAGCGCGAGCTGCTGGACGCCTGTCGTGACTGGGCCCGGCCGCCCGCCGGACTCCGTACGGTCCGCACGCCCGGCGGCGGCGCCATGACCGCCCGGCAGGTGTGCCTCGGGTGGCACTGGTATCCGTACGCCTACGCCCGCACCGTGGTCGACGGTGACGGCGCGCCGGTGAAACCATTCCCCGCGTGGCTCGGCGAGCTGGGCCGCCGCGCGGTGACCGAAGCGCTGGGCGCGGACGCCGCGCGCGGTGCCGCGTACGACATCGCGCTCGTCAACTTCTACGACGGCGACGCCCGCATGGGCATGCACCGTGACGGCGACGAGAAGGCGGACGCGCCCGTGGTGTCGCTGAGCCTCGGCGACACCTGTGTCTTCCGCTTCGGCAACACCGCGACCCGGACCCGCCCCTGGACGGACGTGGAGCTGCGCAGCGGCGACCTGTTCGTCTTCGGCGGGCCCTCCCGGCTCGCCCACCACGGCGTTCCCCGGGTGCACGCGGGCACGGCGCCGCCCGAGTTGGGGCTGACCGGCCGCCTGAACATCACGCTGAGGGTCAGCGGTCTGCGGTCCGCCTCCGGGTGCGGATCATGACAGACTCGCGTGCATGAGCGGGAAGGCGGACCCCCGGCCGGCGGGGGAAGGGACCACCTCGAGGACGCGGCTGGACCGGGGGCGCGGCGCGCTCGGACCCGCGCTGGAGCTCGTGCACACCGGACGCGCGCCGACCCGTGCGGTGCTCACCGCGGAGCTGGGCGTGACCCGCGCGACGGCCGGTGCGGTCGCCGCCGAACTGGAGGCCCTCGGGCTGATCCGGGTGGACGCCCGGCCCGGTGCGGCGGCCGGTTCGCAGGGGCGCCCCTCGCACCGGCTCTCGGTCGCCGAGGACGGGCCCGTGGCGCTCGCCGCACAGGTGCACTCCGACGGTTTCCGGGCGGCCCTGGTCGGGCTCGGCGGCCGGATCGTCGCCACGGCGCCCGGCTGCGAGGTCGTCGACGCCGACCCGGCGAAGGTGCTCGGCTCCGTCGTCGCGGCCGGCGCCGAGCTGCTGGAGGAGACCGGACGGCGGTGCGTGGGCGCCGGGCTCGCCGTGCCCTCGGCGGTGGCCGAACCGGAGGGGCTCGCCCTCAACCCCCTGCACCTGGCCTGGCCCGCGGGCGCCCCGGTGCGGGAGATCTTCGCCGAGCAGGTGCGCGCGGCCGGCCTGGACGGGCCCGCCTTCGCGGCCAACGACGTCAACCTCGCCGCCCTCGCCGAACACCGGCACGGTGCCGGGCGCGGCTCCCGCGACCTGCTGTGCGTGGCCACCGGCCACCGCGGTGTGGGCGGCGCGCTGGTGCTCGACGGCCGCCTGCACTCGGGCAGTTCGGGTCTCGCCCTGGAGGTCGGCCACCTCGCCGTCAACCCCGAGGGCCGCCCCTGCCACTGCGGCAGCCGCGGCTGTCTCGACGTCGAGGCGGACCCGCTGGCCCTGCTCACCGCGGCGGGCCGCGCGCCGGGCCCCGAGATGTCCCTGCTGAAGCAGGCCGACGACCTGATCCACGGCCAGTACGACGACCCGGCCGTGCGCACCGCCGCCGAGTCCCTCATCGACCGCCTCGGGCTCGGTCTGGCCGGACTGGTGAACATCCTCAACCCGGACCGGATCATCCTCGGCGGACTGCACCGCACCCTGCTGGAGGCCGACCCGGACCGGCTCCGCGCCGTCGTCGCCGACCGCAGCCTGTGGGGCCGCAGTGGCGGCGTCCCCATCCTCCCCTGCACCCTGGACCACAACAGCCTGGTCGGCGCGGCGGAACTGGCCTGGCAGCCGGTGCTGGACGATCCTCTCGGGGCACTGGTGCGATGAAGCAGCCCGACAGACAGAAAGCGACGTCATGACCGACAAGCTCACCGTCAGCGTCCTGGGTACCGGCATCATGGGCGCGGCGATGGCCCGCAGCCTCCTGCGCGCGGGGCACACCGTACGGGCCTGGAACCGCACCCGCGCCAAGGCCGAACCGCTCGCCGCCGACGGCGCGCGCATCGCCGGCACCCCCGCCGAGGCGGTCGAGTCCGCCGACGTGGTGCTGACCATGCTGTACGACGGCCCGGCCACCCTGGAGACGATGCGCCAGGCCGCCCCCGCCCTGCGCGACGGGACCGTGTGGGCGCAGTCCACCACCGCGGGCATCGAGGGCGTCGCCGAACTGGCAGGTTTCGCCCGCGAGCACGGCCTGCTCTTCTACGACGCCCCGGTCCTGGGCACCCGTCAGCCCGCCGAGACCGGACAGCTGACCGT
This sequence comes from Streptomyces caelestis, assembly GCF_001279005.1. Classification (GTDB taxonomy): domain Bacteria; phylum Actinomycetota; class Actinomycetes; order Streptomycetales; family Streptomycetaceae; genus Streptomyces; species Streptomyces heliomycini. Next base: position 229,486 of record NZ_LGCN01000196.1, read on the forward strand.
GCTCGCGGCCGGCCCCGCCGAGGGCCGGGACAGGGTGACCCCGGTGTTCGACGCCGTGGGCGCCCGCACCGTGTGGGCGGGGGAGGACGGCGCCACGGCCGCGGCGACCCGCCTGAAACTGGTCGCCAACAGCTGGGTGCTCGCCGCGACCACCGCCGCCGGTGAGGCCCTGGCCCTGGCCAAGGCACTCGACGTCGCACCGGACGGCTTCTTCGACCTCATCGCCGGCGGTCCGCTCGACATGGGCTACCTGCACGCCAAGGCCGGGATGATCCTCGACGGGCGGCTGTCCCCGGCCCAGTTCGCCGTGACGACCGCGGCGAAGGACGCCAGACTGATCGTGCGGGCCGGTGAACAGCACGGGGTCCGCCTGGACGTGGCCGCCGCGAGCGCCGAACGGTTCGAGCGGGCCGACGCGCGGGGCCACGGCGACGAGGACATGGCCGCCGCCTACTACGCCAGTTTCGACGACGACCCGACCACCTGATCGGCCGAGCCGCGAGCACGAAGGAGTCCGCAGTGTCCAAGCCCCCGCTTCCCCCCGAGGCGCAGGAACTGCTGCGCAAGCCCAACCCCTGCGTCATGGCCACGCTGCGCTCCGACGGCGCGCCCGTGTCCACCCCCACCTGGTACCTGTGGGAGGACGGCCGCGCGCTGATCAACTTCGACGAGGGCCGGGTGCGCCTGAAGCACGTCCGCCGTGACCCCCGCGTCACCCTCACCGTCCTGGCCGGCGACGACTGGTACACCCATGTCACCCTGCTCGGCCGGGTGACCGAGATCTACGACGACGAGGACCTGGCCGACATCGACCGCCTCTCCCGGCACTACACCGGCAACCCGTACCCCGACCGGGAGCGGACGCGGGTCAGCGGCCGGCTCGAGGTCGAGCGCTGGCACGGCTGGGGCGCGATGAAGGACAGCGACCAGTCCGGCTGACCGCCCGCTCCGTGGCCGGCCCCCGGGGCCGGGCCACGGCGAGGGCCCGGACGGGGTTCTCGGACAGGACGGGCGCCCCGGGGACTGACACGTGCGGCACGGCGCCGGGGACGGCGGGGACCGCGCTCGCCACTGACGCCCCCCGGGGCAGCCGGTTCCGCTCCGGGTGCCGACACGTGCGGCACCCGGAAGACCGCGGCGTCCGTCCCGGGCGCGTCGTGTCCCCGGAACGAGAAGCGCGCCGGCTCCCGGCGGGCGGTGTCCGCGGCGGCCGCGGCGAGCGCCGCGCCGCCCCGGCCGCCCGCACCGTCGAGTGCTTCCCGGGGAACGCGGCCGTCCGTGGACTTTCCGCGGAGCGTACGCGGTGCCGCCGGGCGTACGACGAACCGGCCCCCTCGTGGGACGGCCCTCGGAGGCGTCGCGCAAGGAGCGACGAGGCAGCGCGTCCGAGGAGCCGACGATCATGCGGACCCCGGCGGACTCCGGTGACGGCGGGCCCGGCCTGTGGATCCTGTTCCTCGCCCTGATCCGTCCCCTGGCCGTCGGCGGCGGCGTCGCCCTGCCGCGTCGCACGGTGGGGCGGGGACGCCGTGGCCCCGGGCCGGACGGCCCGAGGCGGAGGACGACTCGCCCCTCGCGGTGCTCGGTCGCCGCTTCGCCTCCGGCGAGATCGACGAGGACGAGTACCGGCGTCGGCTCTCGGTCCTGGACGAGCGGTTCGACCGGCGCGGCGAGGGGAGCGGGCGATGACCACGAGGAGCGCCGGTGCGTTCGCGGGGATCGTGGCGCGGGTGTGAGCCGGGGCGGGGCCGCGCGGCCCGGCGCTCGCGGGGCGCCTCCCTCAAGGGCGGGAGGCGCTCCGCCGCCGGGGGCGCCTCCCGGGCCCGCAGGGCGCCGAGACGGGCGCCGGCCGTCCGCGGATCGCGGAGCGGTCAGCCGGGGACGGCGGAGCGGGCCGGGGCCCGTTCGGAGTGGCGGTCCCCGGTGGTGCGTTCCACGAGGGCGACCTCCGCGAAGCGGTGGTCGGCGGGCTCACCGGCCGTGATCCGCGGCCGCCGGTCCCAGGCGGGCGCGGCGGCCGCGGCCGGCGTCGGCAGGGTGAACCACACGATCTTGCCGGACGCGCCGTCCGGCACCGCGCCCCAGCTCTCGCTCATCGCGGCGACCATCGCCAGCCCGCGCCCGCACGTGGCGAGCGGGCTGGCGTCCGCCACGACCGGCAGGCGCGGGTCGTGGTCGCGCACCGAGACCTTGAGCCGGTCGAGCAGCAGCTCGATCTCGACGGTGCACGTCTTGTCGGGCAGGGCGTGCCGGTGGACGTTGGACAACAACTCCGTGACGCCGAGCGAGGCCCGGTCTATCAACGAGTCCATGTGCCAGTAGCGCAACTGCGCAGATACGATTCTGCGGACCTGGCCGATCCGCGACGGCAGGGCTTGGAGCTCCACCGCGCAGTGCCTGCTTGGGTGAGTGATCACGGCTGCGACTCCCCGACGTGAGGTCCGGAAGAACACGGAAGACGGATCCAGCAGGGCGCCTGCGTGACGCTGCCGCCTGCTGTCGTGGCCGGCGGGCTGGTTCGCAGCGTTATCGCCGGTAAACCCAGAGTGACGTGAGACCAGCGTGGCGCACGAGGTGAAGTGACGCAAGTCACGGGCATCTCAGGCGCCGCGCCCCGACGCCCGGCGTACGGCCTCGATGAAACGGCGGGCGGCCGGCGGGCCGGGTTCGCCCGGCGCGGGCTCGTGGTCGCCCAGGGTCAGCGAGTACCGCTTGCCGTTGAGGTCCGCGAGCGCCCGGTCCTCGGGTGCGAACCAGGGCCTGGACGCCCGTACCGCCTGCACCGGCGCGCTGTCGATCTCGCTGCCGTAGCTGGTGAGCAGCTCCAGTCGGCCCTCGCTGATCCGGACCTGGCCGGCCCGGGTGAGCGAACGCAGCCGCTTGCCGATCCGCACGCCCGTGGCCGTGAACTCCGGCTCCGCCATGCCGCCCGCCCCCTTGTGCGCGTCGGTGTGCCGGACCGTGCTCCACGGGCCGGCTCCTGCCCAGCTCCAGTGTGCCCCCGTACGGGGCCCTGCTCACGCCGGTGCAGTCTGCCCGCACCCGCCGCCGAGCACCAGTGCGCGCACCTTTGTTCCCCGGGCCCGGGGAGCACTCGCGCCCGTGCGCCCCCCTGTCGCCCCCTGCGCTCCCCAGGGGTGCCTTTGAGTGGCTCAAAGGAGTGTTTATGCAGGTGAGAGGGGGTGCGGAGGGTGCCTATGATCGGGGTGCCGACCGCGCGGGACGCCGTCGGCGCTCAGCGTAAGGAGCCCCGCCGTGAGCACTCCCCGACAGACCCCGACCGGCGCCACCCTCGACGTCGACCACAGCGACGCCGCCTACCGGTCCTGGCTGAAAGAGGCCGTGCGCAGGGTGCAGGCCGACGCCAACCGCTCGGCCGACACCCACCTGCTGCGCTTTCCGCTGCCCGAGCGGTGGGGCATCGACCTCTACCTGAAGGACGAGTCGACCCACCCGACCGGCAGCCTCAAGCACCGGCTGGCCCGTTCGCTCTTCCTCTACGGGCTCTGCAACGGCTGGATCCGTCCGGGCCGCCCGGTGATCGAGGCGTCCAGCGGTTCCACGGCCGTGTCGGAGGCGTACTTCGCGAAGCTGATCGGCGTGCCCTTCATCGCCGTCATGCCGCGCACGACGAGCGCCGAGAAGTGCCGCCTGATCGAGTTCCACGGCGGCCGGTGCCACTTCGTGGACGACCCCCGCACGATGTACGAGGCGTCCGCCGCCCTCGCGGCGGAGACCGGCGGCCACTACATGGACCAGTTCACCTACGCGGAGCGGGCCACGGACTGGCGGGGCAACAACAACATCGCCGAATCGATCTTCCGCCAGCTGGAGCTGGAGCGCTTCCCGGAACCCGCGTGGATCGTCGCCACGGCCGGCACCGGCGGCACCTCGGCGACCCTCGCGCGCTACGTCCACTACATGCAGTACGACACCCGCATCTGTGTCGCCGACCCGGAGAACTCGTGCTTCTTCCAGGGCTGGACCACCGGCGATCCGGACGTCGCCTGCGACCGCGGCTCCCGTATCGAGGGCATCGGCCGGCCCCGTATGGAGCCGAGCTTCGTGCCCGGCGCGATCGACCGGATGATGAAGGTGCCCGACGCGGCCAGTGTCGCCGCCGTGCGGGCCCTGGAGCGGGTCATCGGCCGCAAGGCGGGCGGCTCCACCGGCACCGGGCTGTGGAGCGCGCTGAAACTGGTCGCGGAGATGGTCGCGGAGGGCAGGCGGGGGAGTCTGGTGACGCTGCTGTGCGATCCCGGGGACCGGTACCTGGACAAGTACTACTCGGACGCCTGGCTGGCCGGGCAGGGCTTGGACATCGCGCCGTACACGGCGGCGATCGAGTCCCTGCTGCGGACCGGCGTCTGGCCCGACTGAGGGCCGCCCGCGAGCCGGCGGGCCGGCGAGGTCACCGCGGGGCGGAACGTCCGCCGCGGTCCCGGCCGGGCGGCCCTCGGCAGGAGACGGCACGGGCGCCGTGCCGTCGGCCGCGAACGTCCACGGCGTCCGCGTGCCCGCCCCGGCCGGGGCGGGCCGCCGCTCCTCGGCCGGGGCACGGGCGCCCGGCGCGTTCGTCACGCCGACGCGGTAGGCGTACCCCTCGGGCTCCTCGCTCACGAGGTCCGTCTCGCGGAAGCGGGCGTCGCCCCGGAGCCGGATCCCGCGTCCCGCGCCGTCGTCGAGCGGGCGGGGCGGCGTGACCGGCCGGACCACTCCGTCCGGCCGGTCGCGTCCTTCGCGAGCGCGCGGTGGACGGACCCCGGCGCGACGGCGGTCTTCCGCCCGAAGACCGGACGTACGGGCGCGGTCCGGACGAACTCGTGCCCCGCGGGGCGTGGACGGCGGGCCGCGGACGTGACCCCCTGGACGGAGACCGGACCCGGCGGTGGACGGGCCGGAGGCCCGTCAGACGTCCGCGGCCTTCGAGGACGCCTCGGGCTCGCCCGCCACCACCAGCCGCCGCAGATGCTCGGACACCTCCGCGCGTGCCCCCGCGGGCAGCCCGGAGTCCGTCACCAGGGTGTCGACCTGCTCCAGGGAGGCGAACGAACTCAGCCCCACCGTGCCCCACTTGGTGTGGTCGGCGACCACGACCACCCGCCGGGCCGACTGCACCAGACGCCGGTTGGTCTCCGCCTCCGCGAGGTTCGGCGTCGACAGTCCCGCCTCCACCGATATGCCGTGCACCCCGAGGAACAGCAGGTCGAAGTGGAGCGCCGCGATCGCCTGGTCGGCCACCGGCCCCACCAGCGAGTCGGACGGCGTGCGCACCCCGCCGGTCAGGACGACCGTGGCCGCGCCCTGTCGGGTCCCCGACGTGCGCTGCGCGGCGTGGAACACATCGGCCACCCGCACCGAGTTGGTGACCACCGTGAGGTCGGGGACGTCGATCAGCCGGTGCGCCAGCGCGAACGTCGTCGTACCACCCGAGAGCGCGATCGCCGCGCCGGGGGAGACCAGTTCGGCCGCCGCCCGCGCGATGTCCTCCTTGGCGGTCGGCTCCAGGCCCGACTTGGCCTCGAACCCGGGCTCGTGCGTACTCGCCTCCACCACCGGGACCGCGCCGCCGTGCACCTTCTCCAGCACGCCCTGCCGGGCCAGCGCGTCGAGGTCGCGGCGGACCGTCATGTCCGACACGCCGAGCTTGCGGGTCAGCTCGTTGACCCGGACCCCGCCCCGGCGCCGGACCTCGTCGAGGATCAGGGTGCGCCGCTGCTCCGCGAGCAGGTTCTGATTCTCGCTCACGTACGCTCCGGTCCTTTCGCCGCAAACCGCCCGACCCGCCCCGCACTCTCCGCGACGAGCGGGTTTCCGCCCGTCATCGGTGCGCGGGCGTCCCATCCTCGCACGCCGTGCCCCGGCCGGCGTCACCAGTGTCTCGTCGCGCTCATGTCATTGACGCCCCGCATGCCGCTTGCCCGTCGCACGGAACGGGGAGATTACGTGACGAGAGGCGCGGGCCGTTCCGCCGCGGGCGGTCCCGTGCCCGCACGGACGGAGCCGACGGGGCGTCACGGGGGAGGTGCGAAGCATGGGGAACGCGCAGCCGCACGGACCGGCCGAGGGTACCGAGGGACCCGCGACGCGGCCCGGGGAGCCCGGGACCTCCTTGGAACTCCTGGTCCACGGAGTGGGCGGCACCACCCCCGAGGAGATGCTCGACGATCCGCGCACGGTCCGGATCACCGGTGACGACATCGCCGCCGTGTTCCGCCGCGCCGACGACGTCGACGCGGAGCGGCGACCCGCCGGACGACGCGAGGGGCCCGTCCCCGAGGCCTACGTCTGGTGCAACCTCACCTCCGGGAACGGCACCCGCGCCCTGTGGCTGCTGCTGCTCCCCTTCATGGTGGTCAACCTCGCCCACTGGATGCGCCCCACCGCCCACGGTCGCCGGCGCACGGTCCGGCTGTACGGGCTGCTGGTGCGGCTGACCGGACTGAGCCTGACGGTGCTGCTCGTCGCGGCCGCCTGCGAGGTCGCCCTCGACCTGGCCGCCTGGCAGTGCGCGGGCACGCACGCGTGCGCCGCACGGCACTCCTGGCTCGGCTTCCTCTCGCCCCGGGCGTCCGACGGCGGCTGGTGGAGCACACCGGGCCGCAGGCTGGCGCTCGCCTCCCTGGTGCCCGCCGCCCTCACCGGCCTGCTGTGGTTCCTGTCCCTGCGCACCTGGAGCGCCTACGAGTCCCAGCAGCCGATGACCCACGAGCCCGGGCCCGAGGAGGGGGACGGGCACACCGCACTGGGCCGGCCCGGCTTCTGGTACGGCCGGCGCCTGGTCGCCCGGCTGCGCGCCGCGCACACCGCCGCCGGACTGCTGACGGTCGCCGCCGCGGTCGGCTCCGCCGCCGCCCGCCACGACCGCGGGCCGGGCGGCCCGGTCGTCCTGGGCGTCCTCGGGATCCTCCTGGAGACGGCGCTGGCCGTCGGGGCGGGCGTCGTGGTGGCGGTGGTGTGCCGCCGGGGCCGCACCGAACGCCGTCTGGACGGCGAACTCGACCGGCGCCTGGTGCGGTGCCTGCCGCTCGCCGCGCTCGTCCTGCTCGCCCTCACCCTGCTCTACGCCGGGTGGGAGCGCCCCGGCTGGGAGTCGGCGGGCAGGCTGCCGGGCGACGTCACCTTCGGCGCCCTCGCCCTCGCCCAGGGCCTGCTGGTGATCGTGCTCGCCGGAGTCGCCCACAGCCTGCACCGCACCGACCCCGACCGGCGCGCCGCGATGCGCGGCCTGGCCGGGCCGGCGGTCGCCATGCTCGCCTGCGCGCTGGGCGGCGTCATGTCCGGCGGCGTCTCCCAGCGGGTCTCCGACTGGCTGGACGGCACCGGGACCTCGATCCCCGGCCCGCCGGTGCTGCTCACCTGGCAGGCGTCCGTGATCCCGCCGCTGCTCCTGCTGCTGCTGGTGCTGTGCGGCTGGCTCGCCCGGCGCGCCTGGCGCATCGCCCGGGGGGAGCGCGCCGCCGTGGAACGCGAGTACCCCGGCGAGACGGGCGACCCCGGCCGCACCCGCCGCATCGCCTCCGTGCGCGCCGTGGCCGCGCTCACCGACCGCGGACCGCGCGTCCTCGCCGTCACCTCCGCCGCGACCCTGCTGCTGGGCGCCGCCGCCCTCGTCGGCGCCCTGACCACCGACGAGACACCCAGCGAGGCGACGCGGGACTCGTACGCCGTGGTCCACGGCGCCGCCGAGACCGCGCAGGCGCTGGGCTCCTGGCTGATCGGACTCGGCTTCGTCCTCTTCGTCACCTGGGGCCGCCGCGCCTACAAGGACGCCTCCGCGCGGCGCACCATCGGCATCCTGTGGGACGTCGGCACCTTCTGGCCGCGCGCCGCGCACCCCTTCGCGCCGCCCTGCTACGCCGAGCGCGCGGTGCCCGACCTGACCTGGCGCATCGCCACCTGGACCCGGGCCACCGGCGGCCGGCTGGTGATCTCCGGCCACTCCCAGGGCAGCGTCCTCGCCGCCGCCACGGCCTGGCAGCTCCCGCGGTCCACCCGCAGACGCGTCGCGCTGCTGACCTACGGCTCCCCGCTGGAGCGGCTGTACGGCCGCTGGTTCCCCGCCCACTTCGGACCGGACGCGCTCAGCTCCCTGCACCGGGAGGTCGACTGCTGGCGCAACCTCCACCGGCGCACCGACCCCATCGGCGGCCCGATGCGGCTGCCCGGCGATCGCGGCCCCGACGTGGACCGCCCCGCGCTCAAGGACCCCCTCGCCTACGGCCGCACCGAGACCCACCCCCTGCCCGCGCCGATCCTCGGCCACTCCGGCTACCAGACCGACCCGGCGTTCGCCGAGGAACGCCGCCGCCTCCTCGCCCGTCTGCGTCCCGAGGTGCCGGCGCCCCGGCACGCGGGGGAGCCCGACGGCGCTCAGGGCAGCACGGGCAGGTCCTCGGCGTAGAGGAGGGTCAGGTCGTCGGTGGTCGGCTCGTCGAGCTGGGCCACCCGGCTCGCGTGCCGCTCGACCATCGCCTCGAAAGTCTGCCGCGCGGTGCGCCCGTTGCCGAACGCGGGCCCCTTGGGGAGGTCGGCGAAGTACGCCAGCACCGCCTCGTCGGCGCCCGGCGCCAGCCGGTACTCGTGCTCCTCGGCCTGCTGCCGCACGATCCGCAGCAGCTCCTCGGGGCCGTAGTCGCCGAAGGTGATCGTCCGTGAGAAACGGGACGCGACGCCCGGGTTGACCGACAGGAACCGCTCCATCTCGGCCGTGTATCCGGCCACGATCACCACCACCGCGTCCCGCTGGTCCTCCATCAGCTTCACCAGCGTGTCGATGGCCTCCTTGCCGAAGTCGCGCCCGGCGTCCTCCGGGGAGAGCGCGTACGCCTCGTCGATGAACAGCACACCGCCGCGCGCCTTGTCGAACGCCTCCTGGGTGCGGATCGCCGTGGAACCGATGTGCTCGCCGACCAGGTCCACCCGGGACACCTCGACCAGGTGCCCCTGCTCCAGCACCCCGAGCGAGGCGAGGATCTCGCCGTACAGACGGGCGACGGTGGTCTTGCCCGTGCCGGGGGAGCCCGTGAACACCAGATGCCGTTTGACCGACGCCGCCTTCAGGCCCGCCCGCTGCCGGCGCCGGCCCACCTCGATCATGTCGGTGAGGGCGCGCACCTCGCGCTTGACGCTCTCCAGGCCCACCAGCGCGTCGAGTTCCCCGAGCACGGCCTTGGACGTGCGGGTCTCCCGCTCCGGCCCGGGGGCGGGAGCGGGCGGTGCCGGCTCGGCCGTCCGGGCGGCGGGGACCGTGCTCAGCAGACCGGTGGTGCGGCCCACCGGCTGCACGGCCGGCTCCGGCGACGCCGGCGGCCTCGGACCCCCGCTCTCGTCACTGGTGCAGTCCTCCACGACGGGACCGCCCGAGCCGGACGCCGCGTCGCCCTCGGCGAACTCGTACCCACCGCGCGCGCAGCGCTCCGTACGGCACTTCCGCAGCGTCGTACGGCTGCCGTCGATCACGTGGAAGCCGTAGCCGCCGCTGTCCGTGACCCGGCAGTTCACGAAGGTGCCGCGGCCGCCGGCGGAGACGTAGACGCCGGCCTCGGCGGGGGAGCCGACGGTGCAGCGCTCGACGGTGGGGTCGGCGCCCTTGGTGACGATCACGCCGGTCTGCACGGCGTCCAGGGAGCAGTTGCCGAGGGTGCCGCCGCTGCCGTGGTCGCGGAACCAGGCGCCCGTCGCCGCCTCCCGGATCCGGCAGTCGTCGAGCTGTGCGGTGGCGCCGTCGCTCACCGACACGGCCGTGTTGCGCACCTGCGTCAGATCGCTGTCGACGACGTCCGCGCGGGAGCCGCGGTCGAGCACGAACAGGGCGTCCGGCACGTCGTGCACCCGGCAGGAGTCCAGTACGGCGGTGGCGCCGTCGCTCACCCACACCGCCGGGTAGTCGCCGGTGCTGTCGAAGATCTCGCACTGGTTGGCGTCCACGCGCGTGCCCGGGTCCCACACCGACAGACCGTTGCGGCCGAACCGCCGCACGCTGGTGCGGGTCAGGGTGAGCACCGAACGGGACCGCAGGTCGACCGCGTTCTCCGGGACGTCGTGGATGCGGCAGTCGGCCAGCGTCAGCACCGCGTCCGTGTCGAGCGTGACCCCGTCCCCGGTCGTCCGGTGCACCTCGCAGTCGGTGAGGTGCGCGGTGGCGCGACCGGTGACCTGGACACCGCTGCCCCGCACCTCGTAGACCTCGCAACCCACGGCCTCGAGCGCCGAGTTCTCCCCGGTCGCGGTCAGTCCCGAGCCCGAGGCGTGGTGCACCCGGCAACGCTCAAGGCGGGGACGGGCGCCGCCGCGCACCGCGACCCCCGCCTGCCCCGCGGCGACCACCTCGCACTCCTCGAACACCCCGCCCCCGCCGTCGACCACGGCGATGCCGGCGCCCGCCGGATTGTCGACCGTGCAGCGGCGCACCGTGGGCCGGGCGCCGCCGCGCACCTCGATGCCGGCCGCGGCCCGGGCGACCACGCGTATGTCGCGCAGTTCCGGAGTGCCCTCCTCGACCAGCACGGCCGGGGCGGTGGCGTCCTGCCCCTCCACGTGCAGGTCCTGGACCACCGCCGAGGCGCGCACGGTCAGCGGAACGCCGTCCGGGGGCGCGATGCGCACCGAGCCGGGTGAGCCCTCGGGGCCGCGCAGGGTCACCGCCCGCTCCACGACGAGGTTCTCCCGGTAGGTCCCGGGAGCGACGGTGAGCACGTCGCCCTCGGCCGCGGCCTCCAGGGCGGCGGCGAGCGATGCGTACTCACCCGTGCGGCGTCGCCACCTCGATGTGCCGGTGTGCGTCACCTGGACCGTGCCCTGTGCCATGGCGTAGCTGTGCCCCCACCTTGTCGTACGTGGCTCGTTCGCGCGTGTGTCGTCGCCGATCGGTTCGGCCGGACCACCGTAGCGTGCGCGCGGGCGCCGGGTTGACCGGAGCCGTGACGTCGGTCAGCTGCCGGCCCCGGTCCTGCCCCAGTCCGGGCCCGCACTCTCCCACGCCCGGTCCCAACGCGCGTACCGGCGGCGGACCATGCACCAGACGGCCAGCCGTCTGAAGCCCTCGACGAGGGCCGCGGTCACCAGGGCGGCGCCGACGCCGGCGAGCACGGCGTGCGTCGTGGCCGTCGCGGTGTCCAGGGGGCGGGCCACCGTCGTCCCATGCCTGTCGGTCCACGTCCGGAAGCGGTCGCCCGGCCGGGGGTCCTCCAGGCGCGTCGGCACCGGCCCGCTCCGCTCGGTGCCGTCCGGCGCGGTCCAGTGGGCGAGGACGCGGTGGCGCGGCTCCCCGCCGACGGGTGTCTCCGGATCGGCGGCCGGCGGGGACGGATCCGGCATGCGCACCACCGTGGCCGTCACCAGGTGCCGGGACTGGTGCTGGGCGCGGACGGAGCGCTGCAGGGCGTCCTGGACGGCGCCTCCGACGAGGACGCCGGCCACCGGGACGGCGACGAGGAGGAGCAGCAGCGCCGCGAACGCCGTCCAGGCCTCGGCCAGGTCGGTCCCGCGGCACAACGGGTTGTGCCGCCAGCGCCGGAGTCCGCTGATCGCTCGCACGGGCCGCGCCCCCTTCCCCCGCGGGTCCTTTCACGGATCTCTCGTGTAAGGCCAACGCGCGAGCCCGGGGCCCTGTTCCCGCACCCGCGACGGGAACCGCGGCGTGCGGACCTCCACGACGACGCCGGTGCCTCCGTTCCCGGCGCGGACAGCCGGGCGCCGCCGTCCGAGGCGCCACCGCGTTCCCCGCCCCGTCGGGCGGAAGTCCGGTCCCCCTCCCCCGGGGCAGCCGGAAGCGGCCTCGGGGGCCTCCGGCGAGTCGGATGCGGACGGGCATGCCCGCGGGGCCGTCGTGCCGTACGGCACGACGGCCCCGGGCGGGCTCAGTACCCGCGGTACTGCTGGCTGTTGTACGGGTCCTGGTAAGGAGCGGGACCCGGCCGCGGGGCCGCGGGGCGCATCGCCTCGTAGCCGGCGGGCTGGACCGGACGCGGCGGCTGCGGCTGGGGGCCGGGGTAGCCGCGCGGCGCGGTGGCCTGCTGCGGGATGTACGCCGCGGGCGCCTGCTGGAGCGGGGCGGGCTGCGGCGCCTGCGGGTAGCCGTAGGAGGGCTGGGACGGGGCCGCCGGGAGGGCGGGCAACGCCGAGGGGAGGGCGGGCAGATGACTGGCCGGCGCCTCGTACGCGGCGGGGACCCGGATCGGGGCGATCTGCGGGGTACCCCGCTCGGCGACGAGCGAGTCGTAGATCGGGGTGTCCGGGAAGGCAGCGGAGTAGTAGCCGCCGCCATAAGTGGAGCGGGGGGAGGTCATGGCACATAAGTTAAGCCCACGATGTGCTGGTTGGGGAGTCCGATAAGAGGGTTGTTTTCCATGCCCGCCGTGACCGGGGATCCCCAATACGAGCGAACTTATGGAAAACGGGCACATCGGCAGGCATATTTCGTGTAAAGGCCGAGTTCCGGGCCGGTTACCGGCGGTTGGCCACCGGTTCCCGCACACTCCCCGTGGGAGCTCCCCGCGCGGAGGAATAAGTTGTGCGGACGAAGACCGACGGACGCCGGGACCCGACCTGGCGCGGCGACCCGTGATGGGGGCGGACATGTCAATGCCGAAGGGATCGAACACACCGGTGCCGACGACGGCGCTGCGGGTGGACGTGGGCCGGCGCTCCGGCCCCGGCGTACCCGACACGGACGCCTCGGCCCTCCTGCTGGCCGGCGGGAAGGTCCGCTCCGACGACGACTTCGTCTTCTACAACCAGCCCGCCCACTCCTCCGGCGCCGTGCGCCACGAGGGCAAGCGGGAGACGGGAGGGCGGGTCACCGACACCCTGCTCGTCGACCTCGCGCGCGTGGAGCCCGGCATCGAGACGGTGATCCTGGCCGCCTCCTGCGACGGCGGCACGTTCGGACAGGTCCCGGACCTGTGCATCGAGGTCGAGGACGCCGCGAACGGCACCGTGGCGGCCCGCTTCGACAGCACGGGCGCGACCACCGAGACGGCGTTCGTCCTCGGCGAGTTCTACCGGCGCCAGGGCGCCTGGAAGTTCCGCGCCGTCGGCCAGGGCTACAGCAGCGGGCTCGAGGGCCTCGCCACCGACTACGGCATCACGGTGGACGAGCCGCAGCGCACTCCCACGCCCCCCGCCGCCCCCGCGGCGCCGGCGCCGCCCGTCGCACCCCCGGTCACCGTGCCTCCTCCGGTCGCACCGCCCGTGCCGTCCGCGCCCCCCGCGCCGGTCCGGCTGACGAAGGTGACGCTCACCAAGGCGTCCCCCTCCGTCTCCCTGGCCAAACAGGGCGGCACCTCGGGCACCCTGCACGTGAACCTCAACTGGGAGGTCCGCAAGCAGTTCTCGGGCTGGGCCGGCAAGCTGGGCCGCCCGGTCGCCGTGCACTCCGACCTCGACCTCGACCTGTGCGCCCTGTTCGAGCTCACCGACGGACGCAAGGGCGTCGTCCAGGCCCTCGGCAACGCCTTCGGAGCGCTGCACCAGCCCCCCTTCATCCACCTGGACGGCGACGACCGCACCGGCGCCGTGGCGAGCGGCGAGAACCTCACCGTCAACCTCGACCACAAGCACCTCCTCCGGCGCGTCCTCGTCTTCGTCACCATCTACGAGGGCGCCCGCTCCTTCGCCGACCTGCACGCCACGGTCACCCTCCGGCCGCAGCACGGCGCACCGATCGACTTCTCCCTCGACGAGTGCACCGTCCCCTCGACCGTGTGCGCGCTCGCCCTGATCACCAACACCGGCGGCGGCGAACTCGTCGTCCGGCGCGAGGCCCGCTATCTGGTCCCCGAGCGTGGAGTGAGCCCGCAGCGCACCGTCGACCACGCCTACGGGTGGGGCATGAACTGGACCCCCGGCCGCAAGTGAGGCGAGGTGACGGGCGGTCAGCCCTCCTCGGGCACGGCGTCCGGACGCGCGTAGGTGCGGCCCTTCCAGGCCGCGCCGCGCCCCCGGTGGTGCCGCACCGCCGAGTCGACCGTCATCAGCAGGTACAGGAACGCGGTGAACGGCAGCAGGGGAGCGAGCCACAGCGGCTGCCGGTAGTAACGGAGCATCGGGACGTACGTGCCCGCCATCATCAGCCAGGCCGCCGCACCGAGGACCGTCGCCGCCCCGTCCCCCGCCACCGCGCCCGCGGCCACCGCGACGGGCGGCACCAGATACACCAGGGTCAGCCCGGCGACCGTACCGGCCAGCAGCACCGGGCTGTGCCGCAGCTGCGCGTACGCGCTCCGCGCCACCATGCGCCACAGATCGCGCAGCCGCGGATACGGGCGCACGCTGTCCACCCGGTCCGCGAGCCCCAGCCAGACCCGCCCGCCGCTCCGCTTCACCGCGCGGGCCAGCGCCACGTCGTCGATGACGGCCTGCCGGATCGCGTCCGGGATCCGCGCCCGCCCGGCCGCCTCGGCACGCAGCAGCACACAGCCGCCCGCCGCGGCGGCCGTCCGGGTCCCCTCCCGTCCGATCCGGCGGAACGGGTACAGCTGCGCGAAGAAGTAGACGAACGCCGGCACGACCAGGCGTTCCCCGAGACTCTCCACCCGCAGCCGGGCCATCTGCGACACGACGTCGAACCCTCCGGTGCGGGCCGCCGCCACCAGCCGGCGCAGACCGTCCGGGGCGTGCGCGATGTCGGCGTCCGTCAGCAGCAGGTACTCGGGGTCCCGCGCGCGTGCCAGTCCGACGCCGTGCCGCACCGCCCACAGCTTGCCGGTCCAGCCGGCGGGCGGCTCACCCGGGGAGTCCACCGTGAGCGGCAGCCCGCCGTGCCGGTCCGCGAGCTCCCGCGCGAGCTCCCCGGTGCCGTCCGTGCTGCCGTCGTCGACGAGGAAGACCTCGGCCCGGCCCGGATAGTCCTGGGCGAGCAGCGAGGGCAGGCTCGCGGGAAGCACCGCCGCCTCGTCGCGCGCGGGGACCACGACGCACACCGACGGCCAGGTCCCCGGGTCGCGGGACGGCGGGAGCCGCACGTCCGTACGCCAGAAGAAGCCCTGGCAGAGCAGCAGCCACCCCCAGGCGGCGAGTGATCCGGCGGCACTCCACACGATGGCGCTCACCTGCCGCAGTCTGCCCCACGGCAGGGGTCCGAAGCGGCTCATCGTCTATCGTGGCCGGGTGAAGATCGCGCTCATGGACTCCGGAATCGGCCTGCTGGCGGCCACCGCCGCGGTGCGGCGCCTGCGCCCCGACGCCGATCTCGTCCTCTCCCTCGACCCCGACGGCATGCCCTGGGGGCCCAGAACCCCGGAGGACCTCACCGGGCGAGCCCTCGCCGTCGCCGAGGCGGCGGCCGCGCACCGGCCCGACGCGCTGATCGTCGGCTGCAACACCGCCACGGTGCACGCCCTCACCGCCCTGCGCGCCCGCCTCGAGCCCGGTCTGCCGGTCATCGGCACCGTCCCGGCGATCAAACCGGCTGCGGCCGGCGGCGGACCGCTGGCGATCTGGGCCACACCGGCCACGACCGGCAGCCCCTACCAGCGGGACCTGATCGAGAACTTCGCCGACGGCGTCGCCGTCACGGAGGTGCCGTGCCGGGGACTCGCCGAGGCCGTGGAGCGCGCGGACGAGACGGCGATCGACGCCGCCGTCGCCGCCGCCGCCGAGCTGACCCCGGACGATGTGACGACCGTCGTCCTGGGCTGCACCCACTACGAACTGGTCGCCGAGCGCATCCGGGCCGCCGTGCAGCGCCCCGGCCGGCCGCCGCTCGCCCTGCACGGCTCCGCCGGAGCGGTGGCCGCCCAGGCCCTGCGCCGCCTCGGCGAGCAGCCCGCCCCCGGGGCACCGGCGAGCGGCGCCCTGACGGTGCTGCTGAGCGGACGCGAGGGCGCCCTCCCCACGGCCGCCCTCACCTACGCGGAGGGCCGGCTGCTGCGGCAGGCCGCCGCCACCCGGACGGCGCAGTAACGCTGTGCTGCGCGGTACCCACTGAGCGGATCCTGAGTAACCTCGAATCCATGAGGGACCACCGCCACGGCGAGCACGCCCCGTACTCCGGGGTCTGGACCGGTCGCGCGACCAACCGCTTCCAGTGGCTCCTGGCGCTGATCGGCGCCGCCTGCCTGGCGCTCGGCATCACGCTGGCCGTCGACTCCGCGTGGACGGCCGGCGCCGCACCGCTGGCCATGGCCGTCGTCGGCTGCATCGCCGCCGGGCTGCTGGTCCTGTTCGGCACCCTCGCCTTCGTGCACGTCGCGCTGCGGGTCGACGAGGAGCACCTGGAGGTGCGCTGCGGCCACATCGGCGTGCCCCGCCGCCGGATCCCGCTCGCGCACGTCGTGGGCGCGGAGTTCATCCCGCACGTCACCCCGCGGCACTGGGGCGGCTGGGGCTACCGCTGGCGGCCCGAGAAGGGCACGGCGGTCGTCGTGCGCCGTGGCGAGGGCGTCATCCTGCGCCTGTGGGACGGCCACACCTTCACGGTGACGGTGGACGACGCGGAAGCGGCGGTGACGGTCATCCGCGACCGCCTCCGCCCCCACCAACCGGGCGCGACCCACTGACCACCGCGCCGGTCCGGCCCGCCGCGCAGCCCGCGGCCACGGCCCGGCCCGCGAGCGGCATGCCCTCGGGGCGGCCGCTCCCGGCCCCGCCGCCGTGATCGGCGGCCGGGCCGCGCGGACCCCGGCACCGCGACCCCCGCCGCGTCCGGACCGGCCGAAGCCCTCGCCGTGGAACCCACCCCGCACACCCGGGCAAGCGCGGGCCCGCCCGGCCTCCTCCGCCCCGCCGACCGTGCTGTCGGCCACCAGGTCACGCGCCGTAGACTCCCGGAGTGACCGTCACCGCAACCTCCGTCGGCGAGTCGGACCCGAAACCGCCGCAGACCGCGCCCCCGGCGCGGGGCAGGTGGCTCGTGCGCCTCCTCCCGGCCGCCGCAGCCGCGCTCTCGGGCCTGCTCCTCTACGTCAGCTTCCCGCCGCGCACCCTGTGGTGGCTGGCCGTGCCCGCCTTCGCCGTCTTCGGCCGGGTGCTGCGCGGCCGGAGCTGGAAGGCGGCGCTCGGTCTCGGCTACCTCTTCGGCCTCGGCTTCCTGCTGCCGCTGCTGGTGTGGACCGGGGTGGAGGTCGGTCCCGGCCCGTGGATCGCCCTCGTGGTGATCGAGGCGGTCTTCGTCGCGCTGGTCGGCGCGGGCGTCGCCGCGGTGTCGAAACTCCCCGGATGGCCGGTGTGGGCGGCGGCGCTGTGGATCGCCGGGGAGGCGGTGCGCGCGCGCGTGCCGTTCAGCGGCTTCCCCTGGGGCAAGGTCGCCTTCGGGCAGGCGGACGGTGTCTTCCTGCCGCTCGCCGCGCTCGGCGGCACTCCGGTGCTGGGCTTCGCCGTCGTGTTGTGCGGCTTCGGACTCCATGAGATCGTCAGGCTGGCCCTCCGGGCCCGGCGCACCGGAGGCCTGCGGCGGGCCGCGGCGGTCGTCGGCGCGCTGAGCGTCGTCGTGCCGCTGGTGGCGGCCCTCGCCGCCCGCTCGCTGGTCGGCGACAAGGCCGAGGCCGGCACCGTGACCGTCGCCGTCATCCAGGGCAATGTGCCCCGCCTCGGCCTGGACTTCAACTCCCAGCGGCGCGCGGTCCTCGATCACCACGCGCGGGAGACGGAGCGCCTGGCCGCCGACGTCGCGGCCGGCAGGGCCGAGCAGCCCGACATCGTGCTGTGGCCGGAGAACTCCTCCGACATCGACCCCTTCACCAACGCCGACGCGCGCGCCGTCATCGACAGGGCGGCCAAGGCCATCGGCGCGCCCGTCTCGGTCGGCGGCGTGGTCGACAGGGACGGCGAACTGCTCAACGAGCAGATCCTCTGGGACCCGGCGAAGGGCCCCGTCGACACCTACGACAAGCGGCAGATCCAGCCGTTCGGCGAGTACCTTCCGCTGCGCTCGCTGGTGGGGGCGATCAACGAGGAGTGGACGTCGATGGTCCGCCGGGACTTCAGCCGGGGCGGCGAGCCGGGCGTCTTCACCATGAACGGCGCCGGCGTCGGCCTGGTCACCTGCTACGAGGCCGCCTTCGACTGGGCGGTGCGCGACACGGTCACCGCCGGCGCCCAGCTGATCTCGGTGCCCAGCAACAACGCCACCTTCGGCCGCAGCGAGATGACCTACCAGCAGCTCGCCATGTCCCGGGTCCGCGCCGTGGAGCACAGCCGCGCCGTCACCGTGCCGGTGACCAGCGGGGTCAGCGCGATCATCATGCCCGACGGGGAGATCACGCAGAGGACCGGCATGTTCGTCGCCGACTCGCTGGTGCGGGAGGTGCCGCTGCGCACCTCGCAGACCCCCGCCACCCGCCTCGGCGTCCTCCCGGAGGCCGCCCTCGTGCTGGTCGCCGCGGGCGCACTGGGCTGGGCCGTCGCCGCCGGGGTGCGCGGGCGACGCGCCGGTGACGTGCGGTAGTACGTCCGCCGCACGTTCCCTGAAGCGAGGGAGAGGGCCCCGACCGGCCGGTTAGGGTCGGGGACATGGCTATCCCTGACTTCATCCGCACCCTGCGCGCCTCCGCCGGTCATCAACTGCTCTGGCTTCCCGGGGTCACCGCGCTCGTCTTCGACGACGAGGGCAGGGTTCTGCTGAACCGCCGGACCGACACCCGCAAGTGGTCGGTGATCGGCGGCATCCCCGATCCCGGGGAGCAGCCCGCGGCCTGCGCCGTACGGGAGGTCGAGGAGGAGACCGCGGTGCGCTGTGCCGTCGAGCGGGTCGTCCTGGTCCAGGCGCTGGACCCGGTGACGTACGGCAATGGCGACGTCTGCCAGTACATGGACATCACCTTCCGCTGCCGTGCCCTCGGCGGCGAGGCGCGGGTCAACGACGACGAGTCGCTGGACGTCGGCTGGTTCGCCGTGGACGCGCTGCCTGAGCTCGACGAGTTCGCGCACCTCCGGATCAAGCAGGCCATGTCCGACGCACCCACATGGTTCGACCCCACTGGGCTTGGCTGAACTGTAGGGCCTGACCACATGGGGCGGCATACGGGTGCTGCCTAGGGTCGAGACATGACCGCGCCCCGTGCCCTTCCGGCCCTCCACGCCACCCCGCTCGACCTCGGTGGCCGTACCGCCCTCGTCACCGGCGCCGCCGGCGGCATCGGCCGCGCCTGTGCGCTGCGGCTCGCGGCCGCCGGGGCCGAGGTCAGAGCCGTCGACCGGGACGCCGCGGGCCTGGAGACGCTCGCCGAGGCGGTCTCGGACCTCGGGGGCGTCGTCGAGCCGCACGTCCTCGACCTCACCGACCTGGACGCCGCCGAACGCGCCGCCGCGGGTGCCGACGTGCTGGTCAACAACGCCGGGCTGCAGCTGGTCCGCCCCATCGAGGAGTTCCCGCCCGACGCCTTCCACACGGTGCTCACCGTGATGCTGGAGGCGCCCTTCCGGCTCATCCGGGGCGCCCTGCCCCATATGTACGGCCAGGGATGGGGCCGCATCGTCAATGTGTCCTCGGTCCATGGACTGCGCGCCTCGGCCTATAAGTCCGCCTATGTGGCCGCCAAACACGGTTTGGAGGGACTGTCCAAGACCACCGCTCTCGAAGGCGCGCCCCATGGCGTCACCTCCAACTGTGTGAACCCCGCCTATGTGCGCACCCCGCTGGTCGAGAAGCAGATCGCCGACCAGGCCCGGTCCCACGGCATCCCCGAGGAACGCGTCCTGTCCGAGGTGATGCTGCGGGACAGCGCCGTCCGGCGGCTCATCGAGCCGGAGGAGGTCGCCGAGGCGGTGGCCTACCTCTGCGGCCCGCGGGCGTCCTTCGTGACCGGCACCTCACTGGTCCTGGACGGCGGCTGGACCGCGCACTGAGGCATCGGCCGTCAGCGGCCGGCCGTCGGCCGACGGGGTTTTCCACAGGCCTGACGGGGCGGCCGGGGGATGAGGAATCCTGTGAGCATGTCCCGTGATCACGTGCAGTCCGCCGAGCGTCCCGCCCCCGTGGCCGGAGCGCCGGACCGGGCGCATCCCGACGCCGGCCCCGCCACCGGCGGCGCCGAGACGCCGTTCCTGGAGCTGCTGGCCCGCGGGGCCTCCGCCGAGGCGTACGAGCAGCCGGTGCTGCTCGCCCGCGCCGAGGGACTGTCCACCGAGCGGATCACCGCCCTCCAGCGGGCCAAGGTGCTCGCCCTGCGGGTGCGTGCGGAGCTGGAGGGCCGCCGTCGCCGGGAGGCCGAGCTGTCCGCCCTCTTCGAGACCGCCCACGACCTCGCCGGACTGCGCGACCTGGACGCCGTGCTCCGGGCGATCGTGCAGCGCGCCCGCTCCCTGCTCGGCACCGACGTCGCCTACCTCAGCCTGAACGACCCGGCCAGGGGCGACACCTACATGCGGGTCACCGAGGGCTCGGTCGCCGCCCGCTTCCAGCAGCTGCGCCTCGGCATGGGGGAGGGGCTCGGCGGCCTCGTCGCCCAGACCGCCCGCCCCTACGTCACCGACGACTACTTCCGCGACGACCGCTTCCGGCACACCCACAGCATCGACACCGGCGTACGGGACGAGGGGCTCGTCGCGATCCTCGGCGTGCCCCTGATGCTGGGGCACCACGTCATCGGCGTCCTGTTCGCCGCGGACCGGCGCGCCCGGGTCTTCGAGCGGGAGCAGACCGCCCTGCTGGGTTCCTTCGCCGCCCTCGCGGCGGCCGCCATCGACACCGCCAACCTGCTCGCCGAGACCCGCTCGGCCCTCGCCGGCCTGGAGCGCGCCAACGAGATCATCAAGGACCGCAGCGCGGTCATCGAGCGCGCCTCGGACGTCCACGACCGGCTGGCCGAGCTGGTCCTGCGCGGGGGCGGGGTGCACGACGTGGCCGCCGCCGTCTCCCAGGTCCTGGACGGCACGGTGGAGTTCGCCGAGGCCACCGCGGCACCCGCCCCGGCCCTCGAGTCCTCGCGGGCCGAAGGCCACGCGGTACGGCACCGGGACGACTGGATCGCCGCCGTGGTCGCAGGCGACGAACTCCTCGGCGCGCTCGTCCTGCGCGGCCACCCCGGCCTCGACCCCGTCGACCAGCGCACGCTGGAACGCGCGGCCATGGTCACCTCGCTGCTGCTGCTCGCCCGCCGCTCCGCCGCCGAGGCCGAACAGCGCGTCCGCGGCGAGCTGCTCGACGACCTGCTCGACGCCCGCGACCGGGACCCGCGCCTGCTGCGCGAGCGCGCCGCCCGGCTGCACGCCGACCTCGACGCCACCCACGCCGTGCTCGCCGCCCGGCTGGAGGGCTCCGCCGCCGACGCCGACGAGGAGGCGGACGCCCGCAGACGGCTGTGGGCCGCGGCCTCCCACCTCGCGGCCACCCGACAGGGCCTCGCCGCCGCACGTGACGGCGGCACCGTCCTGCTGCTGCCCCTCGCCCCCGGCGACACCGCCGCCGACCTGGCCCGGCGCACCGCCCGGCACCTGGGCACGGCCGTCCACGCACCGGTCACCGTCGGCGCCTCCGCCCCGGTCGAACCCCTCACCGCCCGCCCCGACACCGTGGCGGCGGCCTACGCGGAGGCCCGGCGCTGCCTCGACGCCCTCCGCCTCCTCGGCCGCTCCGGCGACGGCTCGGCCGCCGAGGACTTCGGCTTCCTGGGGCTGCTGCTGGCCGGCGAGCGGGACATCGCCGGCTTCGTCGGCCGCACCATCGGCCAGGTCGTCGCGTACGACGAACGGCGCGGCACCGAACTGCTGCGCACCCTCGACGCCTACTTCGCCTGCGGCATGAGCCCCGCCCGCACCAAGGACGAGCTCCACGTCCACGTCAACACGGTCGCCCAGCGGCTGGAACGCGTCGGCCGCCTCCTCGGCGACGACTGGCAGAGCCCGGCCCGGGCCCTGGAGATCCAGCTCGCCCTGCGCCTGCACCGCCTGGCGGCGGGCACTCCGCCCTCCGCGCGGCACTGACCCCGTACGCCGGGGAGCGTACGGGGCCGGCGCCGCGCCGGATCAGACGGGGCGCGCGTCCCGGGAGGCCGGGGCCGCCTCGACGGGCCCTCCCGGGTCACCCGACGGGGCCACGTCCGCCAGGTCACGGTGGCGGGTCTCCTTGGCCGCCGCCACGGCGACGACCGTCAGCAGGCTCGCCGCGATGACGTACAGGGCGATCGGGGTGGAGCTGCCGTGGTCCGCGAGCAGCGCGGTGGCGATCAGCGGCGCCGGCGCGCCCGCCGCGACGGAGGCGAACTGGGCGCCGATGGAGGCGCCGGAGTAGCGCATCCGGGTCGCGAACATCTCCGAGAAGAAGGCGGCCTGCGGCGCGTACATCGCCCCGTGCAGCACCAGACCCACGGTCACCGCCAGCAGCAGGCTGCCGAAACCGCCGGTGTCGATGAGAGCGAAGAACGGGAACATCCACAGCCCCACCCCGACCGCGCCGATCAGGTACACCGGACGTCGGCCGAGCCGGTCCGACAGCGCGCCCCAGGCCGGGATGACGGCGAAGTGGATCGCCGAGGCGACGAGCACCGCGTTGAGCGCGGTCTGCTTCGAAACCCCCGCGGAAGTGGTCGCGTACACGAGGATGAACGCGGTGATCACGTAGTAGCTGATGTTCTCCGCCATGCGCGCCCCCATCGCCACCAGCACGTCACGCCAGTGGTGCCGCAGGACCGCCACGACCGGCATCCGCTCCGTGCCGGCGTCCGCCTTGCGGGCCTCGGCCCGCTCCAGCGCCTGCTTGAACACCGGCGATTCGTCGACGGAGAGACGAATCCACAAGCCGACGATCACCAGCACCCCGGACAGCAGGAACGGGATCCGCCAGCCCCAGGCCCCGAACGCGGAGTCCGACAGCACGGCGGTCAGCAGCGACAGCACACCGGTCGCCAGCAACTGCCCCGCCGGGGCGCCGGTCTGCGGCCACGAGGCCCAGAACCCGCGCCGCCGGGCGTCCCCGTGCTCGGACACCAGCAGCACGGCGCCGCCCCACTCACCGCCGAGGGCGAACCCCTGGACCAGCCGCAGCACGGTGAGCAGCACGGGCGCGGCGCTGCCGATGGTCGCGTGCGTGGGCAGCAACCCGATCGCGAACGTCGCCCCGCCCATCATCAGCAGGCTCAGCACCAGCAGCTTCTTGCGCCCGAGCCGGTCCCCGTAGTGCCCGAAGACCAGCGCGCCGAGTGGCCGCGCGGCGAACCCGACGGCGTAGGTGAGGAACGACAGCAGTGTGCCGACGAGCGGGTCGGAGTCCGGGAAGAACAGCTTGTTGAAGACGAGCGCGGCGGCGGAGCCGTAGAGGAAGAAGTCGTACCACTCGATGGTGGTGCCGATGAGGGACGCGGCGACGATGCGCTTGAGGTTGTTCGGGGCCGGTGGAGCGGTTGCGGGCGACGACATCGGCACCACTTCCTGGGGTGTGACGGGGACGTTTGCGTGTCGCCACACCGATCCGCAGGTCAGGCGCACATGTGGCGGGGCAACATAGTTCGAGGGCCGGCTATGCGCGCGGCCACCATGCCGACTCATGGAAAGGCGTCTCAAGGGACCGGTGGTGGTCGAGACGAGTGCCGTCCGGGACGTGTGGTTCAGGGTGATGTGACGGTGCCGTGCTGACTCCCGTGCTGGTTTGGTGCTGACTAAAATCCCACGTCATCACCCGTCCTCACCTGGGCCTTGACCCCTGATTCTGGCAGCGCACCTTTCCTGCCATGCGCTCGTTCAGTACCGTGCCGTTCGTGATGCTCGAGGACTGGGTGATGCAGGACCCAACGGCGACCGAACCTGATGCTGTCGGGCCTGATCCCGGATCCCGGCTGTGAGCCGGCGCGATGGGTGTGGTCGCTGTGCGACTGGGCCGACGTCGATCCGTTGACGGTTGTCGGCTCGGCGTAGCGGTGGGGTAGGGCGGTCAGGACCCGGTGTCGGCTCGTTCCTGAGCGGTGGATGCCCAGGACGCGAGCAGCACGAGGGCGTCGTGGTCGGGGTGTCTGGTTCGGCGCTGTAGGTGCTCAGGGTGAGACCGGGGTGGGCGGGCAGTTCCATGGCGTCGAAGTCGAGGGTGATCTCGCCGATGGCCGGGTGGCGGAAGGCTTTGCGGCCCGTGTGGTGGAGGCGCACGTTGTGCCTGGCCCAGGCGGTGCGGAACTCGTCGCTGCGGATGACGAGTTCGCCGATCAGGCCGGTCAGATCAGTGTCGCCTGGGGCGTGACCGGCTTCGGTGCGCAGCAGCGAGACGGTGGTGTTGACCGAGGCGTCCCAGTCGGGGAAGAAGCCGCGGCTGGTGGCGTCGAGGAACTGGAAGCGGGCGATATTCACCGGGGTAAGGGCCGCGGTCGTGAACAGGGGAGCGTACAGGGCGCGACCGAGGTCGTTGACGGCGAGGATGTCGAGACGGCCATTGCGGATGAAGGCCGGTGAGCCGGTCATGGACTGCAGGACCCGCCTGAGGCTGGCGGGGGCAGTGTCCTTGGTCCGGCGAGCGGTGCGGCGGGCCGGGCGCCGGCGCTGGGCGCCGGCGCTGGGCGGCGGCCAGGTCGTGCAAGTGGGAGCGTTCGGCGTCGCCGAGACGGAGGGCGCGGCAGAGCGCGTCGAGGACTTCCTCCGAGGCGCCGGCGAGCCGGCCGCGCTCCAGGCGGACGTAGTAGTCGACGCTGACACCGGCGAGCACGGCGACTTCCTCGCGGCGCAGTCCTGGGGCCCTGCGGTTGCCGTTCCCGAAGGCGGGCAGGCCGGCCTGCTGCGGAGCGATCTTGGCGCGGCGGGTGGCGAGGAACTCTCGGATCTCGCGGGCGGTGTCCATGACGTCCAGGTGAGGAGCAGTGGAGCGCGGCTGGGAGGTTCTGCCGGTACCTGGAACGACAGAACCTTCCGCGCGCCTTTGAGCTGCGGTTTCCTCGATGGTGGCAGCGGATGCAGCCCCGGGCCCCGAAGGCGGGCACCCTCTGCGGATACCTGTCGGCCCCGGTGACCGACGGTGTTCAACACCGCGCCCTCATGTTCGTACCATTGCAAGGAGTCACCTCATGGCACAGCAGTCCGCGCCTCAGGAGCTGGCCGGCATTGCACCGAAGCTCGTCGAGCTCACCAACGAAGTCCTGTTCCAGGAGACGTGTGGGAGCGCCCCGGGCTCTCCCCGCGGGACCGCAGCCTGGTCACGGTCAGTGTGCCGGCCTCCCTCTACCGTAGCGAGCAGCTGCCGTACCACCCGGGTGTAGCCCTGGACGACGGGCTCACCGTGGAAGAGCTGTCCGAGGCGATCACGCACCTGGTGTTCTACGCCGGATGGCCCGACGCCATGACTGCGGTCACCCTGTTGAAGAAGATCGCGGACGAGCGCTCCGTCTGATCCTCGGCGCCAGCGGTAAACCGGCCCCGCATGATCAGTGGGGCGTAAGAACCACAGCAAAGGAGCAAGGCACAACATGGCCGGCAACGGATTCGACCAGATCTTCCCGCTCGGCGAGAAGAACGACGCCTACGCGCAGTACTTCATCGGCCAGAGCTACCTGGCCCCGCTTGCCTCGGGCAGTGTCCCCGTCAGCAACGTCTCCTTCGAGCCGAGCTGTCGCAACAACTGGCACATCCACCACGGCACGGACGGCGGCGGTGACCAGATTCTGCTGTGCACGGCGGGCAGCGGCTGGTACCAGGCCGAGGGCGAGGACCCCATCAGCATGGAGCCGGGAACGGTGATCCGCGTCCCGGCAGGCACGAAGCACTGGCACGGCGCGAAGGCCGACGCCTGGTTCTCCCACCTCGCCTTCATCACCCCGGGTGAAGGCGTCAGCAACGAATGGCTCGAGCCCGTCACCGACGAGGTGTACGGCAAGCTGCCGAAGAACGGATCGAACGCATGACCATCCTGGATGAGACCTACACCCTGTCCAACAACGTCGAGATCCCCAAGCTGGGGCTCGGCACCTGGTTCATCGACGACGACCAGGTGGCCGAGGCGGTCCGCGCGGCCGTGGAGATCGGCTACCGCAACATCGACACCGCCCAGGCATACGGCAACGAGCGCGGCGTCGGCCAGGGCGTGCGCACCGCCGCGGTACCCCGCGACGAGCTGTTCGTGTCGACGAAACTCGCCGCCGAGATCAAGGACCACGACCAGGCGGTCGCCTCGATCGACGAGTCACTTCACAAGCTCGGCCTCGAGTACATCAACCTGATGCTCATCCACAGCCCGCAGCCGTGGAACGACTTCCGCGGCGGCGACTACGCCGAGGGCAACCGCGCAGCATGGCGCGCGCTCGAAGAGGCACACCAGGCCGGCAAGATCCGCTCCATCGGGGTGTCCAACTTCCAGCAGCAGGACCTGGAGAACCTCCTCCAGGGCGCGACGGTCGTGCCACACGTGAATCAGATGCTCGTCCACGCGGGCAACACCCCGTCGGAGCTGCTGGACTACTGCGAGGGCAAGCAGATCCTCGTCGAGGCGTACTCGCCGATCGCACACGGCGCGATCCTGGAGAATGCCGAGGTCAAGGCGATGGCGGAGCGGTACGGCGTGTCCGTCCCCCAGTTGTGCATCCGCTACACCCTGCAACTGGGCACGGTGTCGCTGCCCAAGACGGCGAACCCCGAGCACATGCGCTCCAACGCCCAGGTCGATTTCGAGATCTCAAGCGACGACATGGACGCTCTGCGGGGCCTGCGCGCCGTGGACTACGGCGAACACAGGGCGTTTCCCGTCTACAGCGGCAAGTGACGCCAGACGAGCGGCACTTCTTCGACGACCTCACGCTGAGCGGCAGCTCGAAGGGGTCCCTCGACCGATGACCTCCACGCTCTCCCGCCGCGACATCCACCCTCGCGGCGGGACTGTGAATCGTTTCGATTGGCCCTGTCCCACATGCGGTGGTGGCGGTGAGTCATGACGGCGACAGACAGGTCATCGGTCGTAAACCCGCAGGCCGGTGCCTCGCAACAGGCCTTCCCGGGGATCCGGCCGATCGCTTGGCGCCCGGTCGTGAGAGTTCGACGCGACAAGTCCGGTGGCCCGGCGCGATGCCGTCCACCTCGGAGTGTCAAGGCCGGAGCACCAACCGTATCCTCCGTAAGGGAGAGGTGCTCGCCGTGTACGAGCTGTCACCACCGCATGTGAGCCGGAGCTGCTCACCGTACAGACCCCGCTGCTCAGGTGGTGACTGCTCAGGGCCGGCTCAGTACACCTCCTCAGCGACGGCTGCGCGCGAGCGGACACCGGGTGCCGGCGGCTCCGGCCCTCGGGCGTGGGCGGCCAAGAGTCGGCGAGGCCCGCGGTTGTCCCGCCTCTTGTACTCGCGGTCCGGATGCGCGAGACGTGCCTGACTGACGGTTGGCGGCTGATGTCGTGCGGCGAGCACACGCTCGCGCCGTGCACGGTCCACAGTAGCGACGATCGTGATCCAATCGGGCCCGAGACGGGCAATCAGGCGGGAACGCAACACGGTCCGCTGCCGGGCGGTGGTGCCCGCCCAGATACCCGTCGGTGTCTCCTCCGGATGCGCGAGGGCCCACTTGAGGCACTGAGGCGCGATCGGGCACACCGCGCACTGTGCCTGGGCAGCCGCTATGCGCTGGGCGACCTGGTACCCACGTTCTTCGTATTCGTGGACGAAGAGCTCAGGATTTGTCCGGCAGCTGGTCGGTTTGTGGATGCGGGGGAACGGGATGTCGGCGGCAGAGGGATTGGCGGAGCTCATCGGGTGTACCTCGATTCGAAGGCGCGGACAGGCGGACGAGGGTTTGTGCGGCCGGATCGTGTCGGCGGCGAGCCGGTCACAAAGCGTCGGGCGCTCGATTGCGTGCCGGGTGTTCGGTCGAGGGCGGTTCTCTTCGGTACGGGGCAGGGACGGTCATGATGCTTGTGCCGGGTCGCGGGTGCCGGGGCGTCCGGCCCGGCGGCCTTTGACGGGCGCATCCGCCCCGTGCCGGGCCCCGGCGAGGGTTGCCCGGTCGGTGTGCTTGCCGTCGTAGAGAGCAGCATCAGCAGCTCTGAGCAAACGCGACAGGTTGGTGGTGCCGATCGCGTCGGGCGTCGCAGCCCCGACGGAGGCCTCGACGTTGACGACCTGGCCGTCGTCCAGAAGGCCCGGCTGGGTGAGCGAAGACATCAGGCGTGCGAGGCGTGCGTGCTGGAGATCGGAGCCGAGCCGGGTCGTGAGAGCGAACTCGTCCCCGCCGAGCCGGCCGACGGCGGCCGTGTTGCCCGCCCACTTGGCGAGCCGCTGCGCGGTCGCGGTCGACAACTGGCGAGATCCCGGTGGGCCTCGTGGCGAACTAATCTGGTACCTCGACCTTCCGTCACAGGTTCCCCCTTGAGGCGGAGCTGAGTTCCTTCTGGCTGCGGGGACTCGGCGGGGTCGATCGCGTAAGGGCTTGGTGGAAGGCGTTCGGTGGACTCACAGCAGGATTTCGGGATGCAGTTGCGGACGTTCCGGCGCGTTCGGAGCTTGTCACTGACCCAGCTGTCGGCGTTGACCCACTTCAGCAAGGGGTATCTCAGCAAGATCGAGAACGGCGCGAGGCCGCCGACGCACGAGCTCGCGGTTGCGTGCGACCGGGCCCTCGAACTGGACGGTGTGCTGGAAGCACTGGTGTCCGTTTCCCCGCCGAGAGCGGCGGTCGAGCGCAAAGCACCTGTTCCGGTGCCGGCTCAGCTGCCCTCTGCTGCATCGATGGTCGGCCGGTCGGAGACGGCTCGTCACCTGTTTGAGACGGTGACGGGCATGGCCGGTCGGGCCGTGGTGATCGGCATCGACGGGATGGCCGGGGTGGGCAAGACCACGATGGCTCTGCATGTCGCGTACAACCAGCGGGATCGCTACCCCGATGGTGCGTTGTACTGCGACCTGCAGGGCCACTCGGAGGCTGCGGGGCCGCTCCCGCCGGGACAGGTGCTCGGAGACTTCCTGCGTGCGTTGGGCGTTGAGGCCGGCGTCATCCCCGACGCCACGGCCGAGCGTTCCAAATTGCTGCGCTCGACACTGAACGGACGACGCGTCCTCATGGTGCTCGACAACGCGGCGACCAGCGCCCAGGTCCGCCCCCTGCTTCCCGGCGCGGCCGACTGTCTTGTGCTGGTCACGAGTCGCAGCCGGCTCGCCGGTCTTGCCGTCCACGACCACGCGCGCCTCTTCACACTGGATCCGCTCGAAGAGGAAGACGCGTTGGCGCTGTTGCGAGCCCGGGTCGGCGGAAGCCGGGTCGATTCCGAGCCCGGCGCGGCCACGGACATCGTCCGATGGTGCGCGCGTCTTCCCCTTGCCCTGGCGATCGCCGCGGATCTGGCTGCCGAACGCCCTCACGTCGTGCTCGCCGACCTGGCGGCTGACTTGGCGCAGGAACCCAACCGCCTCAATCTGCTGGCCTCCGAGGAAGACCCGAGGACGGCGGTGAGCGCCGCCTTCTCCCGGTCCTACGCCACTCTGGCCGCGCCGGCGGCCCGTGCGTTCCGCCTTCTCGCGCTGCACCCCGGGCGGGGCATCAGCGCGGAGGCAGCCGGTGCCCTGCTGGGCACGACCGCCGAAGACGCCCGGCGCCAGCTGCGTACGCTCGTGCGCGCACACCTGCTCACAGAGCCGACGCCACACCGCTACGGATTCCACGATCTGCTGCTCCTGTACGCGATGGACAAGGTCAGACAGGAGGAGCCGGCCGAGACGCGCCGGCAGACCATGCGTCGATCGCTGGAGTGGTATCTGCACACGGTGAGAGCCGCTTCGCAGGTGATCACTCCGAACCGCTGGCTGAATGAGCTGCGCGATGTGTCGCCTCCCGGTGACGGGGTGCCGACGTTCACCGAGCGTGCGCAGGCCCTGCTGTGGTGCGAGACCGAGCGGCGCAATCTGATCGCCGCAGTGGATGAGGCCGCCGCACTTGGAATGCACGCGGTGGCTTGGCAACTGGCCGCTGCGCTGGTCGGATTCCTCTATCTGCGCAAGCACCGTTCCGACTGGGATCACGTAACGCGGCTGGGGCTCGCCTCGGCCATGCAGGTCGAAGACCTGGAAGCCCGGGCTCGCATGCACACCTACCGGGGTGGCTCCTGCGCGGAGTCGCACGACTACGCCGAAGCGATCGCTCAGTTCGAACAGGCGCTCAGTGTGTACCAACGCGTCGGAGACACATGGGGACAGGTCAACGCGCTCAGTAATCTCGGTGACGTGAACCTCCGACAGGGGCGCTACGCCGAAGCCCTTGTGCACCTCGAGCCCGCCGCGGCTGCCGGACGCGATGTCCAGCAGCCCTGGATCATGGGAATCCTCCTCAACAACCTCGGTGAGGCGCGGGTCCACGTCGGCCGCTGCCAGGAGGCAGTGATGGTTCTTCAGCAGGCTCTCGTGATGCACCGGGAGATCGACAACACCTGGGTCGAGGCCATCACCCGTACGAACCTGGGCATTGCCCACTACCACCTCGCGGAACCGGAACAGGCGGTCACCTACTTCGATGAGGCCTTGCGACTCCACCATGCCGCCGGAAATGAGTGGGGAGAAGGCTGGACCCTCCACCACCACGCCCTGTGCCTTCAGAAGCAGGGTTACGGGGCCGAGGCGCTCGAGATGTGGAAGAAAGCGTTGACCGTGCTCGAATCTCTCGGCGATCCACTCGCCGAGACGGTCCGTGCCCACGTCGAGGAACCGGCCCTCGGCCCGCTGGGACCGGACGCGTGAAGGCGTCCCCAATTCCAGCCTCCCTTCCGGCGTGATGCGTTCGGCAAGGTCGGGAACACTGGCCGACTGCATCCGGCGCGGATGGCGAACGACACGGCGTGCGTACGGTTGCGCAGCCCGTGGCGGCTCAGGAGGGCAGCCAGGGAGCTCATGATGGTGCGCGGAGAAGAGCTCGGCCTGACGGCGCGACCGCCTGCTCGGTCCTGTTCCGGAGGAACGGATCCCCGGCGATGGCTTCGCCTGCTCAGCGCCTCCCTGAGCACCGGCAAGTGAGGATGGGGCGAAGCCGGCCGAGATCCGTGGGTCCGATGTCCCCGGAGCGGGCCACCGACGCGTCGGGTGGATCGTCGTGGACACTGCCGCATCGGGGCATGAGGCGGATGCGGTCATCGAACTGGTCTCCTCACTGGAGAATGCTCTCCTTCGGCCGACAGGACGGGCACAGGCTTCGTGCTCGATGATCGTGCGCTGGGACGCGACCCTCCAGGGTTGCCAAGTGGACAACTGCGTTGGCTACAGCCGCGACGCTGGGACCGGGACGCGTGGGCGTACGGTGGTGCGCGCGACCGGTCCGTCAGGCGCTGCAGGTCCAGTTCGGCCAGGAGGCCGACGAGGACCAGAGAGGGCGTTCACTGCAACCGGGCTGCAGCAGTGTGTGATCAGTGATGATCCGGTGGTGCGGGGCTCCATGCGGATGCGGACGCGCCTGGAGGAGCTCTTCCCGTCGCTCGCCCGAGTCCGGGGCCGGTGAGAGTGCTCCCTGGTGGGCGAGCGCTGGTAGCGCTGCGGTGGTGGACAGCGGCTGCTCCGCATGGGCGGGAAGGTGCCCCTGGCGGGTATGGTGGAATGCCGTCGTAGGCAAGGCTCAGGGGTACCCTTGCGCAGCAAAGGCTCGCTCGTGCCTGCTCGCCTCCTTTGTTCACCCCGTGAGTAAAGTTCCTGGCTGAAGGCGAGACGGGCGAAGTCGGCGGTCTCGTGGAACGTGCGATCCCCATACGGCCGTCGGTCGGCAGGGAGCCGGCTGCTCGCCACTGGCAGCGGCGGGCGCCGAAATGGTGTGCAGTCGACCACCCCGCCGCAGAGCCGGCTTCATGGTGAGATGGGTCCCGGCATGCTGTGCGGCGCGAAGTCGATGCCCCTATGGAGTAGTTCGACACCTCGGTACCGGCATGATGTCCCTGCCCATTCGTGGCACCAGGGGTCTCGTGGGCGCCACGGTGCCGAACGGAGGAGGAAAGTGCGTGTCACGCCAGGTACTTGCGGTCAGCCCGGAGCGGCCCGACGGCTTTCGGACGATTGGTGAGGCTCTGGCCAGGGCGCGCAGTGGTGCTGTCGTCAGAGTCTCGCCCGGCATCTACACCGAGAACCTGACCATCACCACCCCGGTCACCATCGTGGCGGAGCAATCCCGTGGCACCGTGGAGATAGCACCGCGTCGCGGCAGCGCGATCGTGCTCAAGGCGGAGGCCGCGATGCTGACCGACCTGGTGCTGCGCGGGCGGGACGACGAGCTGCCGGTCGTCGACGCCCCGCGCGGGCAGGTCGCGATGGAGGGCTGCGAGATCACGGGCTCCGCCTGGACGGCCGTGCTCGCCCGTGGCAGCGGTTCGCTCGCCCTCCGCGACTGCCGGGTCAGCAACCCGGGCGGTGCCGGGATCGTGGCCACCTCCGAGGTCGAGAGCTCCGTCGAGTCCTGCATCATCGAGCACCTCGGTACCACTGGGGTGGTGATCGGTGAACGAGGCCGGATCATGCTGCGTGGCTGCACCATCCGCAACGCCCGCGGGAACGGCGTGCTCGCCAACGGAGAGTCCCAGGGATCGGTCGAGGAGTGCGACATCTCCTCGACCGACAAACCGGCCATCGCCCTGGAGGGCAACAGCGCAACTCGGGTGCTGCGTACGGTGGTCCACGACACGAGCACGGGCATCATGCTGAACAGCCAGGCCCGAACGGCGCTCGAGGACGTGCGGGTCACCGGCACCACCGGTGTCGGCATCGCGGTCACCGGAGGCAGCAACCCGGTGCTGCGCCGTTGCCGGACCGCGCGTACCAAGGGGCATGGACTGCTGGTCAGCGACCGCTCCCGGGGCACGTTCGAGGACTGCTGGCTGGACGCCGCGCAGTCCCCCGGGCTGCGCGTGAGCGGGCCGTCGTCTCCCGTGCTGGTCGGGCTCACCGTCCGGGACTGCGCCACGACCGCGGTGCTGCTGGAAGAGGAGTCGACGGCCGAGCTGGACCGCCTCGAGGTCATCGACGCCCAGGGAACGGGCGTTTCCATCCGCACGAGAGCCAATCCGCTGATCCGCCGGGCGCGGATCAGCGCTCCGAGCGGTCATGGTGTGGAGACCGTGAAGGAAGGCCGGGGGCGGCTGGAGGACTGCACCGTCGACGCGGCCGGTCGCTGCGGCATCAGGGTCGAAGACGACGGCAACCTGTACGTCGGCGGCGGCGCCGTCACCTCGGCCGCAGAATCGGGCCTGTCGATCGCCGCCGGGGGAATCGTGACCGTACGGGATCTGGAGATCACCGGTGCCAAGGGCTCGGGGGTCACCGTCGACGAGGATGGCGAGGTGACCGCCACCCGCGTCCGGGTGGGCGGCAGCGGCCGCCACGGTGTCCGGATCGCCGAAGGCGGCGGCGGCTCGTTCAACTCCTGTGAGGCCGGGAGCAGCTCCGGCGACGGGTTCCGCATCGAGTCCGCCGCGCCCGTCTCCGTCGTCAACTGCACCGTCCGGGACAACAGTGGCGGCGGGCTCCTCCAGACCCGGCCCGGTGAGCGGCTCGCCGTCGAAGGGCTGGTCAGCACGGGCAACGGGAAGCAGGACTCCTGGGGCGCCGGGGGCACCGGCGACAGCGGAATAGGCGGTGAGGACGCGTGGCTGAGCCGTGAGGACGGTCCGCTGTCCGCCCTTGACGCTCTGATCGGCCTCGACAACGTGAAGCAGCAGGTGCGTACGCTGGTCAACCTCACGCGGCTGGCCCAGCATCGCACCCGGTTGGGCATGGCCGCTCCGCCGATGAGCCGTCACCTGGTCTTCGCGGGCCCGCCCGGCACCGGCAAGACCACGGTGGCCCGGCTCTACGGGACGATCCTGGCGGAACTCGGTGCGCTGCGCTCAGGTCACCTGGTGGAGGTCTCCCGGGCCGACCTGGTGGCACAGGTCATCGGTGGTACCGCCATCAAGACCACCGAGGCCTTCAACCGTGCTCTGGGGGGTGTCCTGTTCATCGACGAGGCGTACACCCTGCTGTCCGATGGACGCGGTTCCGGCGCCGACTTCGGACGGGAAGCGGTCGACACGCTTCTCAAACTGATGGAGGACCACCGCGACGACGTGGTGGTGGTGGCCGCCGGCTACTCCGCCGAGATGCAGAGCTTCCTGGCATCCAATCCAGGTCTGGCTTCACGCTTCTCCCGCACCGTGGAGTTCGAGAACTATTCGGTGCCCGAACTGGTGGCCATCATGGAGAGCATGTGTGCGGGACACCAGTACGTGCTCGGTGCCGCCACGCGCAAGGCACTCACGGTGCATTTCGAGCGCATGCCCAAGGACGGGTCCTTCGGTAACGGCCGGGCCGCCCGTCAGGTGTTCGAGCAGATGGTGGACCGCCAGGCGTCCCGTCTGGCCACGCTCACCCACATGACGGCGGAGGACCTGCCACTGCTGCTGCCCGAGGACGTGGGGGAGGAAGCCGCGCGAGCCGTCTCCGAGGAGGCCGCACCCGCGGACAGTGAGAACAACCCGCTGGCCCGACTCGGTGACCTGGTGGGACTGGCCGGGGTCAAGCGGGACGTCACCAACCTCGTCAACCTGCTGTCCGTCACGCGCCAGCGGGAGGCCGCGGGACTGCCCGCGCCGCAGATCAGCCACCACCTGGTCTTCACCGGCCCGCCCGGCACGGGCAAGACCACGGTGGCACGGCTCTACGGTGAGCTGCTCGTCTCGCTGGGCGTACTGCCCCGCGGCCAGCTCGTCGAGGTGGCCCGCGCCGACCTCGTCGGCCGGTACGTCGGCCATACGGCCCAACTCACCCGGGACGCCTTCGAACGGGCCCTGGGGGGCGTCTTGTTCGTCGACGAGGCGTACACGCTCACGCCCACCGGGCCGGGCTCCTCCTCGGACTTCGGGCAGGAGGCGGTGGACACTTTGCTGAAGCTCATGGAGGACCATCGGGACGAGGTGGTGGTCATCGTCGCCGGCTACACCGAGGAGATGGAGCGCTTCCTCTCCTCCAACCCGGGCCTCTCCTCCCGCTTCTCCCGGCGCGTCGGGTTCACCCACTACTCCTCGGACGAACTCGTCACCATCGTGCGGCAGCACGCGGCCACCTCCGGGTACGAGTGCGGGCCGGGCACCGGCCAGGTACTGCGGGCGTACTTCGAGTCGGTCCCGCGTGACCGCTCGTTCGGCAACGGGCGCCTGGCCCGCCAGGTCCTGGAAGGCATGATGACGCGCCAGGCCGGCCGCCTCAGCACGATGACCGCCCCCAGCGTGCAGGACCTGCGCCTGCTCCTTCCCCAGGACGCGGTGCAGGAGGAGGCCGTACCCGAGTGACGAGCGGCGGGGGAGGCGTCCGCGAAGCACACGAGGCTCAACGACCATGACCGGACACCGTCTACGTTTCCAGGATGCACACCATGCGCCGTCACACGCTCCGCCGCTCGTCGATGGCGGCCCTGCTCACTCTCCTGTCCACGTCCACGCTGGCCATGGGCGGCACCGCGCAGGCCGGCGCCGTGACCCGTGAGCCGGTGCGCCTGCCCGCGATGCCGTCCCGGCTGGCGGACGGGGCCGCCTGCACCGGCGGCTCGGAAAAGGTGATCGACGCGGTGCCCCAGGAGCAGCAGGACCTGCAGCTCGCCAGGGTCCGGCAGTTCGCCGACGGCGACGGGGTGACCGTGGCCGTCGTCGACACGGGGGTGTCGCTCAAGGCACCGACGCTGAAGGGCAGGGTCACCGCCATCGGCGAGGCCGACGACGACTGCGTCGGTCACGGCACCTTTGTGGCCGGGCTGATAGCCGCCACCACTGCGGAAGGCTCCGGATTCTCCGGGGTGGCCCAGCAGGCGGATATCCTGGCCGTGCGGGGCACCGACGCCCGCGGCAGGGCGACCGACACCACGGTCGCGGCCGGTATCCGGGCGGCGGTGGACGCCGGAGCGGAAGTCGTCCAGGTGTCCCCGGCCCTGACCCGCAACTCCGCGAAGCTCAGGAGTGCCGTCGCCCACGCCGCCGCCCACGACGTGCTGATCGTGGCCGCCGCCGTCCCCGACAGTCCCCAAAGCCCTGCCTCCGCCGCCCCGCCCAGGGACTACTGGCCCGCGGCCGAGCAGGGTGTGCTGTCCGTCATCGACCTCGGTGCGCAAGGCAGCCGTCCACGGGGCGCACTCACGCCACGGCGCGCGGACCTTGCGGCACCGGGCGACGGTGTGGTCGGCATCGGCCCGACGGGACGGGGCCACTTCGTCGGCTCGGGAGCGTCGCTCGCCGCCGGATACGTGGCCGGCACGGCCGCCCTCATCCGGTCCGCCCATCCCGAACTGACCGCCGGGGAGACGGCACGGCGGCTGACCTCGACCGCTTACCCGGCGGGTGTACCCCGGCTCGACGCGTACGGCGCCGTCACCACGGTTGCCGCCCCCTCTGCCGCGCCGGCGGAGGCGGCAGACGATTCCGAGCCGGTGCGGCTGCCGACGGATGAGGCGGGTGCCCGCGCGACACAGCGAGCTCTGGTGATGGTGGGCGCCGGCGCCGGTCTGCTCGTGCTCATGGCCTGGGCCGCAGTGATCGTCCCGAGAGGCCGTGCCCGCGGATGGCGGCCGGCCCGGGACGACGCTTCGACGACGACCTGAGCCGAACGGCGGATCACCACCGCTGGGTACGGGCCTTCACGTACCTGTGTCCGATTCTGCGACCGCCTGTTGCGCGAGCGGTTCCCGAAAGTCGTTGTCACCAGGGGAATGGCGTCAGTCGGCGCCCGCGTATACGCAAGGCCCCGGCGGCAGGCAGGGCACGGCCGGGCACTGTGGGCCTCCCACCGTTGAGACGATCCACACGGCGACGAGCGACCCCGGGGGCGCGAACTCACCCGCGACCCCGGAACCGTCAGACCCTCGGACCACATCCGCACACGTCGACCGGGACGAAACGCCGCCCTGCGCGAGGTCACTTCTCGCCCGGCTACTCCTCGGCCTGTTCGCCGACGATGGCCGTCTGCATCAGTACGGCCTTGCGGCGGGCGATGTAACGTGCCCGGCCGGGCGGCAGGTTGCGTGGCTTGACGTTGTCGAAGACGTAACCCTCCGACGGCGGACACGACATCAGCAGGCCCGGGGTGTTGACCTCGTCGAGGCGCCTGAGCAACTGGTCGCTGAGGCCCCGGCCGGCACCGGTCGCGGAACGCAGCACCACCAGGTGAAGTCCCACCTCATGTCCCAGAGCCAGGTACTCGAGAAGGGCCTCGAACGGGTGGTCCATGATGCTGCCGGAGCCGACCATGTCGTAGTCGTCCACGAGCACGAACAGCCGTGGCCCCGTCCACCAGTCCGCGAGCCGCATCCGGGCCGGAGAGATGTCCTCACCGGGGAGGCGGGTCTTGAGGGCCCTGGCCGATCCGGCCACCAGCTCCTTCAGGTGATCGAGCGACACCGCGTGCCCGAGGCGGTACTCCTCCGGGACCGCCTCGGCCAGTTCACGCCGGTAGTCCACCACCAGGATGCGAGCTTCACCCGGGCTGTAGCGGGCGGTGACCGCCTTGGCGACCAGCCGCAGCAGATTGGTCTTGCCGCTTTCGGTGTCTCCGATGCCCACCAGGTGGGGCGTGCGGCTGAAGTCGTGCCACACCGGCGACAGGGTCTCCTCGTCGAGCCCGAGAGGAATGCGCAGTCCGTCCGCCAGTTCCGGTTCCGGCAGTTGTGTGAGGGGCAACCGGTGCGGCAGCATCCGCACCGGCGGCGCGGGAGGCCCCGCCCAGTGCTCGGCGATCTGTTCCACCAACGCGGCGACACCGTCGCTGAGATCGTCGGAGGTATCCCGGCCGTCGATACGCGGCAGGGCGGTCAGGAAGTGCAGCTTGCTGTCGACCGTCAGTCCGCGGCCGGGGCTGCGCGGCACGGTGGCGGCCTTGCGGATGTCGACCACGGAATCCATCGAGTCGCCCAGCCGCAGCTCCAGCCGGGTGGCCATCTGGTCACGCAGCTGGGACGACAGCTCCATCCATCGCGCGGTGGAGACGACCAGGTGGATGCCGTAGTTCAGGCCCTGGGACGCGATCTGGCCGAAAGCGGGCAGGAGCGCGTCGAACTCCTGACGCATCGTGCCCCACCCGTCCACCACCAGGAAGACGTCACCATGGGATTCGTCCTCGAACTCCCCGGCCGCACGGCGTCTGCGGTAGGTCGCCATCGAGTCGATGTTGTGATCGAGGAAGAACTGTTCGCGATGGTCGAGCACGGCCGTCACCTCGGCCACCGCGCGGCTGATCCGCTCGCCGTCCATCCGGTTGGCCACTCCACCGACGTGCGGCAGGCCGGCCAGCCCGGCCAGCGTGCCGCCACCCAGATCCAGGCAGTAGAACTGCACTTCGCGCGGGGTGTGGGTGAGCGCGAGAGCCGCGATCAGGGTACGCAGCACCGTCGACTTGCCGCTCTGTGAACCACCCGCGACAGCGATGTGCCCACCGCTGCCCGAGAGATCCACCACGAGCGGATCACGCCGTTGCTCGAACGGCCTGTCCACCAGCCCGACCGGCACCCGCAGAGAGCCGACGCCCGGCCAGCCGGCGGAGACGAGCCCGCGCTCCGGATCGGCGGTCAGCCCCGGCAGCAGGGCGTCCAGGGCCGGTGGCTCGGCCAGCGGCGGAAGCCACACCTGGAGGGCCGGCAGCCCCGTCCCCCGCAGCCGCTCCACGGCGACCGACAGCAGCGACGCCCCGTTCCCGTTCTCCTCGACCTGCTCCTCCTCCTGCTCTGCTTCCGGCAGCTCAGCAGGCGCGCGCGGCACCACATAACCGGCCGTCCACGGAACCACCTGGCTGGCGACCCGTGCCTGAGCCACCGCCCCGCGCCGCGGTTGGTACACCCCGGACACGTACGCCGCCCGGAACCGGGTCAGCGCGTCCACGCCGCTCTTGAGGAAACCGGCGCCCGGCTGCGACGGCAGCTGGTAGGCGTCCGGCACGCCCAGTACGCCACGGCTCTCCATGGCGGAGAAGGTACGCAGACCGATGCGGTAGGACAGGTGGCTCTCCAACTGGTGCATACGCCCTTCGTCGAGGCGCTGCGACGCCAGCAGCAGATGGACGCCGAGGGAACGGCCCAGCCGGCCGATCATCACGAACAGTTCCATGAAGTCCCGGTGCGCCGAGAGCAGTTCACTGAACTCGTCGACGACGATGAACAGGCTCGGCAGCGGATCCAACGGCGTCCCCGCGGCGCGAGCCTTCTCGTACTCGAGTGCCGAGGAGTAGTTGCCGGCCGCCCGGAGAAGTTCCTGGCGGCGTATCAGCTCGCCGTGCAGGGCGTCCCGCATCCGCTCGACCAGAGCAGCCTCGTCGGCCAGGTTGGTGATCACGGCAGAGGTGTGCGGCAGTTCGTCCAGGCCCAGGAACGTGGCGCCGCCCTTGAAGTCCACCAGGACGAAGTTCAGGGTCTCCGAGGAGTTCGTCAGCGCCAGGCCCAGCACCAAGGTGCGCAGCAACTCGCTCTTGCCCGAACCGGTCGCGCCGATCAGCATGCCGTGCGGACCCATGCCCCCCTGCGCCGCCTCCTTGATGTCCAGCTCCACCGGAACTCCGTCGCCACCCACCGCGATCGGGACCCGCAGCCGGGCAGCGCCCTTGTTGCGCCCCCACAGAGCGGCCGGCTGATGACGGGACAGGTCGGGGATTCCCAGCAGAGCCGTCAGCTCCACATCCGTCGACAGCGGCTCGACGGTCTCCGTGGTCAGCCCCGTGCGATACGGGGCGAGCATCCGCGCAAGGGCCTCGGCGCCCACCGGACCGACCGCGTCGGGACGACCCAGCGGGGTCGACTGCTCCTTGCGGTTCCGGTCCGTGCGCACCAGCCGCACCCCGTCCGGCTGCACATCCAGCCGCAGCGTCGTTCGTCCCGGACGCCACCGCAGGGACTCCGACAGGTCGAACACGATCACGTTGCGGAACCCGGGGCCGTCGAGCCGGTGCCCGGACGGCACCTGGACCCCGTCCACCACGAGCACGGTGAACGGCTCGTCGCGGCCGGGCACGGCCTCGGGGTCGAACGCCGGACGCTCGGTGAACTCCCCTCCGAGCAGGTCCTCCAGGCCGTTGAAGTCCGACGCCACCATGCGGGCCGGCCCGGCGCCGTCCTGCTCGTGCGGGTGCAGGTTGTGCGGCAGCCACTTGACCCAGTCCCACTCGGCCCGGCGCTCGTCGCTGACAGCCAGCGCGATCCGCACGTCCTCGGGGGTGTGGAAGAGAGCCAGTTGGCACAGGGCGGCCCGCACCATGCCGCGCACCGCCGCCTCGTCCCCGCGCAGCAGCACCCGTGCCCAGGACCGCAGGTAGAGCGCGATGGGCTGGTCCGGCACGGTGCTGTAGGCGCGCATGAACCGTCGCAGCGCGTGTGCTGACAGGGGCTCGAGGTCCTCCACCGGCTTGGTGGACAGCGGGGTCAACCGCAGCGCCAGTTGCTGGTCACCGACGGCCACCCGCACCTCGGCGAAGTCGTCGTCCTTGACCCGGCGCTCCCAGAGCCGCGTCGTCCGCACCAGCGAACGCATCGACGCCGGCTCCGGGTGACGCCAGGCGAGCGCCAATTGCTGCTCGCTCACAGCCCGGTGGACCTGCCGCCGGGTCTGCGTCAGGTAGCGCAGATAGTCCCGGCGCTCGCCCCTGAGGCGCTGCTTGCGCTCGCTGCTCTGGCGCATCACCTGGCCGATCATCATCACTGCCGAGGCCAGGACCATGATGCCCAGGGCGATGTACGTGAAGACACTGCCGGACCCACCGGGCCGCAGGAAAGCCAGCATCATGGAAACGGACATCATCGCCATGGGCAGATACGTCCACACCGCCGAGTTGTCCGGAACGGTCTCCGGCAGTGTCGGCGGCTCCTGGAGGGTCAGTTCACCCTCGGGCATGTCCGGCCCGCGCCGACGGGCAGGGCGACGGAAAAGGACGATACTCAACTACTGACTCCTTAACGAGCGCACGGCTCCTGGACGGGGTCATCAACGGGAAGTCGCGTAGCGGGCCATGAGCGGCCCAAGGTCTCAGTACTCTGCAGGCGTTCAGAACCAAGCCCAGCGGATGAACCCCGGGAAGCGTGGCCCCCCACCAATGACTGAGAGCTCTGTGGCCGGCCTGTGCCACATCACCGTTCGTGCCCCTGCCAAGACGATAGACCTGGCTGTACCCGCCGATGTGCCGGTTGCCGACCTTCTGCCGACCGTACTGAGTTACGCGGACGGTGACCTGGAGGAAAACGGCCTGGAACACGGCGGCTGGGTCCTGCAACGTCTGGGCGGAGCCCCTCTCGACGAGGAGGCGACTCTCGAGACGCTGGACCTCAAGGACGGGGAGGTAATGTACCTTCGTCCCCAAGCCGATGCCCTGCCGGAGGTGCGCCTCGACGACCTCGTCGACGGGATCGCCGGGGTCACAGGGGAACGGCTGCACGGCTGGAACCCTCAAGGCAGCCGCCGTGTGCTGCGCTGTGCGGTGGTCGTCTGTGTGTTGACGTCCCTGGGAATACTGGCCTGGCCGTCGGGCTCGCTCGCCCTGCGCGTCGCGACCACCGTCGTCGCCGGGCTGCTGCTCCTCGCGGGTGCGGCCTCGGCGAGCCGGGCAGTGGGCGATGCGGCAGCCGGTGCGACGCTGGGAATCCTGGCGGCGCCGTGCCTGGCGTTGGCGGGCTGGCTGCTGCCCGGAGGAGAGATAGCGGGCCCCCAGGCGCACCACGTGCTCGGCGCCCGGTTGATGGCCGCAGGTGTGGCGGCTGCCGGAGCAGCCGTGCTGGCGGTCGCGGCGGCGGCCGTGTACACGCCTTTCTTCATCGCCACAGCGCTGATCGCGATCCTCTCCGCGGCCGCCGGGGCGCTGATGAGCGTCTTCCATCTGCCCGTGGACAGTGCTGGCGCGGGGGTGGCCGCAGCGGTCGTCGTTTTCGGCAGCTTCGTACCGGTGCTGTCCTTCAAACTCGCCGGCATGCGGATGCCCGCTCTGCCCAACAGCGCCCGGCAGTTGCAGGAGGACATCGAGCCCTACAGTGGCCGTGACGTCGCCGTCAGGACCGAACTGGCCAGCGACTGGATGACCGCCCTGTACACGGCCACCGGGGTCATCTGCGCCGGCACCCTGGTCGCTCTGGCCCACGCGCCCGGCCTGGCCGAGACGCTGACCGCGGCGGCACTCTCACTGCTCCTGCTGCTGCACGGACGAGGCATGGTCAACGTATGGCAGCGCCTGGCCCTGGTGGTGCCGGGCATGTGGGGAGCCGTCCTGCTGGCCGTCGGCAGCGCGGCAAGCCTTGCTCCGGCCGACCGGCCGGCCCTGGTCATAGGGCTGCTGGCACTGGCCGCAGTGCTGGCCGTCGCCTCATGGACCGTGCCCGGCAGGCGCATGGCGCCGCACTGGGGCCGCGCGGCCGAACTGCTGCAGTCGCTCCTGGCCATCAGCCTGCTGCCGCTGACGCTCTGGGTGCTGGGCGTCTTCGGTGCCCTCCGGGCGATGAACGGCTGAACAGGCAAGGACCGGGAGGGATACGAACCGATGCAGTCCAAGCGTGACCAGGTACAGGCCCACACGTTCGCCATGGGCAGACTCACCGCGGGCATGCTGCTCGCCGACCCCGATGCTCCCGAGAGTCCGACGGGACGTACCACCCGTGGTGTGTTCATCGGCCTGCTCGTCGCGGCGCTGATCTCCGCGGGCGCTTTCGTCTACGGGCTGATCGTGCCGGGCGGGAACGACTCCTGGCAGACCGGGAACAGTCTGATCGTCAACAAGGACACCGGAGCCCGCTACCTGTACATCGACGGCCGCCTCAGGCCGGTACGCAACTACGCATCGGCCAGACTCATCGGCGGCGCCGACCTGAAGACCACCGACGTGCGCACGCCATCGCTGCGGGGAACCCCGGTCGGGGCCCCGGTGGGCATCCCCGGCGCCCCTGAATCCGTTCCAGCGGCGGACGACCTGGACAACGGCGCCTGGCATGTCTGCTCCACCATCAACATGTCCGGCACCGCGGACGGCACGGACACGACACCGACCGCGGTCACGACGCTCGTCGTGGGCGCCCCCCTGGAGAACAAGGGGGTCTCCGGTGACCAGGGACTCCTGGTGACCGGCCCGGACAAGGCGACCTACCTGGTCTGGAGGGGAAGCCGCCTCGAACTGGACAGGGCCTCCGGCGCCGCCGTCTCCCTGGGATACGGTTCCGTGACACCGCGGCAGGTGTCCGCCGCCTTCCTCGACG
The DNA here is from genome assembly GCF_001279005.1 of Streptomyces caelestis. GTDB lineage: Bacteria > Actinomycetota > Actinomycetes > Streptomycetales > Streptomycetaceae > Streptomyces > Streptomyces heliomycini. Next base: position 272,506 of record NZ_LGCN01000196.1, read on the forward strand.
CCCTGGCCGCCGGCCCGGACCTGACCTCACCCGACGTACCCGGCCGGGGCGTCGCCGGGCCGTCCTTTGCCGGCCGCAGCAGCACGGTGGGACGGGTGTACCTGGCCGAACTGCCCGGTTCGGCCGAGCAGCAGTACTACCTACTGCGGAAGGAAGGCCTGGTGCCCCTGACGGCCACGGAGGCGGCCCTCGCCCTCGGTGATCCGGCCACCCGCGAGAACGCCTACGGGGGAGCCTCTCCCACGGCCGCGCCACTGAGCGCCGACATTCTCAGGGAGCACCTGGCGCCCGGCACCGCCGACACGCCACCGGTCTCCAAGGGGCTGCCCGAATCCCCGCCCCGCGCGGTCTCCGTGCCGGAGGGAATGTCCGCCTGCGCCCGGGGTGAGTCGGTCGACGGCCTCACACGTATCACCATGGCGCTGGTGCCGCTGAGTTTCCTGGCCCCGGTCACCCAGACGGCCCCCGGAGAGTTCGCACCGGCGTGCCTGCCGGTTGACGACGTCGTCGTCCGGCCCGGCCACGGTGCCCTGGTGAGGGTGCTGGGCGCAGGTGGCACACCGGTGGGCGACACGACGTACCTCGTGGCCGACAACGGCGTGAAGTACCGGGTGCCGTCCCAGGCCGCACTCGAGGCGCTGGGATACGCGAGCGGCGATGTGGTGGCGCTGCCCTCCCCGCTGCTCTCCATGCTGAAGTCCGGACCGGACCTGGCCCCGGGCGCCGCCGCACAGGGTCGTACCGCCCCCAGCACCCGGACTTCCTGCGAAGACGTCACGGGCTAGGCCATAGAGCAGCCCGCCGACGATCGAGCTGTGCGAACAGAGGGACGCATGCCCCGGCTGTTCGATCACTGAACCTCCTTCATCCTGTGCCGCAGGGGTGAAATGAGCTGGTCAGTGGGGGGTGACGAGGCAGGGCCCCTCGTCGTCGGCGTGGTGATTCCACTCAGCACACCGGCGACCGGAGGGGCCCCGCTGGTTCCGTATCGAGCCATGCTCGACGTTCCTCACGAGCTGGTCGAGCATGGCTCCTGGCTCATCTACGCCCGAAGGCGTGAACTGAACTCGCCGTGGCGGAAGCCGGGCCGCTTCCCACAGGCCTTGCCCGCCCTGGCCCCTCTCCGGAAGAACGAGACATTCGCCCAGTCCGGCGCCGGTTTCGGTGCCTCAGAGACAACTGCCTGACGCTATGCCGACGAGGACCTGGACGTTCCCGCCTCGTGGGCACCCGGCCCGCACGAGGCCCTGACCGGCCTGAGTGAGGGCGACTTCGTCATCGTGGACGGCACGCCGATCCCGATCGACCGCACCGCTGCAAACGAGCCGTACCACTCGATGAAGCACCGCAGACACGGCATGAACGTGCAGCTCATCGCCCGTCCGGACGGCACCCCGCTCCGGTTCTCGCGCGCAGCCCCGGGACGCACCCATGACCTGACCGCGGCTCGCGCCCACCGCATCGTCCAAGCCGTCCACACCCTGCTGACCTGCACATACTCAGGGTGGAACGGTTCACTGAGAAAAGTTCCTCAGATAAACCTCAACCGAAACCGCTCTCAAGGTGAGCAGCCCTACTCTCCTTCCCGGCCCACAAGTACGCCCTCAACCACCAAGGGACGGGACTATGACAGGCAACATGCAGCAGTCGGACGCACGACTGACTCAGAACGGCATCGAGTCCCTCAATCAGGCTCGCAACGAAATCGTGAAGTCCCGACGGCACGTGGAGACCTTGAAGGAGGTCCTCAGGAGCAAGTACAAGGGCGGCGACGGCGCGGCGTACGGCGAGTTGCTGAGGCTGTGGGACGAGAAGTGCGCGATCGTCCAGAGGAACGTCGAGGACATGATCGACAAACTCGGCGGCAGCCGGCAGACGCAGGCAAGGACACAGGCCGCTGCGATGGACTCCATCGCCCAGGGCTCTGCCACGTCCCAGGCGGTCTTCGACGCCCTCAAGAACGCCTGACCCGATTCCTCGGCCCCCCGCCACACCTACGACTGAGAAGAGATTTGTGATGGACGACGGCTACATCTACGTCGATTACACGCACCTGAACGATGTCGGCGACTCCATGGCCCAGCAGACCAAGCTCATCGCCGGAATCGTGGAACGCCTGGAGACGGAGCTCCAGCCACTCAAGAACACGTGGATCGGCCTCGACGCCACGGAGTACCAGAACAGGCAGCGGGAGTGGGACGGGGCGGTCCTGGGGATGCAGCGCCTGCTCACCTCGCACGCCGGCCTGCTGGCGGAGATCGGATCCAGCTACAAGCAGAGCGAGAACCAACTGGCCGGCCTCTGGTCCCAGGTCACCATCGGCCGCTGAGTCGCTGAACTCTTCGGTCCGAAGCTGTTCGCCGTCCGGCCGCCGGGCCGGACGGCGAACAACCATCAGGAGAAAAGATATGACCGATCTGACGCAATTGGACGCCTCGCACCTGCAGACCTTCATCGACACCGAAGTGGCTGACTTCAACAAGGACCTTGAAGGCACCGAAAAGGACGTACCCGGAGGCGCCCGGGCCCTGAAGAGTCTCGTAGAGGGGTACCACACCCCCGAGGGGAATCACCTTCAGGAAAATCCCTATCTGACCATCGGGCTCATGGCGGCTGAAGGTGGGCTGGTGAAGGGAAATACCCTCGTCAGTCGGATAGCGGATGCCACCAAGGGGATCGTCGATGTCCTGACGGCTGAGCAAAACCTGTTCAAGCACATCGCCAGAAACCTGGAGGAGACGATCAAGGTCTTGCAGAAGAATCAGGACCAGAGTCTCACCGCGATCAGTGCGGAGAAGATGCTCGACCTCTTCTCCGATGTCGACAACGATCTGAGTGGCACACCTGCTTCGGGCAACTCCACCTCCAGGACGGCGTAGTTGCCGTCCTCCCTCCCTCCTCTTCCTACCCCAGGAGCGTGCTGCTGTGGCTGCCGAGCCTTCCTTTGAGGCCGACCCCGATGACTACTGGGGGAGGGCCGTGTCTCTCCTCACCGGCTACATGATGCCGAAGAGGAGCACGCTCTTCGACAAACTCAAGAGCGAAGGCGACATTCCCCTTTTCCGTATGGGCTTCAAGGACATGAGCATGAGACCGGTCATGCCCGAGGACTATGCGGCGATCAGTGGGTGGATGACCCATAAGGGAGAGGATTACGACCTGGTCTTCTACACGGCGAAGGGTCGCGACAGCGTGGAGATGCAGCGGGCCCGGATCGTGTTCATCGGGGTGCTCACCGATGAGAACGGCAGGGCGGTGCTGTACACGGGGCCCGAGAGCAGGAGGACGGGCGGCGAGTTCACGAGCGTCGTCGAGAAGGATGCGCAGTGGGACAGCGCGCCGCCGGCACGCTACATCTTCGGAGGCAGAGCGGCGCTCGAGGCGTTGCAAACAGGTGACCGGACCACCAAGAATTTCGCCTACAACGGATTGTCGGTCGCGGACGTCCATGCTGTCGATCTCAAGGCGTTCACGCGCACGGCGCAGGCATTCGACCGGGTGAAGAGTTTCTTTGAGAACCAGAGCGACACGCTGGAGCGATGGGAGAAGTCGCTGGGCGACGAGCAAGCGTCGTGGAAGGGGAAGGCGGCCCAGGTCTTCCACAACCTCATCGTTCAGGTGCGATCGAACTATGCCGACTACGTGGATCAGTTCGGAGGCAAGGATTACAAGGCCGTCAACACCACGCTCGATGGCTACAGGCCCCACTCCCGCTTCGGCGATGCCTTGGCGGGAGCTCAGTGGAACCTGGCGCTTCAAGCCCGCGTGCTCCTGAACGCATGGAACGCATGGGCCGCCGACGGCAAGAACGACCCACACCGGGCAGTGCTGGAAGAGCTGAACGAGGTGTGGAATTGGGTGGTGAAGAACAACATCAGTCAGGTGGGCAAGACCGAGTATCACGGCGGCCGCTCGGGCCTTTCGACTACGTACCACACCACCGAGGCCTTCAGCCAAGTCCACCCCAAATACGGAGACCTCGCGGAACGTAGCACCTACAGGAAGATCGCCGAGGCGGCGGTGGAACGGTGGAACAAGCGTGTTGAAGAAGTGCTCGAATACTATGCCCGTGATGCCCTGGCCAGTCTCAACAACCGCTGGCTCGACGCTGCGGCAGTCTTCACTCAGCCGGTGGAGAGCACCAGTCGCACCTCGCTGACGGAGGCCTGGCAGAAGGAACAGACTCAGCTCAACCAGGAGAAGCTCGACCAGACCAGCCAGGCCCTCACGGAGAGCCTCGCCGGCCTGGGCAAAGTCGTCACCGACTTGAGCAAGGGATCGAACGACCAGACCAGCCGGGCCCTCACGGAGAACCTCGCGGGCCTGGGCAAAGTCGTCACCGACCTGAGTAAGGGATCGAACGACTTCAGGAGTGAGCAGGGCGGCAGCCTCCAGAGCCTCAACGCCGATCCGGGCGGCCTCGTCGGAGGACTGCCCCAAGGCATGGACGGCCCGGGCAGCGGGCTCAATGGTTTCGGCACCGGCGGGGGGTCCGTGGATTCGGCAGGGCTGCCGACAACCGTGCCGCTGAATCCCCTGCTCGGAATCGGCTCGGCCTCCAGCCTGAACTCTGCCCCGGCCGGTACGAACAGCAGCCTCCGAAACCCGGACGGCAGCACCACCGTCCTCAACTCCGACGGGTCGTTGGCCACCATGCACCCGGACGGTGGCCTGAGCGTCTTCAACCCGGCCACCGGCACCATGACCATGACCTCGCGGGACGGGAAGACAAGCAGCACATCTCTTGACCCGGGCGTGGTGCTCGAGAATCCGGACGGCAGTACGACGACGCTGAACCCTGAGGGGAAGCTGACCACCATGTTCCCGGACGGGAGCAGCACGGTGGTTGATCCGTCGTCCGGTGAGGCCGTGACGACCCGTCCCGACGGCTCGGTGATCACTGAATTCCTGAATCCGTCGGTAGCCACTGGCCCCACGCCCGATGACAGCACGGCGCTGCCGTCGCATGCCGAGATCTCGGCCCGGCGCCCGGATCTGACTCGTCTGAACGACTTGGTGACCAGCACCGATCTCCATGGTGATGCCGGCGTGGGAAGGGGCAGCATGACCCTTCCAGCCGCCGCATTCGTGGCGGACGCGACCGATTCCTCCTTCACCTCCGACGACTTCGCGACTTCTCAGCTCAACCCAGCGGTCAGCCGGAGCGGTGACGACGGCACGTTGTCGTACGAGGAGGACGACAGCACCCCCTATTCCGGAGGCGCGTTGGGGGCGCCCCCGACCAACGAGTGGGCCTCCGAGACGGGGTTGCCGAGCGGCGCCGTTCCTCTGAATCCGGACCTCGCCGGTGTAACGGATGGTGCCGGCGGTGGCAGTGGCAGCGGCGGCACGGGCATGCCCATGATGCCGATGGGCATGGGCGGCATGGGTGGACCCGGCGGAGCCGGAGGGGGCGGTGGCTCGTCGAACAGCGAACGGGTCCGCAACGTTTTGACCGATGGCGACGGCGCCGCCGTGCGCAGGCCGAAGCCGCGTGCTGATACGGCCGAGGACGGCGAGGACAGGGCTTACGCCAGAGGAGGACGAACCACCACGTCGTCGTCCTACCTCCCGGCGGGCGGCCAGGGCACCCAGGGTGCCCAGCGGACGGAGACGAGCGGCCGGGATCGGTCCGGTTGGGAGCCCGAGGACGGGGACGTCTGGGGCGCGGACGAAGGTGGCGCTCCGGCGGTCATCGGCCGGTGACGTCGGCCAAGGGACAGGACAACAGGGCGAAGGAGGATCCGGTGACTGAACCGGCGTCTATGGAGAAGAAGCTGGCCGATGCGATGGCCGAGCTCGAAGCGACCCAGGAGGCGGTGGCCAAGGCTGAGGCGGAGCTGAGGGAGGCGTCGTTCACCGTGCGGTCCAAGGACCGGGCGGTGGAGGTGACCGTCGGTCACCAGGGCGAGCTCACAGCACTGAGGTTTCTGGAGGGCAAGTACCGGCGCATGGCGGCGGGGGAGCTTGCCGCGAGTGTCCTGGACGCGGCGGAACGTGCCAGGACGCAGATGTCCCGACATGTGATGGAGACGTTCCAGCCTTTCACCCAGCCGAGCACGGCGGTGCCGGAGCTGGCGGGAGTGGACATCGACTGGGCCGAAATCTTCGGTCCCGCGGTCCTGGAGGCACCGGAGCGGGCGGCCGGTCGCAGGGGCAGTGGCCGACTGCGTGACGAGATCCACGAGGACGGGGAGGACGATCACGATGTCTGATGCCAACGCCTATACCGCTGATACGGCCCGGATCCAGGGTGGTATCCGGCAGGTTCACGAGATCAGCACGGCGGCGCAGAGCATGCTGCGGAATTTCGAGAAAAGCCTGAAGCCGACCGCGGGCTGGCCCGGCGAAGACGACAGTTTCGCCAAAGCGACCAAGCCGCATGCGCAGAGGGAGAACGTGACGGCTGCGGAAACCATGCGGGCGATAGCGGAAGCGATCGTCGCCATCGCCGATGGCACCAGCGAGAACGTGAAGAACATCCGGTCCACGCAGGCCGGGAACCTGGATGCCATCCTCCGGTCGCCGGGCGGCAACTCCACTGGAACCAACGGCAGGAAGCACTGACTCCGGCACGGCAATCACATTCCCACCGCTGGTGAACAATCTGTTTGTTCGTCCTTGGAGGCGGGCGGCCGTCCATGGAGTCCGGTGCCCCGCCCCGGGGGATATTCCCGGACCGTGCCGCCGGGTGTCGAGCCCCTGCCGCATATCCAGGGCAATGTTCGTATGATCCCGTCGCACCGTAGGAATGACACGATGACCACAGCACAGCCTCAGGGCACCCAGAACATTCCGTCGCAGGCCGGGGAATCGGCAGCGGCGCAAGGAGACACGGCAACGGGGACGGTGGAGGCTGCGGGTTCACCGGCGGTGCTGCCGGCTTCCCCGGCCGGAGGCGTTGCGACTGTGCTTCCCGTCGTAGGGAGTGCCGAGCAGGGGACTCCCGGTCCGGAGCCGGCGTCGCCGGTCGTCGGGGAGTCGGAAGCGGCAGGTGTCGCGGCAACCGCCGGGGAGGGCGGTGAGGCGGGAGCGGAGCCTGCTGCAGCGGTCGATGTGGAGGAAGAGTCAGGTGAGACGGCTGGTGGCATGGACAAGGCTGCCGCGGACGTCCCGCCTGGGCGGCCGCACAAGAGTCTGCTGGCCGGGGCTGCGATCGTGGGATCTCTTCTGGTGGCGGTGCCGTTCCTGGTGAGCAGCGGCGGTGAGGAGGAGGGCGTGGCTCCTGCGGGTGCGACGCCCGGCACGGTGCTGGGGGCTCCCGCGGGTAACGTCATGGCCGGCCCCATCGAAACAGCGCCGCCGACCGCGAACAGCACCTCTCAGAAGCCGAGTCCGAGCAAGAGTCCCGCTGGGCAAGGGCATGCCGAAGGGCCCCAGGCGGGAGGGGGGAGCGCTGCCGGGATACCTGTAGCCCGTGAGGTGGGGGGCAGTGGCCCTGCGTCGGCGGATAAGGATCCGAAGCCGTTGCCGCGGCCCAGCGCGGCTCGGACTCCGGGTAAGTCCGGGTCGTCCGGGGAGTCCTCCAGCCCGGGTAAGTCCGGGTCATCCGGGAAGTCCGGGAAGTCCGGGAAGTCCTCCAGGCTGAGTAAGTCCGGCTCTTCCGGGGAGTCCTCCGGTGTGCCCGGTGTTTCCATTCGCAGCCACCACTCGGGCCAGTGCATCGATGTCACGGACGGTGGGGGTGACGGTACGCCGTTGCAGATCTGGGGCTGTAGCGGAGCGGCACAGCAGACGTGGCGTTTCATGGGCGACGGGACGGTGCGTTCCATGGGGCTGTGCATGGATGTCGCCTGGGGGGCGACGGGCAACGGTGCCGTGATTCAACTGGCCAGATGCAGTGGCCATCCCGCCCAGCAGTTCCGGCTGAACTCCTCGCACGACCTGGTCAATCCGCAGGCTGACAAGTGCGTTGACGTGAGGGAGCAACAGGTGGCCAACGGCAGCCGGTTGCAACTGTGGGATTGCAACGGACAGGACAACCAGAAGTGGAGCGCCGGCTGAGGCTACCCGTTGCGTCGCCCGTGACAGAGAGAAGTCGGCCGATGCGGTGGCCGAGCTCGAAGCGACGCAGGACACGCCGGCCAGGGCTGAGGCGGGGCTGGGGGACTTTCCAGCCTCTCGTGCGGTCGAGCGTGGCGGTGCCGGAGCCGGCGGGCGTGGACATCGACGATCCAGGCCGGCGTCCGGCGGGTTCATGAGATCAGCGCTGCGGTGCAGCGCATGCTGCGGAGGTTGAGCGCGGTCTGAGGCTGATTGCGGGCGGCCGTCGCGATCGCCGATGGCACCAGTGAAAACGTGAGGAATATCCGGTCCGCGCGGGCCGGGAGCCTGGCCGCGATCCTTCGGTCGCCGGGTGGCAACTCCACTGGAAACAAGAGTAGGAAGCACTGAATCTGACATGGCAATCCAGGTCTCACCGCTGGTGAACAACATGCTGTTCGTTCTTATCGGCGAGCGGTTGATGCAGGCGAATGAGGACCTGGCTCGTGACAGTCATGCGGCGTTCAGGGGTTTGGCTCATGATGTCCGTGGTTTGTCGGATGTCATTGAGCGTACGGTTTCGGGTACTGCGAGGGCGTTGCCGCCGCAGGTGGGGAACGATTATCTGCGTGCCATGGGTATGTTCGTGGATACGGGTGGTACGGGGTATCTGAGGCAGTTCGCGGGGCAGTTGGACGATATTGCCGATGGCCGGGTGAAGACTTCGTACGACATTATGGAAGGCAAGTGGCAGATCAGTGCTGAGGTCATCCGGCTTCTGATCGAGCTGAAGACCCTTCTTTGGTTGTCGGCTGTCACGGGTGGTGCTACTGCGGGCAGGGCGGTGGTTGCGCAGCAGCGGAGTCGTGTGGCGGTGCTGCTGATTCTGCATCAATTGCTGAGCAAAACACATTTGCTGCCGGTGTTGAGTGAGGCGTTCGAGGAGGCTTTCCAGTCGTTCGCTGTGCGTCTGGGGATGATTGCTTTCACGTCAGGTGAGCAGAGCTTCAACGGATTCGACTGGGGGCAGATCGGGCAGGACGCGGTGTTCGGTGGTCTTGCCGGTGGATTCTTCGGCCGTATCGCTGGCGGCAACGAGAAGTTCTTGGCTCTGTTCCGTGATGACGTCAGGCGTGGTGCGTTTGCCAAGAGTGTTGCGGATGATGTGACGGTGAAGGTGGGGGCCGAGCCGGGGACTGGTCATGTGAACCAGGGGAGCGGTGTCGCCCGGCAGCCCCACGCTTCCAGTGTTTTCCTTGCCTCGGGTGGTTCGGAGGCGCTTGCGGAGATTCTGGGCAGTGGGTTGTTCCACGGCAACTGGGCGACCTCGTGGGACACGTTCCTGGGTGCGGGCGTCAGTGGCAATGTCGGCGAGGGGCTCAATAAGGGTGCGGAGAAGACTGGTCTGGCGATCAATCTGGCGTTCAACAAGGGCTTCTCTTCCGAGGTCCCTTCATGGCCTGCCGATGCGCAGAACGCCGGGGTGAACACGGTCGGTACCGACGAGGGTGACGGTGGCGGGGGCGCGGTGGGCGGTGGCGGTGAGGCAGCCGTCGGCGGCACGGGTGTCACGGGCGCTACGGGCAGTGAGGCGGCCGGCGTCGCTGGTACTGCCGGGGCTGCCGGTGTCACGGGCGCTGCTGTTGCTGGTGCTGGGGTGGTGTCTGGACGGGCTCCCACGGTGTCTGGTGCGGACGCCGGGGTCTCGGATGCGGGTGTTGTACAGGACCAGGGTGCGGTGAGGTCGGCCGGGGTGCCGTCGGCCGGGAGCCCGGGAAGTGCGGAGTCGGGCGGGGCTCGGCCGCGTCCGGCCGGTGAGGTAGGCACAGGGTCTGCGGCCGGGGGTGTCACGGAGGTCGCGGCACAGGCGCTGCCTGCCGTGGGTTCGAGTGGCACGGGCGTGTCTGCCGTCGCCGGGCGGCCTGCTGAGGTGGCGGCGGTGGGTGAGGGGCGCGCCCCGGCCGCTGAGGTGACCGCGGGGCTGGAGCCCGCGGAGCCGGTGCAGGTTGTGGCGGGTGCGGTTTCCGGCGGGGCTGGTTCTGCGGCGATGGGAGCGAGTACCGCTGCCGTTCAGGCTGCCGGCCCTGTGGCCGATCCGGGTCGGGTCGCCAACCAGCCGGTGTCTTCTGCCGGTCGGCCGTCCACGGTGTCTGAGCCGGCCGGCGACACGGGGCGTGCTCGTATCGGTGAGCGTAGTGAGCAGGCCGGTGCCCGGCCGTCTGGCCAGGTGAACCCTTCTGCCCGGTCCGGGGCTGCTGACGGCTCGGGCGATGTGGTCGCCGCCGACGTGGTGCAGCAGGCCGGGACCGATGAGCGGACCATGCCGGAGGCTGTCGATGCCGCGCGGCGGCCGGGCCACGGTGTGTTGTCCCTGGGTGATGGCCGGGTTGAGAACTCCTCGACGCAGGCCGGTGGGGCTGGGACGGTGCCTTCGGCGGGTCCGGGTGTGTTGTCGGGGGGTTCGTCCGGTCCGGGTCGGTTGTTGGGTTCGGGTGAGGTGCGTACGGATCGTTTCGTTCCGGGGTCGGGGGAAGCGTTCGTGGTGGAGGTGGGCGGGGACGGGTTGCCTGGTCGGGTGCTGCCGGGTGGGTCG
>NZ_LGCN01000197.1 GCF_001279005.1 Streptomyces caelestis
TGTTCTCGTGGAGGACACCGCCGGTGTGGTGACGCGATCGGGTCGGATTGCCGGCGGGGGCTGACCGGGCGCGCGGGGGCGCGCTAGTGTTTTGGGTATCCATCGGGAAAGGTCTCGTTTCCTTGGTGGTTAGGCCCTCGCACCGGGACGGCAATCCCGGCGGGGGCCGAAGTCTTTTTCGGGTCGTGTGCGCTGAGCGTAAGGGTGTCGGGGGTGCGGAAATCCAGCTGAGCCGGTGATGTTCACCCGCCCGAGTGATCACGCGCCTCGGGCGGGAAAGGGTGGGGCCTGGTGGGGTTCTTTCCCCTCATGTTCTTGCTTGGTGAGGCGCCGACGGCACCGGAGCTTCAGATCCCGGGTTCCGGTGCCGTAAGCCGTAGTTCGGCCCAGATGGTCTTACGCGGGAAGCGGCCCTCGGTCACACCCCAGCGGTCCGCGAGCGCCTCCAAGAGAAGCAGGCCGCGACCCGACTCGGTTTCGGGGGAGGGCGGTTGGGGCTCGGGTAGGCGTTCGCCCCGCGTGTCGGTGACCTCGATACGGAGCGTGTGGTCCACCACGTAGAAATCGAGACGGAAGTCCCGGCCCGGGACGCGACCGTGGGTGACGGCGTTGGCCGCCAGCTCGGCCACGACATGACGGGCGGCGTCCGAGTCGTATCCCCAGCTGCGGAGCTGGGCGTCCGTGAGGAGGCGGGCGAGGCGGGCACTGCGCGGGGTGGCGGACAGCAGCACGCTGAAGTGGGGGAAAGGGCTGGTCGGTTGAGCCGTGATGCCGGCGGTTTCCTGATGCACGGCATTCAGAGTGATGGCTCGCATCCGTCGCCGTGCGTGATTACGGAGGCGCGTGCCGTGACTGTCGGTGATGTGTCCGAGGCTGTCGGCGTTGTCGGCTCGACTGTGTGACAGCGTGGTCCCTACGCTGCGGCGCCCGCCCACGATCACATGCGGACCGGCAGAGCGGGGAGATCGCTCACGCTTCGGTGCGGCAGAACGATGCTCCGGGCGCATGGGCGTCAGACTTCCCCGTGGGCTCGCCGATCTCCTGCGGGTGACAGTTGCGGGGAATGCGCCCAGTCTGATGGAAGGGTTCGCATACTGTGACGCTGGAAAACTGCGGCCGTGGGAGGGAGGGACATCATGAGGATCGAGCTCGCGCTGAAGCTGCTCGGCCCGCACGCGGGCATGGACGCCCAGGACTCGCTCCAGACGCTCACCACCATGCTGGCCCTCCTGCGGGAACTGGAGGCCACCGAGACCGCCCGGCCGGGTGTGCAGGGAACCCGCTGGACCTTCAACGAACTACGGCTCGGCAGTGTGACGTGCGTTCTGGAGCCGCTGCGGATCGCCGAACACTCGACCTACGACGTGGTCGAACGGGTGGCGCGCAACGCGGTGGGCGGACTGTACGAGGCCGAGTCCACCGCGCGCATTCCCACCGGCTGGACGCTGAAGGCCGCGGGTCTCGGCCGGCGGGTCGCCAAGTCGCTCGGGGCGTCTCCCGACGTCGGCATGATCCTTGAGGTGCGGGGCGATGGGGAGGCCCTGCGCACCGCGGAGATCACCCAGCGGGCCGCGCTGCACCTGGACGAAGCCACCAGGACGCGCCACCGCACGTTCGGTTCTCGCAGGGGCCGCCTGAGCGGTCTGCAGGAAGGGGGCAGGCAGCGCCGTCTTCGAGGCGTGCTCCGTACCGAGGTCGGCGGTGAGGTGATCCCCGTGTACTTCGGTGACGACCTCGACCCCGAGCTCAGGCGGGCCTGGCGGCGTGACCGGGTGGAGATCACCGGTGAGATCACCGAGAACGCGCAGGGGCAGAGCATGTGGATGCGCGCTCGGGACATCGAACTCCTGGCGACGAGTCCCCAGCTCTCCGATGACGATCTGCGGGGCGGGTTCTGGCCCGACATGACGAGCGGCCAGGACGCGGTGGAGTATGTGGAGGCCCTTCGTGGGGACAACTGACCGCCCCGACTCGGTCTACCTGGACACCAACTGCTTCGTCGACTGGGCGCAGGGAACCCACTGTCACCGTGAGGCGGAAAGCATGCTCCGGGCCGGGCGCGCCGGACACGTTCGTCTCTTCACCTCCACGCTCACCCTGGCCGAGGCTCGGGGCACGAGTGCGAGCGAACACCGGCTACGCATCCGGACCCTGCTTCAGGAGCCGTACATCACGCTCGTGGACGTGACCCGGCGCGTCGGGCTCCTCGCGAACGACCTCACCGCCGACCGCCCGAAGATCAAGGGCGCTGACGCGGTGCATCTGGCGTGCGCCTGCTTCGCCGGGGCCGAGGTGTTCATGACCCGCAATTTCCGCGACTTCTCCCCGGGCGACACCTACAAGGGCGTGCTATTGCGTACGCCCTTCGAGTTCGGGGGCGAGGGCATCTTCCCGGAATCCGACATCGGCTGAGCGGTGGGGCGCCGGTTGCGCTCCGCTGTCAGCCGCACCGCCGGATCGCGGACCCGTCCGTCCTGCCGCTGGCCAGCCAACACCTGCTTGGTACACCGCTCTTCACGATTCAACTCCCGGCGGCAACCCGCACCGGGAACTCGGTACTGGCGCGCTGACCGAGGGCGGGGCGCAGCCGCTCGAACGTGTGAATTGTGCGTTCGGCCTGCACTGGGGTTCATGTCGCGATCTAACGTGAGTGGTGGCGGATTTCCCTACATGTGGTGACTGTCCGCTGGTTGTCCGGTGCTGTCCGGGCTGTCGGGGTGGTTGGTACGGGTAGGGCGCCGCGGTACGGCGCGGGACGACGGAGGGGTGCGGCATGACGGCGGTGGATGGTGAGGCGGTACGGCTCAAGGGTGAGGCGGACGAGCCGGGGTGGGAGGTGGACCCGGACGACGAGTGGGGCGTCGCCGTCATCACCACGGTGGGGCGGCAGTTGAAGCTGCGGCGCGAGGCGGCGGGGATGCGGGCCGGCCAGTTCGGGGCGGCGATCGGGTATGGGGAGGACCTCGTCTACAAGGTCGAGGGCGGGAAGCGGATCCCTCAACGGGAGTATCTGGACAGGGCCGACGAGGTGTTGGGGGCGGGTGGGTTGCTCTCGGCGGCTTGGGAGGACGTGAAGAGGGTCCGGTATCCGAAGAGCGTGCGGGCACTGGCGGAGCTGGAGGCCAAGGCGGTTGAGCTGGGTGTGTACGTCGGGCTCAGCATCCATGGGTTGTTGCAGACGCCGGAGCATGCGCGGGCCTTGTTCGAGGTGTCCCAGTCCGCCTATTCAGAAGAAGAGTTGGATGAGCTGGTGGCCGCGCGGATGGCACGCAAATCGATCTTCGAGCGGAGCCCGGCACCGATGCTCAGCTTCGTGCAGGAAGAGGTGGCGCTGCGCCGACGGGTTGGGGGCACAATGGTGTGGCGTCAGCAACTCGAACACCTGCTGGAGTTGGCACAGCGGCGCAACGTCACTCTCCAGGTGATGCCGACGAGCGCGGGGGAGCACCCCGGGCTGAGCGGCAAGATCGAGGTGCTGAAGTTCGGGGACGGTACGGCGGTAGGGCGCTCCGATGGGGCGTTCAACGGCCGCCCGACCTCTGAACTGAAGCAGCTCCGCATCCTTGAGCTGCGGTACAGCACTATTCGGGCTCAGGCTCTCTGCCCGAGGGAGTCCTTGGCCTTCATCGAGCAACTGCTGGGAGAAGAATGATCCGCGAGACCGCTGCCGGTGATGCCTCCGAACTGGCATGGTTCAAGAGCAGTTACAGCGATGGTCCCGAGGGCGACTCCTGTGTGGAGATCGCGATAGCGCCCCGCACCATCCACGTCCGCGACTCCAAGAACGTGGCAGGCCCTCGGCTCGCGCTCACGCCAGACGCGTGGGCGAGCTTCGTGACGTACACGTCGGAACGCTGACGCACCAACGGCATGCGCCCCGCGCCTGGTTGGCACAGGGAACGGGGCGCGCTGGCGTATAGCTCAGAACAATGCGTCGGGTTTGGGGAACAGCCCGTCGTCAGAGAAGTTCTCCATAGCGTGCTGAGGGCTACGCGTAGCGGCCCGCGCCTTCGCCTTGGCCTTACGGGCGGCAGCCCTCCGCCTTTTTGCCTCGGGCGTATGCAGGCCCTTATCCAGCTCTTCCTTATAGCGGGCGTGGTTCAATTCTAGGAGCCGGTCGAGCGCCTCGGTCTGGACATCGGGAGCGATAGTGAACCGTTCCCCTTGGGGTGTGGTGTGGGAGCCATGCTTGAGATCGAGATCGGTCCAGCCATACGCCTCGGCGACAGCTTGGTCCACCTCGACTTGCGCTCGCCGAACTGACTCGACGTCGGGGGTGGTTTCGGACTGTAGGTGTACGAGCTTGTAGACCTGAGTGAGACCGATGTTCCTGGCAGCCATGATGGCGCGCTGGGTTGCTTCCAGGACCTCACCAGCAGTGTGGAGACGCGAGGTCTCGTCGGGTCGAGGGAAGGTTTCGTAGACGTCGGACGGGTTGTAACGAAGGTCGCCCTTTAGGCTGGAACCCCATTTCCAGGCCCAGGCCACGTGCAGTCCGCTTGATACGATAGCGAGTTGCGCGGGTGATGAGCTTGCAATTACGGACAATGCATCTGAAAGAACTTGGCTGGTAGACAGTCGACTGGGAACCAGTGAGTTGCTGTGGCGGACGATCACGATTGCCTTCTCCAGGTCTGCGATCGCCTCGTAAAGCTGCGGGGCCCGCTCGGCGTACTGCCACCATCGTTCCCGCCGCACTGCACGGTTGTTCTGCGCCCGCACGGGCTTGACGTCCCGCTCAACAATCGCGAACACATCCGGGTATTCCGCTGCCTTCTCCAGAGACCAGTGGTGAAAGTTGATCACCCATCTGCTCGCGATGGCCCCGGGCTGCTGATTGAGGTCCTCACCGTTGAGGTACGGAAACAGTACTTCCGCGTTCTTCGGATCCTTCGCAATGAGTGCCCGCGCCTGTTCAGGCCGCAGCACGAAGCCCTTCCCTAGTACGTACGACCCGATGAAAATTTGGGCCTCATTTGCCACCAATCGATGTGGCGTTCCCGACACCCTCGATGCAAGATCAAGTCCCGATGTGATCCCCAGTACCTTATTGCCGTCCAGCACGGGAACCTCGCTTGCGCCGAGCTTCCCAGCTAGCCACAACAGCGATACGACCACCGCAGCAGTCCCCGACCACGGCTGCGACTTGACTGCCCGGTACACCGTCCAGCCGTTCGCCGTAGCCTGATCGAGCCCGACCTCACGGGTGTCGCCTTGGGCGATCGTGTTGGTAGCAATGATTCCCGTACGGCATCCCGGAGCCAGTGAAAGATTCCGCAGCAAGAAGTACGAGCACAGGTCCGCGCTGCCCCGCTTACCGCCCCCGATCCGATTGACCAGGTACTCGCGGTAGTCGTGCCCTAGCGCACCCGTGAGCTTCTGCCCGCCCACAAACGGCGGATTTCCCACCACCGCATCGAACCCGCTGGAGCCCTCCACTCCCATAATCTCGGGAAACTCCAACGGCCAATGCAGCGGCTTGATCGCCTCAGTCCTCGACCCCTTCAGCCACCCCTCCACGATCCCCCGAGCCCGACCCGCAGCCTCCTCAGCCCCAGCCCCGTCCCCCATAGCAGCCGCGACCAGCCCGGCCACCGCCTCCAACCGGTTCCGGTACGCCTTCCCTTTGGCGTCCTCCTTGGCCTCCGCGTGAGCCGCCCGCCCCCGCGCACCCCCGACGTTCTCCACGCCGGAGATCTCGCTGGCCTCCTCGTCGGAGATGCCCTCCGCCGCCAGCGCGGCCCCCACCACCGCATCCGCCGCCAGCCGCAGCTTGCCGCTCAACGCCTCTGCCTTCTTCAGCAGCTCGACCTTGTCCCGGACCACCCGGATGTCATTGACCGCCGTCGACTCGATCTTCCGGCGCAGCTCCGCCGCCTCCGACAGCAGCGTCTCCGTCACGTCCAGCGCCCGCGACACCTCGGGGCTCAACTGCCGTGCTCTCGAGTCGAGATGGAACGCCTTCACCTGCTCCACATCGATGACCCCGACCAGCGAGTCCCCGCATTGCAGCGCATGGTCCAGGAACGAGAACGGCCGCCCCTTCGACAGCGTGACCAGCCACAGCGACAGCTTGGCCAGTTCCACCGCCATCGGGTCGCGGTCAACCCCGTACAGGCACCGGTCGGCCACCAGCCGCCGTGCCATCTGGTGCACCTGCTCGCGGTCGTCCACGTCGACGTCCCGCGCGATCTCCGGCGGCAAGCCGTCCCGCAGCCACGCCTCGACCACCCGGTCGGACAGGTACCGGCACGCCGACACCAGGAACGCGCCCGAGCCCATCGCGGGGTCCAGCACCCGAAGCTTCAGCAGCTCCTCGGCCGTCTTCGCCCGCCACACACCCGGCTGGGCCCCCTCCGCCGGACCGGGCGCGAAGCACAGCGGCGCGAGCGTGTGCTCGACGACCTCCTCCGCCAGCGCCTTCGGCGTGTAGTGCGTGCCCGTGTCACGCCGGTTGCCCGACCGCACCACGACGACCGAGCCCGCCGGCCACACCTTCGGCTCGCCGCGCAGGTCGATGCCGTACAGCCCCGAGAAGACGACCGCCCGCTCGACGAGAGCCGCATCACTGCCGCACGCGGTCTCCAACTCGACCGTGACGACACCCGACTTGGCCTGCGCCGCCGTCACCGTCGCCGACTTGGTCCCGGCCGCCGCGGCGACCTCCTCCGCCAGCGTGCCGGCCGCCGTCCACTCCTCCAGGCGGGCCAGCGGCAGCACCGCCTCGTACTTCTTGTCCCGCCCGAAGGACACCCCCACGTACGGCTCGTCGGCCCAGTGGCAGCCGTACTCCAGCAGACCCTCGTAGACGTGGCCGATCTGCTCGACGTCCAGGCCCTTGTACGACAGCCGCTCCTCTCCCTTGAACCCCTTACGCGCGCGCAGGGTGAGGAGGGCGTCGAGGATCTCGTAGACGACCCGGTCGGTGACCTTGGCGTCCACCAGCCAGGGGAAGCGGGACGGGTCGAAGAGGGAGCCGCCGTACGGGGGGATCCACAGGCGGTCGTGGGTGCAGCCGCCGTGGATCGCGGCGAACGTGGCCAGCAGGCGCGGCCAGGTCGCCGCGGAGCGGTCACCCAGCTCACCGCCGTGCAGGCGACGGGCGGTGCGCAGCTCCTCGTGCAGCGGGCCGACGGCGTACGAGGCGTCGTACAGCTCGTCCCCGGCCGGTAGGAGGCGCTGCTCCTCGGCGTAGAGGAGGAAGACCAGGCGCATCATGACGGTGAGCGCACCCTCGTAGACCTGCTTGGCGGGGACGTCCCGCAGCACGGCGCCGTGCGACTCGCGGTCCAGCCGGGACACCTCGGCGACCAGCAGGGACACCGCCTCGCGGACCTGGCGGCCGAGGGTGTCGGTGACCTCGGACTGCGCGTCGGCGGTGCGGGCGAACAGGCCCGCCGTGGAGTCGGACGGCTTGCCCGCGGCGTCCAGCGGCGGGCGGACGATTCGGCGGGCGGTGAGCAGGCTCGCGAAGGCGCGGGCCAGCAGCGGTTCCTCGGACCACAGGTCGGCGTCGAAGACGGCGACGGTCGTGGCCTCCTTGGGACGGGCGTGGACGAGGGCCCACTCGCGGCCGTTGGTCAGCAGGGCGAGCGGGACCTGACGTGCCCGGCACAGGTCGGCGGCCCGGTCGGCGAGAGAAGGCTGGTCCCCGCGCGAATCAATGAGGGAAGCCTCCCACTCCGGCGTACGGAAGAGGAGGGCGCGCGGGGTGAGCCCCGACTCGCCGGGACCGAGAAGGACCGCGTCGGGGGTGTTCGCGCCGGCCCGCAGGGACTCGGGGATCGCGGAGCCGTCGCGCAAGCCGGGGGAGCGCCAGCCGAGCAGCTCGTCGAGGACCAGCTTCTCCCAGGCGTGACGCAGCAGCGCCGGGTCCTCCTGGACCTCCGCCCAGGCCTGCCGCAGCCGCGTCCACATCTCGGACGGGATGGTGTCCAGGCCCTGCGGGAACGCGCCGACCAGCACCGGCAGTGAGACGAACGGGCCGTCGGGGCGGAGCAGGCGCAGCCAGTCCTCGTGCTGTTCCGCGGGCGTGGGGACCTTGCCCTTCGGCAGCACCTTCTTCTTGGCGGCGGTCGGCATCAGCGGCTCTCCTGGCGGGCGGCGGTCATGGTGAGGGAACGGGGGACGAGGAAGGTGACGGACACCGGGAACCAGCGGGTCGTGGGGTCGGCCCAGCGGCGGCGCAGGGCCGACGTCTCGGACTCGATCACCTCCGGCAGCCGCCTCAGGCGCTCCTTGAGGGCGTCCCGGTCGGCGTTCAGCTGGCGGCGTTCGTCGTCGACGTCGAACAGCGACTCCTGCTGCCAGTGTCCCGTATCGTCCAGCCGCTCCCGGATCGACCGGCCGAGGTCCTCCAGGACCGCGCGCATCCCGTCGACCTCCTCGTCGCAGCGTTTGGCGAGCAGGGTCTGAAGGGAACGGAAGCGGCGGTTCGCCTGGGTGTTCAGGGCTTTGGAGAGCCGCTTGTCCAGGTTGTCCGGCCACAGCGCGGACAGGTCGTCGCGGATCCCCTCCGGCGGCAGGTCGTCCGTCGCGGCGGCGAGCCAGCCCTCCACGTCCTCCCTCCTCGCCGCGGCGAGCTTCCCGCTCTCGATGAGGCCGCCCGCCGCGATCACCTCCTCGTGGAGGCGCGCGCCACCGCTGCCGCTGATGACGACACGGCCGTGCGCGACGACGGCGGGACCGCGCAGGACACCGTCCGGCACCACGCGGGCCGTCACCCGGGACAGCTTCCTGCCCTGCACACCGTTGCCGCCCGCGCCCAGCGACTGCGCGTCCCCGCCCGACCACAGCTCCGCCCGCAGCAGCCGCAGACACATCTGCGTCAGGCGGTGGCCCAGGTGGAGGTAGACCACGTCCGTGCGGTCGCGGGCCTCGGCCTCGTCGAACACGACCGGGCGGTCCGCGCCGGTGAGCGGGTGCCGCAGACCGTCGTTGCGGGCCCGCGCCCACGCACCGGGCAGCTCGGGCAGCCGGAAGCAACGGGCACCCTTGCCCGGCTGCGGGTCGGGAACCTCGGTCAGGTCCTTGCGGTGGGCGAGCTGGAGACCCGTACGCACGACGCGTTCCAGCGTCTCGGCGTTCAGGTGCAGTTCCTGCCGGCTGCCCGTCAGAGCCTTCACCAGCTGCTCCAGGTCGCGGGCGAGGTCCCGCTCGACCTTCAGCACCGCCTTGCCGGACCGCTTGGTGATCTCCACGTCGGCCGTGGTCCAGCTGGACCGGCGCCCCAGCATCTTCTGCTCGACCTGCGCGGCGATGATCTCGCCCGCGCTGCCCAGGTCCTCGCGGATGCGCTCGGTCTTGCGGGCGGCCACCGCGAGGAAGTGCATCTCGTCCTCCAGCGCCCCGTCCTCGTACCCGGATTCCGTCTGGTGGTCGTGTGCGGCGTCGAAGCCCTGCCAGCCCTCCGGGACGAAGTGGTGGACGTCCACTTGGTCTGCCCGCTGGCCGTGCCGGTCGACACGGCCGTTGCGCTGCTCCAGGCGGTTGGGGTTCCAGGGGATCTCCCAGTGCAGGACCCGGTGGCAGTGGGCCTGGAGGTTGATGCCCTCGCTGGCCGCGTCGGTGCCGAGCAGGATGCGCACGGGGGAGAGGTCGGGGCTCTCCTGGAACACCGTCTTGACGTGCTCGCGTTCCTTCGGGTCCTGGCCGCCGTACAGCAGGGCGATCCGGTCCGCCGGGTATTTGGCCGCGATCAGCTGCTCGTACAGCCAGCGCTGGGTGTCCCGGTACTCGGTGAAGACGATGACCCGCTGGTCCTCCCACTCACCGAGAGGGCCGTCCGGGCACGTGATCCGGTCCAGCCACTCGCGGAAGCGCGCGAACTTGGCGTCCGGGCGCTTGCCGGCCGTCACGGCCCAGGTGTCCAGCTCCTTCAGCAGGGTGCGCTCGCGATCCGACAGGGGCCGCATGGCCTGGCGGGCGGCGGTGAGGGCGCGGGCCGCGGCCTCCGCCTGCTCCTGCTCGCCGTCCTCCTCGGCCTCCTCCACGCCGTCGATCAGCGGCCTGAGCACGCGGACGCTCGGTGCGGGTTCCGCCTCCTCGGCGGGCCGCCGGGACGTCATCGTCTCCAGGTGCGTGGCGATCGTCTCCGCGAACGCCTTCGGCGACGACAGGAACCGCTTCTTCAGCAGCGTCGTCACGAAGTCCGCCGCCGTCCCGCCCGCCTTCCCGCCGCCGTTCCCCTCACGGCGGGAGCGGGCGTACTCGGCGAGCTTCGCGTAGGCCGCCCGCGTCTCGTCGCTGTACCGCACCTCCAGGGCGTGGGGAACGCGCTGCGGGAAGCGGGGCTTGTCGTTCCACGTCCGTGGCAGCTCCGACTTCAGCCGGCGCACCATCACGCGGCGCAGCTGCTCGTCCGTCGGCTTGACGCCGCGCGCGAAGCGGTGGTCGTCGAGCAGTTCGAGGAGGGCCGTGAAGGACTCCAGGTAGCCGTTGTGCGGGGTCGCGGAGAGGAAGAGGCGGTGCTCGCAGTGCGGGGCGAGGAGCTTCACGGCCTGGGTGCGCTGGGAGTCGACCGCGTACCTGCCCGTGCCGGACGGGGCGCAGGTGTGGACCTCGTCCACCACCAGCAGGTCGAAGGCGCGCGGGTACTCCGGCACCGGCGGGAGGATCTCCCGCAGCATCCGCTTCGGACGCTCCCGCTTCAGCCAGTCGATCGACACGATCAGGCGCGGGTGGTGCGTCCACGGGTTGGCGTACAGGCCGGCCGAGCGGCGCAGCTCGCGTAGCAGCTTCGTGTCGACGATGCGAAAGTCCAGGCCGAACTTGTCCCGCATCTCGTCCCGCCACTGCAGGGTCAGACCGGCGGGACAGACGATCAGCATGGAACGCGCCCGGTGCCGCAGCATCAGCTCCTGCATGACCAGGCCGGCCTCGACGGTCTTGCCGAGGCCGACGTCGTCGGCGATCAGCAGGTTCGTGCGGGGCATGGACAGGGCGCGGACCACCGGGTCCAGCTGGTAGTGCTGGATCTCCACGCCGGAGCGGAACGGCGCCTGCAACGCCGTCTTGTCGGCGGAGGCGATGGCGCCCCAGCGCACGGCGTCCAGGAAGGCGTCAAGGCGGCCCGGTTCGTCGAACCCGGCGGCCGGTGACGGCAGTTCGTACTGGTCGTGGACGCTCGTCGCCTGCTCCAGCTCCCACACCACCCGCAGCTCCTCGTCACGGGCGTCGTCCTCCACGGACGTCAGGGAGACGAGGTGCGGTGCGGCGGCCCCGGCGCTGCGGGCGGGGTCGTCGGTGGTCAGGGCGGAACGGGTCACCTCCGTCACCACCCAAGGGCGATTGCGTACGGTCACCAGTTGGCCGGGAGCCACGGGCGCCGCGCCGTCGGCGGGGCGGGCGAGGTCGGGACCGTCGTCGGCCGCCGTGTCGTCAGTGTCATCCGTTACCGGCCGCACAGCTGCCCCACCCCTGGTCATGACGTCCTCTTCTCCCGTCCCGGCCCGTCCGGCGACCGCCGTACACGGCTGGTCGCACCCGGGAAAGCCTAGAGGGCGATCCGGGTGATGTCGGAGGTTGTGGTGACGCGGCCGGTCAAGGACGCGTGGGCTCGGCGGCCCGTCTCACCAGATGCCCTCGGCGACCTCGTCGAGGACGAGGTTCCACTGCGACTGGTCGTCCTCGAAGGGGAGGAAGTCGAAGGCCTCGATCCGCGCGCGCAACCGGTCGACCTGCTCGTCGATGCCGGCGTCGTCCCGTGCGTGCTCCTCGAACCTCTTGAAGAGGAGCAGGGCGTAGACGAGGGACTCGACGTCACGGTGGAGTTGCGTGTACGAGTCCAGGGGTTCGCCCTCGCCGAACGCGTACACCTTCCCGCTCTCGGGGTCGAGGGTGATGAGGGAGGCGGCGAAGTGGGCGAGCACCAGCCAGGACCCGCACTCCTCGGGCAGGGGCCCGCCCTCGGGCCCGAACCACTCGGCCAGGCGGATCGACTCCTCCTGGCCGACGCCGGCCTTCGACTTGAAGTACTCGTCGTCCGGAAGACCGATCCTGCTGAGGAAGTCCGCCGTCCGTACGTCGAGGCGGCTGTCCGGTTCCTCGTGGCGGGGGAAGTACACGACACCCGTGAGACCGAACGCGCCGAGGAGTTCGTCCGCGGAGACCGTGAAACTCATGAGGGCCCTCGTGCTTCGTCGCGGGAGGACGCCGAGGGGATCCGGCACCCCGGAAGGACGTGGGGACCCGGCTCTCCCAGGGGCGAGATCCCGCTCCCGATCGTATACAGGGAGTGAGACGCCGTGGCGTCCTGTGTCCGTGCGGGAGGTCTCAGATAGCGGACAATCGTGCGAGCGTCTTGCCGTTCCGGTTTACACAGAGGTAACACTGAAAGGCTGGCCGCCTTGGGCAACCATCCCCGAGCGGCCGCTGTCCTGCGCGCGGCAACGGCGCCGAGCGCCCATCACCGGTCACCGTATCGGTGTCAGCCGCGCCAGAAAGGGACCTCGTGACCTCACGACCCGACCCCAAGACCTCCCTCGACCTGCTCCGCGCCGAGATCGAGCGCCGCAACCCGGCGGAGCCCGAGTTCCACCAGGCCGCACGCGAGGTGCTGGACACCCTCGCCCCGGTGCTCACCGCGCGCCCCGAGTACGCCGAGCCGGGACTCGTCGCGCGACTGGTCGAGCCGGAGCGCCAGATCATGTTCCGGGTGCCGTGGCAGGACGACCAGGGCCGGGTCCACGTCAACCGGGGCTTCCGGATCGAATACAACAGCGCCCTCGGCCCCTACAAGGGCGGCCTGCGCTTCCACCCCTCCGTGAACCTCGGGATCATCAAGTTCCTCGGCTTCGAGCAGATCTTCAAGAACGCGCTCACCGGCCTCGGCATCGGCGGCGGCAAGGGCGGCAGCGACTTCGACCCGCAGGGCCGCAGCGACGCGGAGGTCATGCGCTTCTGCCAGTCCTTCATGACCGAGCTGTACCGGCACATCGGTGAGTACACCGACATCCCGGCCGGCGACATCGGCGTCGGCGCCCGCGAGATCGGCTACCTCTTCGGCCAGTACCGGCGGATCACCAACCGCTGGGAGGGCGGCGTGCTCACCGGCAAGAGCGCCGGCTGGGGCGGCTCGCTGATCCGCCCGGAGGCGACCGGATACGGCAACGTGCTCTTCGCGGAGGCCATGCTGCGCGCCCGCGGCGAGGACCTGGAGGGGCAGACCGCGGTCGTCTCCGGCTCCGGCAACGTCGCGATCTACACCATCCAGAAGCTGGCCGCCCTCGGCGCCAACCCGGTCACCTGCTCCGACTCCAGCGGCTACGTCGTCGACGAGAAGGGCATCGACCTGGAGCTGCTGCGCCAGATCAAGGAGGTCGAGCGCGGCCGGGTGAACGACTACGCGGAGCGCCGGGGCGCCTCCGCGCGGTTCGTGCCCGGCGGGCGGGTCTGGGAGGTCCCGGCGGACGTCGCCCTGCCGTCGGCGACCCAGAACGAGCTGAACGCCGTGGACGCCGACGCCCTCATCCGCAACGGCGTGAAGGCGGTCTCCGAGGGCGCCAACATGCCGACCACGCCGGAGGCCGTGCAGCTGTTCCAGCGGGCCGGCGTCGCCTTCGGCCCCGGCAAGGCGGCCAACGCGGGCGGGGTCGCGGTCAGCGCGCTGGAGATGACGCAGAACGCGTCGCGCACGTCGTGGAAGGCCGACCAGGTCGAGGACGAGCTGGCCCGCATCATGACCGACATCCACACCACCTGCGCCGAGACCGCCGAGCGCTACGGCGCCCCCGGCGACTACGTGGCCGGCGCGAACATCGCCGGCTTCGAGCGGGTGGCGGACGCGATGCTCGCGCAGGGCGTCATCTGACGCACGGGTGAGCCCGCCGCCGGCCCCCGCGAGGGGCGCGGGCGGCGGGTAGCGGGACGAGCGGCGGGGCGGTCGAAGCAGCCGCTTCCGCCGCCCGCCCGCCCGGGCCCTGTGGGCCGGCGCCGTCCCGCGGCCGTGCGCCACCGCACCAGCGCCCGGTGACCGGCCGGCCGGGGACCGTCCGGCCTCCGACGGTGGGGCGCGCGGGGGGAAAGCGCGCGGGGAAGGGTGCGCGTGGAAGGGCGCGCGAGGGAAGGGCGTCAGCCCGACGGCTCGACGACCTCCTGCGTTCCGACCACCGACAGCAGATCCAGCAGCCCCGCGCTGTCCGTCCCGACGGCCGGGGTGAACCAGAGCAGCCGCTGACGCCCGTCCTCGCTGAACAGGTGCAGACAGTTGACCTCGATCGGACCCAGCGTGGGGTGTACGAGCCGCTTCCGGTCGTCCCGCCGGAAGGCCACGTCGTGGTCGGCCCACAGCGCGGCGAATTCCGGTGAGACGTCGAGCAGCGTCCGTACCATCGCCCCGGCCTCGGGGTCCTTCGCGTCCCTCCGCGCGACGGCGGCCCGCAGGTCCGCGACGAAGGAGCGGGAGTGCCTCTCGTGGTCGGCCTCGGGGTACTGGTCCCGGGCCGCGGGCTCGGTGAACCACCGGTGGACGAAGCTGGCCCGGGGGCCCCGGAAACCGGACTGGTCCCCGAGCAGCGCCACCGCGAGCGGATTCTGCACGAGGGTGACGTGCAGGTCGGTGATCACCTGCGCCGGCGTCGAGGCCAGGCGGCCGAGCAGGTCCAGCATGCCGGGGTGGACGTGCGAGGCGGCCCCGCCCTGCACCGGCACCGGGCGGTCCGCCAGGCGGTACAGGTAGTCGCGCTCGTCGGCGCTCAGCCGCAGCGCCCTCGCCAGCGCGGCGATCATCTGCTCGGACGGCTGGGATCCGGCCCCGCGCTCCAGCTCGTTGTAGTAGTCCACCGACGCTCCGGCGAGCTGGGCCACCTCCTCGCGGCGCAGCCCGGGCACCCGACGTCTGGGCCCGGCCGGCAGACCGACGTCGGCCGGGCGGATGCGTTCCCGCCGCGAACGCAGGAACGTCCCCAGCTCGGCGTACTTCGCAGCGCTCATGACGCCCATTGTGCGTCGGGCCGGGCCGCCGACCCAGGGGATGTCATCCCCTGGATGCGCCGGCCGCCGCCGCGCAGGGTGGAGGCATGACCACGAACCAGCACCAGAACCAGAACCGGGACCAGGACACTTCCGCTCCGGCAGCCGTACGCGTCGCCGTCGTCACCGGCGGATCGCGCGGCATCGGCCGGGCGGTCGCGCGCAAGCTCGCCGAGGACGGCCTGGCCGTCGTCGTGAACTACACCCGTGACGAGGCCGCCGCCGAGGAGACGGTGGCGGCGATCACCGGGGCCGGCGGACGGGCGGTCGCCGTACGGGCGGACGTGGCGGAGGAGAAGGAGGTCGCCGCGCTGTTCGACCGGGCGGAGGAGGAGTTCGGCGGCGTCGACGTGGTCGTGAACTCGGCCGGTCGGATGGTCCTGTCGCCCATCGCCGACCTGGACCTGGCGGCACTCGACGCCATGCACCGCACCAACATCCGGGGCACCTTCGTGGTCGCCCAGCAGGCGGCCCGTCGGCTGCGCGCGGGTGGCTCGTTCGTGGCGTTCTCGTCCTCCGTGGTCGGCACGCAGTTCCCGGAGTACGGGGGGTACGCGGCGAGCAAGGGCGCCGTGGAGGCGCTGACGCTCATCCTGGCGCGCGAGCTGCGCGGACGGGACGTCACGGTGAACACCGTGGCCCCCGGCCCGACGGCCACGGACATGTTCCTCACGGGCAAGACCCCCGAGCAGGTCGACCGGCTGGCCAAGACGCCGCCGCTGGAGCGACTGGGCACGCCCGACGACATCGCCGCCGTGGTCGCCTTCCTCGGCAGCCCCGCGGGGCGCTGGGTGAACGGCCAGGTCCTGCGCGCCAACGGCGGCATGGTCTGACGCCGGCGCGACCGCACGACAACGAACCCACCACCCCCTGTCAGGAGACACCCATGCCTTTCGCCCAGTTCAAGGTCCCCGCGGGCACCCTCACCGCCGAGGACAAGAGGAAGCTCGTCGAGCGCACCACCGACCTCTACGCGGAGATCTACGGGGAACGGGCCCGCCCCACCACCGTCGTCCTCGTCGACGAGGTCCCCGACGGCGGCTGGGGCGTCGCCGGCAACGTCCTCACGGCCGCGATGCTGAACGGCACCGCCTGACCGCCCCCCCCGAGGCCGCGGAACCGGGTCCGGCACGCCGTCAGGGTGTGGGGATGCCGGCCGGCCGGGCCGGGCGTCCGAAGCGGGCGGGGACGCCCGGTGAGTACAGCACGCTCACCGGCTCCCCGGCCGGCCTCGGCAGCCCGGCCGCGGTGACCAGGTCCTCCTCGCACTCCAGCAGCTCGGCCCGGTGCAGCGGCCAGCGCGGATGGGCGTTGGGCAGGTACATCGACCGCCCGAAGAAGACGCTGTGCATGCCCCAGCGGGCGGTGAGGAAGTGCTCCAGCCCGGTCGGCTCCTCGATGGGCTCGCCCCTGCGCACGGTGATGCGTCCGCCGGCGCCCTGCGGCCCGGGCCAGCGCCGGGAAGCGGTGTACCTCACGGTGCTGCCGTCGAGGTGCTCCACGCGCATCCGGGACCAGAGGTACGGCATCCGGAACCCGAGGCGGGCGACCACCACCGGGATCAGCCGGGAGGCGTCCAGGGAGAGGAAGACCACCCCGCGCCGCCCGTGCGCGTCCACCGAGTACAGGCGGACGTTGGTCTCCGGGAAGCTCCCGAGATAGGGGACGCCCGGCAGGCGCAGCCACCCCACCCGGTGCATCCGGAACGCGACGAGACCGACGTACGTGACACCGTCCAGGGTGTCGGGCACGGTGCCCGGCGGCAGCAGGGGGGCCACGTCGGCCGGGTCCACCGCCCAGTGCACGAAGGTCAGGTCCAGCCACGACTGGGTGAGCAGCGGACGCGCGATCGCCTCCGGCGGGTCGGGCGTGATGGGCTGCGGGGGCGGCGGTGTCGACGGCACCACGCCAGTATCGCGGAGGGCGCGGACGGCCGTACGGCACGACGGGCGGACGTGGCGGCCGCCACGACGTACCCCACATGGCCCTGGCGACCGCGGGGCGCTTCGGGAAGGCTCGGAGCCATGCAGAAGATCTCCCTCGACGCCCTCGCCCGCGAACACCTGGAACATGCCGCCGCCGCCTCTCACGGCCGCAGCGCCACCACCGTCCACGGCGGCCACGAGCACACCCTGCGCCAGACCCTCCTCGCGCTGACCGCCGGCACCGCCCTCGCCGAGCACGACAACCCCGGCGAGGCCACCCTCCTGGTCCTGCGCGGCCGCGTCCGCCTCACCAGCGGCGACGCCGACTGGGAAGGCCGCACCGGTGATCTCATCGTCATCCCTCCCGCCCGGCACGGCCTGGAGGCCCTGGAGGACGCGGCGGTGCTGCTCACGGTCGCGAGACAGGGCTGAGCGCCCCGCCGGCGGTACGACGACGTGCCGTCGGCCGGTCGCGCCCGCGCGATGGTAGCCGCACGGAGACGCAGTCCCGTGCCCCCGCAGAGCGCTGCCGGACCGCGGCGGAATTCGCCGGGCCCGCTCAGGCCTCCGCCCGCCGCACTCTCCGGTCCCGGCTCCTGCGCCGCTCCCAGACCGGCAGGTCGTCCGTGGCGGCGGGGCGCGTCACCAGGTACCCGGTGACGGCCGCGGCCACCCCGGCCGCCGCCAGCGGCAGATAGCCCGTGAGGTGGCTCGCCGTGCCCGTCAGCGCGGGCAGCGCGCAGGCGGCCACGGCGGTGTGGAGGACGACCAGCAGCAGACGGACGGCCGGCGACGTCCCGCACAGGCCGGCCCAGTCGCGGACCGTGACGGACGGGTCCGTCGACCGCTCCGACGCCACTTCGCGTTCCCGCAGGCGGGCGAGGTCCTTCGGGTAGGCGGTACAGCGGAAGACCCGGCCGTCGGGGGCGACGAAGAAGCAGGGAACGAACCTGCTCTCGCGCACCAGCCGCCAGCGGTTCGCCCACATCAGCCAACCCCCCGACGCCCCGAACTCCGCCGCCAGGGCGGGTATGTCCGCGTCCGGAACGTGCAGTTCGAGTTTCCCTCGCTCACCGGAGGCACGCAGGGAGCGGTGGACCACCACCTGGGTGGTGCCGGCGCGGGAGCCGACGGTCGTGTGTTCGTTTCGCACCGCGGTGAGGGTGTCCACCCGGAACGCCTTCACCCGGCCCGCCGCCGCGTCCTCGGCAAGCACCCGGTGGGGCCCGAAGCGCCCGCTGCGCCTGCCGAGGTGCGCCAGGCTCGCCGCGACCGCGAAGGCGGTCAGGAACCAGGGGCCGGCGGTGAACGGGGGCCGCCAGGTCCGGACGTACGCCGTGATGTCGGTGCTGTCGTCCACCCAGCCGCCCAGCTCGGGCCGGCCCGGGACGTGCAGCACCTCGACCTCCCGCCACCCCGAAGGGACGCCCGCGACGATGCCGCGGTCCACGGGCAGCCGGGTGCCGTCGGACAGTTCGGCGGTGAAGGAGGCGTACCAGTAGCTGCCGAACTTCTGTCCGGAGACCCCCACGTTCGACTCCTCCTGCGACGTCACCGCCGTGATCGTGCCGGTGGAGACGGTCGCGCCCGCGTCCTGGAGCGCGGCGAGGGTGCGTGCCTGACGGCCGTCCGGCTGCCAGGCCAGCAGCAGCGCCGACACCAGCGCGTACCCGGCGAGGGCGCCCGCCAGGCCGCGGGCCAGGGAGACCAGCGGCGGGTGCGGCAGCCGGGCGGGCAGGCGGGCGGCATCGTCCGCGGGCCGGTCCTCCGGGGGCGCCGGGACGAACCGCGGGGCCCGCCAGGTCGCCGCCACCCAGCCCAGTCCGCACAGCAGCGCCGCGCCCAGCGCGGCGAGGACGTCCCAGCGGGGAGTCGGAGCGCCGTAACGCGACAACGGCAGCAGCGCCGCGACCGCGGCCCACACCAGCGCCGCCCCACCCCATGCACGCGTTCCCGTCGTGGATCTTCGCATGAAGGCATACAAGCGTACGAGTGTTCGTGAATGCAGTCGTTCTGTGAGAGGTGCGGCTTCCGTCGGCACGGGCGCCGGTGCACGGCCTCACCGAGTGGTCGGTACCGCGGCGAGGGCGGAGCGACCCGAACGGGGAAGGACGGTTCGTGGTGACGGGCACCGTTGGAACGGAGCGGACGGTCGGGACGAGATATGGTCCGGCCGATGAAATCGATCGGGCGGTGAGGGCCGGGATCTCCCGCGCCGGGGCGTCTCCGGGACCGGAGCAGAGGGGCGAACCGTTTCTTCCGGGTCGTCCCCGTGGCACGGGGAACCCTGAACCGCCGCTGGGCCGGACAGCCGTCGGTCCGGCCCGCGCGGACGTAAGGCATCGTGGACCGAGGGCCGCGGGGGCGTACGGAAGGGGAGGGGGCATGGGCGCGGAGGACACGGCCGGGCGGCTGCGGCCGGTCGGTGACGAGCCGTCGGAGCGGTCCCACGAACGGGCCGACATCGTAAGGACGTTGCTGGTGACGCTGCTCGCCGGGCAGCACTCGTCGGTGCTCGGGCCGCCCGGGAGGGCGGAGTTCCACGACACCGCCCGCGCCCGCGGCGACATCGCGATGATCACCGATGACGACTGCGGCGTCACCGAGCAGTGGACGCGTGCCTGGAACGCCACCGGGCGCCGGCCGGGCTTCCGGGTCTTCGGCCTGGTCGGCGGAGTCCCGCGCGCCGCCGCGGCCGGCTCGGCCCTCCAGGCCCTGTGCGACGACCTCCGCCTCATCGAGGACCTCACCGACGTCCACACCACCGCCGGCCTCTCCCGCGTGATGTGACGTGTCCGGGAGCCGGGGCCGCGGGGAGAGGGAAGGCGGGCGGGGACCTGTGGGATCCGAGTGGGACTGGGAAACCGGCGAGGGGCTGCTGGGCGTCGACGACCCCGCGGACTGGGACGCCGCGTTCGAGCGCGGCGAGCGGAGCCTGGGGACGGCGGCGATCGGATTGGCCCTCAACTGCCTGCTGGAGGAGGCGTCGCCCCGGATCGTCCGGGCGACGCGGCTGCCGGACGCCGCTCAGCGCGGGTTCGCGTTCACGGCGGTGGGCGCCGCGGCCCGGCTCAACGGGGCGTTGACGCCGGAGCTGTACGCCGCCTTGCGGGACGAAGGACTCGTCGGCACCGCCGAGGACGCCATCAGGGACACGCTGACGTTCGTACCGTTCCGGGATCTGCCGCCCTGGTTCAAGCGGCGGTCGGTGTGTCTGACGGTGCGGGGCACCCTGGAGGGCTGGTGGCTGAGCGCCGAGGACGCGGTGGAGGACGCCCGGCGCGCCCTGCGACGGCGCCGCCCGTGAATCCGTGCAGGGGACGGTGCCGCGGGGTGGCCGGCCCACCGCGCCGTTTCAGGGCACCTGCGTTTGATCCCCGTCACTTCCGGGGTAATCTCTTCCGCTCGATTGGCCAGTCCCGGCCCCCGTGTGGCAGACTGTCCGAGTTGCTCGGTCGAGCGTTGATGCTGCGCGCCTCCCGCCGGGAGGACCGGAAGCGAGTCCCACAGTACTCGTCGTTCCTGATCAGGAACGGACGTACGGGAATCTTCCGGGAAGTGTTGCGCGGCGCCGGCCAGGCGCCCGGTGGGCCTTTCGCCCCCGGTCCGCGGTTCTGGTAGGGCCGTGTCAATCCCGCAGGGATGTTCGAACAAGGGACATTCATGTCGGCGGGACTGCGACACACCCGACCGCGTGGGTCGGAGGACGAGCCCTGGACATCGGGTTCCGGAGCGTAAAGAGAGACAGGACTACGAAGTAGCCATGGCGGGACAGAAGATCCGCATCCGGCTCAAGGCCTACGACCACGAGGTCATCGACTCCTCGGCGAAGAAGATCGTCGAGACGGTGACTCGCACTGGTGCGTCGGTCGCGGGCCCGGTGCCGCTGCCCACTGAGAAGAACGTGTACTGCGTCATCAAGTCGCCGCACAAGTACAAGGACTCGCGCGAGCACTTCGAGATGCGCACGCACAAGCGCCTGATCGACATCCTCGACCCGACCCCCAAGACCGTTGACTCTCTGATGCGACTCGACCTCCCGGCCGGTGTCGACATCGAGATCAAGCTCTGAGGCCGGTGATCTGAAGAGATGGCAAAGCAGATCAAGGGCATCCTGGGCGAGAAGCTCGGCATGACGCAGGTGTGGGACGAGAACAACCGTGTTGTTCCGGTCACCGTCGTCAAGGCCGGCCCCAACGTCGTCACCCAGGTCCGCACGAACGACGTCGACGGCTACGAGTCGGTCCAGATCGCCTTCGGCGAGATCGACCCGCGCAAGGTGAACAAGCCCCTCAAGGGCCACTTCGCCAAGGCCGACGTCACCCCCCGTCGTCACCTCGTCGAGATCCGCACGTCGGACGCCTCCGAGTACACGCTGGGCCAGGAAGTCACCGCCGAGGTCTTCGAGTCGGGCGTGAAGGTCGACGTCACCGGCAAGAGCAAGGGCAAGGGCTTCGCCGGTGTCATGAAGCGTCACAACTTCAAGGGCCTCGGCGCCGGTCACGGCACCCAGCGCAAGCACCGCTCGCCGGGCTCCATCGGTGGCTGCGCCACCCCGGGCCGCGTGTTCAAGGGCCTCCGCATGGCGGGTCGCATGGGCAACGAGCGGGTCACCACCCAGAACCTGACCGTCCACGCCGTTGACGCGGAGAAGGGTCTGCTGCTCATCAAGGGCGCGGTTCCCGGTCCGAACGGCGGCCTCGTCCTGGTCCGCACCGCGGCCAAGGGGGCCTGAGGTAACCGATGAGCACTGTTGACATCCTTTCGCCTGCGGGCGAGAAGACCGGTAGCGTCGAGCTCCCCGCGGAGATCTTCGGCGTGGAGAAGATCAGCATTCCGCTGATCCACCAGGTCGTCGTCGCGCAGAACGCCGCTGCCCGCCAGGGCACGCACAAGACCAAGCGTCGCGGCGAGGTCCGTGGTGGCGGCAAGAAGCCGTACCGCCAGAAGGGCACCGGCCGCGCCCGTCAGGGCTCGACCCGCGCGCCGCAGTTCGCCGGTGGTGGCGTCGTGCACGGTCCCGTGCCGCGCGACTACTCCCAGCGCACCCCCAAGAAGATGAAGGCCGCCGCTCTGCGTCACGCCCTCACCGACCGGGCGCGCCACAACCGCATTCACGTCGTCTCCGGCGTGATCGAGGGCGAGACCCCCTCCACGAAGGCCGCCAAGTCGCTGTTCGGCAAGATCTCGGAGCGCAAGAACCTGCTCCTGGTCGTCGACCGCGCCGACGAGGCCGCGTGGCTGTCCGCCCGCAACCTGCCCCAGGTCCACATCCTGGAGCCGGGCCAGCTGAACACGTACGACGTTCTCGTCTCGGACGACGTGGTCTTCACCAAGGCCGCTTTCGAGTCCTTCGTCGCCGGCCCGAACAAGGCCAACGACAACGAAGGGAGCGAGGTCTGATGGCTGCCCGTCACCCCTCGATCGCCTCGAAGGCCGCCAAGGCGGCCAAGGCCGCCCGCGTCGCCAAGGCGCGCCGCCACGAGGCCGAAGGCAAGAACACCGTCGTCACCCCGGCGAGCAAGGCGTTCACGGACCCCCGTGACGTCCTGCTGAAGCCGGTCGTGTCCGAGAAGAGCTACGCGCTCATCGACGAGAACAAGTACACGTTCATCGTCGCGCCGGGCTCCAACAAGACCCAGATCAAGGAGGCCGTCCAGGCGGTCTTCGAGGTCAAGGTCACCGGGGTCAACACGATCAACCGCGTCGGCAAGCGCAAGCGCACCCGCACCGGCTTCGGCCAGCGCGCGGCGACCAAGCGCGCGATCGTGACCCTCGCTGAGGGCGACCGTATCGACATCTTCGGCGGTCCGACCGCGTAAGCGGTCAGGATCGTTCGATATCGGACGAGGACTGAGAAATGGGTATCCGCAAGTACAAGCCGACGACTCCGGGCCGTCGTGGCTCCAGCGTCGCCGACTTCGTCGAGGTCACGCGGTCCACGCCGGAGAAGTCGCTGGTCCGTCCCCTGCACAGCAAGGGCGGCCGTAACAATTCCGGACGTGTGACCGTCCGCCACCAGGGTGGTGGACACAAGCGCGCCTACCGCGTGATCGACTTCCGTCGTCACGACAAGGACGGCGTGCCGGCGAAGGTCGCGCACATCGAGTACGACCCCAACCGCACCGCGCGCATCGCGCTGCTGCACTACGCCGACGGCGAGAAGCGCTACATCCTCGCCCCGCGCAACCTGCAGCAGGGCGACCGCGTCGAGAACGGTCCCGGGGCCGACATCAAGCCGGGCAACAACCTGGCCCTCCGCAACATCCCGGTCGGTACCACGATCCACGCGATCGAGCTCCGTCCCGGTGGCGGCGCCAAGTTCGCCCGCTCCGCCGGCGCCTCCGTGCAGCTGCTCGCGAAGGAGGGCTCGATGGCCCACCTCCGCATGCCGTCCGGAGAGATCCGCCTGGTCGACCAGCGCTGCCGCGCCACGGTCGGCGAGGTCGGCAACGCCGAGCAGTCGAACATCAACTGGGGCAAGGCCGGCCGTAAGCGGTGGCTGGGCGTCCGCCCGACCGTCCGTGGTGTCGTCATGAACCCGGTCGACCACCCGCACGGTGGTGGTGAGGGCCGGACCTCCGGTGGCCGCCACCCCGTGTCCCCGTGGGGCAAGAAGGAAGGCCGTACTCGTTCGCCCAAGAAGGCGTCGAACAAGTACATCGTCCGCCGCCGCAAGACGAACAAGAAGCGCTAAGGACGGGTTGAGATGCCTCGTAGCTTGAAGAAGGGACCCTTCGTCGACGACCACCTGATCAAGAAGGTGGACGTCCAGAACGAAGCCGGTACCAAGAACGTCATCAAGACCTGGTCCCGTCGCTCGATGATCGTCCCGGCGATGCTGGGCCACACGATCGCGGTGCACAACGGCAAGACCCACATCCCGGTGTTTGTCACCGAGTCCATGGTCGGCCACAAGCTCGGCGAGTTCTCGCCGACGCGCACCTTCCGGGGTCACGTCAAGGACGACCGGAAGTCGAAGCGCCGCTAGTCAGCGGGGTGATGACCATGACAAACACTGAAGGGACAACCATGGAAGCCAGGGCCCAGGCGCGGTACATCCGCGTCACGCCCATGAAGGCCCGCCGAGTGGTGGACCTCATCCGTGGCATGGACGCCACGGAGGCTCAGGCGGTCCTGCGTTTCGCCCCGCAGGCCGCGAGCGTGCCGGTCGGCAAGGTGCTGGACAGCGCCATCGCCAACGCCGCGCACAACTACGACCACACCGACGCCGACAGCCTCTACATCTCCGAGGCCTACGTCGACGAGGGCCCGACCCTGAAGCGGTTCCGTCCGCGCGCCCAGGGCCGCGCCTACCGGATCCGCAAGCGGACCAGCCACATCACCGTGGTCGTCAGCAGCAAGGAAGGAACCCGGTAATGGGCCAGAAGGTTAACCCGCATGGGTTCCGGCTCGGTGTCACGACCGACTTCAAGTCGCGTTGGTACGCCGACAAGCTGTACAAGGACTACGTCAAGGAAGACGTCGCCATCCGCCGGATGATGACGTCCGGCATGGAGCGCGCCGGCATCTCCAAGGTCGAGATCGAGCGCACCCGTGACCGCGTGCGGGTGGACATCCACACCGCTCGTCCGGGCATCGTCATCGGCCGCCGCGGCGCCGAGGCCGACCGCATCCGCGGCGACCTCGAGAAGCTCACCGGCAAGCAGGTCCAGCTGAACATCCTCGAGGTCAAGAACCCCGAGACGGACGCTCAGCTCGTGGCCCAGGCCGTCGCCGAGCAGCTCTCCTCCCGCGTCTCCTTCCGCCGCGCCATGCGCAAGAGCATGCAGTCGGCGATGAAGGCGGGCGCCAAGGGCATCAAGATCCAGTGCGGTGGCCGCCTCGGTGGCGCCGAGATGTCCCGCTCGGAGTTCTACCGCGAGGGCCGCGTGCCCCTGCACACGCTCCGCGCGAACGTGGACTACGGCTTCTTCGAGGCCAAGACGACCTTCGGCCGCATCGGCGTGAAGGTCTGGATCTACAAGGGCGACGTCAAGAACATCGCCGAGGTCCGCGCCGAGAACGCCGCCGCCCGTGCCGGCAACCGCCCGGCCCGTGGTGGCGCTGACCGCCCGGCCCGTGGTGGCCGCGGTGGCGAGCGTGGCGGTCGCGGCCGCAAGCCGCAGCAGGCTCCCGCTGCCGAGGCCCCCAAGGCCGAGGCTCCGGCTGCCGCTCCGGCTGAGAGCACCGGAACGGAGGCCTGACCGACATGCTGATCCCCCGTAGGGTCAAGCACCGCAAGCAGCACCACCCGAAGCGCCGCGGTATGGCCAAGGGTGGTACGACGGTCGCGTTCGGCGAGTACGGCATCCAGGCCCTCACGCCGGCATACGTGACCAACCGCCAGATCGAGGCGGCCCGTATCGCGATGACCCGCCACATCAAGCGTGGCGGCAAGGTCTGGATCAACATCTACCCGGACCGCCCGCTCACGAAGAAGCCGGCCGAGACCCGCATGGGTTCCGGTAAGGGTTCGCCGGAGTGGTGGATCGCGAACGTGCACCCGGGCCGGGTCATGTTCGAGCTGTCCTACCCCAACGAGAAGATCGCCCGTGAGGCCCTCACTCGCGCAGCCCACAAGCTGCCGATGAAGTGCCGGATCGTCAAGCGCGAGGCAGGTGAAGCGTGATGTCGGCCGGTACCAAGGCGTCCGAGCTGCGCGAGCTGGGTGACGAGGAGCTTCTGGCGAAGCTCCGCGAAGCCAAGGAAGAGCTGTTCAACCTCCGCTTCCAGGCGGCGACCGGTCAGCTCGAGAACCACGGTCGGCTGAAGGCCGTCCGTAAGGACATCGCGCGGATCTACACCCTGATGCGCGAGCGCGAGCTGGGCATCGAAACGGTGGAGAACGCATGAGCGAGAACAACGTGACTGAGACGAACACCGAGGCTCGGGGCGACCGTAAGACCCGCGAGGGCATCGTCGTCAGCGACAAGATGGACAAGACCGTCGTCGTCGCCGTCGAGGACCGCAAGAAGCACGCGCTGTACGGCAAGGTCATCCGCAGCACGAGCAAGCTCAAGGCCCACGACGAGCAGAACGCCGCCGGCGTCGGCGACCGCGTCCTCCTGATGGAGACCCGGCCGCTGTCCGCGACGAAGCACTGGCGCATCGTCGAGATCCTCGAGAAGGCCAAGTAGGTAATTCCCGCAAGGGAGTTCCCAAAAGTACGTTCCTGCTAGGCATCCCTCGCAGGACAGTTCCGCCAGGCTCCGGGGGCCGTTCAGCCGAACGGCCCCCGGGGAACCGGCAGACAAACAGGAGATAGACGTGATCCAGCAGGAGTCGCGACTGCGCGTCGCCGACAACACGGGGGCGAAGGAAGTCCTTTGCATCCGTGTGCTCGGTGGCTCCGGTCGCCGCTACGCGGGCATCGGTGACGTCATCGTCGCCACCGTCAAGGACGCGATCCCCGGTGGCAACGTGAAGAAGGGTGACGTCGTCAAGGCGGTCATCGTTCGCACCGTCAAGGAGCGCCGCCGTCCGGACGGCTCGTACATCCGCTTCGACGAGAACGCCGCCGTCATTCTGAAGAACGACGGCGACCCTCGCGGCACCCGTATCTTCGGCCCGGTCGGCCGTGAGCTGCGCGAGAAGAAGTTCATGAAGATCATCTCGCTCGCGCCGGAGGTGCTGTAAGCATGAAGATCAAGAAGGGCGACCTGGTCCAGGTCATCACCGGCAAGGACAAGGGCAAGCAGGGCAAGGTCATTGCCGCTTACCCGCGGGAGGACCGCGTCCTGGTCGAGGGTGTCAACCGGGTCAAGAAGCACACCAAGGCCGGCCCGACCGCCGGCGGTTCGCAGGCCGGCGGCATCGTGACCACCGAGGCCCCGGTCCACGTCTCCAACGTCCAGCTGGTCGTGGAGAAGGACGGCAACAAGGTCGTCACGCGCGTCGGTTACCGCTTCGACGACGAAGGCAACAAGATCCGCGTTGCCAAGCGGACGGGTGAGGACATCTGATGGCTACCACCACCACTCCGCGTCTGAAGACGAAGTACCGCGAGGAGATCGCGGGCAAGCTGCGTGAGCAGTTCTCCTACGAGAACGTCATGCAGGTTCCCGGCCTCGTCAAGATCGTGGTCAACATGGGTGTGGGCGACGCCGCCCGCGACTCCAAGCTGATCGATGGCGCCATCCGCGACCTCACCACGATCACCGGTCAGAAGCCGGCCGTCACCAAGGCCCGCAAGTCCATCGCGCAGTTCAAGCTGCGTGAGGGCCAGCCGATCGGTGCCCACGTCACGCTCCGCGGTGACCGCATGTGGGAGTTCCTGGACCGCACCCTGTCGCTCGCGCTGCCGCGCATCCGCGACTTCCGCGGTCTGTCCCCCAAGCAGTTCGACGGCCGTGGCAACTACACCTTCGGTCTCACGGAGCAGGTCATGTTCCACGAGATCGACCAGGACAAGATCGACCGTGTCCGGGGTATGGACATCACCGTGGTCACCACGGCGACCAACGACGAAGAGGGCCGCGCCCTTCTCCGTCACCTCGGCTTCCCGTTCAAGGAGGCGTGAGCGAGATGGCGAAGAAGGCTCTCATCGCGAAGGCTGCTCGCAAGCCCAAGTTCGGAGTGCGCGGCTACACCCGCTGCCAGCGCTGCGGCCGTCCGCACTCCGTGTACCGCAAGTTCGGCCTGTGCCGCGTGTGCCTTCGTGAGATGGCTCACCGTGGCGAGCTGCCGGGCGTGACCAAGAGCTCCTGGTAGTCCGGGTAATTCCGGACCCCCAGGACTCTCGGTAAGCAAGGGGAACGGCGGGAGGCCCGCTCCGTATGGCTTAGGCTTGCGGGGTTGGGCACCTGCCGTGCCCCAGACGACTTACTACGCCGTAGGTCCACCGCGCCGCACCCGTCCCGTCTCGGATCGGGGAGAGGGATGGCGCACCAGGAAACCCCGGCGAGAGAGGCCGAAGGCCAATTCATGACCATGACTGATCCGATCGCAGACATGCTCACGCGTCTGCGGAACGCGAACTCGGCGTACCACGACTCCGTGGCGATGCCGCACTCGAAGATCAAGTCGCACATCGCGGAGATCCTCCAGCAGGAGGGCTTCATCACGGGCTGGAAGACCGAGGACGCCGAGGTCGGCAAGAACCTCGTTCTCGAGCTGAAGTTCGGCCCGAACCGTGAGCGCTCCATCGCGGGCATCAAGCGGATCTCCAAGCCCGGTCTCCGGGTGTACGCGAAGTCCACCAACCTGCCGAAGGTGCTGGGCGGCCTCGGCGTGGCGATCATCTCCACGTCGCACGGGCTCCTCACCGACAAGCAGGCCGGCAAGAAGGGCGTGGGTGGGGAAGTCCTCGCCTACGTCTGGTAGCGGAAGGGAACGGAGGAAACAGCTATGTCGCGCATCGGCAAGCTCCCCATCGCGGTTCCCGCCGGCGTGGACGTCACCATCGACGGCCGTACGGTCTCGGTCAAGGGCCCCAAGGGCACGCTGACCCACACCGTCGTGGCGCCGATCGAGATCGCCAAGGGCGAGGACGGCGTGCTGAGCGTCACCCGCCCCAACGACGAGCGTCAGAACAAGGCCCTGCACGGCCTGTCCCGCACGCTGGTGGCGAACATGATCACCGGCGTGACCCAGGGTTACGTGAAGAAGCTCGAGATCAGCGGTGTCGGTTACCGCGTTGTCGCCAAGGGTTCGAACCTGGAGTTCTCCCTCGGCTACAGCCACCCGATCACGGTCGAGGCGCCCGAGGGCATCACCTTCAAGGTCGAGGCCCCGACCCGTTTCTCGGTCGAGGGCATCGACAAGCAGAAGGTCGGCGAGGTTGCGGCCAACATCCGCAAGCTGCGCAAGCCCGACCCGTACAAGGCCAAGGGCGTCAAGTACGAGGGCGAAGTCATCCGCCGCAAGGTCGGAAAGGCGGGTAAGTAAGCCATGGCATACGGGCAGAAGATCCTCAAGGGCGACGCCTACAAGCGTGCTGCTATCAAGCGTCGTCACATCCGGATCCGCAAGAAGGTCGCCGGCACCGCCGAGCGTCCTCGCCTGGTCGTGACCCGTTCCAACCGCCACATCGTGGCGCAGGTGATCGACGACCTGAAGGGCCACACCCTGGCGTCGGCGTCCACCCTGGACGCGTCGGTCCGGGGCGGCGAGGGCGACAAGTCCACGCAGGCCAAGCAGGTCGGCGCCCTGGTCGCCGAGCGCGCCAAGGCCGCCGGTGTCGAGGCCGTCGTGTTCGACCGTGGTGGCAACCAGTACGCCGGGCGCATCGCCGCCCTGGCGGACGCCGCCCGCGAAGCCGGACTGAAGTTCTGAGCCGGTTCCGTAGCTAGCGGAAACAGAGAGAGGTAATTCCAATGGCTGGACCCCAGCGCCGCGGTGGCGGTGCCGGTGGCGGCGAGCGGCGGGACCGGAAGGGCCGTGACGGCGGCGCAGCTGCCGCCGAGAAGACCGCGTACGTTGAGCGCGTCGTCGCGATCAACCGCGTCGCCAAGGTTGTGAAGGGTGGTCGTCGCTTCAGCTTCACCGCGCTGGTCGTGGTGGGCGACGGTGACGGCACCGTGGGTGTCGGATACGGCAAGGCCAAGGAGGTGCCGGCCGCCATCGCCAAGGGCGTTGAGGAGGCCAAGAAGCACTTCTTCAAGGTCCCCCGCATCCAGGGCACCATCCCGCACCCCATCCAGGGTGAGAAGGCTGCCGGCGTCGTGCTGCTCAAGCCCGCGTCGCCCGGTACCGGTGTGATCGCCGGTGGTCCGGTGCGTGCCGTGCTCGAGTGCGCCGGTATCCACGACGTGCTGTCGAAGTCGCTCGGCTCCGACAACCAGATCAACATCGTGCACGCGACCGTGGCGGCCCTCAAGGGCCTGCAGCGTCCCGAGGAGATCGCGGCCCGCCGTGGTCTGCCGCTCGAGGACGTCGCCCCCGCGGCTCTTCTCCGTGCGCGTGCCGGGGCGGGTGTGTGATCATGGCGCAGCTCAAGATCACGCAGGTCAAGTCCTACATCGGCAGCAAGCAGAACCACCGTGACACCCTGCGCTCCCTTGGTCTCAAGGGCATCAACACGCAGGTCGTCAAGGAGGACCGCCCCGAGTTCCGCGGCATGGTGCACACCGTCCGCCACCTCGTGACGGTCGAGGAGGTCGACTGATCATGGCGGAGCAGAACCCGCTCAAGATCCACAACCTCCGTCCCGCCCCGGGCGCCAAGACCGCCAAGACCCGTGTCGGTCGTGGTGAGGCGTCGAAGGGTAAGACGGCCGGT
Source organism: Streptomyces caelestis (assembly GCF_001279005.1). GTDB lineage: Bacteria > Actinomycetota > Actinomycetes > Streptomycetales > Streptomycetaceae > Streptomyces > Streptomyces heliomycini. The sequence goes on from NZ_LGCN01000197.1 coordinate 30,117, forward strand.
CGTGGTACGAAGGGCACCAAGGCCCGTTACCAGGTTCCGGAGCGCTTCGAGGGTGGCCAGATGCCGCTCCACATGCGCCTCCCGAAGCTGAAGGGCTTCAAGAACCCGTTCAAGACCGAGTACCAGGTCGTGAACCTCGACAAGCTGGCCGCGCTCTACCCCGAGGGTGGCGAGGTCACCGTCGAGGGTCTCGTGGCCAAGGGTGCCGTGCGCAAGAACAGCCTCGTCAAGGTCCTCGGCCAGGGCGAGATCTCGGTGGCGCTGCAGGTGACGGTCGACGCCGTCTCCGGCTCCGCCAAGGAGAAGATCACCGCCGCCGGCGGTACCGTCACCGAGCTCGTCTGACCCTTTCAGGTGTCTCGATGACGTAGAACGATCCCGACCGGGGATACTCCACATTTGGGGTATCCCCGGTTGGTCGTTCCTAGGGCGGCATGGTCGCCGGTAAGGTGGCCTGCGCTGCCCACTGACCCCGGGCGCCTCGTACGGGCACTCGGGACGGCAGTTGACCGTTACGTAATTCGTCCTTAGTCGGAATCTCAAGACCGTCACCCTTGACGCAGATGCGCGGGGGGTCGCAGGAGGCACCGTGCTCACCGCGTTCGCCCGGGCGTTCAAGACGCCCGACCTGCGCAAGAAGCTGCTCTTCACGCTCGGCATCATCGTGGTGTACCGCGTCGGTACCAACGTTCCCATTCCGGGCGTCGACTACCGCAACGTCCAGACCTGCATCGACAATGCCGAAGCCAATTCGGGTCTGTTCGGTCTGGTCAACATGTTCAGCGGCGGTGCGCTGCTCCAGATCACGATCTTCGCCCTGGGCATCATGCCGTACATCACCGCGTCGATCATCCTGCAGCTGCTGACCGTGGTGATCCCGCGTCTGGAAGCCCTCAAGAAGGAGGGCCAGGCCGGCACGGCGAAGATCACGCAGTACACCCGTTATCTGACGGTGGCGCTGGCCATCCTGCAGGGCACCGGCCTGGTGGCCACCGCCCGCAGCGGCGCCCTGTTCCAGGGCTGTCCGGTCGCGAGCCAGATCGTCCCGGACCAGTCGATCTTCGTGACCGTCACCATGGTCATCACCATGACCGCCGGTACGGCCCTCGTCATGTGGCTCGGTGAGCTCATCACCGACCGCGGCATCGGCAACGGCATGTCGATCCTGATGTTCATCTCGATCGCCGCGACCTTCCCCTCCGCCCTGTGGGCCATCAAGGAGCAGGGCAGCCTCGCGGGCGGCTGGATCGAGTTCGGCACCGTCATGCTCGTCGGCTTCGTCATGGTCGGCCTGGTCGTCTTCGTCGAGCAGGCCCAGCGCCGGATCCCCGTGCAGTACGCCAAGCGCATGGTCGGCCGCCGCTCCTACGGCGGCACGTCGACGTACATCCCGCTCAAGGTGAACCAGGCGGGCGTGATCCCCGTCATCTTCGCCGCGTCGCTGCTGTACATCCCGGCGCTGATCGTCCAGTTCTCCAGCTCGACGGCGGGCTGGGCGACGTGGATCGAGGCGAATCTCGCCAACCCCGGGGCCACGGCGCACATCGTTCTGTACTTCCTCCTGATCGTGTTCTTCGCCTTCTTCTACGTGGCGATCTCCTTCAACCCCGAGGAAGTCGCCGACAACATGAAGAAGTATGGTGGCTTCATCCCGGGCATCCGGGCTGGCCGACCGACCGCTGAGTACCTCAGCTACGTACTCAACCGGATCACCTGGCCGGGTTCGCTGTACTTGGGTCTGATCGCTCTCGTGCCGACAATGGCGTTGGCCGGTTTCGGGGCAAACCAGAACTTCCCGTTCGGCGGGACCAGCATCCTGATCATCGTAGGTGTCGGTCTCGAGACGGTGAGGCAGATCGAGAGCCAGCTCCAGCAGCGCAATTACGAAGGGTTCCTCCGCTGATGCGAATCGTCCTCGTCGGGCCGCCGGGTGCCGGTAAGGGTACGCAGGCCACCCGCCTTGCCGAGAAACTGCGCATCCCGCACATCTCCACAGGCGACCTGTTCCGCGCCAACATCAGCCGGCAGACCGAACTGGGGAAGCTCGCCAAGTCCTACATGGACGCGGGCAATCTCGTCCCCGACGAGGTCACCATCGCCATGGCCAAGGACCGCATGGAGCAGTCCGACGCCGAGGGAGGCTTCCTGCTGGACGGCTTCCCGCGCAACGTGTCGCAGGCCGAGGCGCTGGACGAGCTGCTGCAGACCGAGGGCATCAAGCTGGACGCCGTGCTCGATCTGGAAGCCCCCGAGGACGAGGTCGTCAAGCGGATCGCCGGGCGGCGGGTCTGCCGCAAGGACTCGGCGCACGTGTTCCACGTGACGTACAGCCCGCCGAAGCAGGAGGGCGTGTGCGACCTCTGCGGCGGTGAGCTGTACCAGCGCGACGACGACTCCGAGGACACCGTGCGGACGCGGCTGGAGGTCTACCACACGCAGACCGAGCCGATCATCGGTTACTACCGGGCGCAGGGGCTGGTCGTCACCATCTCCGCGATGGGGCCCGTCGACGAGGTCACGGGCCGTGCGCTGGAGGCGCTGAAGAGCGGTAAGTAGTGCTGTACGTCGGTCACAGCCGCGGTTCCCTTGTGCGAGGGGCTGCGGCTGTGGCTTGGCCGGGCGGTGTTCGCGCGGCCCGGCGTCCGCGGGGCGCCTCCCCCGGAGGGGGCGCCGCCTGTGCCCACCCTCCACCGCTTCCGGCTTCGCTCGAACAGGAAAGCACCCTCATCGCCCCCGGGGTGCCTCCCAGGCCCTTAAGGCGCCGGGGGAGGCGCGACTGCCCGCGGTGGCGAGGTCGGGGCCCCGTATCGTTGGACGTGTTCGTCCCCTCTCCTGGTCCCAGAAAGGCCGTCGTCCCCATGGTGCAGATCAAGAGCCCTGAGCAGATCGCCAAGATGCGTGAGGCGGGGTTGGTCGTCGCCGCCATCCACGCGGCCACCCGTGAGGCCGCCGTGCCCGGGGCCACGACGAAGGATCTGGACCAGGTCGCCCGCAAGGTGCTCGCGGAGCACGGCGCCAAGCCGAACTTCCTCGGCTACGGCGGCTTCCCCGCGACGATCTGCACCTCGGTGAACGACGTCGTCGTCCACGGCATCCCCTCCGACGACGTCGTCCTCAAGGACGGCGACGTCATCTCCATCGACTGCGGCGCGATCATCGACGGATGGCACGGCGACGCCGCCTACACCGCGTTCGTCGGGTCCGGCCACTCCCCGGAGCTGGTCGAGCTGTCCCGGGTGACCGAGGAGTCGATGTGGGCCGGCATCGCGGCCATGAAGCAGGGCAACCGGCTCGTCGACATCTCCCGCGCCGTCGAGACGTACATCCGGCGCCAGCCCAAGCCGGGCGGCGGCAAGTACGGGATCATCGAGGACTACGGCGGCCACGGCATCGGCACCGAGATGCACATGGACCCGCACCTGCTGAACTACGTCGACCGCAAGCGGGGCAAGGGCCCCAAGCTGGTCCCGGGCTTCTGCCTCGCCATCGAGCCGATGGTCTCCCTGGGCACCCCGAAGACGAAGGTCCTCTCCGACGACTGGACGGTCATCACCACCGACGGCACCTGGTCCTCGCACTGGGAGCACTCGGTGGCCCTGACCGAGCAGGGGCCGCTGGTCCTGACGGCTCCCGACGGGGGCAGGGCGAAGCTGGCGGAGATGGGCATCACGGCGGCGCCGGACCCGCTCGGCTGACGACCGGCCGCGGGCGGGCGGGCCGGCGGAGGCCGGTGCAGCCGCTCGAAGCCTGTGGGACGCCCCGGCGCCGAGCCCGCGGGAGCGGCGTGGAGAACCGGCCGGCCGGACGGCCGTCATCACCGGCGGCACCTGGCCCTCGCACGGGGAGCATGCGGTGGCCCTGGCCGAGCGGGGGGCGCTGGTCCTGACGGCGGCTCCCGGCGGAGGCAGGGCGAAGCCGGCGGCGACGGGGATCACGGCGCCGGGTCCGCTCGGCCGGCGACCGGTCGCGGGCGGCGCCGGGGAGGGGCTTCGTCCGGTTAAGGATCTCCGAGGCGGGGCAGGATTCTCGATTCGTTTTTCCGGGTGTGCTGACGTAGACTGACTCGTCGGCTCTCGTGCACCCGCATGTCCGCATGTACTACACACGGTGCACGCCAGAGTCGATCAAGGTAGTCGATTCGAAGGGCGAAGCGTGGCCAAGAAGCAAGGTGCCATCGAGATCGAGGGCACTGTCGTCGAGTCTCTTCCGAACGCCATGTTCAGGGTCGAGCTCCAGAACGGCCACCAGGTCCTGGCACACATCAGCGGCAAGATGCGTATGCACTACATCCGCATCCTCCCTGACGACCGGGTCGTGGTGGAGCTCTCTCCGTACGACCTGACGCGTGGCCGGATCGTCTACCGGTACAAGTAGATCTTGCCCGCTCCCCGGCCCGCCGGGGTGATGGCACTGACCCGGAGAACCTCACACCCATGAAGGTCAAGCCGAGCGTCAAGAAGATCTGCGACAAGTGCAGGGTGATCCGCCGTCACGGCCGGGTCATGGTCATCTGCGAGAACCCGCGCCACAAGCAGCGCCAGGGCTGACCGCAGCACGATCGACCCTCTGCGACTTCCGCAGAAATTCGCGCGACGCGAGCAGTACACGTTCATACGCAGGTCCCGAGCCGCACGGCTCGACACCCCCGGCTCGGAGGCCGGGGACCTGGTCCGTACCTGGTACGGCGGGCTGGGATCCGGTCCTGCGGAAGACCTCCGACAATCAACTGGAGCCATTGAATGGCACGCGTTTCCGGTGTTGACATCCCGCGCGAAAAGCGCGTGGAGATCGCCCTCACCTACGTGTTCGGCATCGGCCGGACCCTTTCGCAGCAGACGCTGGCCGCCACCGGCGTCGACCCGAACACCCGCGTTCGCGACCTCTCCGAGGAGCAGCTCGTCGCGATCCGCGAGTACGTCGACAACAACATCAAGACCGAGGGTGACCTCCGTCGCGAGGTCCAGGCCGACATCCGCCGCAAGGTCGAGATCGGCACCTACCAGGGTCTGCGTCACCGTCGCGGCCTGCCCGTCCGCGGTCAGCGCACCAGCACCAACGCGCGTACCCGCAAGGGCCCGCGTCGCGCCATCGCCGGCAAGAAGAAGCCGGGCAAGAAGTAGTCCGCAGCGGACCTCTGTCCACGGTCTTCGCTGTAGGACCGACCACCTCCCGTAGGAGAACGACATGCCCCCCAAGGGTCGTCAGGGCGCTGCCAAGAAGGTGCGCCGCAAGGAAAAGAAGAACGTCGCTCACGGCCACGCGCACATCAAGAGCACGTTCAACAACACGATCGTGTCGATCACGGACCCGTCCGGCAACGTGATCTCCTGGGCCTCCGCCGGCCACGTCGGCTTCAAGGGCTCCCGGAAGTCCACGCCGTTCGCCGCGCAGATGGCCGCCGAGTCGGCTGCCCGCCGCGCTCAGGAGCACGGCATGCGCAAGGTCGACGTGTTCGTCAAGGGCCCGGGCTCCGGTCGTGAGACCGCGATCCGCTCCCTGCAGGCCACGGGCCTCGAGGTCGGCTCCATCCAGGACGTCACCCCGACCCCGCACAACGGCTGCCGTCCGCCGAAGCGCCGCCGCGTCTGACGCGACGGTTCGGCCGGTCGGCTCCCTGCTGGGGGTGCGGGGTCGTCCCCCGCGGTGCCGCAGCACGGCTGCCGTCCGTCGAAGCGCCGCCGCGTCCAAGACGCCGGCCGCTTCGTTCGGCTTCGGGTTCGGGCGGTACGGCTCGCAAGGGCCGTGCCGCCCGTACCCTTGTAGTACCCGCACTTTTCACCGGGTGCGGTTTCCGTCGGGCGTCAAATAGCGGGTGCCCACGAAAGAAGGATCTGATCACCACATGCTGATCGCTCAGCGTCCCTCGTTGACCGAAGAGGTCGTCGACGAATTCCGCTCCCGGTTCGTGATCGAGCCGCTGGAGCCGGGCTTCGGCTACACCCTCGGCAACTCCCTCCGCCGTACCCTCCTGTCGTCGATCCCCGGTGCCGCCGTCACCAGCATCCGCATCGACGGCGTCCTGCACGAGTTCACCACCGTGCCGGGCGTCAAGGAGGACGTCACCGACCTGATCCTCAACATCAAGCAGCTGGTCGTCTCCTCGGAGCACGACGAGCCGGTCGTGATGTACCTGCGCAAGCAGGGCCCGGGTCTGGTCACCGCCGCCGACATCGCGCCGCCGGCCGGTGTCGAGGTGCACAACCCCGACCTCGTCCTCGCCACGCTCAACGGCAAGGGCAAGCTGGAGATGGAGCTGACCGTCGAGCGCGGTCGCGGCTACGTCTCCGCCGTGCAGAACAAGCAGGTGGGTCAGGAGATCGGGCGCATCCCGGTCGACTCGATCTACTCGCCGGTCCTCAAGGTCACCTACAAGGTCGAGGCGACCCGTGTCGAGCAGCGCACCGACTTCGACAAGCTGATCGTCGACGTCGAGACCAAGCAGGCCATGCGTCCGCGCGACGCCATGGCGTCGGCCGGCAAGACCCTGGTCGAGCTGTTCGGTCTGGCCCGCGAGCTCAACATCGACGCCGAGGGCATCGACATGGGCCCGTCCCCCACGGACGCCGCCCTCGCCGCCGACCTGGCGCTGCCGATCGAGGAGCTGGAGCTCACCGTTCGGTCGTACAACTGCCTCAAGCGTGAGGGCATCCACTCCGTGGGTGAGCTCGTCGCCCGCTCCGAGGCGGACCTGCTCGACATCCGCAACTTCGGTGCGAAGTCCATCGACGAGGTCAAGGCCAAGCTGGCCGGCATGGGCCTCGCGCTGAAGGACTCGCCCCCCGGGTTCGACCCGACCGCTGCGGCGGACGCGTTCGGTGCGGACGACGACGCGGACGCGGGCTTCGTCGAGACCGAGCAGTACTGAGGGCTCGGGACCTTCGGTCCGTACTCGGCTGCCGGTCGGCTGTGGCCGGTCGCGCAGTTCCCCGCGCCCCTCTGGGGCGCGGACCCTCCGGGCGTCAGAAATGGCGCCCGGATCTCCGACGGGCGACCGCCCGCTCGGATACTGACCCCGGTACCTGATACGGCCGGGGCAGACACCTAGGAGAGACACCATGCCGAGGCCCACCAAGGGCGCCCGTATGGGCGGCAGCGCCGCGCACGAGAAGCTGCTCCTCGCGAACCTCGCGAAGGCGCTGTTCGAGCACGGCCGTATCACCACCACCGAGGCGAAGGCGCGCAAGCTGCGTCCGTACGCCGAGCGTCTGGTCACCAAGGCGAAGAAGGGCGACCTTCACAACCGCCGTCAGGTGCTCCAGGTCATCACGGACAAGAGCATCGTCCACACGCTCTTCACCGAGATCGGCCCGCGGTACGAGAACCGTCCCGGTGGCTACACCCGCATCACCAAGATCGGTAACCGCCGTGGCGACAACGCGCCCATGGCCGTCATCGAGCTGGTCGAGGCGCTGACGGTGGCGCAGGAGGCCACCGGCGAGGCCGAGGCCGCGACCAAGCGTGCGGTCAAGGAAGACGCCCTCAAGAAGGACGAGGCCGTCGAGGCCAAGTCCGACGAGGCCGCCGAGGCTCCGGCCGAGGAGTCGAAGGACGCGTAAGCGTTCCGCCGGGGCTGTGTGATGGCGGCTGCGGCACCGGCGAGGCTGATCGCGCCCGCGCGGCGGAGCCGCATACGAGCGACAGTCCCGCGCCCCTTGAGGGTGTTGGCGGGTCCGTTCCTTTTCAGGAGCGGGCCCGCTTTCGTGTGTCTGAGAGGATCTGTACGTGAGTGACGAAGTGCAGCCAGGGTGCGTGCGGGTCCGGTTGGACCTTTCCTATGACGGGACCGAATTCTCCGGGTGGGCCAAACAGGCCGGCGGGCGGCGGACCGTGCAGGGGGAGATCGAGGACGCCCTGCGGACCGTGACGCGGTCCGGGGGGACGACGTACGAGCTGACCGTGGCGGGGCGGACCGACGCCGGTGTGCACGCGCGGGGTCAGGTCGCGCACGTGGACCTGCCCCGCGAGGTGTGGGCCGAGCACCACACGAAGCTGCTCAAGCGGCTCGCCGGGCGGTTGCCGAGGGACGTACGGGTGTGGGCGCTCAGGGAGGCGCCCAGCGGCTTCGACGCCCGGTTCTCCGCGATCTGGCGGCGCTACGCCTACCGCGTCACCGACAACCCCGGCGGGGTGGACCCGCTGCTGCGCGGGCACGTGCTGTGGCACGACTGGCCGCTCGACGTCGACGCCATGAACGAGGCGGCCCGCGATCTGCTGGGGGAGCACGACTTCGCCGCGTACTGCAAGAAGCGGGAGGGGGCCACGACCATCCGGACCCTCCAGGAGCTGAGCCTGGTGCGCGGCGAGGACGGGATCGTCACCGCCACCGTCCGGGCCGACGCCTTCTGCCACAACATGGTCCGCTCGCTGATCGGCGCGCTGCTGTTCGTCGGCGACGGCCACCGTCCGCCCGACTGGCCGGGCAAGGTGCTGGCGGCGGGCGTACGGGACTCGGCCGTCCACGTCGTACGCCCGCACGGCCTGACCCTGGAGGAGGTCGGCTACCCGGCCGACGAACTCCTCGCCGCCCGCAGCAAGGAGGCCCGCAACAAGCGGTCGCTCCCGACGGCCGGCTGCTGCTGAACCGGGGCGGGCCGCTCAGTCCTCCGCCCAGGCGGTGAGCAGGCCGCTCACGGCAGCCGCGGGCTCGTCGGCGGACTGGGCCCGGGTCATGCCCGAGGCCTGGAAGAAGGGCGTCGAGAACAGGCCGGCGCGGTCCGTGCCGCTGCTGTGGGCGTACACGCCGCTGCTCGCCTTCACGGTCGCCCACTACCTGGTGTCGCTCCGGGTGAACGGCTTCACCCGTGACTTCGACATCGCGCAGGCGGACTGGCGGTTCGCCCTCTGGCCCGACTCCTCGAAGACGGTCCGGATCATCGAGCCCCACGTGAACTCCCGCGGCCGCTACCTCGGTTCCACGCCCGAGGCGCCCCTCTACTCCTTCCGTGAGAAGACCACGCACCGCCAGTGGCAGAGCGTCTTCGGCATGGAGTACACGGACGGGAAGGGCGAGTACTCCGCCGGGGACGCCGCCTACCGGGCGGCGCTGCGCGACGGCGCGTTCGACCTGATCGTCCTCGACGGGCTCACCGACCCCCGGGTGGACGACGTCATCGCGGGCGCGGTCAGGGGCAATCCGCACTACCGGCTCCTGGCGAACCTGCCGTTCCGCAACTCCGCCGGCACCGGCGAGTACCGCATCCGGGTCAAGACCTCGTGAGCGGGGGCCGCTCCCGCGTCGGGAAGGGCCGTACGCACGCGGCTCACCGCCACCGCGGTCGTCCGGGCGCCGCGGTGTCCGCCGAAGGCGACGCTCCGGCCGCGTCCGGGGCGCGGACGGACGGGCCGGCGGCGGTTACTCGTTCGCCGCCGCCGACGCCTGGGCCACGCCCCGGCGGCGGATCTGGCGGAACGTGAACTCCTGCAGGTCGTCGCCGGTGGTGAAGACGGCCGTGTCCTTCGTCGTCACGTCCTTGCCGGCGGTGAAGCCGGCGATGGTGAAGTAGGCGTAGCGGCCGTAGGAGTTGGTGGTGGAGCGGCAGACCGCGCCGGAGCAGAAGTCCTTGACGCCGCCGCCCGACAGCGACTTGACGATGCTCTTCTCGTCGGCCTGCTGCTTGGCCTTCGTCGCCCGGGCCTCGGTGTCGAAGACGGCCACGCCGACCGTCACCGCCATGTCGTCCTTGGTGTACGTGACCCGGATCAGACGGGTGCAGCCGTTGTCGTCCAGGACCTTCGGGAGCGTGGACTTCGCGGCCGAGGCGCAGTTCCCGGTGTCCGCCGTCGGGCCCTTCTTGTACACCGTCTCACCCATGGTCAGCTGGGTGCCGGGGAAGAGGACGTCGGGGCTCAGCGGGGCCTTGTCCTTCTTCGCGCTGGCGATGAAGTCCATCGGGTCCAGCGGCGGCGGGGCGCTCGTCGGGGCGAACGACGGGGCCGTGCCCGTGGGGCTCGGGACGGCGATGTCGGAGCCCCCGGGCAGCTGGGAGGAGGTGCCCGGCGAGGCCTCGTCGCCGCCGTCGGACGAGACGACGGCGACCGCCACGGCCGTGCCCACCGCGATGGCGGCGAGCGCCCCGCCGCCGATGAACAGCAGCCGGCGCCGCTTGGCGCGGGCCTCGGAGGCGTCGGCGAGCGCGGCCCAGTCGGGTGACTGGCCGGAGCCGCCGCCGCTCCAGGGCTGCTGGGAATTCGGTTTCCAGGGATCCCACTGCGGCTGAGGTCCCCCCTGCCCAAGACTCATGGGGCGCATCTTAGACGGGGCCCGGGGCGTGCTGGTCCGCCTCAACGGGGCCCGCGGGCCTTAGCGTTGCCGCCATGACGACGGGCAAAAGCGACATCTCCGGGTGGTTGGTGCGCTCCGCGAGCGGGCCCCTGTGGACCGGACTCGCGGCGGTGCTGGGGGCGCTGGCGGTGCACACGGTGCTGGTGACCTCGGGCGGAGGGATGGACAACGCGATCGTCGTGGACGCCGGGCGGACCTGGCTGGCCGGTGGTTCGCCCTATGACGACCGGCGCTTCCTCTATTTTCCGAGCGCGGTCGTGGCCGCCGCCCCACAGGCGCTGCTGCCGCGGTCCGTGCTCGACGTGGTCGTACCGGTGGCGGCGGTCCTCGCCCTCGTGCTGGGCTGGGCCTGCGCCCTGCGGCTGCACCGGGTGCCGTTGCGCAGCAGGCTCGCCGTCCTCGGGCTGCTGGGCCTCGCGGCCGGCTTCGCGCCGTTCGGGCAGCTGGTGCGGCTGGGCAACTGGACGGTGACGGCCGTGCTGGCGCTGCCGCTGTGCCTGCTGCTGGCGAGCCGGGGCCGGTGGGTCGCGGCGGGCGCGGTCATCGGGGTGGCGGTGGCGCTGAAGCCGCTGCTCGCGCCGATGGCGCTGCTGTTCCTCTTCGCGCGCCGCTGGGCGGCGCTGGCGGTGCTGGTGCTGGTCCCGGTGGTCGCCTCGGCGGTGGCGGCGCTGTTCCTGCCGGACCCCACGGGCTTCCTCACCCGCACCCTGCCGTTCCTGCTGAGCGGCCACGACGCCTTCATGCGGCTCTACGAGGCCGAGCCGGCGGCCGTGCTGCCCCGGCTCGGCGTGCCCGGGGCCGTGGCCACGGCGCTCGCGCTGCTCGCTGCCGCCGTGGGAGTGGGGTGCGCGTACCGGCGCTGGCGCGGGCCGGGTCCGGCGGAGCCGCGGCTGGCGGAGACGTCCGCGGGGCTGATGCTCTCGGCGTTCCTGGTGTCGCGCCCCTCTTACGACCACTACCTCCTGGTGGTCCTGCCGCCGCTGCTCGCCGGCCTGCCGTACGCCGGGGCGGCGGCGCGGCGGCCCTGGTTCTGGCTCGCCCTGGTGCCGCAGCTGCCGGGGGTGACCTGGCCGTGGCTGGAGTCGGGCAGGCGCCGGGCCTTCCGCGACTCCTTCACGCTGTGCGCGCTGGCGGCGACGGTCGCCCGTCACTGCGTACGGGGGACGCGGGAGGCGGCCCGCCCGGGTGGGGCGGCGGGGGAGCGGCGCACGGCCGTAGAATCGGCGTAGCCCCTCGCGGACGGGGTCGTTTTGACCCGTCCGGCCGACGATGGGTATCCTGCATTTTCGTTGTGTGTAGTGGCTTACTCATTCTCACGTGAGGGGCCCTTACACCGGTCCACCGGGCCGATGACCAGCGACCAGCACGCGGTTTGCGTCACCGCTGTGCGGTCAGGGCTGTCGTGATCGTCTTCGGTGACCTTGTCAGGACTCATTCACTGAAGAAGCGAAGGCTACGAACCGTGCGTACGTACAGCCCCAAGCCCGGCGATGTGACGCGCCAGTGGCACGTCATCGACGCTCAGGACGTCGTCCTGGGTCGTCTGGCCTCCACTGCGGCCTCCATCCTGCGCGGCAAGCACAAGCCGATCTACGCGCCCCACGTCGACACCGGTGACTTCGTCATCATCATCAACGCGGACAAGGTGCACCTCTCCGGCAACAAGCGGACCCAGAAGATGGCGTACCGCCACTCGGGTTACCCGGGTGGTCTGCGCTCCGTCCGCTACGACGAGCTGCTCGACAAGAACCCCGAGAAGGCCATCGAGAAGGCCGTCAAGGGCATGCTCCCCAAGAACACCCTGGGCCGTCAGATGCTCTCGAAGCTGAAGGTCTACTCGGGCGACCAGCACCCGCACGCTGCCCAGCAGCCGGTGCCGTTCGAGATCACCCAGGTCGCGCAGTAAGTCCGGCCACCCCCTAAGACTGAAGAGAATCTGAGGAGAATCGTGGCCGAGACCACTGCCGAGCAGCCGCTCGAAGAGCTTGACATCGACAGCTACACCACCGAGTCCGAGGTGCCCGTCGAGGGCGAGTACACCTCGGAGTCCATGGCCTCCCGCTTCGGCGAGCCCCAGCCGGCCGCCGGCCTGGGCCGTCGCAAGAACGCCATCGCCCGCGTCCGGATCGTCCCGGGCTCCGGCAAGTGGAAGATCAACGGTCGCACCCTCGAGGACTACTTCCCGAACAAGGTGCACCAGCAGGAAGTCAACGAGCCCTTCAAGGTGCTCGAGCTCGAAGGCCGCTACGACGTCATCGCCCGCATCGCGGGTGGCGGTGTCTCCGGTCAGGCCGGTGCGCTCCGTCTCGGTGTCGCCCGTGCGCTGAACGAGGCGGACGTCGACAACAACCGCGGCCCGCTGAAGAAGGCCGGCTTCCTCAAGCGCGACGACCGTGCGGTCGAGCGCAAGAAGGCCGGTCTGAAGAAGGCCCGTAAGGCCCCGCAGTACAGCAAGCGCTGATCTCGCAGGCGCTCGCGCGTACTCCGAACGCCCCGGCGGCACGCCACAGTGCTGTCGGGGCGTTCGTTTATTCACTGCTGTGGGCGTATAACGGCACAAGGCCCTCAAAGGCTCATGTGATCGGATGGTCGGATATCGTCGCTGGGGCGTATGTCCGCGGATGCGGAGCCGCACGCGCGTCGCGACCGTCGAACACCTCACCAGCACCGTCAGCGGCGCGACCGTCGACCGCGCGGACGGGCCCGGCGCCCCGGCACGGCCTCGGCGACGGCTTTCGATACTGACGCACCCTCAGGAGGACAAGTGGGACGACTCTTCGGCACGGACGGCGTGCGCGGTGTCGCCAACGCGGACCTGACGGCGGAGATGACGCTCGGGCTGTCCGTCGCCGCCGCGCACGTACTGGCCGAGGCGGGCACGTTCGAGGGACACCGGCCCACCGCCGTGGTCGGACGTGACCCACGCGCGTCCGGGGAGTTCCTGGAGGCCGCCGTCGTCGCGGGCCTCGCCAGCGCGGGCGTGGACGTCCTGCGGGTCGGCGTGCTGCCGACGCCGGCGGTGGCGTACCTCACCGGTGCGCTCGGCGCCGACCTCGGCGTCATGCTCTCCGCGAGCCACAACGCCATGCCGGACAACGGCATCAAGTTCTTCGCCCGCGGCGGTCACAAGCTCGCCGACGAGCTGGAGGACCGGATCGAGTCCGTGTACGAGGAGCACCGCACCGGCGCCCCCTGGGACCGCCCGACCGGCGCCGGCGTCGGCCGCGTGCGCGACTACGAGGAGGGGCTCGACCGTTACGTCGCCCACCTCGTCGGCGCCCTTCCGAACCGGCTGGACGGTCTGAAGATCGTCCTCGACGAGGCGCACGGCGCCGCCGCGAAGGTCTCCCCGGAGGCGTTCACCCGGGCCGGGGCCGAGGTCGTCACCATCGGCGCCGACCCGGACGGGCTCAACATCAACGACGGCTGCGGCTCGACCCACCTCGGCCGGCTGAAGGCCGCGGTCGTCGAGCACGGGGCCGCGCTGGGCATCGCGCACGACGGCGACGCCGACCGGTGCCTGGCCGTGGACCACACCGGCGCGGAGGTCGACGGCGACCAGATCCTCGCCGTGCTCGCGCTGGCGATGCGGGAGCGTTCCGCGCTGCGCTCCGACACCGTCGTCGCGACCGTGATGTCCAACCTCGGCTTCAAGCTCGCCATGGAACGCGAGGGCATCCGGCTCGTCCAGACCGCGGTCGGCGACCGCTACGTGCTGGAGGAGATGAAGGAGAAGGACTACGCCCTCGGCGGCGAGCAGTCCGGCCACGTCATCGTCCTCGACCACGCGACGACCGGCGACGGCACGCTCACCGGCCTGCTGCTCGCGGCGCGGGTCGCCCGGACCGGCCGTACGCTGCGGGACCTGGCCTCGGTGATGGAGCGCCTCCCGCAGGTCCTCGTCAACGTGCCGGACGTGGACAAGTCCCGCGTGAAGACCTCCGCGGAACTCGCCACGGCCGTCACCGAGGCCGAGCGCGAGCTGGGGGAGACGGGCCGCGTGCTCCTCCGCCCCTCGGGCACGGAACCGCTGGTCCGCGTCATGGTCGAGGCCGCGGACATCGACCAGGCCCGCTCGGTGGCGAGCCGCCTGGCGGACGCGGTGAAGTCGGCGCTGGGGTAGACGCGCAGAGTGTTCCGACTCGGCCCGGTGGAACGGGGCAGGTGATCTCCCCGTTCCACCGGGCCGGTTTCGTCCCGTGACTAGATCTGCCGGTCCCCTTGCCAGGTGACCGACGTCATCGCGGCGAGACCTCCGTGGGCCAAGCCCTTGTAGGTCACGGTCCGGGCGGGGCCGAGTTCGTGCGCGACCTGTTGGGCCAGCTCCATCCCCTGGTGGAACAACCTCTGCCACACGGTGTCGTACTTCCCCTCTTCCCGGTCTCGCAGGTCCAGGTTCAGGGTGGTGTCGATCTCGTCCGCCCAGGCGCGGAGCGAGGAGACGAGTCCGTCGGACAGGTCCAGGGCTGCGGCGGGGTCGTCGGGAAAGAAGTCACCGAAGCCGTCCGAGCGGAGTGGAGCGAATTTGTACTCGCCTTCGACCGTGATGTGGACGGGGTGCGGTGGCGCGTTGTGTTCGTCGCGTTCCCAATGCAGGCGGTCACAGCCCCAGCACACCCACGTCGCCGTCCGGTGGCGCTCGTCCCGGTAACGCACCACCCATGACGGTCCGAGTCGCCGAGCCAGACGCCGGGCGATCACCAAGCCTTGCTCGGCGTGCTTACGCAGGTCCGGCCGGGAGGCGAAGCCCTCTGACGGGCGGGACAGCGACCAGGAGCGCAGCGTGTCGGCCAAGTCGTCGGGCAGGTCCAGCCGGCCGTCGTCCAGGGAGACCCCAAGGGTGAAGGCACCGAGGTCGTCGTGGACACCGCCGTCCTGCGGCTCGTACAACGGAGACGGCTCGCCCCGGGCGTGCACGAGGACGTGCCGCGGTTCTTCGAGGGTCATGCGATGTTCGCTCCGATCACGTATCCGTTGTCGCCCACGCTGACAGCCACGCGTTGGGTTTTACCCTGGAAGACGACCTCGAAGATCGGCCTCCCGGCCCCCTGGGTGCCGACCCTCGTGCCTTCGGTCAGGGCGGTCTTCACGAGGGCGGGAATGTCGTCCACTCGGACTCCCGCGTCCGCGAATTCTCCCGCGTGACGGAAGATGATGTGGGTCAGGCCCGCGTTGACGTTGCCCTTCTCGAGCCAAGCGAGAGGCACACCGGGTTTGGCGTACTGGATCACCCAGATCGTGTCCGCCTGGTTGAACTTCACACCGGCGTCCTTGAGCTTGTCCAGGAGCTTCGGATCGAGTGCGCCGCGATGGATCTTGGCTCGTTCCGCCACGCCGAGTGCGATGCGCAGCCCCATTCCTGCCGCGCTCGTGGCGTCACCGACCTGGGCGGCTCCCTTCTCCCCATAGATCTTCTTCAGGTCCTTGAGTACCTGCGCGGCGTCCTCACCGGTCTTGATGGCCTTCTCGGCCCGTGTGGCGAGCTTGACGGCCTCGGCGAGCTTGGTTGCGACCGACGGCGGTACGAGGATCGCGGCGGCCCAGGCACAGCTGGACTTGTCGCCGTGGAAGCACTGGAAGGCATCACCCAGCACCAGCTCGTACAGGACCGCTCCGACCGTTTCCCCGAAGAGGTTCTGCCAGCCGATCCTGGTGATCTCCTCGAAGGTGAAGTGGTGGGTCCAGTTGTTGGTCTGGTCCTTCAGCGTCTCCGTGCCGAGGTACTGCGTGTCCTGCTTCGGGCAGCCGCTCTCGGTCGCGGGGACATCGGGGTTGAGGCAGTAGTAGTAGCTGACCGTGACGTCGACGTGCAGCTCATAGGTGACCGTGCAGCCCTGGAGCGTGTAGACGCACTCGTTGAGCTGTTTGGCCGGTCCCGCCTCGGTGACCTTGTCGACGACGTAGAACGTGCCGCCGATGCCCGTGCCGGCGCCCGACGCGACCTGTTGGTTGGCCTGTTTGCGTTCGGCGGACTCCGCCGCCTCCTGGGCCTCCTCCGCGTACTTCAGGGCGTCCTTCGCGGCCTCCTCCGCCTCAGTGGCGGCGGCGTCCGCGCGGTCGGCGGCCGACCGGGCGTCCCTGGCGGCCTCCTCGGCCTCCGTGGCGGCCTCGCGGGCGGCCTCCGCGTCGAGCGCGGCCTCGTCGGCGGAGTCGCGGGCGGCCTCGGCGTGGCTCTCGGCGCGGCCCGCGGCCTTGTCGGCGGCCTCCGCGTCCTCGGTGGCCTGGCGGTCGTACTCGACCGTGCGGGCCAGTGAGGCGGCGGCCTTGGACGCGGCGGTGGCGGCGTCGGCGGCGTAGCCGAGGGCCTCCTTGGCGTAACCGCGGGCGTCGGCGGCGTGGCCGGCGGCGTTCGCGGCGTGGACGTAGGCCTGCTTCGCGTCGCCCGTCGCCTGGTCGGCGAGGTTCTTGGCGGCGGAGGCCTCGGCCTGCGCGTTCTTGGCGTGGGCCTCGGCGACGGCCTTCTGCTGCTCGGCGATCGACTTCGACGCCTGGCCCGTCAGCACCACCAGGCCGGCGGCCGAGTCGGTGTCGACGTAGGGGGAGCCGAGCTGGATCGCGTCGTTGGCGGGCTTGGCGACCTGCGCGGCGGCGTTGCCGGCGTCCACCGCGGCCTGGGCGGTGACATGGGCGAATCCCGCCGCCTTCGCCGACGCGACGAGGGCCTTGGCGGCCTCCTTGCTCGCCTCGTTCGCGTGGGTCTTGGCGGTCTTGGCCTGCTGTTCCGCCTCGTCGGCCAGTTCGACGGCCGTCTTGGCCTCGGAGGCGGCGTGCTTCGCCGCCTTGATGGCGTCCGCCGCGGCACTGGTCGCGGTCCTCACCGCGGCGTCGGCCTTCAGCTTCGCCGCCTGGGCGTCGTCCGCGTGCGCGCGGGCCCGCTTGGCGGCGGCCTCGGCGCGGGTCGCGGCGGCGTCCGCGTCGGCGGCCGCCTTCGTCGCGGCGTCGGCCGCGGAGCGGGCCTTCACCGCGGCGGCCTCGGCGTCATTGGCGTGCCCGTTGGCCGCGTCGGCCGCGGCCCTCGCCTCCTGGGCGTTGGCGTCGGACTCGTGCGCCTGGGCGTACGCCTCCTTCGCGTCGGCCTTGGCGCGTGCGGCGTCGGCCTTCTGCTCGGCGTCCCAGGCGTCGTCGCGCAGGTCGCGGGCCTTGTCCTTGGCCTTGACCGCGGCGTCGCGCTTGTCGGACGCCGTGCCCTCGGCCGCCTCGGCCTTGTCCTTGGCGTCCTTGGCCTTCGTCGCCTCGGCCTCGGCGGTCTTCCGGTGCTCGGCGGCCTCGGCCTGCTTGGCGGCGGCCTTCTTCTTCTCCGCCTCGGCCGTCTTCTCCTCGGCCTCGGCGGCCAGGCGCTCGGCGCGGGCCTCGGCGGCGGCCGTCTTGGCCTCGCCCTCGGCCTTCAGGGCCTCGGTGAGCTTGGCCTCCGCGGTCTCCTTGTCCTTCTTGGCGTTGTCCCGGTGCACCTTGGCGGCGTCGGCGGCGGCCTTCGCCTGCAGTTCGGCGGCGTGGGCGGCCTCCCTGCGGAACTCGGCCTTGGACTGGGCGGCCTGCGCCAGCGCCCGCTGGGCGATGGTCGCGCTGTCGCCGGCGGCCGCGCGGGTGGCGGCCTCGGCGGTCTCGCCGGCCTTCACCAAGGCCGTCAGCGCCGCCACGACTCCCTTGGTGACCTGCGCCTTCTGCTGGCCGGCCAGCAGACCGCGACCACGCGGCGCACCCTTGGCGTCGGCGATGGTGTAGGCGGCCTGGGTGGCGGTGTCCGAAGAAGTGGCGGCCGTCTTGGCGAGCTCCAGCTGCGCCTTGATGACGGCGAGCTGCTTTTTGGCCTGAGCCTGGGCGTCGGTGACACCCTTTTTCGCCTTGTCGAACTGCGCCTTGTCCGGATAGAAGAGGCTGTCGGTGCCCTGGTGGCCGGACGGCTTGATCAGGAACTTCTGCGAGGAGGCGTCCTTGCAGTCCCACAGCCGCGCGTCCGTGCTCTTGGTGAACGCGCTCAGGTCCAGGCACTTGCCGGTGGTCACGCTTTTCAGCGGCGCGGTGGCGCGGACGTCGCCCTTCCACGACTGTCCCTTGGACTTGTAGCAGTCCGAGATCTGGATCTTCGTGCCGTTCGCCGAGGTGTTCCCGGCCACGTCCAGGCACTTCTGTGAGCCGACGTTGCGGAGGTGCAGGTCGTTCTCGCTGCCCTCGAGCGTCCACTGCTGGGCGGCGCCGCCGTTGCAGGTGTAGATCTGGACGGGAGTGCCGTTGGTCTTGCCACCGCCGGCCACGTCCAGGCAGCTGCCCTTCGCACCCGGCACCTCGATCGTCACGTGGCTGTCACCGATCCAGCCCACCCCGCCGGCGGACCAGTAGTCCTGCCAGCGGGCGAGGTGGTCGGCGAGCCAGGACTGGCCGAGCATGTCGGCCATCGCCTCGGAGCCCTTGGTCAGGGCGGCGGTGGCGCCACGGTTGGCGGTGAGGATCTGGTTGCGCTGGGTGGCCTGGGACGTGATCTCCTGCTGCCACTCCTGCGCGGCGATGTCCTCGACCTGGCGCAGGGCCTTGTTCGGATCGATCGGGTCCTGCCAGGCGCAGGACACAAACCGGGTCTTCATGTCCTCGACCGCGATGCGGTACTCCGCCGTGCCCGGCTGGGGAGCGGTGCGGGGGAAGCCGCCGGAGGCCAGGAAGATACGGGCGTTGTCCGCGCTCGCGGTGGGGAAGCCGTCCGTCAGCTCCTCGAATGCCCGCTCTTCGTAGTACTGCCGTTGCCACTCGTCAGTGGGCAGGGACGGATCATAGGGCTTCTCACCGTAAAGCGGGGTACCGAGGTCGATGACGGCCTTGAGGGTTTCCTCGTCCGCCTCCGGAGTCGGGTCATAGAAGTTGAATTCCTCATTCCAGTCGGGTCCGCCAGCCCACTTGCCCAGGCCGGTCTGATCGTAGAAGTCCTCGCCCTCGCGGACGCCCGGCACCCATTGGAACTCGGCGACGGTGAATCCCCCGGGGACCTCCAGGCCGTCGAGCGGCTTCTCCCATGCATCCCGGCGTGAGTAGAGGCGCTCCCACGTGGCGTCCCAGTCGGCCTCGTCCTTCTCGTGCGCCTGGCGCAGTGGGCCGTCGAAAGAGCCGTCCAAATCGGCCAGCTCGCGCAGCTTCTCCGGGGTCTGGTTGAGGGCGTTCTGCGCGAAGCTGTACATGCCTGGCCCGCCCAAGCGCAGGGCGTCGTTCATCAGGCACTGGTCGAACCGCAACTGCTCGTCGACGGTGGTCTCGTACCAGTCATCCGGGCGGTCGCTGGACCGGGCCGTGCTCGATCCGGTGGGCAGACCAGCGGGTTCGGGGCCTACGACGAGTGTGGCCGGGATGGCGAAGGCGGTCAGCAGCAGGGTGACACGGGCGAATGGCCTGGGTCTCCCCGGCGCTGATGTCGGGAAGAGCGGTGATCTGGAATGCAAGGGTGCACTCTCTTCTCATAATGAGGAGGGCGACCGGAGTTCCGCCGGTGAGCGCAGGAGGACCATGAAGACGTCCTGACTCCTGCGGCGTTGGGAACCGCGAACGAACCCGGTACGAGATGCACGGATGGCAGATGGTGCGGCATGCGACGCGCCCCTCCCCGTGACGGCGCTGTTCCCCCGGTCGCTGATGGACGTGCGGTGACGGACTGGTCAGGTCCGGTCACGCGGGGCGCAACACTAGGCAGAACCCCAGGAACTGGGAAGAGGGCCGGTTCCCGCGCCGGAGAGGGGGTGGCTCGATCTTTACTACTGGCCGGTAGCCGTCCGGGTTCACTCTTTCCTCACGCCACAAGGGGTGTTTGTGAACCTTTGGTGTTCACGTGATGAGGGAAGTGGTGATTACCTGACCGAAGTTGGCTGATTGCCGACGGGTGTCGGAGTGGACAAGAGGGCTCCGGAACCGGCGGCCGGTCAGCTCCCGGCGCGTTTGCGCAGGCGTCGGTGCTGGCCGGACCAGAAGTACTTCTGCGCCAGCAGGGTGAGGGTGCCCGCCAGGGTGATGCCGAGCAGGTTGAGCAGCAACTGCTCGGTGGAGCCCCAGGTCTGGACCGTGTCGCCGTAGCTCAGCGCCACCGCGGCGTTCGCGGCGGCCGGGACCGTCGTCACCGAGATGGCGACGCCGACCAGGGCGCCGGACTTGGCGGACGTCAGCGAGAGCGTGCCGGCCGCACCCGCCAGGACCGCCACCACGAAGGAGAACCAGTCGGGGGCGTACACGAAGCCGGTCTGCGGCCGTTCGCCCTCCAACCGCTCCTTGGTGAACAGCCCCACCGCGTCCATGAAGAGGCTGAACCCCACCGTCACCGCCATCGCCACCGCGAAGCCCACCAGCAGGGCGATCACCGAGCGCAGCGCGAGACGGGGCCGGCGCTGCACGGCCGCGGTGGAGATGCCGGCCAGCGGCCCGAACTCCGGCCCCACCGCCATCGCGCCCACGATCAGGACCGCGTTGTCCAGCACCACGCCGCACGCCGCGATCATGGTGGCCAGCGTGAGGAACGCGAGATAGGTGACCGAGAGCGTCGACTCCTCGTGGGTGGCCTCGGTCAGGTGCTCCCACAGCACCGCGTCCGCGCTCTCGCCCGGTGCGGCCTTCTCCGCCTCCTCGGCCCGCGTCGACAGCGACAGGTCGATGTTCTCCACGGCGATGGAACCGCTCGTCTCCAGCCCCAGCCGCTGCAGCCCGCTGAGCAGGTCGTCACCGGCCTCCCGCGCCACGTCGCACAGCACCACGTCCCCGGCGGGATCGCGGGCGGCGCCCGGCAGCACGCACAGGTGCGTGGTGCCGATCGTCCCCTCGATCAGGCGGACCACGTCCTCGGTCTTCCCGACCGGTGTGATCAGGCGCAGGTGCAGCATGGCGGCAGGGTAGCGGTCAGAGCTTGCGCAGGCTCAGGCGCTGGACCTTGTGGTCGGGGCCCTTGCGCAGGACCAGGGTGGCCCGGCCCCGGGTCGGGGCGATGTTCTCCACGAGGTTCGGTCTGTTGACGGTGCGCCACATCGTGCGGGCGTAGTCGAGGGACTCCTCCTCGGAGACCTGGGTGTACCTGCGGAAGTACGACGACGGGTCCTGGAACGCGGTCTCGCGCAGCCGCTTGAAGCGGTTGAGGTACCAGCGCTCGATGTCCTCCGTGCGGGCGTCGACGTACACGCTGAAGTCGAAGTAGTCGGCGAGGCCCACGCGCGTGCGGCCGTCCTGGCCGGGCAGCGCGGGCTGGAGGACGTTGAGGCCCTCGACGATCAGGATGTCCGGGCGGCGCACGGTGAGTTTCTCGCCCGGGACGATGTCGTAGATCAGGTGGGAGTAGACGGGGGCGGAGACCTCCCCCTTGCCCGCCTTGACGTCGGCGACGAAGCGGGTCAGCGCACGGCGGTCGTACGACTCGGGGAAACCCTTCCGCGACATCAGGCCCCGTTCCTGGAGCTCCTTCGTCGGGAGCAGGAAGCCGTCCGTCGTCACCAGTTCCACGCGCGGGTGCTCGGGCCAGCGGGACAGCAGCGCGCGGAGCAGCCGGGCCACCGTGGACTTGCCGACGGCCACGGAGCCGGCGACCCCGATGACGAAGGGCGTGCCCGACTGGGAGCCCTGCTCGCCGAGGAACGTGTTCAGCGCGCCCCGCAGTCCGTCGGTGGCGCCGACGTAGAGGTTGAGCAGCCGGGACAGCGGCAGGTAGATGTCCCGCACCTCGTCGAGGTCGATGACGTCACCGAGGCCGCGCAGCTGTTCGACCTCCGCCGCCGTGAGGGGCAGCGGAGTCTTGTCGCGCAGCGCGCTCCACTCGGCGCGGGTGAGGTCCAGGTAGGGAGTCGCCTCCGGCCGCTGCCGGTGGGCGCTCCGGGGTATCGGGGAGACCGGAGAGATCACAGTCCATTGTTAACGGAGTTCGAACGGGGCGACAGGTGGGCTGTGTCACGCCGGCCCGCCGCTTCCCGGATCACGCGGTGGTCACGGTCGCATACCGGGTGATCACCCGATGATCATCTGTGCGGTGGCTGTGTGCGGGATCCGCTTGAATTACGCGCACTGCGTTGCGGAGTCCTCCGCGCCTTCGAGAAAGAGTTCCCACCCGTGAGAACCACCGCCGTCCGCCGTACCGTGCTCGCCGCCTCCGCCGCCGCGCTCGCCCTGCTCGTCACCGCCTGCGGTGGCTCCGGCGACGAGGACGAGGCCGGCGACGGCAAGGGCAAGGGCGACTCGACCGCCTCCGCCTCCGCCGCGCCGGCGGCCAAGGCGCTCACCGCCGCCGAGCTGGAGAAGGCCGCGCTGGCGCAGGCGGACGTCAAGGACGGCAAGGTGACGGAGGTGTCCGCCGCGGAGGACGCCTCCGCCGACAAGGTGAAGTCGAAGGACGCCGCCTGCCAGCCGCTCGCCCAGCTGCAGATGGGCGTGCCCGCGGGCACGCCGGCCGCCGCGGTGAAGCGGTCCTGGACGGGCGAGCCGCAGAAGCCGGCCGGGGACGTCAGCCCCGAGGAGGCCCTGCTCGCCGGGCTCGACGCGGAGAAGATGATCGTCACGCTCGCCTCCTACGAGGACGGCGGGGCCGAGCAGGTGATCAAGGAGGTGGAGGCCGCTGCCGGCACGTGCGCCGGAGGCTACGCCTACGACGCCATGGGCGAGGCCCTCAAGATCGTGTCGGTCGAGAAGACCGAGGCGCCCGGTGGCGGCGACGAGGCGGTCGCGGTCACGGCGTTCATGGCCGCGGAGGAGGGCGTGAAGGCGCCCATGAAGCTGGTCGTCGCCCGCAAGGGCGCCACCGTCGCCTCCTTCACCGTCACCAACTTCGCCGCTGCCGCCACCGGCGAGGACTTCGACTTCCCGACGGCGGTCTCCGACGCGCAGCTCGGCAAGCTCGCCTGACGCACCCGCGTTCCGTTCCCACCGGCGCCTCGCGCACCGGTGGGAATTTCCGTTTCCGGGCAGGCGAAGGCCTTTTCCGGTGGCCGACGGACCGTAGGCTGCCGAGTATGTGCGGAATCGTGGGATACGTGGGGCCACAGTCGGCGCTGGGCGTCGTGACGGCCGGACTGAAGCGGCTGGAGTACCGGGGGTACGACTCGGCGGGCGTCGCCGTGCTGGCGGACGGCGGCCTGGCCACCGCCAAGCGGGCCGGGAAACTCGTCAACCTCGAGAAGGAGCTGGCCGAGCGGCCGCTGCCGACCGGGACCACCGGCATCGGGCACACCCGCTGGGCCACCCACGGCGGTCCGACGGACGCCAACGCGCATCCGCACCTCGACAACGCGGGCCGGGTCGCCGTCGTCCACAACGGCATCATCGAGAACTTCGCCGCCCTGCGCGAGGAGTTGGCCGAGCGCGGCCACGACCTCTCCTCCGAGACGGACACCGAGGTGGTCGCACACCTGCTCGCCGAGGAGTTCTCCGGCTGCGCCGACCTCGCGGAGGCGATGCGGCTGGTCTGCCGGCGCCTGGAGGGCGCGTTCACCCTGGTCGCCGTGCACGCGGACGAGCCGGACGTGGTGGTGGGCGCGCGGCGGAACTCCCCGCTGGTGGTGGGCGTGGGGGAGGGGGAGGCCTTCCTCGCCTCCGACGTGGCCGCGTTCATCGCGCACACCCGGGACGCCGTGGAGCTGGGGCAGGACCAGGTGGTCGAGCTGCGCCGGGACGCGGTGACGGTCACCGACTTCGACGGCCGCGCGGCCGACGTCCGCGCGTACCACGTCGACTGGGACGCCTCCGCCGCAGAGAAGGGCGGCTACGCCTCCTTCATGCTCAAGGAGATCGCCGAGCAGCCGAAGGCGGTCGCCGACACCCTGCTGGGCCGTATCGACGGATCGGGCGCGCTCACTTTGGACGAGGTGCGCATCCCGGCGAACGTCCTGCGCGAGACCGACAAGGTCGTCATCGTCGCCTGCGGCACGGCCTTCCACGCCGGGCTGATCGCCAAGTACGCCATCGAGCACTGGACCCGGCTCCCCTGCGAGGTGGAACTGGCGAGCGAGTTCCGCTACCGGGACCCGATCCTCGACCAGCAGACCCTCGTCATCGCCGTCTCCCAGTCCGGCGAGACCATGGACACGCTGATGGCGCTGCGCCACGCCCGCGAGCAGGGCGCGCACGTGCTGGCGATCTGCAACACCAACGGCTCCACGATCCCGCGCGAGTCCGACGCCGTGCTGTACACCCACGCCGGTCCGGAGGTCGCGGTCGCCTCGACTAAGGCGTTCCTGACCCAGCTGGTCGCCTGCTACCTGGTCGCGCTGTACCTGGGCCAGGTGCGGGGCACCAAGTGGGCCGACGAGATCCGCGCGGTGGTGCGGGACCTGTCGTCGATCGCCGGTGCCGTGGAGCGGGTCCTGGAGACGATGGAGCCGGTCCGGGAGCTGGCGCGGTCGCTGGCGGGGAAGGACACGGTGCTGTTCCTGGGGCGGCACGTGGGCTACCCGGTGGCGCTGGAGGGCGCGCTGAAGCTGAAGGAGCTCGCGTACATGCACGCGGAGGGCTTCGCGGCGGGCGAGCTGAAGCACGGGCCGATCGCGCTGGTCGAGGACGACCTGCCGGTGGTCGTGGTCGCCCCCTCACCGCGCGGCCGCTCCGTCCTCCACGACAAGATCGTCTCCAACATCCAGGAGATCCGGGCGCGGGGCGCGCGGACGATCGTCATCGCGGAGGAGGGCGACGAGGCGGTCGCGCCGTACGCGGACCACCTGATCCGCGTCCCGGCCACCCCGACGCTGCTCCAGCCGCTGGTGGCGACGGTGCCGTTGCAGGTCTTCGCCTGCGAGCTGGCGACGGCGCGGGGCAACGAGGTGGATCAGCCGCGGAACCTGGCGAAGTCAGTGACGGTGGAGTAGCCCTTCACCCCGTCCAGGAACGCGGAGAAGGCCCCGGCCGGGAAGGCGAGGGTCGCCCCGGCCGGGGCTTTCGAGTCGCGTATGCCCACGTGGGTGGAAGTGTTCGCGATCTCCACGCACTCGTTGCCGTCGCCTGGGCCCGAGTAGGACGACTTCCGCCAAGTGTCCATGGGGTTCCTCACAACTCCTTCGCCAGCCTGTGGATGAATTCACGTGACTGTTCAGGTCCGAGTGACGCGGTCTCCACTTTACGGAAACTCGTTCGGTAGGTGGTGAGCTGTGCCTCGGCGTCGAGGAAGGCCGAGCCGTGCAGCGCGTCGCGGACCACGGTGTCGAGCTTGGGCAGGGGGCCGCCCACGTACGTCATCGCGCTTGAGGCGCTGGCGAACCCGTCCAGGTCGAAGGGGATGACACGTACGGTGATGTGCTCCGCTTCGGAGAGTTCGAGGAGCCTGGCGAGCTGAGCCCTCGCGGTGGCACGGTCGCTGACCCTGATGCGCAGCGCCGCCTCGTGGATCAGTGCTTCGTACGGAATCGTGAACTGCTGGCGTGCTTTTCGATGCCGGATGCGCAACTCAAGTTCTTCATCAGTCAGTTCCGGCAGTCTGGACGAGAAGACGGCACGCGCGTACTCCTCCGTCTGCAAGAGGCCGGGCACGTAAAGGATCGCCACATGGCGGAGGAACCGGGCGTGGTGTTCCAGCTCGGACAGGTCCAGGAACGACGTGGGGAGGAGGCCTCGGTACTCCTCCCACCAACCGCGTGTCCTGTCGGTGGCCATCGCCACCAGGGCGTCGATGAACGCACCGTCGGTGCAGGCGTAGTGAGAAGCCAGGCGGCGGACACGCTGCTCGCTCACGCCCGCCAGCGCCGACTCGATATGGGTGATCTGGGCGGGGCCCACGCCGAGCAGTCCGGCTGCCTGACGGGAGTTCAGTCCCGCGGCTTCACGGAGTCTGCGCAGTTCTGTTGCCAACCGCACCTGACGTGCTGTCGGTTCGCGCCTCTTCACCATCGACTGGTCTTCCTAACGCGCTTGCAGGCGTGACTCGTTCGACGTCAGATTACGCGACCGGCTTGCAGCGTCCCTAGATTTAGATCTACCGTCAGTGACGTGACGTAAGCGCAGCGGAAGCGCACCGTTCCGTCCTGCCACGACGGCTGCGGCACTGCCACCGCTCGTGAGTCAACCCCACCCCCACTGAACGGAGTTCACGCATGCCCGAAAACGAGCCCTGGGAGTACTCCCTCTCCATTCCCAACGACCCCCGCGCGGTCACCGTCAGTCGCCGCACCCTCCGTCTCATCCTCACGATGCACGGGCTGATCGGGCTGGTCGACGTCGCCGAGCTGCTCGCGGCGGAGCTGGTCGCCAACGCCGTACGGCACACCAAGGGGCCGGCCGCTCTGCGGGTGCGCTGGGCGGCCGGCGTGCTGCGGATCGGGGCGTGGGACACCGACCCCGCACCGCCCGACGCGCCGCTGCCCTTCGAACGGTCCGCGGACCTCGGCTTGGAGGATGGGCGCGGACTGGCGCTGGTGCGGGCGTGTTCCGACCTGTGGGGCTGGCAGCCGCTGTCCCGGGACGGCAGCCGGGGGAAGCTGGTGTGGTGCGAGCTGGATGCCGTCTGACGGGGTTCGCCCGTGACCATTGAGCCATTCGCATGGCCTCCCGGTGAGCCGCACGTCGGCCGTCCGATGGGGCAACGGCTCCCGCATCGTGCGCGGCCGCACCATCCGGCGGGACGCGATCTCCCGGGGCTCATGACACCCACCCTGCTGGAAACGGTGAGCATCCGGCAGATGAATGCCACTCACGCACTCGGATGAGCGGTACGTGCACACTCGAGGCCGAAATGCTTCCATTTCTCAGAGGGGCATGTGCCTCCCGGTCGGGCGGTCGAGAGGCATGCCCTGCGACGTGGTGCGGGCGGTCAGGCGCTTTGCGTTCCCGCACGCAATCCGCGGTCATCTGCTGGGGAAACGGCAGTCCGCGAAGTGTCCCGCAGGGACGGACCGGAGACTCGGTCCGGCGGCCCAACCCGGCCAGCGGGTGGGGAACACTCAGGCGGCCACCACGAGCGCGGTGAACACGGCCACTCCCACCAGCAGGCCGAACAGCGCAGTGCCGACGTTGAGATCCGTGGCGACCTTGGCCTTCTGCGGCTTGTCCGGCAGATACAGAAGGCTGCGCGTCTCGCCGATCTCGGCCAGTGGCTGGCTGTGTGCCGTCGTCATGACGCGGGCAACCTGCCCGTCGGCCGCCGTGAACTCGAATTCGCATGTGACGCTCGGTTTTGCGGTGCTGGGGTTTCGGTGCACGGCAACGCATACGCCGTCACATGTGACACCCCTTCTTATGAAGGGGACATCGCGCCAAAGAAGCACCAGACAAGGGATGATGAAAAAGACGCCGATAAGTACGGCGGGTGCGACAAGTTTCACGACATCTCCCAAGGGTCGGCCAACAGGAGCCGGCACCGCAACCTCGCGAGGAGAGCTGTGACGGCGAGTGGTGCGACTTCCGGCCAGGGAGCACCCGTAAGGGCTGGTGAGGCGCCCGTGGAGACGCACCGTGAACCGGAGTGCACGATCGAAGACGTCGGTGGTTCGGGTGAAGACCCACGGAATTCAACCGGTCGGGTAGGGGCGCAGCCGCAACCACCCGCGTATCCGAGGTCACGCAACGAGACCTCCACCATCATGAGAACGGCTGCGAGAACAACCAGAGGCCGGCCGGGATGCTCAGCAGGTCCACTAGCAGGACACCGAAGAAGATCCGGAACTCGGCAGGGTTCTGCGGCATTTCGTACTTCCCGTCTCTGCTCCGGAAGCGCCGCAGGGGCGCGAACCGTTCTCCTGGAGCACCGATGACGATCTTCACCAAGAAGAGATAGCCGAACAAATATGCGGTACCGGTGAGGCATACCATCAGGAAAATGATGTTCACGTCTCCGTGGTAATTCGCGATACCCGTGACGGTGACCCGTAACCAGGCGGAAAGCGCACCGACCGGCAGTGCGAGAAGGTGTACCAGCGCACCCCTGCTCGATGCATTCACCGAATACAGAAGGTAAGCGATCGCGGCGATGCCGGCGATGAATATCGAGAGGATCCCGAATCCCGTCCCGGCTGGACATCTCGGATATCCAATTTCCCCGCAGTTCCCGTACCCGACGTTCCAGAGGCCGCGGGTCACGGCATAGACGCCGCCCCAGATTAATATGCCGAAAATCGGAGGCAGCGCGAACGTCAGAACGTTCACGTCACCGCTGTTTTGTTTTGTCCCCCCGGCATTCACGGGCGGAACACTACTGATCACCGGCCGCCCCGACAAGCCCTGCCCTTCCACTGTGCCCGACGCCGGCCGTTTCCAGGGCTTGATCAAGTTCCGTAGGTGTCCGGATCGTCGGTGATGCCCGGGACGGGGAGTGCTCGGTGGGGACGCGAACCGGTCACGGCGCCTGCCCTCCCGCCCGGTGTTACGCCGCGGGCGCCCGCCCGCAGGGCGACCCGGGGGCGCCGGTGCGCCGTCCGGCAGCCGCTCGGGGGAGCGGACCGGCTTGCCGGAGCCCTTGGGGGATGCGGCCGGTGTGTGCGGACGGTGCCGGACCGGGGTCCTCGACAGGAGAAAGTGGATTTTTCGCTGGGTGGTGAACCCATGGCGGCGCCCGCCCGTCTTGCCTCCCGCAATCGCTCAGGGAGCCACTGGCCGGCAGTGCGCGGCCGGTTTCCCCGACGTAAGGAGAAGCGTATGAAGTCCTGGCGTTCCCGTACGGCCGCCGCGGCCCTGGTCGCCGCCGCGGCCGTCGTCCCCCTCACCGCGAGCACCGCCTCCGCCGCGGCGAGCCCTTCCGGGGGCTTCTCGGCGGCCGGCGGCGGGCTGTGGACGATACGTCCCATCGGTGGTACCTGGGGAACGCTCGCGGAGTGCGAAGCGGAGAAGGCGGAGTTCGCCAAGCAGAACACCACGTACATGGCGCTCTATTGCATCCAGGACTCGCGGGGCGCTTGGGACCTCTGGGGTCTGCCCTTCTAGCAGGGATGAGGTGACCCGTTCCGCAGAGGACCGGTGTCGTCCGGAGCCCGGTGTCAGCCGCACGGTTCCGCCGGTGCCCCGCCCGTGAACGGCGGCCACGCGTCGGCCGCCCGGGGCCGGAGGCATCGCAGGTGAAGGCCACTCGGGCGACGCCCCCGCAGCGGACCCTCCACCGGAGCGAACCACTCCGGTGGAGGGTCCGCTGACCGGCACCGCACACGGGCCGTCCCGCCCGCCCTCCCGCCGGCGTCACGCCGCGGGCGCTCTCCCACGGGGCGGCCCGGCGGTGCCGGTGCGCCGCCCGGTCTCCCGGTCCAGCCGCCCGGGGTGCGCTCGACCGGCGCCCCCAGAGATCTTCGGGAGTGCGGACGGTGCCGGGCCCGGAGGGGAGAGAGGAAACCGGATCTCTCGACGGGTGGTGGCGCCAGTGTCCTCGCACCCGCGTCAAGCGGAGCCGTCCGCCGGCGTCCTCACCACGCAACGCTTCGGGAAGACTTCACGCCGACAGCCGCCGACGAGACCCGTCCGGATCGCCGGCCGGACCATCCTGTGATGGTCCGCGACCGTTCTGCCGCACACCCTGTCGTCGGACTCACCTGATCTGCGACGGACGCGGCACACCGCTCAAGGTCATCACCGCCGCGGCCAACGTCAACGACGTCACCCAGACCCTCACCCTGGTCGACGGCGTCCCACCCGTCACGTGAGCCTCAGGCCAGTGCCGCTCCCGCACAGCAGCCGAGGGCCGCGCCCGTCAGGCTCAGGGCGAGAAGGAGGTTGCGCGCGCGCTCCTCCGAGGGCCCCGATGCCGCCACCGTGCCGCCGCGGTCGAGTCGCACGCACCACAGCAACAAGGCGGTGCCCCATCTGCGGAACAGCCGGCGTCCGTACAGCACGCCGGGCAGCAGGGCGCTCAACAGGCCTATGACGGCCATGACCACCCTGCTCTGGGACGTGTCGGCGATGAACGCGGCGGACCACAGGAAGCGGGCCCCGAGGACCGCACCCACCACGACGGGCACCACGGCGGCCGGCATGGGCCCGCGGACGCCCTCCCGCCACAAGTAGGCGAGCAGTACCAGCGCTCCGAAAACCGCCACCCACGGCCCCGCCAGCGCGTAGCCGGTGCCCGACGGACACGGCACACCGATACGTGGGCCGCAGTTCTCGGCCCTTCCGGCGAATCCCCACATGAACATGAAGAAGCTGCTTACTCCACCTAGGATCAGCAGATTGAGAACGAAAACGGTGATTCCGGACGTGAGCATATTGTTCGGAGCAGGCTCTTTGTCACGCACCTTTCCCCCCATTCATATGTACGCCGAACGCTACTGAACTTGCTCGGGTGATGCCGGGAGTGGTCGCGACCGCAGGGCGTGGAAGATTCCGAGGGCGGAGAGCCCGGGAGTCCGGCGAGGGGGTCCTCCGGGCGGTCCCGGCTCGGTGAAGCCCGGATCGCCGGGTCGGTGCGGGATTCGGGCCGTGGTCCGCGTCGAGGGCGCCTGGCGACCGATGAAGCGGCCCGGAGGCCGCGTGGCGGCAGGCACGCGCCCCGTCCGCCCCGCCCCGCCGCAATAAGGTGCCCGTATGAGCATCATCGGAGTCGGGATCGACGTGGCCGAGGTCGAGCGGTTCGCGGCGTCGCTGGAGCGGACGCCCGCGCTGGGCCGGCGGCTCTTCCTGGAGAGCGAGCTGCTGCTGCCCAGCGGTGAGCGGCGCGGCGTCGCCTCGCTCGCCGCGCGGTTCGCGGCCAAGGAGGCGCTCGCCAAGGCGCTCGGGGCGCCCGCGGGGCTCCACTGGACCGACGCCGAGGTGTGGTGCGAGGACAGCGGGCAGCCCCGGCTGCGGGTGAAGGGGACGGTGGCCGCCCGCGCCGCCGAACTGGGCGTGCGGTCCTGGCACGTCTCGCTCAGCCATGACGCCGGGGTGGCCTCGGCGGTCGTGATCGCGGAGGGGTGAGGCCCGTGTTCGCCTTCCCCGGGGTCGGGGTCGACCTGCCGGTCTGGGGCGACGCGTTCCTCGTCGTCGCCGCCGTGCTCGCCGTCGTCTTCGCCCTCGTACGGCTGCTGCGCCGCCGCCGATGAAATATGTGAAAAGAGGGTGCGTGTATCGCGTGGACCGGGGTACAAGCGGTTGAGCCGGTGCCGGAAGTGGGGCCGACCGACCAGGGAGGGCGAACAGTGACGTCGACGATGACACGGACCGACCGAGCTCAGACAGTGACCGAACTGCCGGAGGTCGCCGATCCCGGTCAGGTCGCGCCGAAGGACGCCCGGGAGCTGTCCAAGCAGTTCTTCCGCCGGCTGGCGGAGCTGGAAGAGGGCACGCACGAGTACCAGTACGCGCGCAACACGCTGATCGAGATGAACATGTCCCTGGTCCGCTTCGCGGCCGGCCGGTTCCGCAGCCGCGGGCCGGAGGAGATGGAGGACATCGTCCAGGTCGGCATGATCGGTCTGATCAAGGCGATCGACCGGTTCGAGCTGTCCCGCGAGGTGGAGTTCACCTCCTTCGCGATCCCCTACATCGTCGGCGAGATCAAGCGGTTCTTCCGGGACACGTCGTGGTCCGTGCACGTGCCGCGCCGGCTCCAGGAGGCCCGGGTGCAGCTCGCCCGCGCCACCGAGGAGCTGCGCAGCCGGCTGGGCCGCACGCCCACGACGGCCGAGCTCGCCCAGCTGATGAGCCTGACCGAGGAAGAGGTCAACGAGGCCCGGATCGCGTCCAACGGCTACAACTCCGCGTCCCTGGACGCCGCCATCGGCAGCGAGCCGGACGGCGAGAGCGTGCTCGCGGACTTCATCGGCACCGAGGACGCCGCGCTGGAACTGGTCGAGGACTTCCACGCGCTGGCGCCGATGATCGCCGAGCTCGACGAGCGCGAGCGCAAGATCGTGCACTGGCGCTTCGTGGAGGAGCTGACGCAGGCGGAGATCGGTGAGCGGCTCGGCTGCTCCCAGATGCACGTCTCGCGCCTGCTGTCCCGCACGCTGAAGCGGCTGCGCGCGGGGATGCTCACCACGGACTGAGGCGACGAAGGGCGTGCGGCGGGACGCACGGCGGGGTGCACGGCGGGGTGCGGCGACAGGGAGCGCCGCACCCCGCCGTGCGTGTGCGCGCCTCCGCTAGCAGATCGACTGGCCGCTGTTGACCAGCCGGTTGTTGCGGAACGTCGTGTTCTCGCCGCAGGGGCTCTCGCGGATCGACGAGTTGGTCACCGTGAGGTTCTGGACGGTGATGTCCCGGTTGTTCGCGAACTCCGTCCGCGCCGCCAGCCGGATCTCGCCGCCGCCGGTGACGGTGCCGCTCTGCGCGGCGAGGTTCACGTTGGAGCAGTTCTCGATGAGGATCGCGTTGTTGCCGGTGTTCGAGAGCGTGATCCTGTCGATGGTCGCGCCGCCGCTCTCCGAGACGCAGAACACGCCCCGTCCGCCGCCGCGCGCGACGACCTCGCCGACGCGGATGTTGGTGGGGTAGGAGTTGCCGATGCGGCCGTTGCGGTTGGCCATGCGGAAGGCGGCGTACCCGGTGCCGGCGCCGGCGTTCTCCGCGTCCACCCTGGAGACGGTGGCGTTGATCGTCTGGTTCAGCAGCAGGCCCGACTCGCCGACGTCGCGGGCGGTCACCGTGCCGACGGTGAGGCCGTCGACGCCGTAGGTCTCCACGGCGTGGCTGGACGCGCCGGAGACGTACACGTCGTCGATGCGGACGTTGCGGGTCCACTGGCTGGTGTCGCCGCGGTTGTCGATGCGGACGCCGAGGCCGCGGGAGAGCCGCATGTCGATCTGGCCGAGGACGACGTTCTGCACGTTGCGCAGGAAGATCCCGTACAGCGGGGCGCCGGTGACGTCGAGGTGCTGCACCTCGATGTCGCGGGTGCCGCGGGAGTAGACCGGGGCCTGGTCGCCGGAGCCGCTGCCGGTGACGTCGATGGTGCCGCAGACGTCGAGGGCCGTGTAGCTCGGCAGGGAGATGCGGGAACCGGCGGAGACGGAGCCCGAGCCGCGGACCACGACCCGTTCCTTGCTGGTGCGGCCGGGGGTCAGGCTGTTGATCGCCGCCTGCACGGCCGCGCGCATGTCGGTGCCGGTGTGGACCGTGCTGCCGCCGCGCCTGGCCGTCCAGGTGCCGCCGTTCAGTACGGCCTCGGCCTGGTAGGAGCCGTCGCCGCAGGCCGCGGCGCGGGCGGGGGCCGGGGCCGCGGTGGTCGCGGTGGTGGGGGAGGTCGCGGCGCCGGCCGGGGCCGTCATGGCGCCGGCGGCGGTGAGGAGTGCGGTGGCGCCGGCTGCTGCGAGGAGTGCGGCTCTGCGTCCCATGGGTCCTCTGCTTCCGTCGTCGAACCGATTCGACTGAATCGATTCATTCGGTGGGGGGCCGAGAGTTTGGCAAGGGCATGACGAGGAGTCAAGCGGTCCGCCCCGCCGGTACGGGAGTCGACGGGCCGTCTGCGGGAGACTCGGACGCATGCGTACTGCGTACAGCGTGGAGACGGTCAGGACGGCGGAACGGGAACTGATGGCACGGCTGCCGGAGGGGGCGTTGATGCAGCGCGCCGCCGCCGGGCTCGCCGCGGCCTGTGCGGACGTGCTGGGGAGGGTGTACGGCAGCCGGGTCGTACTGCTGGTCGGCAGCGGGGACAACGGCGGTGACGCCCTCTACGCCGGCGCCCGGCTCGCCCGGCGCGGCGCGGGCGTGAGCGCGGTGCTGCTCGCGCCCGAGCGCGCCCACGCCGGGGGGCTCGCGGCGCTGCGCCGGGCGGGCGGGCGGAGCACGGGCACGGACGGCGCCGAGGGGCTGATCGAGCGGGCCGATCTCGTCGTCGACGGCATCGTCGGCATCGGCGGCAAGGGCGGGCTGCGCCCGGAGGCGGTGCCGCTCGCCGAGGCGGCCGAGCGGGCGCGGGCGGCCGTGGTCGCCGTCGACCTGCCGAGCGGGGTCGACGCCGACACCGGGGAGGTGCGGGGGACGGCGCTCCGCGCCGACCTCACGGTGACCTTCGGGACGCACAAACCGGGGCTGCTGATCGACCCGGCGCGGGAGTACGCGGGGTCGGTGCGGCTGGTCGACATCGGGCTGGAGCTGCCGGCCGAGGCGGAACTGGAGGCGTTGCAGCACGCGGACGTGGCCCGGCTGCTGCCGGTGCCGGCCGTCGAGAGCGACAAGTACCGGCGGGGCGTCGTCGGGATCGCGGCCGGGTCCGCCCGCTATCCGGGGGCCGCGGTGCTCGCGGTGGCGGGGGCGCTGCGGGGCGGTGCGGGGGCCGTACGGTACGTCGGTCCCGCCGGGCAGGCGGTGATCGCCCGCTTCCCCGAGACGCTGGTGTCGGACGGAGGGCCGAAGCGCGCGGGGCGGGTGCAGGCGTGGGTGGTCGGACCGGGGGCCGGGGACGACGCGGCGACGGTGGCGGAGGTGCTGGCGGCGGACGTGCCGGTGCTGATCGACGCGGACGGGCTGCGGCTGGCGGAGGCGTCGGCGGTCCGGGGGCGGCGGGCGCCGACGCTGATGACCCCGCACGCGGGGGAGGCCGCGGCGCTGCTCGGGGTCGAGCGGGAGGAGGTCGAGGGCGGCCGGCTGGGCGCGGTGCGGGAGCTGGCGGGGCGGTACGGGGCGACGGTGCTGCTGAAGGGGTCCACGACCCTGATCGCGTCCCCGGGCGGGGGCGCGGTGCGGGTGAATCCCACGGGGACGTCGTGGCTGGCCACGGCGGGGAGCGGGGACGTGCTGTCGGGGCTGGGGGGCTCGCTGCTGGCGGCGGGGCTGTCGGCCGTCGACGCGGCGAGCGCGGGGGCGTATCTGCACGGGCTGGCGGGACGGTTCGCGGCGGACGGGGCGCCGATGGGGGCGCACGACGTGGCGGAGGGGATCGCGGGGGCGTGGCGGAGTGTGGTGCGGGGGTGAGGCGGGCGCCTCGGGGATCTCGCCCCCGCCGCCCTTGCCCGTCCCGCCCCGGGGGGGCGCCGCCCCCGGGCCCCCGGCTCCTCACACGCCGGAGGGGCTGAATCAGCCGACGGGAAGGCGCGGCGGGGCGCTCTGAGAGACTGGGCGGGATGAACGAGACAGTCGCCCCGGGGGGTGCGGAGCTGCGGGCCCGCGCCCAGATCGACCTCGCCGCCGTGCGGGCCAATGTGCGGACCCTGCGCGAGCGCGCGCCCGGCGCCGCCTTCATGGCCGTGGTCAAGGCCGACGGGTACGGGCACGGCGCCGCCCCCTGCGCGCGGGCGGCCGTGGCGGCCGGGGCGACCTGGCTGGGCACCGCCACCCCGCAGGAGGCGCTCGCGCTGCGCGCGCCCGGCGCCGGGGTGCCGGACGGCGTACGGATCATGTGCTGGCTGTGGACGCCCGGCGGGCCCTGGCGGGAGGCGATCGAGGCCGACCTCGACGTGTCCCTGAGCGGCGGGTGGGCGCTGGACGAGGTCGTCCGGGCCGCCCGTCTCGCGGGACGGCCCGCACGGGTGCAGCTCAAGGCCGACACCGGGCTCGGGCGCGGCGGCTGCCAGCCCGGGGACGACTGGGCGGAGCTGGTCGCACGGGCGCTGCGCGCCGAGGCCGAAGGGCTGCTGCGGATCACCGGCCTGTGGTCGCACTTCGCCTGCGCCGACGAGCCGGGGCACCCCTCCATCGCCGCCCAGCTGACCCGGTTCCGGGAGATGGTCGCGTACGCCGAGAGCCGGGGCGTCGACCCCGAGGTACGGCACATCGCCAACTCGCCCGCCACCCTCACCCTCCCCGAGAGCCACTTCGACCTCGTGCGGCCCGGCATCGCGATGTACGGCGTCTCGCCCAGCCCCGTGATCGGCACCCCCGCCGACCTCGGACTGCGCCCGGCGATGACCCTCTCCGCCTCGATGGCCCTGGTCAAGCACGTTCCCGGCGGCCACGGCGTCAGCTACGGCCACCACTACGTCACCCCGGGCGCCACCACCCTCGGCCTCGTCCCGCTCGGCTACGCCGACGGCGTCCCGCGCCACGCCTCCTCCACCGGGCCGGTCCTCGTCGAGGGCAAGTGGCGCACGGTCGCGGGACGGGTCGCGATGGACCAGTTCGTCGTCGACCTGGGCGGGGACGAGCCGGAGCCGGGCGCCGAGGCCGTCCTCTTCGGGCCCGGCGACCGCGGTGAGCCCACCGCCGAGGACTGGGCGCAGGCCGCCGGGACCATCGCGTACGAGATCGTCACCCGGATCGGAACCCGCGTCCCGCGCGTCTACGTCAACGAGGGGAACGAGGGGAGCGGTACGTGAGCGAGGGCATCGCGGAGGCCGCCGCCTCCGCGGCCGGGGGAGGCTGGCGCCGGGCCACCGGCGTCGCGGGCGTCGCGCTGGGCGTGCTCGCCACCGGGGCCGCCGCCGGCGTGGCGATAGAGCGGATGACGGTCGGCCGGGGCATACGCCAGAAGGCCCGGCTCGCCCTCGACTCCGCGGGGCCGTACGGCGCGCTGCGCGGCACCCCCGGCAAGGCGTACGCCGACGACGGCACCGAGCTGTACTACGAGGCCGACGACGTCGACCCCGTCCCGACCCCCGAGCGCAGGCGCCGGCTGTTCGGCCGCAAGGCCCCCGCCCCGGTCACCGTCGTCCTCAGTCACGGCTACTGCCTCAGCCAGGACTCCTGGCACTTCCAGCGGGCCGCGCTGCGGGGCGTCGTGCGGACCGTGTACTGGGACCAGCGCAGCCACGGCCGCTCGGCGCGGGGCACGGCGCAGGTGGAGCGGGGCGAGCCGGTCACCATCGAGCAGCTGGGGCGGGACCTGAAGGCCGTCATCGACGCGGCGGCGCCCCAGGGCCCGCTGGTGCTGGTCGGTCACTCCATGGGCGGGATGACGGTGATGGCCCTCGCCGACCAGTACCCGGAGCTGATCCGGGAGCGGGTCGTGGGCGTCGCCCTGATCGGTACGTCGTCGGGGCGGCTCGGCGAGGTCAACTTCGGGCTCCCGGTGGCCGGCGTCAACGCGGTGCGACGGGTGCTGCCGGGGGTGCTGAAGGCGCTGGGGCAGCGGGCCGAGCTGGTGGAACGGGGGCGCCGGGCGACGGCGGACCTGTTCGCCGGAGTGATCAAGCGGTACTCGTTCGCGTCCCGGGACGTGGACCCGGCGGTCGCCCGGTTCGCCGAGCGGATGATCGAGGGCACGCCGATCGACGTGGTCGCCGAGTACTACCCGGCCTTCAACGACCACGACAAGACCGAGGCCCTCGCCCACTTCGCCGGCCTGCCGGTGCTGGTGCTGGCCGGGGTGCGGGACCTGGTGACGCCGAGCGAGCACAGCGAGGCGATCGCCGATCTGCTCCCGGAGGCGGAACTGGTGCTGGTCCCGGACGCCGGGCACCTGGTGATGCTGGAGCACCCGGAGGTGGTCACCGACCGCCTCGCCGACCTGCTCACCCGCGTGGGCGCGGTGCCCGCAGGAGCTACGGTTGGTGGTCATGGAAGCAGCAGCACCGCACACCCCGGCTGAACCGACGCCGCCCGCGAACTCCGTGGAGCTGACCGTCACCTCCCCCGAGCAGATGCGCGAACTGGGGCGCAGGCTCGCCAAGCTGCTGCGCGCCGGCGATCTGGTCCTGCTCTCGGGCGAGCTCGGCGCGGGCAAGACGACGCTGACCCGGGGGCTGGGCGAGGGGCTCGGCGTGCGGGGCGCGGTCACCTCGCCGACGTTCGTGATCGCCCGGGTGCACCCGTCCCTGGGGGACGGTCCGCCGCTGGTCCACGTGGACGCGTACCGGCTCTCCGGCGGCCTCGACGAGATGGAGGACCTCGATCTCGACGTCTCGCTGCCGGAGTCGGTGATCGTCGTGGAGTGGGGCGAGGGCAAGGTCGAGGAGCTGACCGAGGACCGTCTCCAGGTCGTCATCCACCGGGCGGTCGGCGACACCTCCGACGAGGTGCGCCGGGTGACCGCGACCGGCCTGGGCACGCGCTGGACGGCGACCGACCTGACCGTGCTGTCGGCCTGACGGAGGCGTCCGGGCGTCCTGTCGGCCCGGCCGGTTACGCCGCCTCGCGGTGCTCGTCGGCCGGTTCGCAGGGCCGGGGTTCCGGCGCGCGGGGCGGGGTGGAGACCGCGGCGGCCGCGGCGCAGGACGCCAGCAGGTCGCGCATCGGTATCCCGGAGACCGGCTGGGGCCGCGACTGCGCCGTGGTCCGGCGGGCGCTCTGATGGGCCGGCATGGACGCCTCCTGAAGGACGGGGGCGGGCGTGGTTAGGTAGACCTAACCACGGGCTGGATACCATGTGACCACGCCCGGGACGCCGAACGCAACATCTTGCCGACGTCTTGTCGGAATGCACGGGCCCCGTCCACGCGATCCGGCCGGAACGCGCGCACCGGGGCTCACCGCACGACGACGACCTTCCGTCCGAGCGTCGCGAAGCCCCACATCGCCGCGCCGTCCTCGCGGGCCTGGCGGATGCCGCCCGTCCGCTCCTCCGGGTCGAGCCGCGGCGCCGAGCCGTCGACCGCCGCGCTGAACCCGATCGCCGTGCCCTCGACGGACGCGAACAGCACCACGTGCTCGATCGGGACGCCGTCCGATCCGGTGGCCGTGCGGGACCGGGACGTGACCCGGTAGGCGCCCGGCGCCGGGTCCACCGTGCTGGGGCTGACCCCGAAGGAGCGCCGCACCGTGCCGCTCTCCTCGACCAGCCACACCCGGTCCGCGCCCAGCGCGTACACGACCCGCTCGCCGGTCCCCGACCGTGCGGGCAGGGCGGCGGGGTGGTTCCCCTCCCGGAGGGTGTGGTGGAGGGCCGCCGCGGTGCCGGGCGCCGGAGGGCGCAGCTCGGCCGGGACGGTCACCGCCGCCCGGTGGCCGAGGTGGCCGACCGTCGCGAGGGCCGCCGCGGTCAGCCCCGCCACCATCATCGCGCTGGCGCCTGCCACCGTCGTCACCTCTGTCCCGCTCTGCACGGTTATGTACGTACACCGACGTGACCGTAGCAGTACGTGACCGGTCGACCCGTGCGGCCGTGGCCCGGGCGTGGGAGCCGTAGGCTGTTTGCGTGCTCTTGCTCGCTCTGGATACCGCCACCCCCGCCGTCACCGTCGCGCTGCACGACGGTCACGACGTCATCGCCTCGTCGAGCCAGGTGGACGCCCGCCGCCACGGCGAGCTGCTGCTCCCGGCGATCGACCGGGTGCTCGCCGAGGCAGGCCTGCGGCTGGACGCCGTCACCGGGATCGTCGTCGGCGTCGGCCCCGGCCCGTACACCGGGCTGCGCGTCGGCCTGATGACCGCGGACACCTTCGGGCTCGCGCTGGGCGTGCCCGTGCACGGTGTGTGCACGCTGGACGGTCTGGCCTGCGCGGCCGACCTGGAGGGCCCCTTCGTCGTGGCGACCGACGCCCGCCGCAAGGAGGTCTACTGGGCGCGCTACGCCGACTCCCGCACCCGCCTCACCGAACCCGCCGTGGACCGGCCCGCCGACATCGCCGAGCAGGTCGCGGGCCTGCCCGCGGTCGGCGCCGGCGCGCTGCTCTACCCGGACACCTTCCCCCGGGCGCACGAGCCCGAGCACGTGTCCGCCGCCGCCCTGGCCAAGCTGGCCGCCGAGCGGCTGGCGGCGGGCGAGGAACTGCCCGCGCCCCGGCCGCTGTACCTGCGCCGGCCCGATGCCCAGGTCCCCAGGAACTACAAGGTGGTCACCCCCAAGTGACGGGAACCGAGACGGTCGTGCTGCGCGAGATGCGCTGGTGGGACATCGACTCCGTACTGGAGCTGGAGCGGGACCTGTTCCCCGAGGACGCCTGGTCGCGCGGGATGTTCTGGTCCGAGCTGGCCCATGCGCGCGGGCCCGGGGCGACGCGGCGCTACGTCGTCGCCCAGGAGGGCGAGCGGATCGTCGGCTACGCGGGCCTCACCATCTCCGGCGCGGAGTCCGACGGCGACGGCGGCCGGGGCGGCGACAGCGTCCGGGCGGCCGACGTGCAGACCATCGCCGTCACCCGGGACCACTGGGGCACCGGCCTCGGCTCGCGGCTGCTGACCGAGCTGCTGCGGGCGGCGACCGCCTTCGAGTGCGCCGAGGTGCTGCTGGAGTGCCGGGTGGACAACGTCCGGGCCCAGAAGCTCTACGAGCGCTTCGGCTTCGAGACCATCGGCGTCAGGCGCGGCTACTACCAACCGGGGAACGTGGACGCCCTGGTGATGCGGCTGACCGACCCGTCCACCTCTGTGAACCCGGCGAATCCCGTCGACGGGAACGGCGTACAAGGAACCGAGACCCATGGCTGACGAACCCCTGGTACTGGGGATCGAGACCTCCTGCGACGAGACCGGCGTCGGCGTCGTGCGCGGGACCACCCTGCTGGCGGACGCCGTCGCCTCCAGCGTCGACGAGCACGCCCGCTTCGGCGGCGTCGTCCCGGAGGTGGCGAGCCGCGCCCACCTGGAGGCGATGGTCCCCACCATCGAGCGCGCGCTGAAGGAGGCGGGCGTCGGCGCCCGCGACCTCGACGGCATCGCCGTCACCGCCGGACCCGG
The DNA here is from genome assembly GCF_001279005.1 of Streptomyces caelestis. GTDB lineage: Bacteria > Actinomycetota > Actinomycetes > Streptomycetales > Streptomycetaceae > Streptomyces > Streptomyces heliomycini. The sequence continues at coordinate 70,711 of NZ_LGCN01000197.1, forward strand.
ACTCGCCGGCGCGCTGCTGGTCGGCGTCTCGGCGGCCAAGGCGTACGCCTACGCCCTCGGCAAGCCCCTCTACGGGGTCAACCACCTCGCCTCGCACATCTGCGTCGACCAGCTGGAGCACGGGCCGCTGCCCGAGCCGACGATGGCGCTGCTGGTCTCCGGCGGCCACTCCTCGCTGCTGCTGTCCACGGACATCACCTCCGACGTCCGCCCCCTCGGCGCGACCATCGACGACGCGGCCGGCGAGGCCTTCGACAAGATCGCCCGCGTGCTGAACCTGGGCTTCCCCGGCGGCCCGGTCATCGACCGGTACGCGCGCGAGGGCGACCCGGACGCGATCGCGTTCCCGCGCGGGCTGACCGGTCCGCGCGACCCGGCGTACGACTTCTCCTTCTCCGGGCTGAAGACGGCCGTGGCCCGCTGGATCGAGGCCAGGCGGGCGGCGGGCGAGGAGGTGCCGGTGCGCGACGTGTCGGCGTCCTTCCAGGAGGCGGTCGTGGACGTGCTCACCCGCAAGGCCGTACGGGCCTGCAAGGACGAGGGCGTCGACCACCTGATGATCGGCGGTGGCGTGGCCGCCAACTCCCGGCTGCGGGCCCTGGCCCAGGAGCGCTGCGAGGCGGCCGGCATCCGGCTGCGCGTGCCGCGCCCCAAGCTGTGCACGGACAACGGCGCGATGGTGGCGGCGCTGGGCGCGGAGATGGTCGCCCGGAACCGTCCGGCCTCCGACTGGGACCTGTCGGCCGACTCCTCGCTCCCGGTGACGGACCCGCACGTGCCGGGCGCCTCGCACACGCACGACCACGTCCACGAGGCCGGCGAGGGGAACCTGTACTCATGACCGTCGCGCTGATGTGGGAGGCCCGGGCGGTCCCCGGCCGGGGCGCGGACCTGGTGGCCTGGACCGAGGAACACGTGCGGGAGCTCGCCCGCCGCCCGCTGCGCCGTGAGACCTTCCGCGCCCCGCAGGACCGCGTCCTGGTCGTCACCTGGTGGGACGCCCCGTACGACGCGGACCTCCCCGAACTCCCGGAACCGGACGGGGAGCTGGTCACCCGTCCGGTGCACCGGTGGCGGTTCGAGTCGCTGGGCGAGGTCACAGACCCAGGAGCGCCCGCAGGGACGTGATCAGGGCCAGCACTCCGCTGCCCGCGTCCGCGCCCTCGCGGAGGGTGGCCAGCCAGTCCTGGATCCGGCCGCGGTCCACGGGCCGGTCCTCGGCCGCGGCCCGGGTGACCTCGGCGCGGATGAGTTCCGCCTCCGGAGCCCGGCCCGGCTGTTCCTCACGGACCCGTGCCACCAGCTCGTCCAGGTTTCCGATGAGCAGGTTCTGGTTGTGGTCGCCGAAGTTGTTCTGGCCGCTGACGGGCCCGTTGAAGTTGTACGTGCTCACGCGTACCGCCTTCCTCAGTTCTCGGTGTCGTCCGCGGCGGCCGCCGGGACGCCCGCGTTCCCGCCGCCGGCGTCGCCTCCGGTCTTCCCGGTCCCGTTACCGGTGCCGCCGTCGGGACCGGGCGTGAGGCGCAGGTCCTTCGCGACGTTGATCCCGTGATTGCCGAAGACGTTCTGGCCGTTGATCGGACCGCTGAAGTTGTAGGTCTGGGTGGTGATGATCTTTTGGGTCCGCCGCAGGTCGGAGGTGTCGACGTGGTGCGCTTCGAGGAACTGGTCGGTGGCGCGCAGCAGGGCCTGCTGGATGCGCTGCATGGCGTCCTCGGCGTCCATGCGCTGGGTGTAGTCCCCCTGCCGGGAGGGGGCGGAGGCCACGGCCCGCAGAGTGCCGCCGGCGCCGTAGTCGAAGTAGCTGCGGGGACGGGCTATCCGGCTGCGCTGCCACAGCAGCCGTACCGCGTCGGCGGTCCGCCGCACGGGACGGCGGAGCATGCGGCGGGCGGATCCGAAGAACTGGTCGCGCAGCTGTTCGCGGGTGACCCTCACCATGGTCATGGCGTGATCCCCGAACCCGAACCGATGCGTGCGGGGGTGGTTGAAGACCGTGTGCACGGGTGGCAGGTAGGAGGCGGCGATCTCCCAGGAGAGGCGGGAGCGGGCCAGCCGGGCACGGAGGTGCACGGTGACGACGTAGGAGCCACGGGTGCCGATCAGTTCGAGCGTCAGGTAGCTCCGCATCACGTCGCCGGTCTCGGCGATGCCCGTCTCGACCAGGTGGGGATCGATGCGGGTGACCGGGCGCCTCCGCGGGTCCGGCACCAGTGCGGCGCCGAGGTCCCGGACGTGATGTCCCTGGATGTGGAGGCGGTTGCAGACGCGCAGCCCGTCGAGCCCCGCGAGGTCGGGGAGCCGGTCCGCCACGTGGGAGTGCAGCTCCGAAGCGGTGAAGCTCTTGATCCTGGCCTTCTTGCCCGTGCTCTTTCTCGCGGGGCGGCTGATGTCGATGCCCGGCCAGACGGTTTCCATGATGGAGATGCCGCTGCCGAGGAAGGGCTGCTCGCCGTCCGGCCCTTTGGCCGAATACACGATGACGTTGGCCTGGTCGAGAGCGTCCAGTTCCCGTTCGAGCCCGGCCTTCACCGCCGGGGCGCCGTGGCGCGGCGGGTCGTCACCCCACTGGACGCCCTGCGCCGCGCGCCACATGACCCAGTTCCAGGCGAAGGCGACGACCGTTCCCGCGACGAGCGCGCCTGCGACGAGGAGCAGGCATCCGGTCAGGCGCTCGAGGTCGCGCACGACGAGTGCGGCCAGGCCGGCGATCACGCCCGCGGCGAGTGCGGCGAAGCAGAGCGCGAGCATGGCGTCCCGGAGCAGGAACAGCCGCTCCGCACGGCGGGCGTGCCGCACCACGGCGACGAGATCCACCCCTTTGGGCTGGCCGTGCGCGCGGAACCGCTCCGTCACGAACATCCGGCCCACGGACACGGCCCATTCCATGTCGCGGTACACGTGGCCGCAGAGTTCCCGTGTGACGGCGTCGTCGGCGTACCGCGGTAAAGCGCTCTTCCCCCGTTGCTGCATCGATTCCCCCTCCAGGACAACGGTTCCACGCTAGGAGGGTCGTGCCCCGCCCGTCCTGGGGACGAACACTTCGGGCGGAGCGGGTTGGCGCCGGCCCGGCACGCCCTGCCGTACGGTGGCCACCGGTCCGTGCGCGGCGTCGGGACCGGATCCCGTGACGGGGCGCCCGGTGCATCCCGTGACGGGGCGCCCGACGACGGGAGTGCGCCCGCCCGAGCGCCGGAGGGCTTGGAGCCGCGGCGCCGGGTGGTGATCCCTGCCGACGTCCATTCGAATGTTGCGTAGCATACGCCGAATGTTCCGGTGGGCGGTGATGTCCGGGAGTCTTCGCTGTGGGGGTCCGCAGGGTTACGATCGCGCGCATGACTTCCCCGCAGCCCGCCGAAACCCGGACTCAAGGGCGCAGCGCCCGGACGGCGACCCTCGCCGAGATCGCCCGCGAGGCCGGCGTCTCCGCCCCGACTGTTTCGAAGGTCCTCAACGGCCGCGCCGACGTCGCTCCCGCCACCCGGAGCCGGGTCGAGGGGCTGCTGCGCGCCCACGGCTACCGGCGCCGGCGCGCCGAGGCCACCCGCTCGCCCCTGATCGACCTGGTCTTCCACGAACTGGAGAGCGCCTGGGCGATGGAGGTCATCCGGGGCGTGGAGAACGTGGCCCGGGACGCGGGCCTGAGCGTCGTCCTCTCCGAGAGCGCGGGCCGGCTCACGCCCGGACGCACCTGGGCCGACCAGGTCGCCGCCCGCCGCCCGCACGGCGTGATCCTCGTGCTGTCCGGCCTCGACGAGTCCGGTCGGGCCCTGCTGACCAGCCGCTCCATCCCGTTCGTGGTGATGGACCCGGCCGGCGACCCGGGCACCGACGTGCCCTCCATCGGCGCCACCAACTGGCAGGGCGGGCTCGCCGCGACCCGGCACCTGGTCGAGCTGGGCCACACCCGGATCGGCGCGATCAGCGGACCCACGCAGATGATGTGCAGCCGCGCCCGCGTCGACGGCTACCGGGCCGCCCTGGAGACCGCCGGGCTGCCGGTCGACCCCGGACTGATCATGGCCGGGGACTTCCACCACGAGGCCGGCTACCGGCAGGGCCTCGCCCTGCTGCGCCGCGCGGACCGGCCCACCGCGGTCTTCGCCGGCAACGACCTCCAGGCCCTCGGCCTGTACGAGGCCGCGCGCGAGCTGGGGCTGCGGATCCCGGAGGACCTGAGCGTGGTCGGGTTCGACGACCTGCCGGTGGCCCGCTGGGTGGGGCCGCCGCTGACGACCGTGCGACAGCCGCTGACGGAGATGGCGGAGGCGGCGGCCAAGCTGGTCCTCGATCTGGGCCGGGACGAGGACTCGGCGGCGGCGACCCGGGTGGAGCTGGCGACGAGCCTGGTGGTGCGGAGCAGTACGGCGGCGCCGGCGGGGGCGTGAACCGGTCCGAAAGTTTCGGGCCGCCGGACGCCGGGCCGGAAGTCTGAGAATTTCACAAGAAAACCGTCCGCGGGTCGCCGCTCGTCATAATTCGGACTTATGTTCCTGCCCGTGAGGGGACACGAGAAGAGCGGCGGCACCGGGGACGACGACGGGGCCGGGGCCGGGGACGAGGGCGCGGGCATACGAACGGGCCGGCGGGCGAAGGCGCTGAGGATCACAGGGTTCACGCTGGCGGGCCTGCTGGCCCTGGGCGCCGGAGCCGCCGGCTGGGCGTACTGGCAGCTCAACGACAACATCGACGGCGTCGACATCGACCACGCCCTGGGCGGCGACCGCCCCGCCGGGTCGGCGGCCGCCCCGTCCCCGGACGCGTCCGCCACGGCCCTGCCGACCGGGCCCCTGAACATCCTGGTGCTCGGCTCCGACTCGCGCAGCGGCGAGGAGAACCAGGAGCTCGGCGGCGGCGACAGCGGCGGCGCCCGCTCCGACACCGCCATGGTCGTCCACCTCGACGCCGGCCGGACCGCCGCGACGGTGGTCAGCATCCCCCGCGACACCCTCGTCGACCGGCCCTCCTGCCCCCTGGAGGACGGGGAGTCGACCCGCGCGGCCTCCGGCGTGATGTTCAACAGCGCGTACGAGGTGGGCGGGCCGGTGTGCGCCGTGAAGACCGTCGAGTCGCTCACGGACGTCCGCATGGACCACTACGTCGAGATCGACTTCGCCGGTTTCGCCCGCCTGGTCGACGCGCTCGGCGGGGTCACCGTCACCACCGAGGAGGACATCGACGACGACCGCAGCCACCTCACCCTGGACGCCGGCACCCACCACCTCGACGGCACGGACGCCCTCGCCCTGGCCCGCACCCGGTACGACGTCGGCGACGGCAGCGACCTCGGCCGCATAGGGCTCCAGCACCAGCTGGTGAAGGCGCTGCTGGAGCAGGTCGCGGACGAGGACCTGCTGACCCGCCCCACCCGGCTGTACCGGATCGCCGACACCGTCACCGGCAGCCTCACCACCGACACCGGCCTCGACTCGCTGGGCGAACTGACGCGCCTCGCCCAGAGCCTGCAAGGCCTCCCGGCCGACGGCGTCACCACCCTCACCATGCCGGTCGTCCCGGCCCCCTGGGACGGCAACCGCGTGGTGGCGGACGAGCCGGCGGCGGGGGAGCTGTGGGCCTCTCTGAAGTGAGGCGGAGGCGGGGGGGGAAAGAACTCCGGCGCCGGTGTCGAATCCGGTGTCCCCCGTTCGACGCAGGGGTGAGAGGCCGGGAAGGACCCGGTCCGCACGACCCGAGGAGTCACCATGCCGCGCTTTCTCTCCCTGATCCGGATCGACGAGGACAACGCCCCCGAAGGCGGCCCCAGCCCCGAGCTGATGCGGCGGATGGGCGAACTGATCGAGGAGATGACGAAGGCCGGGGTCCTGCTGGACACCGCCGGGCTGGTCCCGACCGCCCAGGGCGCCCGGGTGCACTACGAGGGCGGCCGGCTGTCCGTGACGGACGGGCCGTTCACCGAGGCCAAGGAGGTCATCGGCGGCTACGCGATGCTGCAGGCCAAGGACAGGGCCGAGGCGATCGAGTGGACCAAGCGGTTCCTGAAGGTGCACGAGCCGCACTGGACGGTGACCTGCGAGGTGCGGGAGGTCATGGAGGGCTGACGGCTCCCGCGCGCCCGGAGACCCTTCCTTGGCTCCGCGGCCGTACGGGTGTCTGATGGTGGGTCGTGACACCACAGCCCACCACAGGCCCCCGCGACCCGGCCCCGGACATGGACACGGCCCCGGACACGGCACGGACCGTCGAGACCGTGTTCCGCATGGAGTCGCCCCGGGTGATCGCCGGCGTGACCCGTGTCGTCCGGGACGTCGGCATCGCCGAGGAGCTCGCGCAGGACGCCCTCGTCGCCGCGCTGGAGCAGTGGCCGCGGGACGGGGTGCCCGACAACCCGGGCGCCTGGCTCATGGCCACCGCCCGCAACCGTGCCGTCGACCTGATCCGCCGCCGGGAGACCTACGCCCGCAAGCTGGCCGAGATCGGCCGGGACCAGCCGATGGTGACGGCCCCGCCGAAGGAGCCCGCCGGTCCGGACGACATCGACGACGACCTGCTCCGTCTCGTCTTCACCGCCTGCCACCCGGTCCTGTCCGCCGAGGCCCGCACCGCCCTCACCCTGCGGCTGCTCGGCGGCCTGACCACGGCCGAGATCGCCCGCGCCTTCCTCGTGCCGGAGGCGACGGTGGCCCAGCGGATCGTGCGCGCCAAACGCACCCTGGCGACGAGGAACGTCGCCTTCGAGGTGCCCTACGGCCCCGACCGGGAGGCCCGCCTCGGCTCGGTCCTCGACGTCATCTACCTGATCTTCAACGAGGGGTACGCCGCCACGGCCGGCGACGACTGGCTGCGCCCGGCGCTCTGCGAGGACGCGCTGCGGCTGGCCCGCGTGCTGTCCGGGCTGATGCCGAAGGAGCCCGAGGTGCACGGGCTCACCGCGCTGCTGGAGTTCCAGTCCTCGCGCGCCGCCGCCCGCACCGGCCCGGACGGCGAACCGGTCCTCCTCGAGGACCAGGACCGCGCCCGCTGGAACCGCATGCTCATCGCCCGCGGCGTCACCGCCCTCACCCGCGCCGACGCCGTCGCCGCCGGCGCCCCGGGCCCGTACGTCCTCCAGGCGGCCATCGCCGCCTGCCACGCGCACGCGTACCGCTACGAGGAGACCGACTGGCCCCGCATCGCCACCCTGTACGCCCTGCTCGCCGCCCGCGCCCCCTCCCCGGTCGTCGAACTCAACCGCGCGGTGGCCGTCTCCATGGCCGAGGGACCCGCCGCCGCGCTGCCCCTGGCCGACGCCCTGACCGGCGTACCGGCGCTGCGGGACTACCACCTGCTGCCCAGCGTCCGCGGCGACCTGCTGGCCCGCCTGGGCCGCACGGAGGAGGCCCGGGCGGAGTTCCGGCGCGCGGCGTCGCTGACCCGCAACGCACGCGAACGGGAGCTGCTGCTGCGCCGCGCGGCGCAGACCGGCGCGTGATCACCGCACCGGGTGCCCCAGCAGCATCGTCGGGGCGCCGGCGACGCGGGTCAGGAAGACCGTGACGGACTCGGTGCCGTGCGGCTTGGGCAGGACCTTGCGGCGCAGCTCCTCCGGCTCGACGGCCGAGCCGCGCTTCTTCACCGTCAGCGTGCCGACCCGGCGCTCGCGCAGCAGCGCCTTCAGCTTCTTGACGCTGAACGGGAGCCGGTCGGTGAGCTCGTAGGCGGTGGCGTACGGCGTCGGGCGGTGCTCGTCGGCGGTGACGTAGGCGATGGTCGCGTCGAGGAGCCCGCCGTCGAGTTCCGCGGCGACCTCGGCGACGAGGTGCGACCGGACGACGGCGCCGTCGGGCTCGTACAGGTACCGGCCGGGCGGGCGGACCGCGGGGTCGGGCAGCCCGCGGGAGAGGAGGGTGCGCGGACCGGGGAGGAGGGTCGCGCGGACCGCCGCCCCCTGCCCGGCGCCGAACCACAGCACCGCCTCCTTCACGTCCCCGCCGTCCGAGATCCACTCGGCCTCCGCGTCGGCGGGGACGGCCTCGTGCGGGATGCCCGGCGCGACCTTCAGCGCGGCGGCGCGCGGTGCCGCGCGGGCCGCCTCGACCGCCCAGGACAGCGGGGGCGAGTACGCCTCGGGGTCGAAGATCCGGCCCCGCCCGCCGCGCCGGGCCGGATCGACGAACACGGCGTCGTGGCCGGCCGTGTCCACCTCCGTCACGTCCGCCTGCCGCACCTCGATCAGGTCGGCGAGCCCCAGCGCGTCGGCGTTCGCCCGCGCGGCCGCCGCGGTGAGCGGGTCCCGGTCCACCGCCAGCACCCGGATCCCGGCACGGGCCAGCGCGATCGCGTCCCCGCCGATCCCGCAGCACAGGTCGGCCACGGAGACCACGCCGAGCTCCCGGAACCGCCGTGCCCGGTACGCCGCCACGCTCGCCCGCGTCGACTGCTCCACCCCGTTCGGCGTGAAGAACATCCGCCGCGCGTCCTCCGCCCCGAACTTGGCCACCGCGCGCTGCCGCAGCCGCGCCTGGCCCAGCGCCGCCGACACCAGGTCGGCGGGGTGCTCGCGGCGCAGCCGGGTCGCGACGGCGAGTTCACGGGCCGGATCGGTGTCGCGCACCTCGTCGAGGAGGGCGCGGCCTTCGGGGGTGAGGAGGGGAGCGAGGTCGTTCACCGGGTCATTGTGGGCCAGTCGGTGGACCGTGTGCCTCCGGTCGCGGTGTCGGGCCGGATCGCCGGGGGCGGACTGCGAGGATCCGGCACCATGCGAGCAGTAGGACAAAACGATAAAAGGTGGCCATATGGCGGTGTGCGGACCGGCCTCGCGGTACTCGCTCTCGCCTCCATCGCCGCGGGCTGCGGACCGGGCGGCGACGCCCCGGTCGAACCGGCGGGCGGTCAGCAGCCCCTGCGGGAGCCCCCGGCCCGCGCGCTCGACGCCTACGCCGACAAGCTGCGCGCGGCGCACGCGGCGAGGGTCGCCGCCGCGAGACGCTGGGGGCTGAAGCGGGTGCCGCTGACCGCCCCGCCGCCCCCGGCGGAGAAGCCCCGGATCACCACCCGCGACGGCTTCGAGGTCGACGGCCACCGGCGGCTGGGCCTCCCCCCGGTCTTCACCACCGTCCCCACCGACGAGAAGATCCTCTTCCTCACCATCGACGACGGCGCCGAGAAGGACCCGGCGTTCCTGCGGATGATGAGCGAGCTGAAGGTCCCGTACAGCGCCTTCCTCAGCGACTACCTGGTCAAGGAGGACTACGGCTACTTCAAGGAGATGCGGGACCGGGACGTCGCCCTGCACAACCACACCCTCCACCACCCCTACCTGCCGGCCCTGTCCTACGCCCGCCAGAAGCGCGAGATCTGCGGCATGCAGGAGGTCATCGAGGAGCGCTACGGCGAGCGCCCCGTCCTCTTCCGCCCGCCCTACGGCAACTACGACAAGGCCACCCTGCGCGCCGCCAAGGCCTGCGGGATCACCCACGTCCCCCTCTGGAACGAGGAGGTCTTCGTCGACCGCTGGGAGTACCGCGAGTGGGACCGCGCACTGCACCCCGGCGACATCGTCCTCAGCCACTTCCGGGGCCGCGGGGACTGGAAGGGCACGATGCCGGACATGATCCGCCGCTTCCTGGACAAGGCCACGGCGGAGGGGTACGCGGTGGCCCGCCTGGAGGACTACCTGTGAGGGCCGGGAGACCGGCGACCGGCCTCCGGCCCCGCCCCGGCCCTCGACCGTGGGGCGGCCTCGCCGCGAGGGCGGTGACGTCGGCGGGGAGCGGTCCGACTGTCTTCCGGGCTCGGTGCGGTTCTCGGCCGTGGGGCGGCCTCGTCACGAGGGCGGTGACGTCGGCGGGGGCCGGTCCGGCTGTCTTCCGGGGCCGGGGTGCGGTGCCGGCGGGGAGCGGTCCGGCTGTCTTCCGGGCTCGGTGCGGTTCTCGGCCGTGGGGCGGCCTCGTCACGAGGGCGGTGACGTCGGCGGGGGCCGGCCCGGCTGTCTTCCGGGGCCGGGGTGCGGTGCCGGTGGGGACCGACCCGGCCGCCCTCCGGGCGCGGGCCGCCCTCCGGGCGCGGGCCGGCCTCCTGTTGGCGGGCGTCGTCGCCCTGCTGGCCGTGCTCGTCGGTTGCGGTCCGTCGGACGGGCCGGGGGACGGCGCGGGCCGGTCGCCCGGAGCCGGCCCGGCGCCGTGGACCGGCCCCCTCCCGCCCGTCGTCGACCGCGTCCCCACCCGTGACGCGGTCGTCTTCCTCACCTACGACGACGGCGCCGAACGCGACCCCCGCTTCATCGACCTGGTGCGCGAGCGCCGGCTCCCCGTCAGCCTGTTCCTCACGGACAGCGTGGTGGGCCCCGGGTACGCCCACTTCGCCCGGCTGCGCTCGGTCGGCGCGAGCCTGCAGAACCACACCCTCGACCACCCCGCCCTGCGCGGTCTGCCCTACGCCGGCCAGCGCGCCGAGATCTGCGGCCAGCAGCGCAAGCTCGCGTCCCGCTTCGGCGTCCGCCCCCGCCTCTTCCGCCCGCCCTACGGCACGTACGACACCACCACCCTGCGGGCCGCCGCGGACTGCGGCATCGCGGCGGTGGTGCTGTGGAGAGCGACCCTGGAACCCGACGGCCACCTCACCTACACCGACGGCCCCCACCACCTGAACCCCGGCGACATCATCGCCGTACCGTCGGGTGAGGCCCCGTCGCTGACCCTGACGGAACGGACGGCCCGGCTGCTGGACGAACTGGCGGAGCGGGGACTGGAAGTGGGCCGCCTGGAGGACCACGTCGGCCACCGCTGAGCCCCGTCCGGCGGTTCCCGGCGAGCACCGCTCACCTCCCGGCCCGTCCGGCGTGTGAGGACGAGGCCCGTTCAGGCCCGAAAGGGGCCCGGGGGCGCAGCCCCCGGGGACGCTCACCACCACACCGGCAAGCCGCACGCACGCGTGCCGAAAAGGCGCCCACTCCCGCGACGCGCCGCAGGCAATTGGCACTCCGCTTGACCGAGTGCTAATCGCAGTCATAGTCTCAGGTCTGGCACTCCCCCCTGGAGAGTGCCAAACACGCGACGGGCAGGTCCGGCACCCGCGACGACGGATCCACCTGGTCGCCACCTCAGACAGTTAACCCCGTGAGATCTCCGAAGGGGGAGGTCGGATCGTGACGACCACCAGCTCCAAGGTTGCCATCAAGCCGCTCGAGGACCGCATCGTGGTCCAGCCGCTCGACGCCGAGCAGACCACGGCTTCGGGCCTGGTCATTCCGGACACCGCCAAGGAGAAGCCCCAGGAGGGCGTCGTCCTGGCCGTGGGCCCGGGCCGCTTCGAGAACGGCGAGCGTCTGCCGCTCGACGTCAAGACGGGCGACATCGTGCTGTACAGCAAGTACGGCGGCACCGAGGTGAAGTACAACGGCGAGGAGTACCTCGTCCTCTCGGCTCGCGACGTCCTCGCGATCATCGAGAAGTAGTTCACCCGCTTCCACCGAAGCACACCGCTTTTGAGCTGCGCCCCGGGCCCCCGCGACCTTACGAAGCCGGGCGTCAGGGGCGCAGTTCGTTTCACCCACGTTTTCCGAGAGGGCTGAACCGCTCCCATGGCGAAGATCCTGAAGTTCGACGAGGACGCCCGTCGCGCCCTCGAGCGCGGCGTCAACAAGCTTGCCGACACGGTGAAGGTGACGATCGGCCCGAAGGGCCGCAACGTCGTCATCGACAAGAAGTTCGGCGCCCCCACCATCACCAACGACGGTGTCACGATCGCCCGCGAGGTCGAGATCGAGGACCCGTACGAGAACCTCGGCGCGCAGCTGGTGAAGGAGGTGGCGACCAAGACCAACGACATCGCGGGTGACGGCACCACCACCGCCACCGTGCTGGCCCAGGCGCTGGTCCGCGAGGGCCTGAAGAACGTCGCCGCCGGCGCCTCCCCCGCGCTGCTGAAGAAGGGCATCGACGCCGCCGTCGCCGCGGTCTCCGAGGACCTGCTCGCCTCGGCCCGCCCGATCGACGAGAAGTCCGACATCGCCGCCGTCGCCGCGCTGTCCGCCCAGGACCAGCAGGTCGGCGAGCTCATCGCCGAGGCGATGGACAAGGTCGGCAAGGACGGTGTCATCACCGTCGAGGAGTCCAACACCTTCGGTCTGGAGCTGGACTTCACCGAGGGCATGGCCTTCGACAAGGGCTACCTGTCGCCGTACTTCGTGACGGACCAGGAGCGCATGGAGGCCGTCCTCGACGACCCCTACATCCTCATCACCCAGGGCAAGATCTCCTCCATCTCGGAGCTGCTGCCGCTGCTGGAGAAGGTCATCCAGGCCAACGCCTCCAAGCCGCTGCTGATCATCGCCGAGGACGTCGAGGGCGAGGCCCTGTCGACCCTGGTGGTCAACAAGATCCGCGGCACCTTCAACGCGGTCGCCGTGAAGGCCCCCGGCTTCGGCGACCGCCGCAAGGCGATGCTGCAGGACATGGCCGTCCTCACCGGCGCCACGGTCGTCTCCGAGGAGGTCGGCCTCAAGCTCGACCAGGTCGGCCTGGACGTGCTCGGCTCCGCCCGCCGCGTCACCGTCACCAAGGACGACACCACGGTCGTCGACGGTGCCGGGAACAAGGAGGACGTGCAGGGTCGCGTCGGCCAGATCAAGGCCGAGATCGAGACCACCGACTCCGACTGGGACCGCGAGAAGCTCCAGGAGCGCCTCGCGAAGCTGGCCGGCGGCGTGTGCGTCATCAAGGTCGGCGCCGCCACCGAGGTGGAGCTGAAGGAGAAGAAGCACCGTCTGGAGGACGCCATCTCCGCGACCCGCGCCGCGGTCGAGGAGGGCATCGTCTCCGGTGGCGGCTCCGCGCTGGTCCACGCCGTCAAGGTCCTCGAGGGCAACCTCGACAAGACCGGCGACGAGGCCACCGGTGTCGCGGTCGTCCGCAAGGCCGCCGTCGAGCCGCTGCGCTGGATCGCCGAGAACGCCGGCCTCGAGGGCTACGTCATCGTCTCCAAGGTCGCCGAGCTCGAGAAGGGCAACGGCTACAACGCCGCCACCGGCGAGTACGGCGACCTGGTCAAGGCCGGCGTCATCGACCCGGTCAAGGTGACCCGCTCCGCCCTGGAGAACGCCGCCTCCATCGCCTCCCTGCTGCTGACGACCGAGACCCTGGTCGTCGAGAAGAAGGAAGAGGAAGAGCCGGCCGCCGGTGGTCACGGCCACGGCCACGCCCACTGAGCGACCCGCTCGAAGCACGACGAGGGCCCGGTACCGCCGCTGTTCGGCGGTGCCGGGCCCTCGCCCGTGCGGCGGATCACGGAACCGCGCACCGGCTGGAGACGGTCTCCCCACACGGCAGACGTCGCAGGAGGGTCGGAATGAACCAGGTGCTCTACGGGGAACGGTCCCGGAACCCGTTGGCGCGGACCGTGGAACTCACCGGGGGCGGGCTGCGCAGGGGCGGCAGGACGACCCCGCCGGCCGAGCTGAACCTCGGCGCCATGGCCGAGGCGTACCTGCGGGGGAGCTGGCTCGGCGGCGGTGGCGCGGAACGCCCCCTGGCCCGGCTGCCGCAGGGCCCCGGCACCGTCCCGGTCACCCGTGTGACGGGGACGACCACGCCGCTGAAGGTGCGCCGGGCCGCCGACTTCGCCCGCGCCCTGGGGGAGTGGGCGGTCCACGGGTGCGGCGGGGCGGACCAGGTGGCCGCGCTCTCCGCGCGGGCGCACGCGGAGGGCGTACCGCTGTGGATCGCGCGACGGTACGCGCCCGGCCCCGCCGGGGCGATCGCCGTCGCCGTGGACCGGCGCCTGGTCCGCGTGGACGTGTGGGGCCCGTACGCCCCCGCCGTACGGCTGCGGGCGCCGTACGGCTTCCGCGGCGACTCCACCACCCCGGACGGCGGCCTGCACCTGACCGTCGGCGACGTCACCGCACATCTTGAACTCCGCCGCACGTTCCGCAAGTCCAAGCGCGGCGTGGAGATACGCCTGCCCGACCGGCACTGGACGCTGCGGCGCGAGAACGCGGAGAGCTCGTGGCTGCTGCGCGACGACCGGCGGGTCGCGCTGCTGACCCGTCCGCCGCGGTGGCCGGGTCCTCCGCCCGGCACCGTGCTGCTGCCGCTGGCCGCCGTGCACCACGAGAGCCCCGACCCCCTGGACGCCGTGATGGCCCACGCGGTCGCCGCCTCCTTCGGCCTCGGGGACACGACGGGCCTGGCCAGGTTCCGTCCCCGCTCCCGCTCCGGAGGGGAGGCGGACGACGGCGCCTGGGAACTCCCCTGGTTCAGCAACCTCGGCACCGGCCGCGACGACAACGAACCCGGCGGCGGCGACGGCTGGGGCAGCGACGGCGGGGACGGCGGCGACGGCGGCGGTGGGAGCGGCGACGGAGGCGGCGGTGACGGGGGAGGCGGCGGGGGCGGCGACTAGCCGGCCGGGACGACGCTGCCGAGCACGCTCGTGATCGCGGAGAGGACGCGCGGGCTCCTTGCGAACGGCGACCCCTGTGGCCGCCGCGAACCCGAGTCCTCGCCGCGTACAGGACATGTGGGGTCCGCTTCTCCGTAGGGAGCCGGCCGACATCAAGGCCCGGAACCTCTCCCGAGGGACCGGGTTCCGCCCCCGCTCACCCGCCGACCGGTGCGGCGGACACCACGGCCCAGACGGTCTTGCCGGGGGCGCCGGGGCGCGGGGCCGTTCCCCACTCCTCGGCCAGGGCGGCGACGAGGAGGAGCCCCCGCCCGCCGTCCTCCTCGCTTCCGGCGTCCCGCGCCTCGGGCAGCCGCTCGCCCCGCGCGTCGCTCACCTCGATGCGGACGTGTCCGCCGTCCTCCCTGCTGAGCCGCAGCTCGGCGTCCCGGCCGGGGACCCGGCCGTGGGTCACGGCGTTGGCGGCCAGTTCGCCCACGATCAGCTCGACGGAGTCGTGCGCCGGGGTGCCGTAGCGCCACCCCCAGGCGTCCATCTGGCAGGACGCGAGCCGACGGGCGAGCCGGGCGCCGCGCGGGGACGGGGTGAAGCGGAACGAGAACACCGTCTGATCGGCGAGCGGGAGCGGGAGCGCGGACCGCCGCTCCGTGCGGGGGGAAGTCGTCATGCCCCGAAGATCCCGCGCCCACACCCCCGCCCACCAGGTACGACGCCCCCACGGCGGCGCTCCGTCGGGGCGGTGGGCGACGGTGTCAGGCCTGTCGGGGCAGGTGTCCGTCGGCCCGTCCCGACGGTTGCCCACTGCAGCCGTACGTGCGGTCAAGCGGGCCGTGCCGAGCAGGCTCACGCTGACGTGATCGCGGACTTGAAGGGGAACCCGCCGTCCAACGGCCGCTCTCCCTTTCTCCTCGTCCCTGTGAGCCCCGGCTTCTCCGGCCCTGTCGGCGGGTGGCTGTAAAGGGGCTGAGGCCCCTCTCCCCCAGTAGCGGGTGCACCCCGTTGTCCCCCGTGGCCCCGTACACGTCGATTCGCAGCAGCTCGCGGACGTGGGCGGGAACCCGCTCGACGGCTGGGCCACTCCGCAGTTTGCGCAACGTCGGGCTCCCGGACGGGTTGTCACAGGGGAGGGTAGGCGCTGATGTGTACGGTGCCGTCGAGGGCATCCACCCAGTTGGTCGTGGTGACGGATTCGGTGCCCTCCTCGTGAGGGGGCAGGCTGTTCACGATCCATTCGGGCCGCCATCCGCGACCTCGGTCGTTCGCCTTGAGGGTGAACGCGTCGACGGTGACATCAGGGGGCGGGTTCCCGCCGGCCTCGGCTTCGTCCCGGAGGTGCTCCAGGACCAGTTGCTCGGCCCGCTCCTTGCTGATCTTTGTGGCGGGGAGGTCGAGTTCGGTGGGTCCCATGGTGACGTCGACCTGCGAGATGCGTCCGGCACGGTTGACCTGGACGTCGAGCATGCGCGGCATGAGGATGTCGTTGTCCATGAAACGCCAGCTGGTGATCCATCCGAACTCGGCATCCTCTCCGACGGGTTCGGTTCGGTGCAGAGTGGCGCCTGCGGCCCAGTTGTAGTGGCTGCGCATGTAGGTCTCGGCGGTCCGGTAGGCATCGTCCTTGTCTCGCGGAGCTGCGGCAGCCGCGACGGGGAAGCTGTTGGCACCGGGCTCGCTGCTGGCTTCGAGCAGGATGTTCAGGTGCCGTTGACCGGGCCACTCCAGGGTGCCCGTGCCGTTGTCGCCGACCTTGAAGATGAGATTGGTGCATTGGACGTCGAGACAGGGCTGGACGTAGACGTTCGTGACGGGAAAACGGTCACCGAAGGCTCGCTGGACGGCCTGGGTCACGGCCTTGCGCTGGTCTTCGCCAGGTGCGCTGAGGCCGGTGCCGTCGTAGTGGACCGAGCTCACCAGGGTGCGGAAGACCACGGTTCCGATGATGGCGACGGCGAGGCCGGCGACGGCGGCGGGTTTGGCCCAGCCGCTCCAGTCGAGTCGGTGCCGCCGGGCCAGGAAGGCTCCTGCGGTCAGCAGCCCGATCAGGCCGCCCAGGAGGTTCATCTCGACATCGGCACTGTCACAGCCCCGGGCGACGAACGGGATTGTGGCCTGGGAGAGCTCGATCAGACAGGGAAGCGCCGCCGTGCCGAGGAACGCCGGCACCGGCCGACGCAGGGCCAGCAGGGCGAAGCAGCCGACGGGCACGAACATGGCCAGGTTCAACAGGCCCTGAGCCGTATGGAACGGCTCGGCGAGATCATGGTTGATGACGCACTGTCTGCTCGCCTGGCCTCCCCCGAAGGAGGTGACACCGAGGACCCCGGTCACGGTGGCCGTCAGGGCTAACCACCACAGACCGTGGGGGCTCCCCTTCCTGGTCGCCGTCCACCACGCCAGGCCGCCCATGGCGAGGCCAACGAAGGTGAGGGCGGCCAGAAAACCGTAGTGGCCGTCGAATATGGCTGCAAACATGTTCGTCTTTCACGTCGTGGACGCCGGCGCCCCACCGTATCCGGAGCGCCGGCGTCTCATGGCGATGCTCAGCAGTGGGCGGCCGGCGTCTGGTACGACCCACCGCTGTAGGAGAGCAGACCGACGCTGTTCAGGCAGGCCTTGTCGCCCGAGACTGTCCAGCTCTTCGACTTGTTCTGGCCATTGGCGATGCTGACGGCGCTGGCGTACTTGGTGGTGCCGCTCATGCTGTAGCCGAGCTGGGCGGAGATGGTGCTGCCGCCGTCCTTGTCGTATCCGGTGCGCAGGGTGGTGCCCGAGGAGCTGGCTCGCTTGCTGTGGTAAAGGACACCGTTGCTGAGCGACGTACAGCGCTCGTGCGGGTCGCCACTGGCCGTCCAGCCGCTGCTGTCGCAGTACAGTGCCTGCACGCCTACGCCGCCGGATTCGGCCGCCATGGCCATCGGTGCCGCGGCTATGGAGGTGAGCGTGGCGACGGTGACGATCGCGGCTCGGAAGGACGCGCGCTTGGTCGTTCCCATGGAGATCTCCTTCTGTCCGGCCGGGACGGCGAGTCGTCACCGGCAGTGCGCATTCGATCACACGCCCTTCGCCTGGGTGGTTACCTTCCTTGCAGGTCGACGCTGGCTTGATCACAGAGAATTGATCATGGGGCAACTCGGATGTTGCGTAACTAAAAGATCTTGATGCGTAAACATAAAGACCTGTGAATGACCTGATCGTTTCCTGTGAGGCCGCGTGAGGCGACCTGTGATGACTGGAACGTTGCCCTTGATTGGCTCACACTGCTCGGTCCTGCGCGGGACTGTCGTACACATCCGCAGGGCGAACCAGAGGAAGCTGCCTGCGATTCGGAGACCGGCCAGGCTCTGACTTGAAACGGTTCGGCTTCTGGGGTGTTGGTGGGGTACGAGCGATCCGGTGAGGGGTGCGCGGGGCATCTGCCGCCGGCGGTGTAGGACCGTGAGGACGTAGCGGCGCTCTTCGGGGTGTCGCTGAAAGCGGTCGATGTGTGGTGGGCGAAGCAGCAGGCTGGCGGCCGGGTTGAGCGGCGGGTTCTGCGCGGTGTCCGCCGGGACTTGGGCGGTTCCCTGCTTCTGCGATGACCCCGCTGCAGCCGTCCGGGTCCGTTCCCGGCTCCGTCAGACCCGTGCGCCGGACGATGGTGGGGCGAGGCAGTGACGGCAGAGGGTTTCGTCACCGACCGGACGGAAGAGGGTCGCCTGTACGTGGTCGCCCTCGCATTCGCGGAGGGCGGCGAGGCGGCTGGACGGGTGGGCGGGGGCGGGGTGTGCGGCGGCTGAAGCGCTGCTGGGCACGGGGACGGGTGGGATGTCGCGGAGGAGGTAGCGCAGGAGGCCGCCGGGGCGGTGGACGGGGGTGCCGTCGTCGGGGAGGCCGCGCAGGATGTGGGTGCGGACGCTCCCGGGGGTATGGCCGGCGGTGAGCCAGTGGGAGACGAGGCGGGCGAGTTCGTCGTGCATGCCCCGGGGGATGCGGCGCAGGTCGGGGGAAAGATGCGGGAGGGCGGCGACGAGGGTGCGGGCGGCTTCGGGGGCCTCGGCCTTCTCGGTCGTCCCGGTCGTCTCCAGGGCGGGCTCGGGCTCCGGGTCCGGCTTCCGCTCCGGCCGGGCGGGATGGTGGGAGGTGTTTTCCCCGGGGTCTTTTCTTGGATGACCGTCGGTGGGCGGAGGGGTCGGGGCACCGGCGGTCGGGATGCGGGGACTCGGGGCGACCTGCGGCGGCACGTCGGCGGAGGGGGTGTGGCCGGGCATCCGGGCGAGGATCTTGGCGGCCTCGGCGGCGTTCAACGGCACGTTGGAGACGAGCTGTTGGGTCACCCAGT
>NZ_LGCN01000198.1 GCF_001279005.1 Streptomyces caelestis
GACGCGGACTCCTTGAGGCGGTCCCACAGGGCCATGAGCACTCCGTACCTGGTCGGGAGGGCGCCCGGACCGGCGTGCTCCGGGCGCCCAGTTTCTTCTACAGTAGTGTAGAAGTCGCTCCTCCTCTTCCTCGCCCTCGAAGAAGTCCCCGACCTCGTCCACGGCCTCCGCCGCGACCATGCCCCCGACCACGCCGCCCGCCAGTCCGTCGGCGACAGTGGGGCCGCCCACCCCGAGGGATCCGAGCAGTCGTTTGGACACCATGACGGCGTCCGCTCCTTGAACGTGCGTGTGATCCATGGGAGGCGGGTGCCGCGCACACGGCGGTACGCGATATAACTTCTACAATCGCGTAGAAGCATAGGGGATCGATCGAGAGGGACTTTGCGTCTCCTTTACAGTTGGTGCGGAGTCAGGACATCCTGCTTCCACACATGTCGTCCCACGTGTCCGAGAAGGAGCGACGGTCCCCCGATGGGTGATCCCCCCAGTAGCAGCCGTGCCACCTCCCGCCGCCCGGGCCTCACGACCCCTGAGGGAGCGGGGGTGGCGCGGTGACCGAGATCCTGCTGCTCCTGCTCGCCCTGCTGCTGACCCTGGCGTGCGCGGTGTTCGTCGCGGCCGAGTTCTCCCTGACCACCGTCGAACGCGGTGACCTGGAGCGTGCCGCCGAGGCCGGTGAGCGCGGCGCCGAGGGCGCGCTGAACGCCGTACGGCAGCTGACGCTGCAACTGTCCGGCGCCCAGCTCGGCATCACCGTCACCTCGCTGGTGATCGGCATGCTCGCCGAGCCGTCCCTCGCGGCGCTGCTGCGCGGACCGCTGCGGGCGGCCGGCCTGGGCGGCGCGGCCCCGACGGCGGCCACCCTGCTCGGCGTCCTGGCCTCCACGGTGGTGCTGATGGTCGTCGGCGAGCTGGTGCCGAAGAACTGGGCGATCTCCCGGCCGGCCGCGGTCGCGAAGGTGGTCGCCGGCCCGCAGCGCGCCTTCACCGCCGCGTTCGGCCCGTTCATCGGCCATCTGAACGGCACCGCGAACCGTTTCGTCCGGCGTTTCGGGCTGGAGCCCGCCGAGGAGCTGGCCTCCGCCCGCACCGCCGAGGAACTGGGCGCGCTGGCCCGGCACTCGGCCGCCGAGGGCGCCCTGGAGGCGGACTCCGCCGAACTCTTCGTCCGCACCCTGCACCTGGGCGAGCTGACCGCCGAGAACGTGATGACGCCGAGGGTCGACGTCAAGGCCCTGGAGGCGCACGCCACCGCGGCCGACGCCGCCGCCCTCAGCCACGCCACCGGCCTGTCCCGCTTCCCGGTCTACCGTGACAGCCTCGACGAGGTGGTCGGCACCGTCCACATCCGCGACGTGCTCGCCCTGGACCCGGAGAAGCGCGCCGGCACGCCCGTCACCGACCTGAAGACCCCGCCCCTGCTGGTGCCCGACAGCCTCACCGCCGACCGGCTGCTGGAGCGGATGCGCGCGCACCGCACCATGGCCGTGGTCATCGACGAGTACGGCGGCACGGCGGGCGTGGCCACCGTGGAGGACATCGTCGAGGAGGTCGTCGGCGAGGTCCGTGACGAGCACGATCCCCTGGAGGCGCCCGACCTGGCGTCCGCCCCGGCGACGGCCGACGGGCGCGCGGTGTGGCAGGCCGACGGCAGCGTCCGTCTCGACCGGCTCACGGACGTGGGACTCACCGCGCCCGAGGGACCCTACGAGACCGTGGCCGGACTGATCGCCACCCGCCTGGCCCGCATCCCCGTCCCGGGGGACGTGCTGGACCTCGACGGCTGGCGGCTCGACGTGCTGGAGGTCGAGCACCACCGCGCCGACCGCATACGCCTCACCGCACCGGCCGCACCGCGGCCGGCCCGCATCGTGGAGGGAGCCCGATGACCGCCCTGCAGCTCACCGTCGGCGCTCTGACCCTGCTGACCAACGCCTTCTTCGTGGGCGCGGAGTTCGCCCTGATCTCGGTGCGCCGCAGCCAGATCGAACCGCGCGCCCGGGCCGGCGACAAGCGGGCCCGGATGACGCTGTGGGCGCTGGAGCACCTGTCCGCCATGATGGCCACCGCCCAGCTCGGCATCACCGCCTCCTCCCTGGTGCTCGGCGCGGTCGCCGAACCCGCCATCGCCCACCTGCTGGAGCCCGCCTTCGAGGCGGTGCACATGCCGCACGCCCTGGTGCACCCCGTCGCGTTCGTCATCGCCCTGGCCCTCGCCACCTATCTGCACATGCTGATCGGCGAGATGGTGCCCAAGAACATCGCGCTCGCCGCGCCCGTGCCGAGCGCCCTGCTGCTGGGCCCGCCGTTGGTGGCGCTCACCCGGGCGCTGCGGCCGTTCGTGTTCGGGATCAACGCCTTCGCCAACGTCCTGCTGAGACTGCTGCGCGTCGAGCCGAAGGACGAGGTCGGATCCGTCTTCACCGACGACCAGCTCGCCCGGATGGTCGTCGACTCCAGCGAGGCCGGGCTGCTCGGCCCCGCCGACGGGGAGCGGCTGCGCGACGCGCTGGAGCTGGGCACCCGCCCGGTCGGCGAGATCCTCGTCCCCGCGCCGCGGATGCGCACCGTCGATCACACGATCACCCCCGCCGGGCTGGAACGCCTCGCCGCCGGGGCGGGCTTCTCCCGCTTCCCGGTCACCGGTCCCGACGGCGAGGTCCTGGGCTACCTGCACATCAAGGACACCCTCGGCGCCGCCGACCGCGACCGGCCCTTCCCGCGCGACGCGCTGCACAAGGTCACCCGGGTGCGCATCGACACCCCGCTGGACGACACCCTCACCGCGCTGCGCGCCGAGGGCAGCCACCTCGCCGCCGTCGTGGGGGAGAGCGGCACGGTCCTCGGCTTCGTGACCATGGAGGACGTACTGTCCGAACTGGTCGGACCGGCGGCCCCCGTCACCTCCTGACCCGACCCGGCCGGGAACAACCCGCCGGCCGGAATCGTTGACACACCGCACACCCACAGAAGGAGCACGTCCTTGTCCGCCAGACCGACGGACCCCCCGGGGCAGCGTCCCCGACCATCCCGCCCGGCAGCACCTGAGCACGGCACACGGCGGGACGCCCCGTCGCAGTCGGCACGCCGATGAGCGCCGCGAACGCCCTCCTCGGTCTGCTGGCCGTCTTCGTCCTGACCGCCGGCACCGGATACTTCGTCGCCCAGGAGTTCGCCTACGTCTCCGCCGACCGCCTCGCCCTGGCCCGCGAGGCCGGGAGCGGCGACCGCAGGGCCGCCCGCGCCCTGAAGGTGCTGGAGCGGCTGTCCTTCATGCTGTCGGGCGCCCAGCTCGGCATCACCGTGACCGGACTGGTCGTCGGCTTCATCGCCGAGCCGTCGGTCTCCGCGCTGCTGCGGCCCGCACTGTCCGGCATCGGCCTCCCCGACGCCGCCGTGAGCGGCATCGCGGTCGTGCTGGCCTTCGTGCTGGCCACGGTCGTGCAGATGGTGCTCGGCGAGCTGGCCCCGAAGAACCTCGCCATCGCCGTGCCGGAACGGCTGGCGAAGGCGCTGGCCGGCTCCACGCTCGCCTACCTGAAGGTCGTCGGTCCCCTCGTGCACGTCTTCGACACGGCGGCGAACCGGCTGCTGCGCCGGGTCGGCATCGAACCGGTGGAGGAACTGCACCACGGCGCCACCCTGGAGGAGCTGGGCCATCTGATCGGCGAGTCCCACGAGCGGGGCGCGCTGCCCGGGGACACCGCCGCGCTGCTCGACCACGCCCTGGAGTTCTCCGACCGGACGCTGGACGAGGTGATGGTGCCCCGGGTGGACGCCGTCTTCGTCCGCGAGGACGCCACCGCCGCCGAAGCGGTCGACCTGATCGCCACGTACGGGCACTCCAACTACCCGGTGCTCGGCGACCACCCCGACGACGTCGGCGGCGTCCTCGGCGTGGCCGAGCTGATGCGCCTGCCCGCCGACCGCCTCACCGCCACCACGGCCGGCGCTCTCGCCAGGCGCCCCCTGCTGCTGCCGGACACCCTCCCGCTGCCCGACGCGGTGATCCAGATGCGGGAGCGGGACGACGAGTTCGCGGTCGTCCTGGACGAGCACGGCGGCGTGGCCGGCATCGTCACCTACGAGGACATCGCCGAGGAACTCGTCGGCGACATCGCCGACGAGACCGACACCGTCACCGCGGTCGCGGTCGCGGACGGCGACGGCTGGCTGGTGGACGCGGGCCGCCGGCTGGACGAGGTGGCGGAGGCCACCGGCGTCGCGCTGCCCGAGGAGGAGGACTACGACACCGTGGCCGGCCTGATCGTCGACCGGCTCGGCCGCTTCCCCGCCGTCGGGGACCGGCTCACGCTCGAGCTGCCCGACGGCGCCGCCGCCGTGATCGACGTACGCACCCTCGACCGGCACGTACCCGACCGCGTGCGCGTCGAGCGGACGGCCCGTGGGACGGAGGAGCAGGCATGAGTTTCCCGATGGCGCTCTTCGTCACCGTGCTGCTGCTGATCGGCAGCGGATTCTTCGTGGCCGCCGAGTTCGCGCTGGTCGCCGCCAAGCGGCACCGCATGGAGAAGGCCGCGGCCGAGGGCCGGCGCGGCGCCGGAGCGGCTCTGGCGGGCATGCGTGAGCTGTCCCTGATGCTGGCCGGGGCCCAGCTGGGCATCACCGTGTGCACCCTGGGGCTGGGCTCGGTGTCCAAGCCCGCGATCTCCCACGAACTCGACCCGCTGCTGCACGAGCTGGGTCTGCCGAGCGCGGTCAGCTACGGCGTCGCCTTCGCCGTCGCCATGATCGTGGTCGTGTTCCTGCACATGGTGGTCGGCGAGATGGCCCCCAAGTCGTGGGCCATCGCCCATCCCGAGCGGTCCGCGATGCTGCTGTCACCGCCCTTCCGGGCCGTGGTGAAGGCCGTACGGCCGCTGATCCGGCTGCTCAACGCGGTGAGCAACGCACTTGTACGGCTGTGCCGGGTCGCCCCGCGCGACGAGCTGGCCTCGGTCCACGACCGGGAGCAGCTCACCCATCTGGTGGCGGAGTCCGAGCGGCTCGGCCTGATCAGCGAGACGGACTCGGAGCTGCTGACGCGTTCGCTGACCGAGCCGCAGACCCCGGTGCGGGAGCTGCAGGTGCCGGCGGCCGAGATCGTCTCGGTGGACGGCGCCGCCGGCGTCGACGAGATCCTGCGCGTCGCCGCGGAGCGCGACCGCACCCGGCTCCTGGTCCGCGAGCACGGCGTGGTGCTCGGCTCGGTGCACGCCCGTGACGCCGTGGTGGCGCGCGCCCGGGGGCGGGCGGCCGGCGCCCGCGCCCTGGCCCGCCCGGTGCCCGAGCTGACGGACGACGCCACGGTCGCCGACGCGATCGACCTGCTGCGCCGCCGCCGGGCCTCGCTGGCCGTGGTCCGCGACGGCTCCGGACGGCTCACCGGCATGGTGAGCCTGGACGACCTGCTGGCCCGCTTCCTGCAGCCGCAGCCGCAGCCGCAGTCGGCGTGACGACGGCGGACCCCGGCGGGCCGTCGCCCGGCCCGCCGGACGTCCGGTCCGCGCGGTCCGGTCCGGCGGGCGAGCCCTCCACGCCGGGGGCCGACGGACCCGGACGCCGGCACGCGGGAGACCCCGGGCCTTTGGACGTGGTCGTCGGCACGGCCGTGTCGCCGCTGCCCCGGTCGGCCGGCGGGCGACGCCGCCGGGGCGCCTTTGCGCACCGGCCCCGGCCGGGCACGGGCGCCCCCGGCGGGCGCGGCCGGGACGGTCACCGGGGGACGAGGACGAGCGCGCCGTCGGCGCCGAGGACGATGTCCGCGTCGCTGATCCGGTCGAGCGTCTCCCGCAGCCAGGCCCGCTCGTCCTCCGCGGCGGGTTCCAGCCGCATCCGCCGCGCCCGCAGCGGCACCATGCGCAGCCCGGACGGCCGCCCGCCGTCCGGGGCGACCGACAGCAGACAGGCGAGCCGCAGGTCGTCGCGGTACTCCTCGTATCCGGTGATCCCCTCGTAGTCGTCGACGAAGTCGCCGCAGCCGTACAGGATCAGCCGGCCGCGGTACGCCTCGACCCGGCGGGGATGGTGCGAGGAGTGGCCGTGGACGACGTCGACGCCCCCGTCGACCAGCGCGTGGGCGAAGCCGACATGGCTTTGCGGGACGTGGTGCCCCCAGTTCGAGCCCCAGTGCACGGACACCACCGCGACGTCACCGGGGCGCTTCACCCGCCGCACCCGCCGGACGACCGCCTCCGCCGCGGCGGCCGAGGGCTCCGCGAGGTACGCCACCCCGGAGCGCTCCGCCGTCGCCGCCCAGCTCGGCGGGATGCCGCTCGACATCGCCCCCAGGGCGAACACCAGCACCCGGCCGCCGTCGACGGGGACCACCGCCGGCGCGTACGCCTCGTCGGCGTCCCGTCCCGCGCCCGCCGTCCTCAGGCCCGCGCCGTGGAGCACGTCCAGCGTCTCCCGGAGCCCCGGGCGTCCGAAGTCGAGCACGTGGTTGTTGGCCAGGACGCACACGTCGGGCCGCGCCACCGTCACGGCGGGCACATTGGCCGGGCTCATCCGGTAGTGGACGGCCTTCCCCGGCGCGAACGCGTCGCTCCGTGTGACGGAGGTCTCCAGATTGACGACCCGCACGTCCGGGGCGGCCTCCGCCAGCACCTGCAGCGCCCGGCCCCACGGCCACGAGAACGGGACCGGCCGGGGGACCGGGCCGCTCACGGCCTGAGCCAGCTCCACGTAGCCGCGGGCGTCCCGGACGAAGTCCTCCCGCAGCGCGGGATCGCCCGGGTGCGGGAGGATCTGGTCGACCCCGCGCCCGAGCATCACGTCCCCGCAGAGGAACAGCGTCACCGTCCCCGCGTCCATGTCTCCACCGTAGGCCTACGGCACGCCCAGTTCGAACAGGACGTACCCCGCGTACGAGCCGGAGGCCAGGGCGGCCGTGCCCAGCACCGCGGCCAGCGAGGGCCGGCTCAGCCGGCGCATCGCCACGGCGAGCGGGACGAACAGCGGGAACAGGGGGAGCAGATAGCGGGAGACGTTGCCGAAGTACTGCTGGGTGGCCATCACCATCAGGTACGACAGCACCGTGTACACGACGAGGACGGCGGGCGGGCGCAGCCGTACCAGCAGCACCGTCAGCACCGGCACCAGCAGCACCACCCCGACCCCGATCAGGTCCTCCACGGGCATCGCGAACCGGTAGTCGAAGTGCCCGACGGGCACCGAGGTCAGCACGTCGAGGCTGTGCCGGCCCCAGTCGAACTTGTGGGCCCAGGCGCCGTCCTGGAGCTTGTTGTAACCGCCCCAGTCGCCCATCCGGTACCCGACCCAGCCCAGATAGCCGGCCACGCCCAGCGGGGCGATCGCCACCGCGACCAGCGGGCGGCGGACGCCCTCCTCGCGGCGCCGCACCGCGAGCAGTCCGGCGACGGCGAGGGCGGCGACCAGGGTGACGGCGGTGGGCCGGGCGAGCCCGGCGGCGAAGGTCAGCACCCCGGCGGTGAGCCAGCGGCGGGTCATCACGGCGTAGCAGGCCCAGGCGGCCAGCGCCGTGTACACGGACTCGGAGTACACCGCCCACTCGGCGCCGGAACCGGGCCACACGGCCCACAGCCCCACGGCGACCAGGCCGGCCCGGTACCCGCCCAGCCGGGCCGTGACGGCGTGGATGCCGAGCGCCGCGACGAAGGAGGACACGACCGACACGGTCATGCCGGCGCCGTACGGGCCGAGCCCGGTGACCTCCGAGACCATCCGCATCAGCGCCGGGTACAACGGGAAGAACGCGGCCGAGTTGCCCTCGAGGGTGATCAGCCCGGTGGCGCCGGGTATGGGCTCCAGCGCCGGGTCGTAGCCGTGCAGGGCGATCTGCTGATACCACCAGCCGTCCCAGCTGCCCAGGACGTCCCAGGGGCGGGCGCCGCCGCCGAAGCGCGGATGCTTCTCGCGGAAGTCGCCGGCCGAGTCCAGCAGGAACATGAAGACGGCGAAGCCCACCAGCTTCAGCACGCCGTACAGCGCGAGGACGGGCCCGTGGTGCGCGACGGCGCGGCGCAGCCGCTCGCGCGGGTCCGGGGCGGCCGGCGGGGCGGCCTCGGACCGGGGCACGGGGGACAGGGCCGGGCCGGCCGGGGCGGTGGTCATGAGGTCGGGGATCCTGTCGTACGGCGGGAGCGACGGCCGGGGAACACCCAGGCCCGCAGGAGGAGGAAGCGCAGCAGGGTCGCGGCGAGGTTGGCGGCGACCAGCGTCACCAGCTCCACCCGGGGCCCGGCCCCGGGCGCCGTGCGGTGCAGCACGGCCAGCGAACCGCTGGTGAGGGCGAGGCCGACCAGGAACGCCGCCAGCCCCTTGAGCTGGTGGCGCAGCACCCCGGTCCGGCCCCGCACCCCGAAGGTGAGCCGCCGGTTCGCGGCGGTGTTGGCGACGGCGCTGGCCAGCAGGGCGAGCGCGTTGGCCGCCTGGGCGCCCGTGACGGGCCGGAGCAGGCTGTACAGCAGCAGGTAGAACAGGGTGCTGGCCACCCCGACGGCGGCGAAGCGGACCAACTGCGGGAACAGCGCGGGCGGCAGCCCGGCCGCCTCGTCGAGCTCCCCGGGGCGGCGCAGCGCGGCCAGCGGCAGCCGGCCGCCGGCCAGCGCGCGCCCCAGCCGGGCCATGCCGCGCAGGTCCGCCAGCGCCGTGGACAGGATGTCGACCCGGCTGTCGGGGTCGTCCACCCAGTCCACCGGCACCTCGTGGATGCGCAGCCCGGCGCGTTCGGCGATCACCAGCAACTCGGTGTCGAAGAACCACCCCCGGTCCTCGACCAGCGGCAGCAGCCGCTCGGCGACGTCCCGCCGTACCGCCTTGAAACCGCACTGGGCGTCGGAGAACCGCACGGCGAGGGTGCCGCGCAGCAGCCCGTTGTAGCAGCGGGAGATGATCTCCCGCTTCGGTCCGCGCACCACCCGGGAACCGCGGGCCAGGCGGGTGCCGATCGCGACGTCCGAGTGCCCGGAGATCAGCGGGGCCACCAGCGGCAGCAGGGCCGCGAGATCGGTGGACAGGTCCACGTCCAGGTAGGCGAGCACCGGCGCGGACGACCGGGACCAGGCGGTGTGCAGGGCCCGGCCGCGGCCCTTCTCGGCCAGTCGTATCCACTCCGTCCCCGGCAGTTCCCGGGCCAGCCGCGCGGCGATCGCCGGGGTGCGGTCCGTGCTCGCGTTGTCGGCGACGGTGATCCGGAAGGCGTAGGGGAAGGTCTCCGCGAGGTGCGCGTGGAGCCGCCGCACACAGGGCTCCAGGTCGTTCTCCTCGTTGTGCACGGGCACGACCACGTCCAGGACGGGTTCCGGATGGTGTGCCGGCAGCGGCGCCCGGCGCGGCAGCGCCACCTGCGCCGCGGACGCGGCGGATGAGCGGCGGTCGGCCGGTGCCGACCGCCTCGCGGTTCTCATGACGGGTTCACGGTCTCTCTCCGGCGCACGGCATGACATGAGGCCCTGGTGCGGGCATGCCGACGCGCCCGGGTGATGGTCGGGGACACGGCCCGGGGCGGCTCTCGCCCACGGGCGGGGACGGCGGTGCGGTCTAACCGCTGCCGGGCGGCTCCTCGTCGGCCGTGGCGGAGGGCGACCGCGCCGGCGGAGTGGACGACGAGGCGGTGGCCGGCGCGGTGGTGGCCGGCGGCGCCGCCGGCCGGTCCCGCCCGGTCGCGCCCGGTGTGGCGGACGGCGGGGGAGAGGTCGGCGTGCCGCCGTACCCGGGCGACGTGGCGTCGGCGCCCGTGGTCCCGGAGGTGCTCGTCGGCGGCCGCGACACGCTCGGGTCCGCGCTCGGTTCCGCGCTCGGGGCGGGCGTCGCCGGCGTCGTGGGCCCCGGGGGCGGCGTCGGACCGGTCGCCGGCAGCGACCGGGAGTCGGCGCCGGGCAGCAGGGCCAGCCCGACGCTCAGTCCGGCCACCGCGAGGGCCGAACCGCCGGCCCGCCACAGCATCCGGGACCGGCGACGGACCCGGATGCCCTCGTACAGCCGCTCCTGGTGCTCGGGCCGGAAGGGAGCCGGCTGCCGACTGTCACGCATCATGTGCGACAGCTCACGCTCGAAGTCGTCCATCGCTTCTCCCCTCACCCCACGGGCCTGACGGAGTCGGACAGGATCTGCCGCAGCCGCGCCACACCGCGCGACGCGTGGGAGCGCGCGGTGCCCACCGGGCAGCCGAGGGCCTGCGCCACCTGCCCCTCGGGCAGGTCCTCGCAGTAGCGCAGCACCACCGCGGCCCGCTGCCGGGGCGGCAGCAGCGCCAGCGCGGCCTCCAGCCGCGAGCGCTCCGCGACGGCCGACGACATGTCGCCCGGTCCGGCCCGGTCGGGCAGCTCGCCCACCGGACGCTCCCCCCACCAGCGCCGGCGGGCCGAACGGGCCGCCATCCGCACCAGCACCTGGCGCACATAGGCCTCCGGGGCCTGCTCGGCGACCCTCGGCCAGACGAACCACAGTTTCACCAGGGCCTCCTGGACGAGATCCTCGGCACGCTGCCGGTCGCCGCCGGTGAGCAGTCGCGCGACATGGAGCAACGCCGACCAGCGGGCAGCCACGAACTCGTCGAAGCCGTCCACCCGAAACCGCTCCATCCCCACCGCCCCGTGTCCGAACAACCCCTTACACCTGAGACAAAGACTCGGGACCCGGCGAAACGATGCACCTGAACGCTGTGATCCACCTCACTTCGAACGCGCCCGCCCCGGACATGCGAAAGGGCGGGCCGTACGCCCACGACCGCGTCACGGCGATCGACGGACGTACGACCCGCCCCGGGGCGGTGGCCGGTCCTGCCTACGTACGGTCACCCTTCGGCTTGCCCCGCTGGTCCGGGGTGCCGTGCGGCGGCGGGCTGGACGGCTGCGGCGAGGTGACGGGCGAGACGGGGGACCCGGCCCGCCCGGCGCCCTGCTCGGGGCGCAGCGCGCCGGGGTCGCCCGAGGTCGGCTCGGCACCCGCGTTCAGCTGCTCCAGCCGGGCCGCCGGCAGCCGGGCCGCCGGGATCCGGTCGGCGTGCGACCGCTCGTAGGCCGGCAGCTCCTCGACCTCGCCGGCGGACAGCGAGCGGATCCGGCTCTCCAGCCCGCCGATGGGCAGATGGTCGTCATCGGGCAGCGGCAGGGTGACGCGGGCGGGATCCGCCATGGCTCTCACTTCCCTGTGCACGACGTCGCCGGCCCTCCGTCGGCGGGCCGGCGGGGCGCGGGACGGTCAGCGGCCGCCGGGTCCGCCGCTGCCGAACGCCCCGCTGCTGTTCTCGTCCCAGCGGGGCCGCTCCTGCGAGGCGCTCGTGCGGCTCCCGGTGGTGCCGTGGCCGTTCAGCTCGTGCGGCAGCAGCCGCTCGTCGCTCCTGGGCACCTCGTCCGGCTCCCGCCGCTCCCGTGTCTCCCGGACCGGGCCGCCCTCGGGCATCCGGGGCTGCTCCTCCGGGCCGGGCCGGTGCACCTCGCTCTTCCTGACCCGGCGGCTGCCGAGGACGAACATGCCGATCAGCAGCGCCACGACCACCACACCCGCCACCACGAGCCCCGCACCGAGGGCGCCGCGGCCCGCGGCGAGGTCGGCCGTTTCCATCCACGCGGTGTTCATCATGGCTCGCGAGTACCCCCGGTCCCGTCCGCCAACCCGTTCACCTCACCGCGCCGCACGGGCGTCCGGCGCGCACCCCCAAAAACCGCGCGGAACCCTTGCGGGCGCCGGGTTTGACCGCTCCGGCGGCGGCTACCCGCGCGGTGTGACGACGACATCCCAGGAAGAGCTGTTCCGGTTCCTGGAGGACCGGTTCGCGTGCGCCCAGGCATGCACCGAGTGCGCGCGGTCCTGCGCGACGCGGGCGAGCCTCGTGGACCCGGACGGCACCGAGAACCAGGAACTCGTACGACGCAAGGGCATCATGTGCGCGGAGGTCTGCGACGCGACCTGCCGGGTGCTGTCCGAGCAGAACCAGGTGGACGAGGCGACCATCCGCGTCCAGGTGGAGTGGTGCCGCCAGGTGTGCCTGGAGAGCGCGCAGGTGTTCGACGGTCACTCCGGTGCGGAGGAGACGGCACAGGCGTGCCGCGCCTGCGCACGGGCCTGCACGGAGTTCCTCGCCACCCTGAACTGACCCGCCGGTGAGCGACGCGGGCCGGGCGTCGTGGCACCGTACGAACGAGGGTGAGTCGTCGCCGTACGGGACGAGTCGGGCGAGGGCGGGGCGGACCGCGACGGGGGCGGGCCCAGGGGATGGGGGACAGCGGGCTGATCCACGGCCGCTCCCGGTCGATCGACCGGATCGGACGCGGCGGCATGGGGGAGGTGCGGCGGGCGCGGGACGAGTCACCGGGGCGGCAGGCCGCAGTGAAGTGCCTCGAACCGGGCGGCCCGCAGCAGGACCGGTCGTCCGGACGGGTGCTGCGTGAGCGGTTCCGCCGGGAGGCCCGGGTGGCCGCCGCACCGCAGCACCGGGGAACCACCGTCGTGCACGACTTCGGGGAGTCCGAGGGCGTGCCCCACCTGGTGAGGGAGCCGCTCCGGGGCCGCGACCTCAGCCGGCCCCCGGAGGACGACGCACAGCACCCGCTGCCGGTCGAGGAGGTGGTGGAGATCGCCGAGCGGGTCGCCGAGGCCCGCATCCGCACGCTCGGCGCCGACCACGCCGGCACCCTCGCCGCCCGCGACGACGAGGCCCACCGCCCGGAGCGGCTGGGCCGCGGCGCGGAGGCGGCCGAGCCGTACCGCCGGGCGGCGGCGCCGCGGCAACGGCCGGCGGGGCCTGAGACCCCCGCCCGTGTCCGGCCGGTGCGGACCGGGGTGTGCTACGAAGAACCATGACCGTATCCGAGGGAACCCGGACGTACGACGCCGTCATCGTCGGCGGAGGCCACAACGGCCTCGTCGCCGCCGCCTACCTCGCCCGGGCCGGACGCTCCGTGCTGGTGCTGGAGCGGCTGGACCACACCGGCGGGGCGGCGGTGTCCACCCGCCCGTTCACCGGCGTCGACGCACGGCTGTCCCGGTACTCGTACCTGGTCAGCCTGCTGCCCCGGAAGATCGTCCGGGAGCTGGGGCTCGACTTCCGGCTGCGCACCCGCACCATCTCCTCGTACACCCCCGCCGAACGCGACGGACGGCCCACCGGGCTGCTCGTCGGCGGCGGCGAGCGGCGCACCCGCGAGGCGTTCGCCCGGCTCACCGGCTCCGAGAGCGAGTACCGGGCCTGGCAGCGCTTCTACGACATGACCGGCCGGGTCGCCCGCAACGTCTTCCCGACCCTCACCGAACCGCTGCCCACCCGCGAGGAGCTGCGCCGCGCGGTCGGCGACGAGGAGGCCTGGCGGACCCTCTTCGAGGAACCCGTCGGCGTCGCCGTCGAGGAGCGCTTCGCCGACGACCTGGTGCGCGGCGTGGTCCTCACCGACGCCCTCATCGGCACCTTCGCCGACGCCCACGACCCCTCGCTGAAACAGAACCGCTGCTTCCTCTACCACGTCATCGGCGGCGGCACCGGCGCCTGGGACGTACCCGTCGGCGGCATGGGCGCCCTCACCGACGCCCTGGCCGACGCCGCCCGCGCCGCAGGCGCGGTCCTCGCCACCGGCCACGAGGCGGTGCGCGTCGACACGGACGGCCGTACCGCCGAGGTCACCCACCGCACGGCCGACGGCGAGGGCGTCGCCGCCGCGCGGCACGTCCTGGTGAACGCCTCCCCGCAGGAACTCGCGAGGCTCACCGGGGACACGCCCCCGCCGCCCGCCGAGGGCGCCCAGCTCAAGGTGAACATGCTCCTCACGCGGCTGCCCAGGCTGCGCGACACCTCCGTCGACCCGCGCGAGGCGTTCGCCGGCACCTTCCACATCGCCGAGGGGTACGGGCAGCTGGCCGCCGCCTACGACCGGGCCGCCGCCGGTGAGCCGCCCGCCGTACCGCCCTCCGAGATCTACTGCCACTCGCTCACCGACCCCACGATCCTCGGCCCGGACCTGGCCGCCCGGGGCTACCAGACCCTCACCCTGTTCGGACTGCACACCCCCGCGCGGCTGTTCGAGCGGGACAACGACGCCGTACGCGAGGAACTCCTGGAGTCGACGCTCGCGCAGCTCGACGCCCATCTGGCCGAACCCCTCGCGGACTGCCTGGCCACCGACGCCGACGGCCGCCCGTGTCTGGAGGCCCGGTCCCCGCTGGACCTGGAACGCGACCTCGGACTGCCCGGCGGCAACATCTTCCACCGCGAACTGTCCTGGCCCTACGCCCAGGAGGGCACCGGCCGCTGGGGCGTGGAGACCCGGTACGCAGGCGTACTGCTGTGCGGCGCGGGCGCGGTGCGCGGCGGCGGGGTGAGCGGCGTACCGGGACACAACGCGGCGATGGCGGTGCTGGAGTCCGAGAAGGCGTGACGCGCCGGCGGAGAACTCCGGGCGCGGTACTCCGGCTGAAGTGGTGTCAGGTGGTGCCGCGGACGGAGCGGTGCCGGTGGTCGGACGGAACGAGCGGCGGCGGGCCTCCCCGGCGGCGCCACGGCCGTCGAACCGCCGGACCCGACGCCGAACCGGCTGATCGTCGAACAGCTCACCCTGCCGGATGTCTTCGGCCCGAAGGGGCGCGAGCGGCCGGTGACGGCCGCGGTCGGGCGGATCGTGGCCGCCGAGCAGCCGGAACGGGCCGTCAGCCCCGCCCCTCGCGCAGGTCCACGATCCGCCGGATCTTGCCCACCGAGCGCTCCAGCGTCTCCGGGTCGACGATCTCCGCGTCCACCGAGACGCCGATGCCGTCCTTCACGGCCGCCACGATCGACCGGGCGGCCGCGTCCCGCGTCGCGGAGTCCGCGCCGGGACGGGCCTCCGCGCGGACGGTGAGGGAGTCCATCCGGCCCTCGGTGGTGAGGCGGAGCTGGAAGTGGGGCGCCACGCCCGGCGTGCGCAGCACGATCTCCTCGATCTGCGTGGGGAAGAGGTTCACCCCGCGCAGGATCACCATGTCGTCGCTGCGGCCGGTCACCTTCTCCATCCGCCGGAACACCCGGGCGGTCCCGGGCAGCAGACGGGTCAGGTCCCGCGTCCGGTAGCGGACGACCGGCATCGCCTCCTTGGTGAGCGAGGTGAAGACCAGCTCGCCCCGCTCGCCCTCCGGCAGGACCTCACCGGTGAACGGGTCGACGACCTCCGGATAGAAGTGGTCCTCCCAGATGTGGAGGCCGTCCTTGGTCTCCACGCACTCCTGCGCGACCCCCGGGCCGATCACCTCCGACAGCCCGTATATGTCGACCGCGTCGATCGCGCACCGCTCCTCGATCTCCTGCCGCATCCGCTCCGTCCACGGTTCCGCGCCGAAGATCCCCACACGCAGCGAGGTGGAGCGCGGGTCGACGCCCTGCCGCTCGAACTCGTCGAGCAGGGTGAGCATGTAGGACGGGGTCACCATGATGATCCCGGGCTCCAGATCCCGGATCAGCGTCACCTGGCGCGACGTCATCCCGCCGGACGCGGGGATCACCGTGCAGCCGAGCCGTTCGGCGCCGTAGTGGGCGCCCAGGCCACCGGTGAACAGGCCATAGCCGTAGGCCACATGTGCCGTGTCCCCGGGGCGGCCGCCCGCCGCGCGGATGGACCGGGCCACCATGTCGGCCCACAGGGACAGGTCGCCCTCCGTGTAGCCCACGACCGTGGGACGCCCGGTGGTGCCGCTGGAGGCGTGCAGGCGGCGGATCCGGTCGCGGCCCACCGCGAACATGCCGTACGGGTAGTTCGCCCGCAGGTCCGCCTTGGTGGTGAACGGGAAGCGGGCCAGATCGGACAGCGAGCGGCAGTCGTCCGGATGGACGCCCTCCCGGTCGAAGGACTCCCGGTAGAACGGCACGTGGTCGTACGCGTGCCGCAACGAGCTCCGCAACCGCTCCAGCTGGAGCGCCCGCAGGTCCTCGAGGCCGAGCCGTTCCGCCGGGTCCAGCAGGTCCGCCGCCTCCGTCATCAAGGCCTTCTCCTCACCGGTCGAGCGACCGCGCCGATCCGGGCGACCGATCATTCGGTCGATCCGCCGGGATCAGTAAGTCAGGCCACGCCCCGCGGGGCAAGAGCGCGGCCCGCGCTTCCTCCCGTGCCGGCGTTCCTCACGGGGCCGGCGTTCCTCACGGGGCCGGCGCGACGGAGCCCGCGTTCCGGGGGCCGTACGCCGTCATGAAGCGGTCACGGAACTCGTCCATGCCCCAGCGCGGCGCGTCGGGCGCGGGCTTGAGGCCGTCGGTCCAGTTCCAGCCGGCCACCCGGTCCAGCACCTTCGGATCCTTGGCGACGATCGTGACGGGCACGTCCCTGCTGGTGCTCCCGGCGGTGACGGTGGGCACCGGCTGGTGGTCGCCGAGGAAGACCAGGACCGTGTCCTCGTCCCCGTACCGCTCGACCCACTCGGTGAGGCTGCTCAGCGAGTACTCGATGGCCCGCCGGTACTCGGTGCGCACCTTCTCCGGGTCCTTCCAGACCTCCTTCGGGTCCGTTCCCTCCTTCTTGACCTCGTGGAACACCGAGCCGTCGCCGAGGTCGTCCCAGTCGATCATGTGCGCGACGGGGGACCAGGGGTTGTGGCTGGAGGCGAGGATGATCTCCGCCATGATCGGCTCGCGGTCCTTCCTGCCGTGCTCCAGCCGCTCGAAGGCCTCCAGGCTGAACTGGTCGGGCACGGGGGTCCAGCTGAAGTACGGTCCGTGATAGCCGAGGTGCTCGGAGTCGTAGATGTGGTCCAGGCCGAAGAACTCGCCCTCCGGCCAGGCCCGCCGCACCCCGGGCACGATGCCGACGGTCCGCCAGTCGCCGGTCTCGCGGAAGTACTTGGTCAGGGTCATGCGGTCACTGGTGGTCAGACTGCGGTAGCGCTGCTGGTTCTTGATCCACAGGCCGGACAGGAAGGTGGAGTGCGCGAGCCAGCTGCCGGCGCCGGTCACCGGGGACTTCAGCCAGCCGCTGCGGGAGGCGAAACCGGCCTCCTCCAGCCTCCGGGCGCCGTCCTTCAGCGCCGCGTCGAACGGTCCCGCCATCGCCGGGTCGTCGATCGCGACCCGGCCGTAGCTCTCGATGAAGGCGAACAGGACGTCCTTGCCGCGCAGTCCGGTGAGCAGCCGGTCGGGCGGCGTCTTCGCGAAGGCGTCGAGGGCCGCCTCCTTCTCGAAGACCCGGGCGTCGCGCAGGCCCGCCCGCACCTGCTCCACCCGGTTGCCCAGCATCTCCGCGGTGCCCCTGGTGGCGACCGGCACGCCGGCGACCCGCACGCCCACCGTGACACAGGTGATCCACACGACGCCCAGGACCAGCACGGTGCGGACGGCGGCGGGGCGGTGGCGGGCCATCAGACCGGTCAGCCGCACCGTCGCCAGGGTCATCAGCACCAGCAGGGCCGCGAACAGCACGATCACCCCGGCCACGGCCAGCACCTGCCCGCCCCGGCCGAACGACTCCCGGACGAAGTCCGTCGCGTCGTCCAGCAGGATCCAGTCGAGCACCAGGTCGAAGGGCCGGGCCAGCACCTGGTAGAACCCCATGTCCACGAGCTTCAGGACGGTGAGCAGACCGAGCAGGACGCCCGAGACCGCCGCCGCGATCCGCCGCCGCCCCGACGGCAGCGCGAGCAGCAGCGCGGCGAGCAGGATGCCCTCCGCGGGCAGCCGCACGAACGCGCCGACGTCGAGGCGTTCCACCCGGTTCGGCACCAGGAGCGCGAAGAGCACCAGCGCCCCGGCGAGCACGGTCGTCCCGGCGGTGACGCCGCGCGCCGCACGCGGCCACCGGTGCCGCAGGCCGGGCCGGCCCGGCGGCGCGGCCGCCGGCGGTGCGCCCCCGACGGTCTCCTCGGGCGCGGCCGGATCCCCGTCCCGGTCCGCTCCGCCCTCGGTGGTGTCCGGCAGCCGGCGGGGGCGAATGAAGAGCGACACCCGGAGGGTCCTTCCGTGCGGTCCTGCGATGGCATGGCGAACGGGGCCCGCCGAACGGGCCCGCCCCCACCAGTACGTCGGCGCGTCGCCGCGGGTTCAAGGCGCGCCGGCCCGGTTCGGCCCACCCGCCCCCGGGTCCTCGCGGAAAGGCACTCGTCGCGGCCTGTCGGGGGAGGGGACCGATCGCTAGGCTGGCCCGCGGACGACGGTAATCGGGAGGAGCACGGACGTGGTCGAGAGCACCACCCAGCAGCGCCCGCTCACGGGCTGGGACAAGCCGGACCTGGACCTCAGCAACGCGCAGTGGCAGTCCAGCAGCCGTGGCCTGGGCGATGTCCAGATCGCCTTCGTGGAGGGCTTCATCGCCATGCGCAACAGCGGCAGTCCGCAGAGCCCTTCCCTGATCTTCACCCCCGCCGAGTGGGGCGCGTTCGTGTCGGGTGCCCGGGAGGGGGAGTTCGACCTGACGTGAGCGGCGTCGCCGCAGCGGGTGTTCCGCGCGGTTTTCCGGACACGCGGTCCGAAGCGCCTCCCCCGGCCCGCACCTGAGCCGGGCCGACCGGGGAAGGTGAAGGGCGAAGGTCGTATCCCGGAGGCGAGGAACCATGAACACCCAGCCGGTCATCGCGGCGGTCGACGGCTCGGACGACAGTCTGCGCGCCCTGGAGTGGGCCCTCGACGCCGCACGCCGGCGCGAGGCCCCGCTGCGGATCGTGCACGTGCGGCAGTACGCGCCCTGGACGCAGCCCGAGGTGCTGGCGGCCGGGCCGCCCGAGCCCGACGAGGACCCGGTCCTCGACCAGGCCCGCGACCACCTGGCACGGCGCGGCGGCGGCCCGCCCGCCGTCGAGTACGTCGCGCTGGAGGGGGCGCCGGGAGCGCTGCTGCCCGAGGCGGGCGCCACGGCCCGGCTGCTGGTGCTCGGCTCCCGGGGCCGTGGGGGCTTCGCCAGCCTGCTGCTCGGCTCCAACTCCCTGGCCGCGGCCCGTGACGCCGAGTGCCCGGTCGTCGTCGTGCCCCGGCCCGGACGCGAGGGCGGGCAGGAGGCGCCGGCCGGGCCCGACCGGCCCGTGGTGGTCGGACTGAACGCCGACGGCCCCGACGAGGCGACGCTCGCGTTCGCCTTCGCGGAGGCGGCGTCGCGCGGTGCCCGGCTGCGGGTCCTCACCGCCTATCCGTGGCCGCTGCAGACCTGGATGCTGCCCGGGGAGATGCCTTCGCCGCAGGTCGACCAGGACGCCGTCGAGCACGAGAGCCGTCTTCTCGCCGACGGCTTCCTCGCTCCGCACCGGGAGCGGCATCCCGAGGTCGACGCCGGGGTCGACGTGCTGCCCGGGGACGCGGCCGGCCATCTGGTCGACGCGTCGCGGGACGCCGAGCTGGTCGTCGTGGGCCGTCACCGCCGCCGGCTGCTGGCGCCGGCCCGCATGATGGGGTCGGTGACGCAGGCGGTGCTGCTCCATGCGGTGAGTCCGGTCGCGGTGATCCCTCCGGCGGTGCCGGAGGAGTAGCCGAGCCGAGGAGGAGAGGCCGCGCCGCTCGGCGCTCGCGAGGCCCCTCCCCCAACGGGGCGTGCCCCCAGGGCCCACCCTCCCCCACTCCCGGCTCCGCTCGAGCGGGGGAGGCACGGCTGCCCGCGGCTGAGGCGGCTGATGGACGCAGGCGGACCCGTCATGAGCGGCATGCGGGATTCGACCACAAGGGACACCTGCCTCGTCCTGGACCTCGCCCTCATCATCCGTCACGACGGCAGCGGCGAAGTCGTCGACGACCTGGCCGAGCCCGGCGGGCTCACCGGCCGGGTGCGGGCACACCCGGAGGCGCCGGCCGGTGCGGAACGCCACGTCGCCGACGCCGATGGCCTCGTCGTCGTCCGCGAGCCGCGAGCCGCGCACCGCCGTCCGCCCGGCCGAGCCCAGCCCCGCGGACGCGACCCGTCTGCTGCCCCTCCCCGAGGCGCCGCGGCGCCTGAACGACGCCGCCGCCCGCACCCCCACCGTCCCCGTCCTGGAGTGGGCCGAGGGGCACGGCCCCGTCGTACGGCGACGCCCCGTCCCGGACGGCGGGCACGACCTGGCCGCCGTGCTCGCCCGGGCCGCGATCGCCTTCCTCACCGGCCCCGACCGCGAGCGCCTGTACGCCTGCCACGCCCCCCGCTGCGTGCGCTACTTCCTGAAGGAACACCCGCGCCGGGAATGGTGCGAGCCCTGCTGCGGCGACCGCGCCCGGGTGGCCCGCCACCACGAGCGGCGCCGGCGGTCCGGGTGGCCGGGGCGGGTTCCGCCCGACCGTCCGAACCCGGGGCCGGGCACGTACCATGGCGGCATGTCGTTCCTCCGCCGCCGCAGTGCCACACCCGCCGGGCCCGACTTCGACGTACTGGCCATGGACCCGGGCGACTGGCCCGGCAACCTGGGCGCCGGGCTGCTGCCCGCCCCCGACGGAAGCTGCCAGGGCGTCTTCCTGCGCTACGACCTGTTCGGCGGCCGTGGCCCCGCGATGGTCATCGGCAATCTGCCCGAGGGCTCCCCGGCCCGGGACCTCCCGGAGGGGGAGGTCCCCTTCGAGGTCGGGCAGCTGCTGCTGGCGCTGGAGAACGACGAGGAGATCACCGTCGTCGGCACCGAGGACGTGCCGGTGATGCAGGGCGACAACCTGCTGATCGTGCGCCGCGTCAAGTTCTCCGAGGGCCGGATCTCCTGCGTGCAGTTCGACCGCAGCGACAACGTCCTGGTGACCATCGCCGCCTGGGACCGCCCGATCACCGACGACCTGTACGCCCTCCTCAAGCCGCTGCCCGCGGAGCTGTTCCAGCAGGACTGACGCGAGGGGCCGGGTTCCAGGGGAACCCGGCCCTCCCGCTGGGCCCTTTGCTCCCTCACGACGACGTCACCGTCACGTCCGCCGCCCGGACGAAGCCGACCCGGTGGCCGAACTGGATCTCGTAGTACAGGTCCTCGCCCCGCACCACCCGGTGGGACGCCTCGTCGAAGGTCACCGCGTAGTAGTACTCGCCGGGCACCTTGCCCCCGGTCACGTACTTCTGGCCCTCGAGCACCGTGTACGGCAGCGGCGACACCGCCTGGGCCGGCACGCCCTCCGGATAGGCGGCCTTCTCCGGATACGCCCTGCCGTACACCGGCACCGGTCCGAGGCCCTTCCTCGGGGTGACGACCGTGCCCTTCGCGGGCACCGCGGTGGGATGCTTCCTCGGATTCGCGAACCAGGCCTTCTGGCCGAGGTACCAGATGGCGGTCCAGTCGCCCCAGCGGTCGGCGACCGCGTACTGCTGGCCCGTGGAGACCCGCGAGGACAGGTCGTTCACCCCGGTGGTCGGGGCGGAACCGAGGCCGATGTCCCTGATCAGCGGGGAGCCCTCGTCGTGGTCGGAGTACAGGCGCACCGCGCTCGACCCGTGGGCGGCGCACGGCTCGCCCGCCCGTTCGCAGCCCGTGAAGACCGGCTGGTTGGCGGCGTGGTCCGGCCGGATCGTGACCACGCCGGAATCCCTGCCGGCCGTGGCCCTCAGGGGCTCGCCCAGCAGTTCGAAGTAGTGCCGCCAGTCCCAGTAGGGGCCGGGATCGGTGTGCATGCCGGGGATGGTGGCGGTGGTGGTCCCCGGCACCGTGTCGTGGCCGAGGATGTGCTGCCGGTCCAGCGGGATGTCGTACTTCTCGGCGAGGTACCTCACCAGCCGGGCCGAGGACCGGTACATCGCCTCCGTGTACCAGGCGTCGGGATCCGCCAGGAAACCCTCGTGCTCCAGACCGATCGACCCCGCGTTGACGTACCAGTTGCCCGCGTGCCAGGCGACGTCCTTCGCCTTCACATGCTGGGCGATGTGGCCGTCCGTGGAGCGCAGACTGTATTGCCAGGACACATAGGTGGGGTCCTGCACCATGTCGAGGACACCCTCCCAGGCGCCCTCCGTGTCATGGACGACGATGTACCGGATGCGCTGCGAGGCGGGCCGGCCCCCCAGGTCGTGGTTGCCGTAGTCGCCGTCGCCGAACTCCTCGTACGGCGCCGGGATCCACTCGCACGACACCGTCCTCGGGCACTCCGTCCCGGCGGCGGAGGCGGTGCGCAGTCCGGCGCGCTCCAGCGCCGCGGTGTCGGGTGCGAGGTCCGGGCGGGCGTCCAGCGCCACCCGCTGTCCGGCGTCCGTGACCCGTGCCGCGCCGGCGCGGATCACCTCGTACACGTCATGGGCGTACGCCGCCGCCGACGCGGTGTCGTCCGCGCCGGAGAAGAGGGCGACCGCCGCGTACCAGTCCGCGGGGTCGTCGCTCCTCGGCCCGCCCAGCCGGTGCTGGGCCTCGGCCAGCAGGGCGGCGCCGCCCGCCACGTTCGCGGCCGGGTCCTCGCGCAGGCGTTCGGGGCTGAGACCGGTCAGGCGGGCGGCTTCCGGCAGCGTGGTGAGCCGGTCCGGCAGCTTCTCGGCCCGTGCCGCTCGTGCCTCGGGGCGTTTCGGCGGGCGGGCCTCGTCGCCGCGCGGATCCTCCGTGCCGGAGGCGTGGTGGTCGGAGGCGGCGAGCGCGGCGCGGGCGTCCGTGAGGTGCATCGGTCCGTAGCCGCCGGTCACGCTCGGGGCGCCGCCGTGGGCGTCCCAGCGGGACTGGAGGTAGGAGACGCCGAGCAGCACGCTCTGCGGTACGTCGTACCGGGCGGCGGCGGTGGCGAACGCGTGGTGCAGCCGGGTGCTGTCCGGAGGGGCCGGGGTGGGCGCCGCGCCCAGCAGCGGCAGCGTCAGCGCGACCGCGGCGAGGGTGCGGAGGGCACCGCGAGCGGCGCGTCTCGGCGGCCCGGCCGCGGGGCGGGGCTCGATGGCGGGTTCTCGCAATGCAGCCTCCTGGGACGATCGGGCGCAGTGCGCCGGATGGGGCCGAGCGGTGCGTCAGTCGTACCGGTCAGCCGATAATCCGTCAATCATGCCCAGGGGGGTGTGAATTACCTTGTCAATCGGGGTGTGCGGGAATTTCGTGGCGACGGGGCCGGGGTCTGCGATGCGTCAGTGGTGTATGCCAATGACTGCTGTCGGCAGGAGGGGCAGCCTGTGTCGGCGGGTTCCCGGTATGGGTGGGGCCCGGGGTGTTCGCGCAGCCCGGCGCTTGCGAGGTGCCTCCCCCACTCTCGACTTCTCTCGAGCGGGGGACCCCCATGAGCGGGAGGCGCCCCTGCCGCCCCCGATGGGGGGGGCGGCGTGGCGGGGTCAACGGGTGCCCACTGCTGCGCGTACTGCTCGGCGGGCGAGTTGGCAGTCGTCGTGGAGGCGGCGGAGGAGCAGACGGTGTTCCTCGCCGGACGGGGCCG
The DNA here is from genome assembly GCF_001279005.1 of Streptomyces caelestis. Classification (GTDB taxonomy): domain Bacteria; phylum Actinomycetota; class Actinomycetes; order Streptomycetales; family Streptomycetaceae; genus Streptomyces; species Streptomyces heliomycini. The sequence goes on from NZ_LGCN01000198.1 coordinate 23,192, forward strand.
CGGGGGACGTGTCCTGCATCGAACGCTGCACGGCCGTCTCGTAGGTGCGGATCTCCCGGGTCAGCACCAGCATCAGGTTCACCAGGAAGGCGTCCCGCGAGGCGGGACCCGCCGACTGGGCGATCTGGCTGATCTGACGCCGTGCCACCGGCGCGTCCGCCAGCACCGACCACAGCGTCGCCAGGTCGTAGCCCGGCAGGTACCAGCCCGCGTGCTCCCAGTCCACCAGCACCGGACCGGCCGGTGAGATCAGGATGTTCGACAACAGGGCGTCGCCGTGGCAGAACTGGCCCATGCCCTGCCGCCCGGTCGCCAGCGCGATGCCGTGCAGCAGCTTCTGCAGGTCGCCCAGGTCCCGGTCGGTGAGCAGACCCAGTTCGTGGTACCGGGAGATACGCGCCGCGTAGTCCAGCGGCGCGTCGAACGTCCCGGCCGGCGGCCGCCAGGAGTTCAGCCGGCAGATCGCGCCGAGTGCCGCCCTGATGTCCGCCCGCGGCGGCGCCTCCACGGGGTGCCGCTGGAGCGCCGCCACCCGGCCGGGCAGCCGCTCGATCACCAGCGTGCCGTTGTCCGGATCCGCCGCGATCAGCCGGGGCGCCCGCACGGGCGGGCGGTGCCGGACGAACGAGCGGTATGCCGCTATTTCGTGGCGGATCCGCTCACTCCACGCGGGGGAGTGGTCCAGTAAGCACTTCGCGACCGCGGTGCTCCGGCCGGTGGTGCCGACCAGCAGGACGGACCGGCCGGTGCGGCGCAGCACCTGGACCGGCGCGAACTCCGGGCAGATGCGGTGCACCGACGCGATCGCCGTGCGCAGCTGGGCGCCCTGCGGGCCGGACAGGTCGAGCCTCCCGCTGAGCGGCTGGGTGCCCGGTCCCGCGGTACGCCGTACGTTGCCCGCGCCGAGCACGGGGTTCGCCGGGCGCGCGGGGGCGAGGTAGGGGCCGCTGTCCGACGGACGGGGGCGCAGCGGCCGGAGCGGGGCGGACACGGAGGACGATGCTGCGTACATGGGTGATACGGATCCCTTCGTGTGCCTGCGACGTCAGTGCACCACCCGGCCCGGCCGCCCGGGCGCACCCTGGGGGAATGCCCCTGTGGCGACGGGGTCGTGGTGGCGCGTTCCTACTCGACACCCGATGGCCCCTGGCACACCATCTGGCGCACCCTGGCGAACCCTGGCGAATAGTCGCCCGGCAACCCGCACCGGGCTACTGTCAACTCAGCCGAGAACCTGGGGGCTTGATGTGAGCGGACAACCCAACACCCGGCTCTCGGACCTGTTCGGCCTGGCCGGCTGGTCCAAGGGCGAACTCGCGAGGCTGGTCAACCGGCAGGCGGCGGCCATGGGCCACCCCCAGCTGGCGACCGACACCTCCCGGGTGCGGCGGTGGATCGACATGGGAGAGATCCCGCGCGATCCCGTACCGCGGGTGTTGGCGGCCCTGTTCACCGAGCGTCTCGGCCGTGTCGTGACCATCGAGGATCTCGGTCTGGTCCGGCACGGGCGCACGGGGAAACGGCCACGTCCCGGGAGTGCGGAACATCCCGACGGAGTGCCGTGGGCGCCCGAGCGGACAGCCGAGGTCCTCACCGAATTCACGGGAATGGACCTCATGCTCAACCGACGCGGCCTGGTGGGCGCGGGCGCCGCGCTCACCGCGGGCTCCGCACTCAGCAGCGCCATGCACGACTGGCTGCACACCGATCCGGCCCTGACCGCCGACGCTCCCCGACTCGACGACCCCCTGCGCGCGGAACCCGCCGGGTTCGACCGCTACGAGGCCGCCCCGATCGGCTCGCAGGAGATCGAGGAACTGGAGCGCTCCGTGGAGGTGTTCCGGGCCTGGGACGCCGCCCGGGGCGGCGGTCTCCAGCGCAAGGCGGTGGTCGGCCAGCTCAACGAGGTGGGCGGCATCCTCGCCTACCGGCACCCGCCCCATCTCCAGCGGCGTCTGTGGGGCGTCGCCGCCAACCTCGCCGTCCTCGCCGGCTGGATGTCGCACGACGTCGGCATGGAACCCACGGCCCAGAAGTACTTCGTGATCGCCGCCCACGCGGCCCGGGAGGGCGGCGACCGGCCGCGCGCCGGCGAGGCGCTCTCCCGGGCGGCCCGGCAGATGGTGCACCTGGGCCGGCCCGACGAGGCGATGGACCTGATGAAACTCGCCCAGTCAGGCTCGGGCGAGGAGGTCCTGCCGCGCACCCGCGCCATGTTCCACACCGTCGAGGCGTGGGCGCAGGCGTCCATGGGCAAGGGCCAGGCGATGCGCCGCACCCTGGGCCGGGCGGAGGACCTCTTCGTCTCCGACAAGGGGGACGTGCCCCCGCCGAACTGGATGCAGCTGTTCAACGAGGCGGACCTGTACGGCATGCAGGCCCTGGCGTACCGGACGCTCGCGGAGTTCGAGCCGGACGCGGCCGCGCACGCCCAGCACTACGCGGACAAGGCTCTGGCGCTGCGGGTCGAGGCGCAGCAGCGGTCGAAGATCTTCGACTTCCTGTCCATGGCCTCCGCGTGCTTCATCGCCGACGATCCCGAACAGGCGGACCGGTTCGCGCGCCTCGCCCTGGTGTCGATGGGGCAGAACTCCTCGCGCCGCACCTGGGACCGGCTGCGCCAGATGTACCGGCTCACCGCCGAGTACGCCTCGTACCCGAGGATCCAGGAACTCAGGGAGGAGATCGAACTGGTGCTGCCCAGGCCCCGGGGCAAGGGCGGCAGCGCCCAGGCGTGAGGGCGGTCCGGCCCGCGGGGCCCACTACGGTGCGACCCGGGCGACGAGCACACAGGCGGCGTCGGCGCGCTCCCGCTCGCCGAACTCCTCCGTGACCGCACGGACGCAGTCCTGCGCGGTGCGGGCGGCGGCGAAGCGCGGGGCCAGTTCGAGGAGACGGCGGACGGCCGTGGTTCCGGCGTGCCCGGGCACCAGCCCGTCGGTGTGCAGCAGCAGCACGTCGCCGGCCACCAGGGTCTCCTCGGCCTGTCCGTAGGAGGCGCCCGGGACGGCGCCGAGCAGTATCCCGTCCGGCGCGTCCAGCGCCCGCCCCGTCCCGCCGCGGAACAGCAGCGGGGCGGGGTGTCCGGCCTGCGCCCACAGCAGTGAGCGGGTCCCGGGCCGGTAGCGCAGGCAGACGGCACTGCCCAGGGCCGGCTGCGCGATGGTGTCCAGTAATCGGTTGAGGCAGGCCAGCAGGGGCCCCGGCGCGGTGCCGGCCATCGCCATGCCGCGCACGGCGCCGAGCAGCATCGCCCTGCCCGAGGCCGCGCCGACGCCGTGCCCGGGCAGGGCGCCGGCGCCGAGCAGGGTCGTCCCGTCGGGCAGTTCCAGGGCGTCGTACCAGTCGCCGCCGATCCGAGCGTGCGTCGACGGCAGGTGGGCGGCGGCGAGATCGAGGATTCCCGGACCGGCCTGCGGGGGCCGCAGGGGGCCGTGCCACGCCGGCAGCACGGCCTCCTCCGGCTCGGCCGCGAGCCGGTGCCCGGTCCGCGCGGCGGCGTGCCGTCGGCGGTGCGGCGAGTCACGGATCTCGCTCACCGCCCGTCGGCGGCGGCGCAGTTCGCTGACGTCGCGCAGCACCGCCCACATCGAGGCCGTGCTGCCGTCGGCGCCGAGTACCGGTTCGCCCCTCATGTGCACGGTCCGTACGCCGTCGTCCGGGCGCACGACGCGGAACTCCCCGTCGACGGGCCGGGCGTCGACGAGACAGTCCGTGACCATCGTGGTCAGCCTGGGCCGGTCCTCCTCGAACACCAGCGAGGGCAGTTCGTCGAGGGTGAGCGGCGCGGCGGCCGGGTCGCGGCCCAGGATCCGGTACAGCTCCCCGGACCAGCGCACCTCGTCCGTGAGCAGGTCCCACTCCGCGCTGCCGACCGGGCCGGCCGGTGCGTCGTGCCGCGGCGCGGACGGCGGGGCGTCCCGCAGCTGCGTCAAGTTGCTTTCCAGATCCTCCAGTTGACGCAGAGCCAGGTCGTACAGCGCGCGCCGCCGGCGTTCCCGTGGGTCCGCCGCGTCGGCCGGGACGTCACGGCGTACGGCGTCCACCTCGACCTTGAGCCGCCGGGTCTGCGAGATGAGCGCGTCGACCGGGCCGCGTCCTGGCGGCGGGACGGCCGGACGGTCCGCGGAGAGGTGGGACGGCATGACGCGCTCCGATGCGGGGACGGTACGCCTTCAGGCGGAGGGAGGGACCGTCACGACTGTGGCACAGCCCGCGACGGTCTGTGAGGGATTCGACGACACACGACAAGACGGTGCCGAAGGCATATGCCACCGTCTTCGCCGGGTTATCCGCGGGAATACGCCGGAGATGCCATCGACGTCTCAACTCCCATGGTGAGCAAGCGACATGACGCCTCGTCGGTCAGCCGCCGCCATCCACTCGCACGTTCGGCGGACACGTGTTCGCACGCGGGTGACCGGTGGGTCGCCCCGTCCTCAGTAGCGCAGCACCGCAGCCATCCCGTCCGCGTCCCCGAGCGCGCCGTCCGGGACGAAGCGGACCTCGGCACCGGTCTCCAGGCACTGCTCGACGATCTCGTCCACGATGTCCGCGCGGGCGTCCGGGTCGTCGTCCTCGGCGACGACCAGATGCTCGCCGGCGTCACGCACCGTGATCCGGTAGTTCTCCTCCACGGCCAGCAGCCGGACCCGGCCCTCCCGGGCGCTCTGCCACAGTTCGTCGACGCCGGCCGCGAACTCCTTGCGCCCCCGGGCCGACTCCAGCGACCGGGCCACGTCCTCGGCGCCCCTGCGGGTCTCGGCGTCGAGCGCCGGCTTCACGGCCTGCCACACCGCCTCGGGCGTGCTGTGCGCCAGCCCGCCGTGCGGGACGTGCACGGCGTCCTTGGTCGCACCGCCGGCCTCGCCCAGCAGGGTCAGGGCGGCGGGCTCGCCGGTGACGTACAGCGGCCGCGGGTGGTCGCGCAGCAGTCCGGCCATCGCGGTGTCCGTGTCGCGCAGGAACCGGCGGGTGTCCTCGTCCCGGAAGTTGCTCGGCTGGTCGCCGACCCGCTCCTGCCGCTCGGGGTCGAAGTTCGGCTCCTCCCGGATCAGCGGGAAGCCGCCGGTGCGCTCCTCGACGACCCGGTCCACACCGCCGCTCCACAGGGTGGCCCGGTCGGCGGAGACGGACAGCACCCAGAACGGCCGCTCCGCCGTGTGGGCGGAGACGAGGTTGCGAGTCAGGAAGGTGTCGGAGAGGACGATGCGCTCGGGCACGGTGCGGGCGAGCGACCACACCTGGTGCTCGCCCGGGGCGGCGAAGATGACCAGGCCGTCCTCGGAGTGCGTCAGATCGACCTCGGTCAGGGCCCGGTCGAGCTGCAGGGCCACGTCGGCGCGCCGGTCCCGGGTGACCGCGGGGTCGTCCTCCAGCTTCTTCTTGGCCTCGGCCACCGCGTTGCGCAGCCGGACGGCGTCCTGGGCGTTGAGGGGATCGCGCCGGTGCGTCGGCGTCAGCAGGGACACCGCGGGGTAGGGGCGCGGTCGGCGAAGCTCGGCAAGGGTCGCGGGACTCAGATCGTGCTCCATGACAGCACCATAGGGCGGATCCGCCGACAGGGCATTCGGGGCACGTTCACCTGTGCGTCCCCCGGGGTCCGGCCGGCCGCTCAGAAGCGGCCGTCGTCCTCGGACCCGCAGGAGCTGCCGCTGCGCGGCAGGGAGCCGTAGAGGAGGAAGTCGTCGACCTTGCGGTGGACGCACTCGGACGTCCCGTAGCCGGTGTGCCCCTCGGCCCGGTTGTCCAGCACCACCGCCGAAGGGCCGAGCCGCTCGGCCGTCTCCACCGTCCAGCGGTACGGCGTGGCCGGGTCGCCCCGGGTGCCGACCAGTAGCATCTTCGGCGTGTCGAGGTCCTTGACCCGCTCGCGGATGTAGTCGGTCCCCTTGGGGCGGCCGTAGCACAGCACCACCTGGGCGAGCCGGTACGGCCCGAAGACCGGCGAGGCCTCCGCGTAGGCGCCGCGCAGCCGGGCCAGGTCCCGGGTCAGCCGTTCGGCGTCCGGACGGTCGGGGTCGTCCGCGCAGTTGACCGCCATCAGCGCCGCCGGCAGGTTGTCCAGGGGCACGTCCTCCTCGTCGACGAGGGGGTGGTCGGCCCGCTGCGGCACGGGCGGCGCCATCCCTCCGGTCGCGAGGGCCTCCACCCCGCGGGTGTCCCCGTCCTCCACCAGCTGGGCGAGCGCCCGCTGCAGCAGCGGCCACCGCTCTTTGGTGTAGAGGCCCTGCCCGAGGGCCACGGCCAGGTCCTGGCCGGTGAACTCGTCGCCGAAGTCGGTCGGCACCGGGTTCTCGTCGAGCGAGTCGACCAGCTCCACGACCTGCGTGCGGGCGTCGCGCGCGTCCTGCCCGAACGGACAGGCGAGCTCCTCGGTGCACCACGTGAGGAAGTTGTCCAGCGCGGTCTGCTGTCCCCTGGCGCCGGTCAGCCCCTGCTCGGCCAGCGGTTCGGTCAGCGTGTCCACGCCGTCCAGCGCCATGCGGCCGACCTTCCCGGGGAACTCGGCGGCGTACACTGCGCCGAGCCGGGTCCCGTACGAGAATCCCAGGTAGTTGAGCTTCTCGTCGCCGAGCACCTGACGCATCACGTCCAGGTCGCGTGCGACGTCCACGGTGCCGATGTGCTCGAGTACCGGGCCCGAGTGCTCGACGCACTCGGCGACCACCTCGCGCAGCTTGCGCAGCGTGTCGCGCGGATCCGCCGTCTCCTCGCCGCCGGTGGCCTCCAGCGCCCGGCCGGTGGCGTCGGCGCCGCAGCTGACCGGCGCGGAACGGCCGACGCCCCGCGGGTCGAAGGAGACCACGTCGTAGTCCTCGGTCAGCCCCAGGAAGTCCTCGCGGCTCTGGGCGAGTCCCATCACCCCCGAACCGCCCGGGCCGCCGAAGTTCAGCAGCAGCGAGCCCCGCGGGTCGCCGGAGCCGCGGTAGCGGGCGAGGGCCAGCTCGAGGGTGCCCTCCTCGGGCTTCGCGTAGTCGAGCGGCACGGTGACCGCCCCGCACTGCATGTCCTTCGGCAGGTCCGTGCCCTCGCAGGCCGTCCACGTGATCTTCTGGTCGTAGAACCGGTCGAGGTCGGAATCCGCCCGGTCGGCGGCCGTCAGCCCCGTACCCAGCAGGGCCAGCCCGACCGCCCCGGTGGCCGCGCAGCGCCGGACCGAGGGCCGCACCGCACAGCGCCGGACCGAGGGTCGCTTGGACAGCTTGGCCAGCATCGATGCCTCCAGGGACGCCCCGACCGGCGCCCTCGCCCACCATAAGCGGGCCCCGGTGCTCCCGCCCGTCGGTCCCGCGGCGGCGCCCCGGGCGCCCCGGCCCGGTGTCCGGCCGCCACGCGTTCGACGGCCTTCGCCCGGGGTTCGAGCGGCGGGACGCCCGATGGGGTGAACCGGATGCGGCATACGGATGAGCCATGACCCGGATGCCGTGGCCGCGTTCCCTCCGGTGCGGGCGATCCGCCCGCGACCGTCTCCGGAAGGCAGGGAACCGATGAGAAGGGTCACCCGAAACGGTGTGATCGCCGTCGCCGCGGCGTCGGGCGCGATGGCCGTGGCGGTGCCGGCGTACGCCGACGCCGGGGCGGAGGGCGTCGCGGCCGGTTCGCCCGGCGTGGGCGCGGGGAACACCGTCCGGCTCCCGGTGCACGTGCCGGTGAACGTGTGCGGGAACACGGTGAACGTGGTGGGTCTGCTCAACCCCGCCGCGGGCAACGCCTGCGTCGACGAGGACACGGGCGGGCGGGACGGCGGAGCGACCAGGTCCTCCGCCGCGACCGGGACGCAGGACTCGCCGGGCGTGGTGTCCGGCAACGGGGCGCGGGCGCCGGTGCACGCGCCGGTGAACGTCAGCGGGAACAGCGTGAACGTGCTCGGCGCCGGCAACGCGTCGGCCGGCGGCACCTCCGCGAGCACCTCCGGCGAGCGGCCCGGGCGCCCGGCCGGACCCGCGCCCGCCGCGCACCCTCCCCGACCCGGCGCCGCACACGGCCCCGCCGCGCCCCGCCGCCCTCGCCGACACGGGCGCCGACCGGACGCTCCCGGTCCTCGGCGCCGGCGCCGCGCTCTTCCTGGGCGGAGTCGCCCTGTACCGTCGCGCCCGCCTGCGGACGTACGGCTGAACCACCGGGAGAAACGATCGGCCCCGCGGGTCAGCCGCGTCCGCGGTGGAACCGCAGGTGCAACTCCTTGACCTCTTCCGCCAGTCGGGGGACGGGACCGGCCACGGCCACGCCCGGGGCGATCTCGGCGACGGGCAGCGTCCGCACCGGCGGGGCGGGCACCCCCGGCTCGGTGAGCCAGGACGCCAACTGCTCGGAGGAGGCGACGTACACGATGCGTCCGAGGCCCACCCAGGCGTGGGCGGCGGCGCACATCGGGCAGTGCTCGCCGGAGGTGTACACGGTGGCCGCGGCCCGTTCGGCGGGGGTCATCCGGGCGGCCGACCAGCGGGCCGGCTCGAACTCGGGGTGCCGGGTGCGGTCCCCGGAGGCCACGCGGTTGTGGTCCTCGGCGAGCACGGTGCCGTCCCCGGCCACGAGCACCGAACCGAACGGCTCGTCACCGGACTCCAGCGCCTCGGCCGCCAGCTCCACGCAGCGCCGCAAGTACGGCAGTTCCCCGTCCCGCACGACCATGACCCGGTCTCCTCACGATGTCCGACCGACGGCAACCCTAATCCCGTTGTCCCGGGTGTCGCCCCGTGGTGGGGTCCGGCGTATGGATCACACCGCTGTACTCACCCTGTACGGCCGCGAGATGCGCCGGGGGGCGCGGCCCGACGGCCCCGGCGCGTACGTGGAGCGCGTCGGCGCCGTGGTGCGCCACACCGGCCCCGCGCACGGCTGGAACGGCGTCGTCCGGTCCGCCCTGGAGGCGGCGGACGCGGACGCGGCGATCGCGGAGCAGATCGCGCACTTCACCGGGCTCGGCCGCGAGTTCGAGTGGAAGCTGTACGGACACGACCTGCCGGTGGACCTCGGGCAGCGGCTCGTGGCGGCCGGGTTCACCCCGGGGCCGGTCGAGACGCTCATGGTCGGCGAGGTGGCCGGCCTCGCCCTGGACGCGGAGCCGCCCGCGGGTGTCCGCGTCGTGCCGGTCACCGACCGGGCGGGGATCGACCTGGTGGCCGACGTGCACGAGAGGGCGTTCGGCGCCGACGCGTCCGGTCTCCGCCGGCACCTGTGCGACCGGCTCGCCGCCGCCCCCGACACCGTCGGCGCCGTCGTGGCCCTGGCCGGTGACGAACCGGTGAGCGCGGCCCGCATGGAGCTGGCGCCGGGCGCCCCGTTCGCCGGGCTGTGGGGCGGGGGCACCGTACGGCACTGGCGCGGGCGGGGCGTCTACCGCGCGCTGGTGGCCCACCGGGCCCGGGTCGCCGCGGACCGGGGCCACCTCTACCTCCAGGTCGACGCCTCCAGCCAGAGCCGGCCCATCCTCGAACGCCTCGGCTTCACCCCGCTGACCACGACCACGCCGTACGTCCACGCGACGGCCCGCGGTGACCGCCACCCCTCGCTTGCGACTGCCGAGGGAGTCGCAGTCTCCGGCAGTTGCGAGGATCAATGAGCGATCTCTCGCGCCGCCTGTCATGGCCTCCGCCGCACTGCTCGTGCGCCCGGTCGCCGGGGCCGTCCCGCCTGGACGTGAAAAGGCCGGTCCGCGGTCGACGCGGACCGGCGCTCGGCTCCTTTCGTGGCCTTCCTACGAACGGCGGGCGCTCCTGGTGGCCGTGACCAGGCAGGCCGTGCCCAGGATCAGGGTGAGGGCGCCGATGACGACGTTGTTCCAGATGACCCCGGCGTCGGGGCCGCTGCCGACGATCCACGGCGAGACGATCATCCACAGACCCAGGGCGCACATGGCCCCGCTGAGGCCGTACATGCGCGCCGGGGCCGCGGTGAAGCCCAGGGCGAGCAGGGCGATCGCGATGCCCACGATCAGGTTGTGGGTCACGAGCGCGGGCTGGCTCGTCGTGTAGTGGAGTATCCACGGGGACACCGCGCAGTAGAGACCGAGCAGGAACACCGGTCCGTCCACGAGGGCCACATCGCGACCGCCGAGCATGCGGTCGTACCGTGCCCGCATCTCGGGGGCGTCGGGGTGGCTCGTGATGTCACCGCGCGGGTGCGAGACGTTGGCCATGAGTCGTCTCCTTTGACTAGCAGGCCTGACCGCGTCTGGTGCGGTATGCGCCATGAGTCGCGTAAGTTCATTCTGCTCTTATTTCACCTTTATGTGTAGAGGTGGCGGGGGAGTCGGGCCCGGTCGCGGTCCTCGCCGTGGTCCGCGCGACGGTGCGGGCCATGCCGCCGAACGCGACGGTGTGGAAGGAGGGGGCGGCCCACCGGTGCGGGCGCCGGGGCGGCCCGTGCGGAGGGGGCGGGGCCCGCCGGCGGCGCCGGGGGCGGCCGGCGTCGCCCGTCCCGGCGTGCGTCTTCGGCCTGGCCGGCCCCGGCGGCCGCATCCCGGCCCGCGGCGGGAGCGGGTGGTTCGGCTCGATCCCCGCCACCGGCCGGAAGTCCGGCGGGTCGCCGGCCCGCAGCCGTGCCGGATCCCGGCGCCCCCGCGGCGACGGTTCCGCACGGGGCCGCTCCCTCGCGGAGCGAGCGGGGGCGCGCGTCCGCGTCCCGGCACGGGTTCCCCGCGCCCCGGACCCCGCCCCGGTGCGGGCCGGCGCGTCCGCGCCACGACGACTGGTCTCCACCCTTGACTGGTACAGACCAAAGCGATTGAGTGTGCTCCCACACCCCCCACCACGGCCGCCCCCACCGCCGTGACCGGCCCCGCCGGCATGTGCGGGCGAGGCCCCGCTCAGGCATGTCCTCGTCCGGGAGCGGCCGCGTTCCGCGAAGGAGTCGTCCCCTTGTCGAGAAGACACATCGCCGCCGTGACCGCCGCCCTCGTCCTCGCCGGCGGCGCGCCGGTGCTGCTCCCCGCCGCCACCGCCTCCGCCGCCTCGTGCTCCGGCTACCCGAACTGGGTGGCCGGAAGGTCGTACAACGCCGGTGACATCGTGCGCTACACCGACGGCCGGGCGTACATCGCCGAGCACGCCAATCCGGGGTACGACCCGGTCATCAGCACCTGGTACTGGGAGCCGTACGCCTGCGACAACGGCCCCGGAACGCCCGTCGGCACCTTCGTCGTGACCGAGGCGCAGTTCAACCGGATGTTCCCGAACCGGAATCCCTTCTACACCTACAGCGGACTCACCGCGGCGCTGAGCGCCTACCCCGGGTTCGCCCACACCGGCAGCGACACGGTGAAGAAGCAGGAGGCCGCCGCCTTCCTCGCCAACGTCAGCCACGAGACCGGCGGTCTGGTGCACGTGGTGGAGCAGAACACCGCCAACTACCCGCACTACTGCGACTGGGGACAGCCGTACGGCTGTCCGGCCGGGCAGGCCGCGTACTACGGGCGCGGACCGATCCAGCTGAGCTGGAACTTCAACTACAAGGCCGCGGGCGACGCGCTCGGCATCGATCTCCTGGGCAACCCCTGGCTGGTGCAGAACGACGCGGCCGTGGCCTGGAAGACGGCCCTGTGGTACTGGAACACCCAGTCCGGCCCGGGCAGCATGACCCCGCACCGCGCCATGGTCGACCAGGCCGGTTTCGGCCAGACGATCCGCAGCATCAACGGCTCCCTCGAGTGCGACGGCCGCAACCCGGCGCAGGTGCAGAGCAGGGTGAGCACGTACCAGCAGTTCGTCCAGATCCTCGGAACGTCGCCCGGCGGCAACCTGTACTGCTGACGCCCGACCGCTTGCCGTGGTGTCATGCACCTGACCTACGACCCCCCCCGGGTCACGGCCCGCGCACCGCACGTGCGCGGGCCGTCCCTCGGACGAAGGGCAGCCACCATGCGCACCCCCCACGCCCTGCTCGCCACGACCGTCACGGCCGCCGCGCTGGCCGCGACGGTCGTGGCGCCCGCACCCGCCGCGGCGGCCCCGTCGCCCGGCGCCTACTACGTCCAGAGCGCGACGACCGGACTGAACGCCGCCGACGCCTCCGGGGCGGTCGAGCAGCACAGACCGCGCGGCGACGAGGACCGTCAGCGGTGGAACCTGGGCGCCGACGGCACCCTGGAGAACACCGACAGCCCCGGCGCCTGCCTCGGCCGCGCCGGTGACCAGGCCCGGACCGTGGCCTGCGCGAGCCCGGAGGCGCGCTGGGAGATCACCTCCGCGGGCCCGGACCGGTTCGCGCTCACCGTCCCCGGCACCGACCGCCGCCTCACCGTCGCCCCGGGATCCTCCGGCGCGGGCCGTCCCGCCCCGCTCGCCGTCGGCAGCGGCACGGGCGATCTCGCCGCCTGGTACCTGACCCCGGTCGACCCGGTGACCCGCCCCGTGCCGCCGCAGGACCGGCGCACCCTGGACCAGGTCACCTTCCTCACCGCCCACAACGCCTACGCCAACGGCGTCGACGGCGGATTCGCCCCGCCCTTCGTCGACCTCTTCCCCAACCAGAGGCGGGGCATCGAGCGCCAACTCGCCGACGGAGTCCGCGGGTTCATGCTGGACATCCACCAGACCCCGGACGGCGCGATCCTCTGCCACAACAGCTGCACCCTGGTCAGCAGGCCCGTCGCCCTGTGGGTGGACCTCCAGCGCATCGTCGACTTCCTGCGCGCCCACCCCGACCAGTTCGTCACCGTCTTCCTGGAGGACTACGTCGACCCGGGCGTCCTACGCGCCGAACTCGCCCGCGTCCAGGGGCTGTCGGACGTGCTCTACCGGCCCGACCGCACCGGCGTCCGGGAGAACGGCTGGCCGACCATGGGGCAGCTGACCGCCGCCGGCCACCGGCTGCTGATCTTCACCGACCACGGTCGCGCCGCCGACCAGGCCGCCGGAACGACCCGGGACGCCTTCGGCGTGATGTACCAGCGCGAATGGACCGTGGAGAACCACTGGTCCATGGGCCCGGGCGTCGGCGCCTCCGACTGGTCCTGCTACAGCCGGTGGTACGACGCGGGCGCCGGCATCCCGCTGACCCGCACCGAACCCGGTTTCCGTCCCCTGTTCGTCATGAACCACTTCCGGGACACCACGATCACCTCCACGGCCGGCACGGACAACTCCAAGCTCGCCGACCGCGCCCGCCGGTTCTGTCAGCCGGCCGCCCGCAAGAAGCCCAACTACCTCGCCGTGGACCGCTACGACCTCGGCGACCCGGCGGCCGCCGTCACCGCCCTCAACACCTACGCGTACCCGTAGCCGCCCGGCCGGTCCCGCTCCGGGGCCTCCTCGGAGCGGGACTGGCGCGCCCGGCGGTTTTACGTATAACCTCTCCGGTCGACCCCCCTTCGAGAGGCCGCGATGAGACGCATCCCCCTGGTCGCCCTCGTCGTCGACGACTACGACGAGGCGATCCGCTTCTACACCGAGGCGCTCGGTTTCCGGCTCGCCGAGGACTCGCCCCGGCCGAACGGCGGCCGCTGGGTCGTCGTCGAGCCGGACGCCGGGCACACCGGCACGGCGCTGCTGCTCGCCCGCGCCGAGGGGGAGGCCCAGCGGGCCAGGGTCGGTGACCAGACCGGCGGACGCGTGGGCTTCTTCCTGTACACCGACGACTTCGCCCGCGACCACGCGCGTATGACCGCCGCCGGCGTGACCTTCCTGGAGGAGCCGCGCCACGAGCCGTACGGCTCGGTCGCCGTCTTCCGGGACCTGTACGGAAACCGCTGGGACCTGCTCCGGCCCGCCACCCCCTGATCCGCTCCGCCTTTTTTTGCCGAACGACCCGCTGAGGAACGACCGCACATGTCATCTACGCGCATAGACGCCGAGACCCTCCGCCGCCTCCCCAAGGCGGTGCTGCACGACCACCTCGACGGCGCTCTGCGCCCCGCGACCGTCGTGGAACTGGCGGAGGCCGTCGGCCACACCCTGCCCACCACCGACCCCGACGAGCTCGCCGCCTGGTACGTCGAGGCCGCGAACTCCGGTGACCTGGTCCGCTACATAGCCACCTTCGAGCACACCCTCGCCGTCATGCAGACCCGCGAGGGCCTGCTGCGCACCGCCGAGGAGTACGTCCTCGACCTGGCCGCAGACGGCGTCGTCTACGGCGAGGTGCGCTACGCCCCCGAGCTGAACACCGGGGGCGGGCTGACGATGGGCGAGGTCGTGGAGACCGTCCAGGAGGGCCTCGCCGCCGGCATGGCCAAGGCCGCCGCCGCCGGGACGCCCGTCCGGGTCGGCACCCTGCTCTGCGGCATGCGGATGTTCGACCGCGTCCGCGAGGCCGCCGACCTGGCCGTCGCCTTCCGGGACGCCGGCGTCGTCGGCTTCGACATCGCCGGCGCCGAGGACGGCTTCCCGCCCGCCGACCACCTCGACGCCTTCGCGCACCTGCGCCGCGAGAACGTGCCCTTCACCATCCACGCCGGTGAGGCCCACGGCCTGCCCAGCATCCACCAGGCGCTCCAGGTGTGCGGCGCCCAGCGCATCGGGCACGGGGTGCGGATCACCGACGACATCGTGGACGGCAAGCTCGGCCGTCTCGCCGGCTGGGTCCGCGACCGCCGGATCGCGCTGGAGATGTGCCCCACCTCCAACCTCCAGACCGGCGCCGCGACCTCGATCGCCGAGCACCCGATCACCGCGCTGAAGGGCCTCGGCTTCCGGGTCACCCTCAACACCGACAACCGCCTGGTGTCGGGCACCACCATGACCCGCGAAATGTCCCTGCTGGTCGAGCAGGCCGGCTGGACGGCCGAGGACCTGCGCACGGTCACGGTGAACGCCGTGAAGAGCGCGTTTCTGCCCTTCGGCGAGCGCAACGCGCTCATCCGGGACGTCGTGCTGCCCGGCTACGACGCGGCGCTCTAAAGCAGCCCGCGCGCGTACGCGGCCTGTCCGACGTGCTGGAGATCGTCGGACAGGACGCTGACCAGCCGTACGCCCAGGGTGACCGGCGGATCCCAGCGCTCGTCCACGACGCGCTCCAGGTCCGCCGCGGTCAGCCCGCGCAGTGCCTCGAGCGTCTGCCCGTGCACCGCGTCGTGGTAGCCGGTCAGCAGGTCACCGGAGCCGACCCGCACCTCGGCGACCTGCGCCGAGGTGTGGCCGTACCCCGTGTCGCGGTGGGACAGGCCGAGGCCCAGGCGTTTCTCCCAGCCCTGGGAGAGCCACGCCTGGTCGAGTCCGAAGGCGTCGGCGACGTGGTCGTCCTGGACCCGGGTGAGGTGCCAGACCAGCCAGGCGACGGAGTTCGCGTCGGGGCCGGGCCGGGCGTTCAGCTCGTCGGGGCCGAGCCCCTCCACGACGGCGTGGACTTCTTCCCGGATGCGGCCGAAGCCGTCGATGAGGATGTCCTTGGCATGCATGCCCCCACCCTCGCGCATCCGCGCGTCTCACGCGCCCCCGTCGTCCAGCAGGGCCATCAGCGCCCGCGCCGCCGGGCTCGTCGCCCGCGGTGACGGCACCAGGGCGACCGTCTCGTACACGGCCTCACCCGTGCCCTTCAGGGGAAGCGCGGTGAGGGCCTCCCGCTTGTGCCGGAAGTGCCGCGGCACGACGGCGACGCCCAGGTTCTCGTCGACCAGGTCGAGCAGGCTGTGCACGTCGTTCACCTCCAGCGCCACCGTGCGCCGTGCGCCGGCGGCGGCGAAGGCGGCGTCGGTGGCGCGGCGCGGGCCCCAGTCCGGGTGGAAGTCGACGAAGACCTCGTCGGTCAGGTCGTGCGGGGTGAGCGGCGTCCCGCCCCGCGCGAGCCGGTGGTCCGGATGGCACAGCACGGTCATCGGCTCGCTGGTCAGCGGCACCGACCGCAACTGCTCCGGGTCCGCCTCCGTCCGGTAGGCGAAGGCCAGGTCCAGCCGCCCCGCCGCGACCTCCTCCGCCAGCGCGGCCGAACCCCACTGGCGCAGCCGGATCTCCACGTCCGGGTGGAGCCGCCGGAACGAGGCGAGCAGCTCCGGCACGTTCACCCCGGCGATGCACTGCTCGGCGCCCAGCGCGAGGGTGCCGC
Source organism: Streptomyces caelestis (assembly GCF_001279005.1). GTDB lineage: Bacteria > Actinomycetota > Actinomycetes > Streptomycetales > Streptomycetaceae > Streptomyces > Streptomyces heliomycini. The sequence continues at coordinate 39,173 of NZ_LGCN01000198.1, forward strand.
GCAGCACGCCCTGCACCGCGGCCACCGCCTCGTGCGCGGCCCGCACCTGGGCGAGGATCCGCTCGGCCTCCGCCAGCAGCGCCCGGCCGGCCTCGGTGAGCGTCACCCTGCGGGTCGTGCGGACGAACAGCGGGGTCTGCAGCTCGCGCTCCAGGGCGCGGATGGACGCGGACAGGCCCGACTGGGAGACCATCAGCCGCTCCGCCGCGCGGGTGAAGTGCCGGTCCTCGGCCACGGCGACGAAGTGCTGGAGGTGACGCAGTTCCATGATTGAGAAGCGTATCCGCTGAATCCCATCGGATTCTTCTGTTGGACCACTGCCCGCAGGTCACGACAGAGTGGACGGGCGGTTCGACGGAACCGCCGAGACGTGTGCCAACCCCTCTGGAGTCGTGTTGTACACCGCACACCCCGACCGTTACGCGGACATGCCCTACCGGCGCACCGGACGCAGCGGCCTGAAGCTCCCCGCGCTCTCGCTCGGCCTGTGGCACAACTTCGGTCCCGACCGCGCGGCCGAGACCCAGCGCGCCATCCTGCGCCGCGCCTTCGACCTGGGCGTCACCCACTTCGACCTCGCCAACAACTACGGGCCCCCGCCGGGCGCGGCCGAGTCCGCCCTCGGCGAGGCGCTCACGTCCGACTTCGGGCGGTACCGCGACGAACTGGTGATCTCCACCAAGGCCGGCTATCTGATGTGGCCCGGACCGTACGGCGAGTGGGGCTCGCGCAAGTACCTGCTGTCCTCGCTGGACCAGAGCCTGAGCCGGATGGGCCTGGACTACGTCGACATCTTCTACTCGCACCGCTTCGACCCGGAGACTCCGCTGGAGGAGACGATGGGCGCGCTGCACTCGGCGGTCCAGCAGGGCAAGGCGCTGTACGTCGGCGTGTCCAACTACTCGGCCGAGCAGACCCGCGAGGCCGCCCGCATCCTCGGCGAGCTGGGCACCCCGCTGCTGATCAACCAGCCGCGCTACTCGATGCTCGACCGCCGACCGGAGGACGAGGGGCTGATGGACGCCCTGGACGAGCTCCAGGTCGGCTCCATCGCCTACTCCCCGCTGGAGCAGGGGCTGCTGACCGCCCGCTATCTCGACGGCATCCCCGAGGACTCCCGGGCCGCGAGCGACAGCCCCTTCCTGAACACCGACGCCGTCACCGGGGAACTGGTGGGCCGGCTGCGCGCGCTCGACGAGATCGCCGGCTCGCGCGGCCAGACCCTGGCGCAGATGGCGCTGTCCTGGGTGCTGCGCGGCGGCCGCCTCACCTCCGCGCTGGTCGGCGCGAGCAGCCCGCAGCAGCTGGAGGACAGCGTCGCGGCCACCCGCAACCTCGACTTCACCGAGGACGAACTGGCCCGCATCGACGCGGTCGTGAAGCAGTAGGGGCACCGGTGCGGGGCCGGGCGCCGTGCGGCCGCCCGGCCCGCCGGCCCACGCCCCTCGGGCACCCGGTCCAGGAAGCCGTGCACGGCGCGGACGCGGTCCCCGGCGTCGAGCGTGATCACGTCGGAGCCGGCGGCGGGGCCGGGCCGTCCGCCCGGTTCACCGGCTCCTGGGAGAAGCGCGCGGTGTCGTGGTGGCCGTCGACGCTCCCCGCGAGCCGGAAGACGAAGCCGGGGAACCGCTCGTGCGTCGCCGTGATCACCGCGGTGACCGCCTCGTGGCCGACGGCGTTCCAGGCCTCGAAGCAGCGGGCGACGACGGCGTCGTGGCGGTGGGCGGCTGTGGTCACGGGGTGTCTCCCGGGGAGGGCGCGTCCGCCGGCCGGACGGCGGAACCCGGCCGTGGTGACCGGCCCCCGCCTCGCCCCGCCCCGAAGAGCGGTCGATCACCCCCGAGGTCATGTGCGGCCCGTCGGCGGCACCCGTGCCGTTTCGGCCAACGGCGGCGGTGAATATGCCAGGAGACTGGCCGGAAACACATGGTGACAGTGTTTCAGCGGTGAACATACTCGACACGAGAGCGCTTCACACCGCGCGACGGCGCCCTCACGCACAGCATGCGAGCCACGAGGCGGGCAGCCGGCCCGGCCCGGCGGGCGAGCGACGCAGCGGGGGAGGGAACGTGCACGACGAATTCCTGTGCCATGTCACCGCGTACGGGGTCTGCGACGGCCGGCGCATCGGCGTACCGCTCGGCACCTACCGGGCGCCCACCCTCGCCCTCGCCCTGTGGTGGCTGCGCGACCGCGCCCTCTGGATCGCCGAGCGCCTCGACCCGCGGCCCGACGCCGAGCACTTACCGTCGGGGGCGCTCGTCCCCGTCGCCGACGGCGTGCCGGACGTACCCGCCGTACTGCGCACCTGGTGCGGCGACGTCGCCCGGCAGGAGGAAGTGGCCGAGGCGCTCGCCGCCGGACGGATGATACGCGTCGCCACCGGCGACGACACCACCGAGTACGAACTGCTGGCCGAGTCCGTGGACGCCCTGCGCATGCAGCGCGCCGCCCGCGTCCTCGGAGTCCCGGTCGCCTGACCGCACCCGCCCCGTCCGGCCGAAGTCACCGGGGCGTCCCGGCGCCGTGACGGCGGCGCGGCGCCCGTGCCAGCAGCGCCCCCGCGAAGCCGGTGACCAGGCCCCACAGCAGGGCCAGGCCCAGCGCGCCCCACAGCCGCGGCCTCAGCAGCACCCGGCCGGAGAAGCCCTCCCCCAGATCACCGATGCCGAGCACGGACAGGCCGAACCGCGCGGAGATCCGGACCGTGAGGCAGATCATCAGCACGGTCAGCGCCAGTGCCACCGCCATGCGCACGGCGTGCTGCCAGGCCCGGACCCGGGCGGGGGAGCGGGCCGCCATCACGGTCGCGGTGGCCACCAGCAGCACCGCGACCACCACCAGCAGCCACCACCACCTCCCGCCGTCGTGCTCGGTGAGCGTGCCCAGGTTCAGGGCGGAGACGTCCGGGGTGCGCAGCACCTCGTCGAGCACCCGCGGCATGGGCAGCCCGAAGGGCCCCTCCACCCTGCCGTCCCAGGTGGCGCCGAGCCCGATCGTCAGCGCCAGCCAGGCCACGTTGGGCAGCCCCAGCAGGATCACGGCGAACGTCTCGGCCGGATGCCCCCGGGTGGCGGCGACGACCAGCGCGACGACGAGGCCGATGACGACGGCGGCCAGCAGCAGCCGCACCATCGCCCGCGCCGCGGGGCGCACCGAGGCCTGGAAGCGCAGCAGCCCGGCCGGCAACGGGGCGCCACGCGCCACCGACAGCGCCACCACCAGCACCCCCGCCAGCCAGAGCAGGCCGACGAGGACGGTCGCCGGCACGTCGGTGGAGAAACCCACCACCGGCCTGATCCCGAACAGGTCGCCGAGGTCGCCGAGCGGGCCGTCCCCGAGGGAGAGCTCGTACGTGTGCCGCGCGGCGAGCGCGAGACCGAGGACCGCGAGCAGCCACAGCGCGGCGATCCGCGCGGCCCACCCGGCCAGCTCGGGCGCCCCGGCGACCGCGCGGCGCCGCAGCGGGCGCAGGAAACCCCGGCCGACGACCAGCGCCCCGGTGAGGGTGACGGACAGCGGCATGACCGTCAGACCGCCCTGCGTGCCGGCCAGGTCGCCGGCGTCACCGGAGAGCTCCACCGTCCCGCCGACGGCCGTGACCACGGCCGCCGCGACCACCTGGGGGAAGGAACCGCCCGGCAGACCGGTGGCGCCGGCCGCCCACAGGCCCGGCGCGGCCACCACGCCCATGGCGATCAGCGCGCCGAGCACCGTGGCGAGGGCCTGCGCCCAGCCGTGCCGGGCGGCCGGAGGGCCGGAAGGGGTGCGTGCACTCACGTCTGCACGCTAAGCAGCCCCGCCCGCCCCCGCCCGCCGGGAGGTCCGTCCGCGCGGCACACCCTCCCCGCGGTGCCCGTGGCCCGTCCGGACCACCAGGGCGTGGTCGCCGAGGCCCAGCAGGCGGTCGGCCGGCAGCTCGCCGAGGGTCGTCAGGACCGCCTCAATGCGGGCGGTGACCGGATCGAAGGCCGCGTCGAGCACGGTGCCGCGCGCCTCGCCGCACTCGGTGAGCACCCTGCTCCCCACCAGGTCGCGGTGGGGTGGAACCCCGGCCGGACGGACGGACGCGCGATCAGCAGCTCCGGGCCGACCGCGCCCAGGTCGGCCCGGGCCACCACGGCCTCCCTGCGCAGCCGCCCGCGCCCTGTCCGGACGTGCGTGACCTTCCCGCACGCCCCGTCGACCGTCAGCGCGCGCACCGCCCCGACCCGGTCCGCGTCGCCCGGGGTGAGGACCGGCAGCCCGCGCACCCGTGAGAACAGCGTCATCGGGCCGTCCCCCTCCCGCGGTCGCGGTGGCGGCGAAGGACGGCAGGCCGTCGGTGACGTACGTCGTCGCGTGCGCCGGGATCACCACCGTCCGGCCGGAGACGCTCAGGGCCTCACCCCGCGGCACGTACACCTGGTGCCGGCGGTCCCGGGAGCCGTGCACCGGCTCCCGGTGCGCGGCGAGCCGGAACGCGACGAGCCGGCCGCCGGCGCCGCCCTCGACCAGCACGTCGAGCACCGTGCCCACCAGGTCGCCGTCGTCGGCCAGCACGTGCGCCCCGAGCAGCCGCCCGCGCAGGGCGTCACGGCGCGCCACCGACCGGGGCAGGTCGCACAGCGCCCCCTCGTCGTGGACCATCACCGCGTGACGGCCCAGGCAGTGCACCGCGGGCCAGGGCAGGTCCCGCGGCAGCGGGCCCGACAACCCCGACAACCCCGACAACAGGGTCCGGCCGGTGAGGGTGAAACCCGCGATCCGCTCGGCCGCCGGGTCGAAGACCGTGTCCTTGACGTGCGCCACGGCGTCGCCGCCCGGCGTCACCACGGGCAGTGTCGTCAGGCTCCGCACCGCCGTCAGTCCGTTCATGGCGCCCCTTCCGCCGAAGCCCGGCGGGACCCGGGTTCCCCGCCCCACGGGAGCGCACACGGATCAGGTGGACTGTGCCGGGAGAACCGGGGTACCAGGACCGGTGCGGATCAGTCCGGCCGGCCCGGCTGCGCGGAAAGACACCAGCATGACCTCTCACCTGGACGGGGCAGTGATACCGACTCGTTTCGACGTGCCCGTGGAACCGCTGCGGCGGTCGGCACACTTCACCGGCGAGCCGGGATGCATCGCCGAGGCGCGGAGGTTCGCCGCGCACTTCCTCCAGCAGCTCAGGACCGAGTGGTGCGCCACGGTCGACGAGCGGGCCGACGACGCGGTGCTGCTGGTGGTGAGCGAACTGGTGACCAACGCGGACCGGTACAGCGACGGACCGTACATCCTGGAGCTGGAGGGCACGGACAGCTCGCTCACGGTGGCGGTCTACGACAGCAGCCCCAGCCTGCCCAGGGTCTTCCCGCGCAACCCCGAGCGCGTCGGCCGGCACGGTCTGGAGATCGTCCGCGCGCTGGCGCGGGACGTCCGGGTGGAACGCGTGCCGGTCGGCAAACGCGTGCGCGCGGTGCTGGACCTCGGCGCCGGCTGACCGACCACGGCGTTCCGCCCGGTCAGGCGCAGCCGAGCTCGCCGAGCATGCCCTCGCGCAGCCGGCCGATGATCCGCTTGATCAGGCGGGACACGTGCATCTGCGAGCAGCCGAGACGCTCACCGATCTCCGCCTGGGTGGCCTCCTCCACGAACCGCATGTGGATGATCTCCCGGTCGCGCTCGCTGAGCTCGGCCATGAGCGGAGCGAGGGAGTGGAAGTCCTCGACGAGGCGCAGCCCCTCCTCCTCGACGCCGATGAAGTCGGCCAGGACGGCCTCGCCGTTCTCCGGGCCGTCACCGGTGAGGGCGGCGTCCAGCGACGACGAGTTGTACCCGTTCGCGGCGATCTGCCCCTCGACGACCTGCCGCTCGGTGATGTTCATCAGCGTGGCGAGCTCGGCGACCGTGGGTTCCCGGTCCAGCCGGCTGGCGAGTTCCTCGCGGGCCTTCGCCAGCTCGACCCGCAGCTCCTGGAGCCGGCGCGGCACGTGCACGGCCCACGTGGTGTCCCGGAAGAAACGCTTGATCTCGCCGACGATGTACGGCAGCGCGAAGGAGGTGAACTCGACCTCGCGGGACAGCTCGAACCGGTCGATGGCCTTGATCAGGCCGATCATGCCGGTCTGCACGATGTCGTCCATGTCGTCGCCGCAGCCGCGGAACCGCCCGGCCGCGAACCGGACGAGGGACATGTTCATCTCGATGAGGGTGTTGCGCGCGTACTGGTACTCGTGCGTGCCCTCCTCCAGCTCCGCCAGGCGGCGGAAGAACTGGCGGGACAGCTCCCTGGCGTCGCGCGGGGCGACGGCGCGCGGATCCGCCACCTCCCGCAGACCTCCGTCACCCGTCCCGGCCCCGGTGTGCTGCTCCGCTGCCTGCGCCTGCGACCGGATCACGGCGGTCCCCATTGCCTCTCCCCACGAACGTCACGGCTGACACATGCCCGAGCCCTACGGGTACCCAGGTCGTGCGAACCCATGCCCACCGTGTTCGAGAGGCTCGACACCACGGTGCGCACCGGTCGTCACTCGTATGTCCGATGGTACGGGGGAGCGGTCCGCGCGGCAGCCCGGGCCGCTCCTTCACTCAGGGCGGAACTCCGGCGCCTTCCTTCCGGGACCGGAGTTCCTAGGCTGTGGGGGTGACCAGTCGAGAGGTGACCGGCCAGGCGCCGGACCGTGTCCGCGTCATCCCCCTGCGCCCCGGCCCGCCGCGGCCGGAGCCGGCCCCCGCGCCCAGGGAACCGCTGCTGCGCGACCTCGTCGGGGACGTGCTGCGCAGCGAGCGGCTCGCCCAGGAACGGACGCTGAAGGACGTCGCCGACGCGGCCCGGATCTCCATGCCCTACCTCTCGGAGGTGGAGCGGGGCCGCAAGGAGGCCTCATCGGAGGTCCTCGCGGCCGCCGCCCGGGCGCTCGGTCTCGGCCTCGGCGACCTCCTGGCCCGGGCCCACGGAGAGCTGGTCCGCGTCACCGGCCGGCGGGCCGCCGCCATGCCCCGGGGCGGCTCCGGCTCCGCGCGCGACGGACTCTGCCTGGCCGCGTGAGCGGCGCCCGGCGCCTCACATCCCCACCACCGGGCGCCGGGTCAGCACCTCGTCGGCCAGGCCGTACGCCACGGCCTCCTCGGCGGTGAACACCTTGTCGCGGTCCATGTCCGCCCGCAGGGCCGCCACGTCGTGGTGCGTGTGCCGGGCCAGCACCTCCTCCACCTGCGAGCGGATCCGCACCATCTCCTTGGCCCGCAGCGCCAGGTCGGACGCCGTGCCGCGCGTCCCGCCGGCGGCCGGCTGCCCGAGCAGCACCCGCGCGTGCTCCAGCACGTACCGCCGCCCCGGGTTCCCGCCGGCCAGCAGCACGGCCGCCGTGGACGCCGCCTGCCCGACGCAGAGCGTCGAGACCGGCGCCCGGACGAACGTCATCGTGTCGTAGATCGCCATCAGCGAGGTGAACGAGCCCCCGGGGGAGTTGATGTAGACCGCGATCTCGCTCTCCGGGGCCGCCGCCTCCAGGTGGAGGAGCTGCGCGATCACCACGTTGGCGACCCCGTCGTCGATCTCCGTCCCCAGGAAGACGATCCGCTCGGCCAGCAGCCGGCTGAACACGTCGTAGGACCGCTCACCCCGCGGGGTGCGCTCGACGACGTTCGGAATCGTGTACGTCCCCGTCATCGCAGCCCCATCCTGGGCCGGGCGGCGGCCGGGCGGACGTCGTCGAACGACTCCACCACCCGGTCGACCATCCCGTACGCCCTGGCCTGCTCGGCCGTGAACCAGCGGTCCCGGTCGCCGTCCCGTGAGACGGTCTCCGGGCTCTGGCCGGTGTGCTCGGCGGTGATCCGCTCGATGGTCCGTTTGGTGAACTCCAGGTTCTCCGCCTGGATCTCGATGTCGGCGGTGGTGCCCCCGATGCCGCCCGACGGCTGGTGCATCATGACGCGCGCGTTCGGCAGGGCGTAGCGCTTGCCGGGCGCGCCGACACAGAGCAGGAACTGGCCCATGCTCGCCGCGAAGCCCATCGCCAGGGTGGAGACGTCGTTGGGGATCAGCCGCATCGTGTCGTAGACGGCCAGGCCCGCGTGGACCGAGCCGCCGGGGCTGTTGATGTACAGACCGATGTCGGTGCGCGGGTCCTCGGCGGACAGGACCAGCAACTGCGCGCACACGCGGTTGGCGGACACCTCGTCGACCTGGGTGCCGAGCAGCACGATGCGCTGCGCGAGCAACTGGGCGGCGAGGTGGTCGTCGAACCGGGTCGGCGGGGTGTCGCCCTCCTCGGCCCGGGGCGGCGGGGCCGGCCACGGGCCGGCGGTGAACGGAGACATCGGCGCTCCTGAAGGTCGCTGGAACGCGGCCGGGACGACCGCGTGCCGCCACTCTCGACCGGCCCGCCGGGTCGGCGGGGAAATCTCTGCCCAGGGCAGATTCGCCGCGGGCGGAGCGCCCACGCGTGCCGCCGTCCGGATCGGTGCGGTGGCCGCGCCGATGAGTTCCGGGGCCGGGCCGGGTCAACCCTCATGACCGTGTCCCACACCCCGGAGGTATCCATGAGCACCGACGGATTCACCACCTGTCTCTGGTACGACGGCCAGGCCGAGGAGGCCGCGAACTTCTACGTCTCGGTCTTCAAGGACTCGAGCCTCGGCGACGTCGTCCGCAACACCCCGGCCACGCCCGGCGCCGAGGGCTCCGTGCTCACCGTCGAGTTCACGGCCAACGGCCAGAAGTTCGTCGCGCTGAACGCCGGACCCGAGTTCACGTTCAACGAGGCGATCTCCTTCCAGCTCGACTGCGCGGACCAGGCGGAGATCGACCACTACTGGGAGAAGCTCGTCGAGGGCGGCGGCGAGCACGGCCCCTGCGGCTGGCTCAAGGACCGGTTCGGCGTCTCCTGGCAGGTCAACGCGGTGCGGCTGACCGAGATGATCGGCGACCCGGACCGGCGGAAGGCGGACCGGGCCCTGAAGGCCATGATGACGATGGGCAAGCTCGACATCGCCGCCCTGGAGAAGGCGTACGCGGGCGAGTGAGACCACGACCGACGGCGGGGCCGCCACGGGGCCCGCCGTCGGATCCGTGCGCGCACGGCGGCTCCCGCCGAGGGCCGCTCGGCGCGCGGCCGGGGACGGTGGTGGCCGGCGTGGAGTGAGCGGGCCCGGCCCGCCCGTCCGGGCATGGCATGATCGGGCGCATGCGTGAACGAGTTGTGGCCGCGTGCGACGGGGCTTCGAAGGGAAACCCGGGGCCCGCCGGCTGGGCCTGGGTGGTCGCCGACGACGCCGAGAGGCCGGCCCGCTGGGAGGCGGGCGCGCTCGGCCGGGCCACCAACAACATCGCCGAACTCACCGCGCTGGAGCGGCTGCTGGCGGCGACCGACCCCGCCGTGCCGCTCGAGGTCCGGATGGACTCGCAGTACGCCATGAAGGCCGTCACCACCTGGCTCCCCGGCTGGAAGCGCAACGGCTGGCGCACCGCGGCCGGCAAGCCGGTCGCCAACCAGGAACTCGTCGTCCGCATCGACGCGCTCCTCCAGGACCGCTCGGTCGAGTTCCGCTACGTCCCCGCCCACCAGGTCGACGGCGACCGGCTCAACGACTTCGCCGACCGCGCGGCCAGCCGGGCGGCCACCGCCCAGGAGGACGCCGGCAGCGAACTGGGCTCGCCCGAGCCGCCGCCCGCCCCGGACCGTCCGGCGGGCGGCGCGGCCAGGAAGCGCGGGTCCGGCGCGGTGAAGACGCCCCGGCAGCGCGGCGGCTCGTCGTCCCGCACGATCAAGGCCAAGTTCCCCGGCCGCTGCCCGTGCGGGCGGTCCTACGCGGCCGGCGAGCCGATCGCCAAGAACGACAAGGGCTGGGGCCACCCCGAGTGCCGGACGGCGGCCACCGGCGTCTGAGCGGGCGCACGACGGCGGAGCCGCCCGCCGGCCGGGCGGCACGGATGACAGACTGACCCCATGGAAGAGCGCACATTCGACAGGTCGGGACAGCACGCCTCCGTGATCGGTCTCGGCACATGGCAACTCGGGGCGGACTGGGGCGACGTCGACGACAAGGAAGCCCTCGCGGTGCTGGAGGCCGCCGCCGAGTCGGGCGTCACCTTCTTCGACACCGCCGACGTGTACGGCGACGGACGCAGTGAGCAGACCATCGCGTCGTTCCTCAGCGGGCGGCCCGATCTGCACGTGCTGGTCGCCACCAAGATGGGCCGCCGGGTCGACCAGATCCCCCAGAACTACGTCCTGGACAACTTCCGCGCCTGGAACGACCGTTCGCGGCGCAACCTGGGCGTCGACCGCATCGACCTGGTGCAGCTGCACTGCCCGCCGACCCCCGTCTACTCCACCGACGAGGTGTTCGACGCCCTCGACACGCTGGTGGCGGAGGAGCGCGTCGCCGCCTACGGCGTCAGCGTGGAGACCTGCGCGGAGGCGCTCACCGCGATCGCCCGGCCGAACGTGGCGAGCGTGCAGATCATCCTCAACCCGTTCCGCATGAAGCCGCTGCGCGAGGTGCTCCCGGCGGCCCGCGAGGCGGGCGTCGGCGTCATCGCCCGGGTCCCGCTCGCCTCCGGACTGCTGTCCGGCAAGTACACCGGGGACACCGTCTTCGCCGAGAACGACCACCGCGCCTTCAACCGGCACGGCGAGGCCTTCGACCAGGGCGAGACCTTCTCCGGCGTCGACTACGCGACCGGCGTCGAGGCCGCCGCCGAGTTCGCCGCGCTCGCCCCCGAGGGATACACCCCGGCCCAGCTGGCCCTGCGCTGGATCGCCGGGCAGCCCGGCGTCACCACCGTCATCCCCGGCGCCCGCTCACCCGAGCAGGCGCGCGCCAACGCGGCCGCCGCCCGGCTCCCGGAGCTGTCCGGGGAGACGCTCGCGGCGATCCGGGACCTCTACGACCGGCGGATCAAGGACCAGGTCGAAGCCCGCTGGTAGCGGCGGCGCACGTCACGGCTCCAGGAGCAGCTGCCGTTCCTGCTCCTGGTCGCCGGCGACGGTGCCCTCGTCGCGTGCCGTGAAGGACCGCGTGAGGGTGTCGCCCGCCCGGCGCACCGCCTCCGGGGTGCCCTGCACGGTGACGGTCACCGGCGCCGACAGCGGCCCCGCGTCCGCGGCCCCGGCCGCCGTACCCCGTTCCTCCCCGGTGAACGTCGCCACGCGGACCGTCGCGTGCTCCTCGGAAGGACGCTGGTCCGCCGCCCCGAACGTGCCCTCCAGGACCCGGACGACCGCCCGGGCGTCGTCGACGTCCCCGCCGCTGAGCGTCACGGTGAGCTGGGTGTCCGACATGCGTCCCACGACCTCCTGGCCTCGGTGTCATCGGCCGTCCGGGTAACCGTGCCCCGCGCCCCCAAACCGGCGACCGGCCCGGGGAGGACGGCGGCTTTCGGGGCATCCGGAGAGGGAGGCCACGGAAGGAGGCACCGTGTCGGACACGGAGCGGGGCGAGGTCAGGCGCCGGGGGCGGAACGAGACGGAGGAGGAGCGGGCGGACCGGATGTGGACGGAGCTCATCCAGGAGGTCCGTGTCGCCCAGATGGGGGTGCAGATCCTGTTCGGCTTCCTGCTGACCGTCGTGTTCACCCCGACCTACGCCAAGCTGTCCGACACCGACCAGACGATCTACCTCGTCACGGTGGTGCTGGGCGCCTGCGCCACCGGCGCCCTCATCGGCCCGGTGTCCCTGCACCGGCTCGTCTCCGGGCGGCGCATCAAGGCGCACGCCGTGCGGTGGGCCTCCCGGCTCACCCTGCTCGGCCTCCTGCTGCTGCTGGCCACCACCAGCTGCTCCCTGCTGCTCATCCTGCGCGTGGCCACCCACGACGGCTTCGTCCCGTACCTGGTGACCGGAGTGGTGGGCTGGTACCTGCTGTGCTGGTTCGGCCTGCCGATGTGGGCCCGGCACCGCCACACCACGCGCTGATCAGTTCCCGGTGAGGACGTCCGCGAGGAAGTCGTCCACGCGGACCTCCTCGCACCCCGGCGGGACCGTCAGCCGGGTCTCGTGCAGGAACGCGCCGACGGTCTCCGCCCAGGCGAACACCACCGCGTGGTGCCGGCCGCCGTCGGCGTGGGCCTCGCCGAGGAACTCCATCCGCAGCTCCCGACCCACACCCCGGGACTCCGGCCGCAGCCGTACGTCCCCGATGCCCACCGGGCGGACGAGTCCCTCGGCGACCATCTCCCGGTCCAGCTGCCAGCGGGCGAGGACCCTGCCGTCGTGGCTGAAGACGACGGTGACGGCGAACGGGTCGGACGGCTCGTAGCTCAGGTGGGCGAGCACGGGGAAGCGGTCCGCGGCGCCCGCCTGGAGCTCCACCACCAGGGTCTTGTGCACGATCGAGTTCACGAGAGGGCCTCCGGGAAGTACCGACGTAAAGCCCTCTAGTACCCCGCATCCGCGCGAGATGCTCGGCCCCCCGGGTGAATCACCGCACGCGGGGACCGCCGGGACGTCAGCCGAGTGCGTCCCGCAGCGCCGGCAACAGCGTCTTCTCCGACCAGTCCAGGTACGCCGGCTGCGACTCCCCGCCGATCTGCACCAGGGCGACCTCGGTGAAACCCGCCTCGGCGTAGGGGCGGACGGCCTCGACGAAGTCCGCCGGGTCGCTCCCGCACGGAATCGACGCGGCGACGTCCTCGGGCCGGACGAACTGCGTCGCCGGCGCGAAGGAGTCCGGGTGCGGCAGCTCGGAGTTGACCTTCCAGCCGTTGCCGAACCAGCGGAACTGGTCGTGGGCGCGTTCGACGGCCGCCTCCCGGTCGGGGTCGTAGCACACCGGCAGCTGCCCCACCCGGGGCTTGCCCCGCCCCCCGTGCCGGTCGAAGTCGTCCAGCAGCTCCGCCTTCGGTTCGGTGGCGATCACCAGGTCGGCGAGCCGGCCCGCGAGGGCGCAGGACCGCTTCCCGGAGACCGCGACGCCGATCGGCGGCGGCTGGTCCGGCAGGTCCCACAGCTTGGCCGACTCGACGTCGAAGTGGGTGCCCCGGTGGTTGACGTGCCCGCCCTCGAACAGGGCACGGATGATCTCCACCGCCTCCTCGAGCATCTCGTGCCGTACGTTCACGGACGGCCAGCCGTCGCCCACCACGTGCTCGTTGAGGTTCTCGCCGGAGCCGAGCCCCAGCCGGAACCGGCCCTCGGACAGCAGCTGCACCGTCGCCGCCTTCTGCGCCACCACCGCCGGGTGGTAGCGGAACGTCGGGCACGTCACGTACGTCATCAGCGGGATGCGCGAGGTGGCCTGCGCGGCGGCGCCCAGCACGCTCCAGGCGTACGGCGCGTGCCCCTGCGACGCCAGCCAGGGGAAGTAGTGGTCCGAGGTCACCGAGAAGTCGAAGCCGGCCGCCTCGGCCCGCACCACGTGGTCGACCAGCTCACGGGGGCCGGCCTGCTCGGTCATCATCGTGTATCCGATTCGCACCATGCCGGCCGGGTCCCCCGGCCCGGGGCGGGAAAACGGTGGATCACCCCCCGGTGCGCCGGGCAGGATGCCTGCCATGACAGCCCACCCGCTCCCCACCGCCGAGCCCGCTGCCCAGGGCGTCGACGCCTTGGGCGTCCACGCCCTCCTCGACGCCCTCGAAGCGGTCCCGGAGATCGAGCCGCACAGCCTGATGATCCTGCGCCACGGACACCTCGTGGCCGCCGGCTGGTGGGCGCCGTACACCGCGCGGCGCCCGCACCTGCTGTACTCGCTCAGCAAGAGCTTCACCGCGACCGCCGCCGCCCTCGCCGAGGCCGAGGGACTGCTCGACTTCGACGCCCCGGTGCTGTCGTACTTCCCGGAGTTCGAGGCCGACATCACCGACCCGCGCAGCCGGGCGATGCTGGTCCGGCACGTGGCGTCCATGGCCAGCGGCCACGAGGACGAGACCGTCGACGCGGCGTTCGGCGCCGACCCCGCCGAGCCGGTGCGCGGATTCCTGCTCCAGCCGCCGCAGCGCGACCCGGGCACCGTCTTCGCCTACAACCAGCCGTGCACCTACACCCTCGGCGCGATCGTGCAGCGGGTCACCGGGCAGACGCTCACCGAGTACCTGCGGCCCCGGCTGTTCGACCCGCTGGGCATCGACGAGGCGCTGTGGCAGCGGGACCGCACCGGCCGCGAGATCGGCTTCAGCGGACTGCACGCCGCCACCGACGCCGTCGCGCGGCTCGGCCAGCTCTACCTGGACGACGGGGTCCGGCAGGGCGAACGGCTGCTGCCCGAGGGATGGGCCGCCCGCGCCTCGCACCCGCACATACCGACCGGCGGAGTCACGGGGGTGGAGGACCGGCCGGACTCGAACCGCGGCTACGGGTACCAGTTCTGGATCTCCCGGCACGGATTCCGGGGCGACGGGGCCTACGGGCAGTTCTGCCTCGTGCTGCCCGAGCACGACGCGGTGATCGCCGTGACGACGGCGACCGAGCGGACGCAGGACTACCTCGACCTGATCTGGCGGCACCTCCTGCCGGCCTTCCGTCCCGAACCGCTGACCGGCCGCCAGGCCGCGGACACCGCCCTGCGCGAGCGCCTCGAACGACTCGCCCTGTCCCCGGCCGGGGGCGGCCCCGTACCGCCGGAGCGGGCCGGGGACTGGTCCGGCGCCGCGTTCACCCCGGAGGGCGGGATCTGCGCCGACCGGCCGAAGCTGACCGCGGCCGAGGTCACGGCGGACGCCGGTGGCGGCTGGACCCTGGGCCTCACCGACGCCGGGGAACGGTTCGACGCACGGTTCTCCGGCGGGCAGGGCTGGACGACCGCCGAGAAGCCCGTCCCCACCGCCGTGAGCGGCGGCTGGGCCGACGGCGACACCCTCGCCGTGGACCTGGTGTTCCTGGAGACGCCGCACCGCCTGCGGGTCACCTGCTCCCTCACCGCCCGGACCTTCACCGCCCGCTGGCTCACCCGCCCGCTGGACGAGCGGCCCCTGCGCAGACTGGGCGCCCCGCGCGGTTCAGTCCGCGGCGGGCCGAAACGTCCGTAGGAAGGTCCGCAGGGCCTCCCGGCTCGCGGGTTCCTCCCGGTCGGCGGCCGGGGTCGTCCAGCGCAGCGAGAAGCCCCGCCCGCCGCCCAGGAGGAAGCCGCGGCCGAAGGTGCGCACCCGCGTGCCGTCGACGGTGGCGTACCACTCCATGTCGGCGGCCTCGCGCCCCTGGTACGTCGTCGCCCGGATCCCGCCGACCCGCTCGTAGCCGTCTTCGGACCGCTCCAGGCGCGGCTCCACGTCGTCGCGCCACACGGCCACCGCGTCCGACCCCACACGCGTGCCGTAGGTGACGGCGAGCGTGCGCGGGTCCCCGTCGGCGCCGAAGGTGACGCGGTAGCCCCGGTCGGCGCCGCGCGAGGTGTCCAGCCGCTCCCAGCCCTCGGGCAGCGCGACGGAGAAGCCCTCCGGGGCGTGGTGGGTCCGGTAGCCGGGCGGGAGACCGTCCGCGCCGTCCGACGGAGACGGAGAGGAGGACGGGGCGGGGACGGCGGGGCGGGCGTGTCCCGGTCACCGGGCCCGTCCGGCGCGCCGGAACCGGCCGGCCCGGACGCGGAGGCCGGTGGCGCGTCGGCGGCGGATCCGTCGCCGACGCCCGGCAGTCCCTGCGTCGCGGCGAGCACGGCGGCCGTCACCGTGGCGACGGCCAGCGCGGTGCCGAAGAGCGTCGTCCGCCCGCCCCGCCCCCGGCCCGCGTGCCGCACGGCGCCGGCGGCCCCGCCGTGCGGCCGGGGGCCCGGCGCCGCCGAGGGGACGGCGCCCGGGTCCTCCCGCAGCACACGGGTGAGCGCCTCGCGCACCACCTGGCGGGTCAGCCGCTCCCGCGGGTCCTTGCGCAGCAGCCCCTGGACGACCTGCGTGAGCGGGCCCGCCCGTACCGGTGTGCGCGGCGGCAGCCGCTCCACGCCCTTCAGCGTGGCCTCGGGCCGCCCGCGGTCCCGGAACGGCGGACGCCCCTCCAGCATCGTGGAGAGGACCGCGCCCAGCGCCCACAGGTCCGCGGCGGGCCCGATCCACTCGCCCCGGGCCTGTTCCGGGGAGGCGTACGACGGTGCCGTGAGCCGGGACGCCGACACCGCGCCGGCCAGGCCGTACCCGGTGACGACGGCCGGACCGCCCTCGCGCAGGAACACCTGGCCGGGGCTGAGCTCCCCGTGCGTGACGCCCCGGGCGTGCGCGGCGTCCAGCACGTCGAGCAGCTCCAGCGCGACGCGCGCGGCCCGCACGTGGCCGAACGCGCCCTCCTCGGCGAGGACCTCGTCGAGCGGGGCGCCGTCGATCCACGCGGTGACGGTCCACAGGGAGCCAAACGCCTCGACGGCGTCGACGACGGCGGCGATCCGGCCGGGGCACAGCCGGTCCATGCGCTCGGCGGCCCGCAGGACCCGGGAGGGCGCGCGTCCGGCGGTGTCGCCCGCGTCCTGCGGGAGGCCGATCCGCGTGACCAGGCAGGGGCGGCCGGTCCGCAGGTCGTCGGCGTACCAGCGGACACGGTTGGTCTCACGGTGCGTGATCTCGACCAGCCGGTACCGTCCGGCGACCGTCCGGTCCGCGGAGACGTGCGCCCTGCCCATGGCCATCCCTCGTCGAACCGCTGGATCCCGCTTCCCCGGGTGATACGGAGAGCGGGCGGGATCCGTTCAACGGGAGGTTCGGCGAAGCCCAAAGTGCTCCGTCCAGGCGATCATGTCGCCGGTGGTGGCGTTGCCGCCGCACACCACGAGACCGAGCCGGGCCCCCTCGCCGACCCGCTCCAGCACCCGCCGCGCGGCCGGCAGCAGACAGCCGGCGGCCGGTTCGGCCCACACCTTGGCGTGGTCCGCGAGCTCCAGCGAGCCCCGCACCGCCTCCCGGTCCGGCACCACCAGCACCTCGGCGACCAGCTCCGACACATGCTCGTACGTCAGCGGGGACACGGCCGGGGCGCTGAGCGTGGAGACGATCGACGTCAGCCGCACCGGCACCGGGCCGCCCGCCGCCAGCGCCTCGGACATCGCCTGCGCGCCCTCGGTCTCCACGCCCCAGACCCGCACCCCGGGCCGCCGCGCCCGCAGCGCCGCCGCGACCCCGGCGATCAGTCCGCCGCCCCCGATGCTCACCAGGACGTCCGTGAGGTCCTCGGCGTCCTCGGCGAACTCCAGGCCCACCGTGCCCTGCCCGGCGATCACCACCGGGTCGTCGAACGGATGGACCAGGGTCAGCCCCTCCTGCTGGAGCCGCGTCATGAGCGCGAACGCGCCGTCCATGTCGTCGGTCACCCGCACCGAGGCGCCCGCGGACTCCGCGATCTCCACCGCCCGCACGGGCGCCGAACGCGGCATCACCACCGTGGCCTTCACGTCGAGGGCCGCGGCCGTCACCGCGAGGGCGATCCCGTGGTTGCCGCCGCTCACCGCCACGACCCCGGCGGCCCGCTCGGCCTCGCCCAGCGACAGCAGCTTCGCCGCCGCGCCCCGCACCTTGAACGAACCGGTGCGCTGCAGCAGCTCCAGCTTCGCCGTGACCGGGACGCCCAGCAGCGCCGACAGCCCGGGGCTCGGCACGGTCGGGGTCCGCACCACGTGTCCGGCGATCCGCCCGGCCGCGGTCTCGATGTCGGCGATCCCGATCACGACTGTCACCTCTCCGGCCCGGGGGTGGTGATCCGCGCCGTGGCCCACCCTGACCCGCGCGGCGGCCGGGGTCAACAACGCTCAGTGCCGCCGTGCCTTCCGCAAGGTCGCCTCTTCGGGCCGGACGACGACGTACCCCTCACCCCGCGGCGTCAGCCGCACGGCCTCGCCGGCCCCGCGCAGATCCGGCACGACGCCGACCGTGGCGCCGTCCGAGGTCCCGGGCCACGGCGCGGGAGACGTCCGGATCGTCGTCCACGGCCGTGATCGCGGTCCGCGCCGCTTCGGCGGCCCGCGCCCCACGTCCCCCCGTGGTGCGGTCGGGTCCCCGGCGCGCAGGTCCCGGTCCGGTCGGGGCCACCGCACCGGTCCCGTCCCCCGTGTGCCCGAGCGCGGCGGACCGCTCGGGGAGGAGTGAGATCCCCGCGCGGCGCGACCGCGTGCGGCCGGGGCGGCGGCGTAGGGAAGACTGGACCGCGCGAATTCGGATACGACACGGGAGGGAACCGCATGACGCGCCCGATCACGGCAGGGATCGACGGAACCGAGGAGAGCCTCGCCGCGCTGGCCTGGGCGGCGCGGGAGGCGGTCCGCCGGGGGCTGCCGCTCAGGGTGGTGCACGCCTGGCGGTTCGAGGCGCACGACGCGGTGGACACGGGCGACCGGGCGACGCAGGAGCAGTGGGTCCGCGCGTCGGTGGAGGAGGCGGTCCGCGCCGTCGGCGAACACCACCCCGGCCTCACCGTGACGACGGACGTCCTGGAGGGCGACGCCGTGCGGACGCTGAGCGGTGTCGCCGCGGACGCGGAGATGCTGGTGCTCGGCTCGCGCGGCCACGGGCGGATCGTGGGCTTCCTGGTCGGCTCGGTCGGCCAGCAGGTGATCGTCGACGCCGAGCGGCCGGTGGTGTTCGTACGGGCCGGGGACCAGGCGTCGAACGAGGTCGCCGGGCACGAGATCGTGGTCGGCCAGCAGGGCGACCCGCAGGACAGCGCCGCCGCGCTCGGTCTCGCCTTCGAGACCGCGGCCCGGCGCGGGGCCACGGTGCGCGCCGTACGGGCCTGGACCCTGCCGCCGGTGTTCGCCTACAGTCCCGCCTCGCTCCAGCTCCTCGACGAGGCCGGCGGTCTGGAGCCGTACGAGCGGAAGGCGCTGGCGGCGGCCCTCGCGCCGTGGCGGGAGCGCTACCCCGACGTGCACGTGGTCGAGCACGTCGAGATGGGCAGCGCCGGACAGGTGCTGCTGTCGGTGGCGGGCGCCGCCCAGCTGATGGTGGTCGGCCGCCGCGCCCACCGAACGGCCGTGGGCGCCCGGATCGGCTCGGTGGCCTACGGCGTCCTGCACCACGCGGACTGCCCGGTGGCGGTGGTGCCGCCGGCCTGACGCGGCGGGGCCGCCCGGGTCAGTCGGCCGTCGGCTGGAGCGTCTCCCGCGCCTTCGGCAGGATGTTCCTGATGTAGTCCTCGACGGCCGTGTCGAGGCCGATGTCGTGCTGCGCCCGCTCGGACAGGTACCAGCGGTGCTCCAGGAGTTCGTGGTAGATCTCCGCGGCGTCCATCGGGCCGCGCAGCTCCGGCGGCACGGACCGCACGGTGGGCCGGAAGACCTCGCGCACCCAGCGGTGGGCGAGGACCTCCGGGCGGGCGCCGAGGGGGTCGCCGGGGGCGTAGTCGTCCTGGGTGGCCATCCAGCTCTCCAGGTCGTTCAGCAGCCGCCTGGCCTGGTTCTCCTCGGCGTCCAGGCCGGTCAGGCGCAGCAGCTGCCGCTGGTGGTGGCCGGCGTCGACGACCTTGGGCACGAAGGTGACCGTGTCGCCGTTGGAGGCGTGCTCGATCTGCATCTCGGCCACGTCGAAACCGAGGTCGTTCAGCCGGCGGATGCGGCGCTCGATGTAGTGGTGCTTTCCCGCCGGGTAGACGGAGGTGCGGGTCAGCTCCTGCCACAGGCCCTGGTAACGGGCGCAGATCTCGGTGCCGAACTCGATCGGGTCGACGGAGGGGTGCAGCGCCCCGGACGCCTCCAGGTCGAGCAGCTCGCCGCTGATGTTGACCCGCGCGAGATCGAGGTCGTACTCGCGCTGGCCGACGCTCAGTTCCGGGTGCAGGTCCCCGGTCTCGGCGTCCACCAGGTAGGCGGCGTAGGCGCCCGCGTCGCGCCGGAACAGCGTGTTGGACAGAGAGCAGTCGCCCCACGCGAACCCGGCCAGGTGCAGCCGCACCAGGAGCACGGCGAGCGCGTCCATCAGCCGGTGCATGGTCGCCGGGCGCAGCGTCGTCTCGAACATCGACCGGTACGGCATGGAGCCGCCGAGGTGACGGGTGATCAGGACGCTCTCCAGCGGTTCCCCGGCGGGGTCGGTGCGGCCGGTGACCACGGCGAGCGGGTCCACCGCCGGGATGCCGATCCGGTCCAGGTCGCGCAGCAGTTCGTACTCGCGCAGCGCGGGCCGCCGGGCGAGCTCCTTCACCGCGATCACCTCGTCGCCGGCGCGCGCGTAGCGCACCACGTGCCGGGAGATGCCGCGCGGCAGCGGCACCAGGTACTCCTTCGGCCACTCCTCCAGCGGCAGGTGCCACGGCAGTTCCAACAGGAGCGCGGGATGCTCCGGGTTGGTGGCGTTGATCTGCAGTGCCATGGCGGGGGTGTCCTCGTCTCGTGGGCGGTCGTCACCTCACCCTATTGCGCGCGTTCCCGCGCCAGCCGGGCGGCGTCCCGTACGGGCCCCTCGTGCAGCGGGCCGTGCCCGGGCAGCAGCAGGCCGCCGTCCAGTTCGGCCAGGACGTCCAGCGAGGCGACGGCGGTGGCCCGCTCGTGGTGGAACATGTCCGTCAGCATCTGCGGTCCCCGGGTCCGCGAGGTGGGATGGCCGCTCACCAGGGCGTCGCCCGACACCACCACCCCGGTGTGCGGGAAGTGGAACGCGCAGTGCCCGGCGGTGTGGCCGGGCGTGTGCACGGGCACGGGCCGGCCCGGCAGGTCGAGCGGACCGGGACCGGACTGCGGGAACGCCTCGGGCGCGGTGACCGCCACGTCCGCCGTCCCGCCGGAGCGCAGGGCGTGCGCCGCCCAGGGCAGCACGCCCGGCCGCCAGCCGTTGCGCAACACCTGCCCGATGGTCACCTGGTGCAGGAAGTCCCGCCGGGCGTGCGGGACTTCGGCCTCATGGGTGTAGACGGGGGTGCCGTACGCGGCGCTCAGGTACTGGGCGGATCCCAGGTGATCGCTGTGGGCGTGCGTGATCAGCACGGCCGTCACCGACTCCGGCGGACTCCCCACCTCGGCCAGGGAGGCGAGCAGCCCCTCGCGGTCGCCGGGGTAGCCGGTGTCGATCAGCGTGACGGCGTCCCCCTCGGTCAGGATCACCCAGTTGGTGTTCGTCCCGTGCACCAGGTAGGTGCCCTCCGCGACGTGCCGGACGGTTGCTCGCATGGTCGTTCCGCGTTCCAGTCGTTCGGGCCGTTCCTGCCGGACGGGAGAAGGAAAGCAGATCACGGCGCGGACGCGGGCGGCGGGCCCGGCCGTGGCGGCGTGTCCACGACGAGCGCGCCCGGACGCATCCCGAACAGGAACCGGGTCACCGCCCACCTGCGCACCCCGTACTCGTACAGCGCGAGGACCGCCGTCAGCGAGGCGGCCACGATCACCGCGTACGTGACGGCCATGGGCGCGGACCGTCCGACCACGCCGTAGGCGCAGGCGACCACGACCGGCTGGTGCAGCACGTACAGCGGCAGGGCGGCGGGGGAGAGGTAGGCCAGGACCCCGCTCCGGCCGGCGCCCGCGCGCGGGCGCCCCGGCCGGTCCAGCAGGCCGAGGACCGCGACCGTCCAGCACCAGCCGGCCGCCCCGAACAGCGCCCGGGTCGCCAGCGCGGACGGGGTCCACGCGGTGAACGGTTCGTCCCCGGCGACGAAACCGGGCGCGGTCCCGGCGAACAGCACCACACCCAGCACGCCCACGGGGACCGCCGCGCGGCGCATGGGCTCGCGGACCCGCTCGTCGTCCGCGAGGGCGAAGCCGTACCCGAAGAAGAGCAGGTAGGCCCAGCGGTTCCAGCCCGCGTAACCCTCCTCCATGCCCAGCAGCGCGTTGACGGCGGCGAGCGGCAGGGCGGGCAGCAGGAGCAGCGCCGGCCGCCGTCGCAGCGCCGGCGCCACGCGGTCGGCCCCGGCCGCCAGCCGGGCGGCGACCGGGGCGAGCAGCAGGCAGAAGGCGAGCAGCAGGACGACGAACCACAGGTGCCCGGTCTCGAAGTGATCGCCCTCCAGGACGAAGGGGAAGTCGGCGGGGTCCGGCCGCACGGACAGGAAGCGCGCCCAGAACCGCCCGTA
Source organism: Streptomyces caelestis (assembly GCF_001279005.1). Lineage (GTDB taxonomy): Bacteria > Actinomycetota > Actinomycetes > Streptomycetales > Streptomycetaceae > Streptomyces > Streptomyces heliomycini. The sequence goes on from NZ_LGCN01000198.1 coordinate 61,052, forward strand.
CGGCTCGTCGTACCCGGGGTCGGCGGCGCGCAGCCGCAGCCACTGGGGGAGGGGGCACAGCACGACCGTCGCGAAGACCAGCGGGACGCCCAGGCGCAGCAGCCGTTCCCGGGCGAACCCGCCGGGCCCCCGGCGGCGGATCGAGTGCCGGGCGCCGAGACCGGCGACGAGGAACAGCACGGGCATGGCCCACACCACGCCGAACCCGGCGAGGACGGTGACGGCGTCCGTCGTCTCCGCGTTCTTGACGTAGAAGTCGTCGTCCGGGGAGAAGACGAGGGCGGCGTGGAAGAAGACCAGCCCGACGACGACCAGGGCGCGCAGCACGTCCAGTTCGCCGCGCCGGCCGGCCCGCTCCACTCGCCCCGTGTCCGCGCCCATCGGCCCCTCCCCGTCCGGGTGCGGCCCAGTGTGGGGGAGCGGGGGCGGGGAGGACAGGCTTCCGGCGCGTCGGACCCGGCGGGACCGTGGCGCGAACTCCGCCGCTCCCGGGCCTTCCGATACACCGGTGCATCGGATACGTTCCCGTATCGAATCGAACGGAGGGGCGGCCATGACGGCGGGCGGCAGGGCGGGGCGCGTCACCGGGCGCCGTCTGCGCACGCGCGCGAACCTGCTCGAAGCCGCGTTCTCCGTCTTCGCCGCCAAGGGCTTCGGACACGTCTCGATCGAGGAGGTCTGCGAGGCAGCCGGGTACACCAGGGGCGCCTTCTACTCCAACTTCGCCGGCCTGGACGAACTGTTCTTCGCCCTGTACACGCGGCGCGCCGAACTGATCGCCGAGCAGGTCGCCGGGGCCCTCGCCCAGGACGGACCCGACCTCGACGTGCCCGCCGCAGTGGACCGCGTCACCGAGGTCCTGCTCCTCGACCGCGACTGGCTGCTGGTGAAGACCGACTTCCTGGTGCACGCCGCCCGCGACCCGGAGGTGGCGCGCGCCCTGCTGGAGCACCGGACGCGGTTGCGCAGGGCCGTCGCGGACCGGCTCGCCCGGGCCCGCGGCCACACCGGGCTGCCCGCCGTGCTCGGCGACGCCGAGGGCGCCGCGCACGCCGTGATCGCCGCCTACGACGGCGTCACCACCCGCCTGCTGCTGGACCGGGACGTCGCGGGCGCCCGGGCCTGGCTGAAGCAACTGCTGACCGCGCTGCTCACCGGATAACAGGAAGGGACGGTCGCCATGGATGCCGACGTCATCGTCGTCGGAGCGGGACTCGCGGGCCTCGTCGCGGCCCACGAGCTGACCGCCAGGGGCCGCAGGGTCGCCCTGGTCGACCAGGAGAACGCCGCCAACCTCGGCGGCCAGGCCTTCTGGTCCTTCGGCGGGCTGTTCCTCGTCGGCTCGCCGGAGCAGCGGCGCCTGGGCGTCAAGGACACCTTCGACCTCGCCTGGAACGACTGGCGGGGCAGCGCGGGCTTCGACCGGCTCGACGACGAGGACAGCTGGGCGGTGCGCTGGGCGAGGGCCTACGTCGAGTGGGCGGCGGGGGAGAAGCGGTCCTGGCTGGACGGCCACGGCATCACCTTCCTGCCCACGGTCGGCTGGGCCGAGCGCGGCGACCTCCGCGCGGACGGTCACGGCAACACCGTGCCCCGCTTCCACATCGCCTGGGGCACCGGGACCGGCGTCGTCGCCCCCTTCGTCCGGTACGCCCGGCGGGCCGTGGGCGACGGACTGCTCACCTTCCACCACCGCCACCGGGTCGACGAACTCGTCGTCGAGGACGGCACCGCGCGCGGGGTGCGCGGCACCGTGCTGGCCGAGGACGACGCACCGCGCGGGGTCGCCTCCAGCCGCGAGAGGATCGGCGAGTTCGAACTCACCGCCCAGGCCGTGATCGTCACCAGCGGCGGCATCGGCGCCGACCACGACATGGTCCGGCGCCACTGGCCCGAGCGGCTGGGCACCCCGCCCCGCGCGATGGTCACCGGAGTGCCGGCCTACGTCGACGGGCGGATGCTCGACATCAGCGCCCGCGCGGGCGTGCGCCTGGTCAACCGGGACCGCATGTGGCACTACACCGAGGGACTGCGGAACTGGGACCCGGTCTGGCCCGGACACGGCATCCGCATCCTGCCCGGGCCGTCCTCGATGTGGTTCGACGCCCTCGGCCGCCGTCTGCCCGACCCCTGTCTGCCCGGCTACGACACCCTCGGCACGCTGAAGCACCTGCGCACCACCGGCGACATCGCCCGCCACGACCACTCCTGGTTCGTCCTCACCCAGAAGATCATCGAGAAGGAGTTCGCCCTCTCGGGCTCCGAGCAGAACCCCGACATCACCGCCAAGGACCGGGCCGGCTTCCTGCGCACCCGCCTGCTCGGCAAGGGCGCCCCCGGGCCGGTGGACGCGTTCCTGCGCAAGGGCGCCGACTTCGTGACCGCCCCGACCGTCGAGCAGCTCGTCGAGAAGATGAACGCCCTCACCGACGAACCCCTGCTCGACGCGGCCGCCGTACGCCGTCAGATCGAGGCCCGCGACCTGCAGATGGACAACGCGTACAGCAAGGACGCCCAGGTGCAGGGCATCCGCAACGCCCGCCGCTACATCGGCGACCGCCTCGGCCGCGTCGCCACCCCGCACCGCATCCTCGACCCCGCGGCCGGCCCGCTGATCGGCGTCAAGCTGCACGTCCTCACCCGCAAGACCCTCGGCGGGATCCAGACCGACCTGGACTCCCGCGCGCTGGGCGCCGACGGCCGGCCGGTCGAGGGGCTGTACGCGGCCGGCGAGGTGGCGGGCTTCGGCGGCGGCGGTCTCCACGGCTACAACGCCCTGGAGGGCACCTTCCTCGGCGGCTGCCTCTTCTCCGGCCGGGCGGCCGGACGGGCGGCGGCCGCACAGACGGCGTAGGGCACGCGGCCCGCCCCTCAGTCCTCCAGGAGGCGGGCCAGCACCGCCGCGTGACCGGTCCCAGGGCTCCTGGCGGCGGTCAGCAGGGTGACCGGGCCGCTCCCGGCGAGCTCACGGACGTGGTCCAGGAGTCCGGCGGCCTCCGGAGCGGAGAGTTCCGCCTCGTAGCGCTCGCGGAACTCCTCGTACGGCCGGTCGGCGGCGTGGTACCAGCGGCGCAGTTCCGCGGAGGGGGTCAGCCCCTTGGGCCACTCGTCCACCCGCGCCGCGTCCTTCGCCAGACCGCGCGGCCACAGCCGGTCGACCAGGACCCGGACGCCGTCGTCCGGCTCGGGCGGTTCGTAGACACGGCGCACACGCACGCTCATGGTTCGGTCCCTTCCGGTGACGTGGACCACCGCGCCGCACCGGCCGCCGAACGCCCCGCGCGGGGCTCCGGCGACCCGGCCGGACGCTCCCGCGGCTAGCCGGAGGAGCGCCGGGCGGCGATGCGGCGCTTCAGGGCGCGGCGTTCCGTCTCGCTCGTACCGCCCCACACCCCGAGGGACTGCCCCGTGTCCAGCGCCCACTGAAGGCACTGCTCCTGCACGGGGCAGCGTCGGCACACGGCCTTGGCCTGTTCCGTCTGCATCAGGGCGGGGCCGGTGGTGCCGATCGGGAAGAAGAGGTCGGGGTCCTCGGTCCTGCAGGCCGCACGGCTGCGCCAGTTGTCCATCGAGAGTCACCTGCGATCGGTCTGGGTACGGACAGACGCCCTTATGGGCGCCTTGCTCCTTTCGGGTGACCTGTCGACGGGCGGTGAAACAACGTGACGCCGTGCGAGCGGTCATTGTTCGCGCAGCCCCCAGGGCGAGCCGTACGCGGTCAGCAGCTCCAGGAACGGTCCCGCGGGGAACGCCTCCGGACCGAGCACGCCCGTGCCCGACCAGGCGCCGGTGGCCAGCAGTTCGAGGGCGACGACGGGATTGACGGCGGTCTGCCACACCACGGCCTGGCAGCCGTACTCGGCCATGGACCACTGGTTGTCGACCACGTGGTACAGGTACACCTCGCGCGGCGCCCCGTCCTTCACGCCCCGCACCCAGGTGCCGGCGCAGGTCTTGCCGTGCATCCGCCCGCCCAGCGTCGCCGGGTCGGGCAGACAGGCGGCCACCACGTCCCTGGGGGAGACCCGCACCGGGCCCTGCGGGCCGGGCACGGTCACCGGCTCGGTGCGGTCCAGTCCCAGCAGGCGCAGCGTCCTGAGCGTGTCGATGAACTCGCGGCCCAGGCCGTACTTGAAGGTCACCCGGCGGGCGTCGACCCAGCGCGGGACGAGCAGCACCTCCTCGTGCTCGACGTTCACGCACTCCACCGGGCCGATGCCCTCGGGGAAGTCGAACACCTCCGGTTCGCTGAAGGGTTCGGTGGTGAACCAGCCGCGGTCCCTCTCGTAGACCACGGGCGGGTTGAGGCACTCCTCGATGGTGGTCCAGATGCTGAAGGACGGCGCGAAGTCGTAGCCGTCCACCGTGAGGTTCGCGCCGTCGCGGACGCCGATCTCCTCGATCACGTCGAAGAGCTCGTCGGCGGCGTACCGGGCGAACACGTCCGAGAGCCCCGGCTCCACCCCCATGCCGACCAGGGCCAGCGCACCGGACCGCGCCCACTCCCCGGACCGCGCGAACTGCTCGTCGCCGAGCTTGACCCCGCACTCCTCGTACGGCCGCTCGGCGTGCGGCCGGGACAGCGACATCGCCATGTCGACATAGGTGGCGCCGGCGCGGCGCGCGGCGCGGAACAGCGGCATCACGAACCGCGGGTCGGTGGCGTTGAGCAGGACGTCGCAACCGTGCCGTGCGAGCAGCGCGGTCACCCCGTCCTCGTCGCCGGCGTCCACCCGCTCGGCGTGGAACCGGGCGCCCTCCGCACCGAGCGCGGCGACCGCCGCCTCGGCCCGGGCGGGGTCGTGGTCGGCGACGACCATCCGGTCGAAGAACGGCCGCCGGGCCGCGATCCGGGTGACGGCGGTCCCCACGCCGCCGGCTCCCACGAGCAGTACACGCATGATGGAGCACTCCCTTTCTGCCTCGTGGATCCTCCTGGATCCGGGGTGTGTGCACGGGGCCCCGGGCGGAGATACAACGCCTCACGACGACATAAGGTCAATGGCGTTGGCATAAGAACGCGAGGAGACGGTGATGCCGAAACGCGTGGTCCCCGAGGAGCGGCGACGGCGCCGCAGGCCGACGAAGAGCGGCCGGGTGCTGTCCGAGACGCTGATCGTCGAGACGGCGCTCCGCCTGCTGCGCGAGCACGGCGGCGCGGGCCTGACCGCCCGCCGGCTCGGCCTCGCCCTGGACTGCGATCCGAGCACCCTCTACCGCTACTTCCGCGGCATGGACGAGCTGACCCTCGCCATCGGGGACGCGCTGATCGGCCGGGCGCTGCACGGCTGGCGCCCCACGGGACGGTGGCGCGCCGACCTGCGGGCCGTCGGGCTGCGCATCCACGCCGCCTATGTGTCGCACCCGCAGGCCGCCGTCCTCACGGCGAGCCGGGTCTCCGGCCGGGCGAACGAACTGGCGGCCGACGAGGCGGTGCTGGACGTGCTGCGCACCGCGGGCTTCCCGCTGCCGGAGACGGTCCGCGTCTACCACGCCTTCATCGACACCACACTGGCCTTCGCCGCCCTCGACGCCGCTTCCCTGGCGCTGCCCGGCGCCGCGCGCCGCGCCGACGAGGAGATGTGGCGCTCCACCTACGCCCGCCTGCCCGCCGCCACCCACCCCCGCATCGCCGAGGCCGCGCCCCTGCTGGCCACCCGCATGGTCACCAGCGCCTACCCGACGGCCCTGGACATGCTCCTGGAGAGCGCCGGGAACGTCCTGGCCCAGGGGGTGTCGTCCGGATCGGGCCGACTCCGGTGAGCGGCGCCCCGCAGCCCCGGCAACCGGCGACGACGCGGCGGTGGGGCCCCTCCCGCGCAGGGGCCCCCGCTCGAGCGAAGCCGGGAGTGGGGGAGGAGCCGGGCGTGGGGGAGCGGTGCCGGGGCCCGCGACCCCGGCGGGACCCGAACGGCGCTCCCTAGCGCCGCAGGGCCCGCGCCGCCGCTTCCGTGACCGCGCCGGCCACCGCCGCCAGCGCGGGGGAGTCCAGCTTCCACTGCTGCCAGTACAGGGAGACGTCGACCTCCCGGTCCGGGGCGAACACCGTGAGGCGGCCGGTCCGGAGCAGGGGGTCGGCCTGGGCCTCGGGGACCATGCCCCAGCCCAGGCCCGCGGCGACGGCCTCGACGAAGCCCTCCGAGGTCGGCACGTAGTGGCGCAGCGCGCTCGCCTCGGCGTGCCCGCGCGTGAGCCGGCGCACGAAGCCGTCCTGGAAGTCGTCCTTCCGGTCGAACACCACCACGGGCGCCCCGGGCAGCGCCTCCCGCAGCGGTCCCGCGAGATGCCGTACGGCGAACTCCGGGTCCGCCACCGGGAGGTAGCGCATCCGCCCCAGATGCCGCACGGAGCAGCCCGGCACCGCGTCCGGCGACGAGGTCACCGCGGCCATCACCGTCCCCTCCCGCAGCAGCGCCGCCGTATGGGCCTCGTCCTCCCGGCGCAGCTCGAAACGGAGCCGCGAATCGGCCGGCAGGCGGGTGAGGGCCCCCAGGAACCAGGTCGCCAGCGAGTCCGCGTTCACCGCCACCGACACCCGGGTCGGCTCCCCGGCCCCGCTCAGCCCCAGCTCGGCGTACGCGTCCCGTTCCAGCCTGCCCACCTGCCGGGCGAGCCTGACCAGCACCTCGCCCGACTCGGTCGGCCGCACCGGTTTGGTGCGCAGCAGCAGCACCCGCCCCGTGCGCTGCTCCAGCGCCTTCACCCGCTGGCTCACCGCCGAGGGCGTGACGTGCAGCGCGGCCGCCGCCGCGTCGAACGTCCCCTCGTCCACCACGGCGAGCAGGGTCCGTACCTGGTCCAGCGGAAGATCCGTCATCACGGCAGCTAAGGGTACGTAAGAATCCTTAGCTGTACTGCAGGGCCCTCCCGCCCGTAGCGTCCTTCGCATGACCAGCGCCCTCACCACCGCCGCCGCCGGATTCGGCACCGGCCTCTCCCTCATCGTCGCCATCGGCGCCCAGAACGCCTTCGTCCTGCGCCAGGGCGTCCGCCGTGACGCGGTACTCGCCGTCGTCGGCATCTGCGCCCTGTCCGACGCGGCGCTCATCGCCCTCGGGGTCGGCGGGGTCGGCGCGGTGGTCGTGGCCTGGCCCGGCGCGCTGACGGCGGTCGGCTGGATCGGCGGCGCGTTCCTGCTCGGCTACGGCGCCCTGGCCGCCCGCCGGGTGCTGCGCCCGGCCGCCGCCGGACTGGAGACGGAGGGCGAGGCGGCGACCTCACGGCGCCGCGCCGTGCTCACCTGCCTCGCGATGACCTGGCTCAACCCGCACGTCTACCTCGACACGGTGTTCCTGCTGGGCTCGGTCGCCGCCGATCACGGCCCGCTGCGCTGGACCTTCGGTCTGGGCGCGGTACTGGCCAGCGTCTGCTGGTTCGCGGCGCTCGGCTTCGGCGCCCGCCTGCTGAGCCGCTTCCTGTCCCGGCCCACCGCCTGGCGTGTCCTGGACGGCCTGGTCGCCGCCACCATGATCGTCCTCGGTCTCACGCTGATCGCCGGAGCCTGACGCCGCCGCCCGGTGCGCCGCGGCGCCCGCGCCGCTGCGCACCGGGCGCGGGGCCGCTCTACAGCGCCCCGCTGCGCCGGTGCATCGTGTACTGCTCCATCAACTGGCCGCGCGTCGTCTCCAGCCGGTGGGCGAGCACCTCGGCGACACTGCGCACCAGGGCCATCCCGAGCGGCGGGTCCTCCTCGCAGAGCCGGAGCACGGCCGCCGCGTCGAACTCGTAGGCGCGCACCGGGCTGAAGGCCACGGCGCCGAAGTCCCACCGGTGGGGCGGGAACAGCCAGGACCAGCCCAGCAGATCACCCGTGCCGAGGCCGGCGACGGTCACCCGGCGCAGGTCGTTCACCCGCTGGTCCAGCGAGACCGCGCCGGAGCGGATCACCCAGAACCGGTCGGCGACGCCCCCCGACTCGAAGATCCGGGTGTCCTCGGGGAAGGACACCTCCCGCGCCAGTGCCATCAGGCGCTCGCGCTGCGGCGGGGGAAGGGCGGTCAGGAGTTTGATCGCTTTGGTCATGGCGCGGGGCTCCTCGCCGGGCATTCGGTTCCGGTGCTTTCCCTACGTTCATTTCAGCCGCTGCGGCCGTTCGGGGCACCTCGGCGGACACGAGAAGTCCGGTTCCTGTGCGCCGGCCCCGGCCGGGCAGGAAAAAGCCCTGGCTGGACGGGGGAAGCCAGCCAGGGCCGCAAGCGGTGGTGTCCGGAGGACGGGGGGCGACTCCGCCACCACGTATGAATGAACGATAAACCATTCCGACGGCGCTCAAGCAATCGGGGCGGGTGACCTGTTTCACTGGTCTCAGCCGGCGCGCTCGTCCACCACCCGGACCGTGTCCAGCCCGGGATCCGACGGGTCCGGCAGGTGCATGCCCGCGGCCGGCCCCGGCCGTGACCGACCGTCATGCGCCCCGGGTGCCCGGGGCCGGCCGACGCCAACCCGCTGGGCCCGCCCTCCGGTTCAGCCCTCCGCCGCGTGCCTGCCCGGCGTCAGGATCTCGTCCAGCACCCGCAGCACCACCCCGTAGGCCACCCCGCGCACCTCGGCGTCGCGCGCCGCTCCGGGATCGCCGGTGCCCGCCCGCCCCAGTTCCTCGCCCCGGGCCCGCCAGGCCCGCTCCTCCTGCGCCGCGCAGGCCCGTGCCCGCTGGATGCGCCGCATCAGTTCGTCCGAATCCACCACGTCGGTCATACCGTCCGCGTACCCCCGTGCGCCGATCGGACGACAGGCAGGGCGACAGGTGTGCGGAGAACGAACGGGAGGTTTGCCGGTACCGGGACAGGTGAGCCGAAAAGGGAGGTCCGAGGCGCTATCCGCCCATTCCGTCACCGATCAGGAGTCGCGCGATGTATGAGGAGCACACGACCGAACCCCTCGAAGCGCCCGGCGTGCGCCGGGCCGCATCCCCCTGCCCGTGCCGTCCGGCCGAGGTCCGCGAGGCCGTCGTGCGAGCGGTGTCCGAACGCTGCCGGGTCACTCATACCCCCTGCGACGCCGAAGCCCTGGAGGACGCCCTGCTGGTCGCCTCCGAACTCACCACCAACGCCATGCTGCACGGCGGCGGGATCACCGACTTCCAGGTCGACGTGAGCGGTCCCGGAGTGCGTCTGTCGGTGAGCGACCGCAGCGACGAGCTCCCCGTCGTCGTGCCGCCGGCCGACCGGCAGGGACGCCGCCGTCCGGGCGGTCACGGCTGGCCCATCGTGTGCCGGCTCTCCCGCGACGTCCGGGTGTCCGACCTGCCCGCCGGCGGCAAGTGCATCACCGCCGTGGTGCCCCTGCCCTGACCGGCCGCGACGGGCCCCGGCACATCGTGCGAAGAAGCGGAGTTTGTTCCACCGGTGAGGGGGCAATCGGAGGTTCGTGCTTCGGACCGGAGGCGCGCCAGCGGGAGTGGCACGACTGCTGTGGACCCTCCGGGCGTCCCGGCGGCGGCCCTCCCGCGGTAGATCCCTGAAACCACCGTTCGGGAGCGAACCGCATGCTCATTGACACGACCGCCCATCGTCCCGGCCCCTCCGACACGACGACCGCCGCACCCCGCAGGCGGCACGACGACGCCCCCGACACCACCGCCCTCTTCACCCGGCTGGCCTCCCTGGAGGACGGCCCCGAGCGGGACGCCGTCCGTGACGAACTCGTCACCGCGTGGCTGCCCATGGCCCACCGCATCGCCGGCCGCTTCCGCGACCGCGGCGAGTCCGTCGAGGACCTGCGCCAGGTGGCCGCCCTGGGCCTGGTGAAGGCCATCGACCGCTTCGACCCGAGCCGTGGGGCCTTCGAGAGCTACGCCGTCCCCACCATCACCGGCGAGGTCAAGCGGCACTTCCGCGACCGGATGTGGGCCCTGCGCGTGCCCCGCCGGGTGCAGGAACTGCGCAACAAGGTGCGGGTGGCCCGGCGTGAGCTCACCCAGAACCCCGGCAGCCCCGAGCCGTCCGTGACGGACATCGCCGCCCACACCGGGCTGACCGAGGAGGAGGTCGGCGCCGGGATGGAGGCCCTGGAGAGCTTCAGCACCCTCTCCCTGGACGCGGAACTGTCGTCCGACGACGACGGCTACAGCCTCGCCGACACCCTCGGCGCCGCGGACGCCTCCTACGACGTCGTCGTCGACCGCGAGTCCGCCAAGGAGGGCCTGCGCAAGCTGCCGGAGCGCGAGCGCGCCATCCTCTACATGCGTTTCTTCGAGGACATGACCCAGAGCCGCATCGCCGACCGGCTGGGCATCTCCCAGATGCACGTCTCCCGTCTCATCAGCCGCAGCTGCGCCCGGGTGCGCGCCGACGTGATGGGACAGCGCGCCGGCCGCCGCGGCGCCGGCGGACACTCGGCGACGGCGTGAGCGGCGCCCGCCCCACCAGGAAGCGAGACACATGCTGAAGCCCCACCCCACCGTGCTGCGCCGGCTCGTCGAGGAGTACGAGACCCTGACGGCGGCCGGAAGCGGACCGGCCGGCCCGAACCCGCGGATCGGCGACCTGGCCTACACCCTGTGCGTGTCGACCGGCACCCGCGACATACGCCACGCGCTCACCACCGCGCGCGGCTGGCTGGCCACGGCCGGACAGGACGCGCGCGAGGCCGCCACCCCGGCCTCCGTATGACCCGCGGCGTGCGGGGAACCCGAAGCGGATGAGCGAATCCGAGATTCCCCCGGAAGGCAGGGCCGTGGACGTCTATCTCGACCTCCTGCGGGTCCGGATGGACACCGAGGACTACCGGCTTCTGCTCCATGTGGTGGAGCCGGTCCTCCAGGCGATCGAGGAACACCGGCTGTCCGGCATGGACCTCGCGCTGGACGGCGGGGACGAGGAACTGCCCCAGGAGGTCCGCGACGAGGCCGCCCTCGTCATCGCCACCGCCGTCACCGGCCGCCTGGACAACGAGGTGGTCGAGCTGGAGGTCGACGACACCGGACCGGTCCGGGTGGTCACCGACGCGGCGACCGCCGCCGACCCCTCCCGCCTGGACGAGATCGCCGGCTACATCAGGGACCGCCACCGCCAGAACGAGGAGCTGCGGGGCATCGCTGAGGCCAGCGGCCTCCCGACCGACTTCTGAACCCCGCCCGCGTCCCGCCCGCGCGTACGGCCCCGGCACCGACCGGGGCCGTACGCATGGGCGAGGCCCGACCGGTGTACGTGCGGGCGGTCCGGAGCAGGCCGGGGTCGGCGGTTCGCCGGTCGGGCGGACCCGGACGTGCGGTTCTGGTCGGGCCGGGGGCGCGGGGGCGCGGGCCGACGGCCCGCCGGTCGGTTCGTGAAGGCGCCGGTGACGGCGTCCGGACGCCGGGCGAGGGCGCACGCGTGGGGCCGGCGTGGGTGACCGCCCGGCCGCCGGAGGGAGGTGTCCGGGCGTACCGGGGGACCGCGGCTCAGCGGTCGGGGGCCGTCACCGGGACGCCCAGGGGGCGGGCGAGGCCCACCACGGCCTCGTCCAGGCGCTCCAGGTGGCGCAGCACCCGGTCGGTGACGCGGCCGTAGCGGGTGGTGCCGTCGCCGCCCAGGAGGGACGCGATGCTGGGCCCGGTCCCGACCGGCGCGGTGACGTCCTCGTCGGCGACACGGTCCGCGATCGTCACGATGTTGCGCACCGTGCGCCCCGCCGCCCCGCGCAGCCGGGGGTCCGCCGCGATCGACGGGTGGGTCGGCAGCAACTCCGCCGTGGCGGCCAGCGAACGCGCGTGGTACGCGCACGTCTCGAGGAGCGCCACCACATAGCGCGCGTTGGTGCGCCGGGCCCGCAGCGGGGTGACCGGATGCGTCAGCGGCTGGGTGGCGGAGCGCAGGTCGCCCAGCGCCTGGTCCAACCGCCGCGCCTTGTCCAGCAGGTCGCCCGCGGGCCCGCCGCTGAGCTGACCGACGGCGGCCTCGGTCACCTCCGCGAGCCGCTCCAGCACGGTGACCAGCAGCTCGTCGGTGCGCCGGTCGGTGCGCACCGGCAGGACCAGCGCCGCCGCGACCACCCCGCAGGCCGCGCCCAGCGCCGTCTCCTCCACCCGCAGCACCAGCACCTCCCAGCTGTAGGTGTGCAGCAGGGTGTAGAGCAGCCCCAGCATCGCCGTCACGAAGAACGACATCAGCGTGTAGGACAGCGGCGCCGTGTAGAACATCGTGAAGATCAGCACCAGCACCAGGGCGAAGGCCGTCCAGGTGTGGGGGCCCACCAGGCCGGCCAGCACGATGCCGGCGACGACGCCGAACACCGTGCCCAGCAGCCGCCGGTAGCCCTTGACCAGGATCTCGCCGGTCGAGGCCGTGTTGATGAACACGATCCAGCAGGTGAGCACCGCCCAGTACCAGCGGTCCGTGGACAGCAGCTCGCCGCCGGCGATGGCCAGCGTCGAGCCCACGGCGACCTGCGCGGCGGCCCGCGTGGTGGGCCGTTGCAGCCCTTTCCGCCGCTCGGCCGGCTCCTCCTCCTCACCGGCGTCGATGGCGGCGTCCTCGGCGTCCAGTTCCTCCCGCGAGCGGGCCGTCGCCGGGCTGTCGTCCGACTCGTCCTGCGGACCCTCCAGGGCGACGCGCAGCCCCATGACGGCGCGGGCGGTCTCGCCGACGGCCCGGAACACGTCCCGCACGGCCGGGGTGGCGGCCGGCAGGTTCTCCTCGTCCCGGTAGCCGAGCAGCCGGTTGCGCAGCTGGGCCACGCCCGTTCCGCCGGGCCCGGCGCGCACCACCAGGGCCCGCAGCGCGAGCAGGTCCCGCCGCAGTACGGCCGTGGACTCGTCCGGGCCGGGCAGTCGGCCCACCTCCGGGGCGGGCGCGCCCGGCAGGTGCAGGGTGAGGGTGTCCGCCCGCTCGGCGCTGCGCGCCGACAGCAGGAGCAGACCGAGCCGCTCGGCGGCGATCTCCGCGTCCGCGATCCGGCGCTGCACCAGCCGCGCCGACGACTCGTCGGGCGTGCCCTCCTCCAGCCGGCTCTGGATCATCAGGGCCGTCTCGTGCAGCCGGGCGTTGCCCTCCCGCACGTCCTCCAGCGCCTTGTCCACCTCGTCCGGCCCGGCGTCCAGCAGCGCCAGGTACGCGGAGACCAGCCGGCCCAGCCGGGCCCGGAAGGCCTGGCGCAGCCGCGCGAGCGTCCCCGTGGGCGTCACGGGGACGACGGCGAACCGCACCAGCGCGCTGCACGCGAACGCGACGGTCAGGGCGGCCCACAGCTCCGGCAGCCCGGAGGCGGAGGCGCCGACGAACAGGGACAGGAAGTAGACCTGGAAGCCGATCAGCCCGAGCGCGGTCCCGCGGTCGCCGAACCGGCGGCCGTAGACCGCGCAGAAGATGAGGACGACGAAGAAGACGTCCCCGACGACGACCCGGGCGCTGAGCACCGCGCCCAGCGACACGGACACCAGCGCGACCGGCAGGCCGACGGCCAGCGTGACCGCCTGGGCGTCGCGCCGCCGCTCCCGGATGGAGAAGGTGGCGACCATCGCCGCCATCGCGCCCGCCACCAGATGGGTGATGTCCGACCCCGCCGAGGCGAGCACGGCCAGCGTCAGCGCGACCGCCCCCACCGTCCGCAGCCCGGCCGTCAGCCGCAGCAGACCGGGGTCGGACGCCGCCAGACGGTCCCGCAGTCGTGTCCGCACCGAGCGTCCCGCCGCCTTCACTCCGCCGCACTCTCTCCCGTCGCGCACGCACACCCGGATCCCGGCGACCCCGGGCGCGAACCGTCTCCCGCCCCTTGGATCACCGCGCCGCCCGGCCCGCCTCCGTGACGTGCTGCCGCACCTGCTCCGGCGTCAGGTAGGCGTCCAGGTACTCGAAGTCCCGCAGGCTGCCCGGCCTGTGCGCCTGGAACCCGGTGCGCACGAAGTCGTCCCCGGCGACCGCGTTCAGCAGCCAGTTGGTCATGACCCGCGTCTTGGCGACACCGGTGCGCAGCGCCGACCAGTGGTAGCCGCGGGCCACCGCCTGGGCGGGCAGGCCGTGCAGTTCGAGACCGAACGGCTTGGAGACCGCGTCGGTGCCGCCGAGGTCCACCACCAGCCCGAGGTCCTTGTGGACGTACGGCCGCGTCGGCTGTCCCCGCAGCGCCGCGATGACGTTCTCGGCGACGTGCCTGCCCTGCCGCAGGGCGTGCTGCGCGGTCGGCGGGCACACGGCGTCGTCGCCCTTGGCCACGTCGGGCACCGCGGCCGAGTCGCCGAGCGCGAACACCCCGTCGTGGCCCGGCAGGCACATGTCCGCGTTGACCGCGAGCCGCCCCCGGACGGTCTCCGCGTCGAGCGTGGCGATGAGCGGGCTGGCGACGACACCGGCGGTCCAGATCAGGGTGCGGGTGGGCACCGTCCGGCCGTCGGTGAAGGTGACCTCCTCGGCGCCCGCCTTCGCGATGGAGACGCCCAGCGAGATCTCGATGCCGCGCCGGGTCAGGATCTCCTGCGCGCTGCGCCCGAGCTTCTCGCCCAGTTCGGGCATCAGCTTCGGCGCGATGTCGATGAGATGCCACTTGATCAGGCCCGGGTCCAGCCGCGGGTAGCGCTTGACGGCGGCGTGCGTCAGCCGCTGGAGGCAGGCCGCGGTCTCGGTGCCCGCGTAACCGCCGCCGACGACCACGAACTGCAGCCGCGAGGCCCGCTCGGCCGGATCGTGGCTCGCGTCGGCCAGGTCGAGCTGGGAGATGACGTGGTCGCGGAGGTAGGCGGCCTCGGCGAGCGACTTGAGTCCGAAGGCGTGGTCCGTCAGCCCCGGGATGTCGAAGGTGCGGGTGACGCTGCCGGGGGCCAGCACGATGTAGTCGTACGGCTCGTTGACGATCTCGCCGTTGACGCTGCGGACGACGCAGACCTTGGACTTCAGGTCCACGCCGATGGCCCCGCCCGGGATGATCCGGGTGCGGTACTTCTCGCTGCGGCGCAGGGAGAGCGCGACCGACTGCGGGGTCAGCACACCGGAGGCCACCTGGGGGAGCAGCGGCAGATAGAGCTGATAGGAGAACGGCGTCACCAGCGTGAGGTCGGCCTCGTTCGGGGCGAGCCTGCGCTCCAGCCGGCGCACGCACTCCACGCCGGCGAAACCTGCGCCCACCACCAGGATCCTGGGTCGTGTCACGGTGTCCATCCCTTCCTGCGGCTCCAGGCGGTCTGCCTCGAACATCGACAACTGACGCGTGCCCCTGTTCAGCACCACGATGCCCGCACCTTCGCGCGAACGCACCGGGAGGAGAGCCGGGGCCGGTTCAGCCGCGCAGGTGGCAGAGCAGCAGGCAGACGTCGTCGTCGCGCTCGGAATCGCTCAGCAGCGGAGGCAGGAGCCGGTCCGCCGAGCCCTCCAGATCCGCGTCCAGCTCCGCGGAACCGAACGAACCCAGGGCCGTCGCGAGCCGTTCGATGCCCGGGTCGATGCCCTGGGCGCGCCGCTCCACCAGCCCGTCCGTGTAGAGCGCGAGCGTCGAACCGGGCGCCAGCCGCTCGGTGTGGTCGGCGATGTCCTGCCGCAGTGGGATGCCGAGCATCGCGCCGGGCTTGGCGTCCAGGGTGCGCACCCGCCCGTCGGGCAGCCGCAGCACCGGCGGCGGATGACCGGCGGCGGCCCACGTCAGCGTGTGCCCGTCCGGATGGAACCGGGCGATGACCGCGGTGGCGAACAGATCGGGCTGGAGGTGGCGCAGGTACTCGTGCAGCCGGGTCAGCAGCCGGCCGGGGCTGTCGCCGTCGACGGCGTAGGCGCGCAGCGCGGTGCGCAGCTGGCTCATCATCACCGCCGCGTGCAGCCCGTGCCCGGTCACGTCCCCGATCACGGTGATCAGACCGCCGTCGCGCTGCCGGAAGGCGTCGTACCAGTCGCCGCCGATGTTCAGCCCGTGCGTGGCCGGCAGATAGCGCGCGGCCAGGCTCAGGCCCGGCGTCGTCGGCAGCTCGGTGAGCAGGGCGCGCTGCAGCGTCTCGGCGATGTCGCGGTTGTGCTCGAAGCGGCGGGCGTTGTCGATGGCCGTGCCGGCCCGCCGGGCGAGTTCGAGCAGCATCACGGCGTCGTCCGGGTCCCAGCGCTCACCGGGTGGCGACAGCGTCAGCACGCCCAGCGGCTCCCGGTGCGTCAGCAGCGGGATGCACAGCAGCGGCCGGTCGGGGTCCAGGGCCGACGCGGGCTGGTCGTCCACCCCGGGCAGGCCGCCGGGGTGGGCGGCGGCGTACTGCGGGCGTCCGGTGCGGGCGGCGCGGGTCGCCGCCCGTGGATGGGACGTGGGCGGATGCCGGTCGTCCTCCTGGTCGAACAGCCATACGTCGACGTGGCGGGCGTACCGCGGCACCAGCAGTTCCGGCAGCCGGCGCACGATCTCGTCGTGGTTGAGCGAGGCGTTCAGCACGGCGCTCGCGTCCGCCAGGAACATCAGCCTGCGGCGCGCGTTCTCCGCCTCGTTGCGGGCCCGGCGCTCGGCGGCGAACGCCTCCCGCTGCGCGCGTCCCGCCGCGTCCAGTTCGGCGTGCAGCGCCAGGACGCCCTGGTTGGTCTGGTGCAGTTCCTCCCGGTGGAAGGCGACCAGTTCCTCCTGCTCGGCGAGCTTGTCCAGTACCGCGGCCGTGTCCTCGTCGGCGCCCAGCAGCGCCTCGGACAGGACGGCCGGGTCCTCCGTCACCGTGCCGACGTCGGACACCCGGCCCGGCTCGGGGCACGGTACGGCCATGGTCCACGGGGTGCGTCCGGCGGCGCCCGCGTCCGGCGCCGGCACCACCGCGGCGTGCAGCGTTCCGTCCCCGGCGGACGGGCCGTCCAGGGTGAGCACCCAGACACCGCCCTTGGTGAGGCACTGCCGCAGCCGGCCGCTGAGCTCCGCGGTCAGCCGGGCGCGTTCGACGGTGGTCACCCCGTGCGCCGCGGCCAGCCGCGCCACGGCGATACGGGCGCGGGCCGCGTCCGTGACGGTCCGGATCCGCCAGGTGCGCGTCATGGGCGCTCCGGCGGTGCGGGGGCCAGCACGGCCACGGCGGTGTCGTCCCGCACCGGGCGCGCAAGACTGCCGGCGTCACGGACGGCGACGGCGGCCGTCACGGCCGGGTCGGCCGTCGGCGGCCCCGTGTCCGGGGCCGGGGTCCAGCGGCTGGGCAGACCGTCGGTGTGCAGGATCAACAGACTCTCCGGGGTCCAGTCGACTTCGTCCTCACGCACGGTCAGCGGCCGGTGCACCCCGACGATGCCGGGCCGGGACAGCAGGGACCGCCAGCGGTCGCCCTCCCGCAGCCGGGCCGTCACATTGCCGATCCCCGCGAAGCGCAGCCGGCCGGCCCAGGTGTCGAGCTGTGCCACGGCGACGGCCGCGCCCCGGGTGCCGGCCAGCGCCGTGTGGAGCTTGGACAGACACTCGGCGGGCGGGAGCGGGGCCCAGCGGCGCAGCTCCTCGACGGCCGCGGTCGAGGCGCGTGCCGCCTCGCTCCCGTGGCCCAGCCCGTCGGCCAGCATCAGGGTCAGCCGGTCACCGGACCCGACCCAGGCCCAGGCGTCCCCCGAGAAGTCCGCCCCGGCGAACGGCACGTTCACGCCGCCGGCGCGCGCACCGGGGGCTCCGGCGGAGCCCTCGCCGACGGCGGAGCCGAGGCGCGCCACCGCCACGGTGCCCCGGCCGAGCGCGCTGTGCAGGCCGAAGTCGTCGGCCAGACGACGACAGGTGCCGAGGCCCGCGCCGAGCGAGCGGGTGGTGGAGAACCCGTCCCGCAGCGCACCGTCCACATCGGCGATGCCCGGCCCGTGGTCGAGCGCGGTGATCTGCACGACCCGTCCCGGCCGGCCCTCGTCCGGCACCGGTGGGTCCACTACGTCGACGATCATCTCTCCCGCCTGTGCGTGTTTGAGGAGATTGGTGGCGAGCTCGGTCGCCACCAGAGCCGCGTCGGCGGTGCGCCGCTCGTCGAGCCCGGCCTCCGCCGCGGCCTCCTCCGCCGCGACCCGGACGTCGCGCACCCGGGTCGGGTCCTGCACCGGCACGTACCGGACGCGGGGCATCAGACGGCCCCACGCTGACGCGGCGGCCGGGTCGCCCACGACGTCACCCGCACCGTGGTCCCCGACCCCGGGGTGCTCTCCACCTCGAAGTCGTGCACCAGGCGCCGGGAGCCGCCCAGCCCCATCCCCAGCCCGCCGCCGGAGGTGTAGCCGTCGCTGAGCGCCCGCTCGAGGTCGGGGATGCCGGGGCCCGAGTCGCTGAAGGACAGCCGCAGCCCCTCGGCCCCGCCGGCCCTGACGTGCGTCGCCTCCATCAGACCGCCCCCGCCGTGCACCAGGGTGTTGCGGGCCAGCTCGCTGGCGGCGGTCACCAGTTTCGTCTGGTCCACCAGGCCGAAGCCGAGCTGGGCGGCCGCCTGCCGCACATGCTGACGCACCCACACCAGGTCCATGTCCGACCGGATGGGCAGACGGGCCTCGACGCCCGCGGCGGTGTGCATCACGGACCCCCCTCGCGCCCGCCGCCGGAACGCGGCGGCACGACGGGCCGCGCGAGGAGTTCCATCGCCGCCTCGGTGGTGAGCGCGGTCCGCAGCCCCGGCAGCGTCAGCCCCAGTTCCACCAGGGTGACGGCGACCGCGGGCCGCATGCCGGCCACCACGGTGCGCGCGGCCAGCAGTTCGGCCTGTGCCGCGATCTCGGCCAGCACCCGCCCGAGGAAGGAGTCGACGATCTCCACACCGGAGATGTCGATGACCACGCCCGTGACCCGGCTGCGGGCGATCGCTTCGGCGAGGTCCTGCTGCAGCCGGTGCGCCGTGCTGTCGTACAGGTCCCCCTGGAGGGTGACCAGCAGAACGTCACCGAGCCCGAGGACCGGCACATGTCCCGCTGCCGGGCGGGAGAGCCCCTCGCTCACCGTCGGCCCGCGCCGTCGGGCGCCGCGTTCACGATGTTCGTCCCCAGCTCGTGCAGACAGTGTCCGAGCGCGTCGGCGAGGCTCGCCCGCGTCTTCACCGTGCCGAGGTCCAGACCCAGGTGGACCATGGTCTGCGCGATGGCCGGACGGATGCCGGACACCACGCACTCCGCGCCCATCAGCCGGGCCGCGGCGACCGTCTTCATCAGGTGCTGCGCCACCAGGGAGTCGACCGTCGGCACACCGGTGATGTCGAGGATCGCGAACCGGGCGTGCTGGTCGACGACCGCGTTCAGCAGGGTCTCCATCACCACCTGGCTACGGGCGCTGTCCAGCGTCCCGATCAGCGGAACCGCCACGATGCCGTCCCAGAGCTTGATCACCGGCGTCGCCACCTCCAGCAGCTGCAGCCGCTGCCGGTCGATGAGGGACTGCGTCTCGCTCAGCGCCGTCTGCATGGCCACCAGACGCAGCGTGCCCAGGAGCACGCTGAGCGTGGTCGACCACGCCCGCAGTTCCTCCGGCGAGGCCTGGTCCGACTCGGCGACCAGGAGGTTCTCCGCCGGCGGCCACAGCGCCGCCAGCTCGCTCGACACCTGCGTGTTGGACAGTCCCGCGCGGGAGCGGGCCGCCCCCATCCGGGCCAGCTGCTCACGCACCGCCGAGAAGCCCGCGGCGTCCGGGTCCTCGACCTGCTGCGCGTCGGCGACCCGGGCCAGCGCGTCGACGACCGCCTTCCCCGCCTCCACCGCCTCGTCGCGCGAGGCGGTGAACACCGTACGGAACAGGGGCTCGTCCGCCCACCGCTGGGCGATCTGCTCGCGCCGGCGCCGCAGGAAGTCCCTGACCTCGTGCGCCGGTGTTGCGAGTGATCCGCCCGCTTCGTGCTCCGGCACCTGCTTCTTCTCCTCGTCGTCGTCGCGTCGCACCGCGCCCCAACGCCGGGACCGCGAGGCGACCTTGGCCGGATGGCCACTCTAACCAGGCTCCGGCGCCGTCCGCGCCGGACCCTGCGGACCGTGCTCAGGCCTCCGGTTCGGCCGGGGTCTCCGGCAGCGCGTCCACGCGCTCCAGCGCCTCGTCGACGCTCTCCGAGACGGGCACGGTGATGCTCACGCCCGTCAGATCCAGGATGCGGCGCACCGCGGGGGCGGGGGAGATGATGTGCACGCTCCCCGGCAGCTCGCGGGCCTCCTGATAGACCCGCAGGATGATGTTCATGCCGGACGAGTCCATGAAGGGGACGGCCGTCAGGTCGAGCAGGAAGTGCCGACGGCCGTGATGGAGCTGGTTCGCCAGGTGGTGCTGGAACTCGGTCGCCGTGTCGACGTCCAAGTACCCCTCCACCGTGAGCAGCGCCACGTCCTCCCGCGGCAGGGTCACCTCGACGGACAACGGGTCCTGGGCAATGGGCACGAGTACCTCCAGCAGAGTGATCAAGCCATTCGTCGCGCAGCCGCGCGTACCCCCGAATCGCCCGGTCATGCCTCGGCCCGCCCACTCGGCCGAGGCACCCTCCTCAGCCGACCCGGAGGCCCACGATGCAGGTGTCGTCGTCCGTGTCCGACCTGCTGTACGTGAGCAGCCGGTCCAGCCGCTGGTCGAGCGTGTCCGGGGCGGAGGCGGCGGCGGTGAGCAGATGGGTCAGGGACTCCTCCACGCTGCGGTCCCGGCGCTCGATCAGACCGTCCGTGTACATCAGCAGGTTGTCCTCGGCGGCCAGCTGCACCTCCGACTCCTCGTACACCGCCTCCGGTACGGCGCCGAGCAGCAGTCCCCGTACCAGCGGCAGCGGGGCGGCCTCGGAGCCGCGCACCAGCACCGGCGGCAGATGGCCCGCCCGGGCCCACCGCAGCGTGCGGGACTCCGGGTCGTACAGGCCGCACACCGCGGTGGCGGTGACGCCGCCCGTCAGATGGTGCGTCACGATGTTCAGCCAGGACAGCAGCTGTCCGGGGCCCGCCCCGGTGACCGCGAGGCCGCGCAGCGCGTTGCGCAGGACGACCATGCTGGTCGCCGCCTCTATGCCGTGGCCGGCGACGTCGCCCACGCACAGCAGCACCAGCCGGGACGGCAGCACCACGGCGTCGTACCAGTCGCCGCCCACCAGCTGCTCGGCCTCCGCGGGCCGGTAGCGGACGGCCACGTCGAGGTCGGGCACCTGCAGCGGCGCCTGGGTGGGCGGCATGATGGCGCGCTGCAACTGCAGCGCCAGCCGGTCGCGCTCGCTGGCGTGCTGCTCGGTGTGCGCCAGCTGGTCGCGGGTGGCCGCCAGCGCCACCTCCGTCCAGTGCTGGGCGGAGATGTCCTGGTAGGCGCCGCGGGTGGTGAGCAGCCGGCCGTCGGTGTCCAGGACCGGCTCGGCGACGACCCGGATGTGCCGGGTCACCCCGTCCGGCCGTTGCAGCCGGAAGGCGGCCGACGCCGGGCGCCGGTGGTGCAGCAGCGTGCGCAGGAAGCGGCCGATGGTGACGGCGTCGTCCGGGTGGGCGTGCGCCGGCAGCTCCTGCAGCGGCACCGGCGGGCTGGACTCGGGACGCCCGTACAGGTCGAAGAGCTGTCCGTTCCAGGTGATCTCCCCGGTCAGCAGGTTCTCCTCGAAACCGCCGATCCGGCCGAGCCGCTGGGCGTGCTGGAGCAGGCTCGCCAGGCGGGCCGTCTCGTCCTCGATCCGCCAGATGAACAGGATGCCGGAGCCGTGCCGGCTGACACTGATGTCGGCGACCGACGACAGCGGCACCTGGTCGACGAGGGCGGTCAGGTTCATGCGCCGGGCG
The DNA here is from genome assembly GCF_001279005.1 of Streptomyces caelestis. Classification (GTDB taxonomy): domain Bacteria; phylum Actinomycetota; class Actinomycetes; order Streptomycetales; family Streptomycetaceae; genus Streptomyces; species Streptomyces heliomycini. Next base: position 82,633 of record NZ_LGCN01000198.1, read on the forward strand.
CGGAACGGCTCCCCGGTGGCGTACACCCGTTCGATCCGCTGGAACAGTTCGCTGTTCCCGGCGGCCATCGGGTAGGCCTCCAGGAGCAGCGAGCCGCTGACCATGGCGCGCGGCCGGCCCGCCGGATCCAGGAAACGGCTGTTGACGTGCTGGATGCGGAAGTCCAGCAGGTTGCCCTGGTCGTCCAGGTGCGGCACGAGGACGAGAGCCGGGTCGTACAGCCCGTCGGCCAGGTCCATCAGCTCCGCGGCGTCCGGCAGCACCCGGGGCTGCGGGGCCGGGCCGTCGGGCGCCGTGTACGTCTCCAGGGTGTGCGCGCACAGCTCCGCCAGGGCCTCCACCTGGCGCACGATCTGCGGCGGCTGCTCGGGCAGCGGGTCCGGCCAGACGATCTCCAGCACGCCGTACACACGGCCCCCCGTGCCGGCGGGCACGGCCGCCCGGCCGCCGTCCGGGTGGTGGTGCCGGCCGACACTGGGCAGACCCCGGTCGGCCAGCGACGTGATCCACAGGCCGTCGCGCTCCGCGAGGCCGCACCGGGCGACCGTCGCCACGTCCGGCGGCACGTAGTACCAGCGCGCCGCCTCCGCGGGGGAGAACCCGGCGCTGCCCGCCAGGGTGAGCGACCCGTCGGCGCCGGCCGCCCAGATCGCCACGGCCACCGCCCCCAGCGGACGCAGCGCCTGCGCGAGCAGCGACTCGGCCACGGCCTGGGTGTCGTCCGCGGCCAGCGCCCCGCTCTCGGCCGCGCGCAGCCGTACGGCGGCGGGGTCCCGCCCCGCCTCCTCGGCGGCCCGGGTGGCGGCCAGGAAGGCGTTCGTCACCTCGGACATCCGGTCCCGGGCGGCCTGGTTGATGACCTCGACCGCGAACTCCAGCTGGGTCGTCCCGGCCTGCTCGGTCAGCTCGGCGAGCTGGCGGGCGGCCTGCGAGGGACCGCATCCCAGCCGTTCGACGAGGATGCCCTTGGCGAGTTCGATCAGGGCCCGGCCCTCGGCCTCGGCCTGCGCGGCCCGCACCTCCCGGCTGAGCCGGTCCACGGTGGCCGCCAGCCTGCCCACGGGTGAGTTTGCGGACAGCCCGGCGGGTCCGGCCGGCGGCCGCTCGAGCCGGGACCCGCCGCTCTGCGGCTCGCCCTGATGCTCCCTGATGCTCACTGTGCGCACGCTCCTCGGAGGCGGGGTCCCGCGGCGGGGCTCATGCCGGCAGCCAGCGACGGACGCAGGCGATCAGGTCCTGGGTGTCGACCGGTTTGGTGACATAGTCGCTGGCCCCCGAGGCGAGGCTCTTCTCCCGGTCCCCGGGCATCGCCTTCGCGGTGACGGCGATGATGGGCAGCTCGGCGTACTGCGGCATGGTGCGGATCTCGGCCGTGGCGGCGTAGCCGTCCAGCTCGGGCATCATCACGTCCATCAGCACGAGCGCCACGTCTGGGTTGTCCACCAGTCTCTCGATGCCCTTGCGGCCGTTCTCCGCGTGCAGCACCCGGAAGCCGTGCAGCTCCAGGATCCCGCTGAGCGCGAAGAGATTGCGCGCGTCGTCGTCGACGACGAGGATGGTGCGGCCGGAGAACGAGTCGTCCACCACGGTCTGCGGCGCCGGCCGCTGCGGCTCGTCGTGCCGCACCAGCGACAGCACGTCGCCGGGCTCCTCCGCGGAGAGGTGCAGGGCGATGCGTTCGCGCAGCTCGTCGAGGCTGGACAGGAACTCCAGCGCGGTGCCCTCGGCACGGGACCGCAGCTCCTCCTCCACCGCCGCGTCCACCCGGTGGCCGCTGTGCACCAGCACCGGCACGCTCGCCAGGGCGGAGTCGCCCCGCAGCGCCTCCAGGAACCGGGTGACCTCCTCCTGGGCCGTGCCGAGCTCCAGCACCACGCAGTGGCACGGATCGGCGGCCAGCGCACCGGCCGCCTCCTGGGCGCCGACGGCGGTGAGGATGTCGACCGAGGGCCGGGAGGCCCCGTCGCCGTGCGCGACGTCCTGGACCACGCTCTCCGCGACCAGGGTCAGCAGGCCCCGGGGCCGCTCCTCCACGACGAGCAGCCGCCGCGGACGCCGGCCGGACGACGCCCCCGTCTCGATCGCCGCCGGCTGCCGGGCCGGCATCTCCGGCAGGGCCTCGCCCAGCTCCCCGTCCGGGAGCGGCGAGGGCCGCAGCAGCTCCTCGAAGTCCGGCCGGGCCACGGGCAGGAACAGGGTGAACGTGCTGCCCTGGCCCGCGACGCTGTTCACCGTCACCGCGCCGCCCAGCAGGTGCGCGATCTCCCGGGTGATGGACAGACCGAGTCCGGTGCCGCCGTACTTGCGGCTCGTCGTGCCGTCGGCCTGCTGGAAGGCGCCGAAGATCGCCTCCAGGTGCTGCTCGGGAATGCCCACACCGGTGTCCTGCACCCGGAAGGCCACCACGGGCCCGCCCCGCAGCACACCGCTCGGCACCTCGTCGTCCGGCGCGGGCTCGATCCGCAGCTCCACGCCGCCCCGCTCGGTGAACTTGACCGCGTTGGACAGCAGGTTGCGCAGCACCTGCCGCAGCCGTGAGTCGTCGGTGAGCAGGTCGGCCGGCGCGCCCGGCGCCGTCGTCACGGTGAAGTCCAGGCTCTTCTGCATCGTCATCGGCCGGAAGGTGGCCTCGACGTACTCGATGAGCCTGCGCAGCTCCACCCGCTCGGGGCTGACGTCCATCTTCCCGGCCTCGACCTTGGACAGGTCGAGGATGTCGTTGATCAGCTGCAGCAGGTCCGAGCCGGCCGAGTGGATGATCTGCGCGTACTCGACCTGCTTCGGGCTGAGGTTGCGCGAGGGGTTCTGGGCGAGCAACTGGGCCAGGATCAGCAGGCTGTTGAGCGGGGTGCGCAGTTCGTGGCTCATGTTCGCCAGGAACTCCGACTTGTACTTCGAGGCCAGCGACAGCTGCTGGGCGCGTGCCTCCAGCTCCTGCCGGGCCTGCTCGATCTGGAGGTTCTTCGCCTCGATGTCCCGGTTCTGCGCGGCCAGCAGCGCGGCCTTGTCCTCCAGCTCGGCGTTGGAGTGCTGGAGTTCCTCCTGCTGGGTCTGCAACTCCGCCGAGCGCTCCTGCAGTTCGGCGGTGAGCCGCTGCGACTCGACGAGCAGCTCGTCGGTGCGGGCGTTGGCCACGATGGTGTTGACGTTGACCCCGATGGTCTCCATCAGCTGGGCCAGGAAGTCCTGGTGGATCTGGGTGAACGGGGTCACCGACGCCAGCTCGATCACGCCGAGGACCTGGCCCTCGACCACGATGGGCAGCAGCACCAGCATGGTCGGCACCACCTGCCCCAGCCCGGAGGAGATGGTGACGTAGTCCGGCGGCAGCTCGTCCACCGTGATGGTGCGGCGGCTGCGCGCGGCCTGGCCCACCAGGGTGCGGCCGAAGGCGATCCGGGTGGGCCGGCCGTCGTCGTCGGGGTAGCCGTAGGAGCCGACGAGCCGCAGCTCGGGGCCGTCGTCGCCGTCCTCCGCGAGGTAGAAGGCGCCGTACTGGGCCGACACCAGCGGCACCAGCTCGTCCATGATCAGCTCGGCGACCACGGGCAGGTCGCGGTGGCCCTGCATCAGGCCCGAGACCCGGGCGAGGTTGGTCTTGAGCCAGTCCTGCTCCTGGTTGGCCCGGGTGGTCTCGCGCAGGGACTCCACCATCGAGTTGATGTTGTCCTTGAGCTCGGCGACCTCGCCGGAGGCCTCCACGTTGACGGAGCGGGTCAGGTCGCCCTCGGCCACCGCGCTCGTGACCTCGGCGATCGCCCGGACCTGCCGGGTGAGGTTGCCCGCCAGCTCGTTGACGTTCTCCGTGAGCCGCTTCCAGGTGCCGGAGACGCCCTCGACCTCCGCCTGGCCGCCCAGGCGGCCCTCGGTGCCGACCTCGCGGGCGACGCGGGTGACCTCCTGGGCGAAGGCGGAGAGCTGGTCGACCATCGTGTTGATGGTCGTCTTCAGCTCGAGGATCTCGCCGCGCGCGTCGACGTCGATCTTCTTCGACAGGTCGCCCCGGGCCACGGCGGTCGTCACCAGCGCGATGTTGCGCACCTGGCCGGTGAGGTTGTTGGCCATGGAGTTGACGTTGTCGGTGAGGTCCTTCCAGGTGCCCGCGACATGGGGCACGTGCGCCTGGCCGCCGAGGCGGCCCTCGGTGCCGACCTCGCGGGCGACGCGGGTGACCTCGTCGGCGAAGGCCGACAGCGTGTCGACCATGGTGTTGATGACGTCGGCCAGCGCCCCGACCTCCCCGGCCGCCTCGACCCTGATCCGCTGCGACAGGTCGCCCCGGCCCACCGCGGAGGCGACCTGGGCGATGGAGCGGACCTGACCGGTCAGGTTGGACGCCATCACGTTGACGTTGTCGGTGAGGTCCTTCCAGGTGCCGGAGACGCCGCGCATTTGCGCCTGGCCGCCGAGGCGGCCCTCGGTGCCGACCTCGCGGGCGACGCGGGTGACCTCGTCGGCGAAGGCGGAGAGCTGGTCGACCATCGTGTTGATGGTGTCGACCATCGTGTTGATGGTGTTCTTGAGCTCGAGGATCTCGCCGCGGGCGTCCACGGTGATCTTCTGCGACAGGTCGCCCTTGGCGACCGCCGTCGTCACCTGGGCGATGTTGCGCACCTGCGCGGTGAGGTTGCCCGCCATCGCGTTCACCGAGTCCGTCAGGTCGGCCCAGGTGCCCGAGACCCCCGGCACCTGAGCCTGGCCGCCCAGCGCCCCCTCGGTGCCGACCTCGCGGGCGACGCGGGTGACCTCGGAGGTGAACACCGACAGCTGGTCCACCATCCCGTTGAAGACCTTGGCGATGTCCCCCATGAGACCGTCCGCGTCGTCCGGCAGCCGGGTGCCGAAGTCCCCGTCCCGTACGGCCGTCAGCCCCGCCAGGAGCCGCCTCAGCTCCTGGTCACCCGGCGCCACCTCGGTCCCCTCGGTGCTCTTGCTGGTCATGCGCACCCTCGTTCCGGCCAGAATCAGAGCGCGTTTCCGCAGTTCACGGATGTGCGCGATGAGAAAATACGCCGAAGGCTAACCCAGATCGCGGGTGCGGAACAAAGCGCGGCACCGCCGGGGGAGCCGGCCCGGAAAAGTTCGGGGACGCGTGCATGCACCGGCCCAGGGCGGGTACTTGACCGGATTTCGCGGGGGCGCGGGGTCCTGGGCCGTCGGCGCGCGGTTTTGGTCCATGCCTTTCGAATGCGCGCGCTCCTGACGGGTATTTGCTGCTGTGGAGCTGGGCGGACGCCCAGGGGATCCGCCGTCATCGGGGAGGCAGGGAGCAGTGCCCATCGACAGCATCTGGTCGTACGCGCCAGGCCTGGACCAGGTCCAGGAGCAGGACCTCACGGACTACACCGTCGTCGCGAGCGACGGCACCATCGGCCATGTGGACCGGCAGGCCGACCACCACGGCATGCGGCACCTCGTCGTCGACACCGGGGTGTGGGTGTTCGGCCGCAGCCTCCTGGTGCCGGTCGGCGTCGTCACGGACGTCCACACCGGGGAGCGCCAGGTGACGTTGGGCTGCACCAGGGCCGAGGTGAAGGAGGCGCCCCGGTTCCGGACCGACAGCGAGACCATGGACCCCGCCTACCTCACCGCGGTCGGAGATTATTACCACCGGCTGCCGCCGCGCGAGAGTCCCACCGGGTGAGCACCGCGCGACAGACGCGTCCGGCCGACGGCACGGGGGTGCGCAGCGCCGCCGGCGCGCGGGCGCACGCCGAGGCGACGGTGCGGGCGCGCTGGGACTCGGAGGGCCGCGCCCCGCACCGACAGGACATGATCGACCTCTCGCTCGTCGTGTCGGAGCTGGTCACCAACGCCATCCGGCACGGCGCCGGACTGGCCGGCTTCGACGTGCGGACGACCCGGGAGGGCGTGCGGATCGACGTCCACGACCACAGCGACGTCATCCCCGAGGCCGCCGGCGGAACCGGCGCCCTGCCGGACGTGCACCGCGGCAGCGGTTACGGATGGCCCCTGGTGATCCGGCTGGCGCGGGACATCGACGTCCGCAGGCGTCCCGGCGGCGGCAAGACCGTCAGCGTGTTCGTCCCCCTGCGCGACGCGCCGGCCTAGCCTCACCAGGGCAGGAAGACGTGGATGTCCTTGCCCTGGTCGTCGCTGACGACGCTGACCTGATCGCACAGCGTGTGGATCAGGTGCCAGCCGATGCCCCCGCCGCCGCTGTGGGGGTGGAAGGGCCGCGGGGCCGGTTCGGTGGTGCTGGTGTCGTGCATCACCACGTGCACCCCGTCGAACGTCCTGCGCAGCCGCAGCTGGAACGGGCCCGGCGCGTACTGCACCGCGTTGGCGGCCAACTCCGTGACCACCAGGAGGATGTCGTCCCAGTGCTCCGGGGCCGACGGCGCCGCCACACGGGCCAGGTCGAAGAGGAAGTCCTCCGCGACCAGGCGTGCGTCCGTCACATCGTGCAGCTTCCCCGGGAAGCTGACGCTGCGGCTCGTGATGTCCTCGGCAGCCAGTGTCCTGTCCCTACGCGGCTCGCGTGCCATCTCGCCTTCCAGGCCCCGTCGTCGCGGGGCAGTCGTTCCGGTCTCTGCGCCCTCTCGAACTGTGGGTTCCCGCGCGGGCGGAGCCTACGCGCCCGCATGCCCGTGCCAGGCCGGTGACAAACCCGTCACCGGCCGGCGGCGGAGCCCCGCCCTCCCCGGGCGGTCAGCGGAAGACGTTGTCCGAGTCGTCCCAGCCGGACGGCTCGGACACGGCCGGCGTCCGCCCCGGACGCGTCCGCGACTGGTACATCGCGTCGATCTCCAGCGCGTAGCGCCGCACGATCGCGTCCCGGCGCAGCTTCATCGACGGCGTCAGCAGCCCGTTGGCGACGTCGAACGGCTCGGGCAGCACCCGGAACACCCGGATCGACTCCGAGGGCGACACACTGCTGTTGGCCGCGGCGACCGCCCGCGCGATCTCCTCCCGCAGCGCGTTCTCCTCCCGGGCCTCCCGGGCCGGCGCGTCGCCCGGCAGGGACAGCGCCGCCCGCCAGCCGCTGAGGAACTCCGGGTCCAGCGTGATCAGGGCGCCCACACACGGCCGGTCGTCGCCCACGACGACGGCCTGGTGGACCAGCGGGTGCATCCGCAGCCGCTGCTCCAGGGCCGTCGGCGCCACGCTCTTGCCGCTGCTCGTGATGATGACGTCCTTCTTGCGGCCGGTGATCGTGAGGTAGCCCTCGTCGTCCAGCCGCCCCAGATCGCCCGTGGCCAGCCAGCCGTCGCGCAGCACGGCCCGGGTGGCGGCCTCGTCACCGACGTACCCCTGGAACACCGACGGCCCGCGCACCAGGATCTCCCCGTCGTCGGCCACCTGGATCTCGGTGCCCGGCAGCGCCTGCCCGACGGTGCCGGACTTCTCCCGCCCGAACGGCTGCATCGTCACCCCGCCGCTGGTCTCGGTGAGCCCGTAGCCGTCGTGGACGTAGACGCCGATCCCCTCGTAGAAGAGGGACAGGTCGCGGTTGAGCGTCGAACCCCCCGAGGTGGCCCGCAGCACCCGGCCGCCCAGTGCGGCCCGCAGCCTGCGGTAGACCGTGCGCTCGTACAGGGCGTGCTGGAGCCGCAGGTCCAGGCCGGGCCCCGCACCGCGGCCCAGCCGCTGCCGCTCCAACGCGGCGGCGAAGTCCCGCGCCGTGCCGGCCGCCCGCTCGAACAGGGCGCCGCGGCCCGACAGCTGTGCCGCGCGCAGGAAGTTCTTGTAGATCTTCTCCAGCAGCGACGGGACGGCGTACAGATAGGTGGGCCGGAAGGTGCGCAGGGCCGAGGACAGGGACTCCCCGCCGATGTCGGGTTCGTGTCCCATCAGCAGCCCGCCGCGCACGCACAGCACCTGGATCATCAGACCGTAGACGTGGGAGAAGGGCAGGAAGGCGAGGACGGCGGCCTGCTCGCCGGGGGGCGCCGCGACGTGGCCCCAGCCCGCCAGCAGGGTGTCGCTCATGAAGGCCAGGCCGCGGTGGCTCAGCGCGCAGCCCATGGCGCGGCCGGACGTGCCGGAGGTGTAGGCGACGACGGCCGTGGAGCCCGGCAGGACGATGCGGCGCATCGAGTCGACCGTGGCCGCCGGGATGAACTCGCCGCGCGCCGCCAGCCGGTCCAGCGCGCCCGCGTCCAGTTGCCAGACGTGCCGCAGCCCCGGCAGCGCGGCGCACACGGACCCGACGGTCATCACGCCCTGTTCGTCCTCCACCAGCACGGCCACACAGCCGGAGTCCCGCAGGATCCACTCCACCTGTTCACGCGAGGAGGTCGGGTGGACGGGGACGATCTCCGCGCCCACCGTCCACAGGGCGTGGCCCAGGAGGGTCCACTCGTAGCGGGTGCGCGCCATGATCGCCACCCGCGCGCCGGGCGAGATCCCGGACGCCACCAGACCCTTGGCCAGGGCGACCACCTCGTCGCGGAACTCCAGGGCGGTGATCCGCTCCCAGGTGGCGGAGGCCGGATGGGCGCGGTGGGCGAGCATCGGCAGGCCGGGGCTCCCGGCCGCCGTCTCGAAGAGGCTGTCGGCGAGGCCGCCGGTCAGGGGCGAGGCGGACGGGGGAGCGAGAGCGAGGTCGCGCATGCGCTGCTCCTGACATGTACGGGGTGTGACTCGGCCGGTGAGCACCGTCATCGGCGGTGCCCGAATGTAGCCGAGCCGGAGCGCCCGCGCGCCGGGATCGCGACAAGTGTGTCCGCACTGATGATCTCGGCGCTTCGGGGGACCCGGACGTCATGAGCTACGTCAATCCAGATCCCGAACCGGAACGCAGCACCGGCCTCGAACCGGGAGGCGGCGTGCCCCCGGGAGAGACCCCGCCCGCGGAGAGCAGCATGCCCGAGGCGGGCCCCCGGGAGACGCACAACCCGGCCAAGGGCTGGGCCAAGGGCCCGCTGACCGCGATCCTCGTCCTCGTGGTGCTGATCGCGGCGTTCTTCCTGGCCTACGCCCTCATCCTCATCCTGTGACGCCCCCTACCCGCGAGGAGCGACCTCCGTACGCCCCGTCCCCTGGGTGTGCCGTACGCACTCCGTGACGACGTCCCGCAGACTCCCCGTGCGTTCCAGCAGGGCGCGCTGCACCTGCGCCCCGTTGCCGTCGCGCAGCAGACGCGCGCAGCCCTCACGGGCGCGCTCCAGGTCGCCGGTGGCCTCCAGGGCCTCGGCGACGTGGTCGAGGAGGCTGCGGACGACCGTCTCGGCCGGCATGCGGCGCATGGTCCGCGGGTGGAGCAGTTCGCCCGTCAGCCCCGACCGGGCCGCCTGCCAGGCGGCCAGCCGGAGCAGGCTGACGCCCGGGTCCACCGGCTCCCGGCCGGCCCGCCACTCGCGGGCCGCGGTCTCCACCAGTCCGCGGGCGAGGGTGGCGATCAGCGCCGCCGTCTCCGCGTGCAGACAGACGTCGGAGACGCGGATCTCCACCGTCGGGTACTGCTGGGACAGCCGGGCGTCGAAGTAGGCCATCTTCTCGTCGAGGATGACGCCGGTGGCCACCATGTCGGCGACCCGCCGGTGGTAGCGCTCGGCCGAACCGAACGGCTCGGTCGGACCGGCCGACGGCCAGCGCTGCCAGACCCGGCTGCGGTAGCTGCTGTACCCCGTCTCCTTGCCCTGCCAGAACGGCGAGTTCGCGCTCAGCGCCGCCAGCACCGACAGCCAGGGCCGCAGCCGGTCCACGACCCCGACGCCCTCCTCGTCGGACTCGACGGACACGTGGACGTGGCAGCCCATGACGAGCTGTTCCCGGGTGGCGATGCCGTACTGCTCCTCCATCCACTGGTAACGCCGGTTGACGCCGATGGCCGGGCTCACCGGCAGCGGCGAGGTGGCGAGGGCGGCGACGGCGCAGCCGATCTTCCCCGCGTGCCCGGCGGCCTCCTCGCGGCAGCGGACGATCTCCGCGTGCAGGCTTTCCATCGAGGACTGCGGATGCGTGGCGAACTCCAGCATCTGCTCGTGCAGTTCCTTCTCGAAGACGTCCTGCTCCGCGCCGTCCCGGGCGGCGCGGGCGAGGACCGCCGCGGACATCGCCCGCGGTTCCCCGCTCTCCGGATCGACCAGGAGGAGCTCCTCCTCCACTCCGACGGTGCGCACCTGATGCTGCCCTTCTGTGAACTGCCGCGACGACGCCGAGAAGCCCTCGGTCGTACGACCCCGAATGCCCCGGCCGGGGCATCGGACACCTGACGGCGTCGCCGGACTCTCACGGGGCGATCGGGGCCAGCCACATCGTCGCGAGCGGCGGCAGCGTGAGCCGGATGGTGCCGTCCTCGGGCTTGACCGGGTCCGGGCCGGTGACGTCCCCGCCGCCGTAGCGCGCGGCGTCGGTGTTGAGGACCTCCTGCCAGGCGACCACGTCGTCGCCGACGGCGAGCGGGTAGTCGTGCCGGACCACGGGGGAGAAGTTCGACACCGCGAGCAGCGGGGAGCCGTCGCCGTCGTACCGCAGGAACGCGAAGACGTTGTCGTCGGCCGCGTCCACCGACACCCACCGGAAGCCGGACGGGTCGGTGTCGCGCTGCCACAGCGCCGGGGTCGCCCGGTAGCGGGCGTTGAGGTCGCGCACCAGGTCCCGCACCCCGCGGTGGTCGCCCGCGGAGTGGTACCCGTCGTCGAGCAGCCACCACTCCGGGCCCTGCTGCTCGGACCACTCGGCGCCCTGGGCGAACTCCTGCCCCATGAACAGCAGCTGCTTGCCGGGGTGGGCCCACATGAAACCGAGGTAGGCGCGCAGGTTGGCGCGCCGCTGCCACCAGTCGCCCGGCATCTTCGACACCAGCGCCTGCTTGCCGTGCACCACCTCGTCGTGCGAGATGGGCAGCACGTAGTTCTCGCTGTAGGCGTACACCATCGCGAACGTCATCTCGTGGTGGTGGTACGTGCGGTGCACCGGCTCGTGGGAGACGTACTCCAGCGAGTCGTGCATCCAGCCCATGTTCCACTTCAGCCCGAACCCGAGCCCGCCGGTGTCGGTGGGCCGGGTCACCCCGCCCCACGCCGTGGACTCCTCCGCGATGGTCACCACCCCGGGGCAGCGCCGGTACACGGTCGCGTTCATCTCCTGCAGGAACGCCATCGCCGCCAGATCCTCCCGGCCGCCGTACGCGTTCGGCTCCCAGCCGCCGTCCTCGCGCGAGTAGTCCAGGTAGAGCATGGAGGCGACCGCGTCCACCCGCAGTCCGTCGATGTGGAACTCCTGGCACCAGTACACGGCGTTCGCGACCAGGAAGTTGCGCACCTCGGTGCGGGCGTAGTCGAAGGTGTACGTCCCCCAGTCGGGGTGCTCCGCGCGCCGGGAGTCCCCGGGCTCGTACAGCGGTTCCCCGTCGAACCGGGCCAGCGCCCAGTCGTCCTTCGGGAAGTGCGCCGGCACCCAGTCCATGATCACGCCGATGCCGGCCCGGTGCAGGGCGTCGACCAGGTACCGGAAGTCGTCCGGTGTGCCCAGTCGCGCGGTGGGCGCGTAGAACCCGGTGACCTGGTAGCCCCAGGACGGTCCGAAGGGGTGCTCGGCGACCGGCATCAGTTCGACGTGGGTGAAGCCGAGGTCCTTGACGTACGCGGGCAGCTCCTCGGCGAGTTCGCGGTAGCCCAGCCCCGGCCGCCAGGACGGCAGGTGCACCTCGTACACCGAGAACGGGGCCTCGTGCACGGGCGTCGCCGCCCGCCGCGCGAACCAGTCGGCGTCGCCCCACTCGTAGTGCGAGGCCGTCACCACGGACGCCGTGTTCGGCGGCGCCTCCGTGCGCCGCGCCATCGGGTCGGCCTTGAGGAACCGGTGGCCGTGGCGGGAGTGGATCTCGAACTTGTAGCGGGTGCCCTCGCCGACGCCGGGCAGGAACAGCTCCCACACCCCGGACGAGCCCAGTGAGCGCATCGGGAACGCCGTGCCGTCCCAGTGGGTGAAGTCGGCGGCGACCCGCACCCCCTGCGCGTTCGGCGCCCACACCGTGAAGCGGGTGCCGGTGACGCCCTGGTGGGTCATCGGGTGCGCGCCGAGCGCCGTCCACAGCTCCTCGTGCCGGCCCTCGCCGATCAGGTGCAGGTCGAGCTCGCCGAGCGCGGGCAGGAACCGGTACGGGTCGTGCGTCGGCACGGCCTCGTCGTCGCCGTAGGCCACCGTCAGCGTGTACGCGGGGATCGCGTCCAGCGGCAGCACGCCGGAGAACAGGCCGTCGCCCTCCGAGACGAGCGGGGTGCGCACGCCGTCGACGACGACGCCCACCTCCCGGGCGAAGGGGCGCAGGGCGCGGAAGGCGATCCCGCCGGGCACCGGATGGGCGCCGAGCAGCGCGTGCGGATCGTGGTGGGCGCCCGCCAGCAGGCGCCCCCGGTCGGTCGGGTCGAGGGCGGGTGCGGCGCCGGGGGGCGCGGCGGCGGACGGGACGGGCCCGGCCGACTCGGGAAGCGGGGTGTCACGCAGGGCCACGGCTTCAGTCTCCTCTCACGGCGAGGCGCTCGATCGCCGCCATGGGTACGGGCAGCCAGTCGGGTCGGTGCCGGGCCTCGTACAGCACCTCGTACACGGCGCGGTCCGTCTCGTAGGCGCGGAGCAGACCGTGCTTCTTGCGCGGGTCCCAGCCGGCACGGGCGGCGTAGCCCGCGCAGTAGGCCTCACGGCAGCGGCGCGCCCACTCCGGGCGCCAGGGGCGGCGCTGGCGGGCGGCGTAGTCGAAGGAGCGCAGCATCCCGGCGATGTCCCGCACGGGGGAGTGGGCGCTGCGCCGTTCGGAGAGCGGCCGGGACGGCTCGCCCTCGAAGTCGATGACGAACCACTCACGCCCCGCCCGCAGCACCTGACCCAGGTGCAGGTCGCCGTGGATGCGCTGGGCGGGCGGCCCGGCGTCGCAGGTGGCGAGGGCGGCGAAGGCCGCCCGCAGCCCCGGCACGAACGGCTGGAGCGCGGGGACGGCGTGCGCCGCGGCGGTCAGCCGCTCGGTCATCGCCACCGCCGTCCGCCCGTTCTCGCCCGGCGCGCCGACGGGGAAAGCCGAGGACAGCGCCAGGTGGACGTCCGCCGTGGCCCGGCCCAGCGCGTGCGACTGCGCGGTGAAGTCGTCACCGGCGGCGAGCGCCTCCAGGGCCAGCGTCCAGCCGTCGGAGGCGTTGCGCAGATACGGCTGGAGCACGCCGAGCGTCGCCCTGAACGGATGCGTGGTGCGGAACCAGGCCACCGGGGCGGGCACCCGGTGGCAGCCCTGCCGGGCCAGCGCCCCGGGCACCTCCAGATCCGGGTTGACACCGGGCTGGATGCGCCGGAACACCTTCAGGATGTACTCGTCGCCGTACACCAGCGAGGAGTTGGACTGCTCGGCGGTCATCAGGCGCGGCACCAGCCCGGCGGGCACCTGCTGGGACCCGTCGCACTCGAAGCGCAGCGGGCCCGCCGCGCCGGGGTGGCGCAGCCGTTCCAGGAACAGCTGGGCGGCGCGCGGGTCGTGCAGGGCGTCGTAGACCGTCAGCCCGGCCAGCCGGCCGTCCAGCACCCTGCCGATGAGCGCCTTGCCGAGCCGCGGCGAGGGGTGTTCCCGTACACCGAGGAGGAGCTGGTAGCAGTCACCGGCCGGGGACGCGCCGCCGGGAGCGGGCACGCCTCCGTGACCGGCGTGCACCAGTACGTGCAGACAGCCCGGGAACAGCTCCGTCATCGACAGCACACCGAGGTCGGTGACGGGCCGGTCCTTGCCGGCGAACCAGCGCTGCAGCGGCAGCCACTCGCGCAGCAGCCCGGCGAGCGACTCCATGGGCTCGGCGGGCGCGGTCCGCGGCCGCAGGAACGCGGTCTTCGTCATGGTGACGCCTCCTCTCCCCGGCACACGCTCACAGGCGTCGGCCGATGCGGGATGCGACTCGGGTGAGCCGGAACCAGTAGAAGCCGTGGCCCCCGAGGGTCAGCAGGTAGGGCAGGTCGCCGACGGCCGGGAAGCGCACCCCGCCGAACAGCTCGACCGGGTGCCGT
>NZ_LGCN01000199.1 GCF_001279005.1 Streptomyces caelestis
CCAGCAGCGGCAGCGGGTCGCTGCCGCTGACCGGCTCCCGCAGCGGATGCGCGGCCAGCACCGCGTCCACCTCCGGCGTCAACGCCGCCGCCAGCCGGGTGGCGCAGGGCAGGGAGTCGTCCCGCAGGGTCTCGGCCGCGGCGAGGACCACGGCCTGTCCGTCCGCCCGCGGAACCCCGGCCGCCGCCCGCTCGTACAGGTCGGCGCCCTCCTCCAGCACCAGTCCGGTGTCGATGCCCGCCGGAACCTTGACGCAGGCGGTCCTGCGCCAGGTGGCCACGGGGTCGCCCCAGGCCTCGACGTGGTAGGTCCACCGGCCCGGGCCGTCCGCGACGACCTCCGCGCCCCACCGGTCACTGCCCGGTGCGAGCTCCCGCATCGGCGTGAACGGCCCCGGCCGTCCCTCGGGATCCCTCAGCACCACGTCGGCGGCCACCGCTTCGTGGCCCTCGCGGAAGAGCGTGGCCGTGACCTCGAACGTCTCGCCCACGACGGCCTTGGCCGGCCGCCTGCCGCAGTCGACGGACGGCCGGACGTCCCGTACCGGGACGCGGCCGATGGTCCGACTCGTCTTCATGGGGCTGTGCACCTCCGCCGTGCTCGACGCCCGGGCGGACGCCCGGGCGTGGGACCGGACAAGGGCGGGAAGGTCATCGCCTTCCCGCCGGGGACCGCCGCTCGACGGCCGGAGGGCCCCGTCGGACCGTGGCCGCCGGACGGGGCGTGTCGTTCTGTTCCTGCAGATAGGTGACGAGGGTGGTGCGCAGGTACCGTTCGGCGGCGTCCGCCGCCTCCCGGGCGCAGCGCCTGCCCATCAGCACGCAGAGGGTGTAGCCGGCGTCCTCGAAGGTGGCCCGCACCGTGTGATCGGTCGGGGCCGCCAGCATCACGCGTTCCCAGGCCCGGTATCGACGCAACTGCCGGGCGACTTCGGCTTTGGCGGGTAGCAGCATGGCGCCGTTCACCTTTCCGGGGCTCGATTCGAGGCGCGTCGTCCCGACGGTCGGGCGGCGGCCGTGCGCGTAGCCGCACGGATCCGTAACGGCGATCGAGGTCTTCACACATGGTGCACGGGTGATGACGCGACGTCTTGTTGGAATTTCAATCACTTGGGGCGGTGCGTCGGGGCCGCACCCGCCCGGATGTCGCCCCAGGAGTCACGCAGGTGCGCTCGTGTTGCACGAACGGCCCAACCGCCTCACCCTGAAGGTGACTCAGAAGCGATACCCGCTCACGTTCCGTGTTCGGGGGCTCGCCCCGTGGGGGCGAGGAGGGACGAGAGCTTCGCGTGAGGAGCCAACCACCATGAAGACCGCAGTGCCCTGCTACTACCACCTCGACGTGGAGGTCAGCTCCGAGAAGGTGGGACAGGTCGGCCGCATACTGGCCGCCCACCTCCGGTTCTGGGACCTGGAGAACCTGATGGAGCCCGTCTGCGGCGGCGCCGAGATGCTGCTGCGGGCCATCGACGAGCACGCCACCGACAAGAACACGTCGATCGAGATGTGGTGGAACGGCCAGCACCTCATCACCGCCATCGGGGAGAACAACCGAGCCCTGCGCCCCGACCAGGAGCTGCGCGGCTGCCTCGAGCACATCGCGGCGAGCAGCGACGGCTGGGGCTGCTGCGCCACCGAGAACGGCAGCAAGGTCATCTGGTTCTCGCAGCGCGCCCGCGCCGGCGAACGCGTCCCGCTCGTGCCGACCGCGCCCGACCCGCGCGAGAGCGAGGGACTGGACCTGCCCCGCGAGGTGAGCGTCGCCACGCTCACCGGCCGGGTACGAACGCCGGGCGGCATCCTGGAGGAGGCCCGGTGACCCGGCGACAGAACCGGAAAGGGGCGCCCGCCTGGAGCGGGCGCCCCTACCCGCTGGGTGCGTCCTGCGACGGCGAGGGCACCAACTTCGCGCTCTTCAGCGAGGTGGCCGAAGGCGTCGACCTGGTCCTGGTCGACGACGACGGCCGGCACACCACGGTGCGGCTCACCGAGGTCGACGGCTCCGTCTGGCACGGTTACCTCCCCGGCGTCGGCCCCGGCCGGCGCTACGGCTACCGGGTGCACGGCCCCTGGGCCCCGACGGCCGGCGACCGCTGCAACCCGGCGAAACTCCTCCTCGACCCCTACGCCACGGCGGTGGACGGCCGGATCGACAACCACCCCTCGCTGTACGAGCGCGACCCGCACGGACCCGACCGGGCCGACAGCGCCGGCCACACCGTGCTCGGCGTGGTCACCGACCCGGCCTTCGACTGGGGCGACGACACCCGGCCCGGCCGCCCCTACTCCGACACCGTGATCTACGAGGCCCACGTCAAGGGCCTCACCCGCACCCACCCCGACGTCCCCGCCGAACTCCGCGGCACCTACGCCGGACTGGCGCACCCCGCCGTGGTCGAGCACCTCACCTCGCTGGGCGTCACCGCCGTGGAACTGATGCCGGTCCACCAGTTCGTCCAGGACGGCGTGCTGCAGAGCCGCGACCTGGCCAACTACTGGGGCTACAACACCATCGGCTTCTTCGCCCCGCACAACGCCTACGCCGCCCGCGGCACCCGCGGGCAGCAGGTCACCGAGTTCAAGGAGATGGTGAAGACCCTGCACGCGGCCGGACTCGAGGTGATCCTCGACGTCGTCTACAACCACACCGCCGAGGGCAACCACCTGGGCCCCACCCTCTCCTTCCGGGGCATCGACAACTCCGCGTACTACCGCCTGGTGGACGGCGACTGGGCGCACTACTACGACACCACCGGCACCGGCAACAGCCTGCTGATGCGCCACCCCTACGTCCTCCAGCTGATCATGGACTCGCTCAGGTACTGGGTCACCGAGATGCACGTCGACGGCTTCCGCTTCGACCTCGCGGCCACCCTGGCCCGGCAGTTCCACGAGGTCGACCGGCTGTCGGCGTTCTTCGACCTCATCCAGCAGGACCCCGTGATCAGCCGCGTCAAGCTGATCGCCGAACCCTGGGACGTGGGCGAGGGCGGCTACCAGGTGGGCAACTTCCCCCCGCTGTGGTCGGAGTGGAACGGCCTGTACCGCGACGCCGTACGGGACTTCTGGCGCGGCGAGGAACACACCCTCGGCGAGTTCGCCTCCCGGCTGACCGGCTCCTCCGACCTGTACGCGCACAACGGACGCCGCCCGCGCGCCAGCGTCAACTTCGTCACCGCGCACGACGGTTTCACCCTGCGCGATCTCGTCTCGTACAACGACAAGCACAACGAGGCCAACGGCGAGGGCAACCGGGACGGCGAGAGCACCAACCGCTCCTGGAACTGCGGCGCGGAGGGCCCCACCCGCGACCCGGCCGTACTGGAGCTGCGCGCCCGCCAGCAGCGCAACTTCCTCGCCACCCTGCTGCTCTCCCAGGGCATCCCGATGCTCTCCCACGGCGACGAACTGGGCCGCACCCAGCGCGGCAACAACAACGCCTACTGCCAGGACAACGAGATCAGCTGGATCGACTGGCGGCTCACCGGCGAACAGCGCGAGCTGCTGGACTTCACCCGCAGGCTGATCTCCCTGCGCCTCGCCCACCCCGTGCTGCGCCGCCGCCGCTTCTTCCGGGGCGAGACCGTGCGCCGCGCCGGCCAGCCGCTGCCCGACCTGGTGTGGCTGCTGCCGGACGGACGGGAGATGACCGACGACGACTGGCGGCGCTCCGACGCCCACTCGGTCGGGGTGTTCCTCAACGGCGACGCCATCGCCGAACCAGGCCCGCGCGGCCGGCGCCTGGTCGACGACTCCTTCCTGCTGCTGCTCAACGGCCACTGGGAGCCCGTCCGCTTCCGGCTGCCGGACGCCTCCTACGGGGAGCGCTGGACGGCCCTGATCGACACCGCCGACCCGGAGGGCGTCCCCGACGAGGCGGAGCGCAAGGCGGCCACCACCCTCACCGCGGGCCCCCGCAGCCTGGTCCTGCTGTCCCGCCCGTCCCGTACGGCCCGATGAGCGGCGGGGCGTGCCCGCTGTCAGCGCGCGCGGCGTGACACCACCGTGAACTGGGCGCCCTCGTTGTCGCGGAGCACGGCCTCGTCGGCGCCCAGGGACAGGACGCTGCCGCCGTGCCGCTCGGCGGCGTGGGCGCAGGCGGCCACGTCCTTCACCGCGAAGTGCACCTGCCAGTGCGGCCGGACCGACGGGTCGGGAGCCGACTCCGCCGCCCCCGACTCGATCCGCGCCACCACGTCCCCCTCGCTGCGCAGCACCACTTCCTCGCCCTCGTACCGCACCTCGACGCCGCCCGGCTTGTCGGACGCCCAGTCGAAGACCCCGCCGTAGAAGATCGCGGCGTCGAAGGCGTCACGGGTGTGCAGCCGGACGAACGCGAGCTGTGCGCGGCGCCAGGTGGGCCAGTCGGTGAACAGCTCACCCTCCCAGACCCCGAACGTCGCCCCGTCCCGGTCGGCCAGCAGCGCCGCGCGCCCGGGCGGCAGGGAGATCGGGCCGACCGCCGTGGTGCCGCCGCGCTCCTGCACCCGCCCCGCGGCCTCGTCGGCGCTGCGCACCGCGAAGTACGGCGTCCACGCCACCGCCATCCGCCACATCCCGGCGACCGCGGCGATCCCGGCCACCGGCCGGCCCTCGGACAGGGCGATGCGGAACCGGTCGCCGAGGCGCACCGGACGCCAGTCCCAGCCCAGCACGGCTCCGTAGAACTCCTCGGTCGTCTTCATGTCGCGGCTGGTCAGGCTCACCCAGCAGGGCGTCCCGAACACGGAGTGCGTCGAGACGACGTCCGTCGCGCCGGCGGGGGAGGGCATGTCGTGGTTCATGGCAGTCGCGTCCTGATCTCGTCGGCCTGGCAGCCACCCGGATGGCACCAGTGTCCGCCGGGTACCCCTCCGGGCGCCTGCCGAGTACCCCGGCGGCGGCGCCGAAACGAGAGGCCCCGCCGCCCTGGGGCCACCCCGGTGGCGCAGGGCGGCCCCAGTGGCGACGATGGATGGACCGGACACTGGGTGAAGGCACTCAAGCACTATGCGAAGGCATCAGGAGAACGGCACACCGGACCCGGAGGTGACCATGCCCACGGACGGGGGCGCGGACCGCATCCTCCAGCTGGAGGAAGAGGTGCAGCAGCTGAAGGACGCGGTCGTCTCGCACGCGGTGGTGGACCAGGCGATCGGCATGGTCGTCGCGCTCGGGCGGGTCTCGCCCGACCAGGGCTGGACCGTGCTGAAGGAGGTCTCCCAGCGCACGAACATCAAGCTGCGCACCGTGGCCGACCTGATCCTCGTCTGGGGGCGCACCGGGCTCCTGCCCGTGGAGGTGCGCACCGTGCTGGAGGAGGTCCTGGACCGGCTCGGCCCCACCCAGATCCCGGGCGTGCCGCCGGAGGGCTGACGCGCCCGGCGGAGCACGCCCCGCTCAGCCGGTCTCGGCGAGCAGTTCCTCGCGCAGCTGGGCGAAGCAGCCGCTCAGCAGCCGGGAGACGTGCATCTGCGAGATACCGAGCTGCTCGGCGATGCCGCTCTGCGTCATCCCCCGGAAGAACCGCAGGTAGAGGATGAGCCGCTCGCGCTCCGGCAGCGCCTCCAGACAGGGCCGTACCGCCACCCGGTCGACGACGGTGTCGTAGGCCGGGTCCGGGCCGCCGATCGCGTCGCCCAGGGCGTAACCGTCGGTGCCCGGCATCTCCGCCTCCAGCGACAGCGCGGAGAAGCACTCCAGGGCCTCCATCCCGGTGCGCACCTCGCTCTCGGTCAGCCGGGCGTGCGCGGCGATCTCGGCGACCGTGGGAGAGCGGCCCGAAGTGGTCTGCGCCAGCTCCTTGGCCGTGTGCCGCACACGGTTGCGCAGGTCCTGGACCCGGCGCGGCACGTGCAGCGTCCACATGTGGTCGCGGAAGTGGCGCTTGATCTCGCCGGTGACGGTCGGCACGGCGTACGCCTCGAAGGCGTTGCCGCGTGCCGGGTCGTAGTGGTCCACGGCCTTGACCAGACCGAGGGCCGCCACCTGGTACAGATCCTCCAGGGCCTCACCGCGGCCCCGGAAACGGACGGCGATGCGCTCGGCCATCGGCAGCCAGGCCGTGACCAGCGCGTCGCGCAGCATCCTGCGCTCGGGCCCGTCGGGCAGCCGGGCCAGGCGTTCGAAGTCCCCGGCCGTGTCGGGGGCGTCGTCGTGGGAGTGCTGCTTCCTGGGACTGACGGTACGCATCGCGCGCACCTCCCTGAGCGGGGTGCCGGATGGACAGAACCCGTGGGAGACGGCGGCTCGGACCACGACAGGCCCGCGGCCGCGAAGCGGTCCCCACGGACGTGCCTCCTGTCCGAAGCACTGAGAATCCCCTTCCCCGCGGTCCGACATTCCAAAACCTTTCCTGGAATTCGGCGAGGGAAATCGCCGGAGGGCGCACGGTGGGAAATCAAGTGAATTCACGGCGTGAAATTCCCCGCGGCGGAACGGCGGCCGCGGGCCGGCCCGTCCCCGCCGTCGCGGGCCGCTCGGACGGTGCGCCGGTGAGCACGGCGCCGGACGTGACGTACGGCACGCCCTTCCCGGCCCCCGGCCGGCCGGCCGGGGGATTCCTCCAGCGCAGCGCTTGATCGCCGATCAGCCGGGGCGAACCGCCTGACCACGGCGCATTCCGCTCATTTGACAGTGCGCCGAGGCCGCGGATAGGAAGCATCGGACAGAAGTCGAGAGGTGCACCGTGTACGAGCCGAACGTGGTCGGGGACTGGCAGGAGTACGACGAGCATGCCGGTCTGCGGGTCCGCGTCCACCGTCTGGAATCCGGCGAACCGCCGAGGGGACGGGACGACGCCGCCGAAGGGCTGACGTACTTCAGTGTCCGCGTGACCGTCGAGAATCGCGGTGACCGGCCTTTCTGCATTCACGTCGAGGACGGCCAGATCGACGTACGGACCGGCCCCGACGGCGAGAGCGCGCTCATCGACTGGCGCAATTCGCAGTTCATCGAGGGCTTCGACGTCTACCCGCTGCGCCGTGCCACCGCCGTCCTCTACGCGGCCGGCCCCGAGGCGGCCCTGAGCCAGGTCGACGTCCAGGTCCAGCTGCGCGTCGACGAGGAGTGGGCCGGGCGCCGGCTGTGGGCGGGCGGCGTCGGCGTGCACGAGGGAGCCACGGGGGCGCCGGCGGGCGCGGGCCGGGACAGCCTCGCCCAGCAGGTGAGCGTCTTCCTGCAGGAACAGGCGGAGGAAGGCACCGCCTGAGCGTTCGCGTCAGTGCGGGATGCCGTCGATGATCTCGCGGGCGCCCTGGCGCAGCAGCGCCACGGCGACCGAGGTGCCGAGCGTGGCCGGGTCCAGCCGCCCCGCCCACTCGTGCGCGTTCAGTCGGGTCTTGCCGTCCGGGGTGAAGACGCACGCCCGCAGGGACAGTTCGCCGCCGCGGTCCACCCGTGCGCAGCCGGCGATCGGGCTGTTGCAGTGTCCCTGCAGCACATGCAGGAACATGCGTTCGGCGGCGGCCTCGCGATGGGTGTCCGGGTGGCCGAGGGCGCCGACGGCGTCGATCAGGCCGGTGTCGCCCTCACGGCACTGCAGCGCGAGGATGCCCGCGCCGATGGGCGGCATCATGGCCTCGGGGGAGAGCACCTCGCTGATCACGTCGGTGCGGCCGATCCGTTCCAGGCCGGAGACCGCCAGCAGCAGGGCGTCCGCCTCCCCGGCCGCGAGCTTCTCCAGCCGCCGGTTGGCGTTGCCGCGCAGTGGCACGCACGTCAGATGCGGGTGGGTGGCGGCCAGTTGGGCGACCCGGCGCACCGAGGAGGTGCCGATCCGGGTGCCGGGCGGGAGCTCGTCCAGGGTGAGGCCGCCCGGGTGGACGAGGGCGTCGCGGATGTCGTCCCGCTCCAGGAACGCGGCGAACACCGTGCCCGCCGGGAGCGGCCGGTCGGCGGGCACGTCCTTGACGCAGTGCACGGCGACGTCCGCCTCGCCGGCGAGCAGCGCGGCGTCCACCTCCTTGGTGAACGCGCCCTTGCCCTCCACCTTCGACAGATCGCCGAGCCACTTGTCCCCGGTCGTCCGCACGGGCACGACCTCGGTGCGGACCCCGGGGTGAGCGGCGGCCAACTCGGCCCGGACCCGCTCCACCTGGGCGAGCGCCATGGGCGAGTCACGGGAGACGATACGGACCGGTCCGGGCAGCGACATGCCGCCACGATAGCCCCTCGGGACCTTGCCCGTACCGGGGCGCCGAACGACGCCCCGGCGTCAACGGGCCCTGTACGGTCAGGCGTTCGGGTCGAAGGGGATGCCGGAGGGCTTGGCCGCGGCGAGGTGGGAGGCGAAGCTGCCGTCCTTCAGGCCGAAGTGGGCGCTGCCGAAGTCGTACGAGCTGAGCTTGTCCCGCAGACCCGCCGGGTAGCCGTTCCAGCCGACCAGCGCCGGGTACTGCCAGCTGCCCTTGTGGTTCTCCGGCGGCTCGTCGCCCGAACCCGCGAGGCGGAAGCAGTGGGTGCCGATGCCGTCCTTGTGGTACACGACCTTCGGATGCGTGCCCTCGAAGCGGACCGCCGAGCGGGCGTGGACCGTGAACGACCCGTGGTTGGAGGTCGAGACGTACTGCACGGTGTCGTCGTGCACCCAGACCACGACGTGCTCCCAGTCGTGGCGGTGCCCCCCGAGGCTCGTGCCCGGCAGGGCCTGGTCCTTCTCGAAGTACAGCCCGTAGACGACGGCGCACCAGCCGTTGTTGCACGTGGCGCGTGAGTAACCGTTGGTGTTCTCCAGGTCCGAGGCGTCACGGCAGTTGCCGTTGAGGGCGCCGGTCGGTTTGAGGCCGGTGTTGACGGAGCCGTCCGGGCCGATCGCCGCCGTGGGGTAGCAGCCGTCGGTGTCGTAGTCGTACGCGGGCTGGTACGTCCGCTCCAGGGCGTCCGCGTCGGCCGGCAGGGCGGGAGGGGGCGCGGCGAAGGCGGTGGCGGGGAAGGCGATGACGAGCGCGGCCGCGCCGGCCAGGCCGGTCAGCCATCTCCTGCGGTGCGTTCGGGACGTGCTCGACGGCACTGCGTCCTCCTCGTGGTCCGGGCGCAGCCAACGGCTGTGGGGGAATGGGGAGTTCAGCATCCCGTCTGGACGTATACATGCCAAGAGGGTGCAGGTGCACCCCCGGTGAAGCGCGGCCCAACATGCGTGGTGGCGGGTTACGGACCGTCCCGGATCGCCCCGGTTCGTCCGGCGTGCCGGCCGTCGTCCCCCCGGGTGCGGGGCGGCTGCGGTGGGCGCGGGCGATTGATTGAGTTACGCAATGAGATGGTAAAGTGCGGTGCATGTCCACACCCGACGTCCCCGCCCCCGCGGAAGTGGCCGAGATCGAGCGCGCGCTCCACCGCCTCACCTACCTGAGCACGCGCGCGCGTCAGCACGAGCGGCTGATGGCGCTGGCGGGTGTGCCGCTGGACCGGGCCGCCGTCGCACTGCTGCGGCAGATGGCGGACACCGAGCCGATGCGGCCGGGAGAGCTGGCCGCCCGGCTGGGCGTGGAGGCCTCGCACGTCACCCGCACGGTGCAGCAGCTGCAGAAGTCCGGTCATGTCACCCGGGTCCCGGACCCCGACGACCGCCGCGCCCAGCGCATCGAGCTCACCGGATCCGGCCGGGAGGCCATCGCCCGGATCCGGGAGACGGGAGTCCGCGGCATGCAGGTGGCCCTGGCCGACTGGTCGCCCGACGACCTGCGGCGGCTCGCCACCCTCTTCCACCGCATGGTCGACGACTTCCTCGCCCACGCCGCCGAGGAGCCGGAACCCGCCCACGGCGCCTGACGGCAGGTCCCTCGGGGACCGGTGCCGCACGGTACTTACCGTCGGGTAATATCACGCGGCAGGCCATCGGAGGAGGAACCGTGTCACGGTCCGAACGCTCGCCCCTGCTGCTCGCCGGCCTGCTGGCCGTCGCGGGCGCCGCCCACTTCGCCGCCCCCCGTCAGTTCGACCACATCGTGCCGCGCTCCCTGCCCGGCTCGCCCCGGACCTGGACCCATGCCAGCGGCGCCGTCGAACTCGCGCTGGCCGCCGGGCTGGCGCTGCCCCGCACCCGCAGGGCCGCCGCACTGGCCTCGGCGGCCTTCTTCGTCGGCGTGTTCCCCGCCAACGTGAAGATGGCCGTCGACTGGCGGCACCGCCCCGCCCCGCAGCGGGCCGCGGCCCTCGGCCGGCTGCCCCTGCAGGTGCCGCTGGTGCTGTGGGCGCGCGGCGTCGCCAAGGGCGCGGAGGGCCGGTCGTGAGCGGGCGGGTGGAGAAGGGCGACACGGCCCCGGACTTCGCGCTCCCGGACGAGGCAGGCAGCGTCCGCCGGCTCTCGGAACTGCTCGCCGAAGGGCCGGTGGTGCTGTTCTTCTACCCGGCCGCGCTGAGCCCCGGCTGCACCGCGCAGGCCTGTCGCTTCCGCGACCTCGCCGCCGAGTTCGCCGCGGTGGGCGCGCGGCCGGTGGGCATCAGCGCGGACGCCGTCGAATGGCAGGCGGAGTTCGCCGGCCGGCACTCCCTCGGCATGCCCCTGCTGTCCGACGTCGACGGCACGGTCCGTGAGCGGTTCGGGGTGAAGCGGGGGATCGCTCTGGCGCCGACGAAACGGGCCACCTTCGTCATCGGCCGGGACCGCACCGTCCTGGAGGTCGTGCGCAGCGAACTGCGGATGAACGCCCACGCGGACCGGGCGCTCGCCGCGCTCCGCGCGTAGCGCGGCCCCGGGCGGGCCGTCGCGGTTGATGCGGGGGCGCAATGGGATGATCCTGGACGAATGGATGACGCCTCCGCCGCGATGGTCGTCGATGCCCGCGGCGTCGTGACGGGGTGGAGCGAGGGCGCCCGGCTGCTGACCGGCCACCCGGCCGAGGAGGCCGTGGGGCGGGACGTACGGGCGCTGCTCGCCGAGGACGCGCCGTCCGGCGCCACGCCCCTCCCCTCGGGCCCGGTCACGCTGCGTCACCGCGACGGTCACCCCGTACCGGCCCGGCTCACGGTCCGGCCCCTGCTGGACGCCCGGGGCGCCCCGACCGGGCACCTGATCACCGCCGAGCCGCCCGACGCGGCGCGGACCCCGCTGGCCGCGTGGGCGTTCCAGCAGGCGTCCCTGGCGATCTCGGTCGTCGGCCCCGACCTGCGCTACCTCCTGGTCAACGACACCGCCTGCCGGCTGCTGGGCGAGTCGCAGGAGAACCTCGTCGGACGGTCCTGCCTGGACACCATGGAGGACGACGAGTACACCCGCGGCCTGGACCGGCATCTGCGCCGGGTCACCGGGACGGGCGAGCCGCTGCAGTACGAGGTCTACGCCCAGGCGCCCTCCCAGCCCCGCCCGCGCACCTGGAACATGGAGATGTGGCCGGTCGCCGGGCCCTCCGGCGAGCCGCTGGGCGCCGCCCTCGCGGCGTTCGACACCACCGAGCAGCACCGGGCCCGGCAGCGGCTGGCCCTGCTGAACGAGGCCGCGACCGCCATCGGCACCACCCTGGACGTCGTACGCACCGCCGAGGAACTCGTGGCGCTCATGGTCCCGGCGGTCGCCGACTTCGCCGCCGTCGACCTGCACGACTGGGTCCTCGGCGCCGACGAGCCCCCGGCCCGGCCGGACACCGGGGTCGTGCTGCGCCGGGTGGCGCACGGCTCCGCCGCCGAGGGCTCCCCCGAGGCGGTCGTGCGCCTCGGTCAGACGGACGTCTACCCGCCCTTCTCCCCGCCCGCGCGGGCGCTGCGCGAGTGCAGGGCGGTGCTCGCCCGTGCCGGCGAGCCGGACTTCGACCGGTGGATGACGGTGCGCGGCGTCCCCGCGTGCGTCGCCGACGTCCACTCGCTGCTGGCCGTGCCGCTGCGCGCCCGGGGCGTCGTCCTCGGCGTCGCGGTGGCCGTCCGCAACCTCCACCCCGAGGGGTACGCCGACGACGACGCCGCGCTCGCCGAGGAACTCGCCAGCCGCGCCGCCGTCTGCGTCGACAACGCCCGCCGCTTCGCCCGCGAACGCGCCACCGCGCTGGCCCTCCAGCACAGCCTGCTGCCGAAAGGGCTGCCCGGGCAGGCCGCCGTCGAGGTCGCCCACCGCTATCTGCCCACCTCGTCGGCGGCCGGCATCGGCGGCGACTGGTTCGACGTGATCCCGCTGGCCGGCAGCCGGGTCGCCCTGGTCGTGGGCGACGTCGTCGGCCACGGCATCCCCTCCACGGCCACCATGGGCCGGCTGTGCACGGCCGTGCGCACCCTCGCCGACGTGGACCTCCCGCCCGACGAACTCCTCACCCACCTCGACGACCTGGTCATCCACCTCGCCGCCGACGACCGCGAGGACGTCGGCGAGCTGGGCTCCACCTGCCTGTACGCCGTCTACGACCCCGTCTCCCGGCGCCTGACCGTGGCGGCCGCCGGGCACCCCGCGCCCGCCCTCCTGCTGCCCGACGGGACGTGCCGGCTCATCCACGTGAACGCGGGGCCCCCGCTGGGCGTCGGAGGGCTGCCGTTCGAGGCGACGGAGCTCCAGCTGCCCGAGGGCGCCGTCGTCGCCCTCTACACCGACGGTCTGATCGAGGGCCGCGACCGTGACATCGACCGCGCCACCGAGGCGCTGTGCCGCGCCCTGGAGGTGCCCGCCGACTCGCTGGAGTCCCTGTGCGACGGCGTGCTGAAGGACGTACTGCCCGAGGAGCCCGGCGACGACGTGGCGCTGCTCCTGGCCCGCACCCGGGCCCTGGGCGCCGATCAGGTCGCCACGAGGGACGTGCTGCCGGACCCCGAGGAGGTGGCCGCCGCCCGGGAGTGGGCCGGCGAACGGCTGGCCGCGTGGGGGCTGGAGGAGATCGCCTTCATCACCGAGCTCGTCGTCAGCGAACTGGTCACCAACGCCATCCGGTACGGCGTGCCGCCCGTCCAGCTGCGGCTGATCCGCGACCGCACCCTCATCTGCGAGGTCGCCGACGCCAGCTCCACCTCACCGCATCTGCGCCGCGCCCACGCCTACGACGAGGGCGGCCGCGGACTGCTGCTGGTGGCCCAGCTCACCCAGCGCTGGGGCAGCCGCCAGACGGACCGCGGCAAGACGATCTGGGCGGAGCAGCCGCTGCCGCAGCGGTGATCCGCCGCCCGGCTCCCGCCCGACTCCCGTCCGGCTCCGCGGCGGCCCGGACGAGGCCCCGGCCTGATCGCCCCGGCCGCCCGCCGCGAACCGGGTGCGCCGCGCCTCCGGCCACCCTCCGGCCGCCCGGACGAGAAGCCGTGTCGCGCCGCGCGCTGTGGCCCCGCACCACGGAGCGGGCTCACCGGCCCGCTCCCTCCCGCACGCCACCGCCGCACGCAGCGGCCCCGGACGCCCGGTCAGAACTCCTCGTGGACCTCCGGATCCCCGCCGATCCGCCGGTGGGCGCGGTCGGCGATCGTCCGCATCTGGGCGGCGTCCAGCGCGAAGCCGAAGACGTCGAGGTTCGCGCGCTGCCGCCCCGGATCGGACGACTTGGGGACGGGGAGCACGCCCAGCTGGACGTGCCAGCGCAGCACCGCCTGGGCCGGGGTGACCCCGTGCGCCTCGGCGACGGCGCCCACGGCCCGGTCGTCCAGGAGCGTCGAGCCGCGGCCGAGCGGGCTCCAGCTCTCGATCAGCACGCCCTTGCCGGCGTGGTACGCGCGCAGTTCCTCCTGCGGGAAGAAGGGGTGCAGCTCGATCTGGTTGACCGAGGGAAGCACCCCGGTCTCCTTCTCCAGCCGCTCGATGTGGGCGGGCGTGAAGTTGGAGACGCCGATCGACCGGACGAGCCCGTCCTCACGCAGCTTGATCATGGCCCTCCAGGAGTCGACGTACCGGTCGACGCGGGGGAGCGGCCAGTGGATCAGGTAGAGGTCGACGTACTCCAGGCCGAGCCGGGCGCGGGACTCCTCGAAGGAGGCGAGGGTCTCCTCGTGGCCGTGGTGCCGGCCCGGGAGCTTCGTCGTCACGACGACCTCCTCGCGCGGGACGCCGGCCCGGGCCACGGCACGGCCGACGCCGGTCTCGTTGCGGTAGTTGGCCGCCGTGTCGACGAGGCGGTAGCCCGCCCGGAGGGCCTCGGCCACCGCCCGCTCCGCCTCGGCGTCGTCCATCGGCCAGGTGCCCAGGCCCAGGGCGGGGATCGTCGTGCCGTCGTTGAGGGTGTGGCTCGGGATGCCGCTCATCGGGGTGCCTTCCCGTTGACAGTGTCGTCCCCCCAGCGTCGGGGAGGAGGGGTCGATGATCAACCGGACGGGTAGGGAGACCGGTGGGGACGACCGACGGAGTGGGGAACGCATGACGACGCACGGGGACGGCGCGGGGGAGGACACGGCGGTGGAGGTGCGCCCGGTCACCGGGCACATCGGGGCCGAGATCACCGGTGTCGACCTCGCCGGTGACCTCGACGCCGCCGTGATCGCCGCCGTCAGGGCGGCGGTGCTGCGCTGGAAGGTGGTGTTCTTCCGCGGACAGCGCCTCGACCACGCCGCGCACGTGGCGCTGGCCCGCCGGTTCGGCGAACCGGTCGTGCTGCCCCGGCGCGGCAGGGCGTCCCCGCCGGACTTCCCCGAGATCGAGACCACCGCCGACCGGCTGGAGCTCGGCGGCCGCTTCGGCATGGAGCACGACGAGTGGCTGCGGCGGCGCCGCCACACCCTGCTGCGCGGCTGGCACTGCGACCACGGCGCCCGGGTCGACCCGCCGGCCGCGACGATCCTGCGCGCCGAGACCGTTCCGCCGTACGGCGGCGACACCACCTGGTCGAACCTGGCCGCGGCGTACGCCGGACTGTCCGCGCCGGTGCGGGAGTTCGCCGACCGGCTGCGCGCCGAGCACCGGCTGGGGGTCGGCTACCAGCCCCGCCCCGGCGACGACGCCTATCTGCGCCACCTGCTGGACCGCCAGACCGCCTCGGAGCACCCCTTGGTGCGCGTCCACCCGGAGACCGGGGAGCGGGTGCTGTTCGTCAACGGCTACTACGTCGAGCAGATCACCGGCCTGTCCCGCCCCGAGAGCGCGGCCGTCCTCCAGATGCTCCTGGAGCAGGCCACCCGGCCCGAGTACACCGTGCGGCTGCGCTGGGAGCCGGGCAGCGTGGCGTTCTGGGACAACCGGGCCACCATCCACCTGGCCCCCGGCGACACCGCCCACCTCGACCACCCGCGGATCATGCACCGGGTGATGCTCGCCGGCGACGTCCCGGTCGGCGTGGACGGCAGGCCCTCGCGACCGGTCACCGGTACCGCCCCCGGCCGCTGGTAGCTCACCCGAGGGGGATGGTCACCTCGTCCTCGACCGGCGGGGCGACCTCCTGCGCGCGGTGGCCGGTGGCCGCGTGACAGCGCAGCCGGACCGCCTCCGGGCTCACGTCCAGCCGCAGGAAGCACTTGAAGAACGGCGGGCTGTGGGTGGCCGAACCCGGTGAGAACAGCGACGTGTAGGCCTTGCGCACGGGCAGCCGCAGCCGCTTGCCCCGGTCGGGCCGGCGTCCGGTGCCGAGCAGCCCGGCGACCAGCCGCATCCGGCGGGTGACCCGCGTCGGCGCGCCCGGGGCCCGGGTGGGGCCGATGCCGAGGCGTTCGGCGATCACGGCCATCGCCTCGGCGTCGGTGAGGGCGAAGAAGCGGCGCAGCCGCAGCCGGCGCCCGTACAGGGCGCTGTAGAAGGCCAGGGAGTCGCCGCGCAGCGGATAGCAGCGGAAGTCCCGCTCGGTGACACCGGCGACGTCCACCCGGGGGATGGTGTGGGTGGCGTGGGTGAAGGCGCCGCCGCCGCCCGCCACCACGTACTGCAGGGTGCGCCCGTCGTCCAGGCGTACCGGGTAGCGCTGGTAGTTGTGGATGTCGCCGCCTATCGCGGCCACGTAGTGGTGGGCGGGGTCGCGGACGACGTCGTCGACGGTGCCGCCGCCCTCGATCGGGCACGGGTGGTGCTCGCCGTCCACGTACAGGGGCGAGCCCGTGACGAGGATCTTCGGACGCGGGCCGCGGGAGACCTCCCGCAGCCACGCGCCCTGTTCGGCGTCGACGGTGCCCAGCAGTCCCGTGTCGATGCCGACGATCCGCACAGGCCCGGCGTCGATCGCCCAGTACGGCCCCGGCTGCACCGCCCGCTGGGCGGGCGCGGACCGCATCGCGCGCGCCTCGTCCAGGCGCCCGCCGTCCCCGGCGCGCGGCCGGTGCCACAACAGGGAGCGCAGCCGGGCGCGGCTGAGCGGGCGTGGCGCCGGAGCGGGCGGCAGCGGCGGGGCGTCGCCGCAGAAGACGCGCATGAAGCCGCCGAGGTCCTCGTACCAGTCGTGGTTGCCCGGTATCGCGTAGACCGGCGCCGGGTAGTCCCGGTACGGGCGGAAGAACTTGTCGGCGTAGTCGTCGGCGCTGCCCACCGGGTAGATCACATCGCTGGCGAGCACGGCGAAGGCGGTGTCCCGGCCCTCCTCCAGCAGCCCGGGCACCATCGCGTACTGGGGCTCGCCGCCCTCGCCGGTGTCGCCGATCACCAGGAACGAGAACCGGTCCGGATCGTCGCGCCGGATCACCTTGTCGGCGGGCGCGCCGGCCGCCGCCCGCTGGGCCACCCAGCGGGCGCGGGTGTCTCCCGTGGGGTCGCCGAGCCAGGAGGCCAGCACCCCGTTGCGGGCGGCCCACAGCGTTCTCGGGTCGAACCAGGAGATCTTCTCGACCTTGTGCGGCATCAGCCGCCGGTACGTACCGCGTTCGGCGGCGCCCCAGCCGGCGCCCTCGGCGGTATCGCGTGAGGATTCGGACACCGGTGCACCGTAACAACGGTGCGAGGGCCGGCCGCAGAGCGGGGTGCCGGTGAATCCCCGCCCTACGGACACGAGTTGGGGACGACGGTCAGAAGGTGCGTGCCAACAGGCCGAGCAGCGCCGCCCAGTGACGCTCGTCCGCCTCCTTGTCGTACGCGGCCGTGTCGGACTGGGTGTAACCGTGTCCGGCCCCGGCGTACACCTCGCAACGGTGCCGGACACCGGCGTCCGTCAGGGCCCGCTCCAGGCGTTCGATCTGCTCCGGGGGCAGCGAGCGGTCCCGGTCGGCGTGGCCGAAGTACACCTCGGCGGTGATCCGGCCGGCCACCAGGTGCGGACTGTCCGGCGCGTCCGTCGCCAGCCGGCCCCCGTGGAACCCGGCCGCGGCGGCCACCCGGTCCGGGTAGGCGCCGGCGGTGCGCAGGGCCAGGGCCGCGCCCATGCAGTAGCCGGTCACCGCCACCGGGCCGCCGGCCGCCGCCGGGCACTCGGCGAGCCATCGCAGATACGCCCCGGCGTCCCGCATCGCCCGCTCGGGCGTCAGCGCCCGCATGGTCGGACGGAGCCGCCGGAAGATCTCCGGCCGCGCCCCCGCGTCGATGAACTCCGGCAGCTCGACCACCGGGGCGCGCCCGCGCCGGTGGAAGACGTTCGGCACCAGGACGGTGTAGCCGGCCCGCGCCAGCCGGTCGGCCATCTCCCGCAGCCGCGGACGCAGGCCGTAGGCGTCCATGTACCACAGGACCGCGGGGCGGGCGCCCCCCTCCACGGGACGCGTCAGATACGCGTCGACGGTCCCGTCCTCGGTGCGGATGTCGACGTCGGTTCCCCGTACGGCGGTCACCACCGGACCGTCGCCCTCACCCGGACTCACTCGAACCGCGAGACGTCGCCGGCGCCCCTGCGCACGATCTCCGCCTCGCCGCCCGAGAAGTCGATCACGGTGGTCGGCTCGGTGCCGC
This sequence comes from Streptomyces caelestis, assembly GCF_001279005.1. Lineage (GTDB taxonomy): Bacteria > Actinomycetota > Actinomycetes > Streptomycetales > Streptomycetaceae > Streptomyces > Streptomyces heliomycini. The sequence continues at coordinate 17,662 of NZ_LGCN01000199.1, forward strand.
AGTCGCCGGAGTCGAGCACCGCGTCCACCTGGTGGTCGAGCAGGTCCTTGATCTCCCAGCCCTGGGTCATCGGCTCGTCCTCGCCGGGCAGCAGCAGGGTGCTGGACAGGAGCGGCTCACCGAGTTCGGCCAACAGGGCCTGGGTGACGACGTGGTCCGGGATGCGCACGCCGACCGTCTTCTTCTTGGGGTGCATCAGCATGCGCGGCACCTCCTTCGTCGCGGGCAGGATGAACGTGTAGCTGCCCGGGGTCGACGCCTTCACCGCGCGGAACACGTCGTTGTCGATCCGCACGAACTGGCCGAGCTGCGCGAAGTCCCGGCACATCAGGGTGAAGTGGTGCCGGTCGTCCAGCTTGCGGATCGTGCGGATCCGGTCGATGCCGGAACGACTGCCCAGACGGCAGCCGAGTGCGTAGCAGGAGTCCGTGGGATACGCGACGAGGGCGTCGGAGCGGATGCTCTCGGCGACCTGCGCGATGGTGCGCGGCTGGGGGTTGTCGGGGTGCACGTCGAAGTACTTCGCCATTCACCGAGCTTATGCCGCCCGGGGGCCGAGGGCCGCACACGCCGTTTCGGGGCGGGGCGCGCGGACGCGGGGTGAGCCGCGCGCACGGGTGGGGTAACGTCCCCGGCCTGGGCCGGGAACGACGAGCGGACGAGGGGAAGGCCGGGGTGGCAGGCCGTGGGGACGGAATCCGGCGGACGCCGGTGACGGCCGGGGAGCATCCGGCGTGGGCGCGGGAACTGCTCGCACACCTGCGCCCGGGCGGGCGGGACGTCGGCAGGATCGTCGACTGGCTGGCCGCCACCGCGCACGCGGAGGTGTCCCTCCAGGACGCCGCCGGCACGCCGCTCGCCGGTACCCGGCTGCCGCTGGACGAGGCCCTCGTCGCCGACCTCGGCTCCGGCCGGATCGCCTCCGCCGCCTGGGAGGGGGAGGGGCGCCACGTGCGCCTGGTGAGGATCGGGCACCCCTCGAGGACCCGGGTGCTGGCCGTCTCCCGCGAGGCCCCCTTCGACCGGCACGCCTCCGACGTCGTCACGCACACCGCCCAGGTGATCGAACTCCTGCTGACCGCCCACGAGACCGACGCCGCCGGACACCGGCTGCGGCGGGCCACCGCCGATCTCCGGCTGGCGATCCTGCAGCTGCTGATGGTCGAGGACACCGTCGCCGCCCGCCGGGTCGCCGCCGGGTTCTGGCCCGGCCTGCTCGACGCCGACACGGCCTGCGTCTACGTCGTCGAGTCCGCGCCCGCCCTGCGCGACCGGCTCGCCGCGGAGTGCCTGGACACCACGCGGGAGGAGGCGCTGGTCGTGCGCTGCCCGGCGATGGACGGGCACGTGATCGTCGTCGGTCCCCGCGAGGCCACCGCCGGCGAGCTGCGGTCGCTGGTCGGACGGCACCCGGACACCTTCCTCGGCGGCAGCGTGCGGCAGAGCCTCGCCCGTACCGCCACCGCGTACGGGCAGGCCGTCAGCGCCCTGGCGGTGGCGCGCTTCCGCGCCGACAAGACGGCCGTGTACGCCGAACGCACCCACCCGGAGCGGCTGATGGACCCCGCCGCACTGCGCGGCTGGGCGGCCCGGGTGCTGCGCCCGCTCGACGCGCTGCCGCACCACACCCGCGCCGAACTCCTCGCCACCACCCGCCTCGGCCTGGAGTTCACCGCCGTCAGCGCGGCCAAGGTCCTCGGCGTCAGCCGCAACACCGTGCGGGCCCGCATGGAACGCGTCGAGGCCATGCTGGGCGTCGACTTCGACGACGTCACCGTCCGCGCCGTGGTGCACCTGGCGCTCCACACCCAGATCAACCTCCTGGACGGGCAGGCGGACGGCGCCGGCGCGGCGCCCTCCCCGGGCCTCGCCGGCCTGCTGGCCGGCCCCGCCGTCGGCGGCTGGGCGCGGGAGCTGCTGGGGCGGCTGGAGGGGGACGCCCGGAACGTGCGCCGCACCCTGTGCGCCTGGATCGCCGCCGGCGGCAACGCCGAGCGGGCCGCGCGGCGCCTGGGCGTGCACGCCCAGACCGTGCGCGAGCACGTGCGCAGCGCCGAACCGGTCCTGGAACGCCAGTTGCTGGCCGCCGGGACCGACCTGTACGAGGTGGTGCTGGCCCATCTGGCGGCGGGTGACCTGGAACAGCCGGTCCTCGCGGGTGGATGAACCGGTCCTTTCGGACTCGGTTGTGCACGGCTGAGCCCTTCGGCGGCCGCGGCGGGCACCGGTGCGGTACACAGCCCCGCCCCGCCGCGCATAGTTTCGGCGCATCGCGGGGGCACGACCGGAACGGGGGACCGGTCGCGCCCCCGCCCTTTCGCCGCCGTGTGCCTCCGGCGGGGACGGGTACCCGTCCGCCGCTGTGGAGGCCCCCGCCCCGGTGCGCCGGGGTGGGCGGGCCCGTGACGAGCACCGCGACGAGGAGGCCCGGATGACCAGCGAGACGGAGACCGGCGGCGCCACCGGCACGCAGGACAAGGACTACGACCTGATCTGGTACGTCGAGGCGTGCCTGAGCAACGCACTGCGCCTGGAGGGCTACATCCAGGACGCCGAACGCGCAAAGGACACCGAGGTCGCCGACCTGTTCCGCAAGGCCCAGGCGGACAGCCGCAAGGGCGCGGAACTCGGCAAGGGGCTGCTGCGCGCACGCCTGAACGGCGGCTGAACACACCGCTGTGCCGGACCCGGCCGCCGCGCACGACCGCGGCGGCCGGACCCGTGCCGGCGCGGGCCGCCTCCCGCGCACGGCCCGGCGCAACCGGCGGTTCCCCGAGTCGCCGACCGCGGTGATGCGCGGCAGCATGACCCTCGTACGCGCCACCGCGGGGGGTCGAGCAGTTCAAGGAGCCCACGATCATGACGGACGTTTCGAGCCGGGGCCCCGCTCCGGGCGACGACCGAAAGGTACTCACCAACCGGCAGGGCCACCCGGTCTACGACAACCAGAACCAGCGGACCGTCGGCTCCCGCGGCCCGGCCACGCTGGAGAACTACCAGTTCCTGGAGAAGATCAGCCACTTCGACCGGGAACGCATCCCCGAACGCGTGGTGCACGCCCGCGGCGTCACCGCGTACGGCTACTTCGAGGCGTACGGGAAGTGGGGCGACGAGCCGGTCTCCCGCTACACCCGCGCCAGGCTCTTCCAGGAGGAGGGCAAGCGCACGGACGTGGCCGTCCGCTTCTCCACCGTCATCGGCGGACGCGACTCCTCCGAGGCCGCCCGCGACCCCCGCGGCTTCGCGGTGAAGTTCTACACCGAGGACGGCAACTGGGACCTCGTCGGCAACAACCTGGGCGTCTTCTTCATCCGGGACGCGATCAAGTTCCCGGACGTCATCCACGCCCTCAAGCCCGACCCGGTCACCTTCGAGCAGCAGCCGCGCCGCATCTTCGACTTCATGTCGCAGACGCCGGAGTGCATGCACATGCTGGTCAACCTGTTCAGCCCGCGCGGCATCCCGGCGGACTACCGCCACATGCAGGGCTTCGGCGTGAACACCTACAAGTGGGTCGACGCCGAGGGCAACACCAAGCTGGTCAAGTACCACTGGATGCCCAAGCAGGGCGTGCGCAGCATGACCGAGGAGGACGCGGCGAACGTCCAGGCCGAGTCGCTCGGCCACGCCACCAAGGACCTGTACGAGGCGGTGGAGCGCGGCGAGCACCCGGAGTGGGAACTGCTGGTCCAGATGATGGACGACCACGACCACCCGGAGCTGGACTTCGACCCGCTGGACGACACCAAGACCTGGCCGGAGCAGGACTTCCCGCCGAAGCCGGTGGGCCGGATGGTGCTGAACCGGATGCCGGGCAACTTCTTCGCCGAGAACGAGCAGATCTCCTTCGGCACCGGCGTCCTCGTCGACGGTCTGGACTTCTCCGACGACAAGATGCTCGTCGGCAGGACCTTCTCCTACAGCGACACCCAGCGCCATCGCGTCGGCCCGAACTACCTGCAGCTGCCCGTCAACCAGGCCAAGCACGCCGACGTGCGCACCAACCAGCGCGACGGGCAGATGGCGTACGTCCAGGACAACGGCGGGGAGAACCCGCACGTCAACTACGAGCCGTCGATCACCGGCGGTCTGCGGGAGGCCCAGTACCCGACGCACGACGACCAGGGCCCCGAGATCGTGGGCCGGCTCACCCGCAAGCGCATCGAGCGCACCAACGACTACCTCCAGGCGGGCCAGCGCTACTGCCTGATGGAGGACTGGGAGCGCGACGACCTGGTGAAGAACTTCGTCACCCTGATCTCCCAGTGCGACCGGGAGGTGCAGGAGCGCATGGTGTGGCACTTCCTGCTGGTCGAGAACGACCTCGGCCGCAGGGTCGGCGAGGGCCTCGGGATCATGCCGGAGGACGTCGCCCACCTGGAGCCCCTGGACAGCCAGAACCTCACCGACGAGGACCGCAAGCGGCTGGCCGGCCTCGGCGACAACCCGCCGCGCGACGTGGAGGGACTCACCATGACCCACTGCGTCCCCGACGAACGGCACGTGGTGACCCGCTAGAGACGGTCCGCCGACCGCGCCACCGCGAGCGCCTGCTCGGCGTAGCCGCGTCCGAACAGCACGGCGTGCACCAGCAGCGGGAACAGCTGGTGCACGCCGACGCGTGTCCGCCACCCCTCGGCGAGCGGCGCCGCCTCCCGGTAGCCGTCCAGCACCGCGTCCAGCCGGGGACAGCCGAAGAGGGCGAGCATCGCCAGATCGGTCTCCCGGTGCCCGCCGTGGGCGGCCGGGTCGATCAGCCGGACGTGCCCGTCGGCGCCCCAGAGCACGTTGCCGTTCCACAGGTCGCCGTGCAGCCGCGCGGGCGGCTCGGCGGGCCCGGCGAGCTCCGGCAGCCGCTCACAGACCCGCTCGACGACGTCCGCCTCACCGGCGGTGACGGTGCCGTCGTCGACCGCCCGGCGCAGATACGGCAGGACCCGGTGCCCGGCGTACCAGCCGGGCCAGTCGTCGCCGGTGACGTTGCGCATCGGGGCGAGCCCGATGAACGCTTCCACCGGGCCGCCCGGCGGCGGCGCCCCGAAGGCCGGCGCGCCGGCGGCGTGCAGCGCGGCCAGCTCCCGGCCGAACCGCAGCGCCGCCCCCCGCCCGGGCGGGCCCTGCGCCACCCGGTCGACGACCAGCCGGTGCGCGTCGTGACCGTGCACCGCCGGCACCCGCACCGCCCCGGCCGCGGCCAGCCAGCGCAGCCCCGCCGCCTCGGCGCGCGCGGCCTCCGCTCCCGCGGCGTTCTTGACGACCACCGCCCGGCCGTCGTCGAGGGCGACCTCGGCGAGCGAGGCGGACAGCGGACGCACACCGGTCACCGCCCGCCCGGTGAGCCGGGCCGCCACGGCCCCCGGACCGTCACCGTCCCGGGCGGACGGACCGGGAGGGAGGCTCATGGGCGGACTCCTCACGTACGGACGACGCACAGCCGCGCGGACGGGCGTTCGTGCCCAGGGTACGAGCCCTGCGCACGCCCGCGTTCGCCGTCGGCCGGTCACGCGGGACGGTGAAATCCCGGCCGCCGCCGATCGAAGGAAACCGCGCCGGGGGAGCACTCGGAGCATGACGAGTTCATCGTTCCAGCGCACCCTCACCCTGCCCGCCGCACTGTGCGAACAGGCCGCACAGCATCTGGAGCAGGCCGCCCGGCGGACCGTCGACGGCGCCGGGATCCCGCTGAAGGCGTTCCGCGCGGCCGCCGACAGCGACTACACCTTCCCGGTGTCCGTGGTGGAACAGGCGGCCGGCTGCCTGCTGGTCCTGGCCACGGAGACCGCCCAGACCGTACGGCCCTCGGTCCTGCGCACCACCATCGGCGTCGCCCTGCGCCTGCGCGACGCCGTGCAGGCCGTCCACCGGCCCGCCCTCACCACCCGCTTCTGGTGAGGGCGCGCCGCATGGCCCCCGCCCGGCGGGGAACCCGGCGCACCTCCATCGTTCACACCTCCAGGAGAAGGCATGAGTCTGTTGCGCGTCCTCGGCCGGCCGATGCTGGCGTCGATGTTCGTCGCGGGCGGACTGGATTCCGTCCGCAACCCCCAGAACGTCGCCCCGGCCGCCGAGTCCGTCGTCAAGCCCGTCACCGATCGCGTCGCGGTGCTGCCGGACCGCACCGAGGACGCCGTGCGCCTGAGCGGCGCCGTCCAGGTCGTGGGCGGGCTGCTGCTGGCCACGGGGCGCCTGTCCCGTCCGGCGGCGCTCGCCCTCGCCGTCACGCTCGTGCCCACGACGCTGGCCGCCCACCGCTTCTGGGAGGAGGAGGACCCCGGTCAGCGCATGCAGCAGCGCATCCACTTCCTGAAGAACCTGTCCATGCTCGGCGGTCTGCTGATCGCCGCCGACGACACCGGCGCCGCCCCCTCGCTGCTCTGGCGGAGCCGGCACGCCGCTCATGATCTGCGCCGCGACGCCCACCTCGTACGCCGGTCCGTCCGGGCCGGGGCCGCCCCCGCCGCGGCGGCCGGCCGGGTCCGGGCCAAGCTGTCCCGCTGATCCGCCGGGCCGCGTCGGCTCCCCGGGGGCGGGGGGACCCGGCCGGCGCCACCACGAACCGGAGGTGAGGGACAGGGGACACGGAGGCGACGTCATCGACGAACCGGTGACCGATCACCGGGAGGTCGAGGAACTCCTCGGCAGGACCGGGGAGCCGCCGCCCGGCCCCGGGGACCGCGAGGTGCACGCCGGCCAGGCCGCCATCGAGCCGATCCGGCACTCGGCGCCCGAGGAGGCGTGCCCCCACCCGGCCGTGCGGGAGCACATGGAGAACGGGGAGGCGCCGGCCGACCGTGAACTCGGGGACCACACCACGGTTGAGCGGACGATGAAGGACCCGGGGGCCGCGACGCGGGCGATCCCGAGTTCGACCGGCTCACCGGCACGCTGATGAGCGAGATCCGCGAGCCCGTCGCCGACGAGGAGCGGAACCCGTTCCCGATGCCGCGCGCCTCCCGCGCCCCGGAGCAGCTCGACCGGCTCGGTGACCAGGTCCGGCAGGCGAAGAGGACGGCCCCGACTCGGCCGCCCCGGACAAGCCGCCGGCGCCGGGCGCCGGAACGGCGGACCGGGTCCGGGGCGCGCTGAGCGGACGCCGGAAGCCCGGCCGGCGCGGGGGCACACAGGGGCATGTGGAGCGGGGACCCGGCGCCGGGACACCGGGCCCCTGCCTGCCCCGGTCGTTGTGAGCAACCGCACTCACCCCCCAAGTCACCGCCCGCACCGCCCCCTTGACGCCCGCGCCCCCGTACTCCCCGGCCGCGCGGAAACGACTCGGCCGCCCCTTCTGCCACGATGGGCCGCGCCCTGTCCGGGTGAGGGGAGCCGCCGCGCAGCGCAGCCGGCGTTCCGCCTCCCGCACCCCCTCCGCTGAGTCCTCCGACTCGTCCCTCCGAGTGGCGCCACTGTGTCTTCCCCGCCCACCCCCGCCCACCCCGGGTCCCGCTCGCCCTGGCGCTCCCTGCGGCACCGCAGCATGCGCTGGTGGTCCGTCGCGAACTTCGTGTCCAACGCCGGTACGTGGATGCAGCTCACGGTGCAGAACCTGCTGGTCCTGCAGATCACCGGGTCCGCCGCGGCCACCGGCCTGTCCATGTCCGTGCAGGCCGCCCCGGCGCTGCTCATGAGCGTCCTCGGCGGCGCGGCGGTCGACCGCTGGCCGCGGAGGCTGACGGCCGCCGTGAGCCAGGCGCTGCTGGCCCTGATCGCGTTCACCACGGCCGCCCTGGTGGCGCTCGACCGGCTCGACATGACGTCCCTGATGGCGCTGGCCGCCGTCACCGGCGTGGTCGCCACCGTCGACAACCCGGCGTGCGCCCTGCTGGGCAACGACCTCGTCCCCGCCGAGGACGTGCCCTCCGCCATCGGGGTGGGCGCGCTGGTGTTCAACGCGGGCCGGCTCGCGGGCGCCGCGCTCGCCGGCGTGACCGTCGGGTTCCTCGGCACGGCCGCCGCCTACTTCGCCAACGGTCTCTCCTTCCTGTTCGTGACCGCGGTCATCCCGTTCCTGCGCCCGGCCGCGGGCGCGGTCCGGCAGGTCGTCGGGAAGGGCGCGCGCCGGGGGAGCGCCATGACCGTCCGCGAGGGGCTCGCCTTCTTCGTCCGCCGGCCCCGGCTGCTCGCGCTCGCCGGGGTGACCGGCGTCAGCGCGGTCTTCGGCCGCAACTACGGGCTCACGCTCGCCGTCCTGGTCACCGGGCCGCTCGCGGGCGGCGCCGGGGCGTTCGGCACGGTGTCCACCGTCCTCGCGGTCGGCGGCATCCTCGGCGCGGTGCTCGGGGCGCGGCTGCGCCGGCCGTCCGTGCGGCTGGTCGGCGCCCTCGCGGCGACGGGCGCGCTGCTGCAGGTGGTGGCGGGGATGTCACCCTCGCTGGCCGTGCTGCTCGTGCTGGTGCTGCCCATGGCCGTCGTCGAGTCCGTCTCCGACACCGCCGGAACGGCCGTCCTGCAGACCGACCCGCCCGCCCACCTGCGCGGACGCGTGCTCGGCGTCTGGGGCAGCGTCGGCACCGTGTGGGGCCTGGGCGGCCCGCCCGCCCTGGGCCTCCTCATGGAACTCGCCGGACCCCGCGGCGCCCTGATCACCGGCGGCCTGGTCATCGCCGCCTCGATCGCGGCCGGCCACCTCCTCCACACCCGCCGCACCCAGGCCCCGGCCGCTCTCCGGCCCCAGACCTTGGAGACAGCGGCGTGACCACGGCCTGTCCGGCGTTCGAGGACGAGGCCCGAAGGGCCGGAAGGGGGTCGGGGGCGCAGCCCCAGGGACGGGAAGGGTAGGGGCGGAGGGGGGCGAAAACCTCCCCGCCCTCGCCCTCCGCTCACCCCTGCGGCGCCCGAAGGGAAACCGCCGCCCGCGCCGCTCGCCGGGCCAGCAGCGTCGTGGACCGCCCGTCCAGATACGGCAGCACCACCGCCTGCCCGCCCCAGGACCGCAACACCTCCGCCTCCGGCAGCTCCTGCACGGAGTAGTCCCCGCCCTTCACCCACACATCGGGCCGCAACCGCCCCAGCACCGCCTCGGGCGTGTCCTCCTCGAAGACCACCACCGCGTCCACGCTCCCCAGCGCCGCCAGCACCCTCACCCGGTCCGCCACCGGCGTCAGCGGCCGCCCCGCCCCCTTCCGGCGCGTGACCGACGCATCGGAGTTCAGGCACACGATCAGACAGTCGCCGACCCGCCGCGCGCTCTCCAGCAGCCCGACGTGCCCCGCGTGCACCAGATCGAAGCAGCCCCCCGTGGCGACCACCGTCCCCCCGCGCGCCCGCACCCCCTCCGCCAGCTCGAACGCGTCGGCGGCCGGATCGTGCGCGGGGCCCGGTACGGCCGGCGCGTGCCACAGGTCCGGGTTCCCCGCCCCGCCCGCCGCGACGAACGCCGCCGCGTCGGCGACCGCCCGCTGCAGCGCCTCCTCCGGCAGCAGTCCGTCGGCCAGCGCCGCGACCGTCGTCGCCGCGAAGCGATCGCCCGCGCCGCACGGGTCGCCGTCCGCCCGGAACGGCGCCGGGATCAGCATCGGCGTACCCCCGCCGGGCCGGGTCAGCAGCACCCCGCGGTCCCCGAGCGTCACCGCGACCCCCGCCGCCCGCCAGCGCTCCGCCAGTACCGCCCCGCGCTCGGCGAAGGCGCCCAGCGACGCCCCGGACACCCCCGGCGCGTCCACGCACAGGGCGACCGCCTCCGCCGCGTTGGGCGTGACGAGGCGCGCCCCCGGCACCGGGGGGTCCCCCTGGGGATGCGGGTCCCACACCAGGGGCGTGCGCCGGGCCGCGTCCACCAGGTGCGGACGCACGGCCCCCGCGGTGTGCCGCCCGTAGTCCGCGACGAGGACGGCGTGCGCGCCCGCGAGCGCCTCGCGCACCGCGTCGTCCGGCTCGCCGGGCGTCCCGCCGCCCCGGTCGATGCGCACCACGGGCCGCCCGCCCGCCAGCACCCGCGTCTTCACCGGCAGCGTGCCGTGCAGCGGCAGCTCGAGGAGCCGGACCCGGCCGCCGAGCTCCCGGCGCACGGCCTCGCTGGCCGGGTCGTCGCCGAGCGCGGTCACCAGCACCACGTCCCGGCCGCCGCGGGCCGCGAGCGCGGCGGCCAGCCCGGCCCCGCCCGGATGCCGGCGGTCACCGGTGACGTCGACGACCGGGGCGGGCGCGTCCGGGGCCAGCCGGGTCGCGACCCCCTCGATGTCCTCGTCGAGCAGGACGTCCCCCACCACCACCAGCGGCTTCGGACCGGTCATGACATCCTCCCGGGAACGGCCGCCGCACTGCGCGCCAAAGGCGCGGCCACGGCGGCGTCGAAACACTCGCAGAGCAGGTGCACGGCGACCAGATGCGTCTCCTGGACGGTCGCGGTGCTGCCCGCCGCCACGCACAGCGCCTCGTCCACGGCCTCCGCCAGCGGGTTCGGGCCGGGCCCGGTGAGCGCCCAGACCCGCAGCCCGGCCTGCCGGGCGGTCACCGCCGCCGCGATCAGATTGGCGCTGCGGCCCGAGGTGGACAGCAGCATCAGCACGTCGCCGGGACGCCCATGGGCGGTCACCTGGCGGGCGTAGACGTGGTCGAAGCCGTAGTCGTTGCCGATGGCGGTGACACTGGAGGTCTCCGCGTGCAGGGCGAGCGCCGAGTAGGCGCGCCGCTCCCTGCGGTAGCGGCCGACCAGTTCGGCGGTCAGGTGCTGGGCCTGGGCGGCGCTGCCGCCGTTGCCGGCGGCCAGCAGCCGTCCGCCGTCGGTGAGGACGGCGGCGAGGCGTCCGCCCCAGTCCGCGATCCGGGGCAGGCCGCTCCGGCAGAAGCCGTCGAGGGACTCCTGGAGCGACCGGCAGTGCAGCCGGGCGGCGTCGAGCGCGGGGTGTTCGGTCATGGTGTTCCGGGCGCACCGCCTCGACGGCGGCGGGGCCCGCACCTCCTTCCAGCATCGGACGCCGGCGGGTCAGCCGGTCCCGGTCGTGGCGGGCTCGGCGTCGAGGACCTCGCAGTACGCCGTCTCGGTGGCCGCGGCGATCCGCGCCCAGCCGTAGCGGCTGAGCACCCGGCGGCGGCCGGCCGCCCCGCACGCCCGACGGGCCGCCGGGTCGGCGAGCAGACCGGCCACGGTCCGGGCCAGCGCCTCGGGGTCGCCGGGCGGCACCAGCCGGCCGGTGCCGGGATCGGCGACCGTGTCGAGCTGCCCGCCGACCGCGCTGGCCACCACCGGACGGCCGCAGGCCATGGCCTCCAGCGGGACGATCCCGAAGGGCTCGTAGTCGGCGGGGCACAGCACCACGTCGGCGGAGCGCAGCAGCGCCGGCACCCGCCCGGCGTCCACCCCGCCGGTGAACCGGACCCGGCCGGCGACCCCGGCGTCCCGCGCGACGTCGCGCAGCCGGCGCACCTCCGGGTCGGCGTCGAGGCGGTCCGCAGGGGGACCGCCGACCACCAGCAGCTCGGTGTCGGGCAGCCGGGCCAGCGCGGCCACCGACACCGCGGCGCCCTTGCGCGGCACCAGCCGCCCGAGCTGCACCAGCCGGTACCGCAGCGGGCCGCGCGGTGCGACCGGGCCCACCGGCGAGAACCGTTCCGTGTCGACGCCGCAGGGCACGACGCCGATCCGGTGTGCCGGGACGCCCATCCGGATCAGCTCGGCGACCTCGTCCCGGCAGGTGGCGACGACACGGTCGCAGCCCAGCCCCACCTCGATCTCGCAGCCGATCCGCTCCGGCGGACTGGTGTCGGCGAGCCGCTGGTGCCGGCGCTTCACCGTGCCCAGCGCGTGGTACGTGTGCAGCAGCGGCAGCCCCAGTTCCCGGGCCGCCCCCAGCGAGGCCAGCCCCGACATCCAGTAGTGCGAGTGCGCCACGTCCGGGGTGCGCGCCCGCCACACCCGGGCCAGACAGCGCCCGAACTCGTCCATGTACGGCAGCAGCCGGTCCTTGGGGACCGGCCGCGCGGGGCCCGCCGGTACGTGGTGCACCTCGACCCCCTCGCGCAGCGTCACCCGGTCGGGCAGGTCGGGCGCGTCACGGCGGGTGTGCACGGTGACGCGGTGGCCGCGGTCGGCGAGCGCCCCGGCCAGGGCGGCGACGTGGACGTTCTGCCCGCCGGCGTCCACCCCGCCGAGGGCGGCGAGCGGACTCGCGTGCTCCGAGACCAGGGCGATGGACAGCACGCCCGGGGGGAGGGGGGCGGAAGCGGGGTTCATGGGCGCACCTCCGTGAGCGGTCGCGGCACGGGCCGCGACGGAATGTTCGTACGGCCGCTCCTCGGCCCGTCCGCTCCCCGCGCCCCCGCCCCGGACGCCACGGGTCCGCCGGGCCGGCGGGCGGCGGCCCCGGCCGGGCGGATCACGAGGGCTGCCGTTCGCCGGCCCCCGGGCGGGGCGCCGGTGCGGGCGGCCCGGCCCGGTGCGTACGGGACCGGGCCGGGCGGTGGACGACAAGGCCGCGCGACCAGTGCCAGGTCGCGGCGGGCGGGATGAGCGCGCTGGTCAGGACCATGGTGATGACCTCGTCCCGGGTGCGCGGACCCGGCAGGATCCGGGCGAGGGCGAACTCGGCGGTCCCCGCCAGCCACCCGGTGGCACACGCCACCGCCGCGAGCGGCCGGCCGGACAGCGCGCAGCCCGTCGCCGTCAGACCCGCCGCGGTCACCGCCAGGTGCAGCGGCAGACGGCCCCGGGGAGCCTGTGCCCGCCGCCACCAGCCGCGCCCGTGCAGCCTGGTCATCAGCACGTCGTCGGCGTTGCCCGCCTGGGTCCGTACGGAGACCCAGCGCCCGGCGGGCCGTACCGGATGGGCGGTGGTGCGGCGGCCCTCGGACAGCGTCCAGCCGGCGTCGAACACCCGCAGCGCCAGGTCCGCGTCCTCCCGGAAGGCCCTGCGGAACCGTTCGTCGAAACCGCCGACGGCCTCCAGCGCCCGGCGGCGGTACGCCATGTCGGCGGTGATCCAGCGGGCCCGGGCGAGCCCGGCGGTGACCCGCTCCCAGTCGGTGGGCGGCCGGTCCGGCGGCAGCGGCACCTCGATCAGGGCGCTGATCCCGGCGGTCGCGACGCTCGCCCCGGCGAGGTCGAGCGCGAGGTCGTCGGCCCAGGTGGGGCCGGGCACCACGTCGTCGTCGAGGAAGACGATCCACGGCGCGTCCCCGGCGGCCCGCCACCCGGTGTTGCGGGCGGCGGCCGGGCCCCGCGCCCCGCCGGGCACGACGAGGGTGCGCGAGCGCAGCGACGGCGGAACGGCGGCGGTCAGCGGCGCACCGGCCGGGTCCGGACGGTCGTCGACCACCACGACCCGTGCCGGGCCGGGCCCGTCCGCCTCGGCCAGCGCCCGCAGACACCGCCCGAGGCAGGGCCGGCCGAGCGTCGGCACCACCACCGCGTACTCCCCGTCCGGGGCGACCGGCCCGGTCACCGCACGCCCTCGCCGTCGTCGCCGGAGCGGAACAGATCGCCGCGCCGGATCGCGTAGGGGCCGATGGCCAGCAGGTCGACGGGGGAGGAGCCGAAGCACTCCAGGGCGTCGCGCGGGTCGTCCACCATCGGCCGGCCCGCCGTGTTGAGGCTGGTGTTGACGACCACGGGCAGCCCGGTCAGCCGTTCGAACTCGCTCAGCACGCGCGCCACCAGGGGCTCGCGCCCCGGGTCGACCGTCTGGATGCGGGCGGTGCCGTCGACGTGCACCACGGCCGGGATGCGCTCCCGCCAGGCGGGCGCCACGTCGTGCACGAACAGCATGTACGGGCTGGGCAGCGGCCCGTCGAAGAGCGCGGCGGCCCGGTCGGCGAGCACCATCGGCGCGACCGGGCGGAACTGCTCGCGTCCCTTGACGTCGTTGAGCCGCTCCAGGTTGCCCGCGTGCCCGGGATGGGCCAGCAGGGAGCGGTGGCCGAGCGCCCGGGGGCCGTACTCGCCGCGCCCCTGGAACCAGGCGACGATGCCGTTGCCGGCCAGCGTCCGGGCCACGGTGGCGGCGATGTCGGCCGGCCGCTCGAAGGGCACGGCGGCCGTCTTCAGCCAGGCTCCCAGCTCCGCGTCGGACCAGTCCCGGCCGAGGTCGGCGCCGGTCATGGGCTCCGGCCCGTCGCCGGCGCCGGCCGACAGCAGCAGGGCGCCGCCCAGCGCGGTCCCCGCGTCCCCGGCCGCGGGCTGCACCCACACCCGGGAGAACGGGCCCTCGCGGGCGACGCGGGAGTTGGCGACGCAGTTCAGGGCGACGCCTCCGGCGAGGGTGAGCACCGAGCCGTGGGTACGGCCGTGCAGCCAGCGCACCAGGTCCAGCAGGGTCTCCTCCAGCACCGCCTGCGCGCTCGCGGCGACGTCGGCGTGGTCCCGGGTCCACGGTTCGTCCGGGCCGCGCGGCGCGCACAGTTCGTCCCAGGGCACGCCGGTGGCGTGGAAGCCGCCGTCACCGGTCGGGTACACGTACCGGCGCAGTTCGGGCAGCATGCGCGGGGTGCCGTGGGAGGCGAGGGCCATCACCTTGAACTCGTCACAGGAGCGCAGGAAGCCGAGGTGCTCGGTGAGTTCCTCGTAGACCAGGCCGAGCGAGTGGGGGAGGTCCTGCGCGCGCAGGGGCTCGAGCCGGTCGCCCACACGGCGGGCGGCGAGGTGGGAGGCGCGTTCGCCGCGGCCGTCCAGCACGAGGACGCAGCAGTCCCCGGCGTCCGGCGCGGCGAAGGCGCCGGAGGCGGCGTGCGCCATGTGATGCGGCACGAAGCGCACGGTCTCGGGGTCCAGACCCGGCAGCGCGGTCCGCAGGAAGCCGGGGGCCTCCCGCGCGTAGGTGAGCCGCAGGTGGTCCCACGGGTCGTCCAGGCCCATCGCGTCGGCGGGGCGGGCCAGCGCGGGGTCGAAGGAGTAGGCGACCGCGTCGAGGTCCTCGGGCCGCAGCCCGGCCCGCTTCAGACACCAGGCGGCGGCCTGCTCGGGCAGCTCCCAGGCGGAGAACGGCAGCGGACGCTTGCCGTGCTTGCGCCGGGAGAACCTCTCCTCCTCCGCGGCGGCGACGGTCCGCCCGTCGATCACCAGGGCGGCCGCGGGGTCGTGGAAGAGGGCGTTGATACCGAGGATGCGCATGGGCGGACGGGCCTTTCGCGGATCGGGCGACCGGGTGCTGGGACCGCGGCGCCCTGGGCCGGCGGGGACGGCCGCGCTCAGCGGCGTACTTCGGCGCGGAACCAGTCGATCGTGCGGCGCAGCCCTTCCTCGGCGCCGACCAGGGGCTCCCAGCCCAGCTTGTCGCGGGCCAGCGTGATGTCCGGGCAGCGCACGGCCGGGTCGTCCACCGGGCGTTCGATGTAGCGGATCTCCGAACGGGAACCGGTGAGCGCGATGACGAGACGGGCCAGGGCGAGCATGGTGATCTCGCCGGGGTTGCCGATGTTGACGGGGCCGCGCATGCCGTGGCCGGCCGCCGCGAGGACGCCGGCCACCGTGTCGTCGACGTAGCACAGCGAGCGGGTCTGCAGACCGTCACCGGTCACGGTGAGGGGTTCGCCGGCCAGGGCCTGCCGGACGAAGGTGGGCACGGCGCGGCCGTCGTGGCCGCGCATCCGCGGGCCGTAGGTGTTGAACAGCCGCACGATGCAGGTGTCCGTGCCGCCGGTCTCCGCGTGGGCGGTGGTCAGCGCCTCGCCGAAGCGCTTGGCCTCGTCGTAGACACTGCGCGGGCCGACCGGGTTGACGTGGCCCCAGTACCGTTCGTCCTGCGGATTCTGCTGTGGGTCGCCGTAGACCTCCGAGGTGGAGGCGAGGACGAAGCGGGCCTCGGCGTCGTGGGCGAGCTTCAGGGCGTTGCGGGTGCCGAGACTGCCCGTCTCCATGGTGTGCAGCGGCAGTCGCAGGTAGTCCGCGGGGGAGGCGGGGGAGGCGAAGTGCAGCACCAGGTCGGGCGGTCGGCCGACCGGCAGCTCCTGCGCCACGTTGGCGCGCACCAGCGTGAACCCGGGCCGTTCGAGCAGCGGGGCGATGTTCTCCGGCCGGCCGGTGCTGAGGTCGTCCACGCAGGTGACGGCGGCGCCCGCGTCGAGCAGGGCGGCACACAGATGGGAGCCGACGAATCCCGCGCCACCGGTGACGACGGCGTGCTCCCACTTCCGGGATATGACGGTGCTCATGCCGCCCACCCTGCCCCCCGCCCCCGCCCCCGGCACGACCGCCTACTGCATTCCGGTGAACCACCCAGCGTGACCGCCCGGCCGTCCGCCGCTCACCGCGGGCATCCGTGCCACCGTTCCCGCGGGCAGTCGTGTCGCTGGGGCGGCACGGGTGGGCGCGACGGCACCCCGCAGGCGCCGGGTTGCGCCGCCCCCTCCGGCCCGCACCGACGCGGGGCACCCCGCAGGCGCCGGGCCGCGCGAACACCCCCGGCCCACCACGACGCCGGGCACCCGGCAAGGCGCCGGCCCGGCGGGAACCCGCGGGCTCACCCCACGAGCGTGGCATCCGGATCGAGCCGCCCGAGAAGCGCCGACCGGTGAAGCCCCGCCACCGGATCGACCAGGTCCGGATGCCGCAACAACGCCGCCGCACCCCGGTCCGCCTCACCGGGCGCGACCAGCCGTCGGAACTCGCCGCACCCGTCCCCACCCAGCGCGGTCACCGCGGTCACCGCCAGCCGGGCGTCGGCCAGCAGACACACCGCCCAGCTCGCCACGACCTCGTCGACCCACGTACGCCAGCCCTCGCCCCCGCCCCCCGTATCCGCCCCGGTGACCCGGTCGAGCCGCCCGGAACCCCCCGGCCCCGCCAGCCCGACCAGGGCGGCGTCCATCTCCGTCGGATACCGCAGCCGCGCGGCGACGGTCACCGCCTGCCGCGCCTGCACCTCGCACAGCGCGGCCGCCAGCGCCCCGCCGGGCGCGGGAAAGGAACGGGTCAGCCACTGCGCGGTCGCCGCGATGACCGGGGAGAGATCTGCTTGCACTGTCGGGCCGTCCGAGCTGCCGGGGGGAGGGGACCGCACGGAACGCTAGCCTCCACCCCACCCGCCCCGATATGACCCCGACCTCCTTCGGCACGTGGCCCCGGCCACATCCGAACGGGTGCCCCGCCCGCCCCCGGAGTGTTCCGGCACCCCCCTGGGGCACCCGGCGGCCATGGACGTACTCAGCCGCCCCTTGATCGACCGCACCCTGCCGCTGCTGGCCGAGGGCTACGCCTGGCTGCCCAACCGGATGCGCGACACCCCCGGCCCCGTGGTCCGCACCAGGATCCTGGGCCGGCCCGCACTCGCCCTGCGCGGCCCCGAAGCGGTGCGGTTCTTCTACGACGAACGGAACGTGCACCGGCACCGCGCCATCCCCGAACCCGTACTCGCCACCCTGTTCGGCCACGAGGCGGTGCACACCCTGGACGGCGTCGCCCACCGCACCCGCAAGTCCCTGTTCCTGCCGCTGCTCGAACCCGGCCGGATCGCCGGCCTCGTCGACCACACCACCGCCGCCTGGGACGAGGCCGTACCCGCCTGGAGCCGGCGCGGCTCGGTCGTGCTCTTCGACGAGGCGAGCACGGTGCTCGCCACCGGGGTCCACCGGTGGGCCGGCATACCCCTGGACGACGCCGACGCCGAGGCGACGGCCCGCGACATGATCGCCATGGTCGACGGCTTCGCCACCGCCGGACCGCGCCACCTGCGGGCCCGGCGCGCCCGCTCCCGGCAGGAGGAACGGCTGGGCCGGCTGGTGCGGGACGTACGGTCCGGCACGGTCACCGCCCCCGCGGACTCGGTCCTCGACCTGGTGTGCCGGCACCGCGACGCGGGCGGCGAACCGCTCGACGAGAAGACCGCCGGGGTGGAACTGCTCAACGTCGTCCGCCCGACGACCGCCGTCGCCTGGTTCGTCGCCTTCACCGCGCACGCCCTGCACAAGTGGCCCGAGCACCGCGCGCCCCTGGCGGACGGCGACCTCCCGTTCACCGCCGCGTTCGCCCACGAGGTGCGCCGCTTCTACCCGTTCGTGCCGTTCCTCGGCGGTCTGGCCGCCCGGGACCTGTACTGGCGGGGCGAGTGGGTCCCGGCCGGCGGGCTGGTGGTGCTCGACGTGTACGGGCAGAACCACGACGAGTCGCTGTGGGGCGATCCGTACGCCTTCCGCCCGCGGCGCTTCCTCGAACGGCCCGTGGAGCGCGACGAACTGATCCCGCAGGGCGGCGGGGACCCGGCCGCCGGCCACCGCTGCCCCGGCGAGGGCATCACCGTCGGCGTGCTGGAGGCGCTCGCGGTGCGGCTCGCCCGGACGGAGTACACGGTGCCGGAGCAGAACCTCACGATACCGCTGCACCGGGTCCCGACCCGCCCGCACAGCGGCGTGCTCCTGTCCGGCGTACGCCTGCCCGCCGTCCCCTCGTGACGCCGTGCCCCTCCGGCACGTCGAAGGGGCGGCGAGAGCGAGTCCGGGAAAGGCGGCGTGCCTCGTCCGGCGCCGGCGGATCCGGAGCGGAGGAACACCCGGGAACCCACCGGAATCCGCGTCGTCGGCGCCGCGGCGGCTCCCGACCCGGTCGAGGCCGCCGCCGGCGCCGCACCGGTCACACCGTCACAGCCGCTGCCACAGCGCCGGGGTGCCGGCGGGCGCCCACGCGCCCTGCGCCTGGTGGGTCTGCAGGCACTGGTAGCGCACGCCGTCACGGGTCACCGTGGCGCCCACCTCGTAGACCCGGCCCTCGGCCCACGCCTGCGCGCCGTCGTCCCGGCCACCCGGCGCGGTCCGCGCCGCGGCGGCGGTGGTCAGGGTGAGACCGAAGTCGCCGAGGATCGGGTTGACCGGCTGGTAGAACGTCGTACCTCCGGCGGTGCAGTCGCCGGACCCGCCGGAGGTGACGCCCTGGGCCTGGGCGCCCGCCACGAACGGCCCGCCGGAGTCGCCCGGTTCCGCGCACACCGTCGTCCTGGTCAGCCCGTCCACCGTGCCCTGCGCGTACCGGACGCTGGTGTCGTGCTGCTCGATGACTCCGCAGTGCCAGCCGGTGGTCGAGCCGGAACGGCACACCGACGCCCCGACGAGCGCCTGCGCCGAACCGGTGACCTGCACCTCCTGGCCCTCCTGCGCCTTGACGTCCGGCGTGGGCGTCCACCGGTCGTCGGTGGCCACCCACGCCATGTCCTCGCCGGGGAACGTGGAGGCCTGGAAGACGCCCTGCGCGGTGCGGTCGTACCCGGTGGTGGTCGCGCCGGCCCCGCCGCAGTGACCGGCGGTGACGAACCCGCCCCGCCCGCCCTCGGTGACGGAGAAACCGACGGAGCAGCGCGCGGTGTTGTCGATGTAGAAGGCGTCGCCGCCGGTGATGTCCTGCAGCAGGCGCGGCCGGGCCGTCGTCATCCGGATGGCGACGTCCTCGCCCTCCAGTCCCGCGGCCCTGACGAAGGCGGCGCCGGCCTCCTGGCTGGTCGCCTGCACCACGATCCGGTTCTTCGGCACGTCGACGTACCAGACGGGCGTCTCGAGGGACCGGGTGCGCTCGGCCGCCGCGTCCAGTTTCGCCTTGTCCGCCTCCAGGCCGGCCAGCGTCCGCCGCACCACCTCGGCCGTGGCGCCCTGGGCCTCGATGGCCGGCACGTCCTCGGCGGCGGTGGTCGCGACCGTGAGCTCCTCGGACGTGGCGCCCTGCACCCAGGCGCCGGCGAACCGGTCGCCGAGCGCGTTGCGCAGCCGGCCCGCGCGGGTGCCCGCCTCGGCCTCGTTGACCAGCCGCTCGGAGGCCTGGGCCTCGTCCAGCCGCAGATCGCGCTGGAGGGCGGCGAGCAGGTGGGGCGACGGCCGGTCGGCGCCGAGGGTCTGGGCGGCGCCGGGCGCCGGCCCCGCCCCGGGCGCGGGGTCGGCCGCCGCGGCACAGGGGAGTCCGGCGAGGACGAGGGCGCCGAGCGCCGTGAACGCCGACCGGCGTGCGGCCCGGGCGTGTCTGAGGACCATGCGGTACGTCTCCTTCGGGCGGGGTGCGAAGCTGCGGAGGAGACTCAGTCCTTGCCCGTGGCATCCGACACGATGTCAGGACACGCCGGGATTACCGCGTTCGGGACACCTGTGGACGCCAAGTGCAGTACACGCGGACGACTCCGGGCACCCGGACGGGTCGGACCGGTGTCGGACCGGGTGGACCCACCTCGGTGACGAAGG
The DNA here is from genome assembly GCF_001279005.1 of Streptomyces caelestis. Lineage (GTDB taxonomy): Bacteria > Actinomycetota > Actinomycetes > Streptomycetales > Streptomycetaceae > Streptomyces > Streptomyces heliomycini. The sequence goes on from NZ_LGCN01000199.1 coordinate 37,741, forward strand.
AGGCGGCCGTGGGCGCGACGACGCCCGGCTCGATGCGCGCATGGCCGCGCCGGCCGTCGTGGAACCTCAGGTGGGGATCGGCCCGCAGGCAGGTGTCCCAGGGGGCCGGGTGCTCCGCGCCGTCGCGACCGCCGGCGACGGAGGTGCAGGTCGGCTCCGTGCCCAGGACGGCGGAGCCGGGGTCGTCGAAGTCGTCCTTGATGCCGAAGGCGTACGCGACGCGGACGTCGCAGGTGAGGACCAGCCCAGTCGGCGACGCCGGCCGCCTTCGCGCCCGCGGCCGGACGGCCGCGAGCGGCGCGGTAGCCGTCCCGGGCGTCCATGGAGCCCTTCGCCTCGGCGTTCGGGGCCGGCCCGCGCGGCGAGAAGCACATCTGCCGGCGCATCACGTTCCACAGCGCCGTCGACGTGCCCCCCGTCGAGCGGCCGGCGCTCCTGGGCGTCCCCGGTGAGGGTGCGCGCCGGGCCGTCCGGTTCGGGACCGGGAACGTGCGGGGTGGCGCCGTAGGCCCGGCCGGCGGCGGCGCGGCCGGGCGAGCGCGGCCGCGCCCCGGGCGCGTGCGCGGCGACCCGGGCCACGGGACACGGAGCCTGCACGCCAAGCAGACGAAATGCGCGAAGGGCACGGGCCGTGCGGGGCGTTCACCCGGGAGGCGGTACACGGACCCGGCCCGGAGCGGAGAGAAGCGCCGCCGGTACGGCCGACGGCGCTGGAACGGTGGAGCGGTGGGTCAGGCGGTCGCCGCTCCCGTGCCAGCGCCCGCGCGGTCGCGGACCGGCAGGTGGTAGACGTGGAAGGCGCGGCCGATGACCGGCTGGGCCACGTTGCGCACCTTCACGCCGCCCGTCGTCATGCCGTGCTCGCTGCCGGCGTGCGCGTGCCCGTGCACGGCGAGATCGGCGCCGGCCGTGTCGATCGCCTCGGCCAGCAGGTAGCTGCCCAGGAACGGATAGATCTCCAGCGGCTCCCCGGCCAGGGTCTCCGGCACGGGGGAGTAGTGGGTGAGGGCGATCCGGGCGTCGCAGCCCTCCCGGTCCAGCTTCTCCAGCGAGGCCCGCAGGCCGTCGGCGCACCGGCGGGAGACCCGGACGAACTCCTTCATCACCGGCTCGCCGAACTCCCCGGCGCTCGCCCCGACGAACCCGCCGCCGAACCCCTTGGTGCCGGCCACCCCGACGCGCGCGCCGCCGGCCCGTACCACCGCCGACTCACCTTCCAGGACATGGGCGCCGGCGTCCCGCAGGACGGCCGTGACCTCGTCCTGCCGGTCGTCGTGGTGGTCGTGGTTGCCGAGCACGGCGACCACGGGGACGCCCAGGCCCCGGATCTCGTCGGCCACCACGCGGGCCTCCTCGACGGTGCCGTGCCGGGTGAGGTCCCCGGCCAGCAGCAGCAGGTCGGCGCAGTCGGGCAGGGTGTCGAACGCGGGGCGCAGGGTGCCCCGGGTGTCGGGCCCCATGTGGATGTCGCCGACGGCGGCGATCCGGATCATGACAGTTCCTCCGCGTGGTCGGGCGACGCGGTCTCGCTGACCACGATGTCGCAGTGCACCTCGAGTCCGGTGAGCTCCTCGCGCACCGTGCCGAGGACCTCCTCGCGGCAGTGGGCCGAGGGGACGGTCCCGGTGACCAGTACGGCCCCGCCGCGGACCTCGACCCGCACGCCGAGTTCGCCGAGTTCGCCGGAGGCGAGACGGTCCTGGAGGTGGGCGATGCGGTACTCCGGGCTCGCCGCCGCCGGTGCGCCGCCCGCCGGTCCGGCGTCGTGGGTGTTCATGGGCGTTCCTTCCGCGGACGTTCAGATGACGTTCAGGCGTTCCAGGAGGAAGAAGAAGGCGGCCGGCATGGGCTCGTCCCCGCAGTCGCGCCGCACCCGCTCCCAGTCGACCTTCTCGCGCAGGGCGCGGGCGATGGGCAGGACGGCCCCGAAGTCGCAGTGGTGCTCCGAGAAGGCGGCCAGCAGGCCGGTCAGCAGGTCGGTGGGAGCCAGGACCGGCATGCGCACCGACTCCACCGGCAGTTCCGGCGCCCGCCGGAGCATCTCGGTGGAGACGGGCCGGTGCGCCAGTTCGAAGATGAGGTCGACGTCCTGGCCGAAGCAGGTGGCCTTGATCAGCCAGTCCTCGGGCGGGGTGTACACCGTCAGCCCGGCCTCGCGGAGCGTGGCGGCCACCGGCTCGGCGTCCTCGGGCCGGACGCAGAAGTCGACGTCGTGCTGGAGGTTCCCGCTGCCGCCGTGGGCGTGGACGGCGACGCTGCCGGCCAGCGCGAACGGGTGCCCGCCCCGCTTGAGCACCGCGCCGACCTGCTTGGCCGCCTCCAGGATCGCCTGATTGCGGTCGCGGGGCAGCTCCGGGTCGTCCTCCTGGCCGCGTGCGCCGCTTCGCACGGTGTGCGCCGGCACCGGTCCCGGGAGGTCCGTGGCCAGACGGAGCTCCCGGGGCCCCGAGGGCCGGGCGAGTGTGGCGTCCTCGCCGTTCTCCGTCATGACCACTCCCTTCGCGGACCGGACGGTCCGCACGGCCGTCGTGTGCCCGCATCTAGTACCCGGTGTGCCCGTTCCGACACGGGCGCGGGCGAAAGGCGGGCCCCCGGGAGGCGGCGACCGCCCGGGCGGCCGCCTCCCGTGCGCGGGCCCCGCCCGCCCGGTGGTCCGTCCCGCCCCGGCGGATTCGCCTCGGTGCCGCCAGACTGGAAGTGCAGGGCGGTCCCGGAAACCGACCGGGCCCCGCCGACGCAGGCGGGCGCGGGCGCGCCCGGCGCCGAGCCCGCCGCCGAGCGAGAAGGGTGAGGATCGGCATGAAGGGCTACGTCTTCCACGGTCCTGGGCAGTCCGCCTGGGAGGAGGTCCCCGACCCGGCCGTCGAGGAACCCGGCGACGCCATCGTGCGCGTCGACGCCGTCACCATCTGCGGCACGGACCTGCACATCCTCAAGGGCGACGTGCCCGAGGTCCGCCCGGGCACCGTCCTGGGCCACGAGGCGGTCGGCGAGGTCGTCGAGACCGGCGGCGACGTCCGCACCGTGCGCCCCGGGGACCGCGTCCTGGTCTCCTGCATCTCCGCCTGCGGGCGCTGCGGTTACTGCCGCGAGGGCGTGTACGGCCAGTGCCGGGGCGGCGGGGGCTGGATCCTCGGCCACCTCGTCGACGGCACCCAGGCCGAATACGTGCGCGTCCCGTACGCCGACCTGTCGGTGTACCCGCTGCCCGGCGCGGTCGCGAACGAGGACGCCGTGCTGCTGGCCGACATCTTCCCCACCGCCTACGAGGTGGGCGTGCTCAACGGGCGGGTGCGTCCCGGCGACACGGTCGTCGTGGTCGGCGCCGGGCCCGTCGGGCTCGCCGCGATCGCCACCGCCCGGCTGTTCGGCCCCGAACGCGTCGTCGCCGTGGACGTGGCGGCCTCCCGGCTGCAGGCCGCGAAGGAGTTCGGGGCCGAGGCCGTCGCCGACGCCGGTGAGGGCCCCGAGCAGCTGATCGCGGACCTCACCGGCGGGCTCGGCGCGGACGTGGTCATCGAGGCGGTGGGCGTCCCGGAGACCTTCGAGCTGTGCGCCCGCGTGGTGCGGCCCGGAGGGCACCTGGCCAACGTCGGCGTGCACGGCGCCCCCGCCACGCTGCACCTCGAGGACCTGTGGATCAAGAACGTCACCATCACCACCGGACTGGTCGACACCCGCTCCACCCCCACCCTGCTGCGGATGGCGGCCGCCGGCCGGCTGCCCACCCGCCGGCTGGTCACCCACACGTTCCCGCTCGACCACATGCAGGAGGCCTACGACGTCTTCGGCAACGCCGCCGAGACCGGGGCGCTCAAGGTCGTCCTCGGTGTTCCGCAGCACGAGGTGGTGCCCGTGCACCCGACGGTCTGACGGGCGCGCCGGCGGATCGGGCCGTTCGGCCCATGCGGGAGCGGGGCGGCCGGGTCCACCCTGGAGTGAGGCGCCGTTCGTCACCTGTGCGAGGAGGTGACCTCCGATGGCGAGGACGCAGGGTACGAGGCCCCGGAGGGTGCGGCTGTGGCGGTGGCGGAGGAACCCGCTGCGCCGCCGCAGCGATCTGGTCGAGGCCTGGCTGGTGCTCGCCGCACTCGTCCTCGCCCTGCTGCTCGGGGTGTTCTCCGGCCTGACGGCGGCCGCGGCCGTGGACGGGTCGCTCGCCGAGCGCCGGGAGCGGACCACCCCCGTCACCGCCGTACTGGCCGAGGACGCGGCCGGGCTGTCCGCGCCGGTGACGGAGAACGGGGACGGCGGCGTATGGGCCAGGGTGCGGTGGACCGCTTCCGACGGCACCGACCGCACGGGCCGGGCGGAGGTCGACCCGGGGAGCCGGGCGGGCACAAAGGTCACCGTGTGGACGGATCCCGCGGGCCGGCTGGTCTCCGCACCGCCCGAGGGCGCGGAAGCGCGGTTCCAGAGCGTCATGGCCGGCACCACGGTCGCCGTCGCCTCCGGAGGACTGGTCCTGCTCGGCGGCCGGCTGGTCCGCGCCCGGCTGCACCTGCGGCGCCTGGCCGAGTGGGAGGAGGAGTGGCGCCGGGTCGAGCCGTCGTGGCGCAGGCGCATGACGGGCTGAGGCGGGGCGCCGTGGCGACCGGGCCTCCAGCGACCTGCTCAATTGCAAAATTTAGCAATTGGCTACATGCTGTTCTCGCCATACAGTCGTCGCCGAAGTCGAGGGCCCGTGTCCGTACCGCTGCCGCAGGCCCGAGTCCGAGTCCGGTCCCGGCTCGCCTCGCTGCTGCCCACCCGTGCCGATCTGGACCGGGCACGGCGCAGCCCCCGCCGGGACCTGCTCGCCGGCCTGACCGTCGCGGTCGTCGCGCTGCCGCTCGCGCTCGGTTTCGGCGTCTCCTCCGGGCTCGGCGCCGAGGCGGGGCTGGCCACCGCCGTGGTCGCCGGGGCCCTGGCCGCCGTGTTCGGCGGCTCCGACCTCCAGGTCTCCGGGCCGACCGGGGCGATGACCGTGGTCCTGGTGCCCATCGTCGCCGACCACGGACCGGCGGGCGTGCTCACCGTGGGTCTGATGGCGGGCGCGATCCTGGTCGCGCTGGCGCTGCTGCGGGCCGGGGGAAGCATGCGGTACGTGCCCGCGCCGGTGGTGGAGGGCTTCACGCTCGGCATCGCGTGCGTGATCGGACTCCAGCAGATCCCGAACGCCCTCGGCGTGCCCGTGCCCGAGGGGGAGCGGGTCCTGGTGGTGGCCTGGCGGGCGTACCAGGAGTTCGTCCGCGCCCCCAACTGGACGGCCTTGGCGCTGGCGCTCGCGGTGGCGGGCACGATGCTGCTCGGAGCGCGCTGGAAACCGGCCGTCCCCTTCTCCGTCCTGGCGGTGGTCGCGGCCACCGTCGTGGCCCGGACGGCCGGCCTGGACGCGGCGCGTCCGATCGGCGACCTGCCCTCGGGCCTGCCCGCCCCCTCCCTCTCCTTCGTCGACACCGGCGCCCTGGGCGGCCTGCTCGCGCCCGCCCTGGCGGTGGCGGCACTGGCCGCCCTGGAGTCGCTGCTGTCCGCCTCCGTCGCCGACGGCATGACCGTCGGGCAGCGGCACGACCCCGACCGGGAACTGTTCGGCCAGGGCCTCGCCAACATCGCCGCCCCGCTGTTCGGCGGCGTCCCCGCGACCGGCGCCATCGCCCGCACCGCCGTCAACGTCCGTACCGGCGCCGCCTCCCGGCTGGCCTCGCTCACGCACGCCGTCGTCCTCGCCGTGATCGTCTTCGCGGCCGCCCCGCTGGTGTCGCGGATCCCGCTCGCCGCCCTCGCCGGCGTGCTGCTGGCGACCGCGGTCCGCATGGTCGAGGTCGGCTCACTGCGCGCGATGGCCCGCGCCACCCGCTCCGACGCGCTGATCCTCGTCCTGACCGCCGTCGCCACGCTCGTGCTCGACCTCGTCCAGGCGGTGATCATCGGTCTGGTCGTCGCCGGCGTCCTCGCGCTGCGCGCCGTCGCCCGGCAGGCCCGGCTCGCCCCGCTGCCGCTCGACCGGGGCGACCACACGGACGAGGAGCACGAACTGACGGCCGAGCACATCGTCGCCTACCGCCTCGACGGCCCCCTGTTCTTCGCCGCCGCCCACCGCTTCCTGCTGGAGCTGACCGAACTCGCCGACGTACGCGTGGTCATCCTGCGGATGTCCCACGTGAGCGTCGTCGACGCCACCGGGGCCCTGGTCCTCAAGGACGCGGTGACGAAACTGGGACGGCGCGGCATCGTCGTCATGGCGTCCGGGGTCCGCCCGGCACACCGCCGGGCCCTCGACGCCGTGGGCGCCCTGGAGCTGCTGCGGCACGAGGGCCGGGAGTACGCCACGACCCCCGAGGCGATCCGCGCCGCCCGCGACCACCTGGAACGCGACGGCGTCCTGCGGGCGGCGAAGCCCCCGGTCGCGGTGCCCGCACCCACCCGGGAGGCGCCGTGACCCGCACCCACCCCCTCTCCCGGGCTCCGCGCACCACGCGGAGCGGACCGTGCCTTTCGGAGCGCCGATGACATCCGCACTGAGCGCACTGCCCCACCGCCACGTGCTCACCCTGCCCACCGGGCCCGGCGCCGTGCGCCTGGCCCGCGAAACGGCCGAACGGGCCCTGGCGGAGTGGGGCATCGGCGAGCGCCACCCCGCGGTGGGCCCGGCGCTGCTGATCCTGAGCGAACTGGTGGCCAACAGCGTCCGGCACGCGGCCGAGGTCTCCCCGCGCACGACGGTGGTCTACGCGGCGAGCCCCGACTGCCTGGTGTTCGCCGTGCACGACCGCCACCCTCACCGGCCGCGGCTGTCCGGGCCGGACGGCGCCGGACCGGGCGGCCTGGCCACGGTCGTCGAACTGACCCACGGGCTGGGCGGCACCGCCGTGGTCCGGGGCGACGCCGACGGCCGCGGGAAGAGCGTCTGGATCACGCTCCCCCTGTGAGCCCACGGGGCCCGGCCGCCGGACGGCGGGGATGTACCGAGTTGCTAATGTCGGAAAGCGTCGATGCCGACGCCGACGAACAGACGAGGCGATGGACCGAGGACCGGCCGTGCGGGCCGTGCTGCCGCGCCGGAAAGGGGACGGCACGATGACCACGCCGCTGTACCAGCTGAAAGCCGAGTTCTTCAAGACCCTGGGCCACCCCGCCCGCATCCGCGTGCTGGAACTGCTCAGCGAGCGCGAGCACGCGGTGGGGGAGATGCTGCCCGAGGTGGGCATCGAGCCGGCTCACCTCTCGCAGCAGCTGGCGGTGCTGCGGCGGGCGAACCTGGTGGTCGGCCGCAAGGAGGGCTCGACCGTGTACTACTCGCTGACCAGTCCGCACGTGGCGGAGCTGCTGCGGGTGGCGCGCACCATCCTGTCCGGCGTGCTCGCCGGGCAGGCCGAGCTGCTCGCCGACCTCCAGGCCGCACAGGGCGAGCCGAAACCGCTGCCGTAGACACGGCAGTGGTCCCGGCCCGAGGGCCGGGACCACGAGGGCCGTCGTGCGCCGGACGGCGCCGGGACGACGGGAGGGGCGGGGCGTCGCCCCGCGGCGGTCAGACCTCGCCGCGCCAGGCGCCCGTCTCCAGGCCTCGCCGCTCGATGAACTCCTTGAACCGCTTCAGGTCACCGCCGACCTGCCGCTTGACGAAGCCGAGCTTGTCGCCCGCGTTCTCGGCCACGCCCTGCGGGTCGAAGTCCATCTGCAGCATCACCTTGGTGGTGGTGTCCCGCACGCGGTGGAACGTGACCACGCCGGCCTGCCTCGCCTCGCCGCCGACCGTGGTCCAGGCGACGCGCTCGTCCGGGATCTGCTCGGTGATCTCGGCGTCGAACTCCCGCTCCACGCCACCGACCCTGGTCACCCAGTGGGTCAGCGTGCCGTCGCGCTGCTCGACGCGCTCCACGCCGCCCATGAACTCCGGGAAGCTCTCGAACTGGGTCCACTGGTTGTAGGCGGTGCGGACGGGGACGTCGACCTCGATGGATTCCTCTACCTGCGACATGCGCCGGCTACCTCGCTTTCCGATGGGGAACGGAGGTACGGGTACCTGTTTCCCCGTCGGGCAATCCTGACGACCCGTCACACCGGCCGCCGAGGGGTCACGCCTCCTCGCGGCGGCAGTGCAGGAAGAGCTGCGGCTCCGGCCGGGCGTCGGGGTGGGCCGGGGTGAACAGGACGCTCTCCCGCGACTCCACCGTCAGGCCCGCCGCGCGCACGAGGGCGACGACGTCCTCGGCCGCGAAGCTGGTGACGCGCACGTCCTGCCCCATGAAGACGCCGTCGAACTCCTCGACGTCCAGCGGCACGGTGGCCAGCGCCAGCAGCCCGCCCGGCCGCAGCGCCCGCGCCAGCCGGCGCACCAGCTCCGACTGCTCCGCACGGGACATCTGCAGCAGCGCGAAGTACACGCAGACCGCGTCGAGCGAAGCCTCCTCGAGCGGCGTCCGGCGGATGTCGGCACACCGGAACTCGGCCTTCGGGACCTGCCGGGAGGCGATCTCCACCATCACCGGGGACACGTCGACGCCCAGCACCCGGTGACCCGCCCCGGCGAGCGCGGCGGCCGTGGGCCGGCCCGTCCCGCTGCCCACGTCCAGCACCCTGCTGCCGGGCGCCAGTCCTTCGAGCAGCCGCTCCAGCGACGCCCGGTGCGCCGGGGAGGAGGCGAACGCCTTCTCGTACTCGCCGCCCAGCGCGTCGAACACCGCCGCCGCCGGTGACCCGTGATCCTCGCCGACCAAGACACACCCCGTCTCCGCGTACCGATGCCGGGCATCGTGCCATCCCCGTCCCGCCGTCACAACGGGGCACCGCCCGTGGCGGCTCGCGGACACGCGGACCGGCACGGCAGGGTCGGGGTGCGCCGACCCTGCCGATCGTCCACCGCACGCCCTCGCCGAACTGCCGGGCGATGTTCGAGGCCGTCCTCTCCGGCGCGGGCGCCCCCGGGATCGAGGGCGCCCGGGTGGTGCGGCGGGCGGCGCTGTCCGCCACCGCCGCCGACGTCCTGGACGCCGACGGCTGCCTCCTCGGCACCCCGGCGAACCTCGGCTGCGTGTCGGGGGCGCTCATGTACTTCCTCGACCAGGTGTACCACCCGTGCCCGGACACCACCCGGGGCCGGCCCTTCGGGTACCACGTGCACGGCGGGAACGACGTCACGGGCGCGGTGCGGGGCATCGAGTCGATCACGACGGGACCCGGCCGGCGTCGCGCCGCCGACGGCGTGACCGTCACCGGCGAGCCGGACCGGGCCGCCGTCGAGCGGTGCCGGGAGCCGGGCGCCACGGTCGCCGCGGGCCCGATGGACCGAGCCGCGCCGCGGGCGCCGTCAGGTCTCGTTCATGCGCCGCCGGTCCTGCTCGTCCCAGGCCCGGGTGTCGCGCGGCTGCGTGTACGGCTCCGCCTCGGGCGGATGGCCCCCGGCGATGGCCCGCTGCCGGGCGATCTCCGCGTCGAACTCCAGACCCAGCAGAATGGCCAGGTTGGAGATCCACAGCCAGATCAGGAACACGATGACACCGGCCATCGTGCCGTAGGTCTTGTTGTACGAGCCGAAGTTCGCGACGTAGAGGGCGAACCCGGCGGATGCGGCCAGCCAGATCACCAGCGCCAGGAAACTGCCCGGGGTGATCCACCTGAAGCCCCTGACCTTGGCGTTCGGAGCCGCCCAGTACAGCAGTGCGATCATCATCGTGACCAGCAGGACCAGCACCGGCCACTTGGCGATCGACCACGCGGTCAGCGCGGTGTCGCCCAGCCCGAGCAGGTCGCCCGCCTGACGGGCGAGGCCGCCGGTGAACACCACGATCAGCGCACTGACCACGGCCATCACCATCAGCGCGACCGTCACCCCGACCCGTACCGGCAGCACCTTCCAGACCGGCCGCCCCTCGGGAATGTCGTAGACCGCGTTCGAGGAGCGCATGAAGGCCGCCACGTAACCCGACGCCGACCAGATGGCCAGCAGCAGACTGACGATCGCCACGACCGAGCCGATGCCCGCCCGGCCCTGCAGCTGCTCCACCGCCTGGGTCATGATGTCGCGGGCCGCGCCCGGGGCGGTGAGCTCCTGGAGGTTCTCCACCACCTTGTCCGTGGTCGACCTGCCGGTGAGGCCCAGGATCGACACCAGGGCCAGCAGCGCCGGGAAGAGCGACAGCACACCGTAGTACGTCAGCGCCGCGGCCCGGTCGGTGAGTTCGTCGTCCTTGAACTCGCGCAGACTGCCCTTCAGCGCCGCGCCCCAGGCCCCTTTCGGCAGCTTGGTCGGCGTGTCCGGCGCCGCCCGCTCCACCGCGTCGCTGGGTCCGGGGTCGTCCGCCGTCGCGTCGCTCCCGTGACCCGGACGGGACTCGTCCGTCGCGCTCTCGTCGGCCTGTGGGGCGTTCCGTCCCGGGATATGCAGCTTCATGCGTCCCGGGTATCCAGGGACCGGCCGGCTAAGCCCGGAGCCAGGGCCCCGGCCTGGCCGGAAAGGGGTTGTGGGAGCGCTCCCAGATGGGCAGGATGCCAGGCATGACCGAGTCCCCCAGGATCCGCCCGTACCGCCGTGAGGACCGGCCGGCCCTCGACGACATCTGCATCCGCACCGCGCACAACGGCCAGGACAGCCGCCCCCACTACGCCGACCCCGGGGTCTTCCCCGACACCTTCGCGGCGCCCTACGTCCATCTGGAGCCGGAGCTGGCCTTCGTCCTGGACGACGGCCGGGGCCGGGCGGTCGGCTACATCGTCGGCACCGCCGACACCGTCCGCTTCGCCGGGACCTTTCGGGCCGCGTGGCTGCCCCTGGTCGCCGACCGCCACCCCGAGCCGTCCGGCCCGCCGGCCACCCCGGACGAGGCGATCGCCCGGCTCCTGCACCACCCCGAGCGGATGATCGTCCCGGAGCTGGCCGCCTGGCCGGCCCACCTGCACATCGACCTGCTGCCCGAGTGGCAGGGGCGCGGCTACGGCCGGCAGCTGATGCGGACCTTCCTCGGGGCCCTGCGGGACGGGGGAGTGCCGTCCGTCCACCTCGTCATGGCGACGGCCAACAAGCCCGCCCGGGCCTTCTACGACCGTATGGGCTTCGAGGAGATCGACGTCCCGATGGACGACTCGGTCGTCTGCCTCGGCCGTACGACGCACGATCTCGACGGGCTCTGACGGTCCCGCGCCCGCGCCCGCGCCCGCTCCCGTCGAACGCGTCGAACGCGCCATGGCCGGAACGGAAGTGGCGTGAATGCGCGTTGCGGCTCCGCTCCGGGGGGCGCAGCCTGTGCACTGGGAGCGCTCCCACGGCGGCCGTGGGGGCACTCCCGCACCCCCACGACCCCCACAGTGGAGAGAAGGAGCCCATGACTTGTCATGGCCATGAAAAATTACCGTTCCGCTCCCGTCTGCCGCTCGCGCTGAGCGTCGTCGTCGCCGCGCTGCTCTGTCTGATTCCCTGGAGCGGTACCGCCGTCGCCCACGGCTCGGTGGTCGATCCCGCCTCCCGCAACTACGGCTGCTGGCTGCGCTGGGGAAGCGACTTCCAGAACCCGGCGATGGCCCAGCAGGACCCGATGTGCTGGAAGGCGTGGCAGTACGACCCCAACGCCATGTGGAACTGGAACGGTCTCTACCGTAACGGCTCCGCCGGCAACTTCCAGGCCGTGGTCCCCGACGGCCAGTTGTGCAGTGGCGGGCGCACCGAGGGCGGGCGCTACAACTCCCTGGACACGGCGGGCGCCTGGAAGACGACGAACGTGAACGCCGACTTCACCGTCAAGCTGCACGACCAGGCCGGCCACGGCGCGGACTACATCCTCGTGTACGTCACCCGGCAGGGCTTCGACCCCGCCACCCAGCAGCTGCGCTGGGACGACCTCCGGCTGGTGGCCCGCACCGGCTCGTACGCGCCCGGCCAGAACTACTCGATCCCGGTGAGCACGTCCGGCCTCAGCGGCCGCCACGTCGTCTACACGATCTGGCAGGCCTCGCACATGGACCAGACGTACTTCCTGTGCAGTGACGTGAACTTCGTCTGATCCACCGGCCCTTCACCGCTCTTATCCCCGACTCCCGGCCGGACCGAGCGAGTTCGGCGGGGAGCCGGTGTGCGCGGGACCGGGGTCCTCCGGGGCTCCGCGAGGAAACCGTGACTCCTTTGAACATCCTGTGGTCCGCCTGCGTATGGGGCGTGGGAATCCTCTGCCCACCCCCCGCAACAGAAGCGTAGGAGTACTGCTTTGGCACGCAACACACGCAGACGTCCCAAACAGCGCGCGACCCTCGCCGCATTCGCCTTGATCCTGGGCGGCGGCGGGATGATGGCGGCCAACGTCTACGCTTCCGCGACGGAGGAGGGCGGGCAGGGCGACGGCCGGGTGCAGGTCCTCTCGGGCGCCACGATCGACTGCCCGGACGTGGCCACCGCGCTGACGTCGGTGCCGGAGCAGGCGCGGACGGAGGTGGACAAGGAACTCGCCGGCCTGGACGCGCAGATCGCGGAAGCCTACAAGCGGCTCGGGGAGTCGGCCGAGGCCCTCCGCCAGGACCCCGGCTTCGCGGAGAACGCGATAGCCGGGCCGCTCGAGGAGAAGCGTTCCGCGGCCCTCGCCCGCATCGCGACCGCCATCGAGCGGGTCGGCGAGCGGCCCGAGGGCCTCGAGGAACTCGCCGACTGCGCCGTGCGCGAGTCCGGCAACGCCCCCGCGCAGCCGGACGCCGGGCAGGACGGCGGCGGGGAGGGCGAGCAGGCGGGTGACGGAGGCGACGGCCGGGACCAGCAGGGTCAGGAAGGTCAGCAGGGCCAGGACCAGGGCGGAAACGGCGGTCAGGCAGGCAACGGGCCCGTCGCCGGCGACTACGTCGACATCGAGAGCGTCCAGCCCGATGTCTCCGAGCCGGAGCGGACGGGGAACGCCTCCCGCGGCACCTTCGTCAGCGAGTGCGGCGTCAACGAGAACGGCCTGTTCAACTCGGACAACGTGATCGCCGCACCGGGAGTCGGCAACGGCGCGCACCACTTCCACGACTACATCGGCAACCAGGCCACCAACGCCTTCTCCAGCGACGAGGAACTGGCGGCGGCGGACACCAGCTGCGTGGACCAGGGCGACAAGTCGTCGTACTACTGGCCCGTGCTGCGCCTGCAGAACGGCGCCCGGGAGCGGGACGCCGACGCGCCGGGCGGCGGCATCGAGGGCAACGTCGGGGAGATCGTCACGCCCAAGGAGGTCACGCTGACCTTCGTGGGCAACCCGCGGGGCGAGGTCACGGCCATGCCGCGGCTGCTGCGCATCATCACCGGCGACGCCAAGTCGTTCGTCAACGGCCCCGCCAACGCCAACGCCTCCTGGAGCTGCACCGGGTTCGAGGACCGGCAGCTGACGGACAAGTACCCGCTGTGCCCGCAGGGCAGCGACGTGGTGCGCAGCTTCGACTTCCAGAGCTGCTGGGACGGCCGCAACACCGACAGCGCCAACCACCGTACGCACATGGCGTTCGCGGACGAGGCCGGCAACTGTCCCTCCGGCTTCAAGCCGGTGCCGCAGCTGGTGCAGCGCATCGTCTACGACGTCGACGCGCCGAGCCTCGACGACGGGGGCAGGACGACCCCGCTGTTCGCGGTGGACTCCTTCCCGGAGCAGCTGCACAAGCCGATCACGGACCACGGCGACTTCATCAACGTCTTCGACGAGGACCTGATGAACGAGGTCGTCGACTGCATCAACGAGGGCCGCACCTGCGGTGCGGACGGCGGCAACGGCGGTGACGGCGGTAACGGCGACGGCGACGGCGGCGGCGGTGAGCCGGGCGAGGAGCCGCAGCAGCCGGAGGAGCCCACGGCCACACCCGACGACCCGGGCCGGAACGACGGCGGCGACAAGGGCGACGGCGGCGACCGGAACGACGGCGGCGGCAAGGGCGACGACCCGGGCCGGAACGACGGTGGCGGCAAGGGCGACGGCGGCGACCGGAACGACGGCGCGCAGGAGCAGCCGTCGGAGGCCCCGGCCACCGAGCAGCCCGATGTCAAGGCCTCGACCCCGGCCGGGAACGGCGACGGCGCCGGCGCCGGTGACCAGGACGGCGACAAGGGCGGCCGGGACGACGGCGGCCGGGCGGCCCAGGCCGCCGAAGTGCCCGGCAGCCTCCCCGAACTCGGCGCCGAGGACCGGTCCCAGGCGCAGGGCGGGACCGGAAGCCTCGCCGAGACCGGGGCCCAGCTCTGGCCGGCCGCGCTGGGCGGAGTACTGGTGATCTTCGGATTCTTCGTCCTGCGGAGCGTGCGGCGCGGGGCCTGACCCTCCTCCGCGGCACATCGACGACGGCAGGACCCCTCAAGGGTCCTGCCGTCCCGCGTTCCCCTCCCCCTCCGCGTCGACGCGCGGCACGACCCGGGCCCGGGCATCTCGACCACGACGTCGTCGCTGACGGCGAACGCCGCGCACACGCTCACCACGAGGAGACGTCGGCCCGCTCGGGCAGAACACGGGGCCGGCGCAGTCGTACGGGCACGCGCAGCGCGCCGGACCCCAGGACGACCCCGGCGCCGACCAGGGCGCTGCCCACGGCCTGCGCGGCGCCGTAGGACCCGGTGCCGACGAGTGGCGCGGTGCACGCCGCCGCCACCGGGATCAGACCGGAGAACAGGGTGGCCCGCTCGGCGCCGATCCGCTGCATGCCCATGTACCAGCACACGAAGCCGATGACGGTGACCACCACCGCCTGCCACAGCAGTGCCGTCGCCTCGACCCCGCCCGGGCGGCGCAGCCACGCGGACCCGTCGAGCAGCAGCCCGGCCGCCGCCGACTCGACCGCGGCGACGCCGCACACCGCGGCGGACAGCAGACGGGGGCCCAGGGGCCGCAGCACGGGCACGGCCAGGACGGCGAACCCGACCTCCCCGACCAGCGCGCACAGCGAGAAGGCGAGGCCCGCCCCGTCCGTACGCCCCCAGCCCTGCACACTGAAGGCGCCGACGGCCACCGCCGACGCCCCGTACAGCACCGCGCGCCTCGGCCGTCGGCCGTCCATCAGGGGGACGAGGACGGCGACCACCACGGGCGCGCAGCCCACGAGGACGCCGGGCACCGCCGGCTCCGCGGTCCGCTCCGCGGCCAGGACGGCCAGGTTGAACCCGACCATGCCGACCGCGGCGAGCAGCGCCAGCCGGGCCCACCCGCGGGGCGGGAGCGACCGCAGCCTCGCGGCGGCGCCCCGGCCGGCCAGGGGGACCAGCAGCAGACAGGCCAGCGCGTACCGCAGGAACTGACCGCCCGCGTACGGGTAGTCGCCGAGGACGCTGTTGGCGGTGAAGGAGCCTCCGACGAGGACACAGGCGAGCGCGGCGAGCAGGGACCCGCGCGTGGTGACGGTGTTCATGGCACCGACGCTAGGAGGGACGGCGGCCCGCCGAGAGGTCCACTTCCGCCCCGTCATCGGGGACCAATCCGGCCGGGAGGCCACTCCTGCGCGGAAACCACCGCCTCCGGGCCCGCCGCGAAGGCGCGCCCGCGGCGGGCCGGCGGCAGCACCGTCCTCCTGCTCCGCGCCACCCGCGCACCGCCCGGCCGAGGACCGGCGGTCAGCGGTCGGGCCGCCGGTCGTACGCCGTCAGCAGCAACGCCACGTCGTCCGGGCGTTCCTCGGTCCGGCGGGCCGTTCCGACCAGCCGGTCGGCGAGCTCCTCCACCGAGTCGGTGCGGCTGCGCGCCAGACGGCGCCGGACCACCTCGATGCCCGTCTCGATGTCACCGCCGGGCGTCTCGACGAGCCCGTCCGTGTACAGCGCGAGGACGCTGCCGGGAGCCAGGGTGAGCGCCGTGACCGGGTAGACGGCCTCCGGCTGCACCCCGAGCAGTACGCCACCGGGCAGGTCCAGGCTCTCCGTGTGCCCGTCGGGGTGGCGCAGCAGGGGCGGGGGGTGGCCCGCCCGGACGGCCAGGGCACGGCCGGTGGCCGGGTCGAGCTCGACGTAGCAGCAGGTGGCGAAGAGGTCCGTCTCCAGCTCCGCCAGCAGCCGGTTGGTGTGGGTGATGACCTCCTGCGGCGGCCGGCCGCTGGCGGCGAAGGCGTGCACCGCGCTGCGCAGCTGCCCCATGACGGCGGCGGCGCCGACGCTGTGCCCCTCGACGTCGCCGATGACCAGCGCCACCCCCCGTCCCGTCCTGATCACGTCGTACCAGTCGCCCCCGATGGCCATGCCCTGGGTGCCCGGCAGGTAGCGGCCGGTGCTGAGCAGCCCGTCGATGGCGGGCAGCCGGTGCGGCAGCAGCCCCTCCTGCAGCCCCCGCGCCACGGCGGACTCGGCGTCGTACAGCCGGGCCCGCTCCATCGCCTGCGCGGTCAGACCGCCCAGCGCGGTCAGCGCGGTGCGTTCCTCGGGAGTGAACCGGTGCGGCGCGTTCCAGCCGAGGATGCAGGAGCCGACCGGATGGCCGGAGGCGATCAGCGGCAGGAACGCCCAGGCGCTCATCGTGTCCAACAGGAGCTGGGGGTAGGCGTTGACCAGTGCCTCCGGCGACTCGAAGAAGAGCGGGAGCCGGGTGGTCAGGGCGTGCACGCCGGGCAGGTTCGCGGTGAGCGGCACGCCCTCGAACCCGTCGAGGAAGTGCTCCGGATAACCGGACTCCCACAGCAGGTGCATCCGGCTGTCGCGGATCGTGTACAGGGCGATCTCCTGCGCGCCGAACGCGGGCAGCAGCTGCTCGGCGACGGCCAGGCAGACGTCCCTGACGGTGACGGCCTCGGTCAGCACACTGGCCATCTGCACCACGTGGTAGAGCGCTCCCGCGCGGGCCGTCCCGACCAGCTCCGGCGTCGCCGCGGTGTCCGGGCCGGGCGGCGCCAGGGACCGGCCCGGCTCGGCCCCGGCGGGAGCGCTGGTGAGGAAGACGCGGCCGGTCAGCCCGTGCACCCCGGGATAGAGCACGAACCCCAGCCAGACGCCGTCCGGGGCGTGCACCAGGTACGACACCGGCTCCTGCGACAGCATCGCGGCCCGGTAGCGGTCCTCGTAGGCCGGATCGCGCAGCCAGGGGAGCACGTCCCACGGGTAGTGGCCGAGCATGTGGTCCAGGTCGCAGCCCAGCAGTTCCTGGCAGCGGCGGTTGGCGTAGATGATCCGGCCGTCCTGGTCCAGGGAGAACACCCCGTCGGGCAGCCGCTCGGCGGCCTCCGCCGCGGTGACCCCGCCGGCCGCGTCGACGAGGGCGCCCACCAGCAGCCGGGCGATCCCCTCCACCCGTACGACGTGGCCCCACAGTTCGACCGGCCGGTAGCGGATCCGCCCGTCGTCCCCGGCCTCCTCCAGCACCCTGAAGTGCCGGCCCCTGATCTGCCCGGTGTCCGCCGCCTCCCGCCGGCCCGCCCGCAGTTCGTACAGGTCGTCGGGGGACACCCGGTCCTCGACCTCCGCCATGGTGCCGCCGAACTCCTCCCGGGCGACGCCCAGCAGGGACAGCGCGTCGTCGTCCCCGGACCACCGGTCGCCGTCCAGGTCCCACTCGACCATGCCGACCGACACGGCCCCGAGCGAGGGGGCGGGCAGCTTCACACCGACCGGCTGGTCGTCGTAGTCGATGCCGTACGCCACGGCGTCCGCGCCCTCCCGGCCGGGCATCCGGCGGGCGAACCCGGTGAGGCGCTCCTCCATGTCCCGCCCCGCGGCGCGCAGCGCCGCCCGCACCGCCCGCTCGTCCATCGGCTCCCGGGCGGCCGACCGCAGGACGGACAGGACGCCCACGGGTTCGCCGTCGACGTGCACCGGGTGGAAGGCGGAACCGAACGAGTACGGCAGCGCGGCGGTGAACTGCGGGAAGCGCAGCATCATGGCCCGCTCGTCCGGCAGCCACATGCTCTCGCTCCTGCGGTACGACTCGGACATGGGCAGCGCGCCGCCCACGGGCACCCGCCACCAGGTCTTCAGCAGCGACCGCGGGACGCCGGCCACCACGCACAGCACCAGCGAGCGCCGGTCCCGCGAGCGCAGGTACACCAGTCCGCCGTATCCGCCGATGTCCTGGACCGCCGCCACCACGGGCTCCGCGAGCGCGTCCTCGATCCGGGCCGCCGGATGCGGCGTCCGGAGCCCGTCCGCGCCCGCGCCCTCCCCGGCGCCGCGGCCGGGCACGTCCGCCGGCCGCTCCCGGCGCGGTGCGGCGGCTGCGTCATCCATGTCGCGTCCTCCCGGTGCGGACGCACGGGACATCCGTTCGTTCCCCCTCAGGATGTGCCATGCCGGACGGTCCGGCGCGGCGGAGCCGCAACCTTCGGGGTATCCCGGTCGTCTCACCCGATACCAGAAGGATGCGAGCCCAGGGGGCTGAAAATGCTACAAAAGAGAATGGTCTGTGCGACTCTCGTGCTCGTGGGCGCCACGCTGACCACGGCGGCCGCCCCGGCCGTCGCCGCCCCGGCGACGGCGGCGACGGCCACGGCGTGTCCGACCGGCTGGGGCAGCCTGCCCGAGTCCGGCCCCGGCAGCACGGCCACGCCGGTACGGGACGTCAGGACCGGACGGCACGACTGCTACGACCGCATGGTCGTCGATCTGCCCGGCGCCACGAGCGGCGGCCTCGGCTACTCCGTCCGGTACGTCGACCGCATCCGCCAGGACGGATCGGGCCGGCCCGTCCCCGTCTCCGGCGGCGCCGTCCTGGAGGTGCGGGTGGCCGCGCCCGCGTACGACCCCGAGAGCGGCGAGCCCGCCTACCCCGCACGCGCCGGAGGCCCGCTGCCGGGCGTCGACCTCACCGGGTACCGCACGTTCAGGGACGCCCGGTTCGCCGGCAGCTTCGAGGGCGAGACCCAGATCGGGCTCGGCACGCGGGCGCGGCTGCCGTTCCGGGTGCTGCGGCTCGACGGCCACCTCGTGATCGACGTCGCCCACGGCTGGACCGGCGACCGCTGAGCGACCGCCGGGCGGTCACCGCTCCAGGACGCCCGTCTCGCAGACCCGGCGCGCCACCTCGCGCAGTTTGGTGTTGGTGCGCTGGGAGCGGGTGCGCAGGAGGTCGAAGGCCCGGTCCTCCGTCACCTGGTGGCGGCCCATCAGGATGCCCATCGCCTCGCCGATCAGATGCCGCGTGGCGATGGCGTCCTGCAACTGGGCGTCGGTCTTGGCGGTGGAGAAGGCGACCGCCGCGTGGGAGGCCAGCAGCCAGCCGGCCGTCTCGCTGTCCTCGGTGAACATGCCCGGCTTGTGGGAGTACATGTTGAGGGCGCCCAGCTCCTCCTCCCGGGTGTACAGCAGGAAGCCCATCATGCTGCCCACCCCGAGTTCCCGGCAGCGCGGCACGAAGGACGTCCAGCGTTCGGGGTCCGCGGTGAAGTCGGGGATGCGGAAGAGGCGTTCGGCCCGGTCGGGCCGGGCCGCGTCGAAGCAGGGCCCTTCGCGCAGGCGCCCCTGGAGACGGTCGCTGTCGACCACGAACTGCGCGGTCGGCGCCAGCGAACTCACCCGGTCCCCCCGCAGGACGAGGATCCCGGAGGCGTCGCAGCCGTCGACGAGCTCCACCGCTTTGCGCGTGATCTGCTCCAGGGTCGAGTCGAGGGTGTGCTCGGCCAGGAGGTCACGCGCCATGGAAGCCATCTGCCGCGCGAAGTTCCGCCAGTCCACCGTCCGCCTCCCAGGATGCCTTAGTCAGCACACACCGCCCCTACCCCGCACCGATGCGCGGCACGCCGGTGAACGGCCGGATCCGGGGCAGACGGCGTAGGCGATCTTCGGGAGCCCCGTGGACCCCGGGGCGCACGTCCTGCCGGCCGCGAGAGAGGAACACCAGGGTGACCATGCACCGGCGCCGTACGCGTCCGAGGCGCCGCGGGCGCCGCTTCGACCTGCGGGCGACGGCCATGTTCTTCGGCCTGCTCGCCACGGCCCTGATCGTCGCCGGCTTCGCGGTGCGCGCGCTGGCCGGAGTCGTGCAGCGGCGCCCGGTGTGGGCCGTCGTCCTGCTGTGCGTGGTCGTCGCCGTCCTGCTGGCCCACGGACGCCGACGGCGGCGGCTGTCCGCGGCGAGGATCGCCCGCCGGGCGGGCGAGGCCCTGGAACGGGGCACCTCGACGGCGCTCGACGCCCTGGACGACCCCGCCCCCTCCCCCCTCCGGCCCGTGATCCCCGCACCGGCCGGAGCGTACGACGACGTCCTCCCCACGGTCGTCGCGCCCGTCGCCCCGGGCGTCGCCCACGACGCCCTGAGCCCCGACGAGTTCGAGGCGGCGATAGCCGACCTGTGCGTACGGGACGGCTGCGCGCGGGTGGAGGTGGTCGGGGGAGCGGGGGACCTGGGCGCCGACGTGACGGCCCTGACCCCCGACGGCCGCCGTCTCGTCGTCCAGTGCAAGCGCTACGGCGAGGACAACAAGGTGGGCTCGCAGGACCTGCAGCGCTTCGGCGGCACCTGCTTCACCGTCCACGAGGCGGACGTCGCCCTCGTCGTCACCACCAGCGACTTCACCGCGCCGGCCGTCGAGTACGCCGAGCAGTGCGGCATCGTGTGCGTGAACCGCGACGCCCTGCTCGCCTGGAGCGAGGGGAGGGCGCCGGAACCCTGGGCGGTCGGCGTGGACGGGGCGCAGGCGTAGGCCCCGTTGTCAGTGCCGGATGCCATCCTGCCGGTATGGACGAACTGGAGTTCATGCGCGGCCGGGTCTACGGGGCGGACCACGACGACCCGGGCCCGCGCGACGGGCGGTCGTACGTGGAGCTGGCCGGGGGCCCGCTGGACGGTCTGCTGCTGGACGTCACCGACCGCGGCGAGACGGAGCTGAGGCACGGCGTCGGCCTGCCCACCGAGATAGGCCGTTACGGCACGGGCGGCCGCGCGGTGTACGTGCCCCGCGGCACCGACGCCCGGGTGTACGACTGGCGGGGCGACGTTCCCTAGCCGTCCGGCCGGGTACGGGGCAGGTGTGACCGTGGACGCCGACGGGTCGTCGGGGCGCGGCAGGAAGTGGGGCGAGCCATGGGACTGCTGACGGAAGGCGGCTCGGCGCTGCGCGACCGGATCGGCCGGGCGATCTTCTCCCGGGTCGCCGGCCCGGACGGCCCGGACAACCGCGCGCGCATCCACGACACGCCCGGCCCGCGCTGGTTCGGCCCCGACCGGCCGGTCAGGAGGGTGCACGGGGACGCGTCGATGTTCATCGGCGGACTGTCGGCCCTGCTGCTGCAGTCGCTGCACCCGCTGGCCATGGCCGCCGTCGCCGGGCACTCCGGGTTCCGCGGCGACCCCTGGGGACGCCTCCAGCGCACCAGCACCTTCCTCGCCACCACCACGTACGGCACCGCCGACAGCGCCCAGCAGGCCGTCGACCGGGTGCGGGCCGTCCACGAGACGGTGCGCGGCATTACCGCCGACGGCGAGGAGTACCGGGCGTCCGACCCCCGTCTGCTGTGCTGGGTGCACATCGCCGAGGTCGACATGTTCCTGCGCGCCCACCAGCGCTACGGCGCCCGTCCCCTGGACGACGAGGGCTGCGACGCGTACGTCGCCGACATGGCGCGCGTCGCCACCGCGCTCGGCGTGCCCGACCCGCCGGTCGACCGCGCCGGACTCGCCGAGCGGCTGGCCGCCTACCGCGCCGAGCTGCGCGCCACCCCCGAGGCGCGCTCCACCGCCCGCTTCCTGCTGCTCAACCCGCCCGTCCCGCTGCTCGCCCGGGTGCCGTACGGCGTCCTCGCCGCCAACGCGGTGTCCCTGCTGCCCGGCTGGGCCTCCCGCGCGCTGTGGCTGCCCCGTGTGCCCCCGGCCGAGGACGTCTGCGTACGCCCCCTGGGCACCGCGGTCACCTCGGCCATCCGCTGGGCCCTCGCCCCCACCCGCGACACGCCGGCCTGACACCGAGCGCACTCACCGCGCTCCCCCGTTCCCGCGGGCAGTCGTGCCGCTGGGGCGGCACGGGTGGGCGCGACGGCACCCCGCAAGCGCCGGGCCGCGTGACCCCGCCCCGGCCCGTACCGACGCGGGGCGCCTCGCAGGGCGTCGGGCTGCGCGGATCCCCTGCCCCGACGCGGGGCGCCCCGCACAGCACAATCCTCCCGCCCCGACACACAGGCGCCGGTTGATCCCGGTCAGAAGGGGCACTCAGTGCTGACGCCGACTGACGTCACGCACGGACACGGGAGGACGAAGTGGCGGTTCGCCATCATCTGATCAGGACGAGCCCGCAGTCCGTCTGGGCCGTCCTGGAGGACGGCACCCGGTACGCGGACTGGGTGGTGGGCACCTCCTCGTCGAAACCGGTGCGCGGCCACTGGCCGCAGCTCGGTTCGGCGATCGCCTACGAGGTGCGGTTCGGGCCCTTGAGCCTGTCCAACGAGACCGTCGTCCGGCGCTGCCTGCCGGGCGAGATGCTGGAGCTGGAGGCCAAGGCCGGCCCCCTCGGCACGGCCCGCATCGCCATCGAGGTGCGGCCCTGGGGCGACCACTGCCTGGTCATCGTGGACGAGCACCCGCTGAAGGGCGCCGGCGGCGCGGTGCACAACGTGGCCGTGGAGGCCCTGATTCAGATC
Organism: Streptomyces caelestis; assembly: GCF_001279005.1. GTDB lineage: Bacteria > Actinomycetota > Actinomycetes > Streptomycetales > Streptomycetaceae > Streptomyces > Streptomyces heliomycini. Next base: position 60,194 of record NZ_LGCN01000199.1, read on the forward strand.
CGCCACCGCACCATGCTCGCCAGGCTGGCGAAGATCTGCGAGGCCGATGCGGCCGAGACGGAGCGGAACCGGTCCCTCGGCCAGGTGGTGTCGCCGGTCCCCGGCGAGGGAGGCGCCCGTGCCTGACGCCGTGGTGATCGGGGCCGGTCCCAACGGGCTGGTCGCGGCCAACCTGCTCGCCGACGCCGGCTGGAGCGTCGAGGTGCTGGAGGAGCAGCCGGAGCCCGGCGGGGCCGTGCGCCACGACCGGGGCGTCGACCCCGGGTTCGTCAGCGACCTCTGCAGCTCCTTCTATCCGCTCGCCGCCGCCTCCCCGGTCGTCTCCGGGCTGCACCTGGAGCGTCACGGGCTGCGCTGGAGCCACGCCCCGCACGTGGTCGCGCATCCCCTGAGCGACGGCCGGTGCGCGGTCCTCGACCGCCGCGTCGACGTCACCGCCGACTCGCTGGAGGCCTTCGCGCCGGGCGACGGGGACGCCTGGCGCCGCCTGCACGCCATGTGGGAGGACCTCCGGCCGGATCTCCTGGACGCCTTGTTCACCCCCTTCCCGCCCGTCCGCTCCGGGATCCGGCTGGCCGTCAAGCTGCGCGGCACGGGCGGGCTGCGCATGGCGCGCACCCTGGTCCTGCCGGTGCGCCGGATGGCGGAGGAGGAGTTCCGGGGCGAGGGCGGAGGGCTGCTGCTGGCCGGGAACGCGCTCCACGCCGACCTGGCCCCGGAGGCCGCGGGCAGCGGCGGCTTCGGCTGGCTGATGTCGATGCTCGGACAGACGTACGGCTTCCCCGTGCCGGCCGGCGGCTCCGGGGCCCTCACCGAGGCCCTGGCACGCCGCCTCGAGACGCGCGGCGGGGTGCTGCGCTGCGGCAGGCGCGTCGACCGGATCCTCGTGCGCGACGGCCGGGCGGCGGGGGTGCGCACGGCCGACGGCGAGACGTTCGCGGCCGGCCGCGCCGTCCTCGCGGACGTGGCGGTGCCCGCCCTGTACCGCGAACTCCTCGGCCCCGAGGACGTTCCCGCCCAGCTCCAGTCCGACCTGCGGCGCTTCCAGTGGGACTTCGCCACCTTCAAGGTCGACTGGGCGCTGGACGGGCCGGTTCCCTGGCGGTGCGAGCAGGCCGCGGGCGCCGGCACCGTCCATCTCGCGGACGGCGTCGACGAACTCACCCGTTTCGCCGCCCAGCTCGCCACCGGCAGCGTCCCCGACCGCCCCTTCTGCCTGTTCGGCCAGATGACGACGTCGGACCCGTCCCGCTCCCCGCGGGGCACCGAGTCGGCGTGGGCGTACACCCACGTGCCCCACGACGTCACCGGCGACGCGGGCGAGGACGCGCTCACCGGCGCCTGGGGCGCCGAGGAGCAGGAACGCATGGCCGACCGCGTGGAGCGCCAGGTGGAACGCTTCGCGCCCGGCTTCCGGTCCCGGATCAGGGCCCGGCGGATCCTCGCCCCGCCCACCCTGCAGTCCCTCGACCGGAACCTGCACGGCGGCGCCATCAACGGCGGTACCGCCGCCATGCACCAGCAGCTGTTCTTCCGCCCCGTCCCCGGCACCGGGCGTCCCGAGACGTCCGTCAAGGGCCTGTACCTGGCGTCCGCCGGCGCCCACCCGGGCGGCGGCGTGCACGGCGCGCCGGGCGCCAACGCCGCACGCGCCGCGCTGCGCCGCTCCCTCGCACCGGGCCTGGCCGGGGCGCAGCGGCTGCTGGCCCGCCGCGACCGCACCGGCCGCCGACAACCCGGCAAGGGCGGGAACGGCGGTGGATGACCGGTGCGCACGACCCCATCGACCACGAACCACGGAGACGGGACGATGATCCGACACGACGACGGACCCGACCTCGCCCATCGGCGCCCCGAGGGCGTGAGCGACGAGATGGTGGAGGCGCTCGGCTCGCTGTCGAAGGCGCTGGAGACGACCGAGCGGGCCCGCGGCCACCTCTACAGCTTCCACCAGCTCACCGGCACCGCCGATCTCGAACTCGACCGGGCGGTCGAACTGCTGCGCAAGGCGGGGCACCCGGACTGGGCGGAGACGGTGCGGACCCAGGTGCTGGGCCGCAACGTGATCCCCGGGCACTGGACGTTCCAGATCGTGGAGGCCTACGACGCCACGTACCACCGCCCGTTCAAGGAGATCGAACAGGCCGCCGTCGAGGAACTGGCCGAGGGCCGGGACCACCTCTACGAGGCGGAGATGAAGGAGGCCCGCCGGACCGCCGGCCACCCCGACCACACGGCCCGCCCCGACAGCGGCCCGCCGTCCGGCGCGGGGGGCGGCCGATGAGCGGCGGCCCGCTGCGCGACCGCACCGTCGTGGTCACGGGCGCCGCGCGCGGGGTCGGCGCCGCCCTGGCCCGCGACCTCGCCGGGCGCGGCGCCCGGATCGCGCTGCTCGGTCACGAGAGGTCCGGACTGGAAGCGGTGGCGGAGAGCCTGCCCACCCGGGCCTGGGTGTGCGAGCTCGACATCACCGACGAGGCCGCGCTGGAACGGGCCGCCGGACGGGTCGGGGAACGCCTCGGCGTCCCCTCCGCCGTGGTGGCCTGCGCCGGTGTCGCGGAGGGCGGCCCGTTCGTCACCTCGGACCCGGCCCTGTGGCGCCGCGTGATCGACGTCAACCTGACGGGCAGCGCGGCCACGGCCCGCGCCTTCCTGCCGGATCTGCTGGCGACGAAGGGCTACTACCTCCAGGTCGCCTCGCTGGCCTCGATCGGCGCCGCCCCGATGATGAGCGCCTACTGCGCCTCCAAGGCGGGTGTGGAGGCCTTCGCCCACTCCCTGCGCGCCGAGGTGGCGCACCACGGCGTCGCCGTCGGCATCGGTTACCTCAACTGGACCGACACCGACATGATCCGCGACGCGGACCGTCATCCCGTGCTGCGGGAGCTGCGCGGCCACATGCCGCCGCCGGCCCGGCGCCTGTACCCGGCGGACCAGGTCGCCGCCCGGCTCGGAGCCGCGGTGGAACACCGCAGCAGGGCCGTCTACGTGCCCCGTTGGCTGCGTCTGGCGCAGGCGGCGCGGGCCGCGCTGCCCCCGGTCGTGCTGCGGGTGGCCCGCCGGGAACTGGCCCGGCTGGAGGCCGAGGAACCGCTGCGGCACACCGGGCTCCTCGGGGCCGGCGGCGAGGCCGACCGGGCCGCGGGCCGAACGCGCCCGTGACCCGGTCGGGCCGGCCGGGTCAGCCCGGGAAGCGCCCCGTGGAGCGCAGCGCCCAGCGACGTTCCGCGTAGGCCAGGTCGTCGCGCCACAGCCGCCCGGCGGCGGCCCGCACCAGCGGGCGCAGCAGGGGCGCGGCGCCGCGCGCCAGCGCGAAACCCGGACGGTCGGACCCGGCCACCACCGCCTCGACGACCGCCGTGCGGGGCCGCCCCCGGTCGTCCGTGCCCAGGGGAGTGGCGTGGGACTCGACCACGGAGCCGGCCCCCTCGCCCTCCGTGATGCGCATGACGACCGTGCGCGGCTCGGGCGCGGTGAACTCGGCCCGCACCGGCACCACCAGGCGTCCCGCCACCTTGAAGGACACGTCCACGGTGAAGGCGTCCCCGCTCCCGTCCGAGCCGTCCGGCGCGCCGGCCACGGTGAGGTCGACGAACGAGTAGGGGTGGAACCAGGCCCCGTGCCAGGGATCGAGCCGGTTGGCCACGACGTCCTCGGGTTCACAGGTGCCCACCCCGGTGTACACGGCCGTCAGGGCCCGGTCCGGCCGCACCGGCACCACCGGCGCGTCCAGCGGCGCCTCGCCGCCCACCGCGTCCAGGCGGATCCACAGCAGTACGCCGTCGTCGTGCACCGGGAACGGCTCCCACCCCGCGAAGGGACCGCCGTCCAGGGCCAGTCCGTGCCAGTGGCACACCAGCGTCCCGCAGCGGACGGGACTGTCCCGCAGCGGCGCGCCCAGGTGCGGGCAGATCCCGGGCCCGGCCACCGGGCGGCCCCGGGCGTCCCGCCAGAGCACCACCTCCTGTCCCGCCACGGTCCGCGCCAGCGGACGGCCGGCGCGCAGGTCACGGGAGGCGCCCACCACGTACCAGTTGCCGGACGGACGCGCCTGGGCCCGTTTCAGCGCCCCGGAGATGACGGCCGGCCGCGCCTCGCGCCAGGTGGGACGCTGCCGGTCCCACGGCACCGCACGCCTGCGCAGGGACAGCGGCAGACGCCGGCGCCCGCCCGCGGGTCCGGTGCTCATGCGACCTCCTCGGAGACGGCCGGGTACGGATCGAGCGGACGGGTGTCCGGGGGCCCGTCGCCGCCACGGGCGCGCAGCCGGGCCGCGACCACCCGGGCGAGCCCGTCGGCGGCGACCGCGGCGCGCCGCCGGCGGGGGACCACCGCCCGGCGGTGCAGTACCGACCAGTCGCCTTGGGCCACGGCGTCCAGGATGCCGCCGTACAGCACGAACGCGGTACGGATGCACGGCCGGGACACCGGTTCCAGCATCGCGAGCCCCGGTGCGGCCTCCCGGTACACGCCCCGGGTCAGCGCCTCGAACTCCCTCAGCGCCGAGGTGACGCGCGGGTCGCGGCGGCCCGTGTCCCGGCTCCAGCGCAGCAGCGCCCGGTCGGCGCCGTGCGCGGCGAGCAGGTCCGCGGGCAGGTAGACGCGTCCCCGGTCGAGGTCCTCGCCCACGTCGCGCAGGAAGTTGGTCAGCTGGAAGGCCACCCCGAGCGCGGCCGCGTGCGGCTCGGCCGCCGCGCGCGGGACGACCGTGCCGAGGACCGGCAGCATCTGCAGCCCGATGACCGCGGCGGAGCCGTGCATGTACCGGCGCAGCTCCGCGTAGTCGGCGTAGTCGGTCACCACCAGGTCGGCACGCATGGCGGCCATGAAGTCGGCGAAATGGGCGTGGTCGATGCCGTAGCGGCGTGCCGTGTCGGCGAGGGCCCGCACCACCGGTTCGGCGCTGTCGCCGTCCCGCAGGCCCTGGTCCAGTTCGCGTGCGAGCGCGGACAGTTCGGCGTCCCGGCGCGCGGTGTCCGCGCCGGTGCCCAGCGCGTCGACGATGTCGTCGGCCCAGCGGGCGAAGCCGTACAGGGCGTGCACGGCGGGGCGCCGCTCGACGGGCAGCAACCGGGTGGCGAGGAAGTACGTCCTGCCGTGCCGGGCGTTGAGCGACCGGCAGCGGCGGTAGGCCTCGCGCAGCGCCGGGTCGCCGACGCCCGCCGCGTCCAGTTCACGGTCGGTCATGCGGAAGCCTCCTGCGTCGCGGTGAGGGGGACACGCGGTCGCCTCGGACCGCCGGTGATCCGTGCCGCGGCCAGCTTCCCGGACAGCAGCACGGTCGGAACGCCGACGCCGGGGGTGGTGCCGCAGCCGGCCAGCACGGCGTTCCCGGTGCCGCGCACCAGGTTGCGGGGGCGGAACGGCCCCGTCTGGGCGAAGGTGTGGGCCGCGGAGAACGGAGTACCGGCCGCGTGGCCCTGCGCGTGCCAGCTCGCGGGCGTGACCACGCACTCCGCCTCGACGGCGGCCCCCAGGCCGGCCAGGCCGCGCCGTTCGAGTTCCCGCAGCAGGTCGTCCCGGTAGCGGGGGGTCAGGTCCGTCCAGGCGGCGGTGTCCGGGCCGATGTCGGTGTTGGGGCACGGGGCGAGGACGTAGTGCAGATGGCGTCCCGGCGGGGCGAGGGACGGGTCGGTGGCGGTGGGCCGCGTGATGAGCAGCGAGGGATCGCTCATCAGCCGGCCGTCGCGGGTGAGTTCGCCGAACGTGTCGCGCCAGGCGGCGCCGAAGGAGATGGTGTGGTGGGCGAGCTGCGGCCAGGTCCGGTCGGTGCCGAGGTGCAGCACGACCGCGGACGGGGAGTGCCGCAGCCGTACGGGGCGACGCGGCGAGCGGCCCAGGAGCCGGTAGGCGACGGGAAGGTCGGGGGTCAGGACGACCGCGTCGCAGGGGATCCGGCCCTGGTCGGTGATGACGGCGGTGACCCGGTCGCCGGAGCGCTCCAGCCGGCTCACCTCGTGGCCGAACCGCAGGTCGGCGCCCGCGTCGGCGGCGGCGTCCGCCATGGCACGCGGCAGCGCGTGCATCCCGCCGCGCGGGAAGTACACCCCGGCGACGGTGTCCATGTAGGCGATGACGGCGTAGGCGGCCAGGGCCCTGGCCGGCGGGACGCCCGCGTACAGGGCCTGGAAGGAGAAGACACGGCGCAGCCGCTCGTCCCGCAGGAACCGCCCGATGCGCGCGTCCAGCCGCCCGAAACCGCCCAGCGCCGCCAGCCGGGCCAGGTCGGCGTTGAGCAGGCCCAACGGGGAGTCGAAGTTGGCGTCGATGAAACGGCGCATCTGCGCCCGGTACAGCCGCTCCAGCCAGTCGCGCAGCCGCAGGTACCCCGCGGCCTCCCGGGCGCCGGCGAACCGCTGGACCTCCGCGGCCATCGCGTCGGCCTCCGTGTGCACGTCGAGGCCGCTGCCGTCGGCGAAGCGGGCCCGGTACGCCGGGTGCAGCGGGACCAGCTCCACACGCTCGCGCAGACTGTCGCCGACGGCGGCGAACGGCTCGTCGGCCAGGTCGGGCATGGTCAGCACGGTGGGCCCGGTGTCGATCCGGTAGCCGTCGAGGTCCAGGCGCCCGGCCCGCCCGCCCGGCAGCGCGTCCCGTTCGACGACGGTGACCCGCCGGCCCGCGCCCAGCAGGTGCAGCGCAGCCGACAGCCCGGCCAGCCCGGCCCCCACGACGACGACGTGGTCCGTACGGCCCGTCACGGTGCGGATCACCGGCCGGCCTCCCGGCCGCCGGCCGCCCGTGCGGGTTCCGGCCGGGCGCCGCGGGCGTGCGCGTCCCGTACGGGGCCCTCACCCGCCGCGGAGGCCAGCAGCAGCCGCAGCCGCTCCCCGCCGTGCGGATCGAGGAGGGCGCCGTCGACGTGCCGCAGCCCCTGGGCCACCAGACGGTCGATCATCGCCTCGACCGCGGCCCGCGCCCCGGTACCGGCCAGAACCTCCCGCACCTCCTCCAGTCCCTCCCCGGTGAGCGCCTCGTGGCCGAGCGAGCGCTCGAGCACGTCCAGGGCGCGGTGGTCGCCGGCGGCCGCAGCACGCGCGTGGGCGAGCGCGACCAGACAGGTCGGCTTCCCCTCGCGGATGTCCCCGCCCGCCGGTTTGCCGGTGTACCGGGGATCGCCGAACACGTCGCTGAGGTCGTCGCGGAGCTGGAACGCCGTGCCCACACAGCGCCCGGCCGCGCAGAGGGCCGCCGTGGTGCCGTCGTCCGCACCCGCGAGCGCCGCCCCGAGGGCGATCGGCCGTTCGACCGAGTACAGGGCGCTCTTGAGGCGTGCGGTGCGCAGCGCGCGCGGCAGGGACCGCGACCCGGTCGCCTGCCCGTGCAGGTCCAGGTACTGGCCGGCCACCATCTCCGTGCGCATGTCGCTCCAGAGCCGCCGCACCGTCCGCGCGGCGCCGCCCTCCAGCGGGACCTCGGCCAGGAGGTCGTCCGCCCAGGCGAGCGCCAGGTCGCCGGTGAGGACGGCGGTCCCGCCGCCCAGGCGCTCGGCGCGCCCGGCCGGCGCCGCGTCCGCGTACTGGGCGGCGACGTCGACGTGGACGGCGGGCCGCGCACGGCGCAGCACGGAGCCGTCCATCACGTCGTCGTGGACGAGCGCACAGGTCTGCAGCAGTTCGAGCGCCGCGCCGATCCGCAGGGCCGCCGCGACCGGGGCGGCGCTCTCCCCGCCACAGGCGCGCAGCGTCCACCACAGGAAACGCGAGCGGGTGCGCTTGCCGCCCGCCCGGGTGAAGTGCGCGACGCGTCCGGCCACGTCGTCGCCGAACAGGGGGTCCAGGTCGCGCGCGCGGTCCACCCGGTCGGCCAGCACGTGGTCGAGCACGCGTCCGACCGCACCGGCCACGTCCCGGTCCACGGCGGACGCGTCCTCGTGCCACGGCGGGCGCGCCGTGCGCGGCCCGCCGTCCACGTCGACGTCGTCGGGCCGGGCGCGTGGCGACGCCGGGCCTCCGACGAGCCGAGGCCTCGCCGTGTCGTGATCCTCCGCCTGCGTAGGGCCCATCCCGGTTCCTCTCGTCCTGAACGCCGATCGTCGCGTGCCCGAGGTCCTTCCGCTCGCGGGCCACGCGCGGATGCGGTACGAGCCGGAACGGTCCGACGAACTGCCGCCGCATGCCTTCCCCCTGCGCGCCCGGTCTCACCGGTGGCGGTTCGTCACACGTTCGAGTGACCTGAATCCGATCGGGCACACAAGCAGGAATGCTGACGAGGCGCGTGTGCCGAGGAGCGGAAGGAGAGTGCCGTCGTGCTGGACGCCGAGGTGGCGATCGTCGGGGCGGGCGCCGCCGGACTCTCCCTGGCCCACCGTCTGTCGCGGACCGCGCCGGATTCGCGGGCTCCGGCGGTCGTCCTGGTGGACGCCCCGCCCGGCCCGCTGCGGCCCCCGCGCCGCACGTGGTGCTACTGGGAAGCGGGCGCGGGCCGCTTCGACGCCGCCGTCACGGCGACCTGGCGGCACCTGCGGGTGCGTCCCCCCGCCGGCCCCGCGCTCGACGGGGACATCGCCCCGCTGCGCTACAAGATGATCCGGTCCGACGACTTCGAGCGGCTGGTCGACCACGACCTGGCCGCCGCCCCGGCCGTACGCCGTCTGGAGGCGACCGTCGAGGCCGTGGAGGACGTGTCCGGGGGAGCACTCGTCCACTTGGGGGACGGTGACGGCCGGACACGCGCCCTGCGGGCCCGCTGGGTGTTCGACTCACGCCCCCCGGGCAGCCTGCCGGCCGCCCGCACCACGCTGCTGCAGCACTTCCACGGCTGGTTCGTGCGCACCGCCCGCCCGGTCTTCGACGGCCGGACCGCGGAGCTGATGGACTTCCGCACCCCCCAGCCCGCCGACGGACTGTCCTTCGGCTACGTCCTGCCCGTCGGCCGCCGCGACGCGCTGGTGGAGTACACCGAGTTCTCCCGGCGCCCCCTCACCGCCGACGGCTACGAGTCGGCGATGAGGCAGTACACCGAGGAGGTGCTCCGGCTGGGGGAACTGCGGATCCTGTCCACCGAGACGGGCGTCATCCCGATGACCGACGCCGCGATCCCCCGTCAGGTCGGCGCCTCCGTCTTCCGCATCGGCGCGGCGGGCGGCGCCACCCGCCCCTCGACGGGTTACACCTTCGCCGGGATCCAGCGCCAGACCGGCGCCGTCGCCGCCGCCCTGCGCCGGGGCCGCACCCCCGTGCCGCCCCCCGCCCACTCCGCCCGCTCCCGGGCCATGGACGCCGTCCTGCTGCGTGCCCTGGACAGCGGCCGGGCCGACGGACCCGCGCTGTTCTCCCACCTCTTCGCCCACGTGCCCATGCGGCGGCTGCTGCGCTTCCTGGACGGCCGCACCCGGCTCCACGAGGATCTCGCCATCGGTCTGCACGCCCCGATCGGCCCCATGCTCCGCTCGGCGCTGGACCTGCCCACACTGCCCCGCCGCCCGTTCGACGGCCCCTGACCCCCACCGCCCGCACCCGCCCCGACCCTTCTGTCCCGGGAGACCGCATGACCCTGCTGCGCGACGAGGACCTCGCCGCCGCGTTCGACCACGCCGCCCGCGGCTACGACGCCCTGGTGGCCGCCAACCCCGGCTACCACGCCCACCTCCGCCGCTCGGCACGCCGCCTGGGACTGCCGCGGCGGGGCGGGGGACTGCGCGTCCTGGACCTCGGCTGCGGCACCGGCGCGTCGACCGCCGCACTCGCCGCCGTGCTGCCGGGCGCGCGGATCACCGGTGTGGACGCCTCCGCCGGCATGCTCGAACGGGCCGCCGCCAAGGCCTGGCCGGACGGGGTGACGTTCGTACGGGCGCCGGCGGAAGGGCTGGCGGAGGCCGGGGTGGAGGGACCGTTCGACGCGGTGTTCGCGGCCTACCTCTTCCGCAACGTCTCCGACCCCGACGCCGTGCTCGCCGCCGTGCGCGAACTGCTGGCCCCCGGCGGGAGGCTGGGCGTGCACGAGTACACGCTCGGCGGACGGCGCGCGGACCGCGCGGTGTGGACCCTGGTGTGCCGCGGCATCGTCCAGCCGACGGCCACCGCGTTCGGGGACGCCGGGCTCTACCGCCATCTGTGGCGCAGCGTCGTGGAGTTCGACACCGCGGGCCGTTTCGCCGGCCGGCTGCGCGCGGCCGGCTTCGAAGCGGTGCGCGCCCTGCCCCTGCCGGGGTGGCAGACGGGCATCACCCACACCTTCGTCGGCCGACGGCCCCGTACGGAGAGCGAGGACCAGGGATGACCCCCTTCCGCCACCCGGACCCCACCCGGCACGGCCGGGACCGCCGCGCCCGCGTCCTCGCGCCCCCGCCCGGGGCCCGCAGGATCGAGGGCGCCCGCCCGACGACCGCCGTCGTCGGCGGCGGCATCGCCGGCCTGGCCGCGGCGACCGCGCTGGCCGAGCGCGGCGTGGCCGTGACCCTCTACGAACGCGAACCCTTCCTGGGCGGACGGGTCGGCGGCTGGCCGGCCGGCCTGGCCGACGGCACCCCGGCGACCATGAGCCGGGGCTTCCACGCCTTCTTCCGCCAGTACTACAACCTGCGCGGTCTGCTGCGCCGCACCGACCCCGGCCTGGAGCGGCTCACCGGCCTGCCGGACTACCCGCTGCGGCACAGCGACGGACTGCGGGACGGCTTCCGCCACGTCCCGCGCACCCCGCCGTGGAGCGCGCTCGGCTTCGTCGCCCTCAGCCCCTCCTTCCGCGCGCGCGACCTGCGCCGCATGAGACCGCTCGCGGCCCTCGAACTGTTCGACGTGCGCGTGCCCGAGGTGTACGAGCGCCTGGACGGCATCAGCGCCCACGACTTCCTCGACGCCGTACGCTTCCCGCCCAGCGCCCGCCACCTGGCCTTCGAGGTGTTCTCCCGCAGCTTCTTCGCCGACCCCCGGCGGCTGTCGGCCGCCGAGATGGTCCTGATGTTCCACATCTACTTCCTCGGTTCCGCCGAAGGGCTGCTGTTCGACGTGCCCGACGCGCCCTTCCCCGCCGCCCTGTGGGAACCCCTGACCGGCTACCTGCGCCGGCACGGCGCCCGCATCCGCACCGCCACGGCCGTCGAGCACGTCGCCCCCGCCGGGGACGGCGGCTACACGGTCGCCACCACCGCGCAGGAGGGCCGTCACGAGACCGTCGTCCTCGCCCTCGACGCCGCGGGACTGCGTTCCCTGGTCGCCCGCTCCGACCGGCTGGGCGACGGCCCGTGGCGGGAACGCGTCGCACGCCTGCGCAACGCCCCGCCGTTCCTGGTCACCCGCCTGTGGCTGGACCGGCCCGTCGCACCCGAGCGGCCCGCCTTCCTGGGCACGAGCGGATACGCCGGCCTCGACAACATCAGCGTGCTGGACCGCTACGAGGACGAGGCGGCCCGCTGGGCCGCCCGCACCGGGGGCTCCGTGGTCGAGCTCCACGCGTACGCGGTGCACCCCCAGGACTCCCGCGAGACCGTGCAGAAGACGCTGATCGACCAGTTGCGCCGCGTCTACCCGGAGACCGGCGGCGCCGGGATCGTCGACGTCCGCCACCTGTGGCGGTCCGACTGCCCGCTGTTCCCCGTCGGGGGGTACCCGGACCGGCCCACGGTGCGCACACCGGACCCCGGCCTCGTGGTGGCCGGCGACCTGGTGCGCACCGACCTGCCGGTGGCGCTCATGGAACGCGCCGCGACGACCGGCTTCCTCGCCGCCAACGCCCTGCTGGAGCGCTGGGGAGTGCGCGGACAGACCCTGTGGACGGTGCCCGACCGGGGACGCGGCGCCCCGCTGCGGTCCCTGACGGGCCTGGGGCGGCGGCCGGCGGACTGACGGGGAGGCGGCGGCCGGCACCGGGCCCGGCCGCCGGGATCAGCGGGCGGGCCCGGACCGCCGGCCTCCCGCCGCGGTGAGGCGGCCGAGGACGTCGGTCCGCCGCGGCAGGCGTTCGAGGACGCGGGACCGGTCGCCCGGGTACAGGCCGGCGCGGGCGGCACCGCTGTGCCGGCGGACCATGAGCAGCGCGGCCGGGCCCGGCGGATCGATGCCCGCCGGGCCGCGGAAGTCCAGCCGCACGGCATGCGGCGGGGCCGGCCCGGTCAGGTGCGCCGCCACGACGGCGACCGGCTCCGCACCGCCGGCGCCGTCGGGCCCGCCGCCGACGCGCACGGTCGGCGTGGCGGTCTCCGGGTCCGTTCCGGGGCGGACGCCGGTGCGCCGCGGCGCGCTCACACGGCGGTGCCGCGGACGGCGACGTCGGCGGCGCCGCCGCTCAGGGCGGCCGCGCCCGCGCGGACGATGCGCAGGCCGCGGGGGAAGTCGCGCAACTGCTCCGCGAGGATGTCCAGCCCCGTGGCCAGGGAGTGCACCGGAACGCCCCGTGCCGTGAGCACCTCGGAGGTCCACCCCAGGAATGCGGTGAACACCCCCGCGTCGTCCATGTACAGGGCGGTGGCCAGGAAGTCGACGATGTGGACCAGGTCCTCCGCGGTCCGCTCCCGTTGCGCGTCGTCGTATCCGCGCATGGCCGGGAACCGGGCCTCCAGGTCCGTCAGCACCTGTCTGACCAGGCGGCTGCGGGCCCGGACCACCATCGTGTACTCCTGGTCCACCAGGTGCGGCAGGTCGTCGACCGCCTGCCGGACCGCCGTGGGACGCGGCAGACCGGCCTCCAGCGCGGCGGCCGCGCCGCGGGCGTCCGGGGCCCACCCGTCGGCGCCCAGGGCCCGTGCGAACCTGCCGTCCTCGCCGAAGGCCCGGCCGCCGGCGAGGACGGGCACCCCGACGGCCTGGCAGGCGGTGATGGCCGCGTGCGCGGCCGGCAGGTGGGTGGGGATCGACCCGGAGAGCAGGACGGCGTCGGAGTCGGTGTGGTGCTGGTGGGCGACGAGGTGGGGCGTGGGCGTCTGCGCGCCCAGGTAGTCCACCTGCCAGCCCCGCAACCGCAGGACCTCGGCGACGAGCCGGGCGGGGAAGGCGTGCCACTCGCCGTCGACGCAGGTGACCGTCACCCGCCCGCGGTGCGGGGGGACGGGCCGGCCCGCCGCCGGACGGTGGGCGAGGGCGGCGATCACCCGCTCGTTGATGGCCGTGGCGGCGTGTTCCTGGGCGACGGTGATGCGGTCGGCGGCCCATTCGGCGCCGATCCTCTTCTGCACCGCCGCGACGACGTCGAGCAGCAGGTCCTCCTCCTGCCACCCCGCGTCGAGGCCGGCGCGCACCACGTCGACGGCGTCGTACTCGCTGCCCTCGAGCACCGCCCGCCAGAGCTCGTCGCACAGCACGGCGGCCGGTGGGCGGGTCGTGCTCACGTGTCCCTCCTCGGGTCTTCACCGGCGCCGGCGGGCGCCGTGCGCGGTGCGCTGATGGCGAGGACGGCCATGTCGTCGTGGCCGCCGCCGCCCAGCCACTGGGCGGCCAGCATCTGCACCCGTTCCACGATCGCCTCCCCCGGCATGCCGGCGCACTCCACCAGCGCCTGCCGCAGACGGCGTTCCCCGAACAGTTCGTCACCCAGCGGTCCGCCGCGGGCCTCGGTGATGCCGTCGGTGTAGAGCAGGCACGTCTCCCCGGGCTCGAGCACCTCCTCGGCCGTCCGCACGGTGACGGAGGGAAGCGCTCCGACGAGGGTGCCGTGGGTGGCGGCCTCCTCGACCCGGCCGTCGGCGCGGACGATGAGCGGGGGCATGTGCCCGGCGCTGGTCAGCCTCAGACGCACCCGGCGGCCCTCGCGCCCGACGGAAGCCAGTACCAGGGTGGCGAAGCGGGTGTGGTGCGAGCTGAGCAGGGCTCCGTTGAGCAGGGTGAGGACCTGCTGGTGGTCGGAGGCCAGGGACAGCAGCGCGTGCAGCGTGTTGCGGATCTTCCCGGTCAGGACCGCCGCCTCCAGGCCCTTGCCGGCCACGTCGCCCAGGACGACGAACGTCTCCTGCGAGGCGTCGGCCCCGGGGTGGACGTCGTAGAAGTCGCCCCCGATCCGCTCGTGGTCGCTGGCGGCGCGGTAGCGCCCCGCGTAGTCCACCCCGTGCAGGCTCTCCAGGGTCGGCGGCAGCAGTTCCCTCATGAGCGTGGTGGTGATCGCGCTCTGCTCGCTGTACAGGCGGGCTGCCGACAGCGCGGTGCCCGCGCGTGCGGCGAAGAGCCGGGCGAACGCCTCCTCGTCCGGGGTGAAGGCCTGCTCCGCGGCGGCGCGGAGCAGGATCAGCGCGCCGGCGGACACCCCGTGGCCGGGGAGCGGTGCGACGATGACGGAGCCGACGGGCCCGCCGAAGCCCTCCGGGACGACCCACTCGGGGAGGGCGCCGGGGTCGATCCAGCGCGCGGGCACCGGCGGGAAGCCCTGGAGGGCCTCGGCCAGTCCGGGGACGTCACGGGCGTCGAACTGGCGCGTGGTGTGCTTCGCGGGCCCGCCGCGCAGGGCGTGGGTCACGGTGTGGCGGCGTCCGACGGGCGGCAGGACGAGCAGCGCGGCGTCGGCGAGGTGCTCGGCCGCCAGCTGCGTCGCGACCTCCGTGCAGCGCGGCACGTTCAACGACGCCAGCAGGGTGCTGGAGACCATGGCGCGGGTCTCCGCCTGCTCCCGGGCGCGGTGCAGGGACGCTTCCGCCCGGCGGCGGCCGGTCTCCTCCACCAGCCACCACACGACGCCCTCGTCCGTGAGCGGGCCGGGGTGCGCCTCGAAGAAGCGGTCGCCGATCGCTCCGGCGGCCGGCGGGACCGCCGGTGTGACGTTCGCCTCGTCGGTGAGGCTACGGTGCGCGGCCGCCAGCCAGGCCGGCACCGCGCCCCGCGGACCGCCTCCGTCGTGGTGGTCCGCCAGCATCAGCCGGGCGGGCGGGTTCAGGTCCGCGACCGTGCCCTTCGCGTCGAGGACCACGACCGGGTAGGGGGCGTCCTTCCACGTCGGACCGGTACGGACGTCCGTGTTGCGCGGGTGTGGGGGGGAACCGGGGGAAGGAGTCACAAGCACAGGCACGCGTCGTGCGCACCCCACCACCTCTCTGCCGGGAGAACCGGATTCGTTGCCACGGTCTCCCATCCGCGTCCGCGAAATCAACCCGACCGGGCGACGACGGGTGCGCCGGGCGGCCGCGTACCCCGAGGCGGGGCTCCTACGCCTCGCCCGCCCCGTTCCCCGCGGACTCTCGCGACCGCGCGCGCCGCCCACCGGGGCCGGGGCGGGCCGCACAGGTGGCGGAGCCGCTCAGACCGGGACCACGGCCTCGCGCACGGCACGGTGGACGGCGCGCGCCAGCCGTGCTCCCCACAGGGAACGGGGACCGGCGAAGGTGTATTCCCGTTCGTCCGGGACCGGTGTGCGGGCGGCGACGCACACCGCGTCGGTGGGCGTGCCCGAACAGTCGAGGCCCGCCTCCAGGAGGGCCTGCACCTTCGCCTCCGTAGCCGTGGCCACCGCGTTGACCAGAGCGGCGTCGCTCAGCGGCACGGGCACGGCGACGACGATGTTGATCGTGCCGGGATCCTGGGGCCCGCCCGCGCCCTCTCCGGGCCGAGCGGCCCAGCCGCGCACGTCGACGCCCGCCGTGACGTAGGCCTCCGCACCGGCGTCCCGCGCGTGCGCGTACGCCGAGACGTCCGCCGCCGTCATCAGCCCCACCCCCGGACCCCGCGCGCCCGCGGCGGCGGCGAGACCGGCGAGGTGCCGGTCGGGGTCGGTGCGCCGGTAGCCGTGGGAGACCTGGGCGTTGAGGATCCAGGCCCGCTCGCCGAGGCCCCCGCCCAGCACCGCGCTGCTGATCATCCGCCGGCCGGGTCCGGCGGTCCACAGCAGCGCGTGCAGCCGTTCGCCGTTCTCGGCGCGGGTCAGGCGCCGCGGGGACGGCAGGGCGGGGGTGGTGCGGGGCTGGGGGAGGACGGCGGTCACCGGGCGGGGCTCCTTGCGGGGGCGGACCGACCGATCCTAGGGCCTGCCGCCCGCCGCGCACGGGGGCGGGTCAGTGCTCCGTGTCCTGTGGCAACCGGAAGCAGGCCGTGACGGTCTTGCCGTGGGGGCAGGGACGGGCCTCCCAGGTGTCGGCCAGGGCGTCGACCAGGAGCATGCCGCGCCCGCCGACGCGTTCGGTGCTCGGCTCCCGGGGCGCCGGCAGGGTGGTGGACCTGTCGTGCACCGAGACGTGCAGACAACGGCTGTCCCACGCCATGACCAGCTGCGCGGTGCTGTGGGCGTGGACGTGCGCGTTGGTGACCAGTTCCGAGACGGCCAGCAGCACGGCGTCCGCCGTCTCGGGGGCGGCCGTGTCCCAGCCCAGCGCGACGAGGTGCTCGTGGGCCCAGTCACGGGCCGTCTTCACCCCGCGGTCCACCGGCAGTGAGCGTGCCCAGCCCACCGTCCGGACCGACGATTCCTTCATGGTGGTCCTTCCCGGTCGTCGCCGCGCGGCCCGGGCGGGTGGGCGCCGGACCGCGTGGGAACAGGGGCGGAGAGGGTCAACGGTGGCCGCCGCGGAACCGGCCCAGCAGACGCTGGGCCTGGGCCCGGCGCCGGGGGTCGGCCGCCGCCCGCCGCACCTGCTCGGCCGTACGCCGCCCCTGCGGGCTCCTGGCGAACTGCTTGATGCGCTCGACCATGCTCGGCATGGCTGCTCCCTTCCGTGGGTCCCGTTCGTCCTTGCTGTCCCCCGCATACCCCCTGCCGGCGGAGTCAGCCCTGCGGGCGGCCGGGCGAGGGTCCGCGTCCCCTTCGGCGACCCGTCGGCCTCGGCTCCCGGACCGGACGTCCACGCCGCCCGGCCCGTCGCCGACCGGTTCGACACGCCGGAGCCCGCCCGTGCCGCCCCGCTGCCGGCCCACCCGGAGCCGGCCCTCGGGCAGGTGCGGCGGGAACGGCCCGAAGGAGCCCGGCTCCCGGACGAGCTCGCCCACGCCGTACGGCCGCCGCATCGACACCGACGAGGCCCGGCGCCGCGCGCCTGCCGCGGTCCCTGCGCCAGGTGGAAGGTCTCGACCTCGCCGAGCACCGCGCCCGCTTCGCCGACCGCGGCCGGCTGGAGGAGCGGCGCCGCGCGCCTGCCGCGGTCCCTGCGCCAGGTGGAAGGTCTCGACCTCGCCGAGCACCGCGCCCGCTTCGCCGACCGCGGCCGGTTGGAGGAGGACGCCGGTCCCGGCGCCGCGCGCCTGCGCCTGCGCGGAAGGGAAGGGTTCGCGGACCGGGCCGACGCGCGGACCACCGGCCGGCTCGTCGGCGCGGACCCGAACGCCCTCGCCCCGTGGCGCGTGTACCACTCGGGCCGGACCCCACGACCGCTCCCGGTTCCCGGCCGAGCGCCGCGAACCGGACCGCCCGAACACCTCGGCGCGGGCCCGCCCTGCCGTACGGCGGAGTCCGTGATCCCGGTCGATGGCGAGGGCACGGTCCGCCGCCGCCCCCGGCCGTCCGAGGCCGCCGCATCGGCCGCGCCCACCTCCAAACGCCGCCGCCGTACGACGTGTTCGCGGGCGGTGTCCCGGAACGGACACCGCCCCGGCCGGGCGGCGGCCCGCGCGCGGGAGGTGTTTGCCGCGGGAGTCAGCGGCAAGTCGGTGTCCATGAGTGAACAGAACAAGAACTCGCAGCAGAAGACCACGTCCACCCGGTCCGCCGCGACCAAGGCGCGGGAGACCGCGGACAAGGCGACCGCCCCCGCCGAGCGGGCGGCCGGCAAGGCCGCCGGCAAGGCGGGTGAGGCCGCGTCAGGGGCCGCGTCGGGCGCCGGGCGCGCGGCCCAGGCGGCGAGCGGCGCCGCGCAGACCGCGGCCAAGGGGGTCGAGGCGGGCCGCCGCGCGGTCGTCGCCACCTCGGGGCAGGTCGCCGCCGGCGCCAAGACCGCCTGGACCGTCATCGCCAACCGCAGGCTCGTCGCCGCCGGCGCCGCGGCCGGCCTGACCGCGCTGACCGCCGCCTCCTACGCGGTGGGCCGGCGCGCCGAACGCCACACCCACGGCCCCCTCACCCGGATGACCGGCGGCCGGATCTGACACCGGGCGCCGGGGCGGGACGGTGCGGAGCCGGGCCCCACTCGCGCGGTGCGGCCCCGAAGAGGAAAGATGTCTCCGCAAGCGAAGAATCAACCCATGCGGAGGAGTGGGCACATGCAGCACGAGCGAGCGGGCGGCCCGGCCGGCCCCGAGGATCTCGTCGACGTCGCTCGGCTGGTCACGGCGTACTACGCACTGCACCCCGACCCCGACGATCCGGGACAGCGCGTCACGTTCGGGACGTCGGGGCACCGCGGCTCGTCCCTGACGGCCGCGTTCAACGAGGACCACATCGCCGCGACCAGCCAGGCCATCTGCGAGTACCGCGCCGGACAGGGGACCGACGGCCCGCTCTTCCTCGGCGCCGACACCCACGCGCTGTCCGAACCCGCCCGGGTCACCGCCCTGGAGGTGTTCGCGGCCAACGGGGTCACCGTGCTCATCGACAGCGCCGACGGCTACACCCCGACCCCGGCGGTCTCGCACGCGATCCTCACCCACAACCGGGGCCGCGGCACGGGCCTCGCGGACGGCGTCGTGGTCACCCCGTCCCACAACCCGCCCGCCGACGGCGGGTTCAAGTACAACCCGCCGAGCGGCGGCCCCGCGGGTTCGGACGCCACCGGCTGGATCCAGGACCGGGCCAACGACATCATCCGGGGCGGTCTCAAGGACGTCCGCCGCATCCCGTACGCCCGCGCCCTCGCCGCGCCGGGAACGGGACGCCACGACTTCCTGGGCGCCTACGTCGCGGACCTGCCGAACGTGCTCGACCTGGACGCGATCCGCTCGGCCGGCGTCCGGATCGGCGCCGATCCGCTGGGCGGGGCGTCCGTCGCCTACTGGGGCCGGATCGCCGAACAGCACCGCCTCGACCTCACCGTGGTCAACCCGCTCACCGACCCCACCTGGCGGTTCATGACCCTGGACTGGGACGGCAAGATCCGTATGGACTGCTCGTCGCCGCACGCCATGGCGTCCCTCATCGGGCAGCGCGACCGTTTCGACATCGCCACCGGCAACGACGCGGACGCCGACCGGCACGGCATCGTCACCCCGGACGCCGGGCTGATGAACCCCAACCACTACCTCGCCACGGCGATCGGCTACCTCTACGCGCACCGCGAGCGGTGGCCGTCCGACGCCGGCGTCGGCAAGACCCTGGTGTCCTCCGCGATGATCGACCGCGTCGCCGCCGACCTGAAGCGCGAACTCGTCGAGGTGCCCGTCGGTTTCAAGTGGTTCGTGGACGGACTGGCCGGCGGCGCCCTCGGCTTCGGCGGCGAGGAGTCGGCCGGCGCCTCCTTCCTGCGCCGGGACGGCTCGGTGTGGACCACCGACAAGGACGGCATCATCCTGGCGCTGCTCGCGTCCGAGATCACGGCCGTCACCGGCAAGACGCCCTCGGCGCACTACGCCGCGCTCACCTCCCGCTTCGGCGAGCCCGCCTACGAGCGGATCGACGCCCCGGCGACCCGTGAGGAGAAGGCCCGCCTCGCGAAGCTGTCCCCCGCCCAGGTCACCGCGGACACCCTGGCCGGGGAGACGGTCACCGCCGTGCTCACCGAGGCGCCGGGCAACGGCGCGCCCATCGGCGGCATCAAGGTGACCACCGACAGCGCCTGGTTCGCCGCCCGCCCCTCCGGCACCGAGGACGTCTACAAGATCTACGCCGAGTCCTTCCAGGGCCCCGAGCACCTCCGCCGGGTGCAGGAGGAGGCCAAGTCCGTGGTCCTCACGGCCCTGGGCGGCTGAGCCGGGCCCCGCAGGGGCACGCCCCGGTCGCCGGCCACGCCGGCCGGGGCGCGCGTCAGCCGGCCCGGACGCCGGGGCCGGACGGGGGAGGGGGGACGGCTGCCGGCGACGGGGAGGCCGCCGTGGGCAGCTCCGCCGGCACGTCCTCCGACTGCTGCAGGACGGTGTCGCCGGGCCCCTCGTCCGGCGCGCCCGCACCGGTGGACAGCTGCGACCAGGCGACCAGCGCGAAGGCGAGCGCGGCGGCCGTGCCCACCACGCGCCCGACGCGGCGCAGCCTGGCGCGCCCGTCCAACTCCCGCCAGGACGGGCCCTCCCACGGATCGTCCGGATGCCACAGATCACCGACCGCCTCGACGCCGGCGCCCTCCCGCGGTGCACCGCCGCCGGCGCGCGGCCGGGTCCGCTGCAGCGCGGAGGGCTCCTTGGGGGCGGTGGCCCGGATGGCCCGCTCGTTGTCGGTGAGGAACCGCTGCCAGACCTCCTCGGGCAGCGACGGCGCACCGTCCCGCTCCTTTGGCGTTCCGCCGTCGTCCGGCCTCTGCGCGGTCACGTCCGTTCATTCCTTTCGAGAATCCCGCCAGGATGATGGCACAGCGCGAGAACGGGGGAACAGCGGCCCACGGGACCGGACATACGGCTGGGACGGTGCGACCCGGCCGGACCCGGGCCCGCCCGGGGAGCCCGGGGCGGCCGGCCTTCGCGCGGCCCGAAGGACGGCGCCGCGCCCCTCCTTCCGCCCCGCCGGCCGAGCGGGCGGCGATCACCACGAGGTACAAAGGACCCATGCATCGGGACGAGACCTCCGGCGGGGCCGGAGACGACGTCGAGGCGGTCACCCGTGCGGTGCTGACCGCCTCGCGGCTGCTGGTGGCGGTGTCCGCGCGGTCCCTCACCGCGGTCGAGGACCGGGTGACGCTGCCGCAGTTCCGGATGCTGGTGGTGCTCTCCACCCGCGGCGCCACCAAGCTGGTCACGCTCGCCGACCTGCTCCACGTCGCCCCGTCCACCGCGATGCGCATGGTCGACCGGCTGATCGCGGCCGGCCTCGCCGACCGGCAGACCAATCCCGCCAACCGACGGGAGACCCTGCTGCGGCTCACCGACGAGGGCCGGCGCACGGTCGAGGACGTCACCGCGCGGCGCCGTGCCGAGATCGCCGCGATCGTCGAGCGGCTGGCCCCGCGGCAGCGGGCGGCGCTGGTCGGCGCCCTCACCGCGTTCAACGAGGCCGGCGGCGAGCCCCCCGCCGCCGGGCCGCAGCCGTACCCGCTCGGCTGGGCGGTGGACGGCGGACCGTGACCGGCGCCGCCCAAATCTGCATGCTAGATTCGCATTTGAAAGGCGAACCGCGGACGGCCGACGCGTCCACGCACCGGGACGGTGACACCTCATGACGTCAGGAAGCAGCGACACCCCCGGCGAGGACGTTCCGCTCCCGCGGGTCCTGTGCGACACGGCCGCCCTGGCCGCCCTCGACGGCGCGTCCGCCGGCGCCCTGTGGCGGCTCGCCGAGCCGGGGCGCCAACTCGACGCCAACGTCGTGCGCATCCCGCCCGGGCGCGGGGTCGACACCCACCGCGAGCCCGACCTCGACGTCCTCCTGCTGGTCCTCGCCGGCCACGGCACGCTCACCGCCCCCGACGGCCCCCACCCCCTCCCCGCGGGCGCCCTGACCTGGCTCCCGCACGGCTCCACCCGGAGCCTCACCGCCGGCCCCGAGGGCCTGACGTACCTGACCGTCCACCGCCGCCGCCCCGGCATGCGGATCCAGCGCGGGAACCCGGCAGCCCGACCACAGTGATCACCGAGGCCACGAACTGGTAACAGCGGACAACTCCTGAACGTCCTGTGCGGTCTGGACCGCTATGAAGATCTCTTTCCTGATCCACAACGCCTATGGGATCGGAGGCACGATCACCACCACGTTCAACCTGGCGGCCGCGCTGACCGAACGGCACGACGTGGAGATCGTCTCGGTGTTACGGCACCGGGAGCACCCCAACCTCACTCCGCACCCCGGAGTGCGGCTGCGGGCGCTGGTGGATCTGCGGCGGGAGAAGGACCACCCGCTGCACCGCAGACCCGCCCAGGTGTTCCCCGCCGCCGAGTACCGCCACCACCAGTACAGCGAGCTGACGGACGAGCGGATCGCCGAGTGCCTGGCGGACACCGACGCCGACGTCGTCGTCGGCACCCGGCCGGGGCTCAACGTGCACCTCGCCCTCCAGGCCCCGGAACACGTCGCCCGCGTCGGCCAGGAGCACCTCACCCTCGACAACCATCCGCCCGCGCTGCGCACCGCGCTGCGCCGCGCCTACCGCCGGCTCGACGTGCTCACCACCGTCACCGAGGCGGACGCCGACTCCTACCGGCGCAAGATGCTGCTGCCCGGAGTGCGGGTGGAGGCCCTCCCGAACAGCGTCCCCGACCCCGAGCTCCCCACCGCCGACGGCACCGCCAAGGTCGTGGTGGCGGCCGGCCGGCTGGTCCCCGTCAAGCGGTTCGACCTGATCATCGAGGCGTTCGCCCGCGTGGTCGCCGAGTATCCCGACTGGCGGCTGCGCATCTACGGCAAGGGCGAGGAGCACGACCGGCTGCGCGCCCTGATCGAGTCGCTCGGCCTGTGGAACAACGTCTTCCTCATGGGCGCGGCGACCCCCATGGAGGCCGAGTGGGTCAAGGGCTCGATCGGTGCGGCGGCGTCGAACTTCGAGCCGTTCGGCATGACCCTCGTCGAAGCGATGCGCTGCGGACTGCCGGTGGTGAGCACCGACTGCCCCTACGGGCCCGGCGAGATCATCGAGGACGGCGAGGACGGCCGGCTGGTGCCGGTCGGGGACGGCGCCGCCTTCGGCGCGGCCCTCCTCGACCTGGTGCGCGACGACGAGCGCCGCCGCCGCATGGGCGAGGCGGCCGTGGCCAACGCGCGCCGGTTCGCCCCCGGACCGGTCGTGGCCCACGCAGAACGCCTGCTCCAGGAGGCGATCGAGGCCAGGAACGGCGGACGGCGGGGCGCCCCGGGACGCCGCGGGATGCACCACACCCTCGCCGGCCGGGGCCACGCCGCCCGCGACCTCGCCCACGCCGCCGCGTCGACCGCGCTGCGCACCGTACGGAAGGGACGCCGATGAGCACGACCCCGCGCACCCACTGCCGCCTCGACGCCGACGGCCGGATCACCTTCCGGCTCCGCCCGCCGACGGCCGCGCGGCCCCGGCTGCTGCTGGTGCTGCGCCCCAAGAAGGGCGGGCCCGAGGAGACGACCCACACCCTCGACCTCGAACCCCACGGCGACGACGGCGAGTTCCGCGCCGTGCTCGAACCGCTGCCCCGGCTCGCGGAGGGCCGCTGGGACACGTATCTGCTGCCCGGCCCGGCCACCGGACGGGAGCGGCTGCGCCCCGGGCTGCGGGACCTGCGGGCGCTCGTCGACGGAGGCCCGCCCGACCGGCCGTCACCGGTCGCCGTCCGGGTGCCGTACGCCACCAAGGACGGCTTCCTCGCGATACGCGCCTGGCTGCGCACCGCCCACGCGGAGGCGGGGCCCGTCGACATCGCCGACGGGACGATGACGGTCCGCGCCCGCCTGCACGGCGCCGTACTCTCCCCGTCGGCGGAGGCGGTGCTGCGGCTGCGGGGCGCCGGGGACACGCTGCACGCCGTCCCGGTACGGCCCGCCCGGGACGGCGGCTTCGCCTTCACCGTCGCCTACGAGGACCTCACGGCCACCGGCAGCCGGGTCTGGGACGTGTTCCTCCGCCCCGCCGCCGACGCGCCGCTGACCCGGGTCGGCCGGCTCCTCGACGACGTGGCGGACCGCAAGGCGGTGTTCGTCTACCCGCGGGTCACCGTGGGCGGGTCCGCGGTGCGCCCCTACTACACCGTGGACAACGACCTCGCCGTCGAGGTGACCGCCCTCGGCTGAACGGCCGGATCCCCTCACCGTCCGAGCCCCTCCGCGGACACCCCGTCCTCGGGCGGGGAGGGAGTCCGGCTCTCACCGCCCCGATCACCGTGGTTCCGCAGGCAGGAGCCGGCGAGTCCTGCCGACGGTTTTGGGCGGTACTCGGCGATCGGACCACTCGGAAACGTCGATGAGGACGGGCGACGCTCCCGGTCGCTCCGTGGGAGGGAGCGCGCCGGGAATCCGCCTGCCGTGGGGAGGGAGACCGCGCATCGCAGGATGTCGCCGCTCGGGTCGATGACGTGCGTCGTCGGCCCGCCGGGCGCCTCCCGCCGCATCGCCGGCGGCAGCCCGCGCCACTTCCCGGACCGGGGCGCGCCGGCCGCCGACGGCCTGCTGTGCCCGGGCCCCGCAGGGCACGGCCTGGACCCGCTGGGCCCACGTTCCGCGCCTCACCGGCGCGTGCAAAGGCGCCACCGGGCACGTCGCCCTGGCGTCCCGCACCGCGGACCCGGACGCCGCGCCCCTGCCGGAGGTGCTCGAAGAGGTCCGGGTGGACGACGGGACGGTCGAGGTCGCCCGAACCGGCGGGGGCCGTGCCCGGAACGCCTTCGAGCCGGTGGATGTGAGTCGCACGCGGCGGTGAGCGGTGGGGACGACGTCAGGACCGCGCGTCGGCCTCGGTCTTCGGGGCCGGCCCGGCGCTGTCGACCGTGGTGTAGAAGACCGACGAACCCTGCTTGGTGCGCTGGGCCTGGTTGCGCGCGACCAGGCCCTCCAGGGTGCTGCGCACGACCGTGGTCTTGACGGCGCGCCCGGGGTGGGCCTGCTCGAGCGCGCCCGCGACCTCCGCCGCCGAGCGGGGCTCCCGCTGCTCGCCCAGGTGCCGGCGGACGAGCTCGACCAGCTTGGGGCCGTCCGCCTTCGCGGCGGCCGGCTTGCGCGTGGACCTTCCCGGGGCGGCGGTCTTCCCCGACGGGACCGACTTCCCGGACGGGACCGACTTCCCGGACGTGGCGCGCGCGGCCGTCTTTCCGGCCCGCTTCGGCTTCACCGCGCCCGCCCCGGCCCCCGGCGTGGCCTTCGAGGCGGCGCCGCCCTTCTTGCGCGGCGCCGGCACGGTCGCGTCGCCCGACGCCGTCCCGGCCTCCGGGGTGCTTCCGTCCCCGGGCGTGACCACGGGCTCGGGGGTGACCGCCGCCCCGGCGGGCGCCGGGACGAGCCCCAGCGCCTGCCGCATGTTCACCAGTAGGGTGTGGTCGTGCTGAAGCACGGTCAACCGCTCCTGCAGCGCGGCGATCTCCGCGGTGACCCGCTCCTGCTCCTTGAGGTTGCGTTCCAGGTCGCCCGCGACCTGAGCGGAGTACTGCGACGTGAGGTCGGTCGCTGCCGTCGAATTCTCGGACATGGCGGTGCCCCTTTCTGCCTGTTGGTTCCCCCGGTGGCCAGCCATGGTACGGCCGGGCGCGGTTGACCGTTTCTTCTGAGCGGTCACCGGTTGACGTTCTCACGCGGCACGAGGGACGGTACGGCCCCCGCCCCGGCCGTCCCGCCGTCCGCGTGACCGAGGGCAGCCGGTCCAGCCAGGGGGGAGGCCCGGCAGGGGCGTTCCGGCAGCGGATCCGCGTCGGCCCCGGCGGCACCGTCGAGGCCGAGCAGGTCGTCCTCGAGCCGCCCACCGCTTCGGCCCCGGCGGCGCGGACACGGTCGCCGCCGGCTTCCCCGCCCGCGACGTGCGCCACGTCCGCGTCCCGGTGAGCGCCGACACGGGCTGGAACGCGGCCCGGTCGTCAAAGACCGGGGCCCACGGCGCCGACGACGGCGGCAGTCCGGAGGAACCGCCGGCCCGTCGCTCGGCAACCCGATCGAAGCCTCCTCCGCAATTCACCCGTTCGTGGCGACCCGCGCCGACGACGGGCGGTCGGGCACCTGCGGGGAGTCCGCCGGCCACCCCGCCGTCCGCGCGGTCGAACCGGGCGCCGACGCGGAACCCGGCACGACCGTGGTCGAACCCGGCCACGGCCCGGCCCGGGCGAAACGGGCGCGGAGCGTCGAGGTCCTCGGCCGCGGGCAGGTACCGGCCGGCTTCCCCCGCTCGAGGCCCGCGCCGGCCGCGCCTTCGGTCCCGGCGCGGGCGACGACACCGTCACCCTCACCCGTTCGACCGAAGGGGGCGTGCTGATCGGGCCCGGCTCGCGGTTCGTGGCCGACCGGTGGCGTCACCCCCGCGCGGTGCTCCGTCCGGCGGAACCGCACCCCGCCCCGGGTGTGGTTCCGTCACCCGGACGGACCTTTCGTCACGCTCTTTCAGGGGGCAGGGCAGATGGGGGACTTCGGCGGACTCGCGCGAGGAGCTGAGGCGTTTCCGGGAAGTCGAGGTCAGGCTGGGTGCATGGCCTCATCGATCGACTGCCCGCCCCGTCCGTGTCACCGTGCCGGCCGGCAGGCCGGCGCCCCCGCCCGTGTGCGCGGCCGGGTGGCGTCGGCGGCCGTCGTCCTCGCCGTGCTGGCGGCGCTGAGCGGGTGCGGGGCGGGCGCCGGAACCGCTCAGCGGGACGTCCCGGTGAGCGGGGCGCCGGACACGGCCGGCGTCGCGCCCGGCGCCACCGGCACCGCCCAGGGCCGGGCCGGCACCGGAGCGAGGACGCGAGCGCCCGCCCGGATCCCCGGCCTCGGGCCCCGGACCCGGGCGTGGATCCCCGCGAACGCCCGCCAGGTGGTCGTCGTCACCGGCCGCGGCAAGGACGCCAACCGCTCCCGGGTCGTGTTGTACGAGCACACCGGGTCCGGATGGGAGGGCGGCCCGGCGTGGCCCGCGCACAACGCCCTCAAGGGCTGGACCGACGACCACTGGGCGGGCGACCTCCGCTCACCCATCGGCGTGTTCACCCTCACCGACGCCGGGGGGCTGCTGCCCGACCCCGGCACCCAGCTGCCGTACGACCGGTCGCAGGGGTTCGCGGTCGGCGGCACCGGCTTCGAGGGCGAGCCGCTGGAAGGCTCCTTCGACTACGTCGTCGCCATCGACTACAACCGCGTGCCGGGCACGTCCCCACTGGACCGGACCCGTCCGCTCGGCGCCGACCGGGGCGGCGGCATCTGGCTGCACGTCGACCACGAGGGGCCGACCCAGGGCTGTGTCAGCCTCTCGGAGCGCCACATGGAGGAGCTCCTGCGCGCCCTCGACCCGGACCGGCACCCGGTGATCGTCATGGGCGACGCCGGCTCCCTGCGGGAGTGAGCGGCCGGCCCGGACGTGCGGGTCAGGGCGCGATGCCGACCCCCTCGACACGGCTCCACGCCTTCTCCTGCGCGGCCGTCATGGCCGGCCACGCCGTACCACCCGGGCGCGGGTTCACCCGCGAGGCGTACGCCGACGGCCGGTACTCCGGCTCGTAGAAGCATCCGGTGCCGTACGTCCGGTCGAACGCGGCACAGGACGCGGCGACCGACCGGGGGGTCGGCCGGTCACCGGTGCGCACCCAACGGTCCAGGGCCGCGAGGGAGTTGGCGTACTCGGACGTGCTCAGCGCGCTGTGCTCGTGCTCGTCGGTGAACGTCTGCACCAGGTGCCGGCCCCGGTGGGCGCCGGCGAGCGTGTCGCGGTAGGCCGCCTCGTGCTCGACGAACGCGGTGGGGTCGTCGATGGCGTGCAGCGTGAGCACCGGGATCTTCACCTTGCCGGTGAGGTCGCTGTCGTAGGACAGGTCGCGCTCGGCCGCAGGATCGGCGGTGAACCTCTCCACGCCCGCGTTGAGCGCCTCGTCGTCGTGCGAACCGGAGTACCGCACGCCCTCGTTGGTGAACGGGTTGCGGTCGCCCAGCCGCTTGTGCACGATGTCCCGGAACGTGAAGACCGAGAAGCGCAGGTGTGACTCCAGCGTGCGCTCGGGCACCTTCGTCACGGCGAGGATGTCGTCCAGGTTGCGCTGCTGGAGCGCGGTGCGCTCCTCGGGCGGGGACGCGTATCCGGTGCACTCCTGCAGCCGGGCGCGCATCCCGGCCGTCGTCAGCGTCGACGTGGGGCGCAGCCCCTGCCACAGCGGGTACCGCGGCTCGTCGGGGCGCGGCAGGTTCTGGCAGTAGTACTGGTAGACGACGCGCAGGTCGACCCGGTGGTCGTAGCCGCGCGAGCCGCCGCCGAGGACGCCGTTGGTGAGCAGCGCGCCGTCGTAGGGACCGCCCGCCCCGCCGTACATCTCGACGGTCTTGGCGGCCACGTCGCCGCCCCAGGACTGGCCGTGGAGGTACGTCCGCTTCGGCCGGCCGAACTCCTCGGTGAACAGGCGGCGGAGGTTCTCGGTGTCGGTCGCGGCCATCCGTGTGCCGTAGCCGCCCCGGCGGTACGACGAACCGGCCCAGGCGTAGCCCTGGTCCACCACGACCTGCCAGCGCCCGAGGTCCTCGACGCCGCGCTCGGGGTCGGACCCGTCGCCGAGGTCGGGGCCGCCGTGGGCGTGGACGACGAGCGACTCGTTCCAGTCCTCGGGGATCGCGATCGCGTAGTACGCGCCGTTCGGGTCCTGGCCGGTGTAGCAGGCGGCCTTCTCCGCCAGGTCGGCGGGGCAGGTGACGGGGGCCGGGCCGGTGGTGTCGACGGCCCGTGCGGCCGGTGCCTGGAGGAGGGCGCCGATGACGGCGGCGGCGAGAGCCAGGCCCCTCGTGTGACGTGATCCGTTCATGGGCCGGGATGCTAGGAACCCCGGCCCGTCAGGACCATGGCCTCGGCGTTTGCGTTCATACTGTTCGCTCCGGCCGCCCGTTCACCGGGGGACCGGAGAGCGGCCCTTCCGAGGGCGCCCCTCGGGGGAGTTCGAGGAGCGGGGGCCGGGGCGAGGGGGATCAGCCCGTGTTCCGTGGCCGGTCGTCCTCGTCCCGCGGGGGCCGGGCCGCCGCCTCCCCCGCCGTCAGATGCTCCAGCACCTCGACCAGTTCCTGGCACGCACGCTCCACCGAGCGCCTGGTGTTGTGCTGCTCGGTGATCACCGCGGACAGCAGCAGGGCGGTCAGGGCCATCGCCCCGTTGAAGGCCTGGAGGTTGACCATGATCTCCACGTCGGACAGGTGCTGGAACGGCCCGGTGCGGTCGGTCGCCGCAATGGTGGCCAGAACGGAGGCGAAGAGGGCGCACAGCATGCTGCCGGGGAGCTCGAACCGCAGCGCGGCCAGGATCAGCAGCGGGTAGATGACGAACAGCGTGCTGGCCGGGCTGAAGGTGGCGAGGGGCACCAGACAGCCCGCCAGCACCACCAGGCCCACCACCTCCTTCCACCTTCCCGGGTGCGCCGGGGCGCGCACCCGGGGAAGCAGCAGCAGCACCGGAGTGATGAGCAGGACGCCCATCGCGTCACCCACCCACCAGGCCAGCCACACGCTCCACACCTTCCCGGCCTGGAGGTCGCCCGTGCCGACGAGGAGGGCGGCGCCGGTGGTCGAGCTGATCAGCATGGCCGCGAAGGCGCCGAGGAACACGAGGCTGAGACAGTCCCGCAACCGGCTGAGATCGGTGCGGAAACCCGCTGTGCGCAACAGGAAGTACCCGCACAGGGGCGCGGCGGTGTTGCCCGCCAGCACGCCCACCGACGCGAGCCGGAGCGAGGTGAGGTGCATGAGCACGAACAGGGCGCCCAGGGCGATCCCCGCCCAGCAGCGCGGCCCGAGCAGCAGCAGGAAGGCGACGGCCACTCCCGTCGGCGGCCAGACGGGGGAGACCACCGCGCCCTCGACGGTCAGCCCGCGCAACAGCCCCAGTCGTCCTCCCGCGTAGGAGCAGGCGGCGACGACCAGCGTCTCGAGCGCGAGGACGGCCGGTGCGCGAAGATCCTGGCGAGCCACCACACATGCCATCACACACCGGGGCCGCCGCGTCGGCGAGGCGAGAGGTGCGGCTCGGCCGGCCCTATGGCCGGCCGCCCGGTCGTCCGGCGTGGCCGATCACCAGGACCGCCGCGTCGTCGTCGTGCCCCACCCGCTCGGCCTGCTTGATCACGGCGGCGGCGAGCGCGTCCGCGTCCATGCGCGCGACCGCCGCGACGCCCGCGAGCCGCACCACCTGGTCCAGCCCCTCGTCGAGGTGCAGGGACGGGCCCTCCACGACCCCGTCGGTGAGCATCACGAAGACACCGCCCGTGTCGAGCCGGTAGCGGGTGACGGGATAGACCACCCCGGACTGGACGCCCAGCGGGGGGCCTCCCTCGTCCTCGGTCACCCCGGACCTGCCGTCCGCGGTGGCCCACACGCACGGCAGGTGTCCCGCCCGGGCGCTCTCCAGCAGCCGGGTGACCGGATCGAGCCGCATGAAGGTGCAGGTGGCGAAGAGGTCCGGGCCGAGGGACAACAGCAGTTCATTGGTCCGGGCGAGGAGCTTGCCCGGGTCGCTGTCGACGGAGGCGAGCGCCCGCAGCCCGGCCCGGACCTGCCCCATGAAGGCGGCCGCCTCGATGTTGTGCCCCTGGACGTCGCCGATCGACAGGCCGATCCGGCCGTCGGGCATGGTGAAGGCGTCGTACCAGTCACCGCCGACATTGAGCCCCTGGTACGCGGGCGCGTACCGCACGGCCAGCCGCACGCCGTCGGCGACGGGCAGCCCTCTCGGCAGCATGCCGCGCTGCAGGGCGACGGCCAGTTCGACCCGGGAGCGCTGCACCTCCGCCTGTGCACGCGCCTGTGCCGTCAGCGTCCTGAGCCTGACCAGAAGCTCGTCGCCGTCGTCCGTGGGGCCGGTGCGGGGCATGGATCACTCATTCGGCGAGGACACCTGCGCGCGTGGCGGCCGCCCTCGATGGACAAAACTCTCATTCATATATGTAAAGAATGATAATCGGAAGCGGTTCGGCCGGGCCAGTCCATGTCTAGGCTGTGCCCATGGAACAGCGGGAGATCATGCAGCGGGGCGTGGGGATCCTGACCGAGGCCCTCGAGATGCGGCGGCGGCTCCGCGCGGACCCGGACGCCGACGTGACGGGGAGCGGAGCCATCGCCCAGCTCCTGGAGGAGATGCTGCCGCGGATCCAGGTGCCGGCCGACGCGAGCGCGCGCGAGGTGGCGGTCCTCGTCACCGAGAAGCTGGGCCCCGCCATCGTGCAGATCACCTCCACGCTCGCCTTCGCCTTCGTCCAGCTCGCCGAGATCCACGACGAGGGCCGCACCGACGTCTCCTCCGCCGACGTGCTGCGCTCCATCTCCCTGCACTGCGAGAAGGGCGGCGGGGAGTAGTCCCGGCCGGCTGTCCCGCGCCGGGGACGGCGCCCGGGCGGGCGCCCCGCCGAAGCCGGACTCGTTCCCGCCGGGGTCCCGGTCGTCGAAGTCGTCGGCGAAGACGGTGTGCCGGGCGTGACCCGTGTGCCCGGCACGGTGCTCCCCGGCGACCGGCCGGTGTTCCGCGAGCTCCCGCACGGCCTCGGTGTCACGCGCCGCACGCGTCGGGGGAGGGGCCGGCGGTCGTCCGTGCCGGGCCGGGGCCGGGGCGGCCGCCGACCGGGATGCCGGCGAAGAGATCCGGGGGCACGGGTGATGCCGCGGCCCGCGCGGTCTCGTGCGGGGCGCGGGCGCGAACGGATGGCGCGCGCACCCTTGACGCCCTACGCGCCAGTAGCGATCCTCACCCCATACCTTTGCGCCGGTCATGACAACTCCGCGACGGAGGGACGTGCGTAATGACCACGTACCGCACACGACGGCACCTCGGGGTCGTCACGCTTCTCCTCCTCATGCTGGCCGCGGCCCTCGTGCCCACGCCCAGTTCCGCCGCCGGCGGAGACTGGTGGGATCCGGTCGCCCGGCCCGCGCCCGACTCCGGGATCGGCGTCACCGGGGAGCCGTTCAAGGGCACGAACGCCGCGGGCGAGGTACGCGGGTTCGTCGACGCGCACAACCACGTCATGGCCAACGAGGCGTTCGGCGGCCGGCTCATCTGCGGCAAGGCCTTCTCCGCGAAGGGGATCGCCGACGCGCTCAAGGACTGCCCCGAGCACTACCCCGACGGCTCGCTGGCGATCTTCGACTTCATCACGGGCGGCGGTGACGGCAGGCACGATCCGGTCGGCTGGCCCACGTTCGAGGACTGGCCCGCGCACGACTCCCTGACCCACCAGCAGAACTACTACGCCTGGATCGAACGCGCCTGGCGCGGCGGACAGCGGGTGCTGGTCAACGACCTCGTCACCAACGGCGTGATCTGCTCCGTGTACTTCTTCAAGGACCGCGGCTGCGACGAGATGACGTCCATCCGGCTGCAGGCGAAGCTGACGTACGACCTGCAGGCCTACGTCGACGGGATGTACGGCGGGCCGGGCAAGGGCTGGTTCCGGATCGTCACCGACAGCGCGCAGGCCCGCGACGTCGTCGCGCAGGGCAAGCTCGCGGTCGTCCTCGGCGTCGAGACCTCCGAACCGTTCGGGTGCAAGCAGGTCCTGGACGTCGCGCAGTGCGACAGGGCCGACATCGACGCCGGACTGGACGAGCTGTACGCACTCGGCGTGCGCAGCATGTTCCTGTGCCACAAGTTCGACAACGCGTTGTGCGGGGTGCGCTTCGACGAGGGCGCGCTCGGCACCGCGATCAACGTCGGGCAGTTCCTGTCCACCGGCACCTTCTGGCAGACCGGGAAGTGCACCGGTCCGCAGGCCGACAACCCGATCGGGCTCGCCTCCGCGCCCGGCGCCGAGAAGGAGCTCCCCGCGGGCGTCGAGGTCCCGTCGTACGACCAGGACGCGCGGTGCAACGTCCGCGGGCTCACCGAGCTCGGCGAGTACGCCGTGCGCGGCATGATGGAACGCAACATGATGCTCGAGATCGACCACATGAGCGTCAAGGCCACCGGCCGGGTGCTCGACATCTTCGAGTCCG
This sequence comes from Streptomyces caelestis, assembly GCF_001279005.1. GTDB lineage: Bacteria > Actinomycetota > Actinomycetes > Streptomycetales > Streptomycetaceae > Streptomyces > Streptomyces heliomycini. The sequence continues at coordinate 92,627 of NZ_LGCN01000199.1, forward strand.
CGTCCTACCCCGGCGTGCTCTCGTCGCACAGCTGGATGGACCTGGACTGGACCGAGCGGGTCTACGGTCTCGGCGGGTTCGTCGCCCAGTACATGCACGGCTCGCGGGACTTCGTCGCCGAGGCGGACCGCACCGGGGCGCTGCGCGAGAAGCACGGCGTGGGCTACGGCTACGGCACGGACATGAACGGCGTCGGCGGCTGGCCGGCCCCGCGCGGCGCGGACGCGCCCGACGCCGTCGCCTATCCCTTCCGCAGCGTCGACGGCGGTTCCGTGCTCGACCGGCAGACCACCGGCGAACGCACCTGGGACCTGAACACCGACGGAGCCGCGCACTACGGCCTGGTCCCCGACTGGATCGAGGACATCCGGCGCGTCGGCGGGCGGCACGTGGTGGACGACCTCTTCCGGGGCGCCGAGTCCTACCTCGACACCTGGGGCGCCTCCGAACGGCACCGGGCCGGGGCGAACCTCGCCGAGGGCGCGCCGGCCACGGCCAGTTCGGCGGAGTGGAACCCGTTCACCAGCTACGCGCCCGGCCGGGCCGTGGACGGCGACCGGGGCACCCGCTGGGCCAGCGACTGGAGCGACGACCAGTGGCTCCGCGTCGACCTCGGCGCCACCCACCAGGTCGGGCGCGTCATCCTGGACTGGGAGCGCGCGTACGGGACGTCGTACCGCGTCGACCTCTCCACCGACGGCGTGAACTGGCGCACCGTCTGGTCCACCACCTCCGGCGACGGCGGCCTGGACACGGCCGTGTTCACCCCCGCACCGGCCCGCCACCTCCGCGTGCGGCTCCTGGACCGGGGGACCGAGTGGGGCTACTCGCTCCGCGAGGTCGGCGTCCACGGCCGCTGACGCACGGCTCGACCGCCCTGTGACAGGGCCCCGTCGACGAGTCCGCGCACCGCGTCGAGCGCCGCGGCCCGGTCGGCGGGGACGAGTCCGATGCGGGTACGGCGGTCGAGCACGTCCTCGTCGTCGAGCGCTCCCTCGTGGCGCAGGGCCCAGAGCAGCTCGGCGCCGGTGACCGGATACCCGGGCAGCACGGGCTCGCCCAGCCGGGGGTCCCGCACGCCGAGCGCGTGCACGGCCGGCGCCTCGGTGCCGTACCGCCGGACGAGACGGCGGGGCGCGGGCAGTTCGGCGAGGACGTGCGGCGGCGCCGCGCCCACCAGGGGCAGGGACGCGGTGGGCGACGGGCCGGCCGGCAGCCCCCGGACGCGGACGGCGGTGTCGACGGCGTCCTCGGCCATCCGCCGGTAGGTGGTGAGCTTGCCGCCGACGACGGTGACGACGCCCTCGGAGGAGGTGAGCACCGCGTGCCGCCGGGAGAGGTCGGCTGTCCTCGGCGCCGTACCGGAGTGCGCCCCCGTGGTGTCCAGCAGCGGCCGCAGCCCGGCGAAGGCGCCGGCCACGTCGGCGCGGCGGACCGGCGTGTGCAGGACGGAGCACAGGACGTCGAGGAGGAAGCCGATGTCCGTCTCGGGCGCCCGGGGGACGTCGGGGACGTCGCCGTCCACGGGTTCGTCGGTGAGGCCGACGTAGACCCGGCCGTCGTCCTGGGGCAGGACGAGGACGAAGCGGTTGTTCTCCCCGGGGATCGGGATGTGCAGGCCCGCGGTCAGCGGGCCGAGGCTCTCGGGACGCAGGACGAGGTGGGTGCCCCGGGAGGGCCGTATCCGGACGCCGTCGACGAGGCCGCCCGCCCAGACCCCGGACGCGTTGATCACCGCGCGGGCGCGGATCCCGCCCTCCTCGCCGGTGAGTTCGTCACGGACACGGGCGCCCGTCGAGGTCAGCTCCAGGGCCCGGACCCGGGTCAGGATCCGTGCGCCGCGCCCCGCGGCCGTACGGGCGAGGGCGGTCACCAGACGGGCGTCGTCGGTGAGCCGGCCGTCCCAGGAGAGCAGGCCGCCGCGCAGCCCGTCGCGCCGCAGCGCCGGGGCGAGGTGAAGGGTCTCCACCGCTCCGGTCCGGCGTGGCGGGGGCAGGGTGGCCCGGGCCGTGCGGGCGGCCAGGCGCAGCGTGTCGCCGGCCCGCAACCCGGCACGCGCCAGGGCGGCCCGACCGCGTGAGACCAGCGGGGTGAGGGGCAGCACGAACGGCTGGGCCCGTACGAGGTGGGGTGCGGTGCGCTCCATCAGCACCCCGCGTTCGACCGCGCTCTCGTGGGCGACGTCGAGCCGTCCGGAGGCGAGGTAGCGCAGCCCGCCGTGGATGAGCTTGCTGCTGAACCGGGACGTGCCGAAGGCCAGGTCGTGGGCGTCGACGGCGACCACGTCCAGCCCGCGGGCGGCGGCGTCCAGGGCCGCCCCGGCGCCCGTGGCGCCGAGACCGACGACCAGCACGTCGACGACCGGTCCGCCGACGGAGTCGGCCAGTTCACGCGCGCGCCGGCCGGCGGACAGGGACGAGGGGGAGGCGGGGCCACCGGGGGAGTTCACGGCGTGAGGGTCCTCTCCAGGATGACGCGCAGCTCGCCGAGGAACGCCTCGGAGGCGAGCTCGGGGTCGTCCTCGTCGGTCATGGTCCGCAGGGACAGGGTGAAGGACTGCACGATCAGCAGCACCGACCGCGCCTGCCGTTCGGGATGGGCGGCGCGCACCGAGCCGTCGGCCTGCCCCTCGCGCAGGGAGCCGGCCAGCAGTTCCAGCAGGGCCTCCTGGCTCGCCCCGCGGCGGTCCAGCACGTAGGGGAGGAGCAGTTCGGGGTCCACGTCGAGGATCTTCCGGAAGAGCGGATGGGCGCCGAAGGCGCGGACCGCCGCCACCAGCCCTTCGGTGATCACCTCACGCGCGGGCACGCCCGGCCGGTGCTCGGGGAGCGCTCTGGTGGCCACGGCGATCCACTCCCGGGTCATCAGGTCGCCGACCAGCGACCGCACGTCGGGCCACCGCCGGTACAGGGTCATCCGGGAGACCCCGGCGCGGCGGGCCACGTCGGTGAGCGTGGTACGGCGGACCCCGACGGCCAGGACGCAGTCCCGCACCGCGTCGAGCACCGCGTCGTTGTCCGAACCGCCGGAACCGTTGTGACGAATAGGCGTCATGTGTCACAGTGTAACGCCATGGTGGCCGTCAGGCGACGACCCCGGCCCCGTTCATTCCGACCGACCGGTGAGGACGACAGCCATGGACATGCTGTGGAGCGGCTGGGGGGACCCGGCCGAGGCGACGCCGCTGCCCGACACGGTGATCGGGCTGTTGCGCGATCTGCTCGGCGTGAAGCCGCGCGAGGCCGGACCCGTGGCCATCGAGGACCTGACCGTCCCGGAGAGCCCGCTGCCGCCGGCCGCACGCCGCGCCCTGATCGCGGCCCTGGGCGGCGAGGCCCACGTGCGCACCGACGCCGAGACCCGTATCCGGCACACGCGCGGCAAGTCCACCCCCGACCTGCTGCGCATCCGCGAGGGCGACCTCGCCGCCGTCCCGGCCGCCGTACTCCTGCCCGGCGGTCACGACGAGGTGCTCGCCGTCCTGCGGGTGTGCGCCGAACACGGCCTGCCACTGGTGCCGTTCGGCGGCGGCACCTCCGTCGTCGGCGGCCTGGCCCCCGAACGGCACGGCCCCTTCGTCGCCCTCGACCTGCGACGCATGGACGGCCTGCTCGGCCTCGACCCGGTCTCCCGCACCGCCACCCTGCAACCCGGCCTGCGCGCTCCGCGGGCCGAGGAGCTCCTCGCCGAACACGGCTTCACCCTCGGCCACTTCCCCCAGTCCTACGGGTGGGCCACCATCGGCGGCTTCGCCGCCACCCGCTCCAGCGGCCAGGCGTCCGCCGGATACGGCCGCTTCGACGAGATGGTGCTCTCCCTCACCCTCGCCACCCCCGAGGGCACCCTCGACACCGGCCGCGCCCCGCGTTCGGCCGCCGGACCCGACCTGCGCCAGCTGGTCCTCGGATCGGAGGGCGCGTTCGGCGTCATCACCTCCGTGACCGTACGCGTCCGGCCCGTCCCGCGGACCCGTCTCTACGAGGGCTGGCACTTCCCCGCATTCGAGGAAGGGACCACCGCCCTGCGCCGGCTCGCCCAGGACGGGCCGCGGCCCACCGTGCTGCGGCTGTCCGACGAGACCGAGACGCTCATCGGCCTGGCGAACCCCGACGCGATCGGCTCCGGCGCGCGACGGACCACCGGCTGCACGGCGATCGCTGGGTATGAAGGCGCCGAGGAGGACACCGGGTACCGCAGGGAACGCGCGGCGGCCGTCCTGCGCGCGTGCGGCGGCACCCCCCTGGGCGAGGAGCCGGGCCGGCGCTGGGCGCGCGGACGCTACTCGGCCCCGTATCTGCGCGACGCGCTCCTCGACGCCGGGGCCTTCGCGGAGACGCTGGAGACCGCGACGTTCTGGTCCCGCGTCCCCGGGCTGTACGCCTCCGTGCGCGACGCGCTCACCGCCGACCTCACCGGAGCCGGCACCCCGCCCCTGGTCATGTGCCACATCTCGCACGTCTACGAGAACGGCGCCTCGCTCTACTTCACCGTGGTCTGCGCCCAGGGCGAGGACCCCGTGGCGCACTGGACGCGCGCCAAGCACGCCGCCGGCGAGGCGATCCTCGCCGCCGGCGGCACCATCAGCCACCACCACGGGGTGGGCGCCGACCACCGGGACTGGTACGTCCGGGAGGCGGGTCCGCTCGGCGTCGACGCCCTGCGCGCCGTGAAGCGCCGACTGGATCCGGCGGGGCTGCTCAACCCCGGCGTCCTGCTGCCCGCCGACTGACCCGTGACCCCCGACCGTTCGTCCCCCTCCTCGCCGGCCCGCCCCGAAAGGCAATCCCGATGCGACAGTTCACCGCCGTCGTCAACCCCACCGCGGGCGCGGCCACCGCAGCGGCGGCCCTGCTCGCCCTGGCCCGGCGCCTGCGCGAGGAGGGCGCCGACCTGCGGACCGAGTACAGCCGCAGCCTGGCCCACGCGCGGGAACTGGCCCGCGAGGCCGGACGGCGGGGGCGGATCGTCCTCGCCGTCGGCGGGGACGGCATCGCGGGCGGTGTCGGCGGCGCCCTCAGCGGAACCGGCGCGACCCTCGGCCTCGTCCCGGCCGGCCGGGGCAACGACTTCGCCCGCGCGCTGGGACTGCCCCGGGACCCGGCGGCCCTGGTCCGCATCCTGCTCCACGCCGAGCCACGGCGGGTCGACACGATCGAGGTCACCTCGGCCGTCCACGACCGCACCGTCGTCCTCGGCAGCGTGTACGCCGGGGTGGACGCGCTCGCCAACCGCCACGCCAACCGGTCCAGGCTGCTCAGGGGCTCCGCCTCCTACTACGCGGGCGGCCTGCGGGCCGTCACCGCCTGGCGGCCGGCACGCTACCGGGTCACCGTCGACGGCGAGGAGCACCCGCACACCGGGTACACGGTGGTGGCCGCCAACTCCGGCCACTACGGCTCCGGCCGCGTCATCGCCCCCGACGCCCGCGTGGACGACGGCCTGCTGGACGTCGTCATGATCCGTCACGCGCCCCGGCGGCTGTTCTTCGCCCTGATGAACGAGCTCAGGGCCGGCACCCACGTCCGCCGGCCCCAGGTGCGGATCCTGCGGGGCGGGGAGATCCGCATCGAGGCCGACCGGGACCTCCCCTACGGCGCCGACGGGGAGGTCGACGCCGTCCTGCCGGTCACGGTCAGGGTCCTGCCCGGAGCCCTGTGCGTCCTGTACTGACCGCCGCTCGGAACCCGGCGCCGCGGTAGCGCCGGGCCGTCCGGCCGGGCTCCATCGCCGCTCGGCCGCGCAGACCGCCGTCAGCCTCCCGGACCGGCGCCGCGAACCCGCCGGCCGGCTGCTCGCCCGGGCCGTGGAGGAATGCGCCGCCGGCGGGGAACCCGTGCGCGAGGCGCCGCACCGCGGGGCGCACGAGGCGGGCGTCCGGCTCAGGACGGACGGCGGTGGGCAGGAGGTGGTCCGCGTGCGGGAGCGGTACGGCTTCGAGCCGCGCCACGAGGACGCGTCCGTCGTCCCGGGCGACTGCCCCCTCCACGCGCCGGCCCGCGCACACGCGGACCGTGCGCGGCATGAACCCGCACCCGGTGCGCGGAGTCCTCGAAAGGTCCGGCGAGACGGGGTTCGAGGCCTGCCCGGCACCGGAACCGGGCCGGCGCCGCGTCCGCCCGGAGCCCACCGCCCGCCCCGGCCGCCAGGAGGCGCCCCATGACCCCGCGCACGTTGTCGACCTTCGGCCACGGCACCGTCGGCCGGGACGCCCTGACCCGGCTGCTGCACGACGCGGGGATCCTTGCCGTCGTGGACGTGCGGACCGGCCCCGGCAGCCGCCGCGATCCCGACCTGGCGCGGACCCGGCTGGCCGCATGGCTCCCCGAGGCCGGCATCGCCTACCGCTGGGAACGGGACCTGGGCGGCTTCCGCAAGCCGCCGCCCGACTCGCCCGACACCGTCTGGCGCAACGCCTCCTTCCGCGGCTACGCGGCCCACACCCGAACCCCTGAGTTCGTCACCGCGATGGACACCCTGCTGGACCAGGCCGCCCGTGAGCCCACCGCGGTGATGTGCGCCGAATCCGTGTGGTGGCGGTGCCACCGGAGGCTCATCGCCGACTTCGCCGTCCTGGCCCGTGACGTCCCCGTACGTCACCTGATGCACGACGGACGCCACACACCGCACCACCCCACACCGGGCGTACGCCTGCGCGACGACGGGCTGTTGGTCTACGACGACACCGAAGCCGCGTCGCGCGGGAGGACGGCGGCACGCAACCCGGGAGCCACCCGCCGTTACCGGACGTGACCCAAGACTGGACCTGTTCGTTCCCTGGAATTACTCGTGTCTCGGGCTATAGGTTCGACGCATGACCGCATCCCGGCCGCCGACCACCGCCGAGGAGCTCCGCGGAGCGGGCCTGCGCGCGACGGCCGCCCGCGTCGCCCTCCTCGACACCGTCCGTCAGGGCGGCCACCTCGGAGCCGGGGCGCTCGCCTCCGAAGTGCGCCGGCGCACGGGACATGTGTCCCTGCAGGCGGTGTACGAGACGCTGAACGCGCTCACCGGGGCGGGGCTCGTGCGCCGCATCGAGCCGGCCGGCGGCCCCGCCCGTTACGAGGGCAGGGTCGGGGACAACCACCACCGCGTGGTGTGCCGTTCCTGCGGTGTCGTCGCCGACGCCGACTGCGCGGTCGGTGACGCTCCCTGTCCGACCGCGTCCGACGCCCGCGGTTTCACGATCGACGGGGCCGAAGTCGTCTACTGGGGCCTGTGCCCCGGCTGTTCCGCCTCCCGCAGTAGCTGAACTGCGCGAACCTTTTCGCCCGGAAGGACTTCCATGACCGAGAACCACGACGCCATCGTCACCGAACCCAAGACGGAGGAGACGGGGGGCTGCCCGGTCGCGCACGGGCGCGCCCCGCACCCCACCCAGGGCGGTGGGAACCACCGGTGGTGGCCCGAGCGCCTCAACCTGAAGATCCTCGCCAAGAACCCGGCCGTGGCGAACCCGCTCGGCGAGGACTTCGACTACGCCGAGGCGTTCTCCGCCCTCGACCTCCCGGCGGTGAAGCGGGACATCGCCGAGGTGCTGACCACCTCGCAGGACTGGTGGCCGGCCGACTTCGGCCACTACGGCCCGCTCATCGTCCGGATGGCCTGGCACAGCGCGGGCACCTACCGCATCAGCGACGGCCGCGGCGGAGCCGGGGCCGGCCAGCAGCGCTTCGCCCCGCTCAACAGCTGGCCGGACAACGCCAACCTCGACAAGGCCCGCCGCCTGCTGTGGCCGGTCAAGAAGAAGTACGGCAAGAGCCTGTCCTGGGCCGACCTGCTGATCCTCTCCGGCAACGTCGCCCTGGAGTCGATGGGCTTCACGACCTTCGGCTTCGCCGGCGGCCGCGCCGACGTCTGGGAGCCGGAGGAGGACGTCTACTGGGGCCCCGAGTCCACCTGGCTCGGCGACGAGCGCTACAGCGGCGACCGGGAGCTGGAGAACCCGCTCGGCGCCGTCCAGATGGGCCTCATCTACGTCAACCCCGAAGGCCCGGGCGGCAACCCGGACCCGATCGCCTCCGCCCGCGACATCCGCGAGACGTTCCGCCGGATGGCGATGAACGACGAGGAGACCGTCGCCCTGATCGCCGGCGGCCACACCTTCGGCAAGACCCACGGCGCGGGCCCGGCCGACCACGTCGGCCCCGACCCGGAGGCCGCCGGCTTCGAGGAGCAGGGCCTCGGCTGGAAGAACAGCTTCGGCACCGGCAAGGGCGCCGACACGATCACCAGCGGCCTCGAGGTGACCTGGACCAACACGCCGACCACCTGGGACAACAGCTTCTTCGAGATCCTCTTCGGCTACGAGTGGGAGCTGTTCGAGAGCCCCGCAGGCGCCCACCAGTGGCGGCCGAAGGACGGCGCCGGGGCCGGCACCGTGCCCGACGCCCACGACCCGTCGAAGAGCCACCAGCCGACGATGCTGACCACGGACCTCGCGCTCCGCTTCGACCCGGTCTACGGTCCGATCTCGCGGCGCTTCCTGGAGAACCCGGACGAGTTCGCGGACGCCTTCGCCCGCGCCTGGTTCAAGCTCACCCACCGCGACATGGGCCCCAAGTCGCTGTACCTCGGCCCGGAGGTGCCCTCCGAGACCCTGCTGTGGCAGGACCCGCTGCCGGAGCGCACGTACGACCTGATCGACGCCGCGGACGTCGCCGCCCTCAAGGAGCAGGTCCTCGCCTCGGGGCTGTCGGTGTCCGAGCTGGTGTCGACGGCGTGGGCGTCGGCCTCGTCCTTCCGCGGCAGCGACAAGCGCGGCGGCGCCGACGGCGCGCGCGTCCGCCTGGAGCCGCAGCGCAACTGGGAGGCCAACGACCCCGACCGGCTGTCGACGGTGCTGCGCACGCTGGAGGGCGTCCAGGAGTCCTTCAACTCCGCGCAGACCGGCGGCAAGCGGGTCTCGCTCGCCGACCTGATCGTGCTGGCCGGCGCCGCGGGCGTCGAGAAGGCCGCCGCGGACGGCGGCTTCGACATCGAGGTCCCGTTCACTCCGGGCCGCGTGGACGCGTCGCAGGAGCAGACGGACACGGAGTCCTTCTCCGCGCTCGAACCGACCGCCGACGGCTTCCGCAACTACCTGGGCAAGGGCAACCGCCTGCCGGCCGAGTTCCTGCTCCTGGACAAGGCCAACCTGCTGACCCTGAGCGCCCCCGAGATGACCGTCCTCGTCGGCGGCCTGCGGGTCCTGGGCGCGAACCACCAGCAGACGGCGCACGGCGTGTTCACCACGGCCCCCGGCACCCTGACCAACGACTTCTTCGTCAACCTGCTCGACCTGGGCACGACGTGGAAGTCGACGTCCGAGGACCAGAGCGTGTTCGAGGGCCGCGACGCGGCCACCGGCGAGGTCAAGTGGACCGGCACCCGTGCCGACCTCGTGTTCGGATCGAACTCCGAGCTGCGCGCGCTCGCCGAGGTCTACGCGAGCGACGACGCCAAGGAGAAGTTCGTGAAGGACTTCGTCAAGGCGTGGGACAAGGTCATGAACCTCGACCGGTTCGACCTCGTCTGATCCCCGCCGTCCCGCTGCTCCGGGCCGGCCCCTCCGGGGCCGGCCCGGAGGTGCGCCGTCCCCGAGATGCGCTCGGGCCGCCGTGCCACCAGGGTGGAACCAAGCCGACCGCCGCGTGAAGGAGGCGCCTGGGATGGGCAAGGGCAACGACCGCGGGGAAGATCTCCACCAGGGCGACGAGGTCGCCTGGAGCAGCCACGGCAGCGAGACGACGGGCGAGGTCGAGAAGAAGATCACCGAGCGCACCGAGGCGGCCGGGCGCACGGTCGCCGCCTCCGAGGAGGAACCGCAGTACGAGGTGCGCAGCGAGAAGTCGGGCAAGCCGGCGGTCCACAAGCCCTCCGCGCTCAGGAAGAAGAAGTGAGCGCGGTGGAACCGGAACGCGCGGACGAGACGTGGGACGAGTTCCGTGAGCTGGTCAACATGAAGCCGGCCGACCTCGAGAAGTGGCTGGCCACCGACGAGTCCCGCAGCGCGGGGCAGCACGGGGAGGGCGGCGAGTCGACCGGCCACGCGTCCGGCCGCCGTATCGTCGACATCCTCCGCACCGGCAGGAAGGGACTCTCCGACGACGACTACGCGCACATGCGCAAGGTCGTCGGCTACATCCGCCGCCATCTCGCCCAGCGTCCGTCCGGCGACGTACGCGACACGCGCTGGCGCCACTCGCTCATGAACTGGGGCCACGACCCGCTCGGCGACGCGTCCTGAGACCACCGCCCCCGGCTCGCCCGACACGCCCCGAGGCCGTACGACCGCGCGGGATCCGCCCCGGCGGGGGCGGCCGGTGAGCACGACCACCCTGCGCCGTCGCGGCGCCGTCCGCACCGCACCGGCTGTGTGAAGCGGCGGGCGCCCCGTACGAGGCCCGGCGAACGCACGCCCTGTGCGCCGAGCCCGTCGGCCGCGGTCTCCTCGCCGGCGGACGGGCGTGCCCGGCACTTCGCGGACCCCGGGGGCCGGGTGGGATCGTGGAACGACGCCGTCCTCGCGGAAGCCGGCCCACCCGCTGCCCGCACCACACCGCCGACCGCATGGGGGCAAGAGGTGTGGCCGGGGGGAAACGGGCCATCAAAGAGTGGAGCAGAGCCACTCGATGCGAGGAGCGTCCGCGTATGGGAACCGTGGTCCACGTCCCGCAGACCCGGGACATGATCGGAGAGGAACTCTCCGGGGACGAGGCGTTCGCCGCCCTGCGGCACTACGGGGGCCTGCGGCTGCTGACCGACTCCTTCGCCCGCTTCCGCTACGCGGACGGCTTCTCCAACGCGCGGGCGCTCGCCTTCCAGTTCGTCCTCGGCATGGTGCCGTTCACCGTGGCGCTGGTCGGTCTGGCGACCTCCGTGCACACCGAGAGCGTGGGCCGGGTCATCGAACTCACCCTCGGCCGGATCGTGCCCGGCGCCAGCGCCGACATCGTCGAGGACGCCTTCGGGGGGACCCGGCGCAGCGCCCGGGACGACTTCGGGAGCGAGCTGGCGCTCTGGCTCGGCCTGGGCTTCGCCCTGCTGAACCTCGCCTCCGCCATGGGCCAGATAGAGCGGGGCGCCAACCGCATCTACGGGATCGAACGCGACCGCCCCTTCCCCCGCAAGTACGGCAGGGCCGTCCTCCTCGCGCTCACCGCGGGCCTGCCGCTGGTCCTCGGGTTCGTCGTGCTCGTCGCCGGCGACGCGGTGGGCGACGCGGTGGTCCGGGTGACCGGGGGATCCGGCGGCGCGGGGTGGTGGACCGTGCTGGAGCTGCCGGTGGGGCTGGCCCTGGCGTGGGTCGCCTCGGCGGTGATCTTCCGCTGGTCGCCCCGGCGCACCCAGCCCGGTTACACCTGGCTGGCCTTCGGCTCGGCCGTGCATCTGCTGCTGTGGGTCGCGGCCACGTGGCTGCTCGCCCTGTACGTCGAGGGCAGCGGGGCGTTCGGCACCCTGTACGGGCCGCTCACCGCCTTCATCGCGCTGCTGCTGTGGGCCTACCTCACCGCCGTCGCCCTCTTCCTCGGCATCGCCTTCGCGGCCCAGCTCGAGGCGGCGCGCGCCGGTGTCGACGCGGCGGTCCTCCCGGATCCGGGACCGGGCTCCTGACCGGCCGGGGCGAAGACGTCTGTCCGGAAATGGGCGTGGCGCCTGCGCGTTGTCGGTGTGAGGTTGCACAATGATCGGAAAAGGAGATCAACTCCGGCGCCGCGCTGGGTAGACGGTCTCGTATCCCGGCTCCGGAAAGGTCCTGCTGATGCTCGCCACCGTCGACCGCCCGAACACCCTCGTCGCCCTGCCGACCGCGCGCCGCCGACCGGATCACCGTCGTGGTGGACCGATAACGACCGAGTTCCCGACCGTCCCCTCCCGGCCGCGCACCCCGGCCGCCCCTTCCCGGCCGCGGACCCCGGCCGACACCACCCGCACCGACGTGCTGCGCATCATCTCCGACCCCCGCACTCCCACGTACGTCACTGAGTACGCCAACGGCCGCCGTAGGTACAGCTACTGGCGCCCGCTCGACTCGGCCACCGGCACGGGGGGCTGTTACGCCGCCCTGCCCACCGCCGAGTGCGACGCGTTGCACGAGGCCGGGCGGATCACCCTGGGCGAGCCGGTGGTGGACCCCAACCGCACGACGTACCGCGTCCGTCCCGCCTCCCGCGTCCGCCCCGCCCCCCGCGCCCAGTCCGCCGCACGCCCCGAGCCGGCCGTCCGCGCCCGGCCGGAGCCGGTACGCCCGGTACGGGAGCGCGCCCGCGTGGCCTGACCGGGGCGGCGGCGCCGCGGTTCGGCCGTGCCACCGGGATGCCGTCCGTGACCGGATGCGTGCCCCGCTGCCGAGCGCGGCGGCAGTGCGGTCGCACGTCGCGCGAGCGTTTCGCTCACCACGTCCCGGCCGGACGTGGTGTGGTGAGGCGATGACTTCGGCGTCATGACGGATCGTGCGCGGCTTTTGGCTTCCGGCAGGATCCCGAAAGAGCCGATCCCTCACGGACCCGTCGGCGTTGTTGTCATGTACCTGAAAACATTTCCGGCCTCGGAGCGCTCCCGTCCTCCCGGAGGCACTGCCGCGCTTCCCCCGACACCGCTCCCGGGCCTGGACGGTGGCGGTGAGTTCGGCCGTCGCCGCCCTCTTCCCCCCCCGGCCGGACACCGCCGGCACCCTCGTTCCGGTCGCGGCGGAGCCCGGTGCGGAGGACGACGGCGTCGCACCCGGCGCAGAGCCCTTCACGTCCGGCCCCGAGCTCCCCGCCCCTCTCCGGAAGCCGGACGGCACGCGCATCTCCACGCGGTCCGAACGGTGTCGCCGGCGTGCGGAGATCCGGAAGCCGGCGGAACGGCACGTCCACGGGCAGAGGCCCGCGCCGTCGTGGTGCTCGAAGGGCCGGGCGCGCAGACCGCCCCCTCAAGGGCTCGGGCGCGGCCGTCATCTCCCTCGACCCGTACGCGCTCGGCAGGGAAGGCACACCCCGTGGCGACGAACAGAGCGCGCTCTTTGGCCTCTACGGCTCCTCCGGCAGCACCGGCCTGCTCATGGCCTGGCCCTGGGCCTGGAGGTGAGCCGGGTCATCGACGTCGTCGGGCAGTCCGACGGCAGCGTGCTCCGCGCGGACGCCACCGGGGGCGCCGGCCGCTCATGCTTCGGCGAGGACGCCTTCGCGGCCGGCGCCTTCGGCCGGCGCGTCGCGCTCACCGTGCCGATCGCCTCGGGCGGCGCGGAGGCGCCCGCGTCAGGCTATGGACGCCGAGACGACGGCGGACACCGCGAGGTTGCAGGACGCCGTCACCCAGACCGCGGGGTGGGGTTCGGGCTCGACCAGCGTGGCACCGAGCCGTCCCGGAGTGATGAGATCCACCACCAGGAACGCCACGGCCATCATCACCAGACCCAGCACGCCGAACGCCGCGGTCGACACCAGTCCCTTGCCGAAGTCCTCGTACGTGGTCCAGATCGACGTGAACACGATCCCGCCGATGCCGAGCAGCGCGGAACTCAGCACCACCGCGGCGTTGCGGTTGCGCTCCTGCCAGATCTGCCGGCCGAGCTTTCCGGGCGTCAACACGTCGACCAGGACGATGCCGAGGACCAGCAGGCCCAGACCGAGTGCGCCGTAGGCGGTGGCCCGGCCGAGTCCGTTGACGATGTCGCTCATGGGGGTGCCGGCTCCGTAGCGTGAGGGATCGTGAATGATCGCGGTCAAGGGCGAGCAAAATGTAGCGCACCCGTCCGCCACCCGGCGGGGTGCCTTGTCGTGCCCTCCGGCCGACGCCGTCCGCGCGGACGGCGAAGCGGGCGGCCCCGTCGCCCCGGCCCGGCGGCTCGCGGCGTCACGGGCGGTCCCCGCCCGGCACCGCCCACTCGGCCGGCTCGCTCCCGCGGAACCCGGCGTCGAAGTGGCAGGGCCGCACGGTGGGTCCGCGGACGAAGTCGGCCGCCCCCGGCTCCCCGACGGTCGTCCTGCGCACGGCCGGCGTGGCGCATGAGGGCGCGATCGGGCGGCGACTCGACTGCTTGCGAAGGGACGTGCCCGGTTCGCCGGCGAGGAGTCATGTCCGCGCGCATCCGGGGCATCAGAAGCCAGTCGGACGGATCGAGCAGGAGGACCCGCCATGAGCAGGGGCAGCCGCACTCTCATCGCCCTGTACGTCGTCGTCGGCCTCTGGCTCTCCTTCTGCACCGTACGCACCTGGGGCGCCGTCCCCCTCTGGACCACCCTCGCGATGACGGTCGCCTCGCTCGCTCCCGTGACCGGTGTCGTGCGGGAGACCGTCATCGCCGACGAACGGCGTGCCGTCGCCGTCCTGCGGGAACGGGAGGGGCGCCGGGCGGCGTGGCGCGACGCGGCGGCCGCCGCGCTCGCGCAGGCCGAGGTGGAGGCCGCGTGCTGCGAACGCTGGTGGACGTCGTGCGCGACCGAGCACGACCCCGGTTGCGCGCACCGGACCTCGTGGGGCACGACGGCGTGAACGGGTCCCCGGGACCGGCCCGGGTGCCGCACCACCGCATCCTGGTCCGTACCAGGGGCTTGACGCCCTCTTATCTCACTCCTTGAATCAAGTAGGTGCACCTTCACCCCCCCCACAACCTCGGTCGGCGCACCCGTGCATCCGGGTCGCCGTACGGAAAGGGAGAGCCATGTCCTCTCCGCGCAGACTCCGCAGACGGCTGATCGCCGCCGTGTCCGCCGCGCTGGTCGCGTCCGGTGCGGCAGGGACCGCGACGGCGGAACCGGCCGATGCCGCCGCCGCGGCGGCCGTGACGTTCTCGGACACCTTCGACGGGCCCGCCGGCGCGGCGGTCGACTCCTCGAAGTGGCAGACCGAGACCGGCGACAACGTCAACAACCACGAGCGGCAGTACTACACGTCCGGCAACAGGAACGCCGCCCTGGACGGCCAGGGACATCTGGTGATCACGGCCCGCAAGGAGAACCCGGCCAACTACCAGTGCTGGTACGGCGCCTGCCAGTACACCTCGGCCCGGCTCAACACCTCCGGCAGGTTCACCGCGCAGTACGGGCACGTCGAGGCGCGGATGAAGGTCCCGCGCGGACAGGGCATGTGGCCGGCGTTCTGGATGCTGGGCACGCCGGTCGACTGGCCGGACTCGGGCGAGATCGACATCATGGAGAACGTCGGCTTCGAGCCCTCCACGGTGCACGGCACGATCCACGGTCCCGGCTACTCCGGCTCCGGCGGCATCGGCGCCGGCTACACCCTGCCGGGCGGCCAGGCCTTCGCGGACGCCTTCCACACCTTCGCCGTCGACTGGGCGCCGGACTCGATCACCTGGTCCGTGGACGGCAACGTCTACCAGCGGCGCACCCCCGCCGACCTCGGCGGGAAGCAATGGGTGTTCAACAAGCCGTACTTCCTGATCCTCAACCTCGCGGTGGGCGGCTACTGGCCCGGCGACCCGGACGGCTCCACCGCCTTCCCGCAGCAACTCGTCGTGGACCACGTGTCGGTGACGACCGGTGACTCCCCGGCCGGCGGCGCGATCCGGGGCCTGGCCGGCAAGTGCGTCGACGTCGCCGGGGCCGGCACCGCCAACGGCACGGCCGTACAGCTCTACGACTGCAACGGCACCTCCGCGCAGAACTGGACCGTGGGCTCCGACGGCACGATCCGCGCCCTCGGCAAGTGCCTGGACGTCGCCTCGGGCGGCACGGCCGACGGCACCCCCGTGCAACTGTGGGACTGCAACGGAACCGCCGCCCAGAAGTGGGTCGTCACCGGGGCGCGTGACATCGTCAACCCGCAGGCCGACAAGTGCCTGGACGTGACCGGCAACAACTCCGCCAACGCCACCCGCCTGCAGATCTGGACCTGCACGGGCGCCGCCAACCAGAAGTGGACGGTGGGCTGAGCCCGTGAGACGTCCCCGCTCGGCCCCGGGCCGGACCGTGGCGGCGCCCGGCCTGCTCGCCGCCGTTCTCGGCGCGGTGGGCCCGGCCTCGCCACGCCCGGCGAGCGGGGGAGCGGCGAGCGCACACCGGCGTTCGTGACGGCGTCGTCGACGGCGGCGCTCGACATGGGCGTGTACTGCGTGCCGGCCGCGCTCGCCGACCGGCGGGCCTTCTTCCGCTGGACGGCGCCCTTCAGGCTGCCGACCTGCACGGTGTTCGCGGCTGCCGTGATCGGCGGCAGGGCGCCGGCGGCGTTCGTCGGCGTGGCGGTGCGGGAGGGCCGCGGCTCCCTCGCGACGGGCGCCGCGCTCCGGTGCGAACGGCGGGCCGGCACGGACGCGAGGTGAACACCCGCCGCCCCGGACCGCCCCGGACCGGTCCGGTCCGGGGCGGCGGGTGTGGTGCGGCCGGTCGCCGCCCGGCCGGGTCAGCGCTTGAACGCCCAGGGGAGCCTCGGTTCCACCGCCCAGCGGAAGACCCGTCGCACCGGCGGGGTGCACAGCGCCGTCACCACCGCGGCGGCCACCAGGGTGACCGTGACCTCGCCGAGCGGGCGGTACAGCCAGTCCGGGTCGTACCAGCCCCAGTACTTGCTGACCTGTGCGACGAAACCGTGCAGGAGGTAGCCGTACAGCGTGGCCGCGCCCAGCGTCGTGAACCAGGTCCGCCGCCCCGGCACCCAGGCGAGGAAACAGGCGACGAGGAGCAGCGAGCAGCCGAACAGGACCAGGGTCACGACGGGGCCGTACCAGGCCGGGGCGGACAGTTCCTGCGCGCTGTCCCGGTGGTAGAGCCAGCCGGGCGTGACCCGCGGAACCGCCCAGTACGCCACGGCCAGCGCCCCCGCGAACACCGGTACGGCCAGGATCCGCACCCGGCGGCGGCGCACCAGGTGGAAGTGCTCGGGCCGCAGGACGAGACCGAGCACGAAGTACGGCAGGAACTGCAGCACGCGCTGCACGTCGAGGTCTTCGCCGAGCGACGGGGACACCGTCGCCAGCATGGCGACGACGAGCGCGAGGGGAACCGGCCACCGTACGAGCTTCCAGAGCGGCGTGGTGAGCCGCCACACGAACAACGCGGCCAGGAACCAGGTCAGGTACAACGGCTCCAGAAGGGTGACCGGCCGGTCGGGGACGCCGTCCGTCCACCGGGTGAAGAAGGTGTACGCCGTCTCGAACACGACGTACGGCAGGACGACGCCGGTGATCAGTCGTCCGACACGCTCCGGACTGCCGTCGAAGCCGCGCGAATGGTAGCCCGCGACGACGATGAACGCGGGCATGTGGAACGCGTAGACGAGCATGTACAGCGCGCTGACGGCCCGGCTGCCGTCGCGCAGCGGTTCCCAGGCGTGCCCCACCGCGACCAGGACGATCGCCAGGTACTTGGCGTTGTCGAAGAACGCGTCACGCCGCGGTGCCCGCCGCGGCGTGACGTCCTGTCCGGCGGGCGCCCGCGGCGCTCGGGTGCCGCTCGCGTCGGCCGTGGGGCCCGGCCGGGACGCGGCGGTGTCTCCGGGGCGGGACGTGGCGGCAGGGGTGTGGGGCGAGGACATCCCAGCCGCCTCACCCGTTCCGAGGGTGGTCAAACCTGTGAGGTGTCCGGCCGCGCCGGCCCGGACGCGCACGCCCGGCACCGTCGGCTTTGCTTTTCTTTTACCGTCCGGGAACATGGTCGCGGCCGCGTCCGTTTGACCGGACGGACCGTGACAGCGACAGAAGAGGTGGCACCAAGTGGCGATGTTCGACCGGCTCAAGGAACAGGCCAGGGCTCTCCAGCAGTCCCAGGGCGCACGGACGGGGGGCGGACAGGGGCACGGGCACGGCTCCTCCTCGGGCGGCGGCTCCAAGGCCCAGCTGATGGGGCTGTTCAAGTCCCAGCTCGCGTCGGCCAAGGCGGAGCTCAAGAGCGGCGCCTACCGGGACGCCAGCATGGCGATGTGCGCGCTGGTCGCCGCGGCCGACGGCCGGGTCGACCCGGCCGAGCGGCAGCGCGTGGAGGAACTGATCGCCTCCAACGAGGTGTTGCAGAACTTCCCGGCGGACCAGCTCCGCAAGCGGTTCAACGAGCACGTGGACCGGCTCACGGCCGACTTCGAGCTGGGCAGGGCCAAGGCGCTGGAGGACATCGCCAAGGCGGCGAAGAAGCCGGTCGAGGCCCGGGCCGTCGTCCAGACCGGCCTCGTCGTCGCCGGGGCCGACGGCAGCTTCGAACCGGCCGAGCAGTACGCCGTGCGCGACGCCTGCTCGGCCCTCGGCCTGTCACCGACGGAGTTCGGCGTCTGACGTCGGCTCGCAGGGACCCGCGCCCGGTGCGGGGGCGACGAGGTGACCGAGCAGGTGCAGCGGCGCCGCCGTGACCCCGGCTTCCTCCACGGCGTCCCAGTGGGCCCGCGCCACCGCCGCGTCCACCAGGCCGTGCACCAGCGGCAGCCGGTCGTCCGAGGCGCGCAGCAGGGACTCGGTGCGGCAGGAGGCCAGGGTTCCCTCGATCCAGGGCTGGGCGAGATGGCCGGCCGCCACCGCGGCCGGGAGGTCGGCGGCGACCTCCCGGTCGGTGCGGCCGACGTGCAGCAGCCCGCCGCCCAGGATCAGGACGTCGCTCCGTTCCCGCATACGGGCGAGGGCCCGTCCGGTGTCGAAGCAGTGCGGGAAGGAGTCGTCGACCACGACGGCGCCGGGCCGGAGCCGGTCGACGTCGAGCACCGCCGTCGCCCCGCTCACCGCCGTCACCAGCAGATCCGCGGCGTGCACGGCGTCCGGCAGCATCCGCCGCGCCTCGACGACCTCCACCTCGCCCGCCTGCCCGCGCTCCTTCAGCCGGCGGCCGAGCTCCCCCAGCCGTGGCCCGCTGCCGCGCACATCGCACAGCAGCAGACGCCGGGGCGGGCGGGCGGCCAGCGACAGCAGCAGTTCGAGCGAGGACGCGCCGATCGAACCCAGCCCGGCGAACGCCACCTCCAGGTCCCCGAGATCCCGGCCGGTCGCCTCCAGCGCCGCGTGCACGGTCCTGACCACCGACACCACCGTCGCCGCGTGCCCCGTCGTCACCGCCGACGGGTACCGCCGGTGCCGCAGCACGTCGAAGCCGTATCCGGTCAGCGACGGGATCATCCCGGCGAGGGAGACGCAGCGCGCTCCCAGGGAGGCGGCCAGCGACACCGCGCGAGCGGTCTGGTCCACCAGGCCGGCCCCCCGCCCGAGTTCGTCGGCGAACAGCGGCACGCACACGAAACCCGACCTGCCCAGCGGTGTGCGCACCGTCTCCAGCAGCCTCGGGCCGCCGTCGGGGAACAACAGGTCGCGCACCTCGGCCCGGGGCAGCGCCGCCTCGGGCAGGCCGGCCAGCCGTGCGAGATGCCCCGGCGCCGGCAGGTAGCCGACCAGGGCCGCGTCCATCGTCCCCCGCCGCCTCCCCGGCGGGGGCGCCACGGCCCGGCGGTTCCCGGCCGCCCGCACCAGACGGTCGCGCACCGAGCGGACGAACCCGTCGAGCGCGGCCGGCGAGAACGCGGCGGCGCAGCCCCGGACCGTGACCCGCAGCCCGTCACCGTCCGGCCGCACCGCCATGAACAGGTCCGTCGCCGACGACGGCGGCAGGAACATGCTGCCCCCCGCCTCCCACGACACCCGCAGCGTGCCGTCGCCCCGCGGGGCCAGCGCGGCGAAGTCGAGGTGGCTGAAGAAGAACTGCGACGTCACGGGCAGACCGTCGGCGTGCCGCGGAACCACGTCCTCGTGGGCGCGCGCCTCCTCGGCCTCCGCCACGATCCGGCGCAGCGCGTCACCGAACTCCCCGTCCGCCAGGGGCGCCCCGGCCGCCCCGGCCGGCCGCACGGGCACGGCGGTGGCGAACGGCCCGAAGACCCGGTGCGCGTCGGGCA
This sequence comes from Streptomyces caelestis, assembly GCF_001279005.1. GTDB lineage: Bacteria > Actinomycetota > Actinomycetes > Streptomycetales > Streptomycetaceae > Streptomyces > Streptomyces heliomycini. The sequence continues at coordinate 112,412 of NZ_LGCN01000199.1, forward strand.
GCGCACGGTCCCGGCCGCTGACCGCCAGACCCACGACCAGGTCCGGCCGGCCCGTCACCGCCGTCAGCTCCTGGTAGTAGGCGGTCAGCAGCGGGGCGTACAGCGTGGTCCGCGCGGCCGAGGCGACCTCGCGCAGGGCGGCCGTCAGCGTCGCGTCGAGCGTGAACCCGGCCGACTCGAAACGCCGGACGCCGCCCTCGGCGGCGGTACGCAGCACCGGCGGCCGGTACGGGGCGTTCAGCCGGTCGGCCCGGGCCCGGTGTCCCGCCGCGGCCGGTGCGCCGGCGCCGGGCCCGGCCACCGCCAGGGCGTGGTCGCGGAAGCCGGACCGCGGCGCGGGCGGTCCGGGCTCCGTGCCGTCCGCCAGCCGGTCGTACGTCTCGGTGAGTTCCCGTATCAGCAGCGCCGAACTGTAACCGTCGCCGATGAGATGGTGCGCGTGCACCAGCAGGACGTGTTCCTCCCGCTCCAGGGTGAGCACCCGAAGCCGCAGCAGTGGCCACGCCCAGGGTTCCAGGCGCCGTTCGGCCTCGGCCGCGGCCCGCTCGTCCACCTCGGCCGGACCGGCGACCGTCTCGAAGTCGACCGGCAGCCGCAGCGACCGGGGCAGCTCCTGCTGGACGGGCGGCCGGGCACCGGAGGGAAAGACGGTGCGCAGCATGCCGTGGCGCTCCACCAGCACGTCCACCGCCCGCTGGAAGAGGTCCGGATCCAGCGGCCCGGACAGCCGGAGCCGCGCCAGCCACGTCCCGCCGCCCGGTGAGAGCGCCTCGGCGAGGAGGAAGCCGCGCTGACCGGGAGTGACGGGGAACGGACCCGGCTCCCGGTCGCCGGCCGGAACGGGCCCGCCGTCCCCGGCCCCGGCGTTCCCGGTTCCGGCCACGGAGCCCTCTTCCGCGGCGGCGTCCACGGCCCCCGCCAGCGCGGCGAGGGTGCGGTGACGGTAGATCACGGTCGGCCGGGGCAGCGGCCCCGCCCGCTCCGCGAGCCGGGCGAACACCTCCAGGACGAGCAGTGAATCGCCGCCCAGTCCGAAGAAGTCGTCCTCCCGGCACACGGCGGTCACCCGTAGCACCGCGCACCAGATCGCCGCCAGCCGGCGCTCGGTCGCCGTGGCCGGCGGGGTCCTCCCGTCACCGGGCGACGCGTCCGGACCGCCGAGGACGGCCCCGGGGTCCGTCGACAGGAGCGCCGACCGGTCGACCTTGCCGGTTCCGGTCAGCGGCAGCGCGTCGACGGGCGTGATCCGCGCCGGGACCATGTACGACGGCAGCAGCCCGGCCAGATGCCGGCGCACCTCACCCGCGACCGGCCGTTCGGCACCCCTCCGGGTGGTGACGAAGGCGAGCAGCCGCCCCTCGTGCGCGAGCACCACGGCCCGCCCGACACCGGGACAGGTCTGCAGCGCCGCCTCCACCTCTCCCGGCTCCACCCGGTTCCCGCGGACCTTCACCTGGTCGTCGAGCCGCCCCAGGAACTCCAGGACGCCGTCCGCCGACCGGCGCACCCGGTCCCCGCTGCGGTACCAGCGCCGCCCCCCGCGCATCGTGAACGCCCGTGCGGTCAGCTCCGGTTCGCCCAGGTAGCCGGGGGTCAGACCGACGCCCGCGATGAGCAGCTCCCCGGCCTCGCCCGCCCCGCACACGGCGCCGTCGGCGTCGACCACCTCCAGCAGGGCGCCGGCCGCGGCCCGCCCGATCGGCAGCCGCCGCACCCCGTCGCCCGGACGCGCCCCGATGACGTGGCAGGTGGCGTTGACGGTCGTCTCGGTCGGCCCGTACAGGTTCGCGATCCGCGTGCCGCTCCCGAACAGGTCGAACCAGCGCCGCACGTGCTCCACGGGCAGCGCCTCACCGCCGACGTGCACCCAGCGCAGCGCCGACAGGTCCACCGGCTCCACGCCCCGCGCCGCCCGCGCCTCGGCGGCCGACAGCAGCTGCTCCCACAGCGTCGGAACGGAACTCCACACGGTCACCCGCGCCCGCTCCACGTGCGCCAGCAACAGCTCGGGGTCCCGCAGCAGGTTCCTGGGCACGGTCACCACGGCGCCGCCCGCCAGCAGCGGGGCGAGCAACTGGCGCACCGAGGCGTCGAAGCACGGCGACGCGGTCTGCGCGAGCCGGTCGTCGGGGCCGTAGCCGAAGGCGCCGACGGCCCAGTCGAGGTAGTTCTCCATCGCCCGGTGGGTGACCGGCACCGCCTTCGGGCGCCCCGTCGACCCGGAGGTGAAGATGACGTACGCGATCGCCCCGGGATCCGGCGCGGCGACGGTGCGCCCGTCGTCGTCGGACGGTTCGTCGGCCGCCACCGTCCGCACGCCGGTCAGGGCCCGGGCGAGGCGCAGGGTGGGGGAGTGGCACACCACCGTGGAGGCGCTCGTACGGGTCAGCTGATCGGCCAGCCTGGCCCGGGGGTGCTCCGGATCCAGCGGGACCCAGCCGGCCCCGGCCCGCAGGACGCCCACCACACCCACCACCGTGTCCGCGCCCGGCTCGGTGAGCAGTCCGACCAGGTCACCCGGACGGACGCCGTGGGTGCGCAGCCGTGCCGCGAGGGCGGCGGAGGCGCGGTCGAGCTCCCCGTACGTCAGGGACGCCTCCCCGGCGTCGACGGCGGTCGCGCCGGGGCGCGCACGGAACCGGTCGAGCAGCCGGGTCACCAGGGGGAGACGCCCGCCGGGCAGCGCGGACGGCGCCGGTCCGGGCGTGGGCAGGAGTGCCGCCAGCTCCCCCCGGAACTCCCGGTCCAGACGTGCCACGGTGGCCCGTTCGAACAGCGGCGCCGGGAAGTTCCACGACAGGCGCAGCACCGGACCGTCCGCCCAGCACAGCAGGGACAGCCGGGTCGTCGCCGACCCGGTGCCGGCCGCGGTCGCCGCCACCTCCACCGGGCAGCCGGGGGCCGCCACGGCCGGGAACCTGGCGAAGCTGAAGCCCGCCGGGCTCACCGTGCGGGGCCCGGCGCCGTCGCCGGGCAGCATCGCGGCCAGGTCCAGGCTGCTCACCCCGGCGTGCCGCTCGCTCTCCAGCCACAGGCGGCGCACCCGCTCCGCCAGCGCCACGACCGGCTCCTCGCCGTCCACCTCGCACAGCAGCGGCAGGGTGTCGGCGAGCGGACCGACGAGCCGGTCCACACCGTCGAAGCGGTCGTCGCGGCCGGCCCTGGCCACGTTCACGGCGACGTCCCGGCGCCCCGTCCACCGCGCGAGGCAGCGCGCGTACGCGGCGAGGAGCAGGTGGAACAGGGACACGCCGTGCGCGGCGGCGAGCCGTTCGAGACCGGTGCTCAGCTCCGCGTCGAACACGCCGTGGTGCTGCAGGATCGGGCCGGCCGCGGGAGCGTCGGGGTCACCGTCGTAGGGCAGCCGCGGGGGCGTGCCGCGCGTGGCGAGACGCTCCGCCCAGTGGCGCCGGACGGCGTCCGGCACGCCGGAGTGCCGCGTGCCCGCCGCGTACCGCGCGAAGTCCGGTGCGGAGCGCGCCCGTCGCGGTGCGGGTTCTCCGTGCCACAGCGCGGTGTACGCGGTCCACAGTTCCCCGGCGAGGAGGTTGAGGCTGTACCCGTCGACGGCCGCGTGGTGCACGACCAGCAGCAGATGGGCGAGTTCCGGCTCCTGGCGGAGCAGCACGGCGCGTACCGGCGGACCCGCCGTCAGGTCGAAGGGCCGGTTGCACACGGCGGACTCGACGCCGGCCACGTCCTCGGCGGCGCAGTCCCGCACCTCGTACCAGTCCGCCACCAAAACCGGCGCCGCCACCCGCTGCGTCGGCCGCCCGCCCGAGGTGTCCACCCGCAGCCGCAGCATGCCGTGCCGGTCCGCCAGGTGGGCCAGCGCCCGGCCGAGGACGCCGGTGTCGAGCGGGCCGCGGACCGTCAGCCGCAGATGGCCGCGGGCCGGGACGTCCGGGTGGAGCAGGCTGCTGGTGTGCAGCGCGAGCTGGACGGGCGTCAGCGCGAAGGGCTCGCCGTCCGGGCGGCCCGGGGCCCGTTCGTCGAGGTGGGCGGCGAGTTCGCGCACGGTCCGGTGCTCGAAGAAGAGCGTGGTGGGCAGGGACCGCCCCAGCTTCCGCTCCAGCCGTTTGACGAGGTCGACGGCGCCCAGCGAGTCCAGCCCCAGGGACAGGAACGGCGTGTCGTCGTCGACCGTCGCCGGCGGCACCTCGAGGGTCCGCGCCAGCAGCTCCCGCAGGACGGCGGCCGTACCGGAGGAGGCCGGGGCCGGCCCGCTCGTCCCGTCGGCCGTGGACGGCGGCACCGGGGCGACCGGGGCGACCGGGGCGACCGGGGCGACCGGGGCGACCGGGGGCGCCACGGGCGCCAGGTCGGCGAGGACCAGCTGTGCCGCCGTCGTGCCGCAGGCCGACCGCAGGGCCGCCAGCGCGGGCGCCGTCGCCAGCGGCCGGCCGGCGGCGGTCGCGGCGCCGCCGACGCCCCCGGCGGCGAGGCCCGTTCCGCCGAACGGCCCGAGGTTCACCGACAGCCACGGGCGGCCCGCCCGCCGCTCGGCGCCGGCGAAGGAGTCGAGGAAGGCGTTCGCCGCCGCGTACGCGCCCAGGGCGCCGGCCAGGCCGGGAAGCACCGACGACACCGACGAGAACGCGACGCACACCCCGGGACGCTGCCCGTGCCGGTCCAGTGCCTCGGCCAGCAGGACGGTGCCGAGCGTCTTCGCGCCCAGCGCGTCCACCGTCTCCCGCACGTCCGTTCCGCGCAGGCTGCCGGGCCGGGCGACTCCGGCCGCGTGGAAGACGGCGTCCAGCGGGGGGAGGCCGGCGACGAGCCGTTCGACGTCCTCGGGGACGGCGAGGTCGGCCCTCACGTAGCGGGCGTCGGCGCCGAGCGCGGTGAGCTCTTCCAGCAGGCCCCGGGGCGGGTGGGGGGAGCGGCCGGCCAGTACCAGGACGGGGTGGGCCCGGTCGGCGAGCTGCCGGGCGAGCGCGGAGCCGATGCCGCCGGCGCCGCCGGTGATCAGGAACGTGCCGTCGGCGGGCAGGGGGGCCGCGGCGGCCGTGCGGTCCCCGGCGCGCGGCACGACGGTCCGCACCGAGCGGTGTCCGGCCCGCCAGGCCACGGCTCCTTCCGCCTGCGGCGCCGACGTCTCGGCGAGCAGGGCCCGCAGGTGCTGTTCCTCGTCGTCGAGGGAGGAGAGGTCGACCCAGTTCGCGATCGCCTCCGACTCCTCGGGGACGGCCAGGGCGAGTCCGCCGAGGATCGCCTGGGCGGGATTCGGGTGCTCCGGGCCGTGGCCCGTGACGTGTGCGTCCCGGGTCACCACCAGCAGGCGGTGGGCGCCGGCGCGGTCGAGCAGGGCGAGTGCGTCGTTCAGCGCCGTGATCGCGTCGCGTTGGTGTGCGGCGAGGTCCGCGGCCGTGCGCGCTCGAGCCGTGCCGGCGAGCAGGATCACGGTTTCCGCGGGATCGATGTCGTCCGCCGCCGTGACCGCGTGCGCGCCGTGGGCGGCGAGCCGGTCCGCCAGCCGGTGTGCCGCCGCCGGATCCGCGCCGGTCACCGCGATGGTGCCGCCGGGGCGCGTCGGGGTGGGCCGGGGCTGGGGTCGCGCCGCTCGGCGCCGGTGAGGCGCCGCCGCGCCCGCCTGTGCCGCCCCAGCGGCACGACTGCCCGCAGCCGGCGGCGGTGCCGCACGCCACACGATGTCGTGCAGCAGGCCCTGCGTCGCGGGTTCGGGCCAGTACCCGCGTCGCCGGTACGGGTACGGCGGGAGCGGGACCCGGCGGTGGCCCTCGTCGAGGGTCGTGCGGTCCAGTGGTACGCCTCGGGCCCACAGACGCGCCACGATCTCCAGCAACTCCCGTGGCCCGCCCGTCGGTACGGACGCCACGAGGACGTCGCCGTCCGCCGCGACCGTCCGGGTCGGGCCGAGCTCCACGAACGTGTCGTAGCCCTCCTCCAGCAGGCGCGCCACCGCCCGGTCGAACCGCACCGGCCGCAGGGCGTGTTCGCGCAGGTGCTCCGGGGTCATCGGCGGCTGCCACGCGGCGGTGAGCGTGCTCATCACCGGTGTCGTGGGCGCCGTCGGGGTCAGGTCGCGGGCCGCGTCCGCCAGGGCCCGCGCGACCGGCTCCATCAGCGGGGAGTGGAAGGCGCGCGACACCCGCAACGGGCGGACCGCCGCGCCCTGTCCGGTGAGCCGTCGCGCCGCCCGGCCGACCGCCTCCGGGGTGCCGGAGACGACCAGCCGGCCCGGCCCGTTGTACGCCGCGACCGCCAGTTCGCCGCCGGAGGCGTCCACCAGGGCGGACACCTCCCGCTCCGCGGCGCCCAGCACGGCCGCCATGGCGCCCGGTGCGGTCGATCCGCCCATGAGCCGGCCCCGTTCCGCCGCGAACGTGACCGCCTCGCGCAGGGACAGCATCCCGCCCGCGCAGGCGGCCGCGAGTTCGCCGACGCTGTGCCCGACGACCGCGTCGGGTCGTACGCCCCAGGCGGTCAGCTGCCGGGCGAGGGCGACCCCGTGCGCGACCAGCAGCGGCTGCGCCACCTCCGTCGCGGCCAGGTCGTCCTCGGTCACGTCGCCGTCGACGCACCAGTCCGTCAGCCTCCGCCCGCGCACCTCTCCGACGACCGCCGACGCCTCGTCGAGCGTGGCACGGTACACCGGCGCCGTGGCGTACGGCGCCGCGCCCGGACCCGGCCGCAGACCGCCCTGACCGGGCAGGACGAAGACGGTCCGGGGCCGGCGCGTCACCGTCCCGGTGATCGCGCCCCGCCCCGCCGTGGACGCCGCGGTGAGCCGTTCCCGCAGGTCGCCGTCGGCAACGAGCGCGAGACGGTGGGGCCGCTCGTCCCGTGCCGCACCGACCGTCGCGCAGACGTCGGCCTCGTCGAGCTCCGGGTGCGCGCGCAGATGCTCCGCGAGCCGCGACGTCCACGCCTCCAGCCCCTGGGCGCTCCCCGCCGAGAGGGTCAGCAGACGCGGCCCGCCGCCCGTCCGGCGCGCGGTGCGCACCGGCGCGGGCGGGGCCTCCTCCAGGACGGCGTGCGCGTTGGTGCCGCCGAAGCCGAAGGCGTTGACGCCCGCCCTGCGCGGTCCGTCCGACTCCCAGTCGGTCTCCTCGGCGACCAGGGCGAACCCGGCCCGCTCCACCGCGGGGGAGGGCGGGGTGTGGTGCAGCGAGGCGGGCAGCCGGCCGTGGCCGAGGGCCAGGACGACCTTCACCAGCGAGGGCAGCGCGGCCGCGTTCAGCAGGTGCCCGATGTTGGTCTTCACCGAGCCGAGCAGCCGGGGCCGGCCGTCCGGACGGGGCGGGAAGGCGTGCGCCAGGGAGCGCAGTTCGATCGGGTCGCCGACGGCCGTGCCCGTGCCGTGCGCCTCGACGTAGGTGACCGACGCCGGGTCGACGCCGCAGTCCCGGTGGGCGCGGGTGATCACCTCCCGCTGGCGCAGCGGATTGGGCGCCATCAGACTCAGCGACGTGCCGTCGTTGTTGACGGCGGTGCCGCGGACGACGGCGAGCACCGTGTCGTCGTCACGCTGAGCCTCCGCCAGAGGCCGTACGACGAGTGCCGCCCCGCCCTCGCCCGGTACGAACCCGTCGGCCGCCGAGCCGAAGGCGCGGCTGCGCCCGGTCGGCGACAGGGCCTGCGCCGCCTCCAGGGACCGGTGCGCGGCCGGGGTCAGATGCAGGTTGACGCCGCCGACGACCGCGAGGTCGCACTCGCCGTCCGCGAGGCTGCGCCGGGCCAGGTGCAGGGCCACCAGGCCCGAGGAGCAGGCGGTGTCCACGGCCAGCGCCGGGCCGTCCAGGTCGAGACAGTGCGCCACGCGGGCGGCGACGAGACCCGGGAGGCTGCCGGTCAGGACGGCCCCGTCCGGCGGCGCGGCGCCGGGGCCGGCCTCGGCGAGGACCTGCCGGTAGCCGCTGTCGCCGACGGCGGCGAAGACGCCGATCCGCAGGCCGCGCCGGCGCGGCCCGGCGTATCCGGCGCGCTCCAGCGCCTCGTGGGCGAGTTCGAGGAAGATCCGCGCCTGCGGGTCGAGCGCGCGCGCCTCCTCGGCGCCGATCCCGAAGTGCCCGGCGTCGAAGGCGGCGGGGTCGTCCAGGAAGGCGCCCCACCGTCCGTCCTCCGCGCCGGCCGTGCCCCAGCGCCCCGCGGGCACCGGCGTCACGGCGTCGCGGCCCGCGGTGAGCAGCTCCCAGAACTCCTCCGGCGTACCGGCGCCGGGGAACCGGCAGGCCAGTCCCACCACGGCGGTCCTTGCGCCCCGGGCCGGCGCGCCGCCCGTGGACTCCCGGCGTCCGGAAGTCCGTCGCCCCGCCGCGTCCAGCAGGTGGTCGGTGAGAGCGGCCACCGTGTCGTCGCGCATCACGGCCGGTCCGAGCGTCACGTCCAGCGCCCGCTCCAGCTCGGCGAGCGCCTCCATCGCCTTGAGCGAGCCGCCGCCCAGCTCGGCGAACCGGTCCCGGTCCCCGAACGACGGCTCCGGTATCCCCAGCACCTTCGCCCAGATCTCCCGCACCACGCCCCGCACCTGCGCGCGGGAGCGGGGCGCCGGCGCCGGGTCCCCGGACGGCCGCGGCGGCTCCCGGCGCACCGGGGCCGCCCCGGAGGCGGCCGTCGGCCGGTACGTCCCCGCCTCGAACCGCGACCGCATCCGCTGCCGCCGCACCTTGCCGCTGGTCGTGCGCGGGAAGGCGGACGGCGGCAGCGCGAACACCCGCACGTCGTCGTGGCCCAGCGCCGCCCGCACCCGCCCCGCGACCCGGTCCAGCACCCCGGCCGCGGAACGCGGCGGCCGGGCCCAGGCCACGAACACCGCCACCCGCTCCCCGCCGGTCACCGGGTCGGTCGACCCGATCACCGCCGTCGTCCCGGACGGCACCCCGGGCGTGGCCGCCGCGACCTCCTCCATGTCCGGTGCGTGGAACGTACGGCCGTTGACGAAGAGGACGTCCTTGTGCCGGCCGCTGACGCACAGCCGGCCGTCCCGGAGGAAACCGAGGTCGCCGGTGCGCAGCCAGCCGTCGGCGAAGGCGGCCGCCGTCGCCTCCGGCAGACCGTGGTACCCCCGGGCGACCTGCGGACCACGCACCTCGACGTGCCCCACCCGCCGGTCGCCCAGCGGACGGCCGCGGTCGTCGGTGACCCGCACCGAGCATCCCGGCACCGGCAGTCCCACGTCCATCAACTCCACGGCTTCACCGCCCGGTTCGCATTCCACCGCCCGTCCCCGGCTGAGCGCGGCACGCTCCAGCGCCACGGGCGCGGCCAGCTCGCCCGGCGGTGGGAACGTGACAGCCAGGGTCGCCTCGGCCAGTCCGTACACGGGCGTCGCCGCCCGGGGGTCGAGCCCGGACGGACGGGTCCTGGCGGTGAAGTCCCGCCACACCGTCGCCGAGATCGGCTCGGCGCCCACCAGGATCAGCCGCACCGAGCTCAGGTCGAGCCCGGCGAACACCTCCTCGGGGACCCGGCGGACGGTCAGCGCCAGGGCGAAGTTGGCGGCGGACAGCAGGGTGGCCCGGTGCGCGGCGGCCACCTCGAACCACAGCCGGGGGTTCTTCGCGAACGACAGCGGGGCGATCCTCACCTGTCTGGCCCGCGCGGCGAGCGGCGCCAGATGGGTGCCGATGAGGCCCATGTCGTGGAAGTACGGCATCCAGCTCACCACCACGTCCCGGTCGGTGAGCGCGGCGGCCCCGAGCAGCTGGCGGAGGTTGGCCAGCACGGCGGCGTGGGTCAGCTCCACGCCCTTGGGCGCCCCGGTGCTGCCGGAGGAGAACTGCAGGAACGCCAGGTCGTCCGGGGCGGCGGTGGCGGGCGACTCCACGGCGCGGGACGTCCGCAGCTCCTCCAGCCGCAGGACACGGGCGTCCTCCGGAAGCCGGCCGGCCACGTCCGCGCAGGCCTCGTCCACCGCGACCGGGGGACGGCCGAGGTGCTCCCACACGGGGCGGACCCGCCGCACGTCGGGCGCCAGCGGCACCGGCACCAGACCGGCCGCGAGCGCGCCCCAGAACAAGGGCTGGAAGTCCTCACCTCGGTCCGCGACCACCGGCACGCAGGTGCCCGGCACGACTCCCGCGGCACGGTAACCGCCCGCGACGCGCAAGGAGTCCTCCAGCAGCCGCCGGAAGGTGACGGGTGTCTCACCGCCGTCCCCCCGGACGTGGACGACCACCTGGTCGGGGGCGCGGAGGGCGGCGTCCAGCAGGACGTCCAGCAGCGTTTCGGCGTTCATGGGTCCGTTCGTTCGTCCGAGGTCGACGGGCCGGCGACGACGACCGACCCCGTTGTCAGTGGCTGCGCCTACGGTTCGATCAGTAGGACCCGGCGGAACGGCCGCGGGTTCCGTCCGGGAAGGGCTTTGCCATGTCCGCTGGTGCCACGGTGACGACGACGTATCTGGAGCTGTCGCAGGAGGACGGCGCCGCGCACAAGTTCTACGAAGTGACGGTCGACGGCCCGACGGTGACGGTGCGCTACGGCAGGATCGGCGCGACGGGACAGGTCCAGACGACGACGTTCCCCACGGCCGCGAAGGCGCAGGCCGCCGCGGCGAAGAAGGTGGGGGAGAAGGTCCGCAAGGGGTACGCGCCGGCGGTGCGGGGACAGCGGGCCCCGCGCGCGGTGACCCGCCGTCAGGTGGTCTCGGCCCCGTCCACCGCGCGTGCCGTGGCCCCCGTGCTGTGGCGGTTCGACACCGGCTCCTCGGCGTTCGGCATCCACGTCGACGACGAACGCTGCTGGGTCGGCAACCAGTCCGGCGACGTCTTCACCCTGGACCACGAGGGCGAGGCACTGGCCCGCTTCAGCCTGCCGGACGGTGTGAAGTGCCTGGTCGCGGACGACTTCTGGATCTACGCCGGCTGCGACGACGGCCGGGTCTACGACCTCTCCTCGAAACTGCCGTTCGCCGCCTACGACATCGCCGCGGACGTCGACATCTTCTGGCTGGACATCCACGAGGGCGTGCTGAACGTCTCGGACCGCGCCGGCCGCCTCACCGTCATCGACCACGAGGACGAGCACCAGTGGACCCGCCGCAGCCAGGGCGAGCACGCCTGGATGGTCCGCGCCGACGACCGGGCCGTCTACCACGGCCACCACGGGGGCGTCACGGCCTACGCGCCCGACGGCGGCGGCGAGCTGTGGCACACCCCCACCCGCGGCGGGGTGCTGTTCGGCTGGCAGGAGGACGACACCGTCTACGCCGGTACGGCGCACCGCGTGGTGCAGCGGCTGTCAAAGGCGACCGGCGCCGTCGAGGCCACCTACGCCTGCGACAGCGCCGTGTACTCCTGCGCCACCTCCCCGGGCGGACGGTTCGTCTTCGCCGGCGACTCCGCGTCGTCCGTCTACTGCTTCGACCGGGACGGCACGCGCCTGTGGAAGCTCGGCACGGGAGGCGGATCGGCGCTGTCCATGCAGTACCGGGACGAGCGGCTCTACCTGGTGACCACGGACGGGTCGCTGGTGTGCGTGGACGCGAGCGAGGCCGCCGTCGCCGCGGCGCAGCAGGGCACGGTGCCGGTCGCGCGGGACGTCAAACTCGCCGCGGCCCTGCCGACCTACGCGCCGGCCACGGCCGCGACCGCGGTGGCGACCGTCGCGCAGGCCCCCTCCGGCGCCGTCGTCGTCGAATGCGTCCAGCACCACGGCCGGCTGCGCGTCCACGTCGTCTCCGACGGCTACGACGACTCCTGGAACGTGCAGTTCCCGCGGGCGATACGGGTGCCCGGCGCACGCTATGTCGTGGACGCGCTGCACCCGGCGGCCGGCGGCTTCTACCGGGTGCGCGGCGAGATCCGCCGGCTCCGGTGACCGCCGGCGGGCGCGCTCGGCGAACCCGTGAGCCCTGTGCGCGCCCCCGCACGGCCGAGGACAATGCGGTGCCCGTGACCGCCCCGTGAAGCGCCGCGCTCCCCGCCCCCGTCGAGGAAAGCAGGTCGACCGTCGTGCTGCTGCGTCTGCCCACGTCCCTGTCCGAAGCCCGGCGGCACCTGGCCGAAGGAGCGGTGCCCGTCGGCGGAGCCACCCTCGTGTGGGCCCTCTGGCAACGCGACGGCTTCCCCGAGCAGGCCATGTCCCTGCGCAGGCTTCCCCAGGCCAACCTCATGGAACGCGAGGCGCTGGGCGCCGCCGTGCTGCTGCACCAGGTGGACGGCCGGGTGCCGGACGTGCTGCGCCGCGCGGCCTCCACCGTGGGCACCGGCGCCGTGCGCCGCACGGCCACCGTCGGCGGCAACATCGTGGGCAGCACCCTGCGCTGTCTGCTGCCCGCGGCCCTGGTCCTGGACGCGCGGGCGACCGTACTGGACCGGGACGGCGTCTACGAGACCGACCTGGCCGAAGTGGTGGCCAAACGCCCTCTGCTGCTCGGCCTCCGCTGGCGCGACCCCGTGGCCAGCGGCTACCACAAGGCGGCCGGTGAGGCGGGCGGGCCGCCGCCCCTCGTCGTCGCCACCGCCGTGCACGCCGACGGCGACGGCGCCCGCCGCCTCCTCGTCGCCGTACGGGACGGCTACGAGGTGATCAGCGAGGCCGCGCCCTGTCGCACCGGAGCCGAGGAGGTGCTCCGCACCCTGGACGCCACGGACCTGGGATCGCTGCCCGCCGGGGCACGGGAGGAGGTGCGCCGCGAGGTGACCGCCGTCCTGGACCGCGCCGGCGGCCGCTGACGACGGTGCGCCGCCCGGACCGCCCCGGGTGGCGCACCGGCGCGTGCCGCTCAGCAGATCCGAGGGAGCTGCTCGCCCATCGGCAGGTCCACCACCCGGGTGCCCCCGAGCCCGGTCCGTGCGACGACCATGCCGGGGTGCTCCGCGACCGCCTCACCGATGACGGCGGCGTCGGCGCCCAGGTGATGCGCCCTCATCGCGGCCAGGACCGCGTCCGCGTGCTCCCGCGGCACGAAGGCGACGAGCTTCCCCTCGTTGGCCACGTACATCGGGTCGAGACCCAGCATCGCGCAGGCCCCGGCCACCGGCTGCGGCACCGGGACGGCGCGCTCCCGGACGACGACGCCGCACCCCGATGCCACGGCGATCTCGTTGAGCGAGGCCGCCAGACCGCCGCGGGTCGGATCGCGCAGCACGTGCAGGTCCGAAGTGACCGCCAGCATCGCCTCCACGAGCCCGCCGAGCGGCGCGCAGTCGCTCTCGACCTCCGTCTCGAATCGCAGGTTCTCCCGCTCGCTCATGATGGCCACGCCGTGCACGCCGATGGCGCCGCTCACCAGGACGACATCGCCGGGAACCACCCGCTCCGGGCGCAGGTCCACCCCGGCGGGCACCACACCGATGCCCGACGTGTTGACGTACACGCCGTCCCCGTGGCCGGCCTCCACGACCTTGGTGTCGCCCGTCACCACCCGTACCCCGGCGGTACGGGCCGCGGCGCCGAGCGCCTCGGCGACCCGGCCGACCGTCTCGATCTCGACGCCCTCCTCCAGGATCAGGCCGCACGAGAGGTACGCCGCGCGCGCCCCGCTCATCGCGAGGTCGTTGACCGTGCCGTTGACCGCGAGATCACCGATGCTGCCGCCGGGGAAGAACAGCGGCCGGACCACGAAGGAGTCGGTGGAGAAGGCGAGCCGGGCGCCGTCCAGCTCGACCACCGCGGAGTCGGTGAGCGCGCCCGGCGCCGCCCCGCCGAGTCCCGGCAGGACGGCCTGCTCGATCAGCTCGGCGGACAGGGCGCCGCCACCGCCGTGGCCCATCACCACGCGCGGCCGGCCGCGCAGGGGCGCCGGACAGGACCAGGAGAGCAGGTCCGGGGCCGCGACGGCGTCAGACAACGGAGCTCTCCTCGCGCTGCGGGACGGTCACGTCCAGTTCCAGCCGCCGGTACAGGTAGTACGCGGCGCAGGCGCCCTCACTGGAGACCATGGTCGCCCCCAGCGGCGTGCGCGGTGTGCAGGCCGTCCCGAAGGCCTCGCACTCGTGGGGCTTCAGCAGCCCCTGCAGCACCTCGCCACTGCGGCACTCCGCCGGTTCCAGGGTGGCGATGTCCCCCACCTGGAAGCGGTGCTCGGCGTCGTGGTCCCGGTAGCGCTCCGCCAGCCGCCAGCCGCTGTCCGGGATGACCCCGATACCGCGCCACGCCCGGTCGGCGACCTCGAACACGTCGTCCAGCATCGCCCGCGCGGCGGGGTTGCCCTCGGGACGGACGGCGCGCGGATAGGCGTTGTCGACCGTGTGCTCGCCCCGCTCCAGCTGCCGCACGGTCCGCCGCACGCCCTCCAGGATGTCCAGCGGCTCGAACCCGGTCACCACGATCGGGACCCGGAACCGCTCGGCGAGCGCCGGGTACTCCCGCGTGCCCATCACGCTGCACACGTGTCCGGCCGCCAGGAACCCCTGCACCCGGCAGTCCGGGGACTGCATGATCGCCTCGATCGCGGGGGGCACCCGGACGTGCGAGACCAGCAGACTGAAGTTGCGGATGCCGCGCCTGCGGGCCTGGTGCACCGTCATGGCGTTGGGCGGCGCGGTGGTCTCGAAGCCGATGCCGAAGAACACGACCTCCCGGTCCGGGTTCTCCTCCGCGATCCGCAGCGCGTCCAGCGGCGAGTACACCACGCGCACGTCCCCGCCCTCGCCCCGGACCTGGAACAGGTCGCGTCCCGTGCCCGGGACCCGCAGCATGTCGCCGAAGGAGCAGAAGATCACCTCGGGGCGCGAGGCGATCGCCAGCGCCTTGTCGATCACCTCCAGCGGCGTCACACAGACCGGACAGCCCGGCCCGTGGATCAACTCCACCTCCTCGGGAAGCAGTTGGTCGATGCCGTGCCGGATGATGCTGTGCGTCTGGCCGCCGCACACCTCCATCAGCGCCCACGGCCTGGTCACCGTGGCCCGGATGTCGTCGAGCAGACGCCCCGCCAGCTTCGGGTCCTGGAACTCCTCGATGTACTTCATCGCCCTGCCTCCCGGGCCGGTTCCTCGTCGCCGAACCGCGCGGCCTGCTCCCACGGGTCGCCGAACTCCTCCTGGAGCATGCCGAGGTTCTCGAACAGCTCCAGGGTCCGGCGGGCGGACTCCTCGTCCAGCCGCTGCAGGGCGAAGCCGACGTGCACGATGGCGTACTCGCCGACCCGCAGATCGGGCAGGTACTCCAGGCACACCTCCTTGACCACACCGCCGAAATCGACGGTGGCCATGCGGGTCCCGTCCCGTTCCTCGACGCCCAGCACTCGGCCGGGTACCGCCAGACACATGCGGATCTCCTCACTCGTCGCGCGCGGGGACGCCCGCGCCCGTCATCGGCTTCCGGCTCCCGCCCGGGCGGCCACCACCAGCTGGCCGAGCGCCAGCCCGCCGTCGTTCGGCGGGATCCCGCGGTGGCGCAGCACGGTGAAACCGGCGGTGCGCAGCTCGCCGGCGCAGGCCGAGGAGAGCAGCGTGTTGGAGAACACCCCGCCGGTCAGCGCCACCGTCTGCAGTCCCGCCGCCCCGCGGGCCGCCACGCACACCTCCCGCACCAGCCGGGCGACGGCCAGGTGGAAGCGGGCGGCGATCACGGCCGCGGGGACCCGCCGCCGTACGTCCTCGGCGACCGCCGCCAGCAGCGGTCCCGGGTCGGCGGTCGACGGGCCGGGACCGTCCGACGGACGGAACGCGTAGCGCGGGTCGTGGGCCCGGTCGCCGGCCGACACGGCCGCCGCCTCCAGCTCGACCGCGGCCTGCGCCTCGTACCCCGCGCGGTGGCACACCCCCGCCAGGGACGACACCGCGTCGAACAGCCGGCCCATGCTGGAGGTCGGCACACAGTTCACCCCCCGCTCCAACTGCGTCCGCAACACGTCGAGTTCACCCGGAGGACACGCGGACACGCACGGCAGGTCCGGGTCGAAGGCGATGCCCGCCGCGTGCAGATGAGCCAGCGCCATCCGGTACGGCCGCCGCACCGCCGCGTCGCCACCGGGCAGCGGCACGTAGGACAGGTGCGCGAACCGCTGGAACCCGTCGTAGTCCGCGAGCAGGAACTCACCGCCCCACACGGCGCCGTCGTCCCCGTACCCGGTGCCGTCGAAGGCGACCCCGATGACGCGTCCGCCGGCTTCGATCCCGTGCTCGGCCAGGACGGAGGCGAGGTGCGCGTGGTGGTGCTGGACCCGGGCCACGCGGCGGCCGCCGGCGTGCCGCCGCGCCCAGGCCACCGACCGGTAGCCGGGATGCGCGTCCGCGGCCAGCAGCGCCGGCCGCACACCGGTCACGGACTCCAGGTGCCGCTCGGCACGGCCGAACGCCTCCTGGACGGCGAGGTCGTCCATGTCCCCGACGTGGGCGGACAGCCAGGCCCGCTCGCCCTCCCCGAGACAGAAGACGTTCTTCAGGTCCCCGCCGACCGCGAGCGCCGCGGTCACCGGAACCGGCAGCGTGACGGGCAGCGGCGCGTAGCCGCGGGAGCGGCGCAGCACCAGCGGCTCGCCGTCGCAGACGCGCACGACGGAGTCGTCGCACGGCACCTGGACGGGCCGGTCGTGCGTCAGCCACGCGTCGGCCAGCCCGGCCAGCCGCACCAGGGCCTCCTCGTCGTCCGTCACGATGGGTTCCCCGGAGACGTTGCCGCTGGTCATCACCAGCAGCCGGGGCGCCCCCGGCGCCGCGAGCAGCAGGTGGTGCACCGGCGTGTACGGCAGCATCACACCCAGGTCCGGGCTGCCCGGCGCGACGGCGTCCGCGGGCACCGGCGCCCCCGGAGCCGGCCGGACACCGGAGCGCCGCCGCATCAGGACCACCGGCCGCACCCGTCCGGTGAGCAGTTCCCGCTCCACCGGACCGAGGCGCACCAGGTGTTCGACGTCCTCGGCGTCCCGCGCCATGAGCGCGAACGGCTTGTCCCCCCGGGCCTTGCGGCGGCGCAGCTCGGCCACCGCCTGCGGCCGGGTGGCGTCACAGGCCAGGTGGTAGCCGCCGACGCCCTTGACCGCGAGCACGGCGCCCGCGGCGAGCAGCGCGGCCGCCGCGCCGACGGGGTCGTCGCCGGCCGGGAGCGGCACGCCGGCGCACGAGGGGCCGGTGACCAGCCGCAGCCGCGGACCGCACGCGGGACAGCAGACCGGCTGCGCGTGGAAACGCCGGTCGCGGGGGTCCTCGTACTCGCGGGCGCAGTCCGGGCACAGGGGGAAGCCCGCCATCGTCGTGTGCGCACGGTCGTACGGCAGGCCGGTGACGAGGGTGAAACGCGGTCCGCAGTGCGTGCAGGTGATGAACGGATGGCCGTGGCGCCGGTCGGCGGGGTCGCCGAGCTCGGCCAGGCAGTCGGCGCAGGTCGCGGTGTCGGGCGGCACGAGCGTCCGTACGGGACCGCCCGTGCGGGACGCGACGATGTTGAAGCCGCTCTCCCGGGCGACGGGCAGCTCGGTGGTCTCCACCGACTCCACCACCGCGAGCGGCGGCGCCTCCGGCGCGATCCGCGCGCAGAACCGGTCGACGGCCGACGGCGCGCCCTCGACCTCCGCCACCACCCCCTCACCGGTGTTCGTCACATGTCCCGCCAGCCCGAGACCGGTGGCCAGCCCGTACACGAACGGCCGGAACCCCACGCCCTGCACCACGCCCCGCACGACGACACGCGCACGCCGCAGGGGACCGGCGTCCGGCGCCGGCGCGGGACGCAGGCCGGGAGCGGTGCTCACGCCCCGGCCCGCGCCATCACCGGCGTGTGGACCGCGTCCCCGTCGGCCGCCGCGAGCGCCCGGTCCACCAGGACACCGGCGCCCTCACCGGTCCGTACGGACGTCAGCACCACCTCGACACCCGGATTGACCCGCTCCACATGGGCGCGGAAGGCGGCCTCGTCGAACGCGGCCGGACCGGCCAGATCGGACTTGGTGACGATCACCAGCTGGGCCAGGCCGAACGCGGTGGGGTACTTGAGCGGCTTGTCCTCGCCCTCGGTGACGGACGCCAGGACGACGCGCAGGGACTCGCCCAGGTCGTAGGAGGCCGGGCACACGAGGTTGCCCACGTTCTCCACGAAGAGCAGCCGGGTGGCGTCGGGCAGCCAGTCGTGCAGGTGCCCGGCGAGCATGTCCGCCTCCAGGTGGCACAGCCCGTCGGTGAGCACCTGCTTGACCGGGGCGCCCGAACGGGCCAGCCGGGTGGCGTCGTTCTCGGTGGCGAGGTCCGCGGTGAGGGCCGCGACCTCGATGCCGCGCTCCCGCGCCAGCGGCAGCTCGCGCTCCAGCAGGGCCGTCTTGCCGCTGCCGGGGCTCGACAGGAGGTTGACGACGGTGGTGCCCCGGGCCGTGAGTTCGGTGCGCAGGACGCCCGCCGCCATGGTGTTCTTGGCGAGCACGGCCTGCCGGAGGTCGACTGTGCGGCACATCGTCAGCTCTCCTCGGGTTGCGGTACCGGTGTGGGATCGGGTGTGGTGGGGGAGGCGGACCAGTGCACTTCGGTGATCCGCAGTTCGCGGCCCGAGAGCAGTTCGCCGGCGCCCCCGCGGCAGACCGCGCAGAGCATGTCCGGCGGCATCCCCGTGTCCCAGGTGCGCCCGCACGGGGCGCAGGAGGCCCGGCCGGGAAGGAACCGGGTGGCGAGCTCGGCGCCCTCCAACAGCGTTCCCGCGCAGGCCAGTTCGAAGCAGAAGGCGAGCGCGTCGGGGACGACGCCGGCCAGTTCCCCGATCTCGACGACGACCCGGCGCACCCCGTGCGCGCCGCCGGGCCGTGCCGCCCGCTCGACCTGGTCCACGACCGACAGGGCGACGGACATCTCGTGCATCGCCGCTCCGTCCTGGGCCGGGGGTGGGGTCCGCTGCCCATTAGAGGCGCGGCCGGGACGGCCGGCGGCCCGGCGCGCCGGGACCGTAGCCCGTTCGGCGGGCGTCACATACGGCGGATGCGCAGGTAACGCCGCACGTCCGGCCAGAGGCTCACGGTGATCGCCGCCAGCGCGGACAGGGTGAGGACGGCGGCGGCACCGCCGACGAGGCGTTTGCTCATGGTGTGCTCCGAAGGGAGGGAAGGAGGGTGTCGTCGAGCCGGGCGACGGTCTCGCCGCCGACGAGTCCGAGGACCAGGCGCGCCGCCTCGGGCACCGCGGCGGCGACCCGCGGGCTGAGGCCGATGCCCTCCTCGACGGTGGCGGGCTCGCAGCCCACGACCAGCGTGCGCCGGGGCGGCACCGCGCCGATGCCCGCGCACAGGGTGCCGAGCAGGGCGAGTACGGCGTCGGGCGACATGCGGTGGCCGTCCAGGGGGACGCCGTCCGGTGCCGGCCGGCCGCCGGGCTCCGCCGCGTCGATCACATACAGGGTGCCCGGCTCCCCGCCCCGCGCCGTCGCGTCGAGCACGACGAGCGTGTCGTACCCGTCGAGGAGCCGGTAGGCCAGGTGGACGCCGCGGATGCCGATGTCGGCGACCTCGACGCCCTCCGGCAGCGGCCGTCCGGCCAGGGCGTGGGCGGCCTCGACGCCGAAGCCGTCGTCGCCGAGGAAGATGTTGCCCACCCCGGCGACCAGGGTGCGCGGGTGTGCGCTGTCGGCGCTCACGGTGCCTCCACGTCGATCTCGGCGGGCTGGAAGTAGAGGTAGCGGCCCTGTTCACGGCGGATGTCGGCGCCCGGATCGTCCTCGACGGTGACCGCGACGTGCACGCCCCCGTCGACGTCGTGGAGGACCGCCTCCACCAGGGCGCGCCGCCCGGCGAGGAACAGGTCCTGGGCGTCGGTGTGCCGCAGCCGGGGCCGCAGGACGACGCGGCTGCCCGCCCGCACCTGACGCCCGTCGACCAGCACGTGGTCGCGGGCCGGGTCCACCGAGGCGTCCGCCCCCGGATCCCACCAGGGGGTGTCCGGCCGGACACCCCCCGGATCCCACCAGGGGGTGTCCGGCCGGACGGGGCCGCCCCCCGCGTCACCGGACACCGGCGGCGCGGGCGCGGTGACCTCACGCAGGCCGCGGACCGCGCCGTGCAGCCGCTCCAGCACCTGAGCCGGCATCGAGTCGGTGAGTTCGATCACCGCCGCTGCCCGGTCGTCCGTCCCCCTCGCCTCGCGCTTCTCCTCGTCCGTGAGGGCCGCGGTGCGCAGGGCGAGGATCTCGTCGATCTCCGTGGCGTCGTACAGGGCGCCCGGGCTCTCCGGGGCGATGGCCGGGTGGTCCTCCAGGATGATCGGGGAGGAGAGCACCAGGTCACGGGAGTCCGGCTCCCCGGCCAGCACGGGCCAGGTGTGCAGATTGCGGCAGGCCGCGGCGGCGCCCCGGGCCCACTCCGGAGGGTCCGTCAGCGACAGGAACCGCCCGGCGTCCAGGTGCAGCAGCGTGTGCGTGGCGACCAGGGAACGGGACAGCGCCGCGTCGCGGCCGGCGCCCTCCCCGGGCAGCCACTCGCCGGTGTTCTCGACGACCGCGCTGAGCCGCTGCGCGGTGTACGGGCCGTCCAGCGGGCTCGCCGACAGGCGCAGGACGCCCCGCACCGCCTCGTGGCGCCGGACCAGCCGCCCCACGACCGTCCCGTCGGCGTCCGTGACCGGTTCGGTCTCCTCACCGGCCGGCCGGTCGAAGGGGACGACGGCGCCGGAACCCGCCAGCTCCTCGACGGCGACGGTGAGCCGGACCCGTTCCTCCCGGCCCTCGTCCCACGGGACGATCACCCGGTCCGCCAGGCGCAGTTCGCCGACGGTCTCGAAACCACCGTCCGGCAGGACCCGCTGCACCGTGCGCCGCCGGGCGTGCAGGAAGCGCACCTCGACGGAGAGGACGGCGCCCCGGCGCGGCTCCATCAGCAGCTCGGTGTGCTGGAAGTCGTGCTCCGCGGCCGTCGCCGTCCAGGACGGGGGCACCAGCACCCCGAACTGCCAGCGCAGCCTGTTCTTGGCGGCCGACGCACGGTAGGGGTAGAGCACGTACCCCTCGAACAGCACGGCGTCGGCGACCTGCCGGGCCACCGCGAGGCGGGCCTCGGCCGGGGCGGTGAACGTCGTCGTGGTCATCGTGTCCTCTCACCCGCCGCTTCCAGCAGCCCTTCGACGGTCGCCTGCCACGAGGGCAGCGCCCGCCGGGACCGGTAGGCGAGCAGCGCGTCCATCGCGTCCCTGGGCAGCCGGATCCAGCCCGAGCCGGGGAAGTGCCGGTCGACCATCTCCCGCCAGGTCCTCACCGGCATCCGGAAGGCGGCCTCCTCGTCCCAGGGGACGGGCTCGACCCAAAACCCGCCGGCTCCGGTGAAGGCGGTGCCGGAGAACAGCATCCGCAGCGGCACCTCCCCGTCCTCCAGGGCGTGGAAGTAGCGGGAGGAGGCGATGTCCATGTCGTAGGTGCAGGGCACCACCAGGTCGGTCTCGGTCTCGCCGGTGAACCCCCGCACCATCACCGGGACCTGGGCGAACTCCACGGGGTTGAGGGTGGCGCCCCAGCGGGACCGTTGCCCGAACAGGTCGGTCAGGGCGGCGGCCTCGGTGTCGTCGTAGCCCCGGCGGGCGGGCTCGATGCGGATCTGGCAGCGCAGCGCCAGCGCGTGCACCCGTGTGCCCGGGGACGCGGTGACCCGCAGCCGGAAGACCAGTGCCGGACCCGCGGCGTACGGGTCGGCGCGCACCCCCGTGCACGCGAAGCCGAACTCGGTCACGACGGGCCCCCTCCGAGCGCACGGGCCCGCTCGCGCACATGGCCGAAGAACTCCTCCAGATCGGCGCGTGCCTCCGCGCCGCCGTCGAAGCCCTGCCACCGCAGTCGCATGCGGCCCACCAGTTCGTAGCAGATGTCGATCGGCACCAGATGGCACTCCACCCGCCCTCGGTGGCGGCGCAGCAGCAGCGCCTCCACGTCGGGTTCGAGGAGCCCGGCCAGGGGGGAGGCGTCCAGGACGGACTGCCAGGCCTCCGGCTCCGGTTCGCTCTCGGTCGCGCCGGCCGGGCTCGGGTAGAGCGCGACCAGCCGGTCGAGCGCGGAGTTGCGGAAGAAGAACGCGACGCCCACGGGGATGCGCAGCCGTTCCCAGGCGGCCTCGTCGAGGCCGTGCCCGGGGTCGCTCAGATAGCGGCCCGGAACCGCGCGGAACCGTCCCGCGGACGCGCCCGACACCTCCAGGAGCCGGGCGCAGGGGTCGCAGGCACAGGCCAGGGACCGGTTCTCGGTGTCGACGAGATGCCGGTGCCCGGGGTCCGGCAGAGCGACGGCACACAGCTCGCAGCGTTCCTCGCGGGGCGGCCGGGGCGCGGTGAACCGGAACAGGCCCCCACGCTCCGGGAGCTGCCGCGTGCTCACGGCGCCGCGGTGGCCGGCGGACGGCCGTTCGGCCCGGACGGGGACGCGCCGGGCGGGCCCGCGCCGATCTGGAGCAGCACCGGCCCGGACGCGGCGTCCGGCTCCCACGTCACCGCCGTCACCTCGGGGGCGAAACACGCGAGCGTGTCCCGGGCCGCCCGCTCGACGGCGTCCCGGGAGCCGCCGCAGCCCCCCGAGGAGACCGGCCGCAGCCGCAACTCGCCCGTGACCGGGTCGAATCCGGTGTTCTCCACGTCCTGCGGAAGGGCGTCGAGGGCGTGGGCGATACGGGTCGGCGCGTCGTGGGGATGCAGTCCGTGCAGCACCAGCAGGCCCGCGACGAGCTCGTCCCGGAGCAGCGCGTCCACGGCCTCACGGGCCGGCCGCTCCGGGCGGCGGCCGAGCAGGTCCACGGCCCGCGCGAACCCCGCGCCGTAGAACTCCATGAGGACGCGCACGAGTTCCTCGGCGGCCTCGCACGCCGCGCGGTCGCCCAAGGAGGCGAGCCGGTCGAGGACCTCCTCGACCCTCCGCCCGGCCGTCTCCGCGTTCGGGCCCGCGTCCGCGGCGCTCATCCGGCCAGACCGCTCAGGCCGGTGGGCACGTGCATCGACTTCACCGTCCGGCCCTCGCCGACGTACATGTGGACGCCGCACGGCAGACACGGGTCGAAACTGCGCACGGCGCGCATGATGTCGATGCCCTTGAAGTCCTCCGGGGAGTTCTCCTCGAAGATCGGCGTGTTCTGCACCGCGTCCTCGTACGGGCCGGGAGTGCCGTAGGTGTCGCGGGTGGACGCGTTCCACGGGGTCGGCGGGTACGGGTGGTAGTTGGCGATCTTCCCCTCCCGGACGACCATGTGGTGCGACAGCACACCGCGCACCGCCTCGGTGAAGCCGACGCCGATCGACTCGTCCGGCACCTCGAACTTCTCCCACGTCCGGGTGCGTCCGGCGCGCACCTCCGCGAGGCCCATCTCCGCGAAGTGCAGGGCCACGGCGGCGGAGTACGCCTGGAAGTAGGTGCGGGCGCGGTTGCGTTCCAGCGCGTTGGACCACTGCGGGATCCTCCACTCGAAGGTGGTCTCCGGCTTGGTGAGGGTGCGCGGCAGGTTGATGACGACGCTGCGCCCGGTCGCCTTGACGTACCCGAGGTCGACGAGCCCGGACAGCGCGGTGGACCACAGACGGGCGAGGGGGCCGCCGCCGGTGTCGAGCGGCAGGTGGTCCTTGCCGTCGAACCAGCGGGGGGACATCACCCAGCTGTACTTGTCGTCGAAGTTCCGCTTCTGGGGTGCGGGGATGGTGTGCTGGTTCCACGGGTGGCGCGGGTCGACCGGGTTGCCGAGCGGGTCACGGGTGACGAACTGCTCCCGGCCCTCCCAGTCCTCGTAGTAGGAGCTGCCCAGCAGGATGCGGATGCCGAGGTTGATCTCGGTGAGGTCGTTGGTGACCAGCTCGCCGTCCACGATCACGCCCGGGGTGACGAACATGCGCCGTCCCCAGTCGCTCATGTTGGCGTAGGTGAAGTCGCAGTACTCGGGATCGTTGAACGCGCCCCAGCAGCCCAGCAGCACGCGCCTGCGGCCCACCTCCTCGTAGCCGGGGAGCGCCTCGTAGAAGAAGTCGAACAGGTCGTCGTGGAGCGGCACGACCCGCTTCATGAACTCGCAGTACCGCATGAGGCGGGTCATGTAGTCCGTGAAGAGCTGCACCGAGCCGATGGTGCCGACACCGCCCGGGTACAGCGTGGAGGGGTGTACGTGGCGGCCCTCCATCAGACAGAACATCTCCCGCGTGTACCGGCTGACCTGGAGCGCCTCCCGGTAGAACTCGCCCTCCAGCGGGTTGAGCGAGCGCATGATGTCGGCGATGGTGCGGTAGCCGTGGTCGGCGGCGTGCGGCGCCTCGGTGCGTTCGGCGCGTTCGAGGACGCCCGGGTTGGTCTCGCGGACCATCTTCTCGCAGTAGTCGACCCCGACCAGGTTCTCCTGGAAGATGTTGTGGTCGAACATGAACTCCGCGGCCTCGCCGCAGTTGATGATCCACTCACCGAGGTGCGGCGGCTTCACGCCGTACGCCATGTTCTGCGCGTACACCGAGCAGGTGGCGTGGTTGTCGCCGCAGATGCCGCAGATGCGGCTGGTGATGAAGTGGGCGTCGCGCGGGTCCTTGCCCCGCATGAAGAGGCTGTAGCCGCGGAAGACCGACGAGGTGCTGTAGCACTCGGCGACCCGCTTCTGCTTGAAGTCGATCTTCGTGTGGATGCCGAGGCTGCCCACGATCCGGGTGATCGGGTCCCATGCCATCTCCACCAGGCCGGTGCCCTCACCGGTCGTCGTCGAGGTCGCCATTGTGTCGGTGCTGCCCTTCGGTCGTTCGGGTCGGTGAGCGGATCGCGGGCCGGCGTCAGGTGGTGATCACCAGGGCGGCCGGTAGCCGGTGGTGAGTTTCCGGCCGGTGTGCCGCCACTTGGGCTCCTTGTCCACCGTCCGGGCGGTGATGGTCCGCAGCTTGCGCACCACGCCTCCGTAGGCGCCGCTGACGGAGCTGGAGAACCTCGCGCCGGGCGGCTCGTCCATGAACGGCATGAACTTGTCGGGGAAGCCGGGCATGGTGCAGGCGATGCAGATGCCGCCGACGTTCGGGCAGCCGCCGATGCCGTTCATCCAGCCGCGCTTGGGCACGTTGCACTTCACCACGGGCCCCCAGCAGCCGATCTTCACCAGACACGTCGGGGAGTCGTACGCCATCGCGAACTGGCCCTGCTCGTAGTAGCCGGCCCGGTCGCACCCCTCGTGCA
Source organism: Streptomyces caelestis (assembly GCF_001279005.1). Taxonomy (GTDB): domain Bacteria; phylum Actinomycetota; class Actinomycetes; order Streptomycetales; family Streptomycetaceae; genus Streptomyces; species Streptomyces heliomycini. The sequence continues at coordinate 137,393 of NZ_LGCN01000199.1, forward strand.
CGGTGGCCCCGAACAGCCAGGTGGGGCGCAGCTTGTCGTCCAGCGGGATCATCGGCGCGGACCCCGCGGCCTGGTAGAGCAGATAGGTGAGGGTCTCGGCGAAGTTGTCCGGCTGGATGGGACAGCCCGGGACGCAGACGATGGGGATGCCGGCCCTCGACTTCCAGTCCCAGCCCAGGTAGTCGGGCACGCCCATCGCGCCGGTCGGGTTCCCGGCCATGGCGTGGATGCCGCCGTAGGTCGCGCAGGTGCCGATGGCCACGACGGCGAGCGCCTTGGGCGCCAGCCGGTCGATCCACTCGCTGGTGGTGATGGGCTGACCGGTCTCCGGGTCGTCGCCGAAGCCGGACCAGTACCCCTCCTTCTTGATCGCCTCGTTCGGCACGGACCCCTCGACCACCAGGACGAACGGGTCGATCTCCCCGCGCTCGCCCTTGAAGAACCACTCGATGAACGTGTCCGCGCCGCCGATCGGCCCGCACTCGAAGTCGATGAGCGGCCAGTGCACGGCGATCTTCGGCAGACCCGGCAGACCGCCCAGGGCGATCTCCTCGATGCTGGGCTGCATCGCGGCCGTCAGGGCGACCGAGTCGCCGTCGCAACTCAGCCCGGCGTTGATCCAGAGGATGTGGATCGGCTTCTCGTCCGCGCCGGTGCCGCCGGACGTCTCCGCCTCGGCGTTCGTGGCCGGGGGGCTTGCGTTCATCAACGCCTCCTGGGGAGGAATGCGGCCGTGCCGATGTCTCGGCCCGTGTCCTTGGCTCTCAAGCGTCGGCCCCGCCGGACGGCACCGCAGGCGGAGCAGGCGACGGCTGTTTCCGTACGGACGCCCGGCGCGGGGCGTGGTACGGAGCGCCGGGGTCGAGGGAAATCCTGCGCGTGTGCGCGCGGTCCCGCTCGCGCACCGCGGCCAGTGGTGTGACGGCCTCGCGGAGCCCGCTCCCGGCCTTCTCCGCGACGAGCCACGGCCGCGCGCCGGAGGAACCCGCCCGGCGCTGGGCCGGCCGGGTGATCTCTTGGGGGTCCTTCCCCCACGAGCATCCGGTCGGGCCGCGTGGTCGTGCCGTGCGTCGCAAGGCGCCGGAGCGCCCTCCACGGGGGTCCCCGCTCGGGCGGAGCCGGGAGCGGGGGAGGAGCCGCACGGGCGTTCCGGCGACGCGGCGAGGTGCGGTGCCGGGCCGCGCGGTCCGGACGGGCATGGCCGAGGGACCCCTCGGGCGGCTCACCCCGGTACAGGCCGCTCCCGGCGGCCGGGGGCGGGGGGAGCGCCGCCGTGGCCCGCACGGACCCCGCGTCCCTCCCCTCCCCGGTCCAAAGGACCGTGACGCCCTCGTGGACCGCCCGGTCCGGGGAGGACGACCCCCGGCCGCCGACGGGCCCGGGGCGCGCGACCGGGCCCGTCCGGACCCGGCCACGCCTCGCGCGGGGCGACCGTCTTCGGCACGGGGGCCACGACCAGCCCGGGGGGCGTGCCGGTCCACGGCCGCGACCACGTCCGGACCGGCCGGCGTCATCCCGACGGCGACGGCGTGCCCGCGCTCCCGCCGCTCGGCGTGGACCCGCCGTGTGAGGCAGGCGCAGGCGCCGGTGATGAGCGGGATGCGCATGGCGACGGCCTCTCCGGGATGCTGCGGCCGTCGGCGAGGAACGGCCCGGCTGTCTGCGATGGTCGGACACACCGGGCGGCGGACGTCGACATGAATCCCGGTCATCACCCGTGTGAGTGAAGTGGGTCGAGGCAACCGGCCCCCGACGCGTCCGATATGCCCGCCCTCGTGATGAGTGGGACGCTTTTACTGCCGGGGCGCTGAGGGACGCGCCCCCACGAGAGCGGACAGGTGGGACGACCCATGCCCGAGGATCGCAAGTCGCCGCGGCCGTCGCAGGGCCGCGGGGCCAGTCGTCACCAGGGGAGTGAGCACCACGGCTGGTCCCCGGACGTGGACGGGACGCGGCAGGAGGAGAACCCGAGCGCCCGCCGGTCCTTCCACGCGGAGGAACACGCGCCGTCGCGCGGGGCGGGCCGCGAGCACGCCGAGGAGGAGCGCACCTCCGTCCCGGGCGACGTCGCGCGCAGTGACGCCCGGCGGGGCGAGGAGTACGCGGGCCGGGACGAGGAGGGCAAGCGGGACACGGGCCCCCGGGGCCGCTCCCGGCGCCCCGGCGGGACCAAGGACGAGTCCGCCTTCACCGGGGTCGACCCCGACGACTCCGACACCGGACGCCGGCCGGGCTGACGGGCGCCCGCCCGGATCAGTCGACGGGCCAGGTGTGGACCGGGGCGTTGAGGTGCATGTAGTCGATGTACTGCTGCGTCATGCGCCGCAGCGCCTCGTGGCGCCCGCAGTGCGCCAGGGCCTCGATGTGGTGGAACATCTCCTTCTGCCACACCGCCCCGTTGCGGCCGGTGACGCAGCGCTGCTCGATGACGCCGAGCAGCGGCTCGCGCCAGGCGTCGTCCATGCCGGAGCGCTCCAGCCCGCGGTGCGCCAGCGGCAGCAGCCGCCGCAGGACCAGTTCGGACGCGGGCACCTCACCCATCCCGGGCCAGTACAGCCGGGCGTCGATGCCGTACCGCGCCGCCGTCCGCAGATTGTCCTCGGCGGCCGAGAAGGACATCCGTGACCACACCGGACGGTCCTCCTCCACCAGGGCGCGGGTCAGCCCGTAGTAGAAGGCGCCGTTGGCGAGGGTGTCGGCCACGGTCGGGCCGGCGGGCAGCACCCGGTTCTCCACCCGCACGTGCGGTCGGTCGTGGGCGACGGCGTAGACCGGGCGGTTCCAGCGGTAGATGGTGCCGTTGTGCAGGGTCAGCTCGGCGAGCTCGGGGGTGTCGCCCCGCTCCAGCGTCTCCACCGGGTCCTGCTCGTCGCACAGGGGGAGCAGGGCCGGGAAGTAGCGCAGGTTCTCCTCGAAGAGGTCGAAGACGCTGGTGATCCAGCGTTCCCCGAACCACACCCGGGGCCGCACGCCCTGCACCTTGATCTCCTGCGGGCGGGTGTCGGTGGCCTGTTCGAACAGCGGGACGCGGGTCTCGTGCCACAGCTCCTTGCCGAACAGGAAGGGCGAGTTGGCCGCGAGCGCGACCTGCACCCCGGCGATCGCCTGCGCCGCGTTCCAGTAGTCGGCGAACTGCTCCGGGGACACCTGGAGGTGGAACTGCGTGCTGGTGCAGGCGGCCTCCGGGGTGATCGTGTCCGCGTAGGCGCGCAACCGGTCGATGCCGGTCACCTCGATGTACAGGTCCTCTCCGCGCGCCGCGAAGATCTGGTCGTTGAGCAGCCGGTAGCGCGGGTTCTCCGAGAGGGATCCCTCGCCGACGTCCTCCTGCCGCAGGGTGGGCAGGATGCCCGTCATGATCAGATGGGCGCCGATTGACGCGCCGCGCTGCTCCGCGTGGTTCAGCGCGGCGCGGATCTCGGACTCCCAGGAGTCGGGGCCGCCCGCGGTGAGCCGCCTCGGCGGGATGTTGATCTCGAGGTTGAACCGGCCCAGCTCCGTCGCCCAGGCCGGGTCCGCGATCGCCTCCAGCACATCGGTGTTGCGCATCGCGGGCTCGGCCCGGTCGTCGACCAGGTTCAGCTCGATCTCCAGCCCCACCTGGGGCCGCTCGGCCTCGAAGCGCGAGTCGCGCAGCATCTGCGCGAACGTGTCGAGGCACTCCTGCATCTTGATCCGGTAGCGGCGGCGGTCCTCGCGGGTGAAGGTGAGCGCCGGGACGTCCCGTCCCATCGTTCTCCCTCCGGGTTCTCGTCCTGGGAACCTGTCCACCCCAGCGTCGCACCGGTGGACGAGTCCGACCACGCGAGCCGGACCCGCCGTCAGGCGTCCTCGGCCAGGAAGGCGGTGAGGCTGTCGAGGAGCATGGTGCTGCCCTGCTCGGTCATGTCGCGTTCCTCCGCCGTGTCGCACGTCTGGCGGACCGCGATCCGCGTCCGGCCGCCCTCCTCGTCGAGTTCCACGGTCATCGCCGACGGCTCGGGCTTGCCGGGCACGTCCATCCCCACCACCAGCAGGCGGTTCTCGGCGACGTCGAGATAGGACCCGGTCAGCGGGAACTCGCCGCCCGGCGTGACCATGGTGGCCTTCCAGGCGCCGCCCGGCCGCACGTCCATCTCGACGGAGCCGGGGGCGGCGTACGCCCACCGGGCGTACTGCTCCGGAGTGGTCCAGGCCTGCCACACCCGGCCCACGGGGGCGTCCAGGATGCGGGTCAGGTGGTAGGAGAAGGCGTTGTCCGTGGTGGTCCGCTCGGTGCTCATGGCGTTGTCCTCTCGTCCTGCGCCCGGTCCGCGGGCGCGTCCGTCGCATGGATGGACGTGCGGGGGCGCGCGAAGTCATCGGTCGCCGCGAAAAAATTTTCCGTTGACAACGAGATGTTCATCCTGTGATGCTCGTGCCATGTCCTCGACCACCCCCGCACAGCCCGACGACCCCTTCACGCCGCCGAGTTCCGACGCGGCGCGCGTGCAACGGGTGCACGCCTCCCTGTTCCGCATCGCCGAGCGGCACGCGGCCACGGACGCACAGCGCCGCCGTCAGATCCACCCCGGAGTGATCGGCCCGCACGAGGCGGTCAGGCTCGTGGCCTTCCTGCTCAGCGGCGCCGCGCTGCCCGAGGACGGCGAACCCGAGGTGGACCGCGCGGACATCACCGCCGCGCTGAGCCTCGTGCCCCGGGCCCGCGCGGAGATGGACGAGCTGGAGGCCGGCCTCCTGCAGATGGCGCGCGGACGCGGCATGACCTGGCCCGAGATCGCCTTCGGCCTCGGCCTGGGCAGCCCGCAGGCCGCCCGGCAACGCTACGAGCGCCTGGCCGGCCGCACCGACACGGACGACCTGTGACCGTGCGTCATCCCTCGTGGACCGGCTCGCCCACGGCCCGGGCGGCCCGCCGCCAGGCGGCACTGACCGCCCGGTGCGCCGTCGCCGTCCCGGCCGCCGTGCCGGGCGGCAGGTGCACGGGATGGCCGATGTGGACATGGAGACGCGGACGGCGCAACGGGGCGGTCAGTACACCGGCCAGTTGCTTCGCGACCGGTCCGGAGGCCAGCCGCCGGGCCCCCGCCTGGCCCACGGGGACGACCGGCGCGCCGGTCGCGGTCGACAGCCGCGCCAGACCCGTACGGAACGGCCGGGGCGCGGCACACCCCGCGTCCGGACGTGACGGCAGGCCGCCTTCCGCGTAGATGAGCACATGGCGCCCCGACCGCACCGCCTCCGCCGCGGCCTGAAGCGCGTCCGCCGCGCGTGCCGACCCCCGGTGCACGGGAACGTGTCCGCCCTTCGACAGGGCGCGTCCCAGCACGGGCACCCGCCACAGCCCCGCCGTCGCCAGGACGACCGGTGTGACGCCCACCCCGCGCAGGGCGGCCAGCACGAGCGCCGGATCGGCCATCGAGTCGTGGTTGGCGACGAAGACACTGCCCGCGGGGAACGGCCCGCCGCTCTCACGGGTGACGATGAGCCGCCCGAACAGGGGCAGCAGGGCGGCGGCGGCACGGCTGAGCAAAGGACGTCCTTCCGGCAGACGGGTTCCTGCCGGTCAGCTTCGGGCGCGGCGGGCTCCCCGCGCCTGAGTACGCGTACTCGGACCGGCGCAGCCGCCTACTCGGTTCAGGGCCGGGACGACGGCCGAATCACCTCCGGGCGCCCGGGGTACCCGCCAGGTCCTCGCGCGGACACGCCGCGCCGCCCCACCACGGGAGGCTGCCATGGCCGACCTCAGCCCGATCGACCTGCAGAAGGCACTCAAGGGCGCCGACTACCCCGCCGGCCAGGACGACCTGGTCTCGGTGGCGAGGAACAACGGCGCGGACGACCAGCTCGTCCAGAAGCTGACGCGGACCGGCGCCAAGCGGTTCGACGGACCCGACGAGGTGCAGAAGGCGGTCTTCGGCAACGAATAGCACCGTGCCCCGGGGCTGTCCGCACGGCGGCCCCGGCCCTGTCGGCCGACCGAATCGAGGAACGGTACCGAGATGACCGAGTACGAGCGTTCACACACGATGCCCGCCTCACCCGAGCACGTCTTCGACCAGGCCGCCGACGTCGGCCGGATGGGCGACTGGCTGCCCGAGGACCTGCACGTGCGCGCCGAGGAACCGCCCGTCGTCACCGTGCACGAGGACCGCTTCGACGAGGACGTCTCCGCCCTGCTCCGTGCCCGGCGGGACCAGATGAGGCTCGAATGGGGCACGCGCGGGCAGGGCGGCTACACCGGCTGGCTGCAGGTCGCCGGCATCGGCAGCGGGGCCAGCGAGGTCACGGTGCACCTGTCCTTCTTCGACGACAGCCACGACCCGGGCGAGAAGGCCGTCGGCGACGCCCTGGACACCAGCCTCCGGCGCCTGGAGGACCAGGTACGGCTCCGCGTCGACAACGCCGCCGGCTGACCGCCCGCCCCCTCCGGAAGGCCACCTCGCCATGAGCAGTGAACCCACCCCCGAGCACCGCTCGGACACCGTACTCACGGTCAACGGAAAGCCGCACACCCTCCGCCTCGACCACCGGCGGGTCCTGCTGGACGTCCTGCGCGAGGACCTCGGCCTCACCGGGACCAAGAAGGGCTGCGACCACGGCCAGTGCGGGGCCTGCACGGTCCTGGTCGACGGCCGCCGCGTCAACGGCTGCCTGCTCCTGGCCGTGTCCCTGGACGGCTGCGACGTCATCACGGTCGAGGGCCTCACCGACGGCGGCGACGGTCTGCACCCCCTGCAGCAGGCCTTCCTCGACCGGGACGCCTTCCAGTGCGGGTACTGCACGCCGGGGCAGATCTGCTCCGCCGTCGGCGTCCTCGCCGAGGCCGGGGCCGGCCATCCGTCCCACGTCACCGACCCGGCCGCCCCCTCGGGACGGCCCGTGCCGCTGGACGAGGCCGAGATCCGCGAGCGGCTCAGCGGCAACCTGTGCCGCTGCGGCGCCTATCCGCACATCGTCGAGGCCGTGCGGGACGTGATCTGAGTGAAACCCTTCGGATACGTACGGGCCGCCACCGTCGAGGAGGCGGCCGAGGCGCTCGCCGCCCGTCCCGGCGCCCGCTGCCTCGGCGGCGGCACCAACCTCGTCGACCTGATGAAGCTGGGCGTGGAGCGCCCCGACGTCCTCGTCGACGTCGGCCGTCTGCCGCTGGACACGGTGGAGGAACTGCCCGACGGCTCCGTGCGCGCCGGCGCCACCGTCCGCAACAGCGACCTCGCCGCCCACCCCCTGGTCCGCGACCGCTACCCCGCCCTGTCCCAGGCGCTCCTCGCCGGGGCCTCCGGACAGTTGCGCAACGCCGCCACCACCGGCGGCAACCTCCTCCAGCGCACCCGCTGCCCCCACTTCCAGGACCTGTCCAAGCCGTGCAACAAGCGCGCGCCGGGCAGCGGCTGCGGCGCCCGGGAGGGCACCCACCGCGACCACGCGGTGCTCGGCCACTCCGAGCACTGCATCGCCACCCACCCCTCGGACATGGCGGTCGCCCTGGCCGCCCTGGACGCACGCGTGGAGCTGTACGGCGGCCAGGGCGCCCGGGCCGTCCCGGCGGACCGGTTCCACCGGCTCCCCGGCGACCACCCGGAGCGGGACACCGTGATCCGGCCCGGCGAACTGATCACCGGCGTGGTGCTCCCGGCCGCCACCGCGGCGCTGCCCTCCGCCTACCGCAAGGCCCGCGACCGCGCCTCGTACGCGTTCGCCCTGGCGTCGGTCGCCGCCGTCCTGGACACGGCGGACGACGGCACCGTCGCCCACGTGGGGCTCGCCTTCGGCGCGCTCGCCCACAAGCCGTGGCGGGCCGAACGCGCCGAGACGGCACTGCGCGGCGCCCCGGCGACCCCGGACTCCTTCGCCCGCGCCGTGGACCTGGAACTCGAGGCGGCCCGGCCGCTGCGGGACAACGGCTACAAGGTGCCCCTCGCCCGGAACCTCGCCGTGGACGTCCTGACCCGGCTCGCGCCCCCGGTCCGGCCCGCCCGACACCTCACGGAGGACTCATGACCGGCACCGGCACCGCGCTGGGCGCCCCCGCCGTACGCCGCGAAGGACGCCGGAAGGTCACCGGCGGCGCCCGCTACGCCGCGGAACACCCCTTGGCGGACCGCGTCCACGCCCGACCCGTACCGGCCACCGTCGCCCGCGGCCGGGTGACGGCCGTCGACACCGCCGCCGCCCTCGCCCTGCCCGGCGTCCTCGCCGTGCTCACCCACGAGAACGCCCCCCGGCTCGCCGAGCCCGACGATCCCACCCTGGCCGTGCTCCAGGACCCCGGGGTGCCGCACCGGGGCTGGTACGTCGCGCTCGCCGTCGCCCGGACCCCGGAGGAGGCCCGTGCCGCCGCCGCGGCCGTCCGGGTCGAGTACGCCGTGGAGGAGCACGACGTGACCCTCACCGCGGACCACCCCGAGGCGTACGAGCCGGAGACCGCCAACGCCGGATACCCGGCCCGCCGCGAGTACGGTGACCCCGACGGCGCCTTCGCCTCCGCTCCCGTCCGCGTCGACGTCACCTATCGCGTGCCGCCGCTGCACAACCACCCCATGGAGCCCCACGCCAGCACGGCCCGGTGGGAGGGCGACCGGCTGCTCGTCCACACCTCCAGCCAGGGCGGCACCGCGGTACGCGCCACGCTCGCCGCGCTGTTCGGGCTGCCCGAGGACCGGATCACCGTCGACACCGCCCATGTGGGCGGCGGCTTCGGCTCCAAGGGCACCCCGCGCCCCGACGTCGTGCTCGCCGTCATGGCCGCCCGCGAGACCGGCCGGCCGGTGACCGTCGCCCTGCCCCGCCGTCACCTGCCCGCCGTCGTCGGCCACCGGGCCCCCACCCTGCACCGGCTCCGCCTCGCCGCCGGCGCCGACGGCCGGCTGACCGGCCTGACCCACGAGATCGTCACCCACAGCTCCCGCGTCAAGGAGTTCGTGGAGCAGGCGGCGGTCCCCGCACGCGTCATGTACGCCGCCCCGAGCAGCCGTACGCTCCACCGCGTGGTCCGGCTCGACGTGCCGACCCCGTCCTGGATGCGCGCCCCCGGTGAGTGCCCCGGCATGTACGCCCTGGAGTCCGCGGTGGACGAACTCGCCACCGCCCTCGGCACGGACCCGGTGGAGCTGCGCGTCCTCAACGAACCCGAACGCGAACCGGACAGCGGCAAACCGTTCAGCAGCAGGCACCTCACGGAGTGCCTGCGCGAGGGGGCGCGCCGCTTCGGCTGGGACCGCAGGGACCCCCGCCCCCGTTCCCGGGCGGAGGGACCGCTGCTGGTCGGCACGGGCGTCGCGGCGGCCACGTACCCCGTGCTCGTCCGGCCGTCCACCGCCGAGGCACGCGCGCTGCCGGACGGGACCTTCGTCGTCCGCGTCAACGCCACCGACATCGGCACCGGAGCCCGCACCGTGCTCGCCCAGGTGGCGGCCGACACCCTCGGCGTGCCGCTGGAGCGGGTGCGGACCGAGATCGGCGACAGCGACCTGCCGCCCGCGTCCCTGGCCGGGGGATCCTCCGGGACCGCCTCCTGGGGATGGGCCGTGCACGACGCGTGCACCAGGCTCACGGGCCGGCTGGGCGGCCTCACGGGCCGGCTGCCCGACGAAGGGATCTCCGCCCGCGCCGACACGGCCGGCCGGGCGGACGCCGACAGCCCCTACGCCCGGCACGCCTTCGGCGCGCACTTCGCCGAGGTCACCGTCGACTCCGTCACCGGCGAGGTCCGGGTGCGCCGGATGCTCGGCGTCTTCGCCGCCGGACGGATCCTCAACGCCCGCACCGCACGCTCCCAGTTCATCGGCGGCATGACCATGGGGCTGGGCATGGCGCTGACCGAGGGCAGCACGATGGACCCCGCGTTCGGCGACTTCACCGAGTCCGACCTGGCGTCGTACCACGTGCCCGCCCACGCCGACGTGCCCGCCGTCGAGGCGCACTGGATCGACGAGGACGACACCCGCCTCAACCCGATGGGCAGCAAGGGGATCGGCGAGATCGGCAACGTGGGCAGCGCGGCCGCCATCGGCAACGCCGTCCACCACGCCACCGGCGTCCGCTTCCGCGAACTCCCGCTGACCCCCGACAAGGTGCTCGCCGGACTGTCGGGACCGGCGCCCGCGCCTACCAGTGGGCGGGACGGCTGAGGGCGGGAGGCAGTGCGGTGGCCGCGTCGCCCCGGGCCGCGTTCAGCTGCGCCTGGGTGAGGAAGAGCGCGCCGGTGAGATCGGCGCCGCGCAGGTCCGCGTCGCGCAGGTCGGCGCCGATCAGGTCGGCCTCGCGCAGGTCCGCCCCGCCGAGGTCGGCGGCGACGAGGAGGGCGCCGCGCAGGCTCGCCCCGCGCAGGTCGGCGCCGGACAGCTTCGCGCCGATCAGATCGGCCCCGCGGTGGTTCTTCCTGCGGCCCGGGACCCGGGCGCGGGCCAGCTCGCTCGCCCGCAGCAGCAGCGGGTTGACCTCGCCGCGCAGCGCGTTCGCGTCCAGTCCGGTGATCGACTCGGCGCTGCCGCGGGTCAGGCCGTCGATCCGGGCCCGCGCCTTGCGCAGCTCCTCGTGGACGGGGCGGGCCGCCGCGAGGCCGAGGGCCTCGGTGACGTAGTGGAGCAGCTCGTGCAGCTGCCGCATCACGGGGAAGACCTCGACCATGGAGCGCGCCGACTCCGGCGCCCGGCGCCAGTCGGTGCCGCCGAAGGTCACCTGCGACACCTTCTGCCCGGCGCCGAAGCAGTCGAAGACGGTGCAGCCGGGGTAGCCCTCGTCGCGCAGCCGCTCGTGGATGCCGCAGCGGAAGTCCTGCCGGAGGTTCGAGCACGGCCGGCCGGCGGCCTTGTCGGCGGCGAAGTCGGCGGAGCGGGCGAAGGGCAGGGCCACGCAGCACAGGCCGAAGCAGGCGGCGCAGTCGGCCCGGAGGTCCGTGCGGTCCCCGGACGAGCGGGGGGCTTCGTGCTGTGGCGACACCGTGCGTACTCCCGTTGTGCGACGGGCACCGCGCATCCGCGGTGCTCCGAGACCGGCCCTCATTCTCGCAGACGGTCCACGAGGCCGTCCTCGCCCTTCTCGTCCTCCTCGCGCGGTCATGGGGTGTCCGGCCTGTCGTCGACAATGAAGTCGAAAGCGAAACTTTCCTGGGTGGTGGAGGGACCAGCGCATGAGCAACACGGAGACGCACCCGACGGAGACGGTCTGCGGCGCGGACGCCGACGGACCGCCCCCGCCGGGCATCGAGGTCCTCACCCCGAGGGACGTACCCCTCGGCGGTCCCCGGGCCATGCGGGTACGGCGGACCCTGCCCCAGCGGGCACGCACCCTCATCGGCGCCTGGTGCTTCGCCGACCACTACGGTCCCGACGACGTCACCGAGTCCGGCGGCATGCGCGTACCGCCGCACCCGCACACCGGCCTGCAGACCGTCAGCTGGCTGTTCAGCGGTGAGATCGAACACCGCGACAGTCTCGGCAGCCACGCCTGCGTCCGGCCCGGCGAACTCAACCTCATGACCGGCGGGCACGGCATCAGCCACTCCGAGGTCTCCACCCGCGGCACCCGGATCCTGCACGGCGCGCAGCTGTGGGTGGCGCTGCCCGGGGAACACCGCGACACGGCACGGGACTTCCAGCACCACGTCCCCGCCCCGGTCGCGCTGGACGGCGGCCAGGCGCGCGTCTTCCTGGGCACGCTCGCCGGCGACACCTCGCCGGTACGCACCTTCACCCCGCTGCTCGGCGCCGAGATCACCCTGGAGCCGGGCGCCCGCGTGACCCTCGACGTGGATCCCGGTTTCGAACACGGGTTCCTCGTCGACACCGGCGACGTCCTCCTCGCCGACACGCCCCTGAAGCCGGCCGAACTCGGCTACGCGCCCCCCGGCCGCACCGCCCTCACCCTGGCCAACCGGGCGAGCGGTCCGGCCCGCCTGCTGCTCCTGGGCGGACCGCCCTTCGAGGAGGAGATCGTCATGTGGTGGAACTTCATCGGCCGGTCACATGACGAGATCGTACAGGCCCGCGAGGACTGGATGAAGGGGTCACGTTTCGGCGAGGTACAGGGGTACGACGGGGCTCCACTGCCCGCGCCCGAGCTGCCGAACGCACCCTTGAAACCGCGAGGAAGGGTGCGCTGACCTGCGGAAACATGGGTTCCGGGCCGCGGGTCCTGCGATCGCTACTGCATCTGTCCAGCGGTGTGGGCATCCCGCGGCGCAGGTCTTTGACTTCTGCTTCCTGGGCCCCCTGAAGCTGTCCGCGAATTCCAAGGTATGGGCATCTGCGGGCAGCTTTAGCCGAACCAATGCTGACCTTTTGCTGACTTTTCTGATGGGTCATCAGGTAGAGGGGAGTGGTGTCCTCTCCACTCGCCCCCTCATGAGGTGCCCTCGATTGCTATAGCGCTTCGCTGATGCCGACTCCGGAGTCGGCGGGCTCGTCCCATGGCAGCTGCTCAGGTGTAACGATGCGTGTTGCTTGTGGGAATCCGACAAGCGGTGTACTCGGACGGGTGTGTACCGACCCGGGCTTTGCGTCAAGCAGCCTGAGGCCCAAGCCTGCCTGTCGGAAGCAACGATGCGTCATTCAACCCCTCACCCCAGTGGCTTGCTCGACGGACCGTTCCACGTCATCCCCGGTTGATCACGTTTCCTCTCCTCTGTAGCGCTGCCACGCATCGGTCGAGAGCCTGCTGGGTCGAGGGCCTTGCCTGATCTCGACAGTGACGGGCAGTTCGATGACGGTGGACCAGCCGCCCGCTCCATCCAGCGTCTCGACAGTGACCACGAGCCCTCGCAATCCCGTCGACGTCCTCGCTATGAGCGACTCCTTCATCAGCGAGAAGACGACAACCGCCTACTCGCGCAGCTCGAGTAGCCGCTCCTTTCGCGTCACCTGGGCTGCCCACGCCGCTGACGGTGGGTCAAGGTCCTTCGCCCGTTGGCATTGCCTCGCCACCCTGCTCTATCTGGGATCGACCGACTTGGACGGAGTGGTGAAGGACAGCCTCCGATCCTGACGTTCTGCGCCGTAGCAAACCCTCGTCGAGCAGGGCGGCCTGTCTTTGAAGCGAGGAACATAGCGCAAGATCGCCGGTTAGCCAAACCGGCGATCCGCCGGAAAATTGAACCCTTGGTGCGAGACGTCAGCGAGAGACCAAGGGGGCAACAGTGCATGAACGAACTCAGGAGGAAATGTGGCGGCACAATTCATGAGCGTGAGGGAAGTATCTGAGTATCTGAACGTGTCCACTTCATGGGTTTACAGAAATGCTACGCACTCAGGGCTGGTTCCTTACAAGTTCGGGGTCGGCGCCAACGCCAAGATTCGATTTAAAGCATCAGAAGTAGAGGTCTGGGTAAAGCAGCAGCGCGCCTTGTGAAAAGTGTCGAGTTTCAGCCACCTGAAAAATCGACAGGTCGCCATGCAGGTTCTATTTCAGTACGATCGGATGTTCTCCTCTGTGTCTCGTTCGTTGGTCCGTGGGATGGGGTCGTTCTTCAAGGAATGTGAGCATCCGCGGCCGCGGTGGTCGAAGTGCCCGCACTCATACAAGATCCGGTATCGGTCGGCGGCCGGGAGGCAGGTTCAGGAGTCGGGGTTCGCCACGCAGGAGAAGGCCATCGGGCGGTTGACGGAGGTGCACAACGCCAGGAAGCAGGCGGGACCTCGCAGCGCAGCGAAGGCGGAGCGGGTCTTGGTTTATGGGGCGATGCGGTTCGGTGAGTATGCAGCGGAGTGGAAGGCCGGTCAGCGTGATCTGAGCCCGGCGTCGGTGCGGCATCTGGAGTCCCTGCTGGAGCACCACATGCTGCCGCTGCTGGGCAGCCGGCGGATGAACACCTTCGACCACTGGGTCGTCGAGGGCTTCATCCGGTCCATGGAACGCGCCGGCGTCGGCCTGGCCACCCAGGCCAACGCCTTCGACAAACTCAAGACGATCCTGCTGGACGCCCACCGCCTCGGCCTCTACGACGACCACCCCCTCACCGGCGTGAAACCCCCGCAGTATGACCCCAGGCACGCGGTCATCCCCTCCCCCACGCAGCTGCGGAAGATACGCACGGCCGGCGACGACCGCTTCCGGCTCATCACCGATCTGATGAGCGGCTGCGGCATGCGCAACGGCGAGGCCGCCGCCGTCAACCTGCGCAACATCGTCGCCGACGACGTCTACCGGATCACCGAACAGGTCAACCAGACCACCGGCCACTACGCCCGCCTCAAACATCGCAAAATGGGCGAATACCGCGACGTCCCCCTGCCCGCCCGGGTCAAGGAGACCATCGAGTGGTACGCCGACACACACGGCACCACCGACGGCTACCTGCTACGCCACCCCCAGGACCCGTCCCGGCCGTTCCCGCACTACTACCTCAACAACCAATGGCAGCGGATCAAGAAGGCCGGCGAAGTCGAGATCCCCGAGGGCATGGTGATCTACAGCTGCCGGCACTTCTTCGCCTCCAACTGCCTCACCCACAACATCCCCATCACCGACGTCGCCGAATGGATGGGACACAAGAACATCGACGTCACCTTCAAGATCTACCGACACCTCATGCCCGGCACCATCAGCACCGCCGCCACCACCCTCAACCACACCCTCACCGCATAGTCGATCATGCTCAGCGTGAGATCAGTTGTGATACTTGGCAGTTGGGCAGCGTGATGGCGGAGTTTTGTGAGTGCCGGATGAATTGTGCCTGATTTCGCGGCTGCGACTACGGTTCCGAGAAGGATGGTTTATCCTCCGGGTCGTCGGACTTGCGATAGAGATTGCCCAAGGAGGGTCCTTGTGAGCCCTTGGGCTGGGCAAAGTCCCCTGGGTAGTTGAGTGATCTTCGCTTGGCTGTAAGTTATGAAAAATGGCGTAGCTGCCCGCACACACGCGATTTTGCTACTCAGCTCCGGCGGGACGCTGTTGCCCAGAATCGCAGTGCAGGAAGAAGTCGTACCACTCGATGGTGGTGCCGATGAGGGACGCGGCGACGATGCGCTTGAGGTTGTTCGGGGCTGGTGGAGCGGTTGCGGGCGACGACATCGGCACCACTTCCTGGGGTGTGACGGGGACGTTTGCGTGTCGCCACACCGTAGGAATCCGCAGGTCAGGCGCAGGTCAGGCGCACATGTGGCGGGGCAACATAGTTTGAACCGTTCCGGGTTCGATAGAGATCTCGGAGTGTCCTGAGTTTGGTGGAGTCGGGTCGCTTGGTTTTACGCTACCGGTGCTGCACGTAGTTCGTACTCGACCGGAGTGAGCATTTCCAGGGCCGAGTGCCTGCGCTGGCGGTTATGGAAGATCTCCAGGTACTCGAAGAGTGCCGTGGACAGTTCCAGTCTGGTCCGCCAGCGCCGGCGGTTGAGCAGTTCCACCTGGACCCGGGCCCAGAAGGACTCCATCATCGCGTTGTCCACGCAGTCCCCGATCGAGCCCATGGACGGCAGAAGACCGGAGGCGCGGGCCCGCTCGGTGAACGCCCAGGAGCCGAACTGTACTCCGTGATCGGAGTGGATGACGGTGCCGCCGGGCCGGGGACGGCGGTTACCGATGGCCATGCTCAGTGCATTGGTGGTCAATGCGGCGGTCGGGGACGCGTCGATGGACCAGCCCACCACCCGGCGGGCGAAGGCGTCCAGGGCCACCGCGCAGTACACCTTGCCCTCCAGAGTGGGATGTTCGGTGATGTCGGTGACCCACAGTTGGTCCCGGGCGTGACGGGTGAAGTTGCGTTCCACCAGGTCGGCGGCCGACGGGGTTTGCGGCTTGGTGAGGCGTCCCCTGGAGTGTGGACACGGGGGTTCATGCCGCGAGGGTGAGTCTATGCTCTGCCCGGTGCCGCTGTTCGAACTCGATGGGTGAGAGGTAGCCGAGGGAGCTGTGGCGCCTGCGGGCGTTGTAGTACGTCAGCCACTGGAAGATCTCCAGCCGGGCCTGCCGCACCGTCGTGAACACCCCGCGCAGGGCTTCTCTCTTCAGCCCCTGCCAGAACGATTCGGCCAGGGCGTTGTCGTAGCTCGACCCGACACGACCCATGCTCCGGCGGATGCCGAAACGGTCGCTGCCGTGGGCGAACGCCGCTGAGGTGTATTGCGATCCCCTGTCCGCGTGGAAGATCACTCCGTCCACGTGGCCGCCGCGGGTCGCCACCGCCATCGTGAGCGCGTCGACGACAAGCTCGGTCCGCATGTGCGTGGCCATGGACCAGCCGAGCACCCGGCGCGAGCAGATGTCCAGGACGCACGCGAGGTAGAGCCAGGTGCCGCCGACCTGCACGTATGTGATGTCGCCGCACCACTTCTCGTCCAGGTTCTCGGCGGTGAAGTCGCGTCGGACCAGGTCCGGCGCGGGCGGCGCGAGCCGGTCGGGGACGGTGGTGCGCTTCCGCCGCCGCAGGTGCCGGCCCTCGATTCCTTCCCGGCGCATCAGCCGCTCGACCCGCTTGCGGTTGACCGTGTGCCCGAAGCCCCGCAACTCAGCGTGCACGCGCCGCACTCCATAGGTGCCACGGTGGTCGGCGTGGATCTCGCGGATCTCCGCGATCAGTGCGTCGTCGGCCGCCCTGCGCTCGGCGCGGGCCGCCGCGCCGGCCGTCCACCGGTAGTAGCCCGAGCGCGAGACGCCGAGGACCCGGCATATCCGCTGCACGCCGAAGTCGGCACGGTGGAGGGAGATGAAGTCCCAGCGGCCGGTCATGCCCTCATCTCCCGGGCGAAATACTGGGCCGCCCGCCGCAGGATCTCCCGCTCCAACTGCCATTCGGCCTCGGCCTTGCGCAGACGGCCGAGCTCGGCCCGCAGCCTCGCCAGTTCCTAGTCCCGGCCCTTCCGCGTTGAGGAGTACTGGCAGACGGGCCGGGCATGGGCGTACGACTCCTGACCCGGAGCTCCCAGTGAGATGGAGGACGTGGGCGGGGAGGACCCTCAATGACGTGGGACGATCTGTGTGTCTGCTGTCCGCGACGTGGATGCATGGCCGCTGCGGTTCGTACGGTGACGACAACGGCCCGCCGAAGAATCCGCCATTGTTACCTGGGCGGCTTTCGGCGGAATCTACCTGGGTGCGGTGACGCGTAGCCGGATGGCCTCATACCCATCCGGCTAGCGCGTGTGACCTGACCAGGGCTCTGCCAAGATTTCCGTGAAGCGGTGACAGAGCGTCATGCGAGGAGGACTCGTTTGCGTAGGAGCGGAAGGGTCGCGCGTCCGTACATCTGTCGTTTGAGCATCTTGATCCGGTTGACGTGACCTTCGACGGCACCGTTGCTCCAGGGCAGGGTGAGGCCGGCCAGGACAGCGTCCCGGTCGCGTTCGAGTCCGTCGACGAAGGCGTGCAGCTGGGGCAGGTCGTCGGCGCGGGCCGCGCAGATCCAGGCGGGGAGGTCGGTGCCGGTGCGGTCGCAGATCATGCGGGCGAAGGTGTGGACGTGCGTGCGCAGTGCGGCCATCTGCGGGCAGCGGGAGAGGACGTCGTCGAGTTGTCGTTCCTCCTCGGCGCGTAGGCGTCCGGGGTGACGAGTGATCCAGTTGGTGAGGTCCTGGGGTTTGGGCGGCGGTGCGGGCGCCGCCTTCGCGGTGTCACGCAGTGGACGTAGGAAGCGGCGGACGGCTTGCGGTGTGCGGCCTGGGTAGCCCTGGGCCTGGATCTCGCGGAAGAGGGCGGAGGCGTTGGTGCAGCCCTGGTTCCAGCGGCTGATCAGGTAGGGCCGCCAGGCGTCCAGCCGGGTGGTGCGGATGGCGCGGTCGGCGAGGGCCTCGGGGTTCTCGCAGCGTGCGTAGCGGCGGGCGGTGTGGCGGGCCAGTCCGAGTTCGCGTCCGATCGCGCTGATCGTCCATCCCTGGGCTAGCAGGTCCTGGACGGCTCGGTAGCGCTCCCGGGTGCGGGTGACCAGCCACTTCTCGGCGCCGGTGTCCGGGTTGAGGGCGGGGTCGGGCGTCTTCGCCGACACGGGCCCGGCCTGCTCCGGTGGCGGTGGCATCAGGCAGGACCGGTGGGCGATCACGGTGCGCTGGACCGCGTGGGCCAGGTTGTCCCACAGGTGCCAGGCGTCGGCGACCTGGCGGGCCTGGGGTGCTCCGGCGCTTGCCGCCTCCGCGTAGGCACCGGCCCGGTCCCGACAGATCATTTCGATGCCGGGGTGATCGGCCAGCCAGGCGACCAGGGGTGCTTTCTCACGGCCGGGCAGCAGATCCACGACGCGATGGGAGTCCAGGTCGACGAGCACGGTCCCGTAGCGTCGGCCCCGGCGGGTCGCGAAATCGTCAACGCCGAGCACACGCAGTACAGGGCGGGGCGGATCCGGCAGCGCCCTCACCACGTTGAGCAAGGTGGCTCGGCTGATCGGCACGTGGAGGACGGCCGCGAGCCGGGCGCCGGCCCGCCCCGCCAATGCCAGAGCAATCGCCTGCACGATCTCGACGAGGGCAGCCGTGCGGCGCCCGTATCTCACAGTCAACCCCGCTACTTGCTCGACAAAGGTTCGACGAGCGCAGCGAGCACTGTCGCAGAACAAGCGCCGGACGCACAGGTCGATGACGACCTGGCGGTCGCCCAGGGCGGCATCGGCCAGGCGCCGCCGGTAGCGGCTGTGGACTCGCCGAGCCGGCGTACCGCAGTCGGGACAGGACACGATCGTGCCGTCCCGGGTCCGCGCGACGATCAGTACCTTTTCCTCCTCTACCCGCACCTGTTCCACCAGCACCGCGGCCAGGTACGGGAGGAGCTGCTGCAGCATCGCCTCACACGATCGCAGCGTCCCGCTGCCCCGGCCGGCGCGTCACCGGCGCGTCACAGCACAGACCGTGCACACCGACCTAGCATGACGTTCTGTCACCGCTTCACGGAAATCTTGGCAGAGCCCATCGAGAATCCGGCTTCGTCCTCGAAGACGAGCCAGGCGTCGAGCGCCGCCACGGTTCTTCCACGCTCGACCAGGTCTCCTTCACCCAGCCGGCCACCGCCGCCTCGTCCCGCTCGAGTGCCCGGCGGGCGGGGACCTGGCAGCTTCAGCCATGCCGCTTGAGTAGGGCGGCCACCCCTTGCACGGTGTAGCTCTTATGGAACCGGCGCCCGATCAGCGTCTTGATCCGCGACAGGGCCCAGGTCTGGTCCGGCCAGCCGTGTGCCACCGGCCCCTTGGCCAGCTCCCGCTCGAGCACGGCGAACAGTTCGTCACTGAGCAGCGGCAGTGACGCCGGACCCTTGGAGGCCAGGGCCCGGGGCCCGTTCTGCGACCAGGCTCTGCGCCAGCGCTGAACCGATCGGACGCTGACCCGCAGGTCGTGCGCGATGACCGAGTTCTCATCGCCCTGGGCGAACCGCTCGGCCGCCTCCATCCTCAACTTCTCGTGGAAGACCCGCCGTTCACCGGTCAGTCCGCCCCCTTGCGCATACCTCATGCAGTCGGCATACCGCAGGGATCACGAGGCGTCAGCCCCTACGACACCACGCTTTGAAGGTCAGTAACCGCGGCGTCCGCAACGCCCATGCAGTCGCGCCACCGCGCTTGAGGCTTCTCAAGCTCAGTACACCTCGCTGCCCGGTGAGGACGTCGCCGCGCAGATCGTCGCCGATTTGGCTGCCCAGGTTCTGAGCCTGGATGACCGACTCAAGCGCGTTGACCGCCAGATCCGCGAGACATTTCGCACCCGTCCTCAGGCCGAGATCATCGAATCATTGCCCGGGTATGGGACCGATCCTCGGCGCAGAGTTCGTCGTAGCCACCGGTGACCTGGTCGACTTACCCGGACGCTGGCCATCTGGCCTCCGCGGCGGGGCTGGTGCCAGTTCCGAGGGACTCGGGTCGTCGCACCGGCAACCTGCACCGGCCCAAGCGCTATAGCCGCCGTCTACGCAGGGTCTTTTACCTGTCGGCGCAGACCAGCATCATCTGTGAAGGCCCAAACAGGGACTGCTACCTCAAAAAGCGTGGTGAGGGCTGCAAACACGAGCAGGCCGTTATCGCGCTCGCCCGCCGACGCGCCAGTGTCCTGTGGGCCCTCCTGCGCGACAACCGAACCTTCGCACCTCTGGCGCCGACCAGGCGATGAGGGTCTGGAAAGACGGCTACTCGAACGCATATTTGAGTCAGGTTCAATCCTGATCAAGCCAGAGGAGATCACGTGGATGTTGTGGATTCCCTGTGTCCGGTAGTCCTGTAGGGGTCAAGTCGTTTGGCGTGTACCTGAGAACAGGGGTGTTGGATGACGATAAGACGTGTGCTCGCGCGGGCTCGAATACGCGCGGCCGCCGTACTGGTGCCCGGGCTGGTGACCTCACTGCTCATGCCCTTGAGTAGTGCCCAGGCTGACGACTCTGACTCGCTGAGCATGGAGTCCTATATGCGGCCGGTGAACGCCGAGTTGCTTGACCTCACCGAACTCCAAGAGCGCCCGAGCAAGTTACGTGGCCTGTCCAGCGAGGACAGCGCGCAGGCCGTTCTGCCTCGTGAGACGCTCGGCCAGGCCAAGAACTTCGCTCAGCTCGCCACGGAGGCTTCGGCGCGATACCAGCCTCCTGGTCGCAAGCCGCTCGCCTCCCGAGCGCCGACGGCAATCAGCTTGCCCGAGCCGCCGCACACGATGACGACCCAGGAATGCGTAGCGGGACTGGCGACAAAGACCTTCTATATCAAGTCCCGCTACGCAATGTGTTCCGGAAAGCAGTTCGACCAGGTCTGGCTGCGCAACGGACGCCCCGTCGGCACCAGCCGCTTCGACGTTCTTGCCATCGGCACCATCCCGAAGAACAGCAGGACCGTCACGATCACCTACTACTTCACCGACTTCACCGCGGCCAAGGAGAATGGCGCCGCCGCGATGGGTATCACAACCAAGGGCAGCATCGCCCAACGCTGGCCTTCCACGGCTGCGTACACGCAGGGCGGCGTCACCATGCCCTTCACCCGGACGTGGAGTCAACTGCTGGGTGCGGACACGTACAAGCACACGTTGACCGTCGCCGCCGGCCAGGGATCTACCGGCATGAAGGCCGACCTTGTCGCTGCGGTGTACGTGCCGAACATCAGCATCAAGGCACCGCCCGCGTGGACAACGGAGCCGATTACGGGCGGCGACTTGTTCATGCTGCCGCCCCGCTGGGACAAGGCCCCATACCTGCCCAACGCGGCGGCGGGGGCAGCCTCCTGGGCCGTAACCACGCCGCTGCAGTACAGCACGGCGGTCGGTGCTCCGGAGCGGGAGGTGGCACTCCATATCCAGAAGGCTTTCACCACGCCGGGGATGACGCAGCCCCCCATGGCAAAGAAGGACGTTCCAGGTAAAAGTCCCGACCCCGGGTTGACGCGTCTGTACTGGGACACCAAACGCCGGGAGGAGAACCGCAACCGCTCCGTGTACAACTGCGGGAAGTACTTCGGCGAGGACTACGCGACGTCAGCCGGATATGCACGGGAGTGCGACGAGTATCCGATGGCATCTACGTACGAGGGATCCCGCCACTCCGACTACGATCATCTCGCTGAGCCGGGGAACTTTAGTGTCTTGCCTGTCAAGAGGGAGGACAATGGAGCTGCCGGAAACCTGCTCGCCCAGTTCTATGACAAGAACAGGGTCATAGACGGACCGGATGACGGCTTCTGGGTCGAGATCATCTCGTAGGGCCTTGGCCAGGTGCGGGGGCGGCTCGGGAGATACGAGCCGCCCCCCGTAACTAGGCGTTCGGCCAGAACTGTGCGATATAGCGCTCGACTCCGTGCACCACACCGTGCTGGGTCTGCGCAGCTGCCGCCTCACGACCGGCGCACACCACTCGCACCGTCCAGACGCCCGGCCCGTCCGACAGTTCGATCGCTTCCAGCATCGGTCCTGCCGCCATCCCCCTGGCCCGCAGCTTGCCCGAGGAACAAACGATGCTGGCCAGGGCTGCCTCGTCCCACTCTCCGGTCGGCACCGCTGGCTCCCCGTCCCAGATCTCCACCGTCAGGGACGCGGTGTGGGTGTGTCCGGCACTGTAGAAATCAAGGCGCCCAGGGTGAGCAGTGAGGAACGTGCCGCTCTCAAAGCCCTCAGGGAACAGCACAGGAACCTGCGTGTCGTCGAAGTCCTGCAAGGCCCACCCGTTGTAGTCCACATTAACCGGATACTCCTGGCGTCTGATCAGGTCGGCCAAGTCACCCACCCCTTGTCGTCGTCTGGTGCGAGGGGCTCCATCATCGTCCATCTTCGGCGGCGAAATCACTGCGGAATCAGCCTTGGCACGGCGACGCGGCGGTAGCTGCACAGGTAAGACAGTGGCTTCGGCGCTCTTCGATAGACCATGCACGTGGCTTGACTCAGAGCTTGTCTCACGTGGTGTGAGGTTGATGCGGCATGATGCCGTGCCATGGGTGTTGGTTTGTCGCAGCGGTTGGTTCCTGACGAACTCTGGTCGCTC
>NZ_LGCN01000200.1 GCF_001279005.1 Streptomyces caelestis
GGGGAAACGCCCGGTTACATTCCGAACCCGGAAGCTAAGCCTTACAGCGCCGATGGTACTGCAGGGGGGACCCTGTGGGAGAGTAGGACGCCGCCGAACTCCTTTTAGAGCTCTGGCTCTTGGGCATACAGCCCGAGGGCCAGAGCTTTTTTGCGTTGAGGTAGGGTCGGGGGGCATCGTCGATACATTTCCCCACAGGAGGATCCCGGGTGGAGGTCCAGGAGACGCGGGTGCAGACAGACCGCGTCCTCACCATCCCGAACATGCTCAGCATGGCACGGCTCGTTGGCGTACCCCTGTTCCTGTGGCTCATCCTCAGGCCGGAGTTCGGGGGGCCGAAGAGCGACGGGTGGGCGCTCCTGGTGCTGGCCTTCAGCGGCGTCAGCGACTACCTGGACGGCAAACTGGCGCGGCGGTGGAACCAGATCAGTAGTCTCGGCCGGCTGCTCGACCCGGCCGCTGACCGGCTCTACATCCTCTCGACCCTCGTAGGACTCACCTGGCGTGAGATCCTGCCGCTTTGGCTGACAGCCGTTCTGCTGGCGCGTGAGCTGGTTCTCCTGGTCATGGTGGGCATCCTCCGGCGGCACGGCTATCCGCCGCCGCAGGTGAACTTCCTGGGGAAGGCCGCCACCTTCAACCTGATGTACGCCTTCCCACTGCTCCTGCTCAGTGACGGAAGTGGTTGGATCTCGTCACTCGCTGCTATTTTCGGCTGGGCGTTCGCAGGATGGGGTACAACTCTGTATTGGTGGGCAGGAGTGCTTTACGTGGTCCAAGTCCGCCGTCTGGTTCGTGCGGACGCTGTGGCCGATTGAACTCGCTGATCAGCACGCGCATCGTGGCGCGGCGGCCCGCACTGTAAAAGTGCCGGCCAGTCCTGGCGGGTGAAGTCGGCCAGACCGTCGTCTCTTCGAGGAGGACGCTTCCGACATGAAGGCCGTCGTGATGGCCGGGGGTGAAGGCACCCGCCTTCGCCCCATGACCTCAAGCATGCCCAAGCCGCTCCTGCCGGTGGCCAATAGGCCGATCATGGAGCATGTTCTGCGGTTGCTCAAAAAGCATGGGCTCAACGAAACCGTTGTGACCGTCCAGTTCCTTGCGTCGCTCGTCAAGAACTACTTCGGTGATGGCGAGGAGCTCGGAATGGAGCTCACCTATGCCAATGAGGAGAAGCCACTCGGTACCGCCGGGAGCGTGAAGAACGCCGAGGAGGCGCTGAAGGACGACGCCTTCCTCGTCATCTCCGGCGATGCCCTCACCGACTTCGACCTCACCGAGCTGATCAATTTTCACAAGGAAAAGGGCGCTCTGGTCACGGTCTGTCTGACCCGCGTCCCCAACCCGCTGGAATTCGGCATCACCATCGTGGACGAGGAAGGCAAGGTCGAGCGCTTCCTCGAGAAGCCGACCTGGGGGCAGGTCTTCTCCGACACGGTGAACACCGGTATCTACGTCATGGAGCCCGAGGTCTTCGACTACGTCGACCCCGATGTGCCCGTCGACTGGTCCGGTGACGTCTTCCCGCAGCTGATGAAGGAAGGCAAGCCCGTCTACGGCTATGTCGCGGAGGGCTACTGGGAGGACGTGGGCACGCACGAGAGCTATGTGAAGGCGCAGGCCGACGTCCTGGAGGGCAAGGTCGACGTCGACATCGACGGCTTCGAGATCTCCCCGGGCGTGTGGGTCGCCGAAGGAGCCGAAGTTCACCCCGACGCCGTACTGCGCGGGCCCCTCTACATCGGCGACTATGCCAAGGTCGAGGCCGGTGCGGAGATCCGCGAACACACGGTCGTGGGGTCCAACGTCGTCGTGAAGAGCGGTGCCTTCCTGCACAAGGCCGTCGTCCACGACAACGTGTACGTCGGCCCGCACAGCAATCTGCGGGGCTGTGTCGTCGGCAAGAACACCGACATCATGCGCGCAGCGCGGATCGAGGACGGCGCCGTCATCGGTGACGAGTGCCTGGTCGGTGAAGAATCGATCGTCCAGGGCAATGTGCGGGTCTATCCGTTCAAGACCATCGAGGCGGGTGCGTTCGTCAACACCTCGGTGATCTGGGAGTCCCGGGGACAGGCGCATCTCTTCGGGGCCCGGGGCGTGTCCGGCATTCTGAACGTCGAGATCACACCGGAACTCGCGGTGCGGTTGGCCGGCGCGTACGCGACGACGCTGAAGAAGGGCTCGACCGTCACCACGGCCCGAGACCACTCCCGTGGTGCCCGTGCGCTGAAGCGAGCGGTCATCTCCGCGCTGCAGGCCAGTGCCATCGACGTACGGGACCTGGAGAACGTGCCGCTGCCCGTGGCGCGGCAGCAGACCGCGCGGGGCAGCGCGGGCGGCATCATGATCCGGACCACGCCCGGAGTGCCGGACTCCGTCGACATCATGTTCTTCGACGGACAGGGCGCCGACCTCTCCCAGGGCAGCCAGCGGAAGCTGGACCGGGTGTTCGCGCGGCAGGAGTACCGGCGCGCGTTCCCCGGGGAGATCGGGGATCTGCACTTCCCGGCCAGTGTCTTCGACTCGTACACGGGATCGTTGCTGCGGAACGTCGACATCACCGGCATCGCGGAGTCCGGCCTCAAGGTGGTCGTCGACGCCTCCAACGGCAGCGCCGGCCTGGTGCTGCCGAGCCTCCTCGGCAAGCTGGGCGTCGACTCGCTGACCATCAACCCCGGCCTCGACGAGTCCAGGCCGACCGAGACGGCCGACATGCGGCGCTCGGGGCTGGTCCGGCTCGGGGAGATCGTGGCGTCCTCCGGCGCCGCCTTCGGCGTACGGTTCGACCCCGTCGGCGAGCGGCTGTCCCTGGTCGACGAGAAGGGGCGGATCATCGAGGACGACCGGTCGCTGCTCGTGATGCTCGACCTCATCGCCTCCGAGCGGCGCAGCGGCCGGGTGGCGCTCCCGGTGACCACCACCAGGATCGCCGAGCAGGTCGCGGCCTACCACGGCACGCAGGTCGAGTGGACCACCACCTCGCCCGACGACCTCACGCGCGTGGGCGGTGAGGAAGGGACGATCTTCGGCGGCGACGGCAAGGGCGGCTTCATCGTCCCGGAGTTCAGCAGCGTCTACGACGGCACCGCGGCCTTCGTACGGCTCATCGGGCTGGTGGCGCGCACCCAGCTCACGCTGAGCCAGATCGACGCGCGCATCCCGCGGGCGCACGTGCTCAAGCGGGACCTGGCGACCCCGTGGGCCGTCAAGGGCCTGGTGATGCGAAGGGTCGTGGAGGCGGCCGGAGACCGGTTTGTGGACACCACCGACGGCGTGCGCGTGGTGGAGACCGACGGCCGCTGGGTGATGGTGCTGCCCGATCCGGCCGAGGCGGTCACCCACCTGTGGGCGGAGGGCCCCGACGACGCCTCCGCGCAGGCCCTGCTCGACGAGTGGTCGGCGGTCGTGGACAGCGCGGGTCGGTGAGCGGCCGACGCGGGCGGTAAAACGAGCGGTACGCGTGCGTGCCGGACAAGTGTCCCCAACGGGGCCTGTCCGGCACGCCGGTAGGTCCGTTCGGAGGTAGGGGCCGCGGCGTGCGACGATGTGCGGCATGCCGCAGCAACCCCCCGTTCGGAGCACACCCGCGCGGCCCGTTCGCCCGGACGCCTCCATGTCGTTGATCACCAACGTCATGGACCACAGCCTCGACGACGGATACGCCGAGGCTGCCGCGCGGCGGAAGGCCGACGGAGACGGCGGCATGCCGAAGACGCTCAGGGCGAAGCTGGGGCTGGCAGGCGGCCTGGTCCTCGCCGCTCTGATCGTGACCGTCGGCGCCGCACAGGCCCGGGTCGCGGCCCCGGTGGTGGCCAAGGAGCGCGAGGAGCTGATCGACCGGATCGATCAGGAGACCGAGGCCGCGGACAAACTCGAGGACAGCGTCGATGAGCTGCGCGCCGATGTGAGCGCACGGCAGCGCGACGCGCTCCGGGACAGCGGAGGCGACGGGTCCACGCTGGTGGGCATCCTGTCCGGCGCCGTCGCGGTGCACGGGCCCGGGGTGCGGCTCGTGGTGAACGACGCCAAGGACGCGAGCGCGGGCGGGGACGGCGACGCCCGGTCGACCTCCGGGTTCTCCGACACCGGGCGGGTGCGCGACCGTGACATGCAGCGTGTGGTCAACGGTCTGTGGGAGTCCGGAGCCGAGGCCGTCTCCATCAACGGGCAGCGGCTGACCGCCCTGTCGGCGATCAGGGCCGCGGGAGACGCGATACTGGTCGACAACAGGCCGCTGGTGCCGCCGTACACGGTGCTCGCGGTGGGGGACGGCGGAGAGCTGAGCGAGCGGTTCCAGAACAGCGCGGACGGGCTGTATCTGCATGCGCTGCAGGAGAACTACGGCATCCGGACGGCCATCTCCGTGGAGGACGACGTCCGGCTGCCCGCCGCACCGAGTGTGATCGTACGTACCGCACAGCCGATAACCGAGAAGGGCACATCGTGATCGCCGTACTGGGCCTCGTCGTGGGAGTCGTGGCCGGACTGTTGGTCCGGCCCGAGGTTCCGGCGGTCGTCGAGCCTTACCTGCCGATCGCCGTCGTCGCGGCGCTCGACGCCGTGTTCGGAGGGCTGCGGGCGATGCTCGACGGCATCTTCGACGACAAGGTCTTCGTGGTGTCGTTCCTGTCGAACGTCGTCGTCGCCGCCCTGATCGTGTTCCTCGGCGACAAGCTCGGCGTGGGGGCCCAGCTGTCGACGGGCGTCGTGGTGGTCCTCGGCATCCGCATCTTCTCCAACGCCGCGGCGATCCGCCGGCATGTGTTCCGGGCGTGAGGCCGATGAACGAGCACGAGCACCACGAGACGACACGCCCGGCGGTGTCCCCGCCGAGGTCCGCTCCGGACGCCTCGCCCGCGGCCGGCCTGCGCAGGGAACTGCCCGCCGAGGTACCCGCCGAGGCACCAGCCGGGACGCCCATGAGGGCGCCCGCACCCGCGGAGGAGGAGGTTCCTGAGCCTCCGCCCGGTCTGACCGGCCGGCAGCGGCTGGTGAAGGGGCTGTGGCCGCCGCGGGTGACCCGGGCCCAACTCATCGTCGCCCTGTTGCTGTTCGGCCTCGGTTTCGGTCTGGCCGTCCAGGTGGCGTCGAACAGCGACGGCGACAGCGCGCTGCGCGGGGCACGTCAGGAAGATCTTGTGCGCATCCTCGATGAACTGGATGACCGCACAGAGCGTCTTGAGGACGAGAAGCAGGGACTCGAGAAGCAGCGCGACGAGCTGGAGAACAGCTCCGACCAGGCCGAAGAGGCCCGTAAGCAGACGATCGAGAAGGAAAGGCAACTCGGAGTGCTGGCGGGCACCGTGGCCGCGCAGGGGCCCGGGATCACGATGATCATCGAGGACGCGAAGGGGACGGTCGAGGCGGACATGCTGCTGGACGCCGTCCAGGAGCTGCGTGCGGCCGGCGCCGAGGCGATCCAGGTGAACGGCGTGCGGGTGGTGGCGGGCACCTACCTGACGGACTCCGGGAACGGCGTCGGCGTGGACGGGAACAAGATCACCGCACCCTATCGTTTCAAGGTCATCGGCAAGCCGCAGGACCTCGAGCCGGCGCTCAACATTCCCGGAGGCGTGGTGCAGACTCTCGAAAAGGAACAGGCCACCGTTACCGTGGAGCGGTCGACCAAGATCGTCGTGGATGCCTTGCGGGCGGTGAAGCGGCCTGACTACGCTCGGTCGTCATCCCAGTGAACCGGGGGTGCATGGGGGGTGTTCGGCAAGGGCATGAGGTTGCGGGGGGTCGGCGCACTGAATGGGTGGTGCGTGGTGGAAACTGTCTGGCGGAGGCGGACGTTGTGAAGATGTCCGGGTCGGCCAATGTGTTCAGTCAGGGTTCGTCCTGCCCCACGGGCGGGTCTGTTTCGGTCAAGGGGAATCGCCCGTGAAGTTGTTTGCGAAGTTGTTCGGCAAGAGCGCGCGGCGAGAGGGCAGCGACAACGCGACCGCTCGTCATCGCGCACAGCCTGAGGCGGAAGGTCAGCGCCCGCTGTACCGGGACCAGGTGGGTCAGGGCGCGTCGTCCGTTGACCCCGCGCAGCCGGGCGGCATAGGTTTCGGGCAACCGTCGACCTCAGGTACGGGTGGAGGGTTCTCCGACCCGTACGCGTCCCACGCCCCTGGGGGGCAGCCGCGGCAGGAGGATCCGTCCATGTCGGCCCTGGTGTGTACGAGGTGCGGTAACCGCAACGCGGAGAACAGCCGCTTCTGCTCCAACTGCGGCGCGCCGCTGAGGCCCGGGGTCACCCCGGAGCGCCCCTCGGAGACGACGTCCACGATCTCGATCTCCGGTCTGGAGGCCTACGACGCCGAGGCCACCGGTCAGACGCCGACGCCGACGCTCTCTCCCGAGGCGCAGGCGGCCGTCGACGCGCTGCCGATGGGTTCCGCCCTCCTGGTCGTGCGCCGCGGGCCGAACTCGGGCAGCCGCTTCCTGCTGGACGGCGACCTGACCACGGCCGGGCGTCACCCGCAGAGCGACATCTTCCTGGACGACGTGACGGTCTCCCGTCGGCACGTGGAGTTCCGGCGCGCCCCGGACGGCTCCTTCACGGTGGCCGACGTGGGCAGTCTGAACGGCACGTACGTCAACCGGGAGCGGATCGACCAGGTCGACCTGTCCAACGGCGACGAGGTGCAGATCGGCAAGTACCGGCTGGTCTTCTACGCGAGCCAGCGGGGCTACTGACCTCCCCGGATCCGTCCGGGGGACTCCAGGGAAGGTTCATGGTTCAGACACCGAGCGGCGGTGCCGGCAACGGCGCCGCTGCCGCGGGCACCGGACTGATGAGCATCGGCGCGGTGCTGAACATGCTGCGCGAGGAGTTCCCCGAGGTCACCATCTCCAAGATCCGCTTCCTGGAGTCGGAAGGGCTGGTCGAGCCGCAGCGGACTCCGTCGGGGTACCGCAAGTTCAGCGCCGGGGACGTCGAGCGCCTCGGCCATGTGCTGCGCATGCAGCGCGACCACTACCTGCCGCTCAAGGTGATCCGTGAGCACCTTGACGCCATGGAGCGCGGCGAGGCCGTCCAGCTGCCGGTGCTGGGCCGTCCGGGGGACGGGGACACCGGTCAGGAGCCCGTCGTCGAGGGGCCCACGGCGGCGCGTATCGGGCGCGGCCGGCTGCTGGCGGCTGCAGGCATCGACGAGCGGACGCTCGTCGAGTGGGAGTCGTACGGGCTGCTGGCCCCGGTCGAGGACGGCATGTACGACGCCGAGTCGGTCACCGTCGCCGGGCTCATCGCCGAGCTGGGGCGGTTCGGGATCGAGCCGCGTCATCTGAGGGCGATGAAGGCCGCCGCCGACCGTGAGGCCGGTCTGGTGGACCAGGTCGTCGCCCCGCTGAAGCGCCACCGCAACCCGCAGACCAGGGCCCACGCCCAGGCGCGCACGAAGGAGCTGGCGGGGCTCACGGTGAAGCTGCACGCGGCGCTGGTGCAGGCGGCGCTCGGGATACGGCTGCCCTGAGACGGAGCGGTGCGGGTGCCCGGATCGGCCACCTGTTCCCTGCCCGACTACCCAAACGTCCCGGGCACGGCCTAGGGTTGCTGTGTGAACGAGCTCGATGTCGTAGGTGTCCGGGTCGAGATGCCCTCCAACCAACCGATCGTGCTGTTGCGTGAAGTGGGCGGCGACCGCTACCTCCCCATCTGGATCGGACCGGGGGAGGCGACGGCCATCGCCTTCGCCCAGCAGGGCATGGCACCCGCACGGCCGCTGACCCACGACCTGTTCAAGGACGTGCTGGAAGCCGTCGGGCAGGAGCTCACGGAAGTGCGCATCACCGATCTGCGTGAGGGCGTCTTCTACGCGGAGCTGGTGTTCGCCAGCGGTGTCGAGGTGAGTGCCCGCCCCTCCGACGCCATAGCGCTGGCCCTGCGGACGGGTACGCCGATCTACGGCAGTGACACGGTGCTCGACGACGCCGGGATCGCCATCCCGGACGAGCAGGAGGACGAGGTGGAGAAGTTCCGCGAGTTCCTCGACCAGATCTCGCCGGAGGACTTCGGGAGCAGTAACCAGTGAGGGCGGTCGGTGGTCGCCGTTCGGGTCGGCCGCCGGTCTCGTGCCGGAGGCATTCGGCTAGCCTTTCCCCACGGTGAGGCACGAGAAACCACTCTTAGGGTGATTATCACTCGGCGTGCCGAGTGTGGCGATCGTTGACGCACCCTTGGTGACTGCCTACCTTCGAGGAGGCAGGTCAAGGACGGAGGTCGGCGTGAGAAGCAGCGGCGACGGTACGGCTGGGGGTGCTCCCGGACGTGGTTTCGGGACGAGCGGACCGTACCCTCCCCAGAGCTCCCGGCTCCGTCCGAACGGGGGGCATCCCGTGCACGACGGCGCGATCGACCACGTTCCGCAGCGACCGACGGCTGTGCCGAGCAGCGGAGGGGCGACGTCCATGGCGTCCGAGCAGATCGGCTACCGGGGGCCCACGGCCTGTGCCGCCGCCGGTATCACCTACCGACAGCTCGACTACTGGGCCCGTACGGGCCTGGTCGAGCCGAGCGTGCGGCCGGCCCACGGATCGGGCACGCAGCGGCTGTACAGCTTCCGCGACGTCGTCGTACTGAAGATCGTCAAGAGGTTCCTGGACACGGGCGTCTCCCTGCAGAACATCCGCACGGCGGTCCAGCACCTGCGTGAGCGCGGCTTCAGCGACCTGGAGCGCATGACGCTGATGAGCGACGGCGCGACGGTCTACGAGTGCACCTCGCCCGACGAGGTCCACGCCCTGCTCCAGGGCGGCCAGGGCGTCTTCGGCATCGCCGTGGGCGTGGTGTGGCAGGACGTGGAGAGCGCGCTGTCCCAGTTGCACGGCGAGCGGGTCGACACGGGGGAGACCCTGGTCGGGCACAACCCGATGGACGAACTGGCGCGGCGGCGGAACAAGGCCGTCTGAGACCGTCCGGGGACGGCCGTTGTCAGTGGCGTAGGGCAGCATCAAGGACGTGAGATCCGCGCCCACGATCCTGCATCTCGACATGGACGCCTTCTTCGCCTCGGTGGAGCAGGCGTCCAAGCCGAGCCTGCGCGGCAAGGCGGTCGTCGTGGGCGGGCTCGGGCCGCGGGGCGTGGTGGCCACCGCCTCGTACGAGGCACGGATCTTCGGCGTCCACTCGGCGATGCCCATGGCGCAGGCCCGGCGGCGTGCGCCGAACGCCGCGTACCTGGTGCCGAGGTTCGCTCTCTACCGGTCGATCAGCGAGCAGGTGATGGGGTTGCTGAGGGCTCTGTCACCGTTGGTGGAGCCGTTGAGCCTGGACGAGGCGTTCGTGGACCTGGAAGCCGGCGGCGCGGCCCGGGACGAGCGGTCGGCGCGGCTGGCCGGGGCGAAGCTGCGCGCGGACATACGGGCGGTCACGGGGCTCACCGGGTCGGTGGGACTCGCGGCCTCCAAGATGCTGGCGAAGATCGCCTCGGAGCAGGCGAAGCCGGACGGACTGGTGCTGATCGAGCCGGGCACGGAGCGGGCCCTGCTGGGACCGCTGTCGGTCCGCACCCTGCCGGGCGTGGGGCCGGCGACCGGTGACCATCTGCGGCGGGCGGGGATCCACACGGTCGACGAGCTCGCCGAGGCCGGGGAGGACGAACTCGTACGGCTGCTGGGCAAGGCCCACGGGCACGCGCTGTTCGCGATGGCGCTGGCCCGGGACGAGCGGCCCGTGGTGGCCGAGCGGGAGGCCAAGTCGGTGTCGGTCGAGGACACGTACGACGTGGACATCCACGACCGGACGCGGGTCGGTACGGAGGTGCGGCGGCTCGCGGAGCGGTGTGTGCGCAGACTGCGGGCAGCGGGGCTGTCGGGGCGGACCATCGTGCTGAAGGTGCGCCGGTACGACTTCTCCACCCTCACCCGGTCCGAGACGCTGCGGGGCCCCACGGACGATCCGGTGGTGGTGCGGGAGGCGGCCGCGCGGCTGCTGGACTCGGTCGACACGACGGGCGGGGTGCGGTTGCTGGGCGTCGGGGTCAGCGGACTGGCCGACTACACGCAGGAGGACCTGTTCGCCCAGGCGGGCGGGCACGCGGACGACCTTCCGCACGAGGAGGCCGAGACCGCGTCCGCGCCGGAGCCGGAGACGCCCGCCGAGCGGCGCTGGTCGGCCGGACAGGACGTACGCCACACCGTGCACGGGCACGGATGGGTGCAGGGCAGCGGGCTGGGCCGGGTCACGGTGCGCTTCGAGACACCCGGCTCGGAGCCGGGCCGGGTGAAGACCTTCCGGGTCGACGACCCGGCTCTGGAACCGGCGGAACCGCTGCCGCTGGTGCCCCTGAGACCCGGGGAGGACGAGGGTGCGGGAGCCGGCGGAGGGCCGGTGGGCGGGGCGGATCAGGCAGGCTTGTCGTTCCCGGCGAGTTTGCCGAAGTCGCGGTCCGGGAGGGGAGGAGGAGCGGCGAGGTCCAGGCCGTAGTGGTGGTAGAGCTGGAGTTCCTGCTCGGGGGAGAGGTGGCGGCCCACGCCGAAGTCGGGGGCGTCCTTGATGAGGGCGCGTTCGAAGGGGACGTGGAGGGCGCCGTCGATGAGGTCGCTGGGTTCCAGGGGGACGAAGGCGTCCCTGCTGAACAGGCCGGTGCGTATCGCCGCCCACTCCGGTACGCCGGTGGCGTCGTCGAGGTAGACCTCGTCGATCGTGCCGATCCGGTTTCCGTTGCGGTCGAACGCCTTGCGGCCGATCAGGTGGCGCGGATCGATGTCGGTCTGCACGGGCCCTCCACTGGTCGCAAACTCATCCGTAAGCACCACAAAACGGCACAATCCGCTGGACGGCCACTCGAAGGTACCGGCGCGGTGCTCGCTGGTACGCTGGCAAACGGCTGCTGACCCCGTGCGGGAGAGCCCTCCGGACACCATCGGGGGCGCCGAAGGAGCAAATCCTCCCCGGAATCTCTCAGGCACACGTACCGCACGGACGAGGTCACTCTGGAAAGCAGAGCGGGTGTCGACGGCTTCCGCTCTCACCGACGGTGAAAACCGGACGCCTTCGGGCCGTCCGGTGAAACTCTCAGGTTGAGATGACAGAGGGGGAGGCCGTCCGGGTACCCGCGCCGTGGTGCCCTCGAAGGTCGTCGGACCAGGAGGCCTCCTCAATGACCGCCCCTCGCACTCCGCTCTCCGAGCTCGAACGGGGAATCCCCTTCGAGCAGCGCCACATCGGCCCCGACCACGAGGCCCGGGCCAAGATGCTCGCCCAGGTCGGTTACGGCTCGCTGGACGAGCTGACGGCCGCCGCGGTGCCGGATGTGATCAAGAACGCCGACGCGCTGGACCTGCCGGGGGCCCGGAGCGAGGCCGAGGTGCTGGCCGAACTGCGTACGCTGGCCGACCGCAACGAGGTGCTCGGCTCGATGATCGGGCTCGGGTACTACGGCACCTTCACCCCGCCCGTCATCCTGCGCAACGTGATGGAGAACCCCGCCTGGTACACGGCCTACACGCCGTATCAGCCGGAGATCTCCCAGGGCCGGCTCGAGGCGCTGCTGAACTTCCAGACCGTGGTCGCGGAGCTCACCGGGCTGCCGACCTCCGGCGCCTCCCTGCTCGACGAGGGCACCGCCGCCGCCGAGGCGATGGCGCTGTCGCGGCGCATGGGCAGGAACAAGAAGGGCCTGTTCCTGGTCGACGCGGACGCGCTGCCGCAGACGATCGCGGTGATCGAGACCCGTGCCGAGCCGACCGGCGTCGAGGTGGTCGTCGCCGACCTGAGCGAGGGCATCCCCGCCGAGGTGGCCGAGCGCGAGATCAACGGCGTACTGATCCAGTACCCGGGCGCCTCCGGTGCCGTACGTGACATCAAGCCGCTGATCGACCAGGCGCACGGGCTCGGCGCGCTCGTCACCGTCGCCGCCGACCTGCTCGCCCTCACCCTGCTGAAGTCGCCCGGTGAGCTGGGCGCGGACATCGCGGTCGGCACCACGCAGCGCTTCGGTGTGCCGATGGGCTTCGGCGGGCCGCACGCCGGTTACATGGCCGTGCAGGAGAAGATGGCGCGCAGCCTGCCCGGACGGCTCGTCGGCGTCTCCGTCGACGCCGACGGACACAAGGCCTACCGCCTCGCGCTCCAGACCCGTGAGCAGCACATCCGCCGCGAGAAGGCCACCAGCAACATCTGCACCGCCCAGGTGCTGCTCGCCGTCATGGCCGGGATGTACGCCGTCTACCACGGCCCGGAGGGGCTGCGGCTGATCGCCCGGCGCGTTCACCGGTACGCCACCGTCCTCGCCGAGGGGCTGCGGTCCGGCGGGGCCGAGATCGTGCACGGCTCCTACTTCGACACGCTGACCGTGCGGGCCGCCGGGCGGGCCGCCGAGGTCGTCGCCGCCGCCCGCGACAACGGCGTCAACCTGCGTCTCGTCGACGCCGACCACGTCTCCATCGCCTGCGACGAGACCACCACCCGGTCGCAGCTGGCCGCCGTGTGGAGCGCCTTCGGCGTCGAGGGCGACATCGAGGTCCTGGACGCGGCCGCGCGGGACACGCTGCCGGACGCCCTGCTGCGCAACGACGAGTACCTGACCCACCCCGTCTTCCAGCAGCACCGCTCCGAGACCGCGATGCTGCGCTACCTGCGCCGGCTCTCCGACCGCGACTACGCGCTGGACCGCGGCATGATCCCGCTGGGCTCCTGCACCATGAAGCTCAACGCGACCACCGAGATGGAGCCGGTCACCTGGCCCGAGTTCGGGCAGCTGCACCCCTTCGCGCCCGCCGAGCAGGCGCAGGGCTACCTCACGCTCATCCACGAGCTGGAGGAACGCCTCGCCGAGGTCACCGGCTACGACAAGGTCTCCCTCCAGCCCAACGCCGGCTCCCAGGGCGAGCTGGCCGGTCTGCTCGCCGTGCGCGGCTACCACCGGGCACGCGGCGACGAACAGCGCACCGTCTGCCTGATCCCGTCCTCCGCGCACGGCACCAACGCCGCCAGCGCCGTGATGGCCGGGATGAAGGTCGTCGTCGTCAAGACGTCCGACGACGGCGAGATCGACGTCGCGGACCTGCGGGCGAAGATCGGGCAGTACCGCGACGAGCTGGCGGTGCTGATGATCACCTACCCCTCGACGCACGGCGTGTTCGAGGAGCACGTCGCCGACATCTGTGCCGAGGTGCACGAGGCCGGCGGCCAGGTGTACGTGGACGGCGCCAACCTCAACGCGCTGGTGGGTCTGGCCAAGCCCGGGCACTTCGGCGGCGACGTCTCGCACCTGAACCTGCACAAGACCTTCTGCATCCCGCACGGCGGCGGCGGCCCCGGTGTCGGCCCGGTCGGCGTACGGGCGCATCTGGCGCCGTACCTGCCGAACCACCCGCTCCAGCCCGAGGCGGGCCCGGAGACGGGCGTCGGGCCGATCTCGGCGGCGCCGTGGGGCTCGGCGGGCATCCTGCCGATCTCGTGGGCGTACGTCCGCCTCATGGGCGGCGAGGGACTGAAGCGGGCCACACAGGTGGCCGTGCTCAGCGCCAACTACATCGCCAAGCGCCTGGAGCCGCACTACCCGGTGCTCTACACCGGTCCCGGCGGCCTGGTCGCGCACGAGTGCATCATCGACCTGCGCCCGCTGACCAAGGCGACCGGCGTCAGCGTGGACGACGTGGCCAAGCGGCTGATCGACTACGGCTTCCACGCGCCGACGATGTCGTTCCCGGTGGCCGGCACGCTGATGATCGAGCCCACCGAGTCCGAGGACCTGACCGAACTCGACCGGTTCTGCGAGGCGATGATCGCGATCCGCGCGGAGATCGAGAAGGTCGGCTCCGGCGAGTGGCCCGCGGACGACAACCCGCTCCGCAACGCCCCGCACACCGCCGCCGCGCTCGGCGGGGAGTGGGAGCACGCGTACGGCCGTGAGGCGGCCGTGTTCCCGGCCGGGGTGAGCGCCGCCGACAAGTACTGGCCGCCGGTGCGCCGCATCGACCAGGCCTTCGGCGACCGGAACCTGGTCTGCTCCTGCCCGCCGCTGGACGCGTACGAGGACTGACCCATGACGAAGGGCCTCGCTCCGACGCCGGAGCGAGGCCCTTCGTCACGGGCCGCTAGGCCGGGTAGGCGTGCGTCTGCGTCGCTTTGACCGCCGCCCAGGCCGGGGCGCCCGGACGCAGGTCGAGTTCGGCCGCGGCGACCGCGGTGAGGTCGGCGGCTAGGGCGAGTTCGCCGGTGAGCTCCGCGCGGATCCGGTTCCCGTGGGTCTCGAGACCGGCGACCTCGCAGCGCCAGAGGTTGCGGGCGCTGGAGCCCGCCGGCCGCTCCCGGTACAGGGTGACGGCGTCGGGCGGGAACGCCACGAAGGCGGGCCCGGAGAGGTCCTCCGTGGTGCTGACGGCGGGGCCCGCGTCGAGCCGCACCGTGTGGCCCTCGGCCTGTCCGCGGTACAGGTTGAGGCCGACCAACTGGGCGATGTACTCGGTGCGCGGGTGGCGGGCGATGTCGGAGGGCGTGCCCTCCTGCACGATCCGGCCCCGCTCCACGACGACCAGACGGTCGGCGAGCACCATGGCGTCCAGCGGGTCGTGCGTGACCAGGACGGCGACGGCCTCGAACGCGGCCAGATGGCGGCGGAGCCGCGCGCGCACCTCCAGCCGGGTGCGGGCGTCCAGGGCGGCGAGCGGTTCGTCCAGGAGCAGCAGCCGGGGGTGGGTGGCCAGGGCACGGGCGAGGGCCACGCGCTGGGACTGGCCGCCGGACAGCCGCCGGGGCTTGGCGTCCGCGTGTTCGGCCAGGCCCATGCGGTCGAGCCACTCGGCGGCCCGGGCGCGTGCCTCCGTCCTGCCGGCGCCACGGCAGCGCGGCCCGAAGGCCACGTTGTCGAGCGCGGTCAGGTGCGGGAAGAGCAGGTAGTCCTGGAAGACGACACCCACCGGACGCGACTCCGGCGGTGTGCGGCGCAGGTCCACGCCGTCCAGCCGCAGATGCCCGGTGCTGAGCGGGGTGAGGCCCGCGAGGGCGCGCAGGGCGGTGGTCTTGCCGGCCCCGTTCGGGCCCAGCAGGGCGACGACGTCACCGGGTGCGGCGGCCAGCGCGACGTCCAGGTGGAAGGAGCCGCGGTCCACGACGAGCCGCGCGTCCAGGCCCTCGGCGGCGCCGGCCGGGTCGGGCACATGCTCGGAGTCCTTCTCGATGCCGGTCACGAGGCGGTCATCCAGCGGTCGCGGAGCCCGGCCAGTACGGCGATGGACACCGCCAGCAGGACCAGGCTGAGGGCGATGGCGGCGGCCGGGTCGTTCTGCAGGGCGAGGTAGACCGCGAGCGGCATGGTCTGGGTGCGGCCGGGGAAGCTGCCGGCGAAGGTGATCGTCGCGCCGAACTCCCCGAGTGCCCGCGCCCAGGCCAGTACCGCGCCGGCCGCGATGCCGGGAGCGATCAGCGGCAGCGTGACCCGGCGGAACGCGGTGGAGCGGGAGGCGCCCAGGGTGGCGGCCGCCTCCTCGTAGCGCGGGTCGGCGGCCCGTAGCGTGCCCTCGACGCTGATGACGAGGAACGGCATCGCCACGAACGTCTCGGCGAGGACGACGCCCGTGGTGGTGAAGGGCAGGGTGACGCCGAACCACGCGTCCAGCCACTGGCCGACGACGCCGTTGCGGCCCAGGGCGAGCAGCAGGGCGACACCGCCCACCACCGGGGGCAGCACCAGCGGGAGCGTCACCAGGGCGCGCACCAGGCCGCGGCCGGGGAAGTCCGTGCGGGCCAGCAACCAGGCCAGCGGGACGCCGGCGACCAGGCTCAGCGCGGTCGCCGTCGTGGCGCAGAGCAGCGACAGGCGCAGTGCGTCCCACACCTCGGGGCTGGTGAGCTGCTCGGGAAGGCTGCGCCAGGGGGCGCGGAGGAGCAGGGCGATAAGGGGCACCAGGAGGAACGCCAGGCCCAGGAGGGCGGGCACGAGGAGGGCGAGGGGGACACCGCGGCCGGGGGCGCGCAGACGTGCCTTCCGGGGGGCTTCCCGGCCGGTGGTCATGGCGTCAGGAACCCCGCCCGGCCCAGTACCTCCTGGCCCTCGGGAGACTTCACCAGTGCCACGAACGCCTTCGCCGCCGACGGATTGGGGGCGTTCTCGAGCCGGGCGATCGGATAGTCGTTGACGGCCTCGGCGGACTCCGGGAATTCCACGCCCTCCACCTTGTCACCGGCCGCCTTCACATCCGTGCGGTACACGACGGCGGCGTCGGCCTCCTTCAGCTCGACCTTCGTCAGGGCGCTCTTGACGTCCTGCTCGTACGAGACCGGTTCCAGCTCGACCCCGCCTGCGGCGAGGGCGGTCCGGGCGGCGGCTCCGCAGGGCGCCGTCCTGTCGCACAGGACGACCTTGAGGCCGGACGCGGTCAGGTCATCGAGGGAGTCGATCGCGTGCGGGTTGCCCGGCACGGTGGCGATCTCCAGCCGGTTGCGGACGAACGTGCTCGGGCTGCCCGCCGTGCGTCCCTCGTCCGTGACGAGCTTCATCGTCCTGGCGCTGGCCGCCGCGAAGACGTCGGCCGGCGCACCGTTGTTGACGCCGGCCGCCAGGCCGTCGCTGCCGCCGAAGCTGAAGGCGACCTCGGTCCCCGGGTGCTCCTCCTCGAAGCGCTCGCCCAGCGTCGTGAAGCTCTCCTTCAGCGAGGCGGCCGCGAAGACGGTGACCGTGCCGGTGACGCCCTGCCCGCCGGACTCCGCGGACGCCGACGCGCCCGGGCCGGACGCGGAGCAGGCGCTCAGTGCCAGTACGGCGGCGGCTGCCCCGGCGCCGGCGATCCGACGGGTCCGATGCGAACGGGTCATGGCGGAGCACTCCCTCCGTGGGCCGGTGGAAGAGCCCGCGAAGCCCTCCCGATGCGCCGATCATACTGGCGCATTCACCAGCCTTTTACCGTCTTTCCCCGCGCATGAGCCAGGAAAATTGGCCAGAAGGCGCGCATGTGCGTTCACTCGGGTGCGTTGTGGCCGTCAGGTGCGGTCGATATGGACGTTCGTCGACTTCACGCGAGCCGTGGCCTCCACGCCGACCTCCAGCCCCAGCTCCTCGACGGCCTCCCGGGTGAGCAGCGAGACGAGACGGTGCGGGCCGGCCTGGATCTCCACCTGGGCGGCGACGTCACCGAGCTTGATCGCGGTCACGATGCCGGGGAAGGCGTTGCGGGCGGAGGTGTACGGGGCGCCCTCCTCGACGGCGCCGGCCCTGGCGAGTTCGACGGAGAACGCCGCCAGGTCCCGTCCGTCGACGAGCCGGCGTCCGCCGTCGTCGCGGTGGGTGGTGAGACGTCCCGCGTCCGCCCAGCGGCGGGCGGTGTCCGGGCTCACGCCGAGCAGCCGCGCTGCCTGGCCGATCGTGTAGGACTGCATGCCGGTCACGATAGGCCGTACCGGAGGCGCGTCGGCCCCGCCCGGCGGGAGCCGCCGTGCTCGCCCGGACGACGAGGTCCGTGCCCAGTTCCACGCGGGGGAGTCCGGCTGTTCGTCGAGGGTGGGACGCGGCACCGCGCGGACGACGAGTCCGCCCATGTCGGCCAGGGGCCGGCGGACGGTGGTCGGCGGCGGCGCGGCCCAGCGGACTTTCGGGAGGTCGTCGAAGCCGACCACGCTCATGTCCTCCGGGACCCCGACCCCCCGGCCGCGCGGCGCCCCGATCGCCCCGGCGCCATCCGGTCGCCGGCCGCGAACACCGCGGTCGGCGGCTTCGGCGGGTCCAGCAGGACGTTGCGGCCCGCGAAGCCGGACTCCGGCTCGAAGTCGCCGGGCACCGTGGGCGACGCGTCGGGCGTGACGCCCGAGCCTTCGAGCGCCGCGCGGTGGCCGTCTGCCGTGCGCGGGAGCAGAGCAGCCGCGGCGGCCCGGCGGTCACGCCGCTCCTGCGGTGCCCCAGGGCGAGCGGATGCCCGGTCGCGGCCGGACCGCCCGACCGGTCGGCGGCGCCGGTGGTCGGTACGTCCAGGCCGGGAGAGTCCGCCGGGTCCACGGCCATCAGCGGCACCCCCGGGATGTGCGACTCGTCGAGCGGCGTGGGCTCCAGCGCCGAGGTCACGAGGATGACGCCGTCGGACGCGCGGGCCCGCAGGTTGCGCATCCACTCCCGGGCGTCACCGGAGCGCCCGTGGATCGCCGACGCCGCCGTGCCCGCCCCGGCGCCGTGGGCGACCTCCTCGACACCGCGGAGGATCTCCACGGCCCAGGGGTTGCCGAGGTCGTCGAAGACGAGGTCGATCAGGGCCGCGCGGGAGGGGGAGGAGGCGGGGCGCCTGCGGCAGCCGTGACGGCGCAGCAGGTCCTCGACCCGGGCGCGGGTCCGCGAGGAGACGTCGGAGCGGCCGTTGACCACGCGGGAGACGGCCGCCACGGAGACGCCGGCCCGCCGGGCGATCTCCGTGATCGTGACTCCGCCCCCGGCGCCGGCCTCCTGCGCTGCCACGTGCCCCACCTCCGTGACGAAACCCGCGGAACCTCCAGGGTCTCCCGGAAAGCGGGCGCCCGGGGGAAGGCGTCGCGGCGCGGACTCCTGCCGGAGGGCCGCCCGGTCACTCCTCCCACGTGCCCGACCACGGTGGGTGACGCACCCCGGACACGCGTCGGGGCCGGCGCGCGGGAAGTCCTGCGTCCGGCCCCTCCTCGTCTCCCGGGCGGGCCCCGTTTCCGCCCGGTCGTGCTCAGGCGGTGGTCAGGCTGGCGTCCCGGGGGCGCTGCGGGGCGATGACCCTGCCGTCGGGCAGGAGTTCACCGGTGTCCTCGAAGAACACGACACCGTTGCACAGCAGGCTCCAGCCCTGCTCCGGGTGGTGCGCCACGAGACGGGCGGATTCCCGGTCGGCGGAGTCGGCTGAGGGGCACGGTGGCTGGTGCTGGCACATGGGTGGGATCTCTCGCTCTGTGGTGACCTGTGAGTCGGCTGTCGTCTCAGTTCCGCGGCGTGAAGCTTCGTTCATGGCCGCCCCCCCGTTGTGATGAGTCGGTCGGAAACCAGTGTTGCCCCATGGGCGAGGATCCGCAGGGATTTCGCGGCACCGCTCCTCACAGGTTGAGGACGCGTCACCCACGCGGACGGTTCATCTCAACTGCACTGTCACTTCGGGTGGTTCACCGTGGCCGGATGGGGCTAGTCCTCCCCTGGGAACAGCATGTGCCCCGCCGCGTCGAAGGGCCGGGCGGCGGGGCACGCGGTGTCTTCTCAGGCGGATGAACCGAGCAGGCGGGTCGGTGCCACCCGGTGCGTCAGGACCGGGAGCAGGTCGGTGAACCGGTGCGGGCGGTGGGCCGCGATGCCGGGCGGCGCCGGGGCGAGCGGGACGAGCAGATCGGTGGCGCCCGGGTGGCCGGTGGCGCCGTCCGCGGTGGGGTCGCCGTGCAGCCAGAGCGTCAGCATGTAGAGGCCCGGCACCGAGAGCAGCCGGGGCTGGTACGGCTGCGTCATGGCGTCGGCCTGGCGCAGCGCGAGTTCGGTGGAGGTGATGTAGGGGCCTTCGAAGAAGCGGGAGAACGTCCAGCCGTCGGCGGTGAGCACGGTGTCCGCGGCGGCCACCGCGCGGTCGCCGGTGCGGATCAGGAAGCGCCAGCCGGTCAGCCGGGTCGTGGTCCCGCTGTCGGGGGTGGTCCGGTCCAGGACGTGCACGGGAAGGGGCAGCTCGGGCGAGGCGGGCCCCTGGGCGACGAGCAGGGAGGGAGTTCGGGCTTCGCGGACCGCGGTCGGCGACGAGAGCGCGGTCAGGACGGAACGCAGTGCGGGCGCGGGAGCCGGGGGGACATGCAGGGGCATGGTGGGTCGCCTCTCATTCGAAGGCACAGTGGCGCGAGGGCGGGGCGTGGCGGGGCGGACGGCGCTGTCAGCTCGCGAAGGTCAGAGAGGCAGGGGCCGGGGGCCGAGTCCGGGGAACGGGGGCGAGGAGTGCCGCACGCCGCCTCCCGGCTGGATCACTCGAGCCGTGGGCGCCAACCTTCTGCCTTGTGCGCAAAGTTTATACGACACGTGTTCAGACTGTGTTTCGACTAGCTGTTTCCGACCGGCGGAACAAGGGTACTTCTGGCCGGTGGAATGCGAAAATCATCCCGATTTCAGGTGGGGCGCACGGCGATGACCTCGGAAAATGGCCGCGAAGTGGTCGGCCAATTCTCGTCGGCGTTTTTCACGAGTTCGCAACCGACCCGTAAGTCGCCTTCTGCGCCATGCCCCGTGAATGTGCCACTGGTCACATCGACCAGACTAGCGGTCGATGGCGCCCTCCGGGGCGTTATCGATCGCATCGACGGGGCATCCTTGCCTGTGGACCGGGACCCCGGCGGACGATCTTCGGTCCGCCTGCGCGAGGAAGGACGCTTCGATGGGCGAGAAGGTCGTGGCGGGTCAGTTCGACCTGTCCGATCGCCAGCGCTATCGCGAGAAGCTCGGCAGTTGTCTGACGGGCTTGGAGCGACTCCTGGCGGAGAAGCGGTTCGACCGCCCCAAGAACTTCATGGGGCTGGAGATCGAATTGAATCTCGCGGGTGCCGACGGCATGCCGAGAATGTTGAATGCGCAAGTCCTCGAACGGATCGCCAGCAGGGACTTCCAGACGGAACTCGCCATGTTCAATCTGGAAGTGAACATCGCCCCTCACCGATTGGACGGGCGGGTATTCGACCGGCTCGACGAGGAACTGCGCACTTCGCTCGCGTACGCCGACCGTAAAGCCGGCGAGGTGGACGCGGGGATCGTGATGATCGGCATCCTGCCGACGTTGGACCGGGACGACCTGGTCTCCTCGAACCTTTCCGACGTCGACCGCTACGCATTGCTCAACGAACAGATCGTGGCCGCGCGCGGCGAGGACTTCACCCTCGACATCGACGGCGTCGAGCGCCTCAGCTGCACCTCCAAATCCATCGCCCCGGAGGCCGCCTGCACCTCGGTGCAACTGCACCTCCAGGTCACCCCGGAGCGCTTCGCCAGTGTGTGGAACGCGGCCCAGGCCGTCGCCGCCGCCCAGATCGCCATCGGCGCCAACTCGCCGTTCCTGTTCGGCCGCGAACTGTGGCGCGAGTCCCGGCCCCCGCTGTTCCAGCAGTCCACCGACACCCGCCCGCCCGAGCTCCAGGCCCAGGGAGTACGGCCGCGCACCTGGTTCGGGGAGCGCTGGGTGACCTCGGCGTTCGACCTGTTCGAGGAGAACCTGCGCTACTACCCGGCCCTGCTGCCCATCTGCGACGACGAGGACCCGCTCGAGGTGCTGGACCGGGGGGGAGTCCCCACGCTCGCCGAACTCGTCCTGCACAACGGCACCGTCTACCGCTGGAACCGCCCCGTCTACGGCATCGCCGACGGCGTCCCCCACCTGCGCGTGGAGAACCGCGTACTGCCCGCCGGTCCCACCGTCACCGACGTCGTCGCCAACGCGGCCTTCTACTACGGCGTGGTCCGCGCCCTCGCCGAGGAGAGCCGGCCGGTGTGGACCCGGCTGCCGTTCGAGGCGGCGGCCGCCAACTTCGACGCCGCCTGCAAGGACGGCATCGACGCCCGCCTCACCTGGCCCCGGCGCGGCCGCCTCGGCGGTCTGGGCGAGGTGGACGCGGTCACCCTCGTACGGGACGAACTGCTGCCGCTCGCCGAGGCCGGGCTGGACGCGTGGGGGATCGAGCCCGCCGACCGCGACCGGTACCTCGGGGTGATCGAGGAGCGGTGCCGGCGGAGGGTGAACGGCGCGACCTGGCAGGCAGCGACCTTCCACCGGGCCCTCGAGCTGGGCCTCGGCCGGGAGGCCGCCCTGGCCGCCACCACCCTCCGCTACCGGGAGCTGATGCAGCAGGGCGATCCGGTGCACAGCTGGCCGGTGGG
The DNA here is from genome assembly GCF_001279005.1 of Streptomyces caelestis. GTDB lineage: Bacteria > Actinomycetota > Actinomycetes > Streptomycetales > Streptomycetaceae > Streptomyces > Streptomyces heliomycini. Next base: position 21,768 of record NZ_LGCN01000200.1, read on the forward strand.
ACTGCCGGAGCCGGTGCCGACGGCCTGAGACCCCAACGGCCCGCCCCCGCACGGCCCCCGGCCGGGCGTGCGGCCGCTGCCCTCATACTGATCGGACCGATCGGTGATGTGGAGGCAGGTGTGCAGGCGGAGGCGGGCCCGGTGGCCGATTCGTATCCTGAGCGGAGGCCCTCGCGGACGACGCTCCGCGACGAGACACTGCTGGTGCTCGCGCTGTCGCTCGGCGCGAGCGGGGTGTCGGCCCTGATCAGCTTCGTCGGCTCGGTCACCGAACCCGGTGGCCTGAAGGACCAGGCGGCCACCCTCAACGCCTCGGCGGCGCCGGGCCGCCCCTGGCTGGACCTGGCCTGGCAGCTCTTCGGGATCACCACGGCGCTCGTCCCCGTCGCGCTGGTCGCGCACTTCCTGCTGCGCGAGGGCGCGGGGCTGCGCGCCCTCGGCTTCGACCGCACCCGGCCCTGGTCCGACCTCGGCCGCGGAGCGGCGGTCGCGGCGGTCATCGGCAGCAGCGGCATCGCCTTCTACCTGGCCGCGCGCGGCTTCGGGTTCAACCTCACCGTGGTGCCGGAGGCGCTGCCCGAGGTGTGGTGGAAGTACCCCGTGCTGATCCTCTCGGCGCTGCAGAACTCGATCGTCGAGGAGGTCATCGTCCTCGCCTACCTGCTGCGCCGGCTCGACCGGCTGGGCTGGTCCCCGGGCGCCGCGATGGCGGGCAGTTCGGTGCTGCGCGGCTCGTACCACCTCTACCAGGGCATCGGCGGCTTCATCGGGAACATGGTGATGGGCGTGGTGTTCGTGTACCTCTACCGGCGCTGGGGGCGCGTCGGGCCGCTGGTGGTCGCGCACACGCTGCTCGACATCGGCGCGTTCGTGGGATACGCGCTGCTGGCCGGCAAGGTGGACTGGCTGCCGACGGCGTGAGACGACGGCACGGGGGCGTACGGCCGTGCCGTACGCCCCCGTGCCGCACCGGGATCAGACCAGCAGGTCGCCCTCGATGACCGTCACGGCCCGTCCGCTCAGCAGGGTGCGCTCGCCGCGTACCTCGGTGCGGACGCGGCCGGAGCGCGGTGAGGCCTGCAGGCCGGTGAGGCCGGAGCGACCGAGGCGCTCGGACCAGTAGGGGGCCAGAGCGGTGTGCGCGCTGCCGGTGACCGGGTCCTCGTCGATGCCGACGTTCGGGAAGAAGCAGCGGGAGACGAAGTCGTAGCCGAGAGCGGGGTTCTCGGCCCGGGCGGTGGCGATGATGCCGCGCTCGGAGTAGGAGGCCAGGACCTTGAGCTCGGGCCGCAGGGCGTGGACGGTCCGCTCGTCGGCGACCTCGACGAGCAGGTCACCTATGTTCGGGCCGGTGTCGAACGCCGTGAGCGGCCGGGCGCCCAGCGCCTCGGCGACGCCCTCGGGAACGTCGACCGCGGTGAGCGGGGCGGTGGGGAAGTCCAGGGTGACGGAGCCGTCCTCGCCGGGCGTGGCGATGAGGACGCCGCTGCGGGTGGCGAACCGCACCGGGCCCCGGTGCGCGCCGGTGGTGTGCAGGACGTGCGCGGTGGCCAGCGTCGCGTGGCCGCACATCGCGACCTCGGTGGCGGGGGTGAACCAGCGCAGCGCCCAGTCGGCCTCGCCGCCCGCCGGGAGCGGGTGGGCGAAGGCCGTCTCGGCGTGATTGACCTCCAGGGCGACGTTCTGCAGCCAGGGGTCGTCCGGGAAGGCGTCAAGCAGCAGCACTCCGGCGGGGTTGCCGGCGAAGGGCCGGTCGGTGAAGGCGTCGACGATTCGAATCCGCATGACCTGACCGTACGGGCGGTGCGAAGCCGCGGGCCAAGGCCAATACGCGGGTGGTGGCCCGGTAGCCGGGGCCGCCGGTGGCCCGTCCCGGCGAAGAGCGCGCGAAGACATCGACGGCAGGCCGGGACCCCGAGGGTCCGTGATCAGCCGTGGGCGCCGAAGCCGCTGCGGCCGAGTGCCGGCCGGGTCCGGCTGCGCCGCTTTGTGCCCGGCCGGCGCCCGCCCGGGAACCGGCCGTCCCGGTCCCGGCGCCACACTGTGATCATCGCCGACGCGAGGATCCGGCACGCGCGGGGCGTCCCGATCGACATCCGAGCGGTGCGCGCCGACTTCTTCAAAAGCGCGGCCGGGGCCGAATGCGACGGGCCCGCGGCGACACGTCCCGAGGTCCATGAACAGCGGCCCGTCCTCCGTGGCGAGCAGGTCGCCCGGAGCGCGGCCGCGGTCCGCCGCGAGGTGCCGGGCCTGCCCGTCCCGGTCCGTGGAGTGCGGCGCCGGGACGTCAGCTCGCGCAGGCCCGGCGTGCAGCCGCTCAGGGCGTGGCCGACTGGTGGGCCCTCTCGGGGCGCCACGGGCGCCGCCCGGGCCGGGACGTCACAGGGCAGCAGACGCGGAGCGGGGTCGTTCGCGCCATGGGGAACGAGCACGTCGTCGTCTGCGGGGCCGAGGGATGAGGCGACCGACACGGCAGCGGCCCCCGTACGGCGGACCTCCGGCGTCCGCGTCGTCGCCCACTCCCTCCTCCGGGAACGGGGCGCGGCGTCATCGGGGGATCCGTCCCTGAAACCGCCCGGACCGGCCGCGCCCGCGCTCGGGGCTCGTCCTTGGTCGTACCGAGCACGTTCTCCGTCGACCGTCCGCGCCGGCGGGCGAACGCGGCCGGTCGCCGGTCCTGTTCGGACGGCCGGACGAGGGATTGCCGAACGAACAGTCCCGATATATCGTTGAAGCATCGTGATGGATCGACGATGGAATGGAGTGGTGGCGATGCGCACCCATGGTCACGAGCGCGGACACGGTCATGGCGGCCGGGGCGACTTCGAGCGGCTGCGGGCGGCCTTCGGGCCCTTCGGGCCGGGGGGTCCGGGTGGTCCCGGCGGTCCCTTCGGCCCGGGTTTCGGGCACGGCGGCCCCTGGGGCGGGCGAGGGCGCGGCGGACCGAGGGGGAGGGCGCGGCGCGGTGACGTACGGGCCTCGATCCTGGCCCTGCTGAAGGACCGTCCGATGCACGGCTACGAGATGATCCAGGAGATCGCCGAGCGCAGCGGCGGGGCGTGGAAGCCCAGCCCCGGCTCGGTGTACCCCACCCTTCAGCTGCTGGAGGACGAGGGGCTGATCGTCAGCGAGTCCGAGGGCGGGAAGAAGCTGTTCTCACTCACCGACGCCGGCCGCTCGGCGGCAGGGGAAGGTCCCGAGGCTCCCTGGGAGGAGGCCTCGCGCGGGGTCGACTGGGAGGCGCTGAGCGAGATCCGGCAGGCCGGTTTCGGTCTGATGGAGGCCTTCGGCCAGGTCTGGAAGACGGGCAGCAAGGAGCAGCGGGAGAAGGCCCTCGCCGTCATCAACGAGGCACGCAAGAAGCTGTACCTGATCCTCGCCGACGAGGACTGAGGGAGTCGGTGAGGACCGGTGGGGGGCGTGGCGCAAACCGGCGCGCGCCCCTTGGGCCGAAACGCCCGGATCTCCTCCGCAAGGAGGAGATCCGGCCCGGGGCGTCCACTTCCCGTGGGACGCCGAGATGCTTCCCGCCGGGGATGCCCCGGGCCCGCGGGGCTGATGGAGTGGGGACGTGCACCCCCGTATCCCCCGGCAACAGGCCCAGGAACTCCAGGAGCAGGGCGTCCACCGCGCGGAGAACGATGTCAGGCTCGGCGCCGGGCTGGCAGCGGTGCTGGCCGGTGCCCGGCGCAGGGCGGTCCGGGACGGGGACCGCCAGATCGACACGGCCCATCTGCTGCACTCGCTCCTGGAGTCCGACGCCGAGGTGAGAGCCGTCTTCGACGAGGGGCCCCGGATCGCCCGGCTGCTCGGCTACCTGGTCCAGCGCAGCATCGGCTACGGCCTGCGCTGGCAGAGCGCGGTCGAGGACTCCGGCGGCGTTCCCGTGGTGGCCGAGGCCGCGGGCCTCTCGCCGCTGGCCGCGGGCTGCATGGAGGACGCCCACGAGCGCGCCGCCCGCCACGGCCGCGGCCCGGCGGGCGGTACGGATCTGCTCGCGGCGATCGTCGTGGTCCCGCGGGCGCGTGCCGTCGAGGTCCTCGAACGCGCCGGGATCGACCCCCGTGAACTGTCCGCCCGGATCGAGGCGTCGTCCAGTCGGTGAGACAGGTGTCATGAGGGATGACGCTCCTGTCGGGGCCTGGCATCATGTGCCGGTGCCTACCTCTGTCAGTACCCCGAGCGACCACCGAAAGGGCGTCGGACTCGGCCTCGCGCTGCTGTCCGCGCTGGCCTTCGGGGGTTCCGGTGTGGCGGCCAAGCCGCTGATCGAGGCGGGTCTCGACCCGCTCCACGTCGTGTGGCTGCGGGTGGCGGGCGCGGCGCTCGTCATGCTGCCGCTGGCGGTGCGCCACCGCGGACTCCTGCGCCGCAGGCCCGGACTGCTCGCCGGGTTCGGCCTGTTCGCCGTGGCCGGTGTCCAGGCCTGCTACTTCGCCGCGATCTCCCGCATCCCCGTCGGGGTCGCGCTGCTGGTCGAGTACCTGGCGCCCGCGCTCGTGCTCGGCTGGGTGCGGTTCGTGCAGCGACGGCCGGTGGCCCGGGCCGCCGCGGTCGGCGTGGTCCTGGCGGTGGGCGGGCTCGCCTGTGTCGTGGAGGTGTGGGCGGGCCTCGGCTTCGACGCGCTCGGTCTGCTGCTCGCGCTCGGCGCGGCCTGCTGCCAGGTCGGCTACTTCGTCCTGTCCGACCAGGGCAGCGACGGCGAGGAGGTCCCCGATCCGCTCGGGGTGATCGCCTACGGGCTGCTGATCGGCGCCGCCGTCCTGACCGTCGTCGCCCGCCCCTGGTCCATGGAGTGGTCCGTGCTCACCGGCAGCGCGGAGATGAACGGCGCCCCGGTCGCCGCCCTCGTCCTGCTGGCCTGGATCGTCCTCGTCGCCACGGTGGCCGCGTACGTCACCGGCGTGGTGTCGGTGCGCCGGCTCTCGCCGCAGGTCGCCGGTGTCGTGGCCTGTCTGGAGGCGGTCATCGCCACCGTCCTCGCCTGGGTCCTGCTCGGCGAGCACCTGTCGGCACCGCAGATCGTGGGCGGCGCGGTGGTCCTGGCGGGCGCTTTCATCGCCCAGTCCTCGGCACCGGCGAAGGGGTCAGGGAAGCCCGTGGCGAGCGGCGGGCCCGAAAGGGAGTTGTCCACGCCGGGAACGGCCGCCTAGGGTGCCGATCATGCATGCGCACGCACGTGTTCTTCCGCCGCCGGCCGCCTGAGGCGGGCCCTCCGGTACATCCGCCCGGCTGGTCGCCGGGCGGAACGGCGCCGCCCGCGGACGAAGTCCGTGGATCCCGCCGCTCGGGCCCCGCCCGGGCCCGAGCCGGGATCCCTTCCCGAACTTCCGCGCCCACGCCGATGCGCGTGGTGCGGGCATCTGTGGAGAGCGCACGTGTCGAACGCCGTCTCCGGCCTGCCCGTCGGGCGAGGCCTCCTCTATCTGATCGTCGCCGGTGCCGCCTGGGGCACCGCGGGGGCCGCCGCGTCACTGGTCTACCGGACCAGCGACATGGGCCCGGTCGCCCTGTCCTTCTGGCGCTGCGCGGCCGGTCTGGTGCTGCTGCTCGCCGCCCGGCCGCTGTCGCGGCGCGCCCGGACCGCCGCCCCCGAGCCGCGCGGCCGGCGCGTGCTGCGGGCCGGAGCCACCGGCATCGGGCTCGCGGTCTTCCAGACCGCCTACTTCGCGGCCGTCTCCGCCACGGGACTCGCCGTGGCCACCGTCGTCACCCTCGGCGCCGGACCCGTACTGATCGCGCTCGGCGCGCGACTGGCCCTGGGGGAGCGCCTCGGGCGCGGCGGACTGGCCGCCGTCGTGGGCGCGCTCGCCGGACTCGGCGTGCTCGTCCTCGGCGGCGGGGGCGCGACCGTGGACCCGCGGGGTGTGCTGCTCGCCCTGCTGTCCGCGGCCGGCTACTCGGCGATGACCCTGCTCACCCGGTGGTGGGGGCGCGGCGGCGCCGTGGACTCCTCGGGCACCACGGTGGGGGCGTTCGCCGTCACCAGTCTGGTGCTGCTGCCGTTCGCCGCGGTCGAGGGGCTGGTGCCGCACACCGACGCCCCCGGCGCGCTGCTGTGCCTGCTGGCCTACGTCGCCTCCGTGCCGACGGCGCTCGCGTACGGCCTCTACTTCGCCGGCGCGGCCGTCGTGAGGTCGGCCACCGTGTCCGTGATCATGCTGCTGGAGCCGGTGAGCGCGGCGGTGCTCGCGGTCGCCCTGCTCGGGGAGCGGCTCACGACGGCCACCCTGGCCGGCACCCTGCTGATGCTCGGCTCGGTCGCGGGGCTCGCGATGGGCGAGGTGCGGGGCGCGCGGGCCCGTGAGGAGCCGGGCATGGTGCCGGTGTGACGGCGCGGGGACCCGTCCACAGGGAGGAGGGTCCCCGGCCTCGGGGGGCCGGACCGGCTGCCGGCGCAGGACGTGCGCGCGTGCCGCCGCGTCACGCGCGCCGTCCCGGTCCGCCGGTCCGATGTGATGCGCTCCCGCACCGCATCGGACCACTTGCCCGCATACGTGGAATCCGCCCGCGCGCCCGTCACTTCGAGCCGGAGCCCGCGGATCCCGGACAGCAGCCCGCGCGGAGCCGCCCTCCGGCTGGAAGTGGGCGATCCGGCGGTCGAGGAGCGCGGCCTTCCGCTCCGGATCGTCCATGACACGGACATGGCAGCGCAGTGGACGGAGGCGTGGAGGCGCGCCGGGACACCGTGCTCGGACGGGGCGCCGGGCTCGGCCTGCCGGGGACGTACACGTAGTCGTCGGCCACGCTCAGCAGGACCTTCGGACACGCCTCGACGGCGTGCCGGAGCGGGTGGGGCCGGGCCGGGTGGGCGACCGCCCCGCCGCGCTCCGGGTCGCGGGCGAAGTGCGGGGGCTGGACGTGGGGCGGCGCCCCCGGCGGGCCGCTGACCGCGAGCTGTCCGAAGTCGTGCGCGGCCGGCCACCGCTGCCGCTCGTCTCGTCGCGGGGCGCGTCCCAGGGGTGGACCGGCATCACAGGACCGCCAGATAACCGGGCAGTTCGGTGCCGGGGGCCAGGCCCGGGTCGGCGAGCGGGGCGTCGTAGCCCTTGTGCAGTGGGACGACGCCGGCCCAGTGGGGGAGGGAGAGGTCCTCGGGCTCGTCGTTGACGCCGCCGGTGCGGAGCTTGGCGGAGACCTCGTTCAGGTCGAGGCGGATCACCGCCGTGGCGGCCAGCTCCTTCTTGTCGGCCGGCCGGGAGTCGGCGGCGCGGCCCGGTACGACGTGGTCGACCAGGGCGTCGAGGGCCTGCCGCTTCTCCTCGGGGTCGGTCACGTCGTACGCCGTGCCGTGCACCACCACGGAGCGGTAGTTGATCGAGTGGTGGAAGGCCGAGCGGGCCAGCACCAGCCCGTCGACGTGGGTGACGGTCAGGCAGACCGGGAGGCCGGGGGCGGCCCGGCCCGCCGCGCGCAGCGGGCGCGAGCCGGTCGAGCCGTGGACGTAGAGGCGCTCGCCGACCCGGCCGTACAGCGTGGGCAGCACCACCGGCGCGCCGTCCCGGACGAAGCCGAGATGGCACACGTAGCCCTCGTCGAGTATCGCGTGCACCAGCTCCTTGTCGTACGCGGCACGGCCGGGGGAGCGGGTGGGGACGGTGCGCTCGGTGGGCGGGTAGGTGGTGGCGGGCCGCTGCTGCCGGTTCCCCTGCATGGCGCTCTCCATTGCACTAGTGCATAATCGACTTTGTGCTAGGAGAGTATCGGATCAGTGGGCGGCGCGCAGCGGAGATTTCCGCGAGCATCGAGCGCGCGGTGGGAGACGGGGCGCTGCGGCCGGGTGAACCGCTGCCGCCCATGCGGGAGTTGGCGGAGCGGCTCGGGGTGAACCCGAACACCGTCGCCGCCGCGTACCGGACCCTGCGCGAGCGCGGGGTCATCGAGACCGCGGGCCGGCGGGGGAGCCGGGTGCGGTCCAAGCCGGCCACCACCGCGCGTGAGCTCATCCGGGTGGAGGTCCCGCCGGGCGTGCGGAACCTGTCCGAGGGCAACCCGGACCCCGCGCTGCTGCCCGCCCTGGCCGGGGCGTTCGCGGCGGCGGCCGAGGAGGGAGACCGGGAGCCGGTGCTGTACGGGCACGCGCCCGTGGAGCCCGAGCTGGCGCGGCTGGCGCGGGCCGGGCTGGACGCCGACGGCGTTCCCGACGGGCCCGTCGCCGTCACCTCGGGCGCGCTGGACGCGATGGAGCGGGTGCTCATGGCGCACCTCAGACCCGGGGACGCGGTCGCGGTGGAGGATCCGGGGTGGGGGAGTCTGCTGGACCTGGTCCCGGCGCTGGGACTGAGGACCGTCCCCGTCGGGGTCGACGACGAGGGCCCTTCCCCCGACGACGTGCGCAAGGCGCTGGCGGGCGGGGCCCGGGCCCTGATCGTCACGGACCGGGCGCAGAACCCGACCGGCGCCGCGCTGAGCGCCGCACGCGCGCGTGCGCTGCGCACGGTGCTCGCCGACCACCCGGAGACGCTGCTCGTCGAGGACGACCACGGGCACCACATCGTCGACCTCCCGCTGCACGCCTTGGCGGGCACGACCCGCAGCTGGGCCTTCGTGCGCTCGGCGGCCAAGGCCTACGGCCCCGACCTGCGGCTCGCGGTGCTCACCGGGGACGCGGTCACCCTCGACCGGGTGCGCGGACGGCAACGGCTCGGACCGGGCTGGGTCAGCAGGATCGTCCAGCGCGCGGTGGTGCGGCTGTGGAGCGAGGGCGCGGTGGACCCGGCGGCCGTGGCCGCGCGGTACGGGCGGCGCCGGGACGCGCTGATCGGGGAGCTGGCCCGGCGCGGGATCACGGCGCACGGGCGCAGCGGCATGAACGTATGGGTGCCGGTCCCCGACGAGACCGGCGCCGTCGCCCGCCTGCTGCACGCCGGCTGGGCGGTGGCCCCCGGCGCCCGCTTCCGCCTGAGCGCGCCGCCGGGCATCCGCGTCACCGTCTCGACGCTCGCGGAGGGCGAGACCGAGCCCCTGGCCGAGACGATCGCGGCGGCGCTCGGCCCGGCCGGGGGACCGGTGCGGACGTATGCCTGAGGCGGGGCGGGTCTCCGGGGTGGTGCGGGTGAGGGCTGGGCGGGGGCATTTCACAGCCCGGCGTCGGCGGGGTGCCTCCCCCGCTCTCGGCTTCTCCCCCGCTCCCGGCTCCCTCGAGCGGAAGGACCCCCATGAGCGGGAGGATTCCCATCGCCCACCCGTGCCGCCCTGGGGTTGCCTCCCCCGTGGGAAGCGCGACCGCCCGCAGCCACGCGGGTCGCCCATCATGCCGCTGCCGGGGCTACGCCGGCTTCTTCGGCCTCACCTGGGTGAGTGCCGCACCCGCCAGGACGATCGCCGCGCCCACCGGTGTCGACCAGGTCAGCGTTTCGCCGAGGAGGACGATGCCTGCCGCGGCGGCGATCACCGGGACGAAGTAGGTGACCATCTGACCGGTCGTCGGGCCGACCTCGGCGACCAGGCCGTACTGGATCAGTACGGCCAGCCCCGTGCCCAGCATGCCCAACGCGGCGATCGCCAGCAGCGGGCCGACGGCGAAGCGGGTCGGCGGGGTGGTGAACAGCGGAGTGACGACGGCCAGTTGGACCGTGGCCAGCAGCAGCTGGCCGCCGGTCAGGGACAGGTTCGAGTGGCTGCTGCCCGCCAGGGTGCGGCGGACGTAGATCCAGCCGACGGGGTAACTCAGCGAGGCCAGCAGGGCCAGCGTCGTGCCGCGTGCGTCCAGTCCCTCGAAGCCCTGCCAGGCGCCCAGCACGGTCAGCACCCCGAGGAAACCGACGCCGAGCCCCGCCACCCGCACCCGGGTCGGCCGGTCCTCGGACAGCGCCACCAGCGACAGGGCCATGCCCCACAGCGGCGAGGTCGCGTTGCAGATGCCGGCCAGCGTGGACGGGATGGTCAGCTCCGCGAAGGCGAACAGCGAGAACGGCAGGGCGTTCAGCAGGAACCCCGCGACCGCGAGATGACCCCAGGTGCGCGCACCGCGCGGCAGCCCCTCCCGCCGCACCACCATCGCCACCGCCAGGACGGCGGTGCCGAAGGCCAGCCGGCCGAGGGTGACCTGGAAGGGCGCGTAGCCCTGGGTGCCGACCTTGATGAGGAGGAAACTGAATCCCCAGATCAGGGAGAGCGCGCCGAAACGCAGCCGCCAGTCCAGGCGGGGGCGGGTACGTTCCGGGGCGGGGCCGGTCGGGGCCGGCGTGGTGGTGGTCGCGGTGACGCTGCTCATGGACGCAACGATGCGGGACGTCCATCGCGTAGCACAATCGAGATTTCGCACGTGGTATCTCGTAGCATCGCTTACATGTTGAACCTGGAGCGCCTGCGCACCCTCGACGCCCTCGCCCGGCACGGCTCGGTCAGCGGCGCGGCCGAGGGTCTGCACATCACGACCTCGGCCGTCTCGCAGCAGCTGTCCAAGCTGGAGCGCGAGGTCGGTCAGCGGCTGCTGGCCAAGAACGGGCGCGGGGTCCGGCTCACGGACGCGGGCCGGCTGCTGGCCGAGCACGCGGCGCGCATCCTCTCCCAGGTCGAGCTCGCCCAGTCCGACCTGGAGGCGCAGCGCGGACAGGTCGCCGGTGAGCTGCGGGTCTCGGCGTTCCCGACCGCCGCGCGGGGGCTGTTCCCGGTGGCCCTGCGGGACCTGCGCGAGCGGCATCCCGCGCTGCGCGTGCGCTCCCGCGAGCAGGAGCCGGAGCAGGGCGTCCGGGGAGTGGTGCGCGGGGACCTCGACCTCGCGGTGCTGCTCGACTGGTACAACAAGCCGATGCCGCTGCCCGACGGCCTGGTCAAGGCGCCCCTGCTGGACGACCCGGCCGATGTGGCGCTGCCGGCCGGCCACCGGTTCGCCGGCCGCGACGAGGTGGACCTCGCCGACTTCGCCGAGGACGAGTGGATCACCTGGGGCGAGGGCGAGTTCTGCCACGAGTGGCTGATGTTCACCCTGCGCTCCAAGGGCATCGAGCCGATCATCGGCCACCGCGCCGCCGAGAGCCACACCCAGCTCGGCCTGGTCGCCGCGGGTCTCGGCGTCTGCATCGCCCCGCTGCTCGGCCGCGACCCGCTGCCCGACGGGGTGGTGACCGTCCCGCTCCGGCAGCGCGTACGACGGCAGGTCTTCGTCGTCTGGCGCGCGGACGCCGACCGCCGCCCGTCGATCCGGGCGGCGGTGCAGGCCCTGCGGGCGGCGGGGGAGCGGGTAGGGGAGGGCGTGGAGGACTAGGACAGCGTCGACAGCTTCCTGAAGTCCCAGGACACGGTCTTCTCCGGGGTCAGGCGCAGCCAGGCGTGCCGGCCGTCGTGGGGCATCTCGTCCAGGCCGAAGTTCTTGCGGGCGAACAAGGTCTCCGGAACGTCGAGTTCCGCGCGCAGTTCGCCGGTGCGCGGGATCTCGCCCACGAACTCCACCCGCCCGGACAGCTCCGCGCCGCGCAGTTCGTCGTACTCCTCGCCCGTGTCGACCACGATCGCCACCCGCGGGTCCCGCCGCAGATCCGCCCAGCGCCTGCTGCGCACCACGGAGTACAGCCACAGCGAGGTGCCGTCCCAGGCGAACCAGAGCGTGCTGACGTGCGGTGCGCCGTCGGCGGACACCGTGGCGACCCGGCAGGTGCGCTGGACGGTGAGGAAATCGTCCAGTTCACCGGGCGTCATCATGATCTTCCTGCCCCGGCGCTGCGTGGCGGTCATACGGCCCCTTCGTCTCTCGTGTCGTGCCCGGCGCCGGCGGCTCAGGCGAGGGTGATCGAGTCCCCGCTCACCGTGATCTCCACGGCGGGCAGCGGCTTGGTCGCCGGGCCGCTCTGCACACTGCCGTCGGTGATGGAGAAGTTGCTGTTGTGGCAGGGACAGTTGATGACCCCGTCGGCGATGCTCTTCACCGCGCACCCCTGGTGGGTGCAGGTCGCCGAGAACGCCTTGAACTCGCCCGCCGTCGGCTGGGTGACGACCACTTTACGGTCGGCGAAGACCTTTCCACCGCCCTCGGGGATGTCGGCGGTCGAGGCGAGCGGATCGGCCCCGGCGTTCTCGCCGCCGCCCGATCCTCCGCCGTTCGTGCCGCCGTCCGACGGGCCGCCGGCGGAGCCGGCGTCCGCGGAGGAGCCCGACGCGGCGTCGTCGGAGCCTCCGCACGCGGTCAGTGCGACGGCGAGGCCCGCCGCTCCGGCCGCCGCCACGACGGTTCGACGGGCGGGCCCCGCTGCGGACGTGAACGATGCGCTGGTCATACCGGTGTTCCTTCCGGGGAGGTGTGATCTGTCGAGAGGTACGGCCAGCGGGCCCACACCGTTCATGCGATGCCGAGAGCCTGGCCCGTCCGCGGTCGGACGGGCGTAGCACACGGCTGTCGTTTCGCTGTCGGCCTCGGGCCGTCCCGCCCGGGCCGCCTCCGACGTGCGGTGACGCGCCAGGAGCCCGGGGCGGTGCTCGAGGAGGTCATCGCGCCCCGTCTCGTCACGCCCCGCGTGAGGGCGGATCGCGACCGGGACTGAGCACGGCACCACCCTCGACGCGGCGACCCCGGTACGGAGGCGGGTCACCGCCGTGGCGTATCGACCGCGGTGCCGGTTTCGGGGCGGAGGAGATTCGTGACGTCGACGACACCGTCGACGCTCTCGGACAGGCGTACCGCGATGGGGATGAGGCTCTCCTGCGGCACGGTGCCGCTGAGCGTCACCCGGCCGTCGGTGACCTGGACGACGACCGTGCCGGGAGTCAGGCCGAGGGTGCGGGTCAGGATGTCCGTCGTGATCTCCTCACCGATCGTGAGGTCTCGCCGCAGGAAGACACGCAGCAGGTCGGCACGGCTGACGATGCCCACCAGCCGGCCGGCGTCGTCGACGACGGGCAGCCGTTTGACGTGGTGGCGGGCCATGGCACGGGCTGCCTCCACGACCGACCACTGGGGCCGGGCCACGACGGCGGGGCCGGTCATCAGCTCCTCGGCGGTCAGCGCGTGGGCCTTGGTGCGTTCCGCGGGCGACGGGTGGGCGGCGGCCAGATGGCCGCCCGGATCCGCCTGGCTCTCCTGTTTCCGTAGCAGGTCCGCCTCCGACACCACGCCGACCGGGCGGTCCTGGCCGTCGACGACGGGTACCGCGGTGATGTCGTGATGCGCGAGGCGCTCGGCGATGTCCTTGAAGCCCGTGTCCTGCCGCACACTCACGACTGCCGAGGTCATGAGGTCTCCGACCAGGCGATGCAGCATGTCCCGTTCCCTCCTCGGACGCTCGCGGCAAGGTCCTCTCTCCACTGTCCGCCCTTCGGGGAGCGCCCGCACCGCCGGCGCGTCCGGCCGGCCCTGCCCGTCCGCCCGAGCGGGCGGCACGGTTCACCGGCCGGGACCGCCTCGCCGAGGCGAAGGCCTGGCGTTCGGCTTCCGGGCCGGGAACGGGTGACGGTTCGGGGAACCGGGATCCGTCCGGCGATCCTGCGTGCGACAGCTCCTCGCCGAGGGCCTGGCACAGGTCGACGGGGAACACCGGCAAGCCGCGGAGTGCGGGGGCGCCGACGGGAAACCCCGGCTGAACCGGATCACCGTTCCGTGCGCCGCGCGGCCACGCTGTCGCTGTCGTGCTGATCGCCCTGGTACAGCCGGTCGAGGTCGACGAGCACCACCTGCCCGTCGGCTTCGGCCGCACGGAGCGAGGGAGTGAAGCCGACGCCGCTGTAGCAGGCGGGGCGGGTGTGGGTGACGTCCTCGCCGCGGGCGGCGAGCAGCGTGAGGAGACGACGGATGTGTTCCAGGTGGCGCAGGTCCATGACCCTGTCCCAGCGTGCCAGCCCCACCGACAGCAGAGGCTTGGAACGGGCGTCCGCCCGGCCGCGTACGACCACTTCGGCTTCCAGGTCCGGACCGGCGCGTTGCTCCGGGTCGGAGAGCGAGCCGTGGGCCACCGTCGCGGGACGCGCGCCGAAGACGGCCTGGCCGGCGTGGTCCATGACCCAGTCCCGGCAGATCTGTGCGAAGTGGGGGCCGGCCACCGCGGAGTCGAAGACGGGACGCGCGCGACGCCAGACCTCGACGGAGTCCTGCTGTTCCAGCGCCGAGCGGTGGGGCCAGACGGCCGCGTGCTCGAAGGCGAGCAGGGGCTCCGCGATACGCAGCCGGACCAGGTGCGGCCGGAACGCGTCGGGCGTGCCGTACAGAAGGCCGTTCGTCTGCAGGAGCGTCAGACAGTGCGAGGCGTCGGTGAGCGGCGTGCCGAGACACTCGGCGATCTCGCCCTGGGTCCGGCAGCCCGTGGCGATGGCGGTGAGCGCGGAGTGGCACAGCGCGCGGTCCCAGTGGTCGGTCTCCTCCTGCAGCAGGTGATGTGACTCCAGGAACAAGGGGGTCCGGGGGTTGAGGACGGTTCGGCAGACCCAGGCGTCGAAGTCGTCCGCCCTGCTGGGGGCGTCGCCCGCGACGTAGTGCCGGTAGGCGGGGGTTCCGCCCACGACGGCGTGGACCAGCAGGGCGAGGCGGGGGTCGTCGATGTGCCAGAACCGTGCGGACTGCCGGAAGTCCAGCGGGCGGAGGGTGAGTTCCAGGTCGGCCAGTCCGTGCAGCGGTGCGGCCGCGCCGAACAGCCGGTGCATCACGGGCAGGGAACTGCCGCTGAGCAGCAGGCGGGTACGGTTGTCCCGCCCCGTCTCGCGCAGCCGCCGGTAGGCGCCGTGGATGACGGAGGGGAGCTCGGGGCTCTGCCGTACCAGATCGGGGAACTCGTCGATGACGACCGGTACGGGTCGCCCCCGCTCACCCAGCGCGAGCAGCGCGTCGACGACGTCCTCCCATCCGGTCCGGTGAGGGGGTGGCGCCTCGCCCGTGTACCGGGCGAGCTCGTCGCCGAGGCGGCGCAGGGACTCGGCCCGGGCTGCCTGCTGCGCCCCGAAGCAGAAGCCGCCCAGGGCGGCGGTGAGTTCCTTCAGGAGGTGCGTCTTTCCCTGCCGCAGCCGCCCCGACACGACACCGAGTCCGGCACCGGGCCGGGCGTCACAGGTGAACGCGACGAGCGCGTCCCACTCGGCGTCGCGGTCGAAGACCGTCTCCGGCTTCACGGGGCGGGAAATCTCGGGCGGCGACACGGCTGCTCCCCTCGCTCGGCAGCGCTCCTGTCACCAGTACAACCTCGAATTCCGGACGCCGCGAC
Source organism: Streptomyces caelestis (assembly GCF_001279005.1). Taxonomy (GTDB): domain Bacteria; phylum Actinomycetota; class Actinomycetes; order Streptomycetales; family Streptomycetaceae; genus Streptomyces; species Streptomyces heliomycini. The sequence goes on from NZ_LGCN01000200.1 coordinate 36,890, forward strand.
ACGCGCGGACACGCACGCGACGGTTGCCGCGTTCCGCCGTCGGTCCGGCCCGCGGACCTTCCCCGCGGATCCGGGTGCGCGTGCCCCGATCCCCGTGCGCGGGCGGGGCGCTGCCCGGCGCGCGGAGTCAGCGGCCGGGAGGTCTACTGGAAGGGCGGAGGGGGTGGGAGGGCTGCCGTACACGGTGGCCGGGTGCGGAGGAGGACCGGTTCGGAGCCGGCGCGAACGGGCCACCGTGATGAGGAGCGATCGTGGAGCCGACCTTTCTCGACCCTGTGGACGCCGGGCCGGGGCCCTGTGCCCGCGCCTGCGTGGACACCTCGCGTGACGTCCCCGCCCCGGAGGCGGCGATCGATCCGCGGCGCCGGCGTCGGCGTGAGGACCTGACCCGGCAGGGGGCGGACGTACACCGACCGCACCGACACCGGGGTACACGCGTGAGCCCGCGTCGCCCGGCCGGAGTCGCGGCGGTGGGCTCCGTCCGGTCCCGTGAGGAGCTGGTGGGGTATGCCTGAGGGGCCGGTGGTGGTGGGGACGGACGGTTCGGCCGGAGCGGCACGCGCCGTGCTGTGGGCGGCGCAGGAGGCCGCCCTACGGCACCAGCCCCTGCACATCGTGTGCGCCGTGGACCTCGACCTGGCGGAACGCCTGGGCGCCGACACCGCGCGGCGGGTGCGTGAGGCGGCCCGGTCCCTGCTGGCCGAGGCGGCGGCCGCGGCTTCCGGCAGGGTGCCCGGCCTGGCGGTCTCCACGGAGGTCGGCCGGGAGCCCGCGGGCGACGACCTGCTGCGGGCGGCCGCGGCTACGGCTCCGCGAGCACCGGGTGTGACGACGGCCGAGGCGACGATCGTCGTGGGGTCCCGCGGGCTGGGTGGTTTCTCCACGCTGCTGCTGGGCTCGGTCGGTCTGACGGTTGCCGGACGGGCCAGGTGCCCGGTGGTCGTCGTGCGTGGTACGGAGCGGCCGTCGAGCGGGGTGGTCGTGGTGGGTGTCCGGGACGAAGGGGACCTGGAGTCGGTGCGCTTCGCCGGGGAGACCGCCAGGCGGCACAAGGCGTCGCTGCGGCTGCTGAGTACGTGGACCTACCTCCAGTACGTCGCGAGCATGGCGCCCCTGGCCGACGTGGTGCGGGTGGCCGTGGAGGCGGAGGCGGCGGCGAGCACCCGCATGCTCGGCTCCGTCCGGGAGGAGTTCCCGGACCTGGAGGTGAGCGAAGAGGTGGTGCGGGTCCCCTCACCGGCCGGCGAACTGGTCGCGGCGTCCCTGCGCGCGGATCTCGTCGTGATGGGCGCACGCAGGACCGCGCACCACGTCGGCCGCGGGCCGGGCCGGGTCACGCACGCCGTTCTGCAGCACGCGCACTGCCCCGTGGCCGTCGTCCCCCACGAGTGACCTCTGCCGCTCGCCGTCGGCGGCCGGGAACCGCTCGATCGACGTCGTACGGCCGGGCGACGCCCGCGCCCCGGTCGGCGGGGGCGGCCACCGGCGTCACCGGATTGCGGCAGGCCGCGGCCGGGGTGACGCTGGGACGGTGGTTCGACATGCACCAGTGGTCGTGCATCCCCCGGGACCGGATGGCGGACGGCACGTGACGATTCGCGGTGAGCAGGTGGGTACGGCCTATCACCTGCTCGACGTTCTGGAGTTCCTGCGTCGCACCGGCCTGCCGGAGGCGCACGAGGGAATCGATGATCCCCACCTGGTCGAGTGGCGCGGTGGCGACTCCAGAAGGTGGCGTGAAGAGCCGTAGGAGGAGCGTCTCCGACCGGTCTGCCGTCCCACCGGGCCGACGAGGGGACGAGGGCCGTGTCGCGCGGGGACCGCGGCCGGACACGCGGACCGCGGCATCGGCCGAGGGGCGCGCTTCCGTCCGCGGTCCGGAATCGCCGGGCCACCGACCCGGGCGGAGCCGCGATCGGGCAGCGTGCGGCAGGGGAGCCTGCCGGGCTCCGTGGAGAAGGCCGGGGGTCTTCCCGGCGGCGTCGGTCACGGCAGGCGCCGGCCACGGCCCCGGGTCCGAAAGCCGCCGGGCCGGCTGCCGGAACAGGCCGTCGAAGGAGACCATGCCGACCAGGCGGCCCCCGGACACCACCGGAGACGTCCGCGGGCGGCCTCCTCGTGGGCGCGCGCCTTGAACGTCTCGCCTCCGGCGATGGCGATGGCGATGAGGTCCGCGTACTCCTGAAGGAGCGACTCGGCCTCCTCCTCGGGCCGGACCACGTCTCACGTCCGGGAACCGACTCGTGCGGCATGCCGGCTCGAGGACACGCGCGCGGCGGCAGGGCGACCGGACGCAGGCGGCCGCGACCCGGCGTGCCCCGCCTCCCCGCTGCCCGTCCTCGGGCCCCTTCAGCACGCGGAGCCGTCGGGCCGAGGGTGTGCCGGGACCAGGAGGACCAGCTGAGCGGAAGGGCCGGTTCGGCGAGGGACCCGAGGCGAGCGCGGCCGACCCGTGGCCCGGCCACGGGGACGGAGTCCGCACGGTCGTGCCGCCGGACCGCAGGAGACGAGCGGAGCGGCGGTGGGACGGAGCGGGACGGCCGTGGGCCGGGCGGGTTCTCCGGACCGCTGCTCGGCTCGGTCGGCCGGGGCCTCGTGCACCATGCGTCCCGCCCGGTCGTCGTCGTGCCGCACCCTGCCGGGGACCGACGCGGCCACCTGACCGCCATGCGACGGGCGGGACCCGCCGGTGCGGCGCGTACGTCAGCCCGTCCGGACGGAGGAGGGCGCCCCCGGCCGGAGGCTCGCCGCCTCCTGAGGCCCTGAGCCCGCGCTCCGTCCTCGAGAGGGCGCCTCGCAGCGGTGCGCATTCGTCTTCCGCGGGGGTGAGGATGAAGGTACGGGGCGCGCCGGTCACCACCGTGTCGCTCCGGGATGAGGAGGTCGGATCGTGTTCTTCCTGGATCGTCGTGACGCCGGCCGGCAACTCGCCGCCCGGCTGGGGCACCTGAAGGAGAGCGAGGTGGTGGTGCTGGGCCTGCCCCGGGGCGGGGTTCCGGTCGCGGCGGAAGTCGCCGGGGCGCTCGGCGCGCCGCTGGACGTGTGCTTGGTGCGGAAGCTGGGCGTGCCGTCCCAGCCGGAACTGGGGATGGGAGCGATCGGTGAGGGCGGGGTGCGCGTGATCAACGACGACGTGGTGCGCATGGCGCGTGTCACCCCCGAGGAACTGGCCGAGGTCGAGGCCCGTGAGAGGGAGGTGATGGACACGCGCGCCCGGCGCTACCGGGCCGGGCGGGAGCCGGTCGGGTTGCGGGGCCGCACGGTGCTGGTGGTCGACGACGGGATGGCCACGGGGTCGACGGCGCGCGCGGCCTGCCGGATCGCCCGGGCCCGCGGTGCGGCACGGATCGTGCTGGCGGTCCCCGTGGCACCGGCCGACTGGACCGCACGGCTCGGCGAGGACGCCGACGACATGGTGTGCCCGTACACCCCGCGGGACTTCTTCGCCATCGGGGAGTTCTACGCCGACTTCTCCCAGACCGGCGACGACGAGGTCGTCGCCTGTCTGGAAGAGGCGCTCGCCCGCCCGGAGAGCACCCGCCGGACCGAGCGGCGTCACGCTGTGCCCGCGGACCGGGAGGTGAGCGTCCGGGCCGGTGCGGTGGTGCTGCGTGGGCAGCTGACCGTGCCCGAGGGGGCGGCCGGGGTGGTGCTGTTCGCGCACGGAAGCGGCAGCAGCCGGCACAGCACACGCAACCGGTTCGTCGCCGCCGGACTGAACCGGGCCGGGCTTGGCACCCTGCTGTTCGACCTGCTCACCGAGGCCGAGGAGACCGACCGGGCCAACGTGTTCGACACCGGGTTGCTGGCCCGGCGGCTGGCGGACACCACCGACTGGCTGCGCGGACAGCCCGAGGCCGAAGGACTGGAGGTCGGGTACTTCGGCGCCAGCACCGGCGCCGCCGCCGCCTTGTGGGCGGCCGCCGAGCCGGGCGCGCGGATCGCCGCGGTGGTCTCCCGGGGCGGCAGGCCCGACCTGGCCGGACCACGGTTGCCGGCGGTGTCGGCGCCCACGCTGCTGATCGTCGGGGGCCACGACCAGCTGGTGCTCGGCCTCAACCGCGATGCACAGGCCCGGCTGCGCTGTGAGAACCGGCTGACGGTCGTTCCCGGCGCCACTCACCTGTTCGAGGAGCCCGGCGCCCTGGAGCAGGTGACCGAGCTGGCCAGGCACTGGTTCACCGGCCACATGGTCCCGGTCCCTCATACGACGACCTGAGGACGAACGCGCGCTCGGGCGACGGGCGGTGATCAGGCGCAGCGGCGTGGTCCCCGCCTGCCGCGCGCCCGGGTGCTCTTGGCGTCCGGCGCCGGGATCCGTGTTCCGGCGCCGGTGAGTACCGCGCGCCTGGTGAGGACGGCCGCCCGGGCAGCAGGGGCTGCCCCGCCGCACGGGCGCCACTGCTCGGGGCGCGGGACGGTGACGACCGGGCCGGCGCCGGCCCCGATCGGTCCGCGTCCTTGGGCACGGGGCGGCGCCGACTCCCTGCGGGTTCTTCGACCGGCGCGTCGGGTTCGGTACCGGTCACCACGGCCGAATCGGTTTCTCCCGGCGCCGGAGAGCGTCTACAGGCCCTGGGAGAGCAGGAGTTCGTGGGCGAGTCGTGCGCCGCGTGCCGCCTCCTCGGGGGGAACGTCCTGTGACGGGATGTTCTCCAGGCCGCGGACGAGCACCCGCACGGCCTCGGCCAGGGTTGCGACCTGCGCCTCCAGTCGGTCCAACCGGGCGTCCGGTCCGAGCACGGCACCGGATTCGTCGGGATGGGACTGTGTCATGATCATGCCTCCCTTTGAGGCGGTGACGGGGTTGCGGGGCCGGCGCCGTCCGGGAGGCCGGTGGTGTCGTGGTCGGGGATCAGCGCCTTCATCGTCTCGGTTCCAGAGCCGGTCCCCAGTCCGCCCCGCACAGGGGACCTCTTGCCACCACACGGTCCGGCTTCCTCGGCGGCGACGGTGTACGGGCGGAGAACCCGGGCACCTCGGGCGAGAGCCCGGCCGGCGGTGGAGGAGCACCACTGCTCGGTCGCCCCAGCAGCCGTGCCCTGCCGGTCACCGCCTATAGCCAGTAAACAACGGTCGCCCGGTGCCCGCAGCGAACGGGGCTTTCCGGGCGTACCGCCGACCCTTCCCGACGCCTCTGCGTCGTTCCTGCCGGAGGCGGGGAGCGAGGGGCGCACGGTGGTCGACGGACTGCCCGGGAAGCGGAGGAAGCGGCGCGTCGGCCGAAACTCCCCTGACTCTCCCCGGAGCCGAGCGTGGCCGGTTCCGCGGAACACGGGGTTCTGGGAGGCCGCGGACGGCAAGATCGGAAGATCGCGTAGCCTGGGGAAATGCTGACCGAGGTCACCGCCACCCGCTACATCGCGCCGCTGCGCGAGGGCGGCTCGCTGCCGGGACTGGTCGAGGCCGACGACCTCGACACCTACGTGCTGAAGTTCACCGGCGCCGGACAGGGCCGCAAGACGCTGGTCGCCGAGGTCGTCTGCGGGGAACTCGCCCGCCGGCTGGGGCTGCGGGTGCCCCGCCTGGTCACCGTCGAGCTCGACCCCGTACTGGGGCTCGGCGAGCCCGAGCAGGAGGTGCAGCAGCTGCTGAAGTCCAGCGGCGGCACCAACCTCGGCATGGAATTCCTCTCCGGAGCCCTCGGCTTCGACCCGCTCGCCTTCGAGGTGAGCCCCGAGGAGGCCGGACGGATCGTCTGGTTCGACGCGCTGGTGAACAACGTCGACCGTTCCTGGCGCAACCCCAACATGCTGCGCCGGCACGGCGAACTGTGGCTCATCGACCACGGCGCGACCATGATCTGGCATCACAACTGGCCCGGCGCGGCAGCCTCCGCCGCCCGCCCCTACGACGCCTCCGACCACGCCCTGAAGTCGTTCGCGCCGGACATCGCGTCCGCCGCGGCCCGGCTCGCGCCGCGGGTCACCGAGGAACTGCTCGCCGAGGTCACCGCGGAGATCCCCGACCTCTGGCTGACCGGCGAGCCCGGGTTCGACACCCCGGACGCGCTCCGGTCGGCCTACGCGCGGCCGCTGATCGCCCGCGCGGCCACCGTCCACCAGCACATCCAGGGCCTTGGGGGGGACCGGTGAGCGACCGGCACGTCTTCGAGTACGCGCTGCTGCGGGTCGTACCGCGCATCGAGCGGGGCGAGTGCGTCAACGCCGGGGTGCTCGTGTACTGCCGCCCCAAGTCGTTCGTCGTGGCCCGCACCCATCTCGACGAGGCACGACTGCTGGCCCTCGACCCGAAGGCCGACCTGCCCGGCGTACGGGCCGCGCTGCGCGCCGTCGAAGGCGTCTGCGCGGGCGGCGACGCGGCCGGGCAGGCGGCGCGGGACGACGCCGGGCGGCGCTTCCGCTGGCTGATCGCTCCCCGGTCCACCATCGTCCAGCCCGGCCCCGTGCACACCGGGCTCACCGCCGATCCGGCGGCGGAGGCGGAACGACTGCTCGACCTGCTCGTGCGCTGACGGCCGGCGGCTGACGGGGCAGGGGCGGCCGGGACGGTCCGTGGGCGCGACCGGCCGCCCGCAGCCGCCCGCGGCCCGTCAGGCCCGGCGGCGTCTCACCAGGTGACCGGCCGCGGCCACGGCGCCCGCCGCGAACGTCGCGCCGATGCCCAGGTCCCAGCCGCTGGGCCCGGACCCCGACGAGCCGCCCAGCCCGCCCCGCACGCCGCGCGTCGGCGCGACGGAGGCGGGGGCCGCGGGCGCGGGCCGTGTCGTCGGCGCGGAGGTGGGAGCCACGGCCCGGGTGGGCGGAGCGGCCGGCGGCCGGACCGGCGCCGGGGCGGAGGGGGCCGGACGGAAGGCGGACGAGGCGAGACCGCGCCGGGGCAGCGCCTCGCAGGCCACTCCGTCGTCCGGGCCCGGATCCTCGTCGAGCCGGTGCGGATCGCTCCGGTCCGTGTCGAAGAAGGCCTGCGCGTCCTCCTGGTAGGTGAAGTCGCCGCAGTCCAGGTCCTGGGCGTGAGCGGGGTCGGCCAGCGGCACGATCGCGGCGAGCGCGATCAGCGTGCCCACGGCACCGGTGCGACGGCGCACGGAGGGCCTCCTTTCCGGTCGTGGACGGCTCGCGTTTCGACGCTAGGGGCCGCCCGGCGCGAGGGCGCGCAGCACTGATCCGATCGGGTGCTCCATGCGTATGCCGGGCGCGAGACGGCCACGACGGGCGGAAGAGGGCCCCGGCACGGGGAATGGATCACACACGTGCGATGTGCCGTTGACACCGGGTGCCAGGGCTTCTAGCGTCACGTCTGCTGAAGGTACTAAGCGGTCGCTCATCGATTCCGGTCCGGCCGCAGGAGCCGCATCCCAAGCGCGAGGAGAAGCAGCAATGTCCACCACTGAGCAGCGGGTCGCGGTCGTCACCGGCGCCGCGCGCGGCATCGGCGCCGCCACCGCCGTACGACTGGCCGCCGAGGGCCGCGCGGTCGCCGTGCTCGACCTCGACGAGGCCGCCTGCAAGGACACCGTCGAGAAGATCACCGCCGCCGGCGGCAAGGCGATCGCGGTCGGCTGCGACGTCTCCGACGAGGCGCAGGTCGAAGCGGCCGTCGCGCGGATCGCCGAGGAGCTGGGCGCGCCCACGATCCTCGTCAACAACGCGGGCGTGCTGCGCGACAACCTGCTGTTCAAGATGAGCGTCTCCGACTGGGACACCGTCATGAACGTGCATCTGCGCGGCGCCTTCCTGATGTCCAAGGCCTGCCAGAAGCACATGGTGGACGCGGGCTTCGGCCGCATCGTCAACCTGTCCTCCTCCTCCGCGCTCGGCAACCGGGGCCAGGTCAACTACTCGGCGGCCAAGGCAGGCCTCCAGGGCTTCACCAAGACCCTCGCCAAGGAGCTCGGCAAGTTCGGCGTGACCGCCAACGCCGTCGCCCCCGGCTTCATCGCCACCGAGATGACCAAGGCCACCGCCGACCGCGTCGGCATGGGCTTCGACGACTTCAAGGCCGCCGCCGCCACCCAGATCCCGGTCGCCCGCGTCGGCGAGCCCGAGGACATCGCCAACGCGATCGCCTTCTTCACCGGTGAGGCGGCCGGCTTCGTCTCCGGCCAGGTGCTGTACGTCGCCGGTGGACCGCTCGACTAGGAAGACCGGGAACATGACTGCTGTGGAACTCTCGGGCAAGGTCGCCCTGATCACCGGCGCCAGCCGCGGCATCGGCTACGGCGTCGCCGAGGCCCTCGTCGCGCGCGGCGACCGGGTCTGCATCACCGGCCGGGGCGAGGACGCCCTCAAGGAGGCCGTCGAGAAGCTCGGTCCCGACCGGGCCGTGTACGTCGCCGGCAAGGCGCATGACGAGGCCCACCAGGCCCTCGCCGTCGAGCGCGCCATGGAGGCCTTCGGCCGTGTCGACTACCTGGTCAACAACGCCGGCACCAACCCGGTGTTCGGGCCGATCGCCGACCTCGACCTGAACGTGGCGCGCAAGGTGTTCGAGACCAACGTGATCTCGGCGCTGGGCTTCGCGCAGAAGACCTGGCACGCCTGGCAGAAGGACAACGGCGGCGCGATCGTCAACATCGCCTCCGTCGCGGGCCTCGCGCCCTCGCCGTTCATCGCCGCCTACGGCGTCAGCAAGGCCGCGCTGATCAACCTGACCCAGCAGCTGGCGCACGAGTTCGCGCCCCGGGTACGGGTCAACGCCATTGCCCCGGCCGTGGTGAAGACCAAGTTCGCGCAGGCGCTGTACGAGGGCCGGGAGGCGGAGGCCGCCGCCGGCTACCCGCTGGGCCGGCTCGGCGTGCCCTCCGACATCGGCGGTGCCGCCGCGTTCCTCACCTCGGACCAGTCGGACTGGGTCACCGGCCAGACCCTGGTCGTCGACGGCGGCATCTTCCTGAACGCCGGCGTCGGCTGAACCGCGGTGCGACAGATGCGCCGCGAGAGGTGGTCCGGGGTGCCGCGCGGGTGACGTGATCGTCCGCGCGGGGCCTTGGTTCCGACGATCCGACACGGGTGTCCGTCGACGAGAACGGCGCCCGTGTCGGCGTATCGGGGCGGCGACGGTGCGTGACAACGTAGTCATCGGGAAGCCGATCCCAAGGGCCGCTCAGAGGGGGGTCAACGGGGCGAACACTGCGGTATGGTCTGCCGACTCTTGGGACGGCGGATCGAGGAGCGTGCGCGTGTTCAACCGGAACCGATGCCTGCGGCGGGTGGCGGCCATCGCGTCCATATCGTCCTTGGTGACCGGATGCGGCGTCCTGTCGTCCGACACCTCGGACGACGAGGGACCCATCGTCGTGGGAACCACCAGCTCGCCCAGCACGCTGGATCCCGCCGCCTCCTGGGACAGCTCATGGGAGCTGTTCCGCAACATCTACCAGACCCTGCTGAGCTACCCGGTCGGCGCGTCCACCCCGCAGCCGGACGCCGCCAAGAGCTGCGCGTTCTCCGACGGTTCCCACCAGGTGTTCCGCTGCGAGCTGCGCGAGGGGATGACGTTCTCCGACGGCAGCACCCTCGACGCCGGGGCCGTCAAGCACTCCATCGACCGGATCCGGCGGATCAACGTCAACGGCGGTCCGGCCGGTCTGCTGGGCAGCCTCGAACGGGTGCAGGCGCCCAGCGAGCGCGAGGTCGTCTTCTACCTCAACAAGCCGGACGCCACCTTCCCGTTCGTGCTCGCCACCCCGGCGATGTCCATCGTCGCCCCCGACGCCTACCCGGCCGACGCCCTGCGCGAGGACGACGGCGTCGTCGGCTCGGGCCCCTACACCCTCCGGTCGTACGAGGAGGGCGAGGAGGCCGAACTCGCCCGCAACGGCCGTTACAAGGGCTTCGCCGAACGCCGGAACGACGCGGTGACCCTCCGCTACTTCCAGGACTCCGGCACCATGGTCAAGGCGCTGCGGGACGGCCGGATCGACCTGACCTACCGCGGTCTGGCGGCGGGCGACATCATCGGCCTCCAGGGCAAGACCTCCCAGGAGGAGGAGCTCCAGCTGATCGACGGCGCCGGGACGGACATCAACTACCTGGTGTTCAACCCGAAGGACCCGTGGGCCGGCAAGAAGGAGGTGCGCCAGGCCGTCGCCCAGGTCGTCGACCGCGCGGCGATCGCGCACAAGGTCTACAAGGACACCGTCGACCCGCTGTACTCCATGGTCCCCAAGGGCCTGACCGGGCACACCACCGGCTTCTTCGACGACTACGGCGAGCCCAGCGTGTCCAAGGCCCGGCGGATCCTCACCGGGGCCGGGATCACCGAGCCGGTCCCGCTGACCCTCTGGTACACCACGGACCGCTACGGCTCCGAGACCGCGCTGGAGTTCAAGGAGCTCGAGCGGCAGCTGGAGGCGTCGAAGCTGTTCGACATCACGCTCAAGAGCCGCCCCTGGAAGACGTACGTCGAGGGCTACCAGAAGGGCGAGTACCCGGTGTTCGGGCGCGGCTGGTCCCCCGACTTCCCGGACGCGGACAACTTCATCGCCCCGTTCGTCGGCGAGCAGAACGCGCTCGGCACACCCTACGAGGCATCCAGGATCACGACCGAGCTGCTGCCCGGCTCCCGCCGGGAGAGCGATCGCGGCAACGTGGTGAAGCAGTTCGAGGAGGCCCAGCGGATCCTCGTCGACGACGCGCGGCTGCTGCCGCTGTGGCAGGGCCGGCAGCACGTGGCGGCGAGCCGGGACATCTCGGGCGTGGAGCGGGCGCTGGACCCGTCCACCATCATGATGGTCTGGGAACTCTCCCGGAAGACCAGCTGGTAGAGCCGGACACGGCCATCCGCCGGGCCGGTTGTCAGTGGCCGCCTGTAGGTTCTGTGCCCTGGAAGCGACCGCACACGTAAGGACATCGACGTGACCGACATCGCCATGCTGCCCACATCCTGGCGCGGGGTTCTGGGCGACGAACTGCAGCAGCCCTACTTCAAGGAGCTGACCGAGTTCGTCGAGGAGGAGCGGGCGAACGGTCCGGTCTACCCGCCCCGCGAGGAGGTCTTCGCGGCGCTGGACGCCACGCCGTACGACAAGGTGAAGGTCCTGATCCTCGGCCAGGACCCCTACCACGGCGAGGGCCAGGGCCACGGCCTGTGCTTCTCCGTCCGCCCGGGCGTGAGGATCCCCCCGTCCCTGCGCAACATCTACAAGGAGATGCACGCCGAGCTGGGCACGCCCATTCCGGACAACGGCTATCTGATGCCGTGGGCCGAACAGGGCGTGCTGCTGCTCAACGCGGTGCTCACGGTCCGCGCCGGTGAGGCCAACTCCCACAAGGGCCGTGGCTGGGAGCGCTTCACCGACGCGGTGATCCGCGCGGTGGCGGACCGCCCCGACCCGGCGGTCTTCGTGCTGTGGGGCAACTACGCGCAGAAGAAGCTGCCGCTGATCGACGAGAGCCGGCACACGGTGGTCAAGGGAGCGCACCCCTCGCCGCTGTCCGCGAAGAAGTTCTTCGGGTCCAGGCCGTTCACGCAGATCAACGAGGCGGTGGCCGCGCAGGGCCACGAGCCGATCGACTGGACCGTCCCGAACCTGGGGTGACACCGTCTCGCCGGGTGCGGACCGTTCCGCCGGCCCCGCACCCGGCCCGCTCGATGTGCTGCGGAGCGGCTTGTCCGGTATCGCCCCGGCCGGCGATTAGCGTCGGGGATGACAGCCGGCGAGCGGTGCGGAGGACGTGGTGGCGGAGCGACAGGAACGGTCGGCGCCGGACGCCGTGCTCACGCGGATCGGCCAGGTCGTGATGTTGCACCACGCGGGGGACCGCGAGGAGGCCCGGCACCGGCTGCTCGGCCTGTGGACGGAGATCGGCGAGCACGGGGACCCGCTGCACCGCTGCACCCTGGCCCACTACCTCGCCGACACACAGGACGATCCCGAGGACGAACTGGCCTGGGACCTGCGGGCGCTGACGGCGGCCGAGGAGGCGGCGGACGGCCGTGCCGGCGCGCACGGGGGATCCCCCGCCGTGCGCGCGCTCTACCCGTCCCTGCAGCTGAACCTGGCCGCCGACTACGCCCGCCTCGGCCGCCCCGACGCCGCCCGCACCCACCTCCACCGGGCCCGGGGCGCGGCCCGCACCCTGGCCGACGACCGTTACGGCGAGGGCGTACGGGCCGCCATCCGGCGGCTGGAGATCCGGCTGAACGAGGATCAGGCGCCCGGGGGCTGAGGGCCGCCGGGACCCCGTTCCCAGGAGACCGGCGTCCGTACCGCTCCGGCCGGTTCAGCCCCCGTACGTCTCCCCGCAGATGGTCGCCTCCGGGCTGCCCGGGCGCCAGCCGCCGTACTGCCTTCCCAGCGCGCACACGTCCGGTCCGCCGGGGGCGCCACGGCGCATCGACTCCGCGATGTCGGGGAGGTCCGCCGCGGGCTGCCGCGGCCGGCCGTTCCCGCCGTGCCCGGGGCGAGGCGGTTGGACCTGCCCGCTGCGGTCGGCGGGCGGTGTCCTCCGCTCCGGAGCGGCCCGGGGAGCGGCACGGGGAGCGGCACGGTGCGACGGGGGCGCGGGCGTCCTCGGGGGCCGGGACGGGCCGATCATCTCCAGGGCCTCGCGTGCCGGTGCCTGGACGACCTCCCTCTCGTCCCCTGCGACCGGATGGGGATCCGACCCCCGGGACGGTGCCGTCGCCGGTCCGGGCGCGAGGGGACGGTGGACCGTCACACAGCCCGAGAGGGCCGAGACGGCCACGGTCACCAGAAGCGTTGCTGCGGTCGTCGTTCGATGCACCCGTGCCACTCTGCTGGCTCCGGCCGTCCGGAGGGGGCCGGACGGGCAGAGCATGCCCCGCACGAGTGATCTCCCGCCCCGTACGGAGGCGTCGGTGGCGCCGTGGGTGACGTCATTCGCCGGTGGCGCCGTCGATCCGCTCGCGGATCAGATCGGCGTGGCCGTTGTGACGCGCGTACTCCTCGATCATGTGGGTGTAGATCCAGCGCAGGCTGTACGGATCCGCGCCGAACCGTTGGCGGCCCCGGGACGGGTCGTCGAGGGCGAAACCGGCCGCGTTGCTCCGCGCGGCGGCGATCTCGGCCTGCCAGGCGCCGTACGCCTCCTTCCAGGTGTCCGCCTCGGTGGGGTGGAACTCGCCGTCCGGGTCGGCCTCGCCGTAGTAGAGGGGGCCGGCGTCCTCGTCCGCGAGCACCCTGCGGAACCAGCTGCGCTCCACCTCCGACATGTGCCGCACCAGGCCCATCAGGGACAGGTCCGAGGGCGGCACCGACGCGGTGCGCAACTGCTCGTCGGTCAGACCTTCGCACTTCTGGGCGAGGGTGTCGCGGTGGTAGTCGAGCCACCCCTCCAGCATGGTGCGTTCGTCGGCGTCGTTGGCGGGTTCGGTGCGCTCGGTCGTCATGCCGCCATCCTGGCCCGGAATCGATCCACTTCACCAGGGTTTTCCGGTCCCGAGCATTCCGGCCAGCAGTTCCTCCAGGTCCGAGCGGACCTCGGCGAGGTCCGGCACGCGCGCGCTGAACGAGCCGGCCACGCAGGAGAACATCAGGCCGTCCGCCCAGGCGATCAGCGACAGCGAGTGACGTTCGGGATCCGTGGAACCGAGTCCGGTGACGAGGGCTGTCAGCCGATCGCGGAACCGGGCGCCGGCCGCGTCGAAGTACGTCCGCAGCTCGGGACGGCGGGTGGCCTCCAGGGCCAGTTCGTAGCGGGCGAGGGTCAGCTCCCGGTTGCCGGTCAGCGCGCGGTGGGCGGTCAGCGCGAGGGCGTCCACCAGGGAGCCGGCGCCGGCCCGCGGATCGGGCATCTCGTGCAGCGCGAGCACCCGTGCCTCCCGCTCGGCGAGCCGTCGTACCGCCAGTTCCAGCAGGGCCTGCCGGGTGCGCGCCAGGTTCGAGGTGGACCCCTGGGGGAGCCCGGCCGCCTCGTCGACCGCCCGGTGGGTGAGGCCGCGCATCCCGCGCTCGGCGAGCAGGGAGAGGGCGGCGTCGGCGACGAGATCGGCACGGGCGGCGCCCGGGGTGCGTACGGACATGGAGGTCAAACTACCCGCCGCACTACGGCTGTAGTACGTTGGACCCCGGGTTGTACTACAGGTGTAGTTCGATCAGGAGGAGGAGTCATGGCACGTCTCGAGCGGGCGATCGTGATCGGCGGCGGGATCGGCGGCCTGACCGCGGCCGTCGCCCTGCACCGGCGGGGTGCGCGGGTGACGGTGCTGGAACGGGCCGGGTCCCTGCGACCGGCCGGCGCGGCCATCTCCCTGTCACCCAACGCGCTCCGCGCGCTGGACGTCATCGGGCTCGGCGACGACGTCCGCGCCCTGTCGGCCTGGCAGGGCGACGGCGGGCTGCGCGCGCCCGGCGGCCGGTGGCTGTCCCGCACCGACGCCGCCGAGGCGGCCGAGCGCTTCGGCGGACCGCTCGTCCTGCTCCACCGCGCCACCCTCATCGGCCACCTGGCCGCGCGGCTCCCGTCCGGCGCCGTCCGCACGGGCGCCGCGGCCCGCCTCCTCGACCCGGGCGCCCCGGGGCGGCCCGCCCGGGTCGGCACCCCCGCCGGTGAACTGGAAGCCGATCTGGTGGTGGCCGCCGACGGCATCCACTCCGCCGTACGCCGCGAACTCTTCCCCGGTCACCCCGGGCCGGTGTACTCCGGCTTCACCACCTGGCGGCTGGTGATCCCCCTGCCCGGCGTGGAGTTCGCCTCGCACGAGACCTGGGGCCGGGGCCGCATCTGGGGCACGCACCCGCTCAAGGACGGCCGTGTCTACGCCTACGCCGCAGCCGTCGCGTCCTCGGGGGAGCACGCCCCGGACGACGAGCGGGCCGAACTGCTGCGGCTCTACGGCGACTGGCACACCCCCGTCCCCGAGGTGCTGGCCGCCGCCCGCCCCGAGGACGTACTCCGCCACGACGTCCACCACATCGCCGAACCGCTGCCCGCGTTCCACCACGGCCGGGTGGCGCTGGTCGGCGACGCCGCGCACGCCATGCCGCCCACCCTCGGCCAGGGCGGCAACCAGGCGATCGAGGACGCGATCACCCTCGCCCACCACGCCGGCGACCTGCCCGCCTACACCGCGGCCCGGCTGCCCCGCACCACCGCGATCGCCCGCCGGGCGGTGCGGGTGGCCCGCGTCAACATGGGGACCGGACGCGTCGGCACCGCCGTACGCGACAACGCGCTCGCCGCGCTGTCGAAGGCCGCTCCCGCGTTGTTCCTGCGCGGCTTCGAAGGGATCGCCGACTGGCGCCCGCCGCAGCAGCCGTATGCTTCCCGGACCACGGCGGGCAAGGGCTAGAGGAGCACACACGGTGAAGGTCGGCTGCATCGGACTCGGTGACATCGCGCGGAAGGCCTACCTCCCGGTGCTCGCCCACCGGCCCGGTGTGGAACTGCACCTGCAGACCCGTACCCCCGCGACGCTCGACCGGGTCGCCGACGGCCTCCACCTGCCGCCCGGGCAGCGCCACGCGGACCTCGGCTCCCTGATCGCCCAGGACCTCGACGCGGCCTTCGTGCACGCGCCGACCGAGGTCCACCCGGAGATCGTCGCCCGCCTCCTGGAGGCGGGCGTACCGACGTACGTCGACAAGCCGCTCGCCTACGAACTCGCCGGCTCCGAGCGGCTGGTGGAGCTCGCCGAGGAGCGCGGCACGAGCCTCGCCGTCGGCTTCAACCGGCGCTTCGCCCCCGGCTACGTCCAGTGCGCGGACCACCCGCGCGAGCTGATCCTCATGCAGAAGAACCGCGTCGGACTGCCCGAGGAACCCCGCACGATGATCCTCGACGACTTCATCCACGTCGTCGACACCCTGCGCTTCCTGGCGCCCGGCCCGGTCGACGACGTGACCGTGCGCGCCCGCACGGAGAACGGACTGCTGCACCACGTGGTGCTCCAGCTCTCCGGGGACGGTTTCACCGCGCTCGGCGTGATGAACCGGCTCAGCGGCTCGGCCGAGGAGGTCCTCGAGGTCTCCGGTCAGGACACCAAGCGTCAGGTGGTCAACCTCGCCGAGGTGATCGACCACAAGGGGCAGCCCACCGTGCGCCGGCGCGGCGACTGGGTGCCGGTGTCGCGGCAGCGCGGCATCGAGCAGGCGGCGCTCGCCTTCCTGGACGCCGTCCGCGCGGGCGAGGTGCTCAGCGCCCGGGACGCGCTGGCGACCCATGAGCTGTGCGAGCGGGTGGTGCGAGCGGTTCACGAGCGCCCCGCCTGACCCGCAGCACCTCGACGACGCCCCAGACGGCGAGGACCACGGGGGCCCCGTACAGCGGCCAGTCGCCGAAGCGGACGTAGAACGTGGTGCCGTGGGCCGGCGGCACCTCGTACACCTGCGCGGCGGCGGTGTCCGTGCCGAGCCGCGGGCCGACGGGCTCCCCGTCCGGTCCGTACACGGCGGAGACGCCCGTCAGGGTCGCGTGCACCATCGGGCGGCCGGTCTCGGCGGCGCGCAGCGCGCCGAGCGAGGCGTGCTGCGCGGGGGCCCAGCTCCGCTGGAACGTCGACGTGGAGGACTGGGCGAGCAGCACGTCGGCGCCGTCCTCGGCGAGGTGCCGGCTCATGTCGGGGAACGCGGACTCGAAGCACACCATCGGGCCGATCCGCAGCCCGTTCCCCGTGTCCATCACCACCTGCCCGGAGCCCCGCCGGCGGTCCTCGCCGGCCGCCTCGCCGACGGAGGTCGCCCAGCCCAGCAGGGAACGGGCCGGGACGTACTCGCCGAAGGGGACCAGCCGCATCTTGTCGTACCGGTCGCCGGTCGGACCGTCCGGGCCGATCAGCACCGAGCTCTTGTAGATGCCGGGCTTGTCCGACCGCCGGGCGTCCACGTTGACCAGGATCCCGGCGCCCGTCTCGCGGGACAGCGCGGCGAGCCGCCGTGCGAGGTCGGGCCGGTCCCCGAGGTCGAAGCCGACGCTGCTCTCGCCCCAGACGATCAGGCCGACGTCCTGCCCGGCGAGCTCACGCGTGAGCTGTTCCTCGCGGTCGAAACGCCGGTCCGCGCTGTCGGTCCCGGCGACGACACCCGGCTGCACCAGCGCGATCCGGACCCGGTCGCCGGTGTCGGGCCGGGGTGCGTACACCCAGGCGGCGGAGGTGACGGCGGCCATGGCGACGAGCCCGGCCAGGGCGGACACCCGGGCCCGCCGGACCGCGACCAGCACGGCCACGGCGACGTTGAGGGCCACCACCAGGAAGCTGAGCAGCCATGTGCCCCCGACCGAGGCCAGCCGCAGCGCGGCCTCCACCTGCCACTGGCTCGCACCCAGCACGCCCCAGGGGCCACCGAGCCCCTGCCAGGAGCGGACGAGTTCGATCGTCAGCCACCCCGACGGCACCACGGCGAGCGCGGCCGCGACCCGACCGCGCGACGGCGCCCCGCCGAGCAGCCGCCGCACCAGCCACCCCCACGGCGCCCACAGCGCGCCCAGCAGGGCGGCGACGACGAACGTGAACACGTGCAGGTTCGGCAGCAGCCAGTGGTGCATGGCCAGCATGAAGCCGAACCCACCGCACCAGCCGTCACAGGCCGCCCGTCTCCCCGTGGGGGCGGTACGGACCAGCAGCATCCACGGGACCAGGGCGACGTAGGCGAACCACCACAGGGACGGGGCCGGGAAGGCCAGGACGGGCAGGGCGCCCACGACCGCGGCGACGGTCGAGCGCCGCCAGGGGGAGGCGAGCCAGTGGCCGAGCGTCTTCATAGGCGCCTCCCTACCCCGTGGTGCCTCCAGTGTGCGTCCCCTCGGTGATCCGGGACGGCGCGCCGGGTTCAGTCGACCACAGGGCGCCGCTCACGGCACGTGCGCGGCCGAGGGGCGTGCGCGGAGGTCCACCGGCTTGCGACGCCCGCCGCGGTACCGCGCCACGGCCTCTCCCGCGCCGCGGGCCGTCGGCCGCCGTTCGGATCACCGGAGGTGGCCCTTCAGGTGATTGCCGGACGCCTCGTGAGCCGGACGGCCGGCGCGGGGGTACGACGTCCCGGCAGAGGACGAACCCGGAACGCCGTGAGGAGCTTGGGGATGTACGCAGCAGTCCGGCGGTACGAAGGAGTGACCGATGCGGCCGAGGCGGCACGCCTGGTGAACGAGGGGTTCGTGCCGCTCATGCGCCAGGTCGCCGGCTTCGTGGCCTACTACTGGATCGACGCCGGCGACGGGGTGATGGTCTCGGCCAGCGTCTTCCAGGACCGGGCCGGCGCCGAAGAATCGATCCTGAGGGCCACGGGCTTCGTGCGGGACAACCTCGCGTCACTGCTTCCCAGCCCTCCCGAGGTCATGGCCGGCGAGGTGGTGGCCTCCGCGTGACGCCGTTCGGACCGGCCGCACGGGGCGGTCCCCGCAGGGCCGCACCGGCCTGCCGTGCCCACATGACCGGTCTTCCCGGCGAGGCGCCGTCGGCTGCGAAGGGGGCGGCGAACGCGGCTTGACATGGATCGAGCCGTCCTTCCCGCGGACGGTGCGCCGCCGCGGACGGGGCACGCGGGCGAGCGCATCGCGGGCATCGAGGACGTGACGCCGCTCGCCGCCGGGAGCCACGTCCTGGTGCGGGACGGAGAACCCGGCCGTGCCGCCGGGCTGCTGCCGGAGGAGCGCCCCACCCCCCTCGACGACGACGTGCTCGCGCGTCTGCGAGCCTGAGGACCTTCGTCCCGCGCTCTTCGCCCGGAGGTACTCATGAAGCGTCTCGTCACGGTGGTCACCGGTGGCAGCCGGGGGATCGGCGCCGCGATCTGTCTGCGGCTCGCGGCGGAGGGGCACGACGTGGCGGTGAACTACGTCCGGGACTCCGCGGCCGCCGGGGACGTGGCGGAGAGGGTGCGGGCGGCCGGGGCGCGGGCCGTGACCGTGCGCGCGGACACGGCCGTCGAGGCGGACGTCGAGCGGCTCTTCGAAGTGGCGGAGCGGGAGCTCGGGCCGGTGACGGGGCTGGTGAACAACGCGGCGGTCACCGGGCCGCTGGGACGGTTCACCGAGGTCGGCACGGACGTCCTGCGGCGGGTCGTCGACGTCAACCTCATGGGGACGCTGCTGTGTGCGCGGCGGGCCGCGCAGCTCATGACGGTCCGGGGCGAGGGCGTGATCGTGAACATCTCGTCGGGCGCCGCCACGCTGGGCAGTCCGAACGAGTACGTGCACTACGCGGCCACCAAGGCCGCCGTCGACACCCTGACCCTGGGCCTGGCGAAGGAGCTGGGTCCGGACGGCATCCGGGTCAACGCGATCGCCCCGGGTCTGATCGACACGGAGATGCACGCCGCGATGGGGGCCCCGGACCGGGTCCGGGACATGGCCGGAGGCATTCCGCTGCGGCGGGCCGGGCGGGCCGAGGAGATCGCGGCGGCCGTGGCGTGGCTGATGTCGCCGGACGCCTCGTACGCCACGGGGGCGGTGCTGAGGGTGGCGGGCGGGCGCTGAGCCGTACCGCGGGGGCGGCGGAGGATCAGGCGGCCGTGACGACCCGGCCGCGGATCGCCGCCGCCCACTCGACCACCAGCAGCTCGTACTGCTCGCGTTCCTGGGCGGACAGGGACCCGCCCGCGCGCAGCCACAGCGCGCGGATCTGCTCGTTGACCTCGGCGGCGGACCGCACGGAACCAGGGGTCACTAAATCGGGGGACATGCGGGCAAGCCTAGGGCCAGGGACTGACAGCGCGCTACCGGACGGCTACGCGCACCGTATGTCTTCGGTCACGTGCCCGAGTCACGTTCCCGCCACCGGGGCGTGTTCCCGCCCTGGCGGCGGCGTTCCCCTCGGGGCTAGCCCGCCGACTCCGCCGCGTGCGGGCTGAGGGCGCCCGTGGCGACCAGCGCGAGGATGACGACGCCGAGCGCGACGCGGTACCAGACGAACGGCATGAAGCTCTTGGTCGAGATGAACTTCATGAACCAGGCGATCACCGCGTACCCGGTCACGAAGGCGATCACCGTCGCGAAGAGCGTCGGGCCCCAGGAGACGTGCCCGCCCTCCGCCGCGTCCTTCAGTTCGAACGCTCCGGAGGCCAGCACCGCGGGGATGGCGAGGAGGAAGGAGTAGCGGGCCGCCGCCTCGCGCCGGTAGCCCATGAACAGACCGCCGCTGATGGTGGCGCCGGAGCGGGAGACGCCCGGGATGAGGGCCATGGCCTGGCAGACGCCGTAGATCAGACCGTCCTTGACGCTCAGATCCTTGAGTTCCTTGCGCTGCTTGGCGACGCGGTGCCGGCCGCCGCTCTCGCTCCGCGCCGCGAGACGGTCCGCGACACCGAGCACGACGCCCATGCCGATCAGCATCACCGCGGTGAGCCGCAGATCGCGGAACGGACCCTCGATCTGGTCCTTGAGCGTCACCCCGAGCACACCGATCGGGATCGAGCCGACGATGACGAGCCAGCCCATGCGCGCGTCCTGGTCACGGCGCATCTCCTTGTTCGTCAGCGAGCGGGTCCAGGCCGACAGGATCCGGCCGATGTCCTTGCGGAAGTAGATCAGGACCGCGGTCTCCGTGCCGATCTGGGTGATCGCGGTGAAGGCCGCGCCCGGGTCCTCCCAGCCGGAGAAGGCCGCGGTCAGCCGCAGGTGCGCGCTGGAGGAGACGGGCAGGAACTCGGTCAGCCCCTGGACGAGTCCGAGGATGAGTGATTCGAACCAAGACATGAGGCAGCGGAATCCAAGTGCCGATCGTGGGACGGGCGACGGGGCGCACCGCACCGCCGGAGGGGCGGTGATCGATGATCGGGTGCGCCGAGGGGGAAGCGTAGCGCCCCAAGATGACAGCCCCGACACAGGGGCTTCACGGCCGCCGCCACCGGCGGAGGGGGGGGCGCCGACCCGGCCGGGGACAACGTGCACGGCGGCGCCGCAGCCCTCGGCCACCCGCTCGGCGCCGACGGCACCCGGCCGGCGACGACCCTGGTCCACGCGATGCGCGGACGCGGCGCCCGCTACGCCCTGCAGACCATGTGCGAGGCCGGCGGGTCCGCCGACGCGATGGTGCTCGAACGCGTCCGACGCGCCGTCGCCCGGCTCACCGCCCGCGCAACCGGTGCCGCTTGCGCCACGCCACCGCCGCACCCGCCAGACCCGGTACGGCGATGCAGGCCAGCGCGATCAGGAAGGCCGGGGACGTCGGTGCCGACGCGCGGGCGCCGGCCACCACGTAGGCGGCGGTGTTCGGGAGCGACCCGAGCGCCGTCGCCAGCAGGAAGGGCGGCAGGCCCATACGGGAGACGGCGGCGCAGTAGTTCGACGCGGCGAACGGAATGCCCGGGAACAGCCGGGCCGCCAGCATCGAGCGGAAGCCGTGCCGGCTCAGCTGGTCGTCCGCGGCCTTCAGCCAGCGTCCGCGCAGCAGCGGACGGAGCGCCTCCTGGCCGAGCGCCCGCCCCAGGCAGAAGGCCAGTCCGGCGCCCAGCACCGTGCCGCCCAGCGCGCCGACCAGGCCCAACTGGGAGCCGAACAGCGCGCCCGCGGCGAGGTTCAGCAGCGGACGCGGCACGAACGCCACCGTGCACACCCCGTAGGCCACCGCGTACGCCACGACCGCCGCGGCCCCGCCGAGCCGGTCCGGCCAGCCGTCGGTCAGCAGCCGCTGCGGCTCGAAGGCCAGCATCAGCGACACGGCGGTGAGGAGCAGGGCGACCAGCAGGGACAGCCGTGACCACGGCGACAGCAGGAATCTGCCGCAGCGGGCGGCGAATCCCGTGGCGGTGGCCGGCGGGAGCGGCACCGAGAGGTCCGTGGCGGTGGCCCGGGGAGAGGCCGCGGCGGTGCCCCCAGAGCGGGTGGTGGCATCGAGCATCCGGTGACACTAACCGACATATGCGTGTGATCGCCGTAGTGTTCGTCTCATGCGCGTCACAGAGGACGGCACGGCGACACCGCGTGTGCCGGTCAGTCCGCTCGCCGACACGGTGCTGGAGCGGCTCACCGCCGCCTACGCGCCCGCGGCCGATCCGGAGCGGGCCGCGGCCATGCGGGCGTACATGAAGGACGTCGCCCCCTTCCTCGGCCTGGCCACCCCGGTCCGCCGCGCCCTGTCGCGCCCCGTCCTGGCGGGCCTGCCCCGTCCCGACGAGGCCGACTGCGCGGCCGTCGCCCTGCGCTGCTGGGAGCTGCCCGAGCGCGAGTACCACTACTTCGCCGTGGACTACCTGCGCCGCCACGTGCGCCACTGCTCCTCCGGCTTCCTGCCCGTGACCCGGCGCCTCGTCACCACGGTCCCCTGGTGGGACACCGTCGACCTCCTCGCCGCCCACGTCGTCGGGGCGCTGGTCGCGGCCGACCGGAGCCTCACCGCCGAGATGGACGAGTGGATCGGCGACGGCGACCTGTGGCTCGCCCGCACCGCCCTGCTCCACCAGCTGCGCTTCAAGGAACGCACCGACGCCGCGCGCCTCTTCGACCACTGCCTGCGCCTGTCCGGCCACCCGGACTTCTTCGTCCGCAAGGCCATCGGCTGGTGCCTGCGCGAGTACGCCAGGACCGACCCCGGCGCCGTACGGGATCTCCTGTCCCGCGAACAGGGACGGTTCGCGCCGTTGTCGGTGCGGGAGGCGCTGAGGAACATCGGCGCCTGACGGCCCGGCCCGGCGCGGAAAACCATTCGACGCGGGGCGGACCGTCGGCGATGATCGACCCCATGTTCCGGTACGCCTTCCCCCTCGCAGCATCCGCGGTCGCGGATGCCCCGAAGGCTGCCGTTCCCGTTTTCCTCGCCGCAGTCGACGGCGCCCGAAGCTGACCCTCCCCGGATCGACCGGCGGACCCCCCAGGGGGAGGGTCGGCCGGGTTCCCGGGGTCCCCGTCCCGGCCGCGTGCCGATCCGCCGCGCCCGGGGCCATCACGCGTCACCATCGAGAGGCTTCGAGGTACCGCCATGTCCAAGACGGCGTACGTCCGCACCAAACCGCATCTGAACATCGGCACGATGGGCCATGTCGACCACGGCAAGACCACCCTGACCGCCGCCATCACCAAGGTCCTGGCCGAGCGCGGCTCCGGCGGTTTCGTCCCGTTCGACCGCATCGACCGGGCCCCGGAGGAGGCCGCCCGCGGCATCACGATCAACATCGCGCACGTCGAGTACGAGACCGACACCCGGCACTACGCGCACGTCGACATGCCCGGCCACGCCGACTACGTCAAGAACATGATCACCGGTGCCGCGCAGCTCGACGGGGCGATCCTCGTCGTCTCCGCGCTCGACGGGATCATGCCGCAGACCGCCGAGCACGTGCTGCTCGCCCGCCAGGTGGGGGTCGACCACATCGTGGTCGCGCTCAACAAGGCGGACGCGGGGGACCGGGAGCTGACCGACCTCGTCGAGCTGGAGGTCCGCGACCTGCTCTCCGCGCACGGCTACGGCGGCGAGTCCGCGCCCGTCGTACGGGTCTCCGGCCTGAGGGCGCTGGAGGGCGACCCGCGCTGGACGGCGTCGATCGACGCGCTGCTCGACGCGGTGGACACCTATGTGCCCATGCCCGAGCGGTACCTGGACGCGCCGTTCCTGCTGCCGGTGGAGAACGTGCTCACCATCACCGGCCGGGGCACCGTCGTGACCGGCGCGGTGGAGCGGGGCACGGTCCGCGTCGGCGACCGGGTCGAGGTGCTCGGCGCGGAGGCGCAGACCGTGGTGACCGGCCTGGAGACCTTCGGCAAGCCGATGGAGGAGGCGCAGGCCGGCGACAACGTGGCGCTGCTGCTGCGCGGGGTGCCGCGCGACGCGGTGCGACGCGGGCACGTGGTGGCCGCGCCGGGCAGCGTGGCGCCGAGCCGGCGCTTCACCGCGCGGGTGTACGTGCTGTCGGCCCGCGAGGGCGGCCGTACGACACCGGTGTCGACCGGGTACCGGCCGCAGTTCTACATCCGCACGGCGGACGTCGTGGGCGACGTCGACCTCGGTGAGGCGGCGGTGGCGCGGCCCGGGGACACGGTCACCATGATCGTGGAACTGGGGCGCGAGGTGCCGCTGGAGGCCGGGCTCGGGTTCGCCGTCCGCGAGGGCGGACGCACGGTCGGCGCCGGCACGGTGACGGAGGTCGGCTGAGCGGCGGCCGGCCGCCCGTTCCCGCACGGGGGCGGGCGGCCGGCCGCAGGGGCGAGGGCACACAATGGGACGGTGAGCGAGCCCATCCCCGTGACCCGCGTCGTCGATCACGGCACCGCCAAGCTGATGCCCGACGTGGACCGGGAGCGGGCCTGGCTGCTGACCGTCGACGGGGCGCCGCAGTCGTACGTCGACCTGGACGAGCCGGCGCACCTGGAGTTCGAGTACGTGCGGCGGCTCGGGCACGTCCTCGACACGGTGGCGGAGCCGGGGCGTCCCCTGGACGTCCTGCACCTCGGCGGCGGGGCGCTCACCCTGCCCCGCTACCTGGCCGCCACCCGCCCCGGCTCCCGGCAGCACGTCGTGGAGTTCGACCGGGGGCTGCTGGAGCTGGTCGCCGAGCACCTGCCCCTCCCCGCCGACGCCGATGTCAGCCTGCACGCGGCGGACGCCCGCGCCTGGCTGGAGGCGGCTCCCGACGACAGCGCGGACGTCCTGGTCGCCGACGTCTTCGGCGGTTCGCGGGTCCCGGCGCACCTGACCTCCGTCGCCTACGCGCAGGAGGCCGCACGCGTCCTGCGGCCCGGCGGGGTCTACCTCGCCAACCTCGCGGACGCGGCCCCGTTCGCCTTCCTCCGCTCCCAGATCGCCACCCTGGGGACGCGGTTCGAGGAGCTGGCGCTCATCGCCGAGCCGGGAGTGCTGCGCGGCCGCCGCTTCGGCAACGCGGTCGTGGCCGCCGCCCGGCAGCCCCTGGACGTCGCCGCCCTGTCCCGGGCCACCGCCGCCGACGCATTCCCCGCGAGGGTCGAGCACGGCGCGGCCCTGCGGGACTTCGCGCGCGGTGCGCGCCCGGTGCGCGACGAGGACGCCGTGCCGTCGCCCGAGCCCCCCGCGGGGGCGTTCGGCATCGGCTGACGCGCCGTCCGGACCGGCGCCGCGGACGCGGCGGTCCGCCGACGCGGACCGCGATTCAGTCCCGCGGCGATGTCCCGGGTTCCCCGGCGGGGCTCCCGGCACCGGCCGGTGCGGCGGACGCGCCGGTGACCCGGCGGGTCCGCCGGCGCAGGTTCCGTACGTCCGGGACGCACAGCACCGCCGCCGTGACGACCACGACCATCGCCGCGCACCCCCACAGCGCCTGCGGACGGCCGAACGCCGTCTCCGCCGGGCCCGCCAGGGCCATCGCCGCGGGCACCAGCGCGACCGAGCCGAACCAGTCGTACGCCGAGACCCGGGACAGCTTCTCCTCCGGTATCTCCTGGTGCAGCGCGGTCATCCAGGAGACGCCGAACACCTCCAGCGACACTCCGGTCACGAACATCACCGCGCACAGCACGGCGACCGGCGCCGGCACGGCGAGCGCGGCGGACGGCAGGGCCAGCGGGAACACGCACAGGGTGCCGACGAACAGCAGCCGGCGCGGCTGCCAGCGGGTCATCAGCAGCGCGCCCACCACCGTGCCCCCGCCGAAGAACGCCAGCGCCACGCCCCACGGACCGGCGCCGCCCAGATGGTCCCGGGCGACCAGCGGCCCGTAGACCGCGTCGGCCGCGCCGACGACCGCGTTGGCGACGGAGAACTGGACGACGACGCCCCACAGCCAGGGCCGGCCGATGAACTCCCGCCAGCCCTCCTTCAGATCGGCGAGCATGCCGCCGCCGGGGACGCGCGGCGGTATGTGCTTCACATCGAGGAACGCCCGCAGCGCCGCCGCGACCGCGAAGGCCGCCGCGTCCGCCGCCAGCACCCAGCCGGGCCCGATCGCGGCGACCATGGCCCCGCCCAGTGCGGCCCCGCCGAGCGTCGCTCCGTGCATCGCCATCCGGAACACCGCGAACGCCCGGCCGGCCTGCTCGCCCTCGACCGAGGACAGCAGCATGCCCTCGGCGGCCGGGTTGAAGAACGCCTGACCGGTGCCGCCGAGCGCGCTGAGCAGCATCATCTGCCACAGCTGCGCCTCGCCCGCCAGGACCAGCGCCGCGAACGCGGCCTGCGAGACACAGTTCAGGGCGTTGGCCGCGACCATCACCCGGTGCCGCGGCAGCCGGTCCGCGACGGCGCCGCCGATCAGCAGGAACAGCACCAGCGGCAGGGTGCGGGCGGCGGCCACCAGACCCACGTCGCCGCCGTCGCCGCCCGTGCCCAGCACGGCGAACGCGGCGGCGATCAGCGCGCCGTGACTGCCCAGGTTGGTCACCACGGCGGCGGCGGTCAGCAGGGAGTAGTTGCGGCCTGCCCAGGCGGGGCGGCGGCGGGAGACGGTGGTCGGCACCCCGTGACTATCGCCGGGCCGGGGCCGACTTGCCAAATGGGCCGTCTCCCTCCCGACCTGCTACGACCCCGTCGGCGGGTCCTCCGTCAGGCGCACCGTGCTGAGGATCTTCTGCACGGTCGCCTCCGGGATCTCGTCCTTGACGCCCCTGGCGCCGTACAGGTTCCAGGTGACGAAGTCGCCGGCGCCGTTCTTGAAGGCGAACGTGATCGCCTTGCCGTCGCTGTCGCACTTGCCGTTCTGCGGCGTGTTCTCCGAGCGCGCCGTGGCCACGCTGCCCTTGAGGCCGGACGCGGTGGTGTACGCCTGCGGCTTCTCGTACTTGAGGCTCTTCTTGTCGGGCTGCGTGTATCCGCCGTAGATCCACCACGGCACCCGGGTCTCGGCCGCCATGTCCGTGTCCTTGGCGCCGTTCTCACCGCGGGTGCCGGCGGTGGCGAGGGCGGTGTCCTCCTCGCGGCCGTCCTTGTTCTCGTCGCTCGTGCACCACTTGGACTTCAGGTACGCGGGGGCGGTGACGCTGGTGCGGCCCAGTTCACCGTCCTCCTCCTCCCACTCGAAGCCCACGCTGGTGTCGGGCGTCTCGATCTCCCAGTCGGCCGGGACGTCGAACTTGGTGCCGAAACGGGTGTTGACGACGACCTGCCAGCCCGGGACGGTCGCCTTCTCCCCCTCGCCGCCGCGCGGGTTGTCGTCCGAGGCGGAGACGCTCGGTTCCGCGGAGGCGTCCTCGGACGCGGTCGCGGTCGGCTTGGCGTCCTTCCCGCCGCCGGCCTCGTCGTCCTTGTCGCCGCCGAGCACCAGGAACCCGGTGACACCGGCGGCCACGACGACGGCCGTCGCCGCCACGATCGCCACCAGCTTCGTCCTGTTCCCGCCGCCCCCGCCCTGCGGCGGCTGAAGCCCGCCCGCCACGGTCGGCGCCCCCCATCCCGGCTGCTGCTGGTACGGGTTCGGCTGCTGATAGCCGGGCTGCTGGTAAGGATTCGGCTGTTGGTATCCCGGCTGCTGGTACGGGTTGTCCGACTGCGGGTTCTGCTCGCCCCCGGGCGGCTGCTGTCCTGGCCACATGGGCAGCAACCCTAGCCGCGCCAGGGACACGATGGGGTCACCGTCCTTCGACGGTGGCGTAGCGAACCGGATGCCGCGCGGCACGGCGACGTGAAGCCGCTGACGAGCGAGACACCGCTCGTGGGCGCGGACCGGACGGTCGTCGGCGAGCTGCTCGCCGCCACGGCGCCCCTGGCCCGGACCCTCGACCTCCGGTTCCTGGGGACCACACCCGAGCGGGCCGTACGCCGGCGCGGTGTCCACCCCCGGTGAGCCGGCGAACGGCGCGCTCGTGCTCGCCGCGTTCGGGAAACGGCTCGCGCGGGCCGTGCCGCCGGCCGTCCGCGCGGAGAACGCCTGCGGGAAGCCGACGAGAGGCCCGGTCACCGCCACCGCGATCCTCGGTGGCCCGGCCGAGGTCGTCGCCGAACTCGACGGGGGCGCGCCCCGCGTTCCCGGTCCCGACCGCCGTCCGCCGCGAGGACGGCGCCGTCACCGCGGAGACGACCGTCGCCCGGCCCTCGCGTCCCCGCGTCCCCACGGCCGGCCACCGGCTCCGCGGCCGGACCGTACGCACGGCACGACCCGGTAGGCTTCCCGTTCGTGCGCCGGGACCCGGCGCACGAACGGCGGACCGGGAGGACGGGGCGTTGCACGTACAGGAGTGGCTCGAGACCGTACCCGCGGTCGCCGTGTACGCCCTGGTGGGGCTGGTCATCGGGCTGGAGAGCCTGGGCATCCCGCTGCCGGGCGAGATCATCCTGGTCTCCTCCGCGCTGCTCGCCTCCCAGCACGGCGACATCGATCCGGTGGTCCTCGGCGCCTGCGCCACCGCCGGCGCGATCATCGGCGACTCGATCGGCTACGCCATCGGCCGCAAGGGCGGACGGCCGCTGCTGGCCTGGCTGGGCGCCAAGTTCCCCCGCCACTTCGGCGAGGGGCACATCGCGGCCGCCGAGCGGTCCTTCACGAAGTGGGGCATGTGGGCCGTCTTCTTCGGACGCTTCGTGGCCCTGCTGCGCATCTTCGCCGGCCCGCTCGCGGGTGTGCTGCGGATGCCGTACTGGAAGTTCCTGATCGCCAACGTCCTCGGCGGCATCGTCTGGGCGGGCGGCACCACCGCCGTCATCTACTACGTCGGCATCGTCGCGGAGTCCTGGCTGAAGCGCTTCTCGTGGCTGGGCCTGGTGCTGGCGGTCGTGATCGGCGTCACATCGATGCTGGTGCTGAAGCGCAAGGCGAAGAAGGCGGTGCCCGAGCCGGCCGTCGCCGGCGACTGAAGCACCCCGAAGGGGCACGGGGCCGGAGCGGCACGCGGCTCCGCCGCGACCGTCATGCCCCGTGCTCCTCCCGGTGGGCCTTCGCCAGCTCCGCGTACATCGTGCCGTTGAGAGTGAGCCCCTCACGCTCCTCGGAGGTCAGCTCCCGCCGCACCTTCGCGGGGACCCCCGCGACGAGCGAGCCCGGGGGCACCTCCATCCCCTGCGGCACCAGCGCCTGGGCGGCGACCAGCGACCCCGCGCCGATCACGGCGCCGTTCAGCACCGTCGCCCCCATACCGATCAGACAGTCGTCCTCGACGGTCGCCCCGTGCACCACGGCGTTGTGCCCGATCGACACCCGCTCGCCCACGCTGACCGGAAACCCCGGATCGGCGTGCAGCGTGCAGTTGTCCTGCACGTTGCTGCTCGCCCCGACGGAGATCCTCTCCACGTCACCGCGCAGCACCGCCCCGTACCAGACGCTCGCGCCCGCGTGCAGCGTCACGTCCCCGATCACCGAGGCCGTGGGCGCCACGAAGGCGCCCCCGTCGACCTTCGGCTCCCTGCCTCCGATACCCGTGATCAGCGCGCGGTGCGTCATCGCCCTCTCCTCCGCCGGCGTCGTGGACACCACGCACCGTACGCCAACCCGGTGGGGCGAAGATCACAGGGGCGACGGCCGGACGGCGCACCGCCCGCCGACTACGGTGAGCGGGTGCCGAAGCGCAAGAACACGTTCTCGTCCTGGCCGCGCCGCCTCGCGCAGCGCGCGGTCCACGCGGGCTGGTCCTGGGCCCAGCGCACGGGTTCGGTGACCGCCGAGCACCCCGGCCGCTTCCGCTTCGGGGCGATGGGAACGGGTACCAGGCTCGCCTTCCCGCTCGGCACGGTCTTCGGCGAGCCCTGGATCCGGATCGGCGCGCACTGCATCGTCGGCGAGCAGGTCACCCTCACCGCCGGCCTGATGCCCGGCCTCGACCTCGGCCCCGAGGCGATCCTGCGCATCGGCGACGGGGTCGTGCTGGGCCGCGGCAGCCATGTCATCGCCGACACGACGGTCACCATCGGCAGCGACTGCTACTTCGGGCCGTACGTCTACGTCACCTCCACCAATCACTCCTACGACGACCCGCACGAGCCCATCGGCAAGCAGTGGCCGCGGATGGAGCCGGTGGAGATCGGCCCCGGCTGCTGGATCGGCACCGGCGCGGTGATCCTGCCGGGGGCGCGCGTCGGACGGAACGTGGTGGTGGCCGCGGGCGCGGTGGTCCGGGGCACGGTGCCCGACCACGCCGTGGTCGCGGGCGCCCCGGCCCGTGTCGTACGCCGCTGGACCCCCGCCGACGGCTGGCAGCCGCCGCTGCGCACCCCGGCTCCCGTGCCGATCCCGGAGGGCGTCACCCCGGAGCAGCTGCGGGCGTTGTCGGAGCTGGACGAGGAGAGCGTCGCGCGGCTCGCGGAACTGGACGAGGCGGGCGGGGCCCGGATCGCCGAGCTGGAACCCGAGGGCTGAGCGGCCGATTCCGGTCGCAGTACAGTGCGGTGGACGACCGGGTTCACCCCACGGGAGCCGGACGTGGAACCCCGTCGCCCATGACGCCGGACGGATTGGACGGAACGTGTCGGACCTCGACCTGCTGACCCAGTCCCTGGCGCGCAACGTCAGACGCTGGCGCACCGAGCGCGGCTTCACCCTGGACACGCTCGCGGCGCGGGCGGGCGTCAGCCGCGGCATGCTCATCCAGATCGAACAGGCCCGCACCAACCCGAGCATCGGCACGGTCGTCAAGATCGGCGACGCGCTCGGCGTCAGCGTCCCCACCCTGCTCGACTACGAGCGGGGCCCGAAGGTCCGGATCGTCCCCGCCGACCGGGCCGTGCGGCTCTGGCACACCGAGGGCGGCAGCTACAACCGGCTGCTCGCCGGCACCGAGGCGCCCGGTCCGCTGGAGATGTGGGACTGGCGGCTCATGCCGGGCGAGAGCAGCGACTCCGACCCGCACCCCGCCGGCACGGTCGAACTCGTCCACGTCACGTCCGGGGAACTGACCCTCACCGTCGACGGGGCGGAGCACCGGGTGCCGGCCGGCGCCAGCGCCTCCTTCGAGGCCGACGCGCCGCACACGTACGGAAATCAGGGCGGCGCCCCGATGGAGATGATCATGACCGTCTCGGTGCCGCCCGTGCGCTGAGGCGCCCCTGTTACGGTGCGGCCATGCGCGCACCCATCGGAGACTTCGACCACGCCACCCCCGCCCCCGACCGCCTCGACGAGCTGATCGCCCCGGTCGCCGCCGCCGTCCGCGCCTGGAGCGGCAGCGTCCCCGCCGACCAGCTGCTCTACGTCGACACCGATCCGCGCTGGGCGGACACCGCCGTCTTCGTCGAGCACTACGGCCGGGACCTGCTGGAGCGGTCGGCGAACTGCGTGGTGGTGGCGGGCAAGCGGGGCGGCGGGACCACACTGGCCGCGTGCGTCGTCCTGTCCACCACCCGGCTCGACGTCAACGGGCTCGTACGGCGCCACCTCGGCGCCCGCAAGGCGTCCTTCGCCCCGATGGACACGGCCACGGGGGAGACCGGCATGGAGTACGGGGGCATCACGCCGGTCGGGCTGCCCGGTGACTGGCCGGTGCTGGTGGACGCGGCCGTCGTGGACCTGCCGTACGTGCTCGTCGGCAGCGGCCGGCGGCGCGGCAAGCTGCTGGTCCCGGGCAAGGTGTTCGCGGAGCTGCCCGGAGCGGTCGTACTGGAGGGGCTGGGCGCGGCCTGACCTCACCCCACCGCGTGGTGGGCGAGCGGCAGGTGCGGGTCCGCCGCGCCGGGCGCCGGCTCCGGGTCGGCGTGGACCAGGGCCGCGGTCAGCCGGGGGACGGCGTGCAGCAGCGCGTGCTCGGCCTCGACGGCGACGCGGTGGGCCTCGCGCACCGTCGCCTCGCCGTCCACCACGACCGCCACCTCGGCGCGCAGCCGATGGCCGATCCAGCGCAGCCGCAGCTCACCCACCCCGCGCACACCCGGTACGCGGGTCAGCGCCTGCTCGGCCCGGTCCACCAGGGCCGGGTCGACGGCGTCCATCACCCGCCGGAACACCTCCCGCGCGACGTCCCGCAGCACCAGGAGGATCGCCGCCGTGATCACCAGCCCCACCACCGGGTCCGCGTAGCGCCATCCCAGGGCCGCGCCGCCGGCGCCCAGCAGCACCGCCAGTGACGTGAACCCGTCCGTACGGGCGTGCAGCCCGTCGGCGACCAGCGCGGCCGATCCGATGGCCCTGCCGACCCGGATGCGGTACCGGGCCACCCACTCGTTGCCGGAGAACCCGACCAGCGCCGCGACGGCGACCACCGGGAGGTGCCCGACCGGGCGCGGGTCCAGCAGCCGGTCCAGGGCCGTCCAGCCGGCGAAGACCGCGGACGCGGCGATCGTCAGCACGATCACGATGCCCGCCAGGTCCTCCGCGCGCCCGTAGCCGTAGGTGAAGCGGCGGGTGGCGGCGCGCCGTCCCAGGACGAAGGCGATGCCCAGGGGTACGGCGGTCAGCGCGTCCGCGGCGTTGTGCACCGTGTCGCCGAGCAGCGCCACCGAGCCCGACACGACCACCACGGCCGCCTGCGCCAGGGCCGTCAGGCCCAGCACCGCCAGCGAGACCCACAGTGCGCGCACGCCCCTCGCCGAGGACTCCAGCGCGGAGGCGAGCGTGTCGGCCGTCTCGTGGGAGTGGGGGGCGAGCAGATGGGTGAGGCGGTGCGGGGGCGAGGCCCGGCGGTGCTCGTGCCGGTGGTCGTGCGCGGGTCCGTGGTCGTGGTGGCGGTCGCTCACGGGCGTCCCCTTCCGGTGCGCGAGGTGGACGCGGCGGCGCCCACACCGCCATTATGTGCGTATGAGCGCACGCATGCACCTGTCACCTGCGCACGGTGCGCACCCGCGCACACCCGGCGAGGAACACTTCGCGCTCGCGGCGGAGCTGCTCGCCCTGCTCGGCGACCGCACCCGGCTGACCCTGCTGCACGCCCTGACCGGCGGCGAGGCCGATGTCACCACGCTCACCGAGGTCTGCGGCGCGGCACGGCCCGCGGTCAGCCAGCACCTGGCGCGACTGCGGCTCGCGGGGCTGGTGGACACCCGCAAGGAGGGCCGCCGGGTGATCTACTCCCTGCGCGACGGCCCTCTGCGGCGGCTGGTGGACGAGGCGCTGAACGTGGCCGACCACCGGATCGGCGGCCGGCCGCCGCACGCCTGACGGGGCCGCGATCCCCCTACCGGTCCGCCGCGCCGGGGCACCGCTCCGAGCCGGCGCCGCGGCGCCGGACCGGTGCTCGCGTGCGGCTCGGCCCGCTCCGGCGGGTTCCGCGCGGGACCCCGCCGCTTCGGACCCGTACCGCGCACTCCTCGCTCACCCCGGGGCGCGGCCGCCGTTCGACGAGGCCCCGGCACTCCGGACCGGCCGCCCGCGGGATGCCGCCCACGACGAGCCAGGCGGGCCGCACACCCGCCATCCCCACCGCGGACACACCGCGCCGAGGGGCCGACCGCCCGCCGGCCGCGTCCCCCGCCTCACAGGGCGGTACATCTAGCCGAGCCGGGGGATCTCGATCGCCGGGCAGCGGTCCATCACCATCTCCAGGCCCGCCGCGCGGGTCCGCTCGCAGGCCGCCTCGTCGACGACACCGAGCTGGAACCACACCGCCTTGGCGCCCTTGGCCACCGCCTCGTCCGCGACGGCACCGGCCAGTTCGCTGTTGACGAACACGTCCACGACGTCCACCTCGAAGGGGATGTCCGCGAGGGAGGCGTAGCCCTGCTCGCCGTGCACGGTCTCGGCCTTCGGATGCACCGGCACCACGCGCTTGCCGAACCGCTGGAGCACCTCGGCCACGCCGTACGCCGCGCGCCGCCGGTTCGACGACAGGCCCACCACGGCCCAGGTGTCACCGAGCCCGGTGAGGATCTTGCGGACCGTCGCCTCGTCGCCGTACACCGTCGGCCTCCCGGGAACCGTGAAAGAGCTGTCGATCCGCACAACGAAGCGGGACGCGCGGTGATTCCCGGCAGGGGCCCGCCCACCCCGGGAAAGCGGTGGACCGTACCGGCGGCCGGGCCGTCCGGCGTCGGGAACCGCACACGGCGACCCGAAAAGCGGCCCGGAATACCTGCGCGCGCCCGCTCACGCGCCTACGCTCGCCTCGTGCTGCGCATCACCGACGCCCGAACCGGCGAACCCGTGGACGCCGCCCCCGCCCGGCGGGGCCTGACCCGGGTCGAGGCCCACCCACAGGGGTCCGATCCGACGAACCTGCGTGTGCTGCTCGTCGCCGACCTGCTCGTACGGGCCCTGGAACTCGGCGGCACGCCGGTCTGGGCGCTGCTCACCGGCGGGCGCCGGCAGGCGGAACTGCGCGCGGCGGGCGCGGCCCTCGGGGCCCGGCCCTTCGAGGACGGCGGGGGCTTTGGCGCCGGCCTGGGCGAGGCCCAGGTGCTGCACGTGGTGAGCGAGGGCGGCACGGCACCCGACGGGGTGCGCGTCGCCGTGGCCCCCGTGCACGGGGAGACGGACGGCGCCGACCCCGCCGCCCTGCGCCTGGCCCTGCTCGCCCGTCCCAGGAGCGAGCCGGTGACGGTCGGCCCGCCCGCCCTGGACGCCGCCGCCGACACCCTGGACCGCTGGCGCCGCGCGGTCGCCGACTGGGCGCGACGGCCCTCGCGGCCGATCCCCGACACGGTGCGCGCCGAGCTGCGCACCGCGTGGGAGGACGATCTGGACACGGCCGGCGTGCTGGACGTCCTCCGCGCGGTGGAGACGGACCCCGGCCTGACGGACGGCGCGCGCTTCGAGACGTACGCCTACGCCGACCGGCTGCTCGGCCTCGACCTCACCCGCGACCTGGGGACCCCGGCGTGACCGAGCGGGCCGGGCCGGGCCCGCTGCGCCGCCTGGTCGTCCTGCGCCACGCCAAGTCCGCCCGGCCGGAGGGCGTCACCGACCACGAGCGTCCCCTCGCCCCGCGCGGCCGCCGGGACGCCCCCGCCGCCGGACGCGCGCTCGCCGAGGCCGACCGCCTGCCGGACCTCGCGCTGTGCTCCACCGCCGTCCGGGCCCGCCGCACCTGGGAACTGGCCGCCGCCCAGTGGGGCACACCCCCGCCGGTCCGCCACGACCCCCGCCTCTACCACGCCGACGTCCCCGAACTGCTGGACGTGGTGCACGGGGCGCCGGCCGAGGCCGGGACGCTGCTGCTGGTCGGACACAACCCGGGACTGGAGGACCTCGTCCTGACCCTGGCCGGCGACGGCCTGGACGACACCCTGGACCGGGTCCGCGCCACGTTCCCCACCTCCGCGATCGCCGTACTGTCCTGGCGCGGCGCCGCCTGGCGGGACCTCACTCCGGGCGCCGCCCTCCTGACGTCGCTGATCGTCCCCCGGGGCGGGCGCCGGCAGCCCGCGCGGGACGCATAGGCTGGCCGGATGCAGGACGAGTACCGCACCGTCGCCCGCGCGGGCGTGCACGAGACCGAGATCAACCGCTCCCGCTTCCTGTGCGCCCTCGCCCCGGCGGCCACCGAGCAGGAGGCGCAGGACTTCGTCGCCGCCGTCCGCAAGGAGCACGCCGACGCCACCCACAACTGCTGGGCGTACGTCATCGGCGCCGACGCCTCCACCCAGAAGGCCAGCGACGACGGCGAACCCGGCGGCACCGCCGGCGTCCCCATGCTCCAGATGCTGCTCCGCCGCGACATGCGGTACGTCGTCGCCGTCGTCACCCGCTACTACGGCGGTGTCAAGCTCGGCGCCGGCGGCCTCATCCGCGCGTACGGCGGCGCCGTCGGCGAGGCGCTGGACACCCTCGGCACGCTCACCCGGCGCCGTTTCCGGCTGGCCACGGTGACCGTCGGCCACCAGCGGGCCGGCAAGCTCCAGAACGACCTGCGCGCCACCGGACGCGAGGTGCGCGACGTGCGCTACGGCGAGGAGGTCGCGATCGAGATCGGCCTCCCGGACGCCGACGTGCCCGCCTTCCGCGCCTGGCTCGCGGACGCGACCGCGGGGACGGCCGGGTTCGAGCCGGGCGGGGAGGCGTACGGCGACGCGTGAGCGGCCCGTCACGCCCGCCACGGGCGGATGACGGACGCGCACGGACCGGGTCATGACGGAGTGATACGGGAGTAACCGCCCGTGCTGTCGGACTCTCCGGTTACGCTGCGGGGATCATGAGACTGGGCCTTTTCCATCTTCATCCTGAGCAGGTCAGGTGAAGGGTGAGTACGGCCTGGACAAGGCTGGTGATCCGGGTGGTCGAGCACCGCAGTTTGCGGAGGAGCCGCCAGGACTTGAGGGTGGCGACGGCCTGCTCGACTGCGGGCTGGTCCTCGCGGATGGCGTTGGCCAGGCTGGCCAGGGCCGGGAGGCCGGCGTTGGACAGTTGCTCGAGCCAGTGTGCCAGCGGGCGGGCGTCGCGGGTGTCGAGCATGGCGGCGAACTGACGCACCAGGTCGTGGGTTCGTGTCAGTTCCGGGCAGTGGGCGAGCAGCCGTCGGAGGGCTTCGGTGGTGTGGAGGTCGCGTCGGGATGGTGCGGTGGTGATCCAGTGGGTGACCTGGCGGGGCGAGGGCGGTCGCTCGCGTGGGGTGTCGATCGGCAGGCCGCGGCGTAATGGTGCGATGGCCATCTTGACCCGTTGTAGTGGCCGCGGTAGCCCTTGGCGGAGATCTCCTGGTGCAGCACCGTCGCGGTGTGCTCGCCCTCCTCCCAGCGCTGCCTCAGATAGTCCAGGTACGGATCAGGACTCGTAGGCCGACGAGGCGGGATCCGGCGTACGCATTCCTGTCAGGTGGCTGCCCGGGCGTACTTGCCCACGGTGCGGCGGTTCAGGCCCAGCTCGCGGGCTGCCGCGTTGAGCGAGCGGCCAGTGTCGGTTACCGCGTGCACCGCCTCGAACAGCCGCTTCGCGTGGCGGCGGGCGGGGGTGTCGGCCTCGTCGGACGGTGCCGCCGGGTTCGTCGGCGGTGATGCAGCTTCGGGCTCCGGGACCGCAGCGGACAAGCATCCTCGGTGGGCCGCGGCAACATCGCTGACCCGCTTCGACAGGCCCTGCCACAGGTGGAAGCGGTCGCTGACCTGCACCGCGTTGGGGGCGCCGTCGGTGATGCCTTGGCGGTAGACCAGCGAGCCGTCCCGGCAGACCACGTCAACACCGGGGTGCGTCCGCAGCCAGGTGGCCAATTGCTCGGCGTCGCGGCCGGCCCACAGCTCGATCGGCAGCCGGGTGTCGGCATCCACCAGCAGGGTGCCGTAGACGTCCGAGTACAACGCGAAGTCGTCCACGCCCAACACCCGCGGGGTCGCTGGTGACGGAAGGGGCAGGCGCATCAAGTGGAACAGCACGCTGGTCCGCGACAGCGGTACCTGCAGGATCTGCAGGAGCCGGGCGCCGCCACGGCCGGCGAGGAACACTCCGGCCATCTCCACCAGGTGCTGCAGCAGCGGGCTGCGCCGCTGGTAGCGCGCCGTCAGCCCCTCGACCTGCTCGGCGAACGTCCGCCGACCGCATCTCGGGCCGTCACAGAACAACCGTCGCACCGACAGCTCGATCACCATCGGTCGGCCACCCACAGCAACATCGGCCAGCGCACGACCGTAGCGGCTGTGCACCCGCGCGGACCCGCGACCGCAGTCCGGACACGCCACCGTCAACTCGCGGGTGCGGGCCTCGATGTGGACTACGCCTCCCGCCACCCATACCCGTTCCACCCGCACCGCATCGAGGGGCGGAGACATGATCCATATGAGGTCATCACACTCACCTCCCGCATCCGCGCCCCGCCCGAACTCCTCCTGGGCGGGACGCGCCCTGTTCGGCCGCCGGAGCGCCTTACGGCGTCTGGGCTGGGGACGTCACAGCTGTGGTGTCGTGGGGCCGGGGTCCAGGGCCTGGCATCTGGCCGGACACGGGGCGTGGCCCCCGGCGAGGGCTGTGTCAGGGCTGGTGGTTTCCGGAGACCACCGCGATTCTCCAGACGGAGGTTCCGCCGGTTACCTGGACGGTGAGGTGCTGGGGCTTTTTGTCTTCGTGGACGACGCCCACGGTGTGAACCCCGTTGCATGTGACCGGGTGGGGGTTGCTGCTGTCCCGGTCCACGATCAACATCTTGCCCTTGCCCTCGCATGTGGCGTAGAGGGTGTAGGCGCCTTCCTGCGGGGTGAACTCGGGCAGTTCCTGGTCCTTGTTGCCGGTGGTCTCGGGCACCAAGGTCTGCGCGTTCTTGGGCAGGTCCAGGCTGGGCGGCTGTGTGGCAGGTGCCTGGGTGGGCTTGGTGGAGGAAG
The DNA here is from genome assembly GCF_001279005.1 of Streptomyces caelestis. GTDB lineage: Bacteria > Actinomycetota > Actinomycetes > Streptomycetales > Streptomycetaceae > Streptomyces > Streptomyces heliomycini. The sequence continues at coordinate 74,750 of NZ_LGCN01000200.1, forward strand.
CGGTCGGAGCGGTGGGGCTCGGGCGCTTGGCCTCGGACTCGGGCTCGTCGGAGCAGCCTGCGGCGAGGAACAGTGTGGCCAGGGCGGCAGCGGTGAGTGTGGAGCGACGCAACGGGGTCTCCCAGGAGAGGGCGGGGCGCCCGGCCCTGGTGTCGGGGCCGGGCGCGGGGATTACGCGGGGGCTAGCCTCGCGCTTTCATCAAGCGAGCTGTCCGGCAGGCGGTCAGGAAAGCAGAAAGTGCCTCTGACCAGCAAGAATGAGGATTGTCGAGGTCCTTGTTCCTGCCACCGCCGGAGGCACTTCCCAAGTGAAGCCCTCTATCGGGTCCTATCCCCGTGTCCGCGTCCAGGACGACGGCCGCCAGGTCGTCTCCCAGGCCGGTTCGGTCCTGCTGGTCGAAACGGTCCGCAAGAC
>NZ_LGCN01000201.1 GCF_001279005.1 Streptomyces caelestis
CCACCGGACCGCAGCACCCCGAGCATCTCCCGCAACTCCGTCAACGCCTGCCGCCCCATGTCCCCCACCAGAGCAGCGTTCCTCACCGCCTTCTCCGGATCCTTCCGCGCCACCGCCTGCAACGCCGCCGCATGCACCACCATCAGACTCACCCGATGCGCCACCACGTCATGCATCTCACGCGCGATCCGCGTCCGCTCCTCGCCCCGCGCCCACTCCGCCCGCTCCTCCGCCCGCTCCGCGAGCAACTGAAGCTCCCGCTCCAGACTGTCCGCCCGCTCCCGCAGACTCTCCATCAACCGCCGCCGCGCCCCCACGTACAAACCCAGCAACAACGGCGGCGCCGTCATCCCCAACGCCGTCGTGATCGACGCGAACGGCACCAGCCAGTCGCCGACGTCCACGTCCTCCGTCGCGAGGTCCTGCCGCAGCCGCACGGACATCACGACGAGCACACCCACCAGCTGCATCCCGGCCAGCGAACCGATGATCCGCCGCGGCACCTCGGACGCCGCCAGCGAATACAGGCCGACGATCCCCAGCAGGAAACCCATCGCCGCCGGCGTCACCGCGACCCCCACCAGCACCACCGCGATCGGCCACTTCCGCCGCACCAGCAGCACCGAACCGGCCAGCAGACCGAAGACGACCCCCACAGAAGCCGGAATCCCCGTCTCCCGCGCGAACGGGACCCCCTCCCACCCGCACTCCACCGCGGACGCCACCGCGAGCCCCACATCCAGCACGGCACCACGCCGCCTGTCCCACCACCACGGCCCTCCCCGGGCCGCCACCAGCTCTTCCCCCGTCGCGGTCATGCCTCCAGCCTACGGGCGGGAAGCTCCCCTTTTCCGGCGAGTTTCCCCACCCAAACCACACCACACCGGGTGATTCCTCGGATGCGATACGGCCCGAAATCCCTCGAACTGATGAATCGGACACCGTTCGAGAGGGGAACCCACCATTCCGCCCGGACGGTATGCGTGTGACACACGCACCCGGCAAGTACGCCGACTTCGAGAGCCTGCGAGAACAGGCGGTCGCCCTGCGACGGGCGGGCCACAGCCTCCGGCAGATCCGCGACGAGCTGAAGATCTACAACAACGACATCCTCAACCAACTGGTGAAGGGCGAACCACCGCCGGCCTGGACGAAACGCCCCAACGCGAAGGACGGCCTCCGGGCCAAGGCGCGAGAGCTGCGGCTGCAAGGCTGGACGTACGACCGGATCCAGGCCGAGCTGGGCTGCTCCAGGAGCTCGGTGTCGCTGTGGGTACGGGACCTGCCGAAACCCGAACGCAAGCGCACTCCCGAAGAAGCCGCAGCCATCGCCCGCCGGGGCTGGGAAGCGAAGCTGCGCATTCGGGATGAGGAGCGGCAACGCGCCAAGGAAGCGGCCAAGCAGGCAGTCGGCAACCTGTCGCCCCGCGAACTGTTCTTGGTGGGCGTCGGCTTGTACTGGGCGGAAGGCAGCAAGGACAAGCCGTACGACCGCCGCGAGAACGTCACCTTCGTCAACAGCGACCCCGACATGATCAAAGTCTTTCTGGCTTGGCTCGACCTGCTTGGAGTCGAACGCGAGCGCCTCCGGTTCACGGTCATGATTCACGAGAACGCCGACGTGGCAGGCGCAGAGCGGTACTGGGCCGAGCTCGTCCACGCCGACCGCAACGCGTTCAACAAGACCACGCTCAAGCGGCACAACCCCAAGACAGTGAGGAAGAACGTGGGTGACTCCTACCGAGGCTGCTTGGTGATCAAAGTCCTGAAAGGTGCCGACCTGTACCGTCGCATCGAAGGCTCTTGGTACGGCATAGTGTTGGGTGCCGACTCGGCGACCTAACCGAATGTCCGGTTTAGTCGAGTTTCATCCCCCATGGTGTAATCAGGCAGCACTGAGGGTTTTGGTCCCTTAAGTTCAGGTTCAAATCCTGATGGGGGAGCTGCTGCGCCCGGGCCCTGACGTTTCCGTCAGGGCCCGCTCTCATGTCCCCCGCAAACACCCCCGGTATCCTGCGGTTGTCACCCCCCTCCCCATCACAGCCGAAGGGCATCCCGTGAGCACCAGCCGCCCGGCAGCCGTCGTCGTTCTCGCAGCGGGTGAGGGCACCCGTATGAAGTCGGCCACACCGAAGGTCCTGCACGACATCTGTGGCCGTTCCCTGGTGGGTCATGTGCTCGCCGCGGCCGGCGAGCTGGAGCCGGAGCACCTGGTCGTCGTCGTGGGTCACGCCCGCGAGAAGGTGACCGCGCACCTCGCGGAGATCGCCCCGGATGTGCGTACCGCCGTGCAGGCGGAGCAGAACGGCACCGGGCACGCCGTGCGGATGGGTCTGGAGGAGCTGGGCGGTTCCGTGGACGGGACCGTGGTCGTGGTCTGCGGTGACACTCCGCTGTTGACGGGTGAGACGCTGCGGCGGCTGTCGGCCGCGCACGTCGCCGACGGCAACGCGGTGACGGTGCTGACGGCCGAGGTGCCGGACGCGACCGGTTACGGGCGGATCGTGCGGGACGACAGTGGTGCGGTCACGGCGATCGTGGAGCACAAGGACGCGTCCGAGGCGCAGCGGGCGGTCCGGGAGATCAATTCGGGTGTGTTCGCGTTCGACGGGGCGTTGCTGGCGGACGCGTTGAAGAGGGTGCGGACGGACAACAGTCAGGGTGAGGAGTACCTGACGGATGTGCTGGGGATTCTGCGTGGGGCGGGGCATCGGGTGGGTGCGTCGGTGGCGGGGGATCATCGTGAGATCGCGGGGATCAACAACCGGGTGCAGTTGTCGGAGGCGCGGCGGGTCCTCAACGACCGGTTGCTGACGGAGGCCATGCTGTCGGGTGTCACGGTGGTGGATCCGGCGTCGACGTGGGTGGATGTGTCCGTGACGTTCGAGCAGGACGTGGTGGTTCTTCCGGGGACGCAGTTGCACGGGGTGACGCATCTGGCGGAGGGGTGTGAGGTGGGGCCGAACACGCGGTTGACGGATACGCGTGTGGGTGCGGGTGCGCGGGTGGACAACGCGGTGGCGGTGGGTTCCGAGGTGGGTCCTGGGGCGAGTGTGGGGCCGTACGCGTATCTGCGTCCGGGGTCGCGGTTGGGTCGTGGGGCGAAGGTCGGTACGTATGTGGAGACGAAGAACGCGTCGATCGGTGAGGGGTCGAAGGTTCCGCATCTGTCGTATGTGGGGGATGCGACGATCGGCGAGTTCTCGAACATCGGTGCGGCGAGTGTGTTCGTCAATTACGACGGACAGGACAAACATCACACGACGGTCGGGTCGCACTGCAGGACGGGTTCGGACAACATGTTTGTGGCGCCTGTCACGGTCGGGGACGGTGCTTACACGGCTGCCGGGTCGGTGATCACGAAGGATGTGCCGCCGGGTTCGCTGGCTGTGGCCCGTGGCCAGCAGCGGAATATCGAGGGTTGGGTGGCTCGTAAGCGTCCGGGGAGTGCTGCCGCGAAGGCGGCGGAGGCGGCTTCGCGGGAGCCGGCCGTCGAGGACTGACCGGATTCGGCCCTCTCGGATAGGGCGTACCGTGATAAGTGCACTTCCGCACCGCCATCAGCTGCGACACCTCTGAGGAGATTGTGCTGTGACCGGGATCAAGACGACCGGCGAGAAGAAGATGATGTTCTTCTCCGGCCGCGCCCACCCCGAGCTTGCCGAGGAGGTCGCCCGGCAGATGGATGTCGGGGTCGTGCCGACGAAGGCTTTCGATTTCGCCAATGGTGAGATCTATGTGCGGTATCAGGAGTCGGCTCGTGGTGCCGACTGTTTCCTGATCCAGAGCCACACTGCTCCGATCAACAAGTGGATCATGGAGCAGTTGATCATGATCGATGCGTTGAAGCGTGCGTCGGCGAGGTCCATCACGGTGATCGTGCCGTTCTACGGTTACGCGCGGCAGGACAAGAAGCACCGGGGTCGTGAACCGATTTCGGCGCGTCTGATCGCGGATCTGATGAAGACGGCGGGTGCGGACCGGCTGCTGGCGGTGGATCTGCACACGGATCAGATTCAGGGTTTCTTCGACGGGCCGGTGGATCACCTGTTCGCGTTGCCGCTGCTCGCGGACTACGTGGGTGCGAAGGTGGACCGTTCGAAGTTGACGGTGGTGTCTCCGGACGCGGGTCGTGTGCGGGTGGCGGACCGTTGGTGCGACCGGTTGGGTGCGCCGTTGGCGATCGTGCACAAGCGGCGGGACAAGGACGTGGCGAACCAGGTCACGGTGCACGAGGTCGTGGGTGACGTGAAGGGGCGTATCTGCGTCCTGGTGGACGACATGATCGACACGGGTGGCACGATCTGCGCCGCGGCGGACGCTCTGTTCGCGCATGGTGCGGAGGATGTGATCGTGACGGCGACGCACGGTGTGCTGTCGGGTCCGGCGGCGGATCGTCTGAAGAACTCGCGGGTGAGTGAGTTCGTGTTCACGAATACGTTGCCGACGCCGGGTGAGCTGAGCGAGTCGTTGGACAAGATCACGGTGTTGTCGATCGCGCCGACGATCGCGCGTGCGGTGCGTGAGGTGTTCCGGGATGGTTCGGTGACGAGTCTGTTCGATGAGCAGTAGTTCCGTGCGGTCGGTGCAGTAAGGGTTCTGCACCGGGTTCGCCGGTGATCGTTTTGGGTGTGGCCTCCTGGTCCGAGTAGACTGTCGAAGTTGCTCGGCGAGGGAGGCCGTACCGCTTTTCAGGAGGCGTACGGCGGTCCGTTATCGACGCGCTCTTCGTAGCAGGCCGTTCGTGGCCGGGTGACCACGTCCGTTTCTGACTTTCGAGGAGTGAGCATGTCCGAGGTGAAGATCTCCGTCGCGACGCGCACCGAGTTCGGCAAGGGTGCCGCGCGCCGTATCCGTCGTGACAACAAGGTTCCGGGTGTGCTGTACGGGCACGGTTCGGACCCGCTGCACCTGACCCTTCCGGGCCACGAGCTGCTGCTCGCGCTGCGTACGCCGAACGTGCTGATCGCGCTGGACATCGACGGCAAGTCGAACGAGCTGGCGATCCCGAAGTCCGTGCAGCGCGACCCGCTGAAGGGCTTCCTGGAGCACGTGGACCTGCAGCTGGTGCAGCGCGGCGAGACCGTCACGGTGGAGATCCCGGTCCTCACCGAGGGCGAGCTGGCCGCGGGCGGCAACCTGCTGGAGCACGTGCTGGGCACCCTGACCGTCGAGGCTGAGGCCACCCACATCCCCGAGTCCGTCACGGTCTCCGTCGAGGGTCTGGAGGCCGGCGCCTCCGTCCTCGCCAAGGACGTCCCCCTTCCGAAGGGCGCCAAGCTGGCCGTCGAGGAGGACGCTGTCGTCATCCAGGTGCTGGCCGCGCAGGCGGAGGAGGCGTCCGCCGAGGGTGAGGGCGAGGCGGCCGTCGAGGCCTGATCCTCGTTCCGAGTCGTCGTTTCGTCGGCCGCTGTTCCCGTACGGGGCAGCGGCCGACGCGTATGAGGGCGGGTGGGCAGGGACGTATGGAGGAGGCATGGACGTGACGACGGATGCGGCGGCCGGTGCGGCGGGTCCCTGGCTGGTCGTGGGGCTGGGCAATCCGGGGCCGGAGTACGCGATGAACCGCCACAACGTGGGGTTCATGGTGGCGGATCTGCTGGCGGAGCGGATGGGGGGCCGGTTCAAGCGGGCCGGCAAGGCGCAGGCGCAGGTGGTGGAGGGCCGGATCGGGCCGCCGGGGCCGGCGAACCGGCGGGTGGTGCTGGCGAAGCCGATGTCGTACATGAATCTGTCGGGTGGGCCGGTGAACGCGCTGCGGGAGTTCTACAAGGTGCCGGTGGCGAACGTGGTGGCGGTCCATGACGAGCTGGACATCGAGTACGGGACGTTGCGGCTGAAGCTGGGTGGCGGGGACAACGGTCACAACGGGCTGAAGTCGATGACGAAGGCGTTCGGGCGGGATTATCACCGGGTGCGGTTCGGGATCGGGCGGCCGCCGGGGCGGATGCAGGTGGCGGACTTCGTGCTGAAGGACTTCTCGTCGGCGGAGCGCAAGGAGCTGGACTACTTCGTGGACCGGGCGGCGGACGCGGTGGAGTGTCTGGTGATCGAGGGGTTGGAGCGGGCGCAGGGCACGTACAACTCGTGATGTGCCGGGGGGCTTCGGTGGGTTCGCCCCGTTGTCCGGGGCTTTTCGGAGCCCACCCGGGTTGACCGGCCGCGAGGTCATGGCCAAGGATTTCGGCCATGTCTCCCGCTGCCCGTTCCTCCCGTGGCTCCTGCGCCCTGCGGTTCGGCCGGTTCGCGGTGATGGGCGCGGTCGCCGTGCTGATCCTGATCGCGGGTGTGTGGGCGTCGTGGGGTACGGCGCAGCACGCGATGCTGACGAAGGGGCGTGAGCGCGGCACGGTGGCGGTGACGCGGTGCGGCATGAAGACGTGTACGGGGCCGTACACGCCGTCGTCGCCGGGTTCGCAGCCGCGTGCGGAGGTCGTGCTGGAGGATTCGGTGGCCGTGGCGGAGGGGCGGACGTACGCGGTGGTGCTGAAGCCGGGCGGCACGCACGCCGTCCGTTCGGGTATCGCCGGGATCCTGTACGCGTGGGTTCCGCTGGGCGGCGCGCTGCTGCTCGCGTCGGTCGTGGTGGCCGGCGGTCTGCTGCGGACGCGGGTGGCGTGGGTGCTGGCGTTGTCGGGGGCGGCGCTGCTGACGGCGGCTTTCCTGGCCGTGTAGGACAAAGGGGCGCCCCCGGCCGTACGAGGCCGGGGGCGCCCTTGGGTCGCGTCGGGTCAGCCGGTGTTGCGCAGGCCGGCCGCGACGCCGTTGACGGTGAGCAGCAGGGCGCGGGAGAGCAGCGGGTCGGGCTGTTCGTCGGCGCCGGCGGCGTCGCGCTGGCGCTTGAGGAGGGCCACCTGGAGGTAGGAGATCGGGTCCAGGTAGGCGTCGCGGATGGCGAAGGTCTGCTTGAGGACCGGGTCGGCGTCCAGGAGTTCCTGTTCGCCGGTGACGCGCAGGACCTCGGCGACGGTCAGTTCGTGTTCGGCCTTGATGGCGTCGAAGACGTGCTTGAGCTCGTCGGGGACGAGGGTGTCGACGTAGTGCTGGGCGATGCGCAGGTCGGTCTTGGCGAGGGTCATCTCCACGTTGGAGATGAAGTTGCGGAAGAAGTGCCACTGCTGGTGCATCTCGTCGAGGACGGTGTCGAGGCCGGCCTCGCGCAGGGCCTTGAGGCCGGAGCCGACGCCGTACCAGCCGGGGACGATCTGCCGGGACTGGGTCCAGCCGAACACCCACGGGATGGCGCGCAGTCCGTCGAGCGAGACGCCCGAGCCGGGGCGGCGGGAGGGCCGTGAGCCCAGGTGCAGGTCGGCGAGCTGGTCGACCGGTGTGGAGGCCAGGAAGTAGGTCGGCAGGTCGGGGTCCTCGACGAGCCTGCGGTAGGCGGTGTGGGCGGCGTCGGAGACGACGTCCATGGCGGCGTCCCAGCGGGCGAGGGCCTCGTCGGACTGGCGGGGTGCGGTGTGCAGGGCGGATGCCTGGAGGGTGGCCGCGACGGACAGTTCCAGGTTCTCCCGGGCGAGGGAGGGGATGAGGTACTTGTCGGAGATGACCTCGCCCTGTTCGGTGACCTTGATCTCGCCTTCGAGGGTGCCCCAGGGCTGGGCGAGGATGGCGTCGTGGGTGGGGCCGCCGCCGCGGCCGACGGTGCCGCCGCGGCCGTGGAAGAGGCGCAGCCGTACGCCGTAGCGGTGGGCGACGTCGCGCAGGCGGCGCTGGGCGCGGTGGATCTCCCACTGGCTGGTGGTGATGCCGCCGAACTTGGAGGAGTCGGAGTAGCCGAGCATGACCTCCTGGACGTCGCCCCTGAGGGCGACGAGGCGCCGGTAGGAGGGGTCGGCGAGCATGTCCTCGAGGATGGTGTCGGCGGCCTTGAGTTCGTCGGTGGTCTCCAGGAGCGGGACGATGCCGATCTTGGCCCAGCCGGCGTGCAGATCGATGAGTCCGGCCTCGCGGGCGAGGACGGCGGCGGCGAAGACGTCGTCGGCGCCCTGGCACATGGAGATGATGTAGGACTCGACGACCTCGGGTCCGAAGACCTCCAGGGCGCGCTTGACGGTCTGGAAGACGCCGAGGGTCTTCTCGCCGGCGGCGTCGACGGGTGCGGGGGTGGGGGCGAGGGGGCGCCTGCTGCGGAGTTCCTTGGCGAGCAGCTTGGAGCGGTACTCGCGGGGCATGTCGGCGTATCGCCAGGATTCCTCGCCGAGTCGGTCGAAGAGCTGGCCGAGGGCGTGGTGGTGGGCGTCGGCGTGTTCGCGTACGTCCATGGTGGCGAGCTGGAGGCCGAAGGCGGCCAGGGTGCGGATGGTGCGGGCGAGGCGGCCGTCGGCGAAGAGGCCGCCGCGGTGTTCGCGCAGGGAGGCCTGGATGATCCGCAGGTCGGCGAGGAGTTCGCCGGTGCCGAGGTAGTCGCGGCCGGGTTCGTGGGCGGTGCCCTTGGCGAGGCGGAGCTTGGTGTTCTCCAGCTTCTGGCGGATGCAGGTGGCCTTGAGCCGGTAGGGCTCCTCGGCGTTGAGGCGCTTGTAGCGGGGGCTGATCTCGGGGAGGGCGTCGAGGTCGGCCTGGAGGGAGGCGAGCAGTTCCTCCGTCGCACCCGCGTAGCGGATGGAGTTGGAGAGGAAGCCGCGCAGTTCGTCGATCATCTCCAGGGCGTCGTTGATGCCGTGTTCGTGCTGGAGGATGAGGACGTCCCAGGTGACCTGGGGGGTGACGTTGGGGTTGCCGTCGCGGTCGCCGCCGATCCAGGTGCCGAAGGTGAGGGGGCGGGTGTCGTCGGGGAGGTGGACGCCGACGCGCTCCAGTTCGGCGGTGAGGTCCTCCAGGACGTCGCCGACGGCGCCGGCGTGCAGTTCGTCGAGGTAGTAGATGGCGTTGCGGGCCTCGTCGGCGGGTTCGGGGCGGACCACGCGCAGTTCGTCGGTCTGCCAGACGAGGTCGATGTTCTCGGCGAGCCGGGTGTCCAGGCGGCGCCGGTCGGAGGCGATGACCGGGGTGTCGAGGAGGGCGGCGATCCGGCGGAGCTTGTTGAGGACGGAGCGGCGGGCGGCCTCGGTGGGGTGGGCGGTGAAGACGGGCCGGATGTTGAGGTTGCGGACCGTTTCGCGCAGGTGCTCGGGGTCGGCGTCCTTGAGGCGGTCGGCGGTGCGGGAGAGCAGTCCGCCCTCGGCGGCGCGGCGGGCGCGCAGTTCGCGGCCGCGGTGCACCTGCTCGGTGACGTTGGCCAGGTGGAAGTAGGTGGAGAACGCGCGGACCAGCTTGGCCGCGGTCTGCAGTTCGGTTCCCCGCAGCAGCTCGGCGGCGGCTTCGCCGTCCTCACGGGTGAGTCGGCGGACCTTCTCGACGAGGTCGAGCAGCTCCGGGCCCTCCTGCCGTACCAGGGTCTCGCCCAGGAGATCGCCCAGTCGGCGGATGTCGGCGCGCAGCTCGGTGCTCGTCGTGGTGGTCTGGTCGTCGGCACTGCTCACAGGTGCGGCTCCTTGCAGTGTTGAAGCTCGTCTGGGAGGGAACCCGGACGGTGTCCCGCGCGGCGTGCGCCGCTTGCGGGCCGGACGTCCGGGAAGAAATCAGAGCGGACCGCGCTGTCCGACCGACTTCAAGGATAGGTGTCGACCCGGACGCGCAGGCCCACGGGCTCTTGCCGCCGGGCGGCGCGCTGCCATACTTACGTTGCCGTAGGTTACGGAGGCGTAGGTATGCAGTGCGTTTCCGGAGGCCGGGCACCCACCCCCAGTCCACATACCCCACAGGGAACACGCATGACCTCAGGCTCCGATGTGCTGCACGAAGCTCCGGAACAACCCGGGCCCGCCGAAGCGGCGTCCTCCGCCACGCTGGGCGGTGAGCGCAAGCGTTCCATCGAGCAGATCACGCTGCTGCTCTTCATCGCCGTCCCCTTCCTGGCGCTGGTGGCGGCGGTGCCGCTGGCGTGGGGGTGGGGGGTGAGCTGGCTGGACCTCGGTCTGCTGGTCTTCTTCTACTTCCTCGGCTGTCACGGCATCACCATCGGTTTCCACCGGCACTTCACGCACGGTTCGTTCAAGGCGAAGCGGCCGTTGAAGATCGCGCTGGCGATCGCCGGTTCGATGGCGGTGGAGGGGCCGCTGGTGCGGTGGGTGGCCGATCACCGCAAGCACCACAAGTTCTCCGACGACGAGGGCGACCCGCATTCGCCGTGGAAGTACGGGGAGACGGTTCCGGCGCTGATCAAGGGCCTGTGGTGGGCGCACATCGGCTGGATGTTCGACGAGGAGCAGACGCCGCAGGACAAGTACGCGCCGGATCTGATCAAGGACCGGACGCTGCGGGCGATCTCCCGGCAGTTCATCCTGTGGACGGCGCTGTCGCTGGCGTTGCCCGCGCTGATCGGCGGTCTGGTCACCCTGTCCTGGTGGGGCGCGTTCACCGGGTTCTTCTGGGGGTCACTCGTCCGGGTGGCGCTGTTGCACCATGTGACGTGGTCGATCAACTCGATCTGTCACGCGGTCGGCAAGCGTCCCTTCAAGTCGCGGGACCGTTCGGGCAACGTGTGGTGGCTGGCGGTGCTGTCGTGCGGTGAGTCCTGGCACAACCTGCACCACGCCGACCCGACGTCCGCGCGGCACGGTGTGGAGCGCGGGCAGGTGGACTCCTCCGCCCGTCTGATCCGCTGGTTCGAGCAGGCGGGCTGGGCGTACGACGTGCGGTGGCCGTCACGCTCGCGTATCGATTCGCGCCGCAGGATCGCGGAAGACGGCTCCCGGGGCGGGAAGGAACCCGTCGAGGCGGCATGATGGTCGCCGTGGCGACCGACTCCAGCAGCACCCCGAGCAATGACAAGCCGCGGCGTGCGCGTCGCACCCGGATGACCGGTGCGGAGCGCCGCCAGCAGCTGCTGGAGATCGGCCGCACCCTGTTCGCGGCGAAGGGTTTCGAGGGCACGTCGGTGGAGGAGATCGCGGCGCGCGCCGGGGTCTCCAAGCCGGTGGTGTACGAGCACTTCGGCGGCAAGGAGGGCCTGTACGCGGTGGTGGTGGACCGCGAGATGCGGCGGCTGCTGGACATGGTGACGGGCTCGCTGACGGCCGGCCATCCCCGCGAGCTGTGCGAGCAGGCGGCGTTCGCGCTGCTGGACTACATCGAGGAGTACACGGACGGTTTCCGCATCCTGGTCCGTGACTCCCCCATCCCCCAGTCGACGGGTTCCTTCGCCTCGCTGATCTCGGACATCGCCACCCAGGTGGAGGACATCCTGGGCCGCGAGTTCAAGTCCCGCGGCTTCGACCCGAAGCTGGCCCCGCTGTACGCGCAGGCCCTGGTCGGGATGGTCGCGCTGACGGGCCAGTGGTGGCTGGACGTCCGCAAGCCGAAGAAGGCGGAGGTGGCGGCCCACCTGGTCAACCTGGCGTGGCACGGGCTGGACGGCCTGGAGCCGAAGCCGCGGCTGATAGGTCACCGGAAGAGCTGAATCCGGGCTGAACGGGCTGCGCGGCCGTCCGACCGCGTGGGACGGTGCGCCCATGATCGCGACGACGGTCGGCGAAGCCGCCCTCCGGCTCAAGGAGCTGGTCCGCCGGGTGGCCGGCAGCCGCGAGCCCCTCGCCCTCACGGAGGGAGGCCGGGTGGTGGCCCTCCTCGTCGCTCCCCGGGTGATCGAGGATCCGGGGAACGCCTTGGCCGCCGCCGGTGGTCATCGACGTGGCGCGGGCGCTCCGGCCGACCGCTCCAGGAACTCCAGCCGGTTGCCCACCGGGTCCTCGGAGTGGAAGCGTCGGTGGCCCGGGAGGTCGTCGTCCCAGGTGACGGGGGCGCCGTGGGCGGCCAGGCGGGCGGCGTACGCCTCGATGCCGGTCACCCTCAGGCCGGGGTGGGCTTTCCTCGCGGGCCGGAAGTCGTGCTCGACGCCCAGGTGGAGGCGTACGTCCCCGGCCTCGAACCAGCAGCCGCCGCGGGCGGCCAGGGCCGGTGGCTTCGGCGTCTCGGTCATGCCGAGGGCATCGGCGTAGTAGGCGCGCAGCCGTTCCTCGGAGCCGGGCGGGGCGGCGAGCTGCACATGGTCGACGGCGGTGAGCATGGCCTCACGCCTCCTTGACGGCGACCGCGAAGACGCGGCGGAAGGGGAACGGGGTGCCGTGGGCGCCGGCCGGATAGGCGGCCCGCAGGGCCGTCCGGTACTCGGCGACGAAGGTCTCCCGCTCCTCCGGGTCGTCGGCGAGGGCGGTGAGGACGGGACGCAGGCCCGTGCCCTCGACCCAGTCGAGAACCGGATCCTTTCCGGTCAGCAGGTGGATGTACGTCGTCTCCCAGGCGTCGGTCGTGCAGCCGAGGGCGGTCAGGTGCTCCAGGTAGGCCTCCGGCCGGAGTACGGCGTCCTCGTGGCGCAGGACGCCGGCCAGACGGCCCCGCCGGCGGGGGGAGGCGGCGAGTTCGCGCATCAGGGTGTGGCTCGGGGCGTCGAAGTTGCCCGGCACCTGGAAGGCGAGGGCGCCGCCGGGGGCGAGCCCGGCGATCCAGTCGGGGAAGCGCTCCACGTGTCCGGGGACCCATTGCAGCGCGGCGTTGCTGACGATCAGGTCGTACGGCTCCCCGGGCGTCCATGTGCGGAGGTCGGCGTGGGCGAAGTCGAGCTCGCCGCCCCCGGGGGTCGGGCCCTGGTGGTCGGCGCGGGCCCGGTCGAGCATCTCGGGCGAGTTGTCGTAGCCGGTGATGCGGGCGGTGGGCCGGCGTGCGGCGAGCAGGGCCGTGACGTTGCCGGCGCCGCAGCCGAGGTCGGCGATGCGGGCCGGCTCCCCGGGGGGTTCCGGGATCCGGGCGAGCAGGTCGGTGAAGGGCCGGGTGCGGTGACCGGCGTGACGCAGGTACTGGGCGGGGTCCCAGACGGGGTCGGTGGCGGGCATGAGGCCTCCCGGTGCGGTGCGGAGGGTCGGGTGCCCAGCATCACCCCCATTCATCTCGACGTCAAGAGACTCGACATCAAGAGACTTCACGTCGACACAACCACTACACTGATCGTCATGGAGGACGAGGTCGATCGGCTGGTCGCGGCGTGGCGTCGGGAGCGCCCGGACCTCGACGTGGAACCGCTCGAGGTGCTCAGCCGGGTGAGCAGACTGGCCCGGCACCTGGACCGGGCGCGTCGGCTCGCCTTCGCCGAGCACGGGCTGGAGTCCTGGGAGTTCGACGTCCTGACCGCGCTGCGCCGCGCGGGCGCCCCGTACCAGCTCTCGCCGGGGCAGCTCCTCACGCAGACGCTCGTCACCTCGGGCACGATGACCAACCGCATCGACCGCCTCGCCAAGAAGGGCCTGGTGGAGCGGCTGCCCGACCCCAGTGACCGGCGCGGCGTCCTGGTCCGGCTCACGGAGGAGGGCCGCGACCGCGCCGACCAGGCACTGGCCGGGCTGCTGGCGCAGGAGCGGGCGATCCTCGCGGAACTCACCCACGCCCAGCGCGGCGAACTGGCGGGACTGCTACGCCAGTTGACCGCCCCGTTCGACAACGTCCCCGGTTAGGTCGGCGGGCCCGACACCCGCCCGCCGGGCGAGGGCCACCGCGGCGAGGGTGGAGTGCACCCCCAACTTACCCAGGACGTTCTGCATATGGGTCCGCACGGTGTGCGGGGACAGGTACAGGCGCTCGGCGACCGCCTTGCGCCCCAGTCCCGCGACCATGCACCGCAGCACCTCCCGCTCGCGCGGGGTCAGGGACTCCACGAGCCGTTCGCTCTCCGTGCGGTGCCGCCGGGCGGCGGTCAACTCCCGCAGCACGCCCGTCAGCAGCGCGGGCGGCAGATGCGTCTCGTCGCGCAGCACCCCCCGGACGACGGTGAGCAGCCGGTTCAGCGAGCAGTCCTTGGCCACCCACCCGCAGGCCCCCGCCTGCAGGGCGAGCGCGGCCCGGGCCGGATCGTCCTTCTCGGCGAGGACGACGACCCGTACCTGCGGCTGCGCCGAACGCACCCCGGTGACCAGCGTCAGCCCGTCGACGAGTCCGTCCTCGCCGACGGCCTGCACGGGCACGGCCGGCCGTCCGTCCGGCGCCTTGCCGCCCAGGTCGGCGTCGACGAGCACCACGTCGAACCGCCGTCCCTCGGCGGCCGCCCGCTCCAGACAGCGCAGCGCGGCCGGGCCGCTGCCCGCCGCGGACACGTCGACGTCGGGCTCCGCGGCCAGTGCCGCGGCCAGTGACTCGGCGAAGATGCGATGGTCGTCGACGACCAGGACTCGAATGCGAACCACGAAACCCCCTTCCCCGCGCTCCTCCCGGAGCAGGGGATTTACCCCATCGTCGGAGGACGACACCGGCGCGGGTACGACGCCGAGGCCCCTGTCACTCACTCACCGGACGCGGGACGGGCCGCCGCGGTCACACGGCCGCCGCCGCGCGACGACCGCCGCCCCCGCCCCGGACGCCGTACCCGATCGTCTCGCCCCCTGAACGGCACCGGCCCCCACCGGCGCTGTCCATCAGGGTACGGGCGGGGGCCGGGAGCGGAAGGTTATTTGCAGAACTGGCGGCCTTGCGCGTTTATGGTGAGCCGCATGTTTCGTCTTGAGACAGAAGTCGACAAGGCCCGACGTGATCTGCTCCGCAGGAGGCTGAGGGACACCAACACGGCGGCCTCACCGGTCCTGCGCGCGCTGCGCGGAACCCCGGGCGAACGCGAAACGCCTTTGCACGTGTGGGCGCTGGATGCGAACGGTGGACTGGCCGGCGGCCTGGTCGGCCACACCTGGACGGCCTGGCTGCACGTGACCTACCTGTGGGTCGACGCCCGCCACCGGGGAGCGGGCCTGGGCTCCGGCCTCCTCGCGGAGGCGGAACGCGTCGCCGCGGCCGAACGCGCCTGCACGGCCTCCCGTGTGGAGACCTGGGACTTCCAGGCCCCGGAGTTCTACGAGCGGCAGGGTTACGAGGTGGTGTGCGTGATCCCCGACTACCCGCCGGGGGTCACGGAGTACACGCTGACGAAACGGCTGGGCTGAGCGCGCCGCCGCCCGGGCCGCACCGCCGCTCCTCGCCCGGCCCCGTGTCCTCGGCGCCGACCGGGGCGGGCCGGCCCTCCGCCCGCCCCCGGCCCGATCCGCGCGGAGCGGATCTTCGGGCACCGCGCCGCCCGCGCGTCGTCCGGCTCGGAGATCCGCTCCCCCGGCGGCCCGTCGTCGGCCCTCGCCGACCGTCAGCGCACCCGCCGCGCGCCCGCCGCGGGCACCGCCTCGAAGACCCGGGGGGCAGTGAAGCCGGCCGCCGCGAAGGCCTCCTCCACCGCCTTGGTGATCGTCGGGACGTCGGTCTCCTCCGCCAGGACGATGGCCGAACCGCCGAAGCCGCCGCCGGTCATGCGGGCGCCGAGGGCGCCGGAGGCCACGGCGGTCCCGACCACCAGGTCGAGTTCGGGGCAGGAGACGCGGAAGTCGTCGCGCAGCGAGGCGTGGCCCTCCACGAGCACCGGGCCGATGGCCCGGGTGTCGCCCGACTCCAGCAGGGAGACGACCCGTTCGACCCGCTCGTCCTCCGTCACCACGTGCCGGACCAGCCGGCGCACCTCCTCCTCGTCGCCGAGCCGCTCCAGCGCCGCGTCCAGTTCCGCGTACGGGACGTCCCGCAGGGCGTCGACGCCCAGCAGGGCCGCGCCCTTCTCGCAGCCGGCGCGGCGCTTGCCGTACTCGCCCTCGCTGTGGCTGTGCTTGACCTGGGTGTCGACGACGAGCAGGCGCATGCCCTCGGCGGCCAGGTCGAACGGGATCTGGCGCTGGGAGAGGTCACGGGTGTCGAGGAACAGGGCGTGGCCGGTCTCGCAGCAGGCCGAGGCCGTCTGGTCCATGATGCCGACGGGGGCGCCGACGTAGACGTTCTCGGCGCGCTGGGACAGCCGGGCCAGCTGCCAGCCGCGCAGACCGAGGCCGAACAGGTCGTTCAGGGCGAGCGCGACGACGACCTCCAGGGCCGCCGAGGACGACAGGCCCGCGCCCGCCGGAACGGTCGAGGCGAGGTGGACGTCCGCGCCGGTGACGGTGTGGCCGGCCTCGCGCAGCGCCCACACGACGCCCGCCGGGTAGGCGGTCCACCGCTTGTCGGACTGGGGGGCCAGGGCGTCCACCGCCAGCTCCACGACCGGCCCGTCCACGTCGGCGGAGTGCAGCCGCAGGACGCCGTCGTCCCGCCGGGACACCGCGGCGACCGCGGTGTGCGGCAGGGCGAACGGCATGACGAAGCCGTCGTTGTAGTCGGTGTGCTCACCGATGAGGTTGACCCGGCCCGGTGCCGCCCACACCCCGTCCGGCGCGGCCCCGTACAGCTCCTCGAACCGCTCGGCGACGGACTCCGCGACGGTCTCGCTGGACTCGCTCATGCCCTGACCCCTGCCCCTTCGTGACGTTCTACTCGGCCTGTTCGGCCTGCTCGGCGCGCTGCTGCGCGAACTCCCACGCGTCCGCGACGATCCCCGCGAGGTCGGCGCGCGACGGCTTCCAGCCCAGCTTCTCGCGGGCGGTGGCGGCCGACGCGACCAGGACCGCCGGATCGCCGCCCCGGCGGGGGGCCACGACCTCGGGGATCGGGTGGCCGGTGACCTCGCGGACCGTCTCGACGACCTCGCGGACGGAGAAGCCGTTGCCGTTGCCGAGGTTGCAGATCAGGTGCTCGCCGGGCGCGGCGGCCTTCAGCGCGAGCAGATGGGCCTCGGCCAGGTCGGCGACGTGGATGTAGTCGCGCACGCAGGTGCCGTCGGGCGTCGGGTAGTCGTCGCCGTAGACGGAGATCGCCTCGCGCCGCCCCTGGGCCACCTGCAGCACGAGCGGGATGAGGTGCGACTCGGGGTCGTGCCGCTCGCCGTACCGTCCGTACGCGCCGGCCACGTTGAAGTAGCGCAGGGAGACCGCGCCCAGTCCGTGCGCCGCCGCCTCACCGGTGATCATGTGGTCGACGGCGAGCTTCGAGGCGCCGTAGGGGTTGGTGGGGCTGGTCGGCGCGGACTCGACGATCGGGACCTGCTCGGGCTCGCCGTACGTCGCCGCCGTGGAGGAGAACACGAGCCGGCGCACGCCCGCCTCGCGCATCGCGCCGAGCAGCGCCATGGTGCCGCCGACGTTGTTGTCCCAGTACTTCTCCGGCTTCGCCACCGACTCGCCGACCTGGGAGAAGGCGGCGAAGTGCAGCACGCCGTCGTAGGAGGGGTCCAGCCATGCGGCGGCGTCGCGGATGTCGCCCTCGATGAACGACGCACCCGCGGGAACGCCTTCCCGGAAGCCGGTGGAGAGGTTGTCGAGCACGACGACCTCGTGGCCGGCCTCCAGCAGATGCTGGGCGACGACACTGCCGACGTAACCGGCCCCGCCCGTCACCAGGTACTTCCCGCTCATGAACTCGCTACCTCTCGCAGTCGCTCGGCCGCGCGCTCCGGCGGCACGTCGTTGATGAACACGTTCATGCCGGACTCGGAGCCCGCGAGGAACTTCAGCTTGCCGGATGTGCGACGGATGGTGAAAAGCTCCAGGTGGAGCGCGAAGTCGTCGCGCGTGACGCCGTCGAACTCCTCCAGCGTGCCGAACGGGGCCTGGTGCCAGGCCGCGATGTACGGCGTCGGAGGCTCTCCCTCGCCGAAGATCCGGTCGAAGCGCTGCAGGAGTTCCAGGTACATCCGGGGGAACTCCGTGCGCGCCGCCTCGTCCAGTCCGAGCAGGTCGGGCACCCGGCGCTTGGGGTAGAGGTGGACCTCGTAGGGCCAGTGCGCCGCGTACGGCACGAAGGCCACCCAGTGTTCACCCTCAAGGACGATCCGCTCGTCGGCCCGTTCCCGCTCCAGCACGGCGTCGAACAGGTTCTCACCGCCCGTCGCCTCCTTGTGTGCGGCCACTTGGCGCAGCGTCAGGGCGGTGCGGGGGGTGGTGAAGGGGTAGGCGTAGATCTGCCCGTGCGGGTGCTGGAGGGTGACGCCGATCTCGGCCCCCCGGTTCTCGAAGCAGAAGACCTGTTCGACGGAGGGCAGATGCGACAGCTCGGAGGTCCGGTCCGTCCAGGCGTCGAGCACCAGTCGCGCCTGCCGCTCGCTCAGACCGGCGAAGGAGGAGTGGTGGTCGGAGGTGAAGCAGACGACCTCGCACCGGCCCGAGTCCCCGGCCAGCGAGGGGAAACGGTTCTCGAAGACGACCACGTCGTACGACGAGTCCGGGATCTCGCTCAGCCGGTCGCCCTCGGAGGGGCACAGCGGGCATTCGTCGGCCGGCGGGTGGTAGGTGCGCCCCTGGCGGTGGGAGGCGATGGCGACGGAGTCGCCCAGCAGCACGTCGCGGCGGATCTCGGACGTGGTGACGGTGGCGTCCAGCGGACGGCGGTCGACGGCGTCGCGGACGGTGTCGTCGCCCAGGTCGTAGTAGACGATCTCGCGACCGTCGGCCAGCCGGGTCGAGGTCTTCTTCACTGCCGCACTCCTCTACACCCGCCCATCACTCAACACAAACAAACATAACACATCACAACCCACCAGCAAGGCCCGCTCGTCACGATCAAACAAAGAACATCACGAGAAGTGTTCGGTAACCGAACACCGAGGCATGGGTTCCGCACCGGATCAGTTCGCGAACGAAGCGAGTATGTATGCAAACCCCCACATACCTGGCCGCAGAGCTTCGACTCCCCACCAACTGGCTGGACTACACGATCCTCGGGATCTACTTCGTCGTCGTGCTGGGCATCGGCTTCGCCGCCCGCCGCTCGGTCAAGACCAGCCTCGACTTCTTCCTCTCCGGCCGCTCCCTGCCCGCCTGGGTCACCGGCCTGGCCTTCATCGCGGCCAACCTCGGCGCCACCGAGATCCTCGGCATGGCGGCCAACAGCGCCCAGTACGGCGTCTACACGACCCACTGGTACTGGATCGGCGCCATCCCCGCGATGGTCTTCCTGGGCCTGGTGATGATGCCGTTCTACTACGGCAGCAAGGTCCGCTCGGTCCCCGAGTTCCTGCTGCTGCGCTTCGACAAGGCGGCCCACCTGTTCAGCTCGGTCCTCTTCGCGGCGGCGGCCATCCTGATCGCCGGCGTGAACCTGTACGCCCTCGCGATCGTGGTCGAGGCCCTCCTCGGCTGGCCGCAGTGGGTGGCGATCGTCGTCGCCGGCTTCTTCGTCCTGGCCTACATCACCCTCGGCGGCCTGTCCTCGGCGATCTACAACGAGGTCCTGCAGTTCTTCGTCATCCTCGCCGCGCTCATCCCGATCACGGTGCTCGGCCTGAAGAGCGTGGGCGGCTGGGACGGCCTGTCCGACTCCCTCACCCAGGCGCGCGGCGACGACTTCATGACCGCCTGGGGCGGCACCGGCATCGGCAGCGACAACCCGCTCGGCGCCAACTGGCTGACCATCATCCTCGGCCTCGGCTTCGTCCTCTCCTTCGGCTACTGGACGACGAACTTCGCCGAGGTGCAGCGCGCCCTGTCCGCCAAGAACCTCTCGGCGGCCCAGCGCACCCCGCTCATCGCCGCGTTCCCGAAGATCTTCATCGTGTTCCTGGTGATGATCCCGGGCCTGGTCGCCGCCGTGATGGTCCCCGCGATCGGCACGGGGGGCTCGGACCTGCAGTACAACGACGCGATCCCGTACCTGATGCAGCAACTCCTGCCCAACGGCGTCCTGGGCATCGCCGTCACCGGGCTGCTGGCCGCGTTCATGGCCGGCATGGCGGCCAACGTCTCCTCCTTCAACACCGTCTTCACCACCGACATCTGGGCGAAGTACGTGGTGAAGCACCGCGAGGACGGGTACTACGTCCGCTTCGGCCGCCTGATCACCGCGATCGGCGTCCTCGCCTCCATCGGCACGGCGTTCCTCGCGTCCTCGTTCTCGAACATCATGAGCTACCTGCAGACGCTGTTCTCCTTCTTCAACGTGCCGATGTTCGTGGTCTTCATCATCGGCATGTTCTGGAAGCGGGCGTCCATGAAGTCCGGCTTCTGGGGCCTGCTCGCCGGCACCACCACCGCGATGGTGAACTACTTCTGGATCTACAAGCAGGGCATCATCGGCATCCCCTCCGACCAGGGCGCCAACTTCGTCTCCGCGATCGCCGGCTTCGTCGCGGGCGCGGTGGTCATGGTCGCCGTGTCGCTCTTCACCGCCCCCAAGCCGGCGGAGGAACTCGAGGGCCTGGTCTACGGCACGCGTTCCCCCGGCATGGCGGAGCCGCCCGCGGAGGGCGACGACGCGTGGTACCGGAAGCCGGCGTTGCTGGGCTGGGGCGCGGTGATCCTGGCCGCCGCCTGCTACATCCCGTTCTCGTTCTGACCGCGGGAGGATGGAGAGAGCATGTCCGAGCACTATTCCGAGCGTGAGCTCCAGCAGGAGGTCTCCGACCTGGAGACCAAGTCCACGACGGCCGCACGGTTGTTCGACATCCGGCGGATCATCGGCGGGCTGTTCGTCGTGTACGGCGTGATCGTCACGATCGCGGGCTTCACCGCGTCCGACGCGGACCTCGACAAGGCCCAGGGAGTCAACATCAACCTCTGGACGGGGTTGGGAATGCTGGTCCTGGGCCTGCTGTTCCTCCTCTGGCTGAAGCTCAGGCCGACGGCCCCGCCGCCGCCGGACGTCGTTCCGGAGGAACGGGAGGAGTAAGCGGCGCGGTACGTTGCGCGGTCCCGCGCCGGTGCGGCCCGGGCCGGGACCGCACCCCCGGCGTCTGCGGGCGCCCCGCGCCGGTGCGGGCCGGGGGTGTTCGCGCAGCCCGGCGCTTACGGGGTGCTGTCGCGCCCACCCGTGCCGCCCTGCGGCACGACTGCCCGCGGCAGCGGCAGGCGGCAGCCCGCGGAGCGCGGGGACGACGGCAAGTGGCCGCGTACGGCGCGCAGGGGACGGGGCGGGGGTGGCCGCCCGCAGCGGCCGGCGCGTCCGCACCCAGCACCCCTCCAACGGACGTGATCCGCGCCGGTCCGAGGACGGACACCCCCGACCCGGCCCCGACCCACCCACCGACCGCGGGCGCCACCCCAACCCCCACCGGACCGCACGAGGCGCCGCAGGCACAAGACCCGCGCCCCACAGGCCCGCCGCCGCAGGCTCAGGCGCCGCCCCCCACCGGCCCCGCCCGGTCCAGCAGGCCCGTTCGGGCGGCCAGGGCCGCCGCCTCCAGGCGGGAGCCCACGCCCAGTTTCATCAGGACACGCTGGACATGCGTCCGGGCCGTGGACGGTGCGATGCCCATGCCCGCCGCGATCAGCCGGGTGTCCTCCCCCTCGGCGACCCGCACCAGCACCTCCACCTCCCGAGGCGTCAGCATCCGCAGCAACCGCGCACCCTCGTCATCCGGCTGCGCCGCAGGATTCAGCAGCTCCCCGAACGCCCCCTGCAGCAACTGCGGCGCCACGGCGGCCTCCCCCGCCCGCGCCT
Source organism: Streptomyces caelestis (assembly GCF_001279005.1). Classification (GTDB taxonomy): domain Bacteria; phylum Actinomycetota; class Actinomycetes; order Streptomycetales; family Streptomycetaceae; genus Streptomyces; species Streptomyces heliomycini. The sequence continues at coordinate 21,355 of NZ_LGCN01000201.1, forward strand.
TCATGATCGCCCGCTCGACCCCCTCGATGCGCTCGTCGTGCCGCACGTACCCCGACGCCCCCGCCGCGAACGCCGCCGCGATGCCCCGCGGCGACGGCACCGGCCCCAGCACCACCACCGCCACCTGGGCCCGCTCCCGCTTGATCTTCACCACCGGATCGAACGTCCCCGCCGCCGCCGGCGCCGCCGTCCCCAGCAGACACACCTCGGGCGCCCTGCTGATCACCAGATCCGCGGCGCCGGCCGCCGGCGCGGCCGCCGCCAGCACCCGGTGCCCCCGCAGCTTCAACGCCGAGGCCAACGCCTCGGCGAGCAATCGGTGGTCGTCGACCACCATCAGCCGCACTCCCATCGAACAGCCAACCCCCTGACAACGCACCCCCGGATGCCCCCGGAAGCTACACGCTTGTTCGACGTCGCGCTCCCCCTACCGGCGAGAACCACCCCGGACCGCCGAAATTCTCGCATTCGACGGCGATGGGCGGATGACGCGCGACACGCCCGCGGCCCCGTCCCTGACCAGGGACGGGGCCGCGGAAAACAACGAACCGAACGATCAACTCGTACCGAAAGCGATCACGAGATATTCCTTATCGTCCGAAGCCGACGAGAAGTCACTGGCGTAGGCACTGGACATGTACAGAGCGCCCTGCGAGAACAGGATCTCCGCGTATTCGGGCGACATCCGCGACTCGACGTCCCGCACGGTTTCCGTCGCCGGGTTCTCCATCAGCGTCGTCTGCTTGAAGGTCCCCCCGTCGATGCTGACGATCTGCCCGCCCTTGTCGTACGGCGGACGCTTGTACGCCAGGACGTTGCCGCCGTCCATCCGCAGCGGGGTGATCGTGTAGCCGTCACCCGCGTCGGCACGCTGCCCGGTCTGCTTGCCGGTCGCCAGGTCGAAGGCGACGACCTCGTTGGTCTGGACGTACGACTTCCCGCCGCCCTCGTGCTCCTCGGTCGCGATGTACAGCCGGTCGCCGCCGACCGCCAGCCCGGTGCACTTCTCGAGCTTGTAGATGGCGTCGCAGCGGGCCGCGTACTCCTCGCCCGGCGCGGAGATGCGCGTGCGCAGCTTGCCGGTCTTGTTGTCGATGGAGAAGAAGTCCGAGATGCCGCTGCCGTCCCCCGCGGAGTCGTTGACGTCGGCGGCGACGACCAGCGGGTCGGTGGAGACGACGGCGGCGTACTCGATGCCCTCGCCCATCTTGTACTCGGTGATCACCTTCCCGCTCTTCGGGTCGATGGTCTGGATGTGCAGCTGCCGCTGGTCGTACGAACCGCACTTGCGCACCGCGACGAGCTTCTCGCCGCCGCCGTACCCGGAGTCGTAGCAGGAGTCGGACGTCTTGGGCGCCCACAGCTGCTCGCCGGAGGCGATCTCCCAGGCGGCGCCGCCGCTGGTGCTGCCCGCCGCGACGGTGCCGCCGCTGAGGGTGACGTTGTTGAAGCTGATCGGCATGGTGCCGGACTTGGCGGTCTTGGTCCACACCTCCTTGCCCGCCGCGAGGTCGATCACCGCGAGCTGCGTGCAGGACTGCGGATTCTCCTTGGTCGGCATGGCGGGCTTGAAGATGATCGCCGTCTTGCCGTCCTCGGTGACGCGGTTGGTGGCCTCGCACACCGGTCCGGGCAGGTCGATCGTCCACTTCTCGGTGCCCTTGGCACGGTCGTAGCCGACGATCTCGGCGATCCCGCTCTTGGCGTACACCGTGTCGGTCAGCCAGGAACCGGAGGTGGGGATGCTCGTGGTGCCCTTGGGGACCTTGGGCGCGGGCACCTGGAACAGCACCTTGGAGCCGGTGTCGGCCGGCGCCTTCTCCTCGGTCCCGGAGGAGGTGCCCCCGGAGCCGCCGTTCTTCTCGTCCTTGCCGCCGGTGCCGCCGGAATCCGCGGTGGTGTTCTTGTCGTCGTCCTTGCCGGACGACGAGGCGTACCAGACACCGGCGCCGACGATCAGGGCGATGGCCGCGACCGCCGAGACGATGATGGCGGCCTGCGCGCCGAACTTCTTCCCGCCACCCCCCGGCTGCGACTGCATCGGCATGGTCGGAGGCTGCGGATACCCGTACCCGGGCTGCCCGTAGCCGGGCTGACCGTACGGCCCCGGCTGCTGCGGATGCCCGTACGCCCCCGGCTGCGGCTGCCCCGGATACCCGTATCCGGCGGCCGGCGGCGGCTGCTGCGGGTACCCGTACCCGGCGGCCGGAGGCTGCTGCGGATACCCGTACCCGGGCCCCTGCGGAGCCGGCGGCGGCGCGACCGGCGGCTGCGGGGCGGCCGGGGTCTGCGGGGCGGCCGGGGGCTGCGGGGTCTGCGGGGTCTGCGGGGTCTGCGGATACCCGTACCCGGGCTCCGGGGCCTTGGTGAGATCGGGCCCACCGGGCGCGGCCGGCGGCTGTGCGGGCTGCTGCGGAGACTGCTGGGGCTGTTGCGGAGGCCCGAAGCCCGGCTGCTGCGGAGGCTGGTGGGGCGGCGGGGGCGACTGGGTCATGACGTGAGTACCTCGGGGAAGGGGACGACGGGCGACGGAAAGGGGACGGGTACGGCCCTCACTCGCCGTAGGCGAGCATCAACTTCTCCTTCGACTCGTCATTGCCACTCAGCCGTGTGGTCGAGATGTAGAACCGTCCGTCGGCCCAGTCGATCGACTTGCTGAAGAAGCTGTTCTCGATGCTCGCGACGCTCTGCGGGTTCCGCATCAGCTCGGCCGGCTGGTGGTCGCCGCCGCCGACGGGGATGGCCACGACCCGCCCGCCCGCGTCGTACGACGGGTCGACGTAGGCGATGAGCTTGCCGCCCTCGACCTTCACCGGCTGCATGGGCTCCTCGGCCGGGGACTTGACCCGCCACTGCTCCTTGCCGTCGTCGAGGCCGATGGCGACGATCTCGTTGGCCCCGGTGGCCGCCTTGGTCGGCAGGTAAAGGGTGTTCGCGTCGACGACGACGCCCTCACAGCCCTGGAGGTCGCGCGCGAGGACGGCCCAGCCGCAGCCGGGGGCGAAGTCCTCGTCGACGGTGACCTGGGAGCGGAACTTCCCGCTGCCGGTGAAGGCGGAGATGTTCCAGGCCTTCTTGTCCTCGTTGGTGCTGTAGACGACCACCGGGTCGACGGAGTAGGCGCGCTCGATGCGCCACCCCTTGTCGAACTTCCGCGTCCACTTCACCTTGCCGGTCTTCGGGTCGAGCTCCTGGAGCTCGTCGTGCTCGTTGGCGCCGCCGGCGCCGCAGGACGCGACCTGGAGCAGCCGCTCACCGCCCGCGAAGGCGGCGGGGAAGCAGGGGGCGTCGCCGTACTTCTTCGCGTCGAACAGTTTCTTGCCGCTGGTCATGTCGTACGCCGTGCCGGACTGCGAGCGGCCCACCATCAGCGTGTTGCCGGTGAGGGTCATCTCGATGGAGAGCACGGAGTCGAACAGCGCGCCGTCGGCGACCTCCTGCTTCCAGCCCTTCTCGCCGGTGTCGAGGTCGACGAGCTGGAGCTGGTTGCACTTGGCGCGGTCGCTGCTGCCGCTCATGTGGGCGATGACGACCTTGTTGTCGGACGTCGCCTCCTGCGTGACCGCGCAGATCTTCTGCGGGAAGGCGAGGGTGTCCCAGGTGAGCTTCCCGTCGCCGACGTCGTAGGCGAAGAGCTCCTTGTAGGCGGCCTTCACGGCCGTCTTGTCGGTGACCCACATGCCGGGGGCGTCGGCGCCGGAACCGGGCGCGTCGGGCGCCTCCTTGTACCAGAGCACCTTGGACTCACCGGCCTGGCGGCCCGTGTTGAGGTCCTCCGGGTCCTCGCCGCCGTCGCCGCTGCCGTCGCCCGGATTGACCGGGGCGCCGGAGCTGCCGCCCGGCTCGGGGTCGTCGGTCTGCCGGGCGACGGGCTTCTCGTCCTTCTCGCCGTCGTCACCGGAGACGGCCCACACGGTGCCGCCGATCACCAGCAGCGCGGCCACGGCGGCGCCGATGACCATGGCGGGCTTGCCCTTGAAGGGGTTGCGGGAGCCGGACCCGCCGGGCGGCGGCGTGCCGGGCGCCCCGGGGAACTGCGGCTGCGTCGGGTACCCGTACCCGGGCTGCCCGTAGGGCCCCGGCTGCTGCGGCTGACCGTAGGGCCCGGAGGCGTACGGTCCGGAGTTGTACGGCCCCGGCTGCTGCGGATACCCGTATCCGGGCCGCGGCGGACCCTGCGGAGGCGGAGGAGGCGTCTGCGGAGCCCCGAAACCACCCCCCGGCGGCGGATCCTGCGGCGCTCCGAAACCACCCTGCGGTGGCGGATCCTGCGGCGCTCCGAAACCACCCTGCGGCGGCTGGTTGGGCGGCTGAGTCATCAGCGCGTTCCCCCTTACTCACTGATTTTTAGCCACGCCCTGAGGTACGCGATGAACCCAGAGTCGTCTTCAGACGTTTCTCAGACTGGCCCCTTTGTATCACCCGGTACCGACAGGCCACCGGGCCGCGCCCTCCCCTGTTCCCAAGGGAGAACCGGCCCGTGATGCCCCTGTTACGCGCCTTCACGCGCCCTTCACGCCACGCGCGCCCCCGGCGCGCGGAGGGCGGGGCGGCTCAGGCGTCCTCGGCCAGTTCCAGCCAGCGCAGCTCCAGCTCGTCCCGCTGTCCGGCCAGCTCCCGCAGCTCGGCGTCGAGTTCGGCCACCTTCGCGAAGTCGGTGGCGTGCTCGGCGATGGCCGCGTGCAGCTTGGTCTCCTTCTCGGAGACCTTGTCGAGCTGGCGCTCGATCTTCTGCAGCTCCTTCTTGGCGGCGCGCTGATCGGCGGCGCTCTTCTCCGGGGCGGAGCCCTGGGGCGCCGCGGCCGGAGCGGAGGCCGCGGCAGCGGCGGCGGCCTCCTCCATCCGCTTGCGCCGCTCCAGGTACTCGTCGATCCCGCGCGGCAGCATCCGCAGGGCGCCGTCGCCGAGGAGGGCGAACACCCGGTCGGTGGTGCGCTCGACGAAGAACCGGTCGTGGGAGATGACGATCATCGAGCCGGGCCAGCCGTCGAGGACGTCCTCGAGCTGGGTGAGGGTCTCGATGTCGAGGTCGTTGGTGGGCTCGTCGAGGAAGAGGACGTTGGGTTCGTCCATCAGCAGCCGCAGCAGCTGCAGCCGCCGCCGCTCACCACCGGACAGGTCCCCGACCGGCGTCCACTGCTTCTCCTTGCTGAACCCGAACGTCTCGCACAGCTGTCCGGCGGTCATCTCGCGCCCCTTGCCGAGGTCGACGCGCTCGCGCACCTGCTGCACGGCCTGGAGCACCCGCCAGGTGGGGTCGAGCTCGGCGACCTCCTGGGAGAGGTAGGCGAGCTTGACCGTCTTGCCGACCCGGACGTGGCCCCCCGCGGGCTGCGCCTCCCCCTCGCTCCGGGCCGCCTCGGCGAGCGCCCGCAGCAGGGACGTCTTGCCCGCCCCGTTGACCCCGACCAGACCGATGCGGTCGCCGGGGCCGAGCTGCCAGGTGACGTGCTTGAGCAGCACCTTGGGCCCGGCCTGGACGGTGACGTCCTCCAGGTCGAACACCGTCTTGCCGAGCCGCGAGGAGGCGAACTTCATCAGCTCGCTGCTGTCACGCGGCGGGGGGACGTCCTTGATCAGCTCGTTGGCGGCCTCCACGCGGAAGCGCGGCTTGGACGTGCGCGCGGGGGCGCCGCGCCGCAGCCAGGCCAGCTCCTTGCGGACCAGGTTCTGCCGCTTGACCTCCTCGGTGGCGGCGATCCGTTCGCGCTCCGCGCGGGCGAAGACGTAGTCGGAGTAACCGCCCTCGTACTCGTACACGTCACCGCGCTGCACGTCCCACATGCGGGTGCAGACCTGGTCGAGGAACCAGCGGTCGTGGGTGACGCAGACGAGCGCGGACCGGCGGGTCCGCAGATGCTGGGCGAGCCAGGCGATGCCCTCGACGTCGAGGTGGTTCGTCGGCTCGTCGAGGACGATCAGGTCCTGCTCCTCGATGAGCAGCTTGGCGAGCGCGATGCGCCTGCGCTCACCGCCGGACAGCGGCCCGATGACGGTGTCCAGGCCCTTGGGGAACCCCGGCAGGTCCAGTCCGCCGAACAGCCCGGTCAGTACGTCCCTGACCTTGGCGTTCCCCGCCCACTCGTGGTCGGCCATGTCACCGATGACCTCGTGCCGGACGGTGGCGGCCGGGTCGAGGGAGTCGTGCTGGGTGAGCACCCCGAGCCGCAGCCCGCCGGAGTGCGTCACCCGCCCGGTGTCGGCCTCCTCCAGCCGGGCCAGCATCCGGATGAGGGTGGTCTTGCCGTCCCCGTTGCGCCCCACCACCCCGATCCGGTCCCCTTCGGAGACGCCGAGGGAAATCCCGTCGAGCAACGCGCGCGTGCCGTACACCTTGCTGACGTTCTCGACATTGACCAGATTGACGGCCATTTCTCTCCTGCCCGGTGGATCGATCAGCTTTCAAGCGTAGGGCCTTCCGGCCGGCGGTCGACGCGCCGGAAGATCGTCACTCTTTGTGATGACGTGATCGGAAACGGACGGCTACCGTAGGGAACAGGCAGCAGGATCCCGTCCATGGGAGGAACCATGACCGCCGAGTCCGTAGAGCACCGCGTCCAGTGGCCGGTGCCACCGCTGGACGGCTATACCGTGGACGACCTGTTCACGCTGCCGGATCTCCCGCCGCACACCGAGCTGATCGACGGGAGCCTGGTTTTCGTGAGTCCGCAGCGCCGTTTCCATTTTCTTGCGATCGACCTCTTGTTCAACGGACTGCGTAGCTCTCTCGGCCCGGAGTTCAGTGTCGAGCGGGAGATGACCGTCGTTCTCGACAAGCGCAACGGTCCCGAACCGGATGTCAGCGTGGTGCGGGCCGACGCGGTCACCGGGCTGGACCAGACCAGTTTCAAGGCCGAAGACGTCCTGCTCGCCGTGGAGGTCGTCTCACCCGAGTCGGAGTCCCGCGACCGTACGACCAAACCGCACAAGTACGCCCTCGCGGGAATCCCCCACTACTGGCGTGTCGAACCGGACGGAACCACCGGCCGTCCCCTCGTCCACGTCTACGAGCTCGACCCGATGACACAGTCCTACGTGCACATGGGCTGGCACCGCGACCGGGTCAAGGTCGACAAGCCTTCCGCCATCGCCATCGACCTGGGCCCGGTCGAAACGCGGCCCTGAGCGCTTCAGACGATCGTCGCGCCCGGCACGGGACCTGCCGCCGTACGCACCATGCGGCAGGTGCCGGAGGCCCGCAGCGCACCCGCGATCTCCTCCGCCGCTTCCGCGTCCCGCGCCAGGAACGCCGTGGTCGGCCCCGACCCCGACACCAGCGAGACCGGCGCCCCCGCCGCACGCCCCGCCGCGAGCGTGTCCGCCAGCTCCGGGAACAGCGACAGCGCCGCCGGCTGGAGGTCGTTGGAGACGGTGGCGGCGAGCGCGTCGGCGTCGCCCTTGGCCAGGGCGTCGAGCAGTTCCCGCGAGGCGACCGGCTCCGGGATCTCCCGCCCCTCCCCCAGCCGGTCGAACTCCCGGAACACCGCCGGCGTCGACAGCCCCCGCGAGGCCATCGCGAACACCCAGTGGAAGGCGCCGCCGACCTCCAGCTCCGTCAGCCTCTCGCCCCGCCCGGTACCGAGCGCCGCCCCTCCCACCAGGCTGAACGGCACATCGCTGCCCAGCTCGGCGCAGATGTCGAGGAGCTCCTCGCGCGAGGCGCCCGTCCCCCACAGCGCGTCGCACGCGAGCAGCGCCCCCGCGCCGTCCGCGCTGCCGCCGGCCATGCCACCGGCGACGGGGATGTCCTTGGCGATGTGGAGGTGGACGTCCGCGTCACGGCCGTACCGCTCGGCGAGCAGCAGGGCCGCCCGGGCGGCGAGGTTCGTACGGTCGAGCGGGACCTGCTCGGCGTCGGGGCCGGCGCAGGTCACCCGCAGCCCGTCGGCCGCCGTGACGGTGACCTCGTCGTACAGGCCCACCGCGAGGAAGACGTTGGCCAGGTCGTGGTAGCCGTCGGGGCGGGCGGCGCCGACCGCGAGCTGGACGTTGACCTTGGCGGGGACGCGGACGGTGACGCTCACTGCTGACCCTGCTCCTTGTTCCCGGCGTTCCCGGCGTTCCCGGCGTTCTCGGCGATGCGCGCGAACTCCTCGACGGTCAGGGACTCCCCGCGGGCCTGCGGCGACACCCCGGCGGCGACCAGGGCGGCCTCCGCGGCGGCCGCCGACCCCGCCCACCCGGCGAGCGCGGCCCGCAGCGTCTTGCGGCGCTGGGCGAAGGCCGCGTCCACGACGGCGAACACCTCGCGCCGGGAGGCGGTGGTCTTCAGCGGCTCCGCGCGGCGCACCAGCGAGACCAGCCCGCTGTCGACGTTCGGCGCGGGCCAGAAGACGTTCCGTCCGATGGCCCCGGCCCGCTTGACCTCCGCGTACCAGTTGGCCTTGACCGAGGGCACGCCGTACACCTTCGAGCCGGGTGCGGCGGCGAGCCGGTCGGCGACCTCGGACTGGACCATGACGAGGGTGCGCTCGATGCCGGGGAAGCTTTCGAGCATGTGCAGCAGCACCGGGACGGCCACGTTGTAGGGCAGGTTCGCGACCAGGGCGGTCGGGGCGGGCCCGGGCAGCTCGGTGACGTGCATCGCGTCGGAGTGGACCAGCGCGAACCGCTCGGCCCGCCCGGGCATGCGGGCGGCGACGGTGGCGGGCAGCGCGGCGGCGAGGACGTCGTCGATCTCCACGGCGGTGACCCGGTCGGCGGCCTCGAGGAGCGCCAGCGTGAGCGAGCCGAGCCCCGGGCCGACCTCGACGACCACGTCGTCGGGGCGGACCCCGGCGGTGCGCACGATACGGCGCACCGTGTTGGCGTCGATGACGAAGTTCTGGCCGCGCTGCTTGGTGGGCCGTACGCCGAGGGCGGCCGCCAGTTCACGGACGTCGGCGGGGCCCAGGAGGGCGTCGGGGGTGGGGCTGGTCACGGGACAAGGGTACGGGGCGCGGGGACCGGGCAGGTCACGCCTGTGGACAACCGAAGGCGCGGGCCGTGTTCGCCCCGAGGGCGGCGGCGAGGGTGTCCTCGTCGACGCCCCGTACGGCCGCCATGGCGCGCACGGTCACCGGCACCAGATAGGGGGCGTTCGGCCGCCCGCGGTACGGCGCCGGGGTCAGGAACGGCGCGTCGGTCTCCACCAGGACCAGCTCCAGCGGGGCCACGGCGAGCGCGTCCCGCAGGTTCTGCGCGTTCTTGAAGGTGACGTTGCCGGCGAACGACATGTAGTACCCGGCGCTCGCGCAGATCTCCGCCATCTCGGCGTCCCCGGAGTAGCAGTGGAAGACGGTGCGCTCGGGGGCGCCCTCCTCCTTCAGCACGCGCAGGACGTCGGCGTGGGCGTCGCGGTCGTGGATGACGAGGGTCTTGCCGTGCCGCTTGGCGATCTCTATGTGGGCGCGGAAGGACCGCTCCTGCGCCTCCCTGCCCTCCGGCCCGGTGCGGAAGTGGTCGAGGCCCGTCTCGCCGACGCCCTTGACCTGGGGCAGCGCGGCCAGCCGGTCGATCTCGGCGAGCGCCTCGTCCAGTCCCGCGTCCCCGCCGGGCCTGCGGGCGCCCTGCCGGGACCAACCGTCCGGGTCCCCGTGGACGATGCGCGGGGCCTCGTTGGGGTGCAGCGCGACCGTCGCGTGGACGGCGTCGTACGCGGCCGCCGTGTCCGCCGCCCACCGGGACCCCTCGAGGTCGCAGCCGACCTGCACGACCGTCGTCACACCCACCGACGCGGCCTTGGCGAGAGCCTCCTCCACGGTGCCGGACTGCATGTCGAGGTGGGTGTGCGAGTCCGCGACCGGCACCCGCAGGGGCTCCGGGAGCGGCGGGGCGGCGTTCTTGTCGGACGTGTCGGGGGCGTTCGAAGACATGCCCCCGATCCTACGGAAGCGGCGCGGACGTCAGCTCGGCCTTCCGCGCGGAGGCGACCCGGCCCGGCCGCAGGATGCGCACCACGTGACCGTCGCAGTTCCGGCAGGTCGGCCGGTTCAGCGGGGAGGGGACGACCCGGCCGTCCGCCACGTACAGCACGAAGGCGTGGCCGTCGGCGTCGGTGTGGTGCTCTATCTCGTACGACTGCTCCCAGCCGTACCCGCAGCGCATGCAGGCGAACGCGTACGACTCCTCGACGACGGCGCTGGCGCCCGCGCGCAGCGCGGCCCGCCCGGTGATCTCGGTCATCCCGGCTCCTGTCGGTCCGCTGGAAGGGCGGCTTTGCCCCGGCTCCCAGTGGACCGCCGCGGGCCCGCGAGCACAGGAGGGGCGGCCGAGTATTGGCGGCGTCTTGGCCGTTCCTTACCGGAGTGCCCCGAGCCCTTTACCGCCCCGTGGGCGCGACCGGCCCCGCCCGTGACCGTCGGCCGGCGACGCCCCGGTCCCTCGACGGCGTCGGCCGGCCGCTCAGCCGAGATCGCGCTTGGCGCGCACCACCGCGTCGAACACCCGCCGCTTGGGAACCCCCGCCTCCACGGCCACCGCCGCGATCGCCTCCTTGCGCCGCTCCCCGGCTTCCTCCCGCACCCGCACCCGCCGCACCAGTTCGGCGTCGTCGATCTCCTCGGCCCCCTTCTCCGGCGCCCCCTCGACCACCACCGTGATCTCCCCGCGCACGCCCTCCGCCGCCCACGCGGCCAGCTCCGCCAGCGGACCGCGCTTGATCTCCTCGTACGTCTTGGTCAGCTCCCGGCAGACGGCGGCCCGCCGCTCCCCGCCGAAGACCTCGGCCATCGCGGCGAGGGTGTCGTCGAGGCGGTGCGGGGCCTCGAAGTAGACGAGGGTGCGCCGCTCGTCGGCGACCTCGCGCAGCCGTCCCAGCCGCTCGCCGGCCTTCCGGGGCAGGAACCCCTCGAAGCAGAACCGGTCCACGGGCAGCCCGGACAGGGCGAGCGCGGTGAGCACCGCGGACGGCCCCGGCACCGCGGTGACCTTGACGTCCCGTTCGACGGCCGCCGCGACCAGCCGGTAGCCGGGGTCGGACACGGACGGCATCCCGGCGTCCGTCACCAGCAGCACGCGCGCGCCGCCCGCCAGTTCCTCGACCAGTTCGGGCGTGCGGGCGGACTCGTTGCCCTCGAAGTACGACACGACCCGCCCCTTGGGGGTGACGCCGAGCGCCTGGGTGAGGCGCCGCAGCCGACGCGTGTCCTCGGCGGCGACGACGTCGGCGCCCGCCAGTTCCTCCGCGAGCCGGGGCGGGGCGTCGGAGATGTCGCCGATGGGGGTGCCTGCGAGTACGAGGATTCCGGTCACTCCCCCATCCTCCCAGGACCGGACGGAGCCGGGGCATACCGGCCATGCGCGGGACTCGCACAGTCCTGTTCCCTACGATGGCGCGGTGACCAGTACCGCGTCCTCCACGGACATCCGGCAGGACCAGGCGCCGCACGAAGAGCGGTCGTCGTGGCAGCAGCGGCTGCGCCGTTTCGGCTACCCGGCGCCGGGTCCGGCCAGAGGTGACGCCCGCGGGGCCGACGTCCGTGAGGGCGACGTCCGCGACCGCCTGGCGCCGCCGTACACGGAGCCGTCGAAGCGGCTGTGGGACACGCTCGGGGTGCCGCCGGTGCTCGCGGGGCGCATCGCCCGCTGGTCGGGGTGGGGAGGCCCGCTCCTGGTCACGCTGCTGGCGGGGGTGCTCCGGTTCTGGAACCTGGGCAGCCCGAAGGCGGTGATATTCGACGAGACGTACTACGCCAAGGACGCGTGGGCGCTGGTCCACCGCGGGTTCGAGGTCAACTGGGACAAGAACGCCAACGACCTGATCCTCTCGGGCGGCGCCGTCCCCGTCCCGACGGACGCGGCGTACGTCGTGCATCCGCCGGTCGGCAAGTACGTGATCGGGCTGGGCGAGCTGATCTTCGGCTTCGACCCGTTCGGCTGGCGGTTCATGACGGCCCTGCTCGGCACCCTCTCCGTGCTGATGCTGTGCCGGATCGGCCGGCGCCTGTTCCGCTCCACGTTCCTCGGCTGTCTCGCGGGCGCGCTGATGGCGGTGGACGGGCTGCACTTCGTGATGAGCCGGACCTCGCTGCTCGACGGCGTGCTGATGTTCTTCGTGCTGGCGGCGTTCGGCTGTCTGGTGGTCGACCGGGACCGGGCGCGGGAGAGGCTCGCCGCCGCGCTGCCGGTGGACCCGGACGGCCGGGTCCGGCCGGACGCGTACGCCGCCGAGAACGCCCGGATCGGTTTCCGTCCCTGGCGCCTGGCGGCGGGCCTGATGCTGGGCCTGGCGATCGGCACGAAGTGGAACGGCCTCTACATCATGGCCGCGTTCTGTGTGATGGCGGTGCTGTGGGACGTCGGCGCGCGCAGGGTGGCGGGCGCCCGGCGCCCCCGGGTGGCGGTGCTGCGGCGCGACCTGGGCTGGGCGTTCCTGTCGACCGTGCCGGTGGCGGTGGTCACCTACTTCGCCTCCTGGATCGGCTGGATCCTCTCCCCGGCCGACGGCACCGGCGGCTACTACCGCGACTGGGCGGCCAAGGACGGCAAGGACAGCGCCTGGTCGTGGCTGCTGCCCGACTGGTGGCGCAGCCTGTGGCACTACGAGAACCAGGTCTACGACTTCCACGTCGGCCTGTCCTCGCCGCACCCCTACGAGTCCAACCCGTGGAGCTGGATCGTCACCGGCCGCCCGGTCTCCTACTTCTACGAGTCCCCGGCCCCCGGCATGGACGGCTGCCCGGTCGACGCGGGCGAGAAGTGCGCCCACGAGGTGCTGGCCCTCGGCACCCCGATGCTGTGGTGGACGGCCTGCTTCGCGATCCTGTACGTCCTGTGGCGCTGGCTGCTGCGCCGCGACTGGCGGGCCGGCGCGATCGCCTGCGGCATCGCGGCCGGCTACGCGCCCTGGTTCCTGTACCAGGAACGGACGATCTTCTTCTTCTACGCCGTCGTCTTCGTCCCCTTCCTCTGCCTGGCCGTGGCGATGCTCCTGGGCGCCCTCGTCGGCCCACCCCGCTCCACCGACACCCGCCGCGTCGCGGGCGCGACGGCGGCGGGTGTACTGACCCTGCTGATCGTCTGGAACTTCATCTACTTCTGGCCCATCTACACCGGCACCCCGATCCCGATCGAGGACTGGCGGGCGCGGATGTGGCTGGACACCTGGGTTTGAGCCGTTCCGGCCGATGGACGGATCTCTGTTCGGACAACAAACGGACACAGTCGGCCCGGTCGTCACTCCCTGCGCATAGAGTGCTCACTCACCGGGCTTTTTGAACACGTTCATAAGGCGTGGGAGGTCCGGCGGAGGGGGAGCGTCCGATGGGCAAGGGGGTCAAGACCGCTGTCGTCGGCGGTGTGTTCGCGGTGATGGTGGGCGGGGCCGGGTACGGCGTCTACAACATCGTGTCGGCCGTGAACGGCGACGGGGGGAGCGGCGCGAGCGCCGCGGCGACGAAGAAGACCGGGCCGCCGGACAAGGTGGAGGTCGAGGAGACCACCAGGAGTTTCCTCGCGGCCTGGGAGAAGGGAGAGGCGTCGCAGGCGGCGTCGTACACGAACAACGCGCAGGAGGCCGGCGCGCTGCTGACGGCGTACGGCGACGAGGCCCGCGTGGGCGACGTCGAGATAACTCCCGGTACGGCCGCCGGCGCCACCGTGCCGTTCACGGTGGAGGCGACCGTCTCGTACGACGGGAAGTCGAAGGCGCTCAGCTACAAGAGCGAGCTGACCGTCGTGCGCGGGAAGACCACCGGGCGGGCGCTGGTCGACTGGGAGCCGTCCGTCGTCCACCCCGATCTGGAGAAGGGCGACACCCTCGTCACCGAGGAGTCCGCGCAGCCGCCCATCGAGGCGGTGGACCGCGACGGCACGGTGCTGACGAAGGAGGAGTACCCCTCGCTCGGGCCGGTCCTGGACACCCTGCGCCAGAAGTACGGCGAGCAGGCGGGCGGCACCCCCGGCGTCGAGCTGGTGATCAGGCACGCCGAGGGCACGACGGGCGAGCCGGCCGCCGACACCCCGCTGCTGACCCTCGCCGAGGGCGAGCCGGGCAAGCTGCGCACCACCCTCAGCGCCGGGGCGCAGGAGGCGGCCGAGAAGGCGGTGCGGCAGTACGCCAAGTCGTCGGTGGTGGCGGTCAAGCCGAGCACGGGCGAGGTGCTGGCGGTGGCCAACCACCGCGACGACGGGTTCAACGCGGCCTTCCAGGGCCAGGTCGCCCCCGGCTCCACCATGAAGATCATCACCGCCGCCATGCTCATCGACAACGGCGTGACCTCGATGAACGGCCCGGCGCCCTGCCCGCCCACCGCGACCTGGCAGAGCCAGACCTTCAAGAACCTCACCGACATGGAGCCGAACGAGGGCGCCAGCCTCGCCAACAGCTTCCTGCGCTCCTGCAACACCGCCTTCATCAAGCTCATCGACGAGGAGCCGCTCAGCGACGCCTCGCTCACCCAGGAGGCGCAGGAGCGGTTCGGGCTCGGCCGCGACGACTGGAAGACCGGCATCGCCTCCTTCGACGGCAGCGTCCCCGCCGTCGCCGGCCCGGACCGCGCGGCGAACGCCATCGGCCAGGGCCAGGTGCAGATGAACCCGCTGAACATGGCCTCCGTAACGGCCACCGCCATCACCGGCGCCTTCCGCCAGCCGTACCTGGTCTCCCCCGACCTCGACGGCCGGCGGTTCGCGCAGGCCAAGGGGCTCCCGGCGGGCACCGCCGCCCAGCTCAAGCAGATGATGCGGCTCACCGCCACCCAGGGCACCGCCCGGGAGGCCATGGCGGGGCTCGGCGGCGACATCGGCGCGAAGACCGGTTCCGCCGAGGTCGACGGCAAGGCCACCTCCGACAGCTGGTTCACCGGCTTCCGCGACGACGTGGCGGCGGCGGCCATGGCCCAGCAGGGCGGCCACGGCGGCGACGCGGCCGGTCCGATTGTCGCAGCCGTGCTACGAGCGGCCGGCTGACCGCGCCGGGCCCGGGACGGGACTCTAGGGTGGTGGCCGTCGTCGGTACGCGTGAGCGCCACGAGGGCCACGGGGAGCCCGGCGGACAGCGGAGGAACGGGAAGCAGTGGGGAAGAACAGAAGGAACGCCGCCGAGGGGCGGAGGACGAGGCCCGTCGTGCTCGGCGGAGTGATCGCCGCGGTCGTCGGCGGCGCCGGGTTCGGCGCCTACGCGCTGCTCGGCGGCGCCGCCGAGGACGGCACCCGTACGGCCTCCGCGGCCGAGGCCGTCAGGACCGGCCCGCTCTCCGCCGACGAGGTCACCTCCGCGGCCGAGCGCTTCCTCACCGCCTGGCAGGCCGGGAAGGTGGACGAGGCGGCCGCCGCCACCGACGACCCGAAGGCCGCGGCCGCCCTGCTGACCGCCTACGCCGAGGACGCCCGGATCACGGACGTCACCCTCACCTCGGGCGCCCGCTCCGGCGCCGAGGTCCCCTTCGCCGTCAAGGGCACGGTGTCGTACGAGGGGGCCGGCAAGCCGCTGGCGTACGACAGCGCGCTGACCGTCGTGCGCCGGGCCGGGGACGGTGAACCGCGGGTGGCCTGGCGGCCGGCCGTCGTGCATCCCGAGCTCAAGGAGGGCGACGTACTCGTCACCGGCGAGGCGGGCACCCCGCCGGTCAAGGCGCTGGACCGGGACGGCGCCGAGCTGACCACCGCCGCGTACCCGTCCCTGGGAACGGTGCTGGACGGGCTGCGCGAGAAGTACGGCGAGAAGGCGGGCGGCGAGGCCGGCGTCGAGCTGCGGATCGTCCGCGGCAAGGCGTCGAAGAAGGCGAAGCTGTCCGACAAGACGCTGCTGGAGCTGAGCGAGGGCACGCCCGGCACGGTGAGGACCACGCTGGACCCGTCCCTGCAGGCCGCCGCCGAGGCGCAGGTGGCGAAGAAGGGGCGGGCGTCGGTGGTGGTGCTGCGTCCGTCGACCGGCGAGATCCTCGCGGTGGCCAACTCCTCGCGCGGTTTCAACACCGCGTTCCAGGGGTCGCTGGCCCCGGGCTCCACGATGAAGGTGATCACCGCCTCGATGCTGATCGAGAAGGGGCTCGCCTCGATGGACGAGAAGCACCCGTGCCCGAAGTACTTCAGTTACGGCGGCTGGAAGTTCCAGAACCTCGACGAGTTCGAGATCAAGGACGGCACGTTCCGGGCGAGCTTCGCCCGCTCCTGCAACACGGCCTTCATCAGCCAGGCGCCCGAGCTGGAGGACGACGACCTGACCGAGCAGGCCCAGCAGGTGTTCGGGCTGGGGAAGAACGACTGGCAGGTCGGCGTGCCGACCTTCGACGGCTCGGTGCCGGTGCAGAAGGACGCCCCGATGGGGGCCTCCCTGATCGGCCAGGGCGGGGTGCGGATGAACCCGCTGAACATGGCGTCGGTGTCGGCGACGGTCCGGTCCGGCGTCTTCCGCCAGCCGTACCTGGTCCCCCCCGAGGTCGACGGGCGGAAGCTGGCGACGGCCTCGCGCACCATGTCGCCCGGCACCCTGGCGCAGCTGCGGGAGCTGATGGCGTACACGGCCGCCTCCGGCACGGCCGCGGAGGCGATGGCCGGGGTGAGCGGTGACAAGGGCGCGAAGACCGGGTCGGCCGAGGTCGAGGGCCAGAAGAAGCCCAACGGCTGGTTCACCGCCTACCGCGGCGACCTGGCGGCCGCCGGCGTGGTGCAGCAGGGCGGTCACGGCGGTTCGACGGCCGGGCCGATCGTGGCGGCGCTGCTGAGGAACGGCGGCTGAGCCGGCCGGGGGTCAGTGCGGGACGGGTTCGGCGGCGGCCGCGTAGGTCCGCCGCAGGAACCGCGTCAGGGTCTTCGTCTCGAACTGCACCACCGACACGCCCCGCGCGGTGTGGAACTCGACCACGGTCTGGACGCGACCGCACGGCCACACCCGTATCTCGCCCCGGTCCGCGGGGGCGCGCAGCCCCTGCTCGAGGAGGTCCCGCGCGACGGCCCACTCGCGGGGCGCGGCGCCCGGGAGCGCCATGCGGACGCGGTGGGGGTCCCGGGCGGGGTCGTAGCGCAGTACCACGGGTACCGCTCCGCGGTCCTCGTCCAGGACGTCGGTGACGATGTGGGCTCGCGCGTACTGCTCTACTGCGGACATCGGTGGCCCCTTACGCGGCGGCGATCTGCAGGAAAGGCGTGTAAGCCGTATACCCACCCTCCGTCCCATCGTGCCCCGGATCCGGAATTCGCGCGTCCGAGAGGCGTATATCACAGATGAGCTGTGCGTGAGGTAAAACAATCGGCTCGCTCTTGCGCAACGTTTGCAACAGACCACATCATCGAGTCCGTGCACGCACCTGACGGATTCATCAACGCCCCCGTGTCCGCCGTCGTCGGAGTGGCCGCCGCCGGCGCGATCGCCGTGAGCCTGCGCGGCGCCCGCCGCGAGCTGGAGGGCGCCTCCCGCCCGGGCGCGGCCGGGAGCGGGGGAGAGCGGACCGCGCCGCTGGCCGGACTGGTGGCGGCGTTCATCTTCGCCGTGCAGATGCTGAACTTCCCCGTCGCGGCGGGGACCAGCGGCCATCTGCTCGGCGGCGCCCTCGCCGCGATCCTCGTCGGCCCCTTCACCGGCGTCCTGTGCGTCTCCGTCGTCCTGCTGATGCAGGCCGTCCTCTTCGCCGACGGCGGGCTGACCGCGCTCGGTGTGAACGTCACCACCATGGCGATCACCACGACGGTCGTCGCCTACGCGCTCTTCCGCGGCCTGGTGAAGGTGCTGCCGCGCACCCGCCGCTCGGTGACCGCCGCGTCCTTCGTCGCCGCCCTGGTCTCCGTCCCGGCCTCCGCCGTCGTCTTCACGCTGCTCTACGCGGTCGGCGGCACCACCGACGTCTCGATCGGCAAGGTCGCCACCGCCATGGTGGGCGTGCACGTCCTCATCGGCATCGGTGAGGCCGTGATCACCGCCCTGACCGTCGGCGCCGTCGTCGCCGTCCGCCCGGACCTGGTGCACGGGGCGCGCGGGCTGACGCGGAAGCTCAAGCTCCGGGTGAACGGCGAGCTGGTCGACGCCCCGGACGCCGCGGAGCCGGAACCCGTCCCCGCCGCCCGCTCCCCGCGCACGGTGTGGATCACCGGCCTGGTCACCTCGCTGGTCCTCGCCGGGTTCGTCAGCTTCTACGCCTCCGCGAGCCCCGACGGCCTGGAGAAGGTCGCCGGCGACCACGGCATCGACGAGAAGGCCGAGGAGCACGCGATCGCCGGCTCCCCGCTCGCCGACTACGGCGTCGAGGACGTCGACGACGACCGCCTCTCCGGCGGTCTCGCGGGCGTGATCGGCGTGGGCGTGACGGTCGTCGCGGGCACCGGAGTGTTCTGGGTGGTCCGCAGGCGCCGCGCGGAGGACACGGCCGACGCCGCGTCCCCCACCCGCACGGGCGTCTGACGTGGGAACCGGCCACGCGCACAAGCTGTACCGGCACGGGCACTCCCCCGTGCACGCCCTGCCGCCGCACACCAAGATCGCCGCCGGCCTCGCCTTCGTGGTGGTCGTGGTGTCGACCCCGCGCGAGGCGATGTGGGCGTTCGCGGTGTACGCCGGACTGCTCGCCCTCGTCGCGCACACCGCCCGCGTCCCGGCCGGATTCCTGCTCAAGCGGCTGCTGATCGAGGTCCCGTTCGTCGCCTTCGCCGTGCTCCTGCCGTTCGTCGCGGAGGGCGAACGGATCGACGTCCTCGGGCTGTCGCTGAGCGTGAACGGACTGTGGGGCGCCTGGAACGTGCTGGCCAAGGGCACCCTGGGCGTGGCCGCCTCGGTCCTCCTCGCCTCCACCACCGAGCTGCGCGAACTGCTCCTCGGCCTCCAACGGCTGAGGCTCCCGCCGCTGCTGGTGCAGATCGCCTCCTTCATGGTCCGCTACGGCGACGTCATCACCGACGAGCTGCGGCGCATGCGGATCGCCCGCGAGTCCCGCGGCTTCGAGGCGCGCGGGGTGCGGCACTGGGGCGTCCTCGCCAAGTCGGCGGGCGCGCTGTTCATCCGCTCCTACGAACGCGGCGAGCGGGTGCACCTGGCCATGGTGAGCCGGGGGTACGCCGGTTCGATGCCGGTGATCGACGAGGTGACCGCATCCCGGGCGCAGTGGTCGTACGCTTCGCTGCTGCCGGGTGCGGCTCTCGCCGTGTGCCTGCTGGGATGGATCCGCTGAACCCTCACCCCCGGGTCACCGGGCGGATTCCCGGCTCGCGCCGCACGACCGCCCGGCGGGCGACCGGGACCGACGCGACCGACACCGGCCGGGGTGGAACCGGCCCGGTCGCCGCAGTGACACGGAGGCGGTGCGGGCCCGGCCCTCGCATGCACCGGCCGTTGACGACGACACTCATCCGCACGCTGGGAAGCAGGCTTTTCCTATGACACCGTCCCTGGAGGTCTCCGGCCTCGCCTTCGCCTACCCCGACGGCCACCAGGCCCTGTTCGGCGTCGACTTCTCGCTCGCGCGCGGCGAGCGGGTCGCGCTGCTCGGCCCGAACGGAGCCGGCAAGACCACCCTCGTCCTCCACCTCAACGGCATCCTGACCGGCGGCACGGGGACGGTGACGGTGGCCGGGCTGCCCGTGGGCAAGAAGCACATGGCGGAGATCCGGCGCCGGGTCGGCATCGTCTTCCAGGACCCCGACGACCAGCTCTTCATGCCGACGGTGCGCGAGGACGTGGCGTTCGGCCCGGCGGCGGCCGGGCTCAAGGGGCCCGAGCTGGAGGAGCGGGTGGACCGGGCGCTGGGCCGGGTCGGCATGGCGGAGTTCAAGGACCGCCCGCCGCACCACCTCTCCTTCGGCCAGCGGCGCCGGGTGGCCGTGGCGACCGTCCTCGCGATGGAGCCGGAGATCCTGGTCCTGGACGAGCCGTCCTCCAACCTGGACCCCGCCTCCCGCCGCGAACTCGCCGACATCCTGCGCTCCTTGGACGTCACCGTCCTGATGGTCACGCACGACCTGCCCTACGCCCTCGAACTGTGCCCGCGCTCGCTGGTCCTCAGCGACGGCGTGATCGCGGCGGACGGCGCCACGGCGGAGCTGCTCGCCGACGACACCCTGATGCGCGCCCACCGTCTGGAGCTGCCCTACGGCTTCGATCCGCGCTCGGTGCCGGCCGCGCCCGGCCGTTCGTGACGATCGTGCCCGGTCGGCTCCGCCCGGGAATCACGGACGGGCCGGCCCGGTTGCACGCACTGTCACAGGCGAGCGGAAGGACGGACGGGAACGTGGGCGTCGACGTGCACGGCACAGTGGCCGAGGGCTTCGAACCGGTCCGGGAGGCGTTCGCGCGGAACTTCGACGTGCTCGGCGACCGGGGCGCGGCCGTCGCCGTGTACCGGGACGGACACAGGGTCGTCGACCTGTGGGCCGGGGTGAAGGACGTCGACGGCGCCGAGCCCTGGCGGCGGGAGACCGCGCAGGTCGTGCGCTCGGCGACCAAGGGCGTCGCCGCCGCCGTACTCCTGCTGCTGCACCAGCGCGGCGAGCTGGACCTGGACGCGCCGGTCGGCGCGTACTGGCCGGAGTTCAAGGCGCGCGGCAAGGAGCGGCTGCCGGTCCGGCACGTGCTGAACCACCGCGCCGGGCTTCCCGTCCTCGACCGCCCGCTCACCCCGCGGGAGGCGGCCGACCCCGTACGGGCCGCCGAGGCGGTCGCCGCGCAGGCCCCGGTGTGGGAGCCGGGCACCGACCACGGCTATCACGCGCTGACCTACGGCTGGCTGGTCGACGAGCTGGTGCGCCGCGTGACCGGCCGGGGCTGCGGCGAATGGATCGCGTCGGAGATCGCCGGCCCGCTGGGCCTGGACCTGTGGGTGGGGCTGCCCAAGGCGCGGGCCCACCGCGTCGGCACGGTCGGCAGGATCGAGGCGCCCGAGCCGTCCGGGACGCTCCGCGCCCGCCCCAAGCGCTCGGTCACCGACGCCTACGCCGACCCGTCCTCCCTCACCCGCCGCGCCTTCGCGGCGATCACCCCCTTCCCGGACCAGAACGACCCGGCGTTCCACGCGGCGGCCCTGCCCGCCGCGAACGGGATCGCGACGGCGGACGGACTGGCCCGCTTCTACGCCTCACTGATCGGCCCGGTCGACGGCGTCCGCCTCCTCGACCCGGCCACCGTCGAACTCGCCCGCGCCGAGGAGTCGGCGGGCCCCGACCGGGTGCTGGTCGTCGGCACCCGTTTCGGGCTCGGCTACATGCTGCACGGCGGCGCCTCCCCCCTCCTGGCCCCGGGCTCCTTCGGTCACCCCGGCCGCGGCGGTTCCCTCGGCTTCGCCGACCCGGAGTCCGGCATCGCCTTCGGCTACGTCACCAACGGCTTCCGCAGGACGGTGACGGCGGACCCCAGGGCCCAGGCACTGGTACGGGCGGTACGGCAGGCCCTGACGGCCTAGACGCGGCTAGACGTGGATCGGGTGCGAGATGCGGCCCGACGCGTCGTCGATCTCGCCGTGCGCCTTGGTGAGCATCTGCATGGCGAGTTCGTTCAGCGCACGTGCGCCGGCGATCTCCTCCCCGACCCGTGGCTGATTCGAGTCGGTGTGGTGCCGGCTCGCGTGGCCGTTGGCCCGCACCTCGCTCCCGTCGGGCAGCCGGACCATCGCGACGGCGCGCGTCTGCCGGTCGTCCTCCTCGAACTCCATCTCCACGTGCCATCCCACTGCGGTGTGCATCATGACGATCACCTCCGGAATCCTCTTCTTCCAGGGTGCGCCTCGCACCGCTGCCGTGCACCCGCCGGTGCACGGCAGAGCACCCCTATCCCGCGCGCAGCATCAGTCCGATCCCGACGACCAGCAGCCCGGCCGCGGCGATCCGCGGGACGCCGAACCGCTCCTTGAAGAACAGCGCCCCGATGACCGCGCCCACGATGACCGACGACTCCCGCAGCGCCGCGACGGGGGCGAGTGCCGCGCGGGTCTGGGCCCACAGGACGAGCGCGTACGCGGCGACGGACAGCGCGGCGCCGAGCAGGCCGGGGCCCGCGTGCGGCCGGAGCCGGGCGGCCGCCTCCTGCCTCCAGCGCCAGAGGGCGTACGCCGGGATCGCCGTGCTCTGGACCGCCATCAGCCAGGCGGTGTAGCCGAACGGCGAGCCCGAGGCGCGTACGCCGAGCCCGTCGACGACGGTGTACACGGCGATGGTCAGGCCGGTCGCCAGGGCCGCCCCGATCGCCGCCCAGTCGGGCCGGCGCCCGCGCAGTCCCCACAGGGCGACGCCGGTCAGGCCCGCGCAGGACAGGGCGATCCCGGCGGCGGCCCAGCCGTCGGGCACCTCGTGCGCGAACACGGCGGCCAGCACCGTGACGACCAGCGGCGCGCTGCCCCGGGCGATCGGGTACGCCTGGCCGAAGTCGCCCAGCCGGAAGGACCTCATCAGCAGCGCGTAGTAGGCGATGTGGATCGCCGCCGAGCAGAGCAGGTACGGCCACGCACCGGCCGCCGGGAACGGCACGAACGGCGCCGCCGCCAGGCCGATCAGCAGCCCGCCGCCGGAGATCAGCGTGAACCCGACGAGCTTGTCGGTGATCCGGTGCGCGAGGGCGTTCCAGCCGGCGTGGGCGACCGCGGCGAGCAGGACGGCCGCGGTGACCAGGGGGGTCACGGGGTGTGCTCGCGCACGTCGCCCCAGGGCGCCCGGGAGTGTCGACGACAATGATCCGGTGTGTGCACAGGGAACACCACGTACCTTCGGCGCATGACGCAGATGCCCATGGAGTCCATCCGTGACGTCCGCGCCCACCTGGCCGAGGTGGTCGAGCGGGCCGACCGTGACGACACGCCCACGGTCATCACCCGGCGTGGCGGGCAGGTGGCCGCGGTCGTGTCGACAGAGGTCCTTCGCAGGTACCAGGAATGGGAAGAGCGCGAGATCAACCGGATCATCGACGAGCGCATGGCGAATCCGGCGGCCGGCATCCCGATCGAGGACGTCATGAGGGAGACGCTGGAGCGCGGTGAGTAACACGTATCGCACCGTCTTCCGGCCGGGGGCCCGGGCGGAGCTGCGCAAGACCCCCCGGGACACGGCGCTCAGGATCCTGGTCGAACTGACGGAACCGGAGACCGACCCGCTCGGCTTCCCCACCACGGCGCTCGTCCCCCGGCCCGACCGGCGCCGGCTCCGTGTCGGCGACCACCGCGTCATCCACACGGTCGACAACGGGGAGTCGGTGGTCTGGGTCGTTCACGTCGGACATCGCTCCACGGTATACGGCGCCTGACACGGAGTCCCGGAACTCCCGCGGAGGGAAGCCGGTGAGGGCGCCCCGTCCCCATGGAGCCCTCACCGGCCGGTTCTGCGTTCGTTCGGGCCGTCAGGCCCGGGCGGGCTCCCGGTCCTCGTCCTGCCGGTCGCCCTCCATGCGCAGGGCCTCGCCCTCGACGTCCACGTCGGGCAGGATCCGGTCCAGCCACTTCGGCAGCCACCAGGCCTTGTCGCCGAGCAGGGCCAGCACCGCCGGGACGATCGCCATGCGGACGACGAACGCGTCGAAGAGGACGGCGACGGCGAGGCCGAAGCCGATCATCTTGACCATCTGCTCGCTGGAGCCGATGAAGCCGGAGAACACCGCCATCATGATCACCGCGGCGGCGGTCACCACCCGGGCGCTGTACTTGAAGCCGGTCACCACGGCCTGGGCGGGCTTCTCGCCGTGGACGTGCGCCTCCCGCATCCGGGTCACGAGGAACACCTCGTAGTCCATGGCCAGTCCGAAGACCACGCCGACCATGAAGATCGGCATCATCGACATGATCGGGCCGGTCTCCTCCACGCCCATCAGGCCGGACAGCCAGCCCCACTGGTAGACCGCGACGACCGCGCCGAGGGCCGCGAGGACGGAGAGCAGGAAGCCGAGGGCCGCCTTCAGCGGGACCAGGATCGAGCGGAAGACGACGATCAGCAGCAGGAACGCCAGGCCGACCACCAGGACCAGGTACGGCACCAGCGCGTCGTTGAGCTTCTGCGAGACGTCGATGTTCATGGCCGTGGAACCGGTGACCAGGACGTCGGCGCCGGTGTCGGCCTTGACGTCCGCGCCCGTGTCACGGATGTCGTGCACCAGGTCCTCGGTGGTCACCGAGGAGGGCTTGGAGTCGGGGACGACGGTGATCGTCGCCGTGTCGCTGGCCTTGTTGGGGGTTGCCGGGGCGACGTTCACGACGTTGTCGAGGCCCTTGATGTCGTCGGCGGCCCGCTGGAAGACGGCCTGCGGATCGTCGCTGCCCTCGGCGTCGACCACGACCACCAGGGGTCCGTTGAAGCCGGGACCGAAGCCCTCGGAGAGCAGGTCGTAGGCGCGGCGCTGGGTGGTGGACGTCGGCTGCGAGCCGTCGTCCGGCAGACCCAGTTCGAGCGAGGCGGCCGGGACGGCCGCGGCGCCCAGGCCGACCACGCCGAGCAGCAGCACGGCCAGCGGACGGCGTACGACGAAGCTCGCCCAGCGGGTGCCCATGTTCGGGCGCTGCGGCCTCTTCGCGGCGCGGCCCCCGCCGAACAGTCTGCTCTTCTCGCCGGCGGGGCGGACCCGGCGGCCGGCGTAGCCGAGCAGGGCGGGGATCAGGGTGAGGGCGATCAGGACCGCGAGGGCGACCGTGCCGGCGGCGGCGATGCCCATCTTCGTCAGCATCGGGATGTTGACGACGGACAGGCCGACCAGGGCGATCACCACGGTGAGGCCGGCGAAGACCACGGCGGAGCCCGCGGTGCCGACGGCCCGGCCGGCCGCTTCCTCGCGCCCGCGGCCCTCGGCCAGTTCGGCCCGGTAGCGGGAGACGACGAACAGCGCGTAGTCGATGCCGACCGCGAGGCCGATCATCGAGGCGAGGATGGAGGTGGTGGAGCCGAGGTCCAGGGTGCTCGCCAGCGCGGTGATGCTCGCCACGCCGATGCCGACGCCGATGACCGCGGTGAGCAGCGGCAGCCCGGCCGCGAGCAGCGAGCCGAAGGTGATGACGAGGACGACCGCGGCGACGCCGATGCCGATGATCTCGGCGGAGCCGGTGTGCGGGACGGCCTGGAGGGCGTCACCGCCGATCTCCACGGTCAGCCCGGCGTCGCGGGCGTCCTCGGCGGCGCCTTCCAGGGCGTCGCGGGAGGAGTCCTCCAGCTCCATGCCGGAGACCTTGTAACTCACCGAGGCGTAGGCGATGGCGCCGTCCTGGCTGACGCCGCCGCCCTGGTACGGGTCGGTGACGCGGGCGACCTCGGAGCCGTCGGAGAGCTCGTCGACGGTCTTCCGGACGGTCGCCTCGTGGTCGGCGTCGGTCATCTTCTCGCCGGCGGGCGCCTTGAAGACGACGCGTGCGGTCGCCCCGTCGGCGCTGGAGCCGGGGAAGCGCTCCTCCAGCAGGTCGAAGGCCTTCTGGGCCTCGGTGCCGGGGATGGAGAAGGACGAGTTGCCGGCCGCGGGGGCGCCGGCCGCGCCGATGCCCGCGAGCGCCAGCAGCGCCACCCAGATGAGGGCGACGAGGTGCCGTCGCCTGAAGGCGAACCGGCCGAGCCGGTAGAGGAAAGTGGCCACGAGGGCGTACTCCCGGTCAGGTCGTGGTGGTTTCGGGACAGGTTGGCTCAGCCCGACGACGTGAGCGGGGACGTCAGGTGGTGGTCGGCCGAGGGGACGGTCAGCTGGGGGGCACGCCGAGGGCGGGGAGCACCACGGCGTCGATGTACGAGGTGAGGAACGCCCGCGTGGGCGGAAGGTCGTCGATCAGCGTCCGCGTGGCGAACGCGCCGACGAGCATGTGCACCAGGTAGTCCAGCGCCGGGTTGTCCGGGCGGATCTCGCCCCGGTCGACCGCGCGCCGGATCATCCGCCGGAACTCCTCCATCTCCGGTTCGACCAGGAGTTCCTTGAACGCCTGGCACAGATCGTCGTTCATGTGCACGGCCATGGCGAGCGCGCGCATCAGGGCGGCGTTCCGCTCCATGGCGCAGTCGTCCTCACGCCCGGCGATGGCGTGCAGGTCGCCGCGCAGGCTCCCGGTGTCGATGCCGGCGAGGCCGCCGGGCTTCTGGCTGCGCATCGCCCTCACCACCAGCTCGGCCTTGCCGCCCCACTGGCGGTAGAGGGTGGCCTTGCTGGAGCGGGTGCGGGCGGCCACGGCGTCCATGGTGAGGGCGTCGTAGCCGACCTCACGGAGCAGGTCGAGCACGGCCCCGTACAGCTCGGCCTCGCGCTCGGGGGTGATCCGGCTGCGACGCGTCGTCGCTCCTTCGTTCATGCCGCCCACCTTTCCGCTCCGGTGCCCACCGAGTCAAAGAAACGACACGGTTTCGTACAGGACGAAGGTACTCCACCCCATCAAAGAAACGAAACGGTTTCGTTCGTGTCCTGCGTCACCCGACCCCTTGCGAGAAGGCCCCGGCGTTCACGCCGGGGCTGGGACACCCTCACTCACGGGGGCACATCCCACGCTCGGCAATGTGGAGCGTTGTCGCGCCAGGCAGGACACGGAGCCCTCTGACGACCACCCGGCGGAACCGGGCGAACACGAACGCGCGTACCTCTGTTCACCGGTTGGGACGATCATGCGGGAGAAGGTGTGCGGGTGTGCGGGGCTCGTACGTACGGTCAGTTGGCCAGGAGTCGGCTGAGCGGAACAGGGGGCAGTGGGTGTGGACCATGGGGGAGGCTGTTGGGCATGCCCGGTACACCTACCGACTGCGGGTATCGGCCACTGCCCGGGTGGGGCTGGAGGATGAGTGGGGGCGGTGCCGGTGGGTGTGGAACGAGTGCGTGGCCCGTGCGAAGAGGGCCTACGCCGAGGGAGAGGTGTGTGGTCCGGCCCGGCTGGACCGGATGCTGACCCGGGCGCGTGCGGTGGCGCCGTGGCTGGCCAAGGGTGCCTCGGTGCCTCAGCAGCAGATCATCCGTGACTTCGCCGCCTCCCGAACGAAAGCCCTCAAGGACATCAAGAACCGGCTCCCGTTGAAACGGCGGGCCGGGATGCCCCGGCACAAGAAGCTGCGCAGGACCGATCCCTCGCTGAACTACACGCGGCGCGGCTTCCGCCTCAGGGACGGGCGACTGCACCTGGCGGGCGGGATCGTCCTGACCGTGGTCTGGTCGCGTCCTCTCCCGGCCGAGCCTTCCTCGGTGCGGGTCTACCGCGACGCTGTCGGGCACTGGTACGCCTCGTTCGTCCTCCCCGCCCCGATCGATCCGCTGCCGTCGACCGGTGCGGTCATCGGTATCGACTGGGGCGTGCGGGAGACGGCCACCACCACCTCCGACACCCACGACCTCCCCCACCCCCGCCACGGTCGGAAGGCGCAGGAGAAGCTGTCCCGCTACGACCGGATGATGGCCCGCCGCAAACCGGCGAAAGGGCAGGCGGCGTCGAAGGGGTACCGGGAGGCGAAGCGGTGGCGGGCGAAGACGTACGCGAGGATCGCCCGACAGCGGCAGGACACCGCCCGCAAGTGGGCGAAGAAAGTCGTGCGCGACCACGACGCGATCGCGGTGGAGGACTTCCGACCGAAGTTCCTCGCCCGCACCACGATGGCCCACAAGGCGGCCGATGCCGCGATCGGCGCCACCAAGCAGGCTCTGATCGAGATGGGCCGCAAGCACGGGCGGGATGTGCGTCTGGTGCATCCCGCGCACACCACCATGGACTGCGCCAGGTGCGGAGCGAGAGCCAAGCACGCCCTGCCGCTGTCGGAACGTACCTATACCTGCACCGCGTGCGGAGCCGTTTCCCCGAGGGACAAGAACTCCGCCCGCGTGATGCTTCTCCGGGCAGGTCTGGACCCGGCTGGTGTCGAGGGCGCAAGACCTCCCGGAGCGCCGCTCCGGGAGGCGGCCTGAGCCAGGAATCCCCTCCTGAGGGAGGGGAGCAGTCAAGGCTGTCGGTTTCTCATAAGTTGCCGGGCCCGAGGCCCCGGCAAAGCATGGGAAGGGTGAGCTATCTGCGTCTGCCGCACCTCAAGGACGACCTGCTGTGCTTCGTGGCCGAGGACGACCTCTGGCTCGCCCCGCTCGACGGACCGGGCCGCGCCTGGCGGCTCACCGTCGACCGCACCAAGCTCGGCCACCCCCGCTTCTCCCCCGACGGCCGCCACATCGCGTACACGAGCTGGCGCAGCCTCGACCCCGAGGTGCACCTCGTCCCGGTGGACGGCGGACCGGGCCGGCGCCTCACCTATTGGGGCAGCTCCGACACCCGGATCTGCGGCTGGGCGCCCCCCGACGAGGGCGGCCACGCCGAGATCCTCGCCGTCGCCTCGCACGGCGAGCCCTTCTCGTACTTCACCTGGGCCTACACCCTCGCCTGCGACGGCAGCCCGGGCCGCAAACTCCCCTGGGGCCCGGTCTCCGACATCCAGGTCGCCGACATCGCCGGCGAGCGCAGGTCACTGCTGCTCACCGGCACCCCGCCGCACGAACCGGCCTCCTGGAAGCGCTACCGGGGCGGCGCCACGGGCAGGCTGTGGCTGCACGGGCAGCGGCTGCTCGACGGGCTCGACGGCCACCTGCACTCCCCGATGTTCGTCGGCGGCCGGATCGCCTTCCTCTCCGACCACGAGGGCGTCGGCAACCTGTACTCGTGCGCGTACGACGGCTCCGACCTGCGCCGCCACACCGACCACGACGCCTTCTACGCCCGGCACGCCGCCGGCGACGGCACCCGGGTCGTCTACCAGTGCGCGGGCGATCTGTGGCTGGTGGACGACCTGTCCCCCGGTGCCGTCCCGCGCCGGCTCGACGTGACGCTGCACGGCCCGCGGGCCGGGCGGCGCCCCTACCAGGTGCCCGCCGCCCGCCACCTCGACGGCCTCTCGGTCGACGAGACCGGCCGCGCCAGCGCCGTCGTCGTCCGCGGCGGCCTGCACTGGCTCACCCACCGCGACGGCCCCGCCCGCACCCTCACCGACACCCCGGGCGTACGGGTCCGGCTGCCGGAGATGCTCGGCGCGGGCGGCCGGGTGGCGTACGTGACGGACGCCGAGGGCGAGGACGCCGTCGAGATCGCCTCCCTGCCCCGCGCCACCGGCCAGCGCGCCCCCCGGCGGCTCGCCGCCGGGGAGCTGGGCCGGGTGCTGGAGATGGTGGCCGACCCGGACGGGCAGCGGCTGGCCGTCGCCGCGCACGACGGACGGCTGCTGCTGGTCGACACCGGTGAAGAGGGGCAGGGGGAGGTCACCGAGCTGATCCACTCCGGCAACGGGCCGGTGCGCGACCTCGCCTTCTCCCCCGACGGGGCGTGGCTGGCCTGGTCCCACCCGGTGATCGGGCGGTCGCTGCGGCAGATCAAACTCGCCCGGATCAAGGACCGGCTGGTCCTCGACGTCACGGGCGGCCGCTTCGAGGACGAGAACCCGGTCTTCACCCGCGACGGCCGCTACCTCGCCTTCCTCTCCTGGCGCGGCTTCGACCCGGTCTACGACGTGCACACCGGCGACCTGTCCTTCCCGCTGGGCTGCCGCCCGTACCTGGTGCCGCTGTCGTCGGCGACCCCCTCCCCGTTCGCCCTCAACCCCGAGGGCCGCCCGGCCGCCGGGGGCCTGGACCCGGTGGAGCGCGAGGACGCCGAGGAGGGCGGCGAGGTCGGCACGGTGACCGTGGAGGCGGAGGGCCTGGAGAGCAGGGTCACGCCCTTCCCGGTGACCGCCTCCAAGTACTCGGGGCTGCACCCGGTCGCGGGCTGCGGCCTGGTGTGGCTGCGCTGGCCGATCTCCGGCGCGCTCGGCGAGACGTTCGTCAACCCCGACGACACCAGCGGCCGGCCCGCCCTGGAGCACTTCGACATCGTCAAGGCCAAGAGGTCCGAACTCGTCGCCGACCTGGACTTCTTCGCGGTCAGCGGCGACGGCACCCGACTGGTCGTGGTCGACGAGGGCGAGCTGCGCGCGATGCCCGCCACCGAGCCCGGCGACGGCGACTCCACGGTGTGGATCGACTCCCGCCGCATCCTGCACGAGGCCGACCCGGCCGCCGAGTGGCGCCAGGCGTACGCGGAGGCCGGACGACTGATCCGCGCCTACTTCTGGGAACCGGACATGTGCGGCATCGACTGGGACGCGGTCCTGGAGCAGTACCGCCCGCTGGTCGAACGGGTCGCCTCCCCCGACGAGTTCGCCGACCTGCTGCGCGAGGTGCTCGGCGAACTCGGCACCTCCCACGCCTACGTCACCGCCGCCCGCCGCAACGAGGGCCCTGCGCACTACCAGCGCCGCCAGGGCCTGCTCGGCGCCAACTTCGCCCCGCGCGAGGGAGGCTGGGCGGTCCGGCGCATCCTGCCCGGCGACTCCTCCGACTCCCGCGCCCGCTCCCCGCTGGCCGGCACCGGCATCCGCGAGGGCGCGGTCCTCACCCACGTCGACGGCCGCCCGGTGGACCCGCTCACGGGTCCTTATCCGCTGCTCGCGGCGGCGGGCGGCACCACCGTGGAGCTGACGTTCGTCCCCGCCGGGGGCGAGGGCCCGCCCCGCCGGGTCGCCGTCGTCCCGCTCGTCGACGAGACGCCGCTGCGCTACCAGGACTGGGTCGCCAAACGCCGCGCGGTGGTGCGGGAGCTGAGCGGGGGCCGGTGCGGCTATCTGCACATCCCGGACATGGGCGGCTCCGGCTGGGCCCAGTTCAACCGCGACGTGCGCATGGAGATGTCCCGCCCCGCGCTGATCGTGGACGTGCGCGGCAACGCGGGCGGACACATCAGCGAACTCGTCGTCGAGAAGCTGACCCGCACCATCATCGGCTGGGACCTCACCCGCGACGCCCAGCCGGTGTCGTACGCCTCCAACGCCCCGCGCGGACCGGTCGTGGCCCTCGCGGACGAGGCGACCAGCTCCGACGGCGACATGATCACCGCCGCGTTCAAACTGCTGGAGCTGGGCCCGGTGGTGGGCCAGCGCACCTGGGGCGGGGTGGTCGGCATGACCGGCCGGCACCGGCTCGGCGACGGCACGGTGATCACGGTGCCGATGAACGCGGCCTGGTTCGACGCGTACGGCTGGTCCGTGGAGAACAAGGGCGTCGAACCCGACCTGGAGGCGCTGCGCACCCCGCTGGACTGGGCCGAGGGCCGGTACGCGGTGCTCGACGACGCGGTACGGCTCGCCCTCGACCTGCTGGAGGCCAACCCCCCGGCGACACCCCCCACTTACCGCGACGTGCCCGACCGCTCCCGGCCGAAGCTGCCGCCCCGGACGTGAGAAGGGGCGCCCCTTCGCCACGGGACGCCCCTTCCACATCAGCGCACGACGTGCTCAGACGTGCTCAGCGCTCGGCGTCAGACCTCGTAGTCCTGGTCGACACGCTCCTCGGACTCCCGCCGGCGCCGCTGCTCGTCCATGTCCTCGTCCCGCCGGCGGCCGCGGCTTTGCATCTGCTCCTTGCCCTGCTGGGCACGCTGCTTGGCCTGCTGCTGGAACTGCTCGGACTTCTCCTGGAACTGGTCCTTCATACCCATGTGGGTTCACTCCCGTTGTGGGGTGGGGGAACTTGCCCGACCAGATTCACACGGCCCCTCACCCTCCGCATGTCGATCAGTCACGGACCGTGTTCCGGTGCTGCTCATCGGCGTTGCCACCCGCCCCGACCAACCCCGTGCGCACGCCCGTGAGCCGGTCGCCGAAGCGCCGCATCTCCCGCTGCCCCACGGTCCCGATGACCGCGGGCAGGCAGCCGCGCACGCCCTGCATCCCGCGCAGCCACCACTGCCCGTACACATGGCTCGCCCGCCGCTCGACGCCGGCCACCAGCCGGTCCACCGCGGGCCCCAGCGGGTAGGTCTTGTTCGACGGCCACGGCAGCCGCTGCCGCAACTCCCGCATCACGTCGTCCTGGTCGGCCCCGCGCACCATGTCGGTGTCGGTCCACGACAGGTACCCGACGCCCACCTTCACGCCCCGGTGGCCGACTTCGGCCCGCAGCGCGTGCGCGTACGCCTCCACACCGGACTTGGAGGCGCAGTACGCCGTCATCATCGGCGCGGGGGTGATCGCGGCGAGCGAGGCTATCTGCAGCAGGTAGCCGCGGCTCTCGGCGAGCAGCGGCAGGAACGCCCGCGCGGTGACCGCCGATCCGATCAGGTTCACCTCGATCACCCGCCGCCAGGACTCCGGGTCGGAGCCGGCGAACGGACCACCCGTCGCCACACCGGCGTTGGCGACCACGATGTCGACCCGGCCGAACCGCTCCCGGACCTCCTCGGCGACCTTGGCCATCGCCTCGTGGTCGGTGACGTCCGCGTACCAGTGGTCGCTGTCGCTGTGCAGCCGCGCGGAGACGGCCTTGAGCGCGTCCGGCTCCAGCCCGACCAGCGCCACCTTCACCCCGCGCGCGGAGAGCTTGCGCGCCAGCAACTCCCCGACTCCGCGCGCCGCTCCGGTGACGACGGCGACCTTTCCTTCGAGACTCACCCTGCTCATGCGCTCTCCTCGACGGCGGGTACGGCGGGTATGCGGGCGGCGGCCAGGGACCGGATCCTCCCGGTGACCAGGTCGGGCGCCTCGACGGGCGTCATGTGGCCGACGCCGGGCAGTTCGGTGACGCCGAGGCAGTTCGGCAGCGCGGCGGCGATCGACCGGGCGTGCACGGGCGGGGTGAGCCGGTCCGCGCCGCCGACGACGATCTCGACCGGTACCCGCAACTCGGCGAGTCCGTGGTCGAGATCGAGCCCGTCGAGCACGCGCGACCAGGCGTGGCGCACCGCGCGCGGGCAGGAGTGCACGATACGGGCGCACGCCTCGACCATGTCCGGGGCGGAGGCGGGGCCCATCGTCGCGTACCTGAGGATCCGGCGGGCGAGCGGCGTGATCGGTCCGAGCGGGGCCCGGGAGCCGAGGACGCGGCCGGTCAGCCGGCTCCGCAGCCGTCCCGGCCGCAGCGGCAGCACCGTCGACTCGGCGACCAGCCGCGAACTGCCCGTGCTGCACAGCAGGACGGCGGCCACGTGCGCGCGGAACGCGGGTCTGCCGGCGGCGGCCATCACCGTCATCCCGCCCATGGAGTGCCCGGCGACCACGGCCTGTTCGCCCGGCGCGAGGGTGGCGGTGAGGACGGCCTCGAGGTCGTCGGCGAGCGCGTCGGTGCTGCACGCCGGGCTCGCGGGGGTACGTCCGTGGCCGCGCTGGTCGTAGGCGATGACCCGGTGTTCGGCGGCCAGTTCGCGGATCTGCGCGGCCCAGAAGGCGGTCGAGCAGGTCCAGCCGTGGGCGAGGACGACCGCGGGCGCCCGCTCGGGGCCGTGCACCTCGACGTGCAGCCGGGCGCCGTCGGCGGAGCGGGCGGACAGCTCACGGACGGCGGCGGGCGGGGCGTACGGACCGGAGGTGACGTGGGCGAGGCGGCTCACGCGGCCACCTCGGCGTTCTCCCGGTCGTCCTCCGCCGCGGCCGGGGCGCCGCGGAGCACGGCGTACTCGGCGAGGTCGACCCGCCGGGTCTCGCGCCGGAACTCGCTCGTCGTACCGGGCCAGATGGTGGTGTTGCGCCCGCTCTCGTCGAGGTACCAGCTGGTGCAGCCGCCGGTGTTCCACACGGTGCGCTTCATCCGCTCCTGCACCCGGTGGTTCCAGGCGCGTACGGCGCCGGGGCGGGCGTCGAGGGCGACCCGGCCGCCGAGGACGTCCAACTGCCGCACGTAGTCGGCGAGATAGTTCAGCTGGGACTCGATCATCAGGATCATGGAGGAGTTCCCGAGGCCGGTGTTGGGCCCGATGATCGTCATCCAGTTGGGGAACCCGGCGGCCGTGGCGCCGCGCAGTGCCTGCATCCCGCCGGCCCAGCTCTCGGCGAGGGTCTTCCCCTCGGCGCCGACGACCCGCTCGGCGATGGGCATGTCGGTGACGTGGAACCCGGTCCCGAACACGATCGCGTCGACCTCGGCCTCGGTCCCGTCGGCCCCGACGACGGTGGACCCGCGGATCTCGCTCAAACCGCTCGCGACGACATCGACATTGGGCTGCGCGAGCGCCGGGTAGTACGTGCTCGACAGCAGGATCCGCTTGCAGCCGACGCGGTAGTCGGGGGTGAGCCTGGCGCGCAGGGCCGGGTCCTTGATCGCGCGGCCCATGTTGCGCTTGGCCAGCTGCTCGACGAAGCCGAGCTCGCCGGGGTGCTTGGTGAACGCCTGGACCTGCAACTCCCTGATGCCCCAGAGCAGTCCGCGGCGCAGCTTGGTGGTGACGGGCAGCGCCCGGTGCAGGGCGCGCTCGGCGCCGCTGATGGGCCGGTCGACGCGGGGCAGGACCCAGGCGGGGGTGCGCTGGAAGAGGGTCAGCCGTGACACCAGGGGCTGGATCGACGGCACGATCTGGATCGCGGACGCCCCGGTGCCGACCATGGCGACCCGCTTGCCGCGCAGGTCGTAGTCGTGGTCCCAGCGGGCGGAGTGGAACACCTTGCCGGGGAAGGTGTCGAGGCCGGGGACGTCCGGCAGCCTGGGCTCGGACAGCGGCCCGGTGGCCGACACGACCACGTCCGCGCTGAGACTCCCGCTGCTGGTCTCGATCTCCCAGCGCAGCCGCTCGCCGTCCCACACCATCCGCTTCACCTCCGAGTCGAAGCGGATGTGGGGCCGCAGCCCGAAGGCGTCGGTGACGTGCTCCAGGTAGGCGCGGATGTGCCGCTGCCCGGAGAAGGAGCGGGGCCAGTCCGGATTGGGCGCGAAGGAGAACGAGTACAGGTGGGACGGCACGTCGCACGCGCACCCGGGATAGTTGTTGTCGCGCCAGGTGCCGCCGACGCTGCTCGCCCGCTCCAGGACGACGAAGTCGGTGACGCCCTCGCGCCGCAGCCGCACGGCGGCCCCGAGTCCGCCGAATCCCGACCCGATCACCGCCACTCGTACGTGTTCGTGCCCTTGTTCGTGCTCGTGCCCGGCCATCCCGAAGCCTCCACGCATCGCCCAGAACTCCGCCAGTGAACACTGGCGCAATGGGGAGAGTAGAACAGCCCCGTACTGATGGGTAGGGGGCGGACAAGGAAAGTTACCGCCGGTACGCCCTAGGCTGCTCACGTGGCAGAGGACAACGCAGACCCCGGTGAGCGGCGCGAGTACCGCATGGACGAGCTGGCCCGGCTGGCCGGCATCACGGTGCGCACCCTGCGCTTCTACCGCGAACGCAAGCTGATCCCGCCACCGCGCCGCGAGGGCCGCATCGCCTGGTACGACGACCAGCACCTGGCCCGCCTGCGCACGATCACGGCGCTGCTGGA
The DNA here is from genome assembly GCF_001279005.1 of Streptomyces caelestis. Taxonomy (GTDB): domain Bacteria; phylum Actinomycetota; class Actinomycetes; order Streptomycetales; family Streptomycetaceae; genus Streptomyces; species Streptomyces heliomycini. The sequence goes on from NZ_LGCN01000201.1 coordinate 56,431, forward strand.
ACGCGGCCACACCCTGAACGGCATAGCGGAGCTCGCCGAGGCCTTCGACCACGGCCGGGACGTCGGCGACCTCCTCGGCATGGACACCCCCACCGAGGAGACCCCGGTCCGCCTCACCCCCGAGGAACTCGCCGACCACTTCTCCGGGGAGGTCACCCCGGAGAACCTGGCCGCCGCACTGGACCTCGGCTATCTCGGCGTCGACGGCGAGGAGATCGTCCACATCAGCCGCCGCCTGCTCGACGTGTCGTCGGCCCTGGTCCGCGAGGGCATCCCGCTCGCGGAGGTGCTCCGCGCCGGCGCGGAGGTCCGCACCCACGCCGACACCCTGGCCGACCTCTTCGCCACCCTGATCCTCCGCCACGCCCCGGAGGATTCCCTCCACCGCCTGCGCCCGCTGGCCCGCAGCGTGGTGGACGCGGAGCTGTCCCTGGCGCTGGACCGGCGCCTGAACAAACGGGACTAGGGGTTCCTCACCCACCCGAGGCCGGCCGGCGGCCCGTCCCGCCGCACGTCCGCCGGCAGCCGCGGCGGCTCCGTGTCCCCCGTGAGGTCACGCCGGGGGCCGTCGAGCGCGTCGTCGTCCCACCCGGCCTCCTCGCGCGGCTTCCGCCACGCGGCCGGCCCGGGCGCCCGCCTCAGCCGGCCGGCTGCTCGAAGACGACCGTCACGGGCGCGTGGTCCGACCACCGCTCGGCGTGCGTGGCGGCCCGCTCGACACGGGCCTCCACCGCCCGCGCCGCCAGCCCCGGGGTCGCCACGGCGAGGTCGATCCGCCACCCCGTGTCGTTGTCGAAGGCCCGCCCCCTGTAGGACCACCAGGAGTACGGCCCGTCCACGTCCGGATGCAGCGCCCGCACGACGTCGACGTACCCGCCGTCGTCCGCGGCGAAGACCCGGGAGAGCCACTCCCGCTCCTCCGGCAGGAATCCGGAACTCTTGGTGTTCCCCCGCCAGTTCTTGAGGTCGGCCTTCTCATGGGCGATGTTCCAGTCCCCGCAGACCACGACCTCCCGCCCGTCGGCGGCGGCCCGCTCCCGCAGCCCCTTCAGGTAGGTGAGGAACTGGTCCATGAACCGGACCTTCTCCTCCTGCCGCTCGGTCCCGACCTCCCCGGACGGCAGGTACAGCGAGGCTACGGTCACCCCGGGCAGATCGGCTTCCACGTACCGCCCGCTGTCGTCGAACTCGTCCGACCCGAACCCGATCCGGACCCGCTCCGGCTCACGCCGGGTGTACAGGGAGACCCCCGCACGCCCCTTGGCGGCGGCGGGAGCGTGCACGACGTGCCACCCCTCGGGCTCCCGCACCTGCTCCGGCAGCTGCTTCGCCTCCGCCCGCACCTCCTGCAGACACAGCACATCGGCGGAGGTCCCGGCCAGCCACTCCACGAAGCCCTTCTTGGCGGCGGCCCGCAGTCCATTGACGTTGACGGAGGTCACAGTGAACATCAGGGCACGATACGACACTCCACGTCCGGGCGTGTTTTACGGTATTCGGCATGGAAATCCGCCCGGTCCCCTACGACCACCCCGACGCCGTCAAGCTGGACGCCGAAGTCCAGGCCGAGTACGACATCCGCTACGGCGACGGCGGCGACGCCACCCCCATGGATCCGGCGGACTTCCGGCCCCCGAACGGCGTCTACCTGATCGCGTACGACGAGTCCGGCGTCCCCGTGGCCTCCGGCGGCTGGCGCGCGCAGGACGCCAACGACGAGGGCAACCGGGACGGCGACGCCGAGCTGAAGCGCATGTACGTGATCGAGCAGATGCGCGGCCGGGGCCTGGCCCGCCGCATCCTGGCCGCCCTGGAGGAGAGCGCCCGCGCCGCCGGCCGCGTCCGCATGGTCCTGGAGACCGGCACCAAGCAGCCGGAGGCCATCGCCCTGTACGCCTCCAGCGGCTACGAGCCCTGCGAGAAGTTCGGCTACTACCGCTTCCACGAGGACAGCCGCTGCTACGCCAAGGCGCTGTAGCGGCCGGCCCGGTCAGCCCGGGCCGAGCAGGAAGTACGCCGTGTCACGGGACGTGCCGTAGGGCCAGCCGACCTCCACGGTGACCGGGGTCCCCCACCCGCTCGGCTCGACGCGGACCGGGACGCCGCGCGTCTCGTCCACGCCGAGGGGCCGGGCGAGAGCGGAGTCGCACTCCTCCCGGTTCAGCCATGTCAGGTCGTGGCCGACGGCGTCGTCCGAGGGCTCGCCCGCCCGGACCTCGAGCGTCTCGCACGCGCCGCCGAACGGCACCTCCTCGTCGGCGCCGTTCTCATAGGTGACCGTCAAGCCGTACGCGCCGTCGGGCTCCCGTCGCGGAGGGCCGACCGTGACCTTCAGACCGTCCTCGTACCGGGCGGTCGCACCGGGGCCGAGCGGATCCCGCCTGTCGCCCAAGGCCCCGCTCTGCTCCAGCTGCCCGGCCCCGTCCAGGCCCTTCTCGAACTCGTCCAGTGCCCAGGCTCCCCAGGCGAGCAGGCCGAGAAGGAGGAGCAGCACGATCGCGCAGCCGACGAAGCAACCCGTTTCCCTCGCGGCCGGGGGGCCGGCGGGGACCGAATCCGTATCCATGCGGGCCACGGTAGAAAACGGCCCCCCGCCCGGTCATGAGCGCACCTACTCATCCGGCGACCCGGTGGCGCCGACGGGCACCCGAGTACCCGACGCAGCGACGGACCGCCGCCCGAGCACCGTCGGTCCGTTCCGCCCCCGCTCGCTTAAGCCGCCCTTAAACGCTCATTAAGCGATCGGCCAGAGTCCTTATGGCGTCAAGTAACCGCAGATCAGCGCTGTTTGAAGCGCAAACCGGGCAGTTGGTTGCGCTGTCAACCGTCCGTAGCATCGGGGCTCCCCCACGGAACTTCCCCACAGACGAGGTGTGTTCACCCATGGCCGCTCATCGCGCACGCCGGTGGTCGCTCGGCGGGTTCGTCCTGCTGGTCTCCACCGCGGTCGTCGCCGCCTTCGCCTTCCTCACCACAGGACCGTCCGCCGACCGGGCCGACGCCGCCACCACCGCACTGACCTGGTCCGACGAGTTCAACGGCCCGGCCGGCAGCGCACCGGACCCCGGCAAGTGGACGCTGGAGAGCGGCGGCAGCGGCAACGGGAACCACGAACTGCAGTACTACCGCGACAGCAGGGACAACGCCGCCCTCGACGGCGACGGCAACCTCGTCATCACCGCCCGCAAGAACACCGACACCGGGCTCCGGTGCTGGTACGGCCCCTGCCAGTACACCTCCGCCCGCCTCAACACCGCCAGGACCTTCACCCAGGCCTACGGTCACTTCGAGGCGCGCGTCAAGGTGCCCCGCGGTCAGGGCATGTGGCCCGCGTTCTGGATGCTCGGCGACGACCTGGGCACGGCGGGGTGGCCCAGCAGCGGCGAGATCGACATCATGGAGAACGTCGGCTACGAGCCCGGTGTCGTCCACGGCACCGTCCACGGCCCCGGTTACTCCGGTGGCGGCGGTATCGGCGCCTCGTACACGCTCCCGGGCGGCGCGGCCTTCGCCGACGGCTTCCACGTCTTCGCGGTCGACTGGAGCCCCGAGAAGATCACCTGGTCCGTCGACGGCGCCACCTACCAGACCCGCACCCCGGCCGACCTGGGCGGCAAGAAGTGGGTCTACGACCACCCGTTCTTCCTCATCCTCAACCTCGCCGTCGGCGGCGACTGGCCCGGCAGCCCGAATGCCGGCACCGCGTTCCCGCAGACGATGACCATCGACTACGTACGCGTCTCCGCCTCCGGCGGTTCCTCCGGGAACGGCGGCGCCACCCGGACCGGCGCCGTCAAGGGCATCGGCGGCATGTGCGTCGACGTCGCCGGCGCCTCCACCGCGGACCGGACCCCCATCCAGCTGCACGACTGCACCGGTGTCGACGCGCAGAAGTGGACGCTGGGCGGCGACGGCACCGTACGCGCCCTCGGCAAGTGCCTCGACGTCCGCGGCGCCTCCACCACGGACGGGACGCCCGTGCAGCTCTACACCTGCAACGGCACCAAGGCCCAGCAGTGGGCGTACACCTCCGCCCGCGACCTGACCAACATCGGTGCGGACAAGTGCCTGGACACCAAGGGCGGCTCCTCCGCCGACGGCACGCCCCTGCAGATCCGGACGTGCACCGGCGCCGCCCACCAGAAGTGGACGCTCGCCTGACCTCACGGTCCACCGACACCACGCCCCCGGCCCGATCCCGAGCCGGGGCGTTCGGCATCCGGCCGGCCGACGCGCTCGGGCGCCGGTCGCGGTGGTGGGGCGTCAGCAGGGCCCGGAGCTACCGCCGCACCACATGTCGAAGCCCCGGTCGGTGATACCGACCGGGGCTTCGAGCTGCGTGGACCTGAGGGGATTTGAACCCCTGGCCCCCTCGATGCGAACGAGGTGCGCTACCGGACTGCGCCACAGGCCCTTGCAACGAGTGAAACTTTAGCATCCCGATCGGGGTGCTCGGAAATCCATGGGACCGGCCCTACTCGTTGGCGGCCTTCGGGCGCTCCCCGTCCTCGTACTGGTCGAAGAGGGGGGTGCGGCCGCGTTCGCGGGAGCGGCGGGCCGAGGCGGCCCGGCGGGCGTCGCTGCGGTCGTCGGCGGGGGCCGCCGGGTCCGGATCCGCTTCGTCGGACGAGTCCCGCGCCTCGTCCGCCGGTACGGCGCTGGAGCGGGCCGAACTCCAGGTGTCCGGGGCGCCGAGGTCCACCTCGCCGGAGGCGCGGGGGGCGACCGGGGCGGTGACGTACGTGGGGAGCGGTACCGGGACCGGGTCCCAGCTGTCGCCGCCCTGGCCGGGCCGCCGCTGCCGCTCGCGCTGCTGGTCGACCCACTCGGCGTGGTCGGTCTGCTCGACGAGCGCGCGCCGGTCGGCGGCGAGCGCGGTCAGGCCCGGGTCGGGGTCGACTCCCGCTTCCGGTCCTTCCGGTTCGTCGGGGTCGGCGTCCTCGATGGAGGGGCGGCGGCGCGGCTGGCGCTCGCGCAGCCGCTGCGCCGCGACCTCGGCCTGGCGGCGGTCCATCTGGTAGGCGAAGCGGCGGCGCTCCTGGGAGCGGAGGTAGGCGATGTACGCGCTCAGCAGTATGGCCGGCACGCCGGGTGCCCAGAGGAAGGCCAGTCCGCCGACCGCCGCGACGATCGCGCCGAGCGTGAAGGCGATGAACAGCATCGTGGTGGTGCGCCGGCGGCGGGCGAGGGCCTTCGAGCGCTGGGCGCGCGCGGCGGCGGTCTGCGCCGCTCGGGCCCGCTGGGCGTCCGGTCCGCGGCGGGCGGCCGGAACGCGTCCCCGCGCGGCGGCCGGTTCGGGCTCCCGCCCTTCCGCGCGCTCGCGCGAGGGCCGGCCGGGTGCCGGCTCCGGCCGCTCCGCGGGGGGTGACGGTACGGGCGCCTGGGTCTGCGGACGGGTCTGGGACACGGCGAAGGCCCGGACGTCCACCGTGTCGGTGACCGCGTCCGGGTCGTGGACGCTCCGCTCCCCCTCGTCGGCGGAGCGCGCCTGCAGGTCCTTGGCGTACCGGCGCTCCATGCCCGCCCGTCCGGACAGCAATCGGATGGCGGTGCTGAAGCGTTCCGTCGGACGGGCCTCGTTCAGCTCGTCCTGCCTACGGAGCCACATCGGCACCAAGTAGGCGGCCCAGGCCCCGACGATGACTGCGTAGATGAGGCCGCTGCTGCTCACGTCTCACACGGTAGAGGGGTTTGCACGGGGCCATCCGCCAATTGGACCGGTGTGTCGCACGATCTGGCTGATATTTCGAACTTTTCTTGTGATCGATGCGATCAGGGACCCACCCGAACCGGGAATTCCGCACCCGAAGACGGTCGCCTTCTGCTTAAATTCGAACGTTTATTCAATTTCCGGGGCCGTGCGGGATTCCCGGGTTGCGCCGCTCGTGGCCGGACCGCCCCCCGGAGCGTGCCCGGCGCCACCGGGCGAGCAAACCGTCGGGGACCTCTTCCGCCGTGAGCGCGAAGACGAGATGGTCGCGCCAGGCCCCGTCGATGTGCAGATATCGCGGACGCAGGCCCTCCTCGCGGAATCCCAGTTTTTCCACGACCCTGCGGCTCGGCCCGTTCTCGGGGCGAATGCAGACCTCGATGCGGTGCAGTCCGACCGTGCGGAAACAGTGGTCCACGACCATCGCCACGGCCGTCGGCACCACTCCGCGGCCGGCCACCGCCTCGTCCACCCAGTAGCCGACGTGGCCCGAGCACATCGAGCCCCAGGTGATCCCGGCGACCGTCAACTGGCCGACGAGACGGCCCCGGTACTCGATGACGAACGGCAGCATCCGGCCCGCGTTCGCCTCGGAGCGCAGGTGGCGGACCATCTGACGGTACGTCGGGCGGTGGATGACCGGTCCGCTGGGCGTGGGCGGCGGGATCGTCGCCTCCCAGGGCCGCAGCCAGTCGCGGTTGCGCCGGTTGACCTCGCGCCAGGCCTTCTGGTCGCGCAGCCTTATCGGCCGGAGGACGATGTCGCCGTCCACCAGCTCGGCCGGCCAGTGCGGGGTGTTCAGCTCGCACCCCCGCCCGTGGCGTCCGGCCTCGGGTGGTCCCCGCCGCGCAGCTGGTCCACGGCGTGCCTCAGCAGCGGCTCCAGGACGGCGAGACCGTCCTTCACCCCGCCGCCGGACCCCGGCAGGTTGACGATCAGCGTGGAGCCCGCGACTCCCGCGAGGCCCCGGGAGAGGGCGGCCGTGGGCACCTTGTCGCGGCCGTACGCGCGGATGGCCTCCGCGATGCCGGGGACCTCGTGGTCGATGACCCGGCGGGTCGCCTCGGGGGTGCGGTCGGTGGGTGAGACGCCGGTGCCGCCGGTGGTCACGACGACGTCGTACCCGGCGTCGACGCCCGCGCGCAGGGCGGCCTCCACGGGATCGCCGTCGGGGACCACCTGAGGGCCGTCGACCGCGAACCCGAAGCGCCGCAGCCCTTCCGCGACCAGCGGGCCGCCCTTGTCCTCGTAGACGCCGGCGGCGGCCCGGTTGGACGCGGTGACGACGAGCGCGCGGTACGGCGCGAGCAGCGCGCCGCCGATCGAAGCGTCGGGAGTCATGCCCGGCTCCAGTCGCCCGACGCGCCGCCCGTCTTCTCCTCGACCCGCACGTCCGTGATGACCGCCTCCTTGTCGACCGCCTTGACCATGTCGATCACGGTGAGCGCGGCGACGGAGACCGCGGTGAGCGCCTCCATCTCGACGCCCGTGCGGTCCGTCGTCCGCACCGTCGCCGCGATCTCCACGGCGTCGTCCGCGACCGACAGGTCCAGTGTCACACCGGAGACCGACAGCGGGTGGCAGAGCGGGATCAGATCGGGGGTGCGTTTGGCGCCCATGATGCCCGCGATGCGCGCGGTGGCCAGCGCGTCGCCCTTGGGGACGCCCTCGCCGCGCAGCAGCTCGACCACGCGCGGTGAGACGAGGACGCGTCCGGTGGCCCGCGCGGTGCGCGCGGTGACGTCCTTGCCGGACACGTCGACCATGCGGGCGGCGCCCGCCGCGTCGATGTGGGTCAGACGGGACTGCTCGGTGGGTCCGGCGGGTTCGGAGGGTCCGGGGGTCTCCCCCCGGGAAGGCACGGTCATGATCGTGTGGCGCTCCCGGTCCTGGCCCGTCGCGGTGCGGCGCACGGGCCTGCTGTGCGCGACACGGTACCGCCAACCGGTCGCGCTCAGCCGAGCAGGACCACCTCGACCTCGGTGCCGGGCGCGACGGACTCGGCCTCCTCGGGGACGACGATCAGCGCGTTCGCCTGTGCGAGGGCCGCCACCAGGTGGGAACCGGCGCCCCCCACGGGCGTCACCGTGCCGTCGGCGTACCGGCCGCGCAGGAACTGGCGGCGGCCCCCGGGCGAGGTCAGCGCCCGGTCCGCGGTGAGCTTCGCGCGGGTTCTCGGCCGGTGGACGTCCGTCAGGCCCATCAGGGTGCGGATGGCGGGACGGACGAACAGCTCGAAGGAGACGTAACTGGAGACCGGGTTGCCGGGCAGGGCGAGGAGCGGGGTGTGGTCGGGGCCGATGGAGCCGAAGCCCTGGGGCTTGCCCGGCTGCATGGCGAGCCTGCGGAACTCGACGCCGCTGCCGGGCTCGTCCTCGTCCCCGGCGTACGACAGCGCCTCCTTGACGACGTCGTACGCCCCGACGCTCACGCCGCCGGTGGTGACCATCAGGTCGGCGCGCACCAGCTGGTCCTCGATGGTGTCCCGCAGGGTCGCGGCGTCGTCGGCGACGGCGCCCACCCGGTAGGCGATCGCGCCCGCGTCCCGCGCGGCGGCGGTGAGGGCGAAGCTGTTGGAGTCGTAGATCTGCCCCGGGCCCAGTTCCCCGTCGGGCTGGACGAGTTCGCTGCCGGTGGAGAGCACCACCACGCGCGGGCGCGGGCGCACGCGCACCGTGCCGCGGCCGATCGCGGCGAGCAGGGAGATCTGCGGCGGGCCGAGGACGGTGCCGGCCGCCAGGGCCCGGTCGCCGGCCCTGACGTCGCTGCCCTCGGCGCGCACGTGCGCGCGTGCCCCGGCCGGGCGGTACACGTTCACCTGCCCGGTGGCGCCCTCGGGGGCGAGGCTGCGGGCGCGCATCCCGGTGACCGGGCCCTCGCCGAGGCCGCCGTCGGTCCACTCGACGGGGACGACGGTCTCGGCGCCGGGCGGGAGCGGGGCGCCGGTCATGATGCGGGCGGCCTGGCCGGGGCCGACGTGGAGGAGGCCGGCCGCGCCCGCGGCGACGTCCCCGACGACCTCGAGGGCCGCCGGGTACCGCTCGCTCGCGCCCGCGACGTCCGCGACCCGCACCGCGTACCCGTCCATGGAGCTGTTGTCGAACGGAGGCAGGGAGACCGGCACCGTGACGTCCTCGACCAGGACGCAGCCCTGGGCGTCGAGGAGGTGCAGCTCGATGGGTTCGAGGGGCCGGACGGTCGCGAGGATGTCGTCCAGGTGCTCGTCCACCGACCAGAGGCGGTCCGGACCTGCGGTGCGGGGCGCGACGGTGCTCAACGTTGCTGCATCTCCTCGGTGACGTATCGCTGGAGCCAGGTCCGGAAGTCCGGGCCCAGGTCCTCACGTTCGCACGCGAGTCGGACAATGGCACGCAGGTAGTCGCCGCGGTCGCCGGTGTCATAGCGGCGGCCCTCGAAGACGACGCCGTGCACCGGGCCGCCCACCTTCTCGTCGGCGGCGAGCTGCTGGAGGGCGTCGGTGAGCTGGATCTCGCCGCCGCGGCCGGGCTCGGTCGTGCGCAGGATGCCGAAGACGGCCGGGTCGAGGACGTAGCGGCCGATGATGGCGTAGTTCGAGGGCGCGTCCTCGGCGGCGGGCTTCTCGACCAGACCGCCGACCTTGACGACGTCGCCGTCCGCGGTGGCCTCCACGGCGGCGGAGCCGTAGAGGTGGATCTGCTCGGGGGCCACCTCCATGAGCGCGACGACGCTGCCGCCGTGCTGCTGCTGGACCTCGATCATGCGCTGGAGCAGGAGGTCGCGCGGGTCGATCAGGTCGTCGCCGAGGAGGACGGCGAAGGGCTCGTCGCCGACGTGCGGGGCGGCGCACAGCACGGCGTGGCCGAGGCCCTTGGGGTCGCCCTGGCGGACGTAGTGCATGGTGGCGAGGTCGCTGGACTCCTGGACCTTGGCGAGGCGGTCGGCGTCGCCCTTCTTCTGGAGGGCGGATTCCAGTTCGTAATTACGGTCGAAATGGTCCTCCAGGGGGCGCTTGTTGCGGCCCGTCACCATGAGGACGTCGTCGAGACCGGCGGAGACGGCCTCTTCGACCACGTACTGGATCGCCGGCTTGTCGACGACCGGCAGCATCTCCTTGGGAGTGGCCTTGGTGGCCGGCAGGAACCGGGTGCCGAGGCCGGCTGCGGGGATGACAGCCTTGCTGATCCGAGGGTGTGACTGAGACATGTCCGCCACCATATCGGGCCCCTTTGCAGCGAATCTGAGGCTCCGGTTAATTACCGATCATATGAGCATATTGGAACGGTACGGGAACAGACATGAGACACGAAGAGGGCCCGAACGAGCATGACAAACGGATATGGCGTCGGGATCTCCTCGCGGTGAGGAACGGGTTGACGGGAGACGACGTGCGGGAATCCGCGGTCGCCCTGGCCCGGCAGGCGCTCGGACTGCCCGAACTGGCGCACGCGCGCACGGTGGCGGCGTACGTCTCCGTGGGGAGTGAACCCGGCACACTCGCGCTGCTCGACGCGCTGCGCGCGCGGGGCGCACGCGTCCTGCTGCCCGCGCTGCTGCCCGACAACGACCTGGACTGGGGGGCGTACGAGGGCGAGGAATCACTCGTGCGCGTGCGGCACGGCGCGAAGATGGCGCTCCTCGAGCCCGCGGGGCCGCGCCTCGGACCGGACGCCGTCACGGAGGCGGACGTCGTGCTGCTGCCGGGCCTGGCCGTCGACGCGCGCGGGATGCGCCTGGGCCGCGGCGGCGGCTCCTACGACCGGGTCCTCGCCCGGCTGGACCGCACGGGCGCGCGCCCGGCGCTGGTGGTGCTGCTGTACGACGCGGAGGTCGTCCCGCGCGTCCCCGTCGAGCCCCACGACCGGCCGGTGCACGCGGTGGTGACGCCGTCCGGGGTGCGCCGGTTCGGCTGAGCCCCCGCACACGCGGAAGCGGCCTCCGCGTGCACGCGGAGGCCGCTTCCGACGGCGGGGACCGGGGTCAGGGCTTCAGCAGCAGGGTGTCGCCGGTGCTGTCCGCGACCGCCTTCTCCGAGTACGACCACTCCAGCAGTTCGCCCTCGGCCCACTTGTCCGTCTGGTCGACGTAGTGGGAGCTGTAGGCGTGCCCGGAGGCGCCGGTGAGGTTGATCCACCGGGACTTGTCGAGGTCGCCGAGGTTGACCACCATCCGCATGGACGGCACCCACACGACGCCGTAGCCGCCGGCGGCGTTCCAGCCGGTCGCGTTGACGGTGGCCTCGCCGCCGCCGAGCTTCCACGGGCCGCGGTTGAGCATGTACTGCAGGAAGCCCGGGCCCTCGGTGCCGAGGGTCTGGTTCTTCAGGAACAGGCGGTGCAGCCGGCCCCAGCTCCAGCTGTCGATGTCCTTGCCGAGCTTGGCGGTCAGCTCCCAGCGGGCGTCGATCAGGGCGCGCTTGAACAGCTCGTCACGGTTGTCCGCGGCGGGGCGGGTGCCCGACTTGGGGGTCTTCCACCAGTCGCTGTCCTCCTTGTCCATCAGCTTGCGGACCACCTCGAACCAGCGGTCGCCGCCGTCGGGCTGCGCCTGGTCGGCGTCGCGCTGACCGCACTCGCGGACCTTGCCCGCCTCGTCGGCGGGCCCGGTGGTGTTGACCGGCTCGACCCACAGGCACTGGCCCTTGACCCGCAGCTCCTTGGGCAGCTTGTGGCCGAAGGCGAGCTTGAGGATGTTGCGCCAGACGGAGTTGAAGTAGGCGGCGGCCGCCGAGTCGGCGTCCTGGGTGTAGTCCCAGCCCTCCAGCAGCTTCTGCGCCTCGCGGACGTCCGCGTCCTCGGTGTCGATCTTGAGCAGGTGCGGCACCAGCAGCTTGGCGATGGTGCTGGAGTTGTCGAGCTGCATCTGCCGCATGTCGTCGGTGGAGATCTTGCCGTCGTCCTTGATCTTCGACTTGATCAGTTCGGTGATCCGCTGGCTGCGGGCGCCGTAACCCCAGTCGGTGGTCAGCGTGTACGGGTAGTCCTCGCCGACGACGGCCTGGTTGGCGGTGACGATGTAGCCGCGCTCCGGGTTGTACTCGTAGGGCAGCGCGTCCTGGTCGATCCAGCCGGCCCACTCGTAGTCGGGGTCCCAGCCGGGGGCGGGGAGGGAACCGTCGTGGTTCTCCGCGCGGGTGGGGATCTTCCCGGGCAGCGTGTAGCCGATGCTGCCCTCGGTGTCCGCGTAGACGAGGTTCTGCGAGGGCACCTCGAACAGGGCGGCCGCCTCGCGGAAGTCGTCCCAGTCCTTCGCGCGGTTGATCGCGAAGACGGAGTCCATGGTGCGGCCGGCGTCCAGCGCGGTCCAGCGCAGCGCGACGCCGTAGCCGTCGCCCCGGTCGGGGGCGGCGCTGTCGACGGCGGCCTTCTTGCCGGTCTTCACCAGGTCGTCGGAACGGTCGGAGAGCAGGGGGCCGTTGTTGGTCTCCCGCACGACGATCTTCCGCGCCCTGCCGCCGGCGACCTCGATGGTCTCCTCACGGGTCTTGAACGGCACCACCTTGCCGTCGTACTGGTAGCCGTCGCCGGTGATCTTCTCCAGGTAGAGGTCGGTGACGTCGACGCCGGAGTTGGTCAGGCCCCAGGCGATGTCCTGGTTGTGGCCGATTATCACGCCCGGCATGCCCGCGAAGGTGTAGCCGGTGACGTCGTACCGGCACTCGGCGGAGACGTCGCGGCAGTGCAGGCCCATCTGGTACCAGACGGACGGCAGCGAGGCCGACAGGTGCGGGTCGTTGGCGAGCAGCGGCTTGCCGGTGATGGTGTGCTTCCCGGAGACGACCCAGGAGTTGGAGCCGATGCCGTCGCCGTTGACGCCGACGGCGGTGGGGAGGTCCTCCAGGACCCGCTGGAGGCCGGTCAGCTGGCTCTCCAGGGCGGAACCACCGGTCCCGGTGCCCGTGCCCGTCCCGGTGCCCGTGCCGGTCCCGGTGCCCGTCCCGGTGCCGGTGCCCGTACCCGTCTCAGTGCCCGTGCCGGTCCCGGTACCCGTCCCGGTGCCCGTACCCGTACCCGTGCCGGTGCCGGCGCCCGCCCCCGTGCCGTCCGCGTTCCCGCCCTGCCCGTACGCCCCGGTGAGCTGGTCGTACCGGCCCTCCTGGACCACCGGCTTGTTCCGGCTGTACGGGTACGCCGGGTACAGGTCGGCGATCTGCTTCGGGCCGAGGCGGCTGGTCATCAGCGCGCGGTCGATCTCGTCCTGCATGTTGCCGCGCAGGTCCCAGGCCATCGCCTTCAGCCAGGCCACGGAGTCGACCGGGGTCCACTTCCCGGGCCTGTAGTCGTTCTCGAAGCCGAGGGCCGCGTACTCCAGGGAGATCTCCTGCCCGTCCTTGCCCTCCAGATAGGCGTTGACGCCCTTGGCGTACGCCTGGAGGTACTTCTTCGTGGCGGGGGAGAGCTTCTTCTCGTACTCCTCCTTCGCGACCCGGTCCCAGCCCAGGGTGCGCAGGAACTCGTCGTTGTCGACCTGGCCCTCGCCGAACATCTCCGACAGGCGCCCGGCGGTCATGTGCCGGCGGACGTCCATCTCGTAGAACCGGTCCTGCGCCTGGACGTAGCCCTGCGCCATGAACAGGTCCTCGTCGGAGGAGGCGTAGATCTGCGGGATGCCGTAGCCGTCCCGTTTGACGTCGACGGTCCCCGTCAGGCCCTTGAGCGTGATCGAGCCCTCGGTCTGCGGGAAGGAGGCGCGCACGGTGCTGACGGACCAGTACCCCCCGTAGGCGACACCGCCGATCAGGGCCAGCACCAGGACGAGCACGATGAGCCGGCCCTTGCGCCCTTTCTTCCTGCCGGACTTGCCGGGCTGCTGACCCGTGGAGGCGGTGGTGTCGGTGGGCATCGCTGTCCTTGCTGTCCTAACGCGAGCGGCAGGTCGGGCTGTGCTTTTAACTGAGCGCTGGAGCAACGATAGGCGCAGGGGCCCACGGCACTTGACGCGGAGTACGGAACCAGCCCGGACGGACGTTCGATCTTGCCGTCAAGAGCGTCAAGAACGCGTCAAGAGTTAGGTAAGGTAACGAAGTAGTTTGCCGCGGAAGCGGCGGATCGCATGCGATGTACGTGAGCTCAGGCGCGGTGCGCCTGAGTCAGGGAAGGGAACGGCCGCTGACTGTCCACCACCTCAACCAGCTCCTGCTCGTCTGCTCGATCGTCCTGCTCGTCGCCGTCGCAGCGGTCCGGATCTCCTCGCGCAGCGGGCTCCCCAGCCTGCTCGTCTACCTGGGCATCGGCATCGCCCTGGGCCAGGACGGCCTCGGCGACATCCACTTCGACAACGCCGAGCTGACCCAGGTCATCGGATACGCGGCCCTGGTCGTGATCCTGGCCGAGGGCGGTCTGGGCACGAAGTGGACGGAGGTGAGACCGATCCTGCCCGCCGCCGCCGCGCTCGCGCTGGCCGGCGTCGCGGTGAGCGTCGGCGTCACGGCGTCGGCCGCGCACTTCCTGGTCGGGCTGGAGTGGCGGCAGGCACTGATCATCGGCGCGGTGGTGTCGTCGACCGACGCGGCGGCCGTCTTCTCGGTGCTGCGGAAAATACCGCTCCCCGCGCGGGTGACGGGCGCGCTGGAGGCGGAGTCCGGCTTCAACGACGCCCCCGTCGTCATCCTGGTCGTCGCCTTCTCCTCGGCCGGACCCGTCGAGCACTGGTACGTCCTGGTCGGCGAGATACTGCTGGAGCTGGCCATCGGCGCCGCCATCGGGGTCGCGGTGGGCTGGCTGGGCGCCTGGGGGCTGCGGCACGTGGCGCTGCCCGCCTCCGGCCTCTACCCGATCGCCGTCATGGCCATCGCGATCGCCGCCTACGCGGCCGGCGCCATGGCCCACGGCAGCGGCTTCCTCGCCGTCTACCTCGCCTCGATGGTGCTGGGCAACGCCAAACTGCCGCACTGGCCCGCCACCCGCGGCTTCGCCGAAGGGCTCGGCTGGATCGCCCAGATCGGCATGTTCGTCCTGCTCGGCCTGCTCGTCGCCCCGCACGAGCTGGGCGACCACATCGTGCCCGCGCTGGTCATCGGGCTGGCGCTCACCGTGGTGGCCCGTCCGCTGAGCGTCGTCGTCTGCCTGACGCCGTTCCGGGTGCCCTGGCAGGAGCAGACGCTGATGTCCTGGGCGGGACTGCGCGGCGCCGTGCCCATCATCCTGGCGACGATCCCGATGGTGCAGGGCGTCGCCGGGAGCGAGCGGGTCTTCAACATCGTCTTCGTCCTGGTCGTCGTCTACACCCTCGTCCAGGGGCCGACCCTGCCCTGGCTGGCCCGCAAGCTGCGCCTGGGCGCGGACTCCGCCGCCGACCTCGGCATCGAGTCGGCCCCCCTGGAGCGGCTGCGCGGACACCTGCTGTCGGTCGCCGTCCCGGCCGGGTCGAGGATGCACGGCGTGGAGGTCGCCGAGCTGCGGCTGCCGGCCGGGGCCGCCGTCACCCTCGTCGTGCGCGACGGCACGTCCTTCGTGCCGCTGCCGTCGACGGTGCTGCGCCGCGGGGACGAACTGCTCGTCGTCGCCACCGACCCGGTACGGGACGCCGCCGAACGGCGCCTGCGCGCGGTCGGCCGGGGCGGCAAGCTGGCCGGCTGGCTGGGTGCCGACGGACCGCGGACGGAACGCTGACGGCCCGCGGGCAAGGCACCGGCGACGTGCCCGGTCTCACAGCGGGCGGCAGGTGGTCCCTGTACGATGCGAGGGACCCCATATCGAACCAACTCTGCCTGACGCAGAGCTGGCGCGACCGTATGGCGGCCGGAGCGCCCTGAGCTGTGGCGCCGGCATCTACCGCAGTCAGCGCAAGAGGACAGCTCTCGGCGTGCCCGCGCACCGCGCGGGCCGCTACCAGGCGGCGGAAAGGCACGGGCCGTGGCATCCACGGTCACCACGTCGAAGGACCCGTCGGCCACCTCCCGACCGGGATACGGCCGGCTGCTGCGCACGCGCGGCGCGTGGACGTTCCTGCTCCCGGGCTTCGCGGCACGCCAGCCGTTCGCGATGCTCACCCTCTCCATCGTGCTGCTGGTGCAGCACACCACCGGCTCGTACGGCGCGGCCGGCGCCGTCGCGGCCGTCACCGGCGTCTCCATGGCGCTGTTCGCGCCCTACAGCGGCCGCCTCGCCGACCGCCACGGGCAGCGCGCCGTCCTCGTGCCCGGCGTCCTGGTGCACACGGTGGCCGGACTGGCCCTCACCGCACTGGCGCTGTCCCACGCGCCCCTGTGGGCTCTGTTCGCCGCCGCCGTGCCCACGGGCGCCTCGGTGCCGCAGGTCGGGCCCATGGTGCGGGCCCGCTGGGGCGTGCGGCTCAAGGGCTCCCCGCTGATGACCACCGCGGCGGCCTTCGAGTCCGTCACCGACGAGTTCACCTTCGTGGTCGGACCGCTGCTGGCCACGGCCCTGTGCACGGCCGTCGACCCGGCCGCGGGCCTGCTCACCGAGGCCGGGCTGACGCTGGTCGGCGGTCTGCTGTTCGCCGCGCAGAAGGGCACGCAGCCCGAGGCGGGCCGCGACGGGCACGCGCGCGTGGAGCACGTCTCCGCGCTGCGCGTCCCCGGTGTGCGCGTGCTGATCGTGACCTTCCTGGGCATCGGTTCCGTCTTCGGCGGCATGCAGGTCTCGCTGGCCGCGTTCACCGAGTCGATCGGCGAGCCCGGACTGAACGGCGTCCTCTACGGCGTCTTCGCCGCGGGCAACATGCTCTCCGGCATCGCCTGCGGCGCGATCGCCTGGAAGGCCGCCCCGCAGCGGCGCCTGGTGATCGGTTACACGGCGCTCGCACTGGCCGCGTCCGCCCTGTGGACCGCCCACTCGGCGCTGCTGCTGGCCGGCCTCGGCCTGCTGGTCGGCATGTGCATCGCGCCGGCCCTGATCACCGGCTACACGCTGGTGGAGAACCTGGTCCCGGCGGGCGCCCGCACCGAGGCCTTCACCTGGCTGACCGGTGCCGTCGCACTCGGCCAGGCGGCGGCCGTCACGATCGCCGGACAGCTGGAGGACCGCCTGTGGGGCGGCGCCGGCTTCCTGGTCCCGATGGCCGGTACGGCGGCGGCCCTCGTGACGCTGCTGGCGCTGCGGTCGCGGCTGGCCGTGGGCCCGCGCGGGCGCGCCGCCGCACGTGGCGTGGGTCACCGCGAGCCCGTCGCGGTGGACTGAACCGCGGGAATGCGTCACTATGGACCGTCGTTAGCACTCATCGAGTGAGAGTGCCAGGAGGAAGACAGTGCCGACCTACCAGTACCAGTGCACCGAGTGCGGCGAGGGCCTCGAGGCGGTGCAGAAGTTCACCGACGACGCGCTGACCGAGTGCCCCAATTGCCAGGGCCGCCTGAAGAAGGTGTTCTCGGCCGTGGGCATCGTCTTCAAGGGCTCCGGCTTCTACCGCAACGACAGCCGCGGCTCCTCGTCGAGCAGCGCGCCGGCGTCGTCGAAGTCGTCGAGCACCTCGTCGTCGACGTCTTCCTCCTCCTCGGACTCGGGTTCGGGCTCGTCGTCCGGCTCCTCCGGCTCCTCCGGCTCGAGCAGCACCGCCGGCACCACCGCCGCGTAAGGCCGCTTCCTTACGGGACCCCGTCGTCGTCCGACGACGGGGTCCTCGGCGTTTCCGGGTGCGGTTAGGGTGCGGGGCATGGCGAACAAGGCGAACGCCGGGATCGGCGTGATCGGCGGCTCCGGTTTCTACTCCTTCCTCGACGACGTGACCGAGGTCCAGGTGGACACCCCGTACGGGGCGCCCAGCGACTCCCTCTTCCTCGGCGAGGTGGCCGGCCGTCGGGTCGCCTTCCTGCCCCGGCACGGACGCGGCCACCATCTGCCGCCGCACCGCATCAACTACCGGGCCAACCTGTGGGCGCTGAGGTCGGTCGGCGTGCGCCAGGTCCTCGGCCCGTGCGCGGTCGGCGGCCTGCGGCCCGAGTACGGGCCGGGCACGCTGCTGGTGCCGGACCAGCTCGTGGACCGTACGAAGTCCCGGGCGGGCACCTACTTCGACGGGCTGCCGCTGCCCGACGGCACGGTGCCGAACGTGGTCCACGTGTCGCTGGCCGACCCCTACTGCCCCACCGGTCGAGCCGCCGCGCTGAAGGCGGCACGGGGCCGGGACTGGGAGGCGGTGGACGGCGGCACGCTGGTCGTGGTCGAAGGGCCGCGCTTCTCCACCCGCGCCGAGTCGCTGTGGCACCGGGCGCAGGGCTGGTCGGTGGTGGGCATGACCGGCCACCCCGAGGCGGCGCTCGCCCGTGAGCTGGAGCTCTGCTACACCTCCCTGACCCTGGTCACCGACCTGGACGCCGGCGCCGAGACCGGTGAGGGCGTCTCCCACGAGGAGGTGCTGCGGGTGTTCTCCGCCAACGTGGACCGGCTGCGGGGCGTGCTCTTCGACGCGGTGGCCGCGCTGCCGACGACGGAGGGGCGGGACTGTCCGTGCACGTCGGCGCTGGGCGGGATGAACCCGGGGTTCGCGCTGCCGTAACCGCTCGCGGGGCGGAACGTCCCGTTCGGGCGGGGGAGTTCTCCACAGGGCCGTGGTACGTCCACAGGGCCCGGCGGGGCGCGGCGCCAGGCCTCATCGTGGGAGTCGCAAACCGGTCCCTCGTCGCAGGTGGTGGTCCCCGTGTCCCGTCCTCCTTCCTCGCTCCGCCTCCCCTCCCCCACCG
>NZ_LGCN01000202.1 GCF_001279005.1 Streptomyces caelestis
TGGAGGCGTACTGGGCCGACGGCTCCGCGATGGAGAAGCAGACCCGTGCGCGCGGTGAGCAGGTCGAGCAGGCGCTGATCGCCATCACCGAGGAGAACCTGGCCGACGTCAAGGAGTACCGCGGCCGCGGCCTGGTGTGGGGCCTGGAGTTCCACGACAAGGAGCGCGCGGGCCGCATCGCCCAGCGCGCCTTCGAACTCGGGCTGCTCATCGAGACGTCCGGCCCCGAGAGCGAGGTCGTCAAGCTGCTGCCGTCCCTGACCATCACCCCGGACGAGCTGGACGAGGGTCTCACCGCCCTCGCCCGCGCCGTCCGGGAAACCGCCTGAAACACACATCCGAGCCGAGGAGGCATCGCACCACCGTGATCGTCCGTTCGTTCAAGGAGATCGAAGGCACCGACCGGCACGTGAAATCGGCGTCCGGCACGTGGGAGAGCAAGCGCATCGTCCTGGCCAGGGAGAAGG
>NZ_LGCN01000203.1 GCF_001279005.1 Streptomyces caelestis
GCGGCACACGCTCAAGGTCAAGGAGGACTTCCACTGCATCTGCGTCTTCAACCCGCCCGTCACCGGACGGGAGGACCACGACGAGAACGGCGTCTACCCGCTGCTCACCGAGGAGGTGTGACTCGCCATGACCACCACGACCACGACCACGCACGTCACCGACCTCTACCCCACCCGCGGCGCCACCGAGGTGGCGACTCCCCGGCAGGACCCGGTCGTCTGGGGCTCCCCGGACACGCCCGGTCCCGTCTCCACCGGTGACCTCCAGGCTCTGGAGCGCGACGGCTTCCTCGCCGTCGACCAGCTCATCGGACCGGACGAGGTGGGCGAGTACCGGCGCGAGCTGGAGCGGCTCACCACCGACCCGGCGATCCGCGCGGACGAACGCTCGATCGTGGAGCCGCAGTCCAAGGAGATCCGGTCCGTCTTCGAAGTGCACAAAATCAGCGAGGTCTTCGCGAAGCTGGTGCGCGACGAGCGCGTGGTCGGGCGGGCCCGGCAGATCCTCGGCTCGGACGTCTACGTCCACCAGTCACGGATCAACGTCAAGCCCGGCTTCGGCGCCAGCGGCTTCTACTGGCACTCCGACTTCGAGACCTGGCACGCCGAGGACGGCCTGCCGAACATGCGCACCATCTCGGTCTCGATCGTCTCGATCGCGCTCACCGAGAACTACGACACCAACGGCGGTCTCATGATCATGCCGGGGTCGCACAAGACGTTCCTCGGATGCGCGGGGGCCACGCCGAAGGACAACTACAAGAAGTCCCTGCAGATGCAGGACGCGGGGACGCCGTCCGACGAGGCGCTGACGAAGATGGCGTCGGAGTACGGCATCAGGCTGTTCACCGGCAAGGCCGGCTCGGCGACCTGGTTCGACTGCAACGCCATGCACGGCTCCGGCGACAACATCACGCCGTTCCCGCGCAGCAACGTGTTCATCGTCTTCAACAGCGTGGAGAACACCGCCGTCGAACCCTTCGCCGCACCCGTCCGGCGGCCCGAGTTCATCGGAGCACGGGACTTCACCCCGGTGAGGTGAACCGGATCCGGCCGGGGGCCCGGGGGTCGTCCCCCGGACACCACGGCATCGGAGCACGGGACTTCACGCCGGTGAAGTAGGTGCTGGGACGGTGCGGTAGGCGCACCACAAGACCGCGGGCCGGGCCTCCTGGTGTGGGACAGGGAGGCGCCGGCCCGCTGCCGTGCGTTCAGCCGGACAGCGCGTCCAGCAGCCGGTCCACGTCGGCGGCCGTGTTGTACAGGTGGAAGGAGGCCCGCAGGTTCCCCGCGCGGTTCGACACCTGGATGCCCGCCTCGGCCAGCTCCGGCTGGAGACGGCCGAGCCCGGGCACGGACACGATCGGCGAACCGGACGAGGGCAGGGGTGTGTGGCCCAGCGTGGCGAGCCCCGCGCGGAAGCGGTCGGCGAGGGCCAGGTCGTGGGCGCGGACGGCGTCCACGCCGAGTTCCTCGACGAGTTCGAGGGAGGCGCGCAGTCCCGCGTAGGCGAACAGGGCGGGAGTGGAGTCGAACCGCCGGGCCGAGCGGGCGAGCTCGGCGACGGGACCGTAGCAGCTGCCCCAGGGGTCCTGCCCCGCGACCCAGCCCGCCTGCACCGGCGTCAGGTCGCCGAAGTCCTCGGGGACGACGAGGAAGGCCGCGCCGTGCGGGCCGAGCAGCCACTTGTAGGTGATGGAGACGCTGTAGTCGTACGCGTCCGCCGTGACCGGGAACCAGCCGGCCGCCTGGGAGAAGTCGACGTAGGTGCGCGCCCCGTGGCCGCGCGCCGCCTCGCTCAGCGCGGGCAGGTC
The DNA here is from genome assembly GCF_001279005.1 of Streptomyces caelestis. Taxonomy (GTDB): domain Bacteria; phylum Actinomycetota; class Actinomycetes; order Streptomycetales; family Streptomycetaceae; genus Streptomyces; species Streptomyces heliomycini. Next base: position 1,815 of record NZ_LGCN01000203.1, read on the forward strand.
GGCGATCCGGCCGTCGGCGGACTGCACGGCGCCGACCGCGACCAGCGCGGTGCCGGGCCGCACGGAGTCGGCGAGCCGCTCCAGCGGCACGGTCCGCACCTTGAGGTCGCCGCGTGTGTGGAAGGGGTTCAGCACGGAGGTGAAGTCGCCCTCCACGGTGAGGACTTCGGCGCCCGGCGGCAGCGAGGCCGCGATCAGCGAGGTGTGCAGGGCGACCGTGGCGCCGGCCGCCACCCGCTCGGCCGGGACGCCGGCCAGCCGGGCGTACGCGGCACGGCAGGCCTCGACGTCGGCGAAGAGCGGGTCCAGCGTACGGCCCCGCGCGCGCAGCCGCGCGGCGTCCTGGAGTGCGGCCACGGTGCGGGCCGGCAGGAGAGCGTTGCTCGCGGTGTTCAGGTAGGTGTTCTCCGGGGCGAACTCGGCACGGACGAGGTTCTCGAAGGTCTCCATGGGACCACTCTGCGGTCCCGGGACCTCCCCGTCCATTGCCGAGTTCTGCCCGACATCCCAAAGCAATGCTTATGCGCACGCGCCGACCTGCGCGTTCTACTGCTGCGGCACCGCGCATCCGTCCGGGCCACAGGCCTCCGCGTCGCCGTTGACCGGGGTCAGCGGCGGGCGCTCGCCCCAGGCCTGCGTCAGCGCCCGGGCGAACACCTCGGCGGGCTGGGCGCCGGAGACGCCGTACGTGCGGTCCAGCACGAAGAACGGCACACCGTTCGCGCCGAGCTCCGCCGCCTCCCGCTCGTCGGCGCGCACCTCGTCGGCGTACGCCTGCGGGTCGGCGAGGACCCCGCGCGCCGCGCCGGTGTCGAGACCGGCGGCGCCGGCGAGCTCGACGAGCCGTTCGTCGTCGTCGAAGACGGACCGCTCCTCGGCGAAGTTCGCCCGGTACAGCAGGTCGAGCAGCTCCACCTGGCGGCCCTGCTCGCGGGCGAAGTGCAGCAGCCGGTGCATGTCGAAGGTGCTGCCGTGGTCGCGGCCCCGGGTGCGGTAGGGCAGGCCCTCGGCGGCGGCCTGGGCGCCCAGGTTGTCCTCACCGGCCTCGGCCTGCGCCTCGCTCATGCCGTACTTCCCGGTGAGCATCGAGATCACCGGCTGGATGTCGTCCTTGGCGCGGCCCGGGTCCAGCTCGAAGGAACGGTGCACGACCTCGACCCGCTCCCGGTGCGGGAAGGCGGCCAGCGCCTTCTCGAAGCGGGCCTTTCCGACATAGCACCAGGGGCAGGCGATATCGGACCAGATTTCGACGCGCATCGTGATCGGCACTCCAGGTCGTACGGGTACGGAGACTCCCTCCGGCAACTACGTGAACATTCAACCAGCTGCTCTCATTCCCTCAGTCGCCGTTCCGCAGATCGCTCGGCCAGTGGGGCCGGTACTCGATGTGGTCGTACGTCACCGCGCACCCCTCCCCCGTCGGCGACTGGGCCATGAAGCCGACCAGGGCCGCCCCGGTCTCCTTGTCGTCGCCGAGGGTGAAGAGGCGGACGAAGGTCCAGCGCTCGCCGTCCCGGGAGGCGTGGAAGGCGAAGGCGCGCCCGGTGCGGCTCACCCGGAGCCAGACGGAACCACCGTCGACGGTGAAGGAGTTGACGTCGTCGGAGTGGCCCCGGGTGACCACCGTGCAGACGGTGGGCACGTCCGGCGAGTACTCCAGACAGAGCTTGGCCCACTCCCGCTCGCCCACGTGGACGTAGAGGACGCCGGCGTCGAAGGCGGCGGCGAAGCCGACCGTGACCCGGGCGATCAGCTGGAAGTCGCCCTCGGGCGCGCCCAGCAGGCGCGGCGCGTCGGAGGCGGGCTCCAGCGCCTCGTCGGTGGGCGGCACGAAACGGTCCTGCCGGGGTCCGGCCCGTCCGGTGAGGACGCCGTCCTCGTGGGACCAGTGGCCGTCGGGGCCGTAGGCGCGCAAGGGGAAGGGCAGTTCGGGGATCTCGAGGTCCATGGCGGGATTCTTCCAGGCGGGCCCCGGCGCCCAGGGGCCGGGGGGCGGTCCCGGTCAGCGGCCCTGGAGCGCGTCCAGGGCCACGGCCTGGGCGATGGCCAGGCGCCGGTCCAGATCGGGTACGACCACGTCCACCACGTAGCGGTCGCGCAGCCCGAACTTCTTGTCGACCCTCATCACCGGCTTGCCGTCCGTCTCGAAATCGAAGTGGTACGGCCACAGGAACGGCACCAGGTCCAACGGCAGGAAGCCCCAGGCGCGGCGGAGGACGGCCACGAACCGGTTGCGCTCCCGTCCGACGGCCGGGGGCGAGCCCTGCTGGTGCAGCACCCACGTCGAGCGCAGCAGGGAGGCGAAGAACCTCTCCTCGAACGCGCCGACGGAGCCGCCTTCCGCGTCCCGCACGTCGTAGCCGTCGCCGGCGTCGAGGAGGCTCCGTTCCTCGACGGTGAAGAGGACCCGGGTCCTGGACTCGTCGGCGTAGAAGGTCATCTCCTCCTTGAGCGAGAGCCGCTCGACCTCGGCGAAGGCGAGGACCCCGCCGTCGGAGCCGTCCGGCAGCAACTCGCTCACGGTGTACCGGTCGCTCTTGAGACCGGCCTTCTGCCGGACGGTGAAACGTCCGCTCGTCCCCTGCCTGGCACTGTCCACTGTTCCGCTCCCCGAGCCCTCGGTCCCCGCGCCGTCCGCCGTGTGCGTCCGGCGGAGCCATCCTCGGCGCGCGCCCCGGTCCGGGGCAGTCTCCGTAAGTCGCCGCCGGCAACGACCAAAGAGGACAGGGGCCTTGGGAAGCGGGGTGTCCACTTTCGTCGTTCGCCGCCGCTCCGAAGGGGGGATGCGGGGGCCCGGGGGCGGGCCTCTATGGTCTGCGCGTGGACGCAGCAGAGACATCACCTCCCGGCGGGCCGCTCCTTTCCCGGCTCGCCGCCGCCTCTCCCTGGCCCCGCCGGCGGATCGTCGGGGAGGTCGTGCTCACCGTGGTCCTCTCCGGGACCGCGGGACTCCTCCGCACGGTGGAGACCGGATCCCTCGCACGGGGCGGCGCCGTGGCCCTGGCCGTCGCCGTACTGTCGCTGGTCCGCCGTGCGCTGCCGGCGACGGTGCTGACGGTGTCGTCGGCCCTGGCCGGGGGGATCTTCGGCACGGTCCCGCTGCTGGTCTGCGCGAGCTGGTCGGCGGGCAGCCGCATCAAGCACCCGGGACGCGCGGTGGGCGCGTACGCGGCCGGGCTCGTGCTCTACTTCGCCGTCACCGTCGGCAGCACGGGCGACGACGGGCTCGGGGTGTCCCTGCCGCTGGCGGCCGTGCTGACCGGGAGCCCGTTCCTGATGCTGGCGGTCGTGCCGGGGCTCGCCTCCCGCTACCGCGCCCAGCGCCACGCCCTGCTCGACGCCCTGCGCCGGCACAACGCCCAACTGGTGCGCGAGCAGGCGATGGTGGCACGGCAGGCCCGGCTGCTGGAACGGCAGCGCATCGCCCAGGACATGCACGACAGCCTCGGTCACCAGCTCGCCCTGATCGCCGTGCACGCCGGGGCGCTGGAGGTGGACCCGGACCTGGGCGACCGCCGGCGGGAAGGGGTGGGCATCCTCCGTGAGGCGTCCAGGTCGGCGATGCGGGAGCTGCGCGAGGCCGTGGGCATCCTGCGGGACGGTGCGGAGGCGCCCACGACGGTCCCCGGGGACGACGCCGGGCCCTCGACGGCCCGGGGGGCGGCCACCGTGGACGAGCTGGTCGCGTCGTCGCGGGCCGCGGGCACGGCGGTGGTGCTGCACCGCTCCGGCGCCGAACGGCCCCTCGCGCCCGCCGCCGACCACGCGGTGTACCGCATCGCCCAGGAGGGCCTGACGAACGCGCACAAGCACGCGCCGGGCGCCCCGATCACCGTGGCGCTGCGCTACGAACCGGACAGCCTGGTGGTGGAGGTGGCCAACGGACCGGCGTCGGCCGGGACTCCGGCCCGGGCGGCCGCGATCAGCGGCGGGCAGGGGCTGACGGGCCTGCGGGAGCGGGCCCGGCTGGTCGGCGGCATGGTGCACACCGGTCCCACCCCCGACGGTGGTTTCCGCCTCGCCGGCGTGCTGCCCTACGGCGACGGCGGGCGGCGGTCCCGTCCGGACGGCGCGACGTCCGTCGTCGCCGGCGACGACTTTCGGGGGCAGAGCGGCGCGGGCTCCGCGGGCGAGGGTGGAGCGGTCATCGAACGCACCGATCCGCACAAGGAGTTCGCCGCCATCATGAGCAGCAAGAAGAACGTCGCCCTGGGATGCGCCCTCACCGCCGTGGTCCTCGTCGCGGGCGTCGGCGCCCTGGTGTTCTGGGGGGCGGGGAAACTGATGGACGAGGTGGGGAAGGCCGTCATTCCGGCGAGCGTGTACGAGTCGGCCCGGATCGGCGACGCCGAGGCGGACCTCCGGAAGAAGTTCCCGGAAGGCGGCTCGCTGCTCACCGACGGCGTGGAGAAGGACGGCCCGCCGCTGCCCGAGGACGCCGTCTGCGAGCACTTCGTGGACGACGAGGAGGACATCGTCTACCGGTTCTGCTTCCGCGACGGGAAGCTGTCCTCCAAGGAGTCCTACCCGCACGAGGTGTGACGCGGTCCGCGGCCGCGCTCGCGGCCGGATCGGGCATGATGGGCGGGCTTCGCCATCCGCTTGTCACACCGAGACCGCGCAGGAGGCCGCGTGATCCGGGTCCTCGTCGCCGACGACGAGCCGCTCATCAGGGCCGGCATCAGGATGATCCTCACCTCGGCGGACGACATCGATGTCGTCGCCGAGGCGCGGGACGGCCGGGAGGCGGTGGAGACCGCCCGGAGCACCGCGGTCGACGTGGCCCTGCTGGACATCCAGATGCCCGTGATGGACGGACTGACCGCGCTGGCCGAGATGGGCCGCGCCGCACCGGGGGTCCGGGTGCTGATCCTGACGACGTTCGGGGAACGCGACAACGTCCTGCGGGCGCTCGGCCACGGCGGCGCGGGCTTCCTGCTGAAGGACTCCGCGCCGCAGGAACTGATCCACGCGGTCCGCGCGGCGGCGGCCGGCGACGCCTATCTGTCCCCGGCCGCCACCCGCCACGTGGTGGACACCCTCGCCTCCCCCGCCGCCACCGTGCGCGGCGAGGAGGCGCGCCGCCGCCTGGCGGGCCTGACGGCACGCGAACGCGAGGTCCTGGCCCTGCTGGGCGAGGGCCTGTCCAACGCGGACGCCGGCGCCCGCCTGCACATGAGCGAGGCCACGGTGAAGACGTACGTCAGCCGCATCCTGGCCAAGCTCGACTGCGACAACAGGGTCCAGGCGGCGCTCCTGGCCCGGGACGCGGGCCTGGAGCCGAGCGCGGGGTGAGTCCTCAGCGCTCCAGGCGGCCGTTGAACCTCCGGGGCAGTCCCAGCGGGTTGTCGTCCTTGAGTTCCGCGGGCAGCAGCGCCTCGGGCGTCCCCTGGTAGACGACCGGCCGCAGCCACCGCTCGATGGCCGTGCCGCCCACCGACGTGGAGGTGGAGGTGGTCGCCGGGTAGGGGCCGCCGTGGTGCTGGGCCGGGGCGACCGCGACGCCCGTCGGCCAGCCGTTGACCAGGACCCGCCCGGCCAGCGGCGTCAGCTCCCGCACCAGCTCCGCCCCGCGGCCCTGCCCCGCCGACTCCTCGGCGGACAGCTGCACGGTCGCCGTGAGGTTGCCCGGCAGCCGCGACAGCACACCCCGCACCTCGGTGTCGTCCTCGTAGCGGGCCACGACGGTGACCGGTCCGAAGCACTCCTCGAGCAGCAGGTCGTGCTCGCCCTCCTGGGCCAGCCGGCTCGCGGGGACGGTGAGGAAGCCCGCGCTGACGGTGTGCTCGCCGCCCGCGCCCGGCGTCACCGGGGACTCCACGTCGGGCAGCTGGGCGCGCTCGGCGACCCCGGCGACGAAGTTGTCGCGCATGCGGTGGTCGAGCAGGACGCCGGCGTCGGTGTCGCTGACGGCGTCCGTCAGCGACTTGACCAGCGCGTCGCCGGCCGCGCCGGCCGGTGCGAGGACGAGGCCCGGCTTCACGCAGAACTGGCCGACGCCCAGCGTCATCGAACCGGCGAGCCCGGCGCCGATCGCCTCGCCGCGCTCGGCGGCGGCGGCCTCGGTGACGACGACCGGGTTCAGCGAGCCCAGCTCGCCGTGGAACGGGATCGGGACGGGCCGGGCGGCGGCCGCGTCGAAGAGGGCGCGGCCTCCTCGGACGGAACCGGTGAAACCGGCCGCCGAGACCAGCGGGTGCTCGATCAGCTCGATGCCGGCGTCGAAGCCGTGCACCAGGCCGAGCACGCCCTCGGGGACGTCGTGGCGGGCGGCGGCCCGGCGCAGCACCTTGGCGACCAGCTCGGACAGTCCGGGGTGGTCGGGGTGGGCCTTGACGACGACCGGACAGCCGGCCGCGAGCGCGCTCGCGGTGTCGCCGCCGGCCACGGAGAAGGCGAAGGGGAAGTTGGACGCCGAGTAGACGGCGACGACGCCCAGCGGGATCTTGTAGCGGCGCAGGTCCGGGACGGGCGGGGTCGCGGTGTCGTCGGGGTGGTTGATGACGACGTCGAGGAAGGCGCCCTCCTCGACGATGCCGGCGAAGGCCCTCAGCTGGTAGCAGGTGCGGGCGAGTTCGCCGGTGAGCCGGACCGGGCCGAGCGCGGTCTCCGCGTCGGCGACCTCGACGAGCTGGTCCCTGGCCGCCTCGAGCTCGTCGGCGGCCGTGCGCAGGAAGGCCGCGCGGACGGTGCGGTCCGTCAGCGCGCCGCGCGCGTCGTGCGCGGCGCGGACGGCGGCGTCGACCTCCTGGGCTGTGGCCTCCACCGCAACCTGTTCACGCTGCTTCCCGGTTCGGGGGTCGACACTCCAGACTGGTGCTGCTGCCACCGCGGGTCCCTCCACTTGATTGCCGCATGCAATGCCGCAGTATGTACGTCATCCCACAGGGGTGTTCGATATGCTGAACAGCGTCTCTGTGGGTGAATGTGCTTCGGAGACTATTTCCCGGCGAACGAAGGGGTCAAGGGCGATGTCGGCTGGCGAGACGGGCGGCGGGGCGCAGGTCAAGTCCGCGGTGCGGACCGTTGAACTGCTCGAGTACTTCGCCGGACGCCCCGGCATGCACTCCCTGGCGGCGGTCCAGGAGGCCGTCGGCTACCCCAAGTCGAGCCTCTACATGCTGCTGCGCACCCTCGTGGACCTCGGCTGGGTGGAGACGGACGCGACGGGCACGCGGTACGGCATCGGCGTGCGGGCGCTGCTGGTGGGCACGTCGTACATCGACGGCGACGAGGTCGTCGCGGCGGCCCGCCCCACCCTGGACCGGCTCTCCGACGACACCACGGAGACCATCCACCTCGCCCGGCTCGACGGCACCAACGTGGTCTACCTCGCCACCCGCCAGTCGCAGCACTATCTGCGCCCGTTCACCCGGGTCGGCCGCCGGCTGCCCGCGCACTCGACGTCGCTGGGCAAGGCGCTGCTGAGCACGTACCCGGACGAGCAGGTGCGCAAGATGCTCCCGGAGACGCTGCCCGCGCTGACCGAGAACACCATCACGGACCGGGAGAAGCTCATCGAGGAGCTGCGCCTGGTGCGGGAGCAGGGCTTCGCCGTGGACCGCGAGGAGAACACGCTGGGGCTGCGCTGCTTCGGCGTGGCGATCCCGTACCGCACCCCCGCGCGGGACGCGATCAGCTGCTCGGTGCCGGTGGCGCGGCTCACGCCCGCGCACGAGCAGATGGTCAAGGACGCCCTGTTCGACGCCCGCGACCGGCTGACCCTGGCCACCCGGAGGCTCTGACCCGTGGACATCGCCCTGCGACCGGTGCACGACAGCGACCTGCCGGTCTTCTACCGGCAGCTGAACGACCCGGAGGCGCTGCGCATGGCGGCCTTCACCCCCGAGGACCCGGCCGACCGGGACCGCTTCGACTCCCACTGGACGCGCATCCGCAGCTCCCCGGAGGTCGTGGTGCGCACGGTGCTGGGCGACGGCGACGTGGTGGGGCACGCGGCGGTGTACGGGGAGGCGGGCGAGCGCGAGGTGACGTACTGGGTCGACCGCGCCCACTGGGGCAAGGGGATCGCCACGGCCGCGCTGCGCACCCTCCTCGCGGAGGTGGGCGAACGCCCGCTGTACGCGCGCGTGGCCGCGGACAACGCGGGGTCGCGGCGGGTGCTGGAGCGGTGCGGTTTCGAGGTCTCCGGGCGGGCCGCGGCGTACGCGCCCGCGCGGGGCGCGGAGATCGACGAGCTGGTGCTCGCGCTGGACCGCTGAGCGTCCGGGCGGCACGGCCGCTCGATGAACGCCCGACGGGGAAACGGGACGGAAGGCGACGGTCCGACGCCGCTCGTCCGTCCGGCCGCGAGGAACAAGGCGATCGGGCGTGCCTCCGTCCTCACCCTGCTCCTGGTGCTCGCCCTGCCGGTCAGGGCGGTCCGGGTGCGGTTCCACGAGGGCCGGGCGCTCGCGGACGACAGCGACGACCGGCGCGACGCGATCGGGACGTACGCGGAGCCGCTCGGGGACATCGTCGTGGCCGGTGGGACGATCACCGGCTCGGCGCGGGCGGAGGGAGGCGGCCCCGCGTACAAGCGCACGTACGAGGACGGCCCGCTGTACGCGGCGGTGACGGGCCACGCCTCGCAGGCCTGCGCCCCGACGCAGCCGAAGAGCGTCCACCAGGACCTGCTCAACGGCACGGCCCCCGGCCGAGGCCGGTGACGGACACCGTCACCGGCCGGCCCGGGCACCGCGGTGACGACCGTCGACCCGGCGGTGCGGAAAGCGGCGTCGCGGGACTGAACCCTCCCGGCCGGCAGGGCGTCTTCACGGACGGCGGGCCGCCCCCTCCCCCCGGGGGCGGCCCGCCGCCTTGTGCCGACGGCTGTTTCACGCCGGGCGCCCGGCCGGATCGCGCCCGCGATGAACCTCGTCCCGCCGCGGCCCGTGTCGTCCCTACGCACACTGACCGGCCAGACCTCGTTCGGCCCTCCGCACGAGCCCGTGAATGATCACTGCTACGCTCCGGAACTCACGCCGGTCACTCCGGACATTCACATGTCATCTACATGACACACATCGTCACCGGTGCCCGTCGGGCGCCCGACGCCGCTGCGAGGGGAGGTCGCCCGTGGGCACCGTCGTCGACGACACCGCCGCCGTGGAGTTCCACGCGTTCTTCGAACGCCACTACGCCGAACTGTCCCGGCTGGCCCATCTGCTGACGGGTGAGGCGGACATCGCCGACGATCTGGCGGCGGACGCGCTGCTGGCGCTGTGGCACCGCTGGGACCGGGTGCGCGCCGCCGACCATCCGGCCGCGTACGCCCGGGGCGTGGTGGCCAATCTGGCCCGCACCCGGATCCGCGGCGCGGTGCGAGAGCGGCGGCGGATCGCGCTGTTCTGGTCACCGCGCGAGGAACGGATCGAGAACCCCGACGTGCCGGGGGTGGTGGACGTGCAGGAGGCGTTGCGCCGGCTGCCGTTCCGCAAGCGGGCGTGTGTGGTCCTGCGACACGCCTTCGACCTGTCGGAGAAGGACACCGCGCTGGCTCTGGGCGTCTCGGTGGGTACGGTGAAGAGCCAGACCTCGAAGGGGATGGCCGAACTGCAGCGGCTGCTGGGCACGCGGGAGATGCCGCGTCAGGTGCACGCGGCGGTGGCGGCCACCGCGGGCGGGGAAGCGGTCGGGAACGCGCGGAAACGCCCCCACGGGGCCAGGGGAAGGAAGCGATGACGATGCGGCGGGACGTGCACGACGAGCTGCGCGCCCGGCTGCAGGAGGCGGCCGGGGCGCACGAGCCCGACCGGGAGCGCATGCTGGCCCGGGTGGAGCGCGGCATGGCCGGACCGGCCCGCCCCGAGCACCGGGCCACGCGCCCGCCGGTGTTCGGCTGGTTCCGGGTGGCGGGCGCGACGGCCGCGGTGGCCGGGGTGCTGGCGGTGGGCGGCTACGCGGTCGCGTCCTCGGTGCAGGACGAGAAGCCGCCGCAGCGGCAGGTGGCCGTCTCACCGACGCCCACACCGTCCCCGGAAGCGACGAGCCGGCCGCCCGAGCCGTCGGGGACCCCCGCGCCGGACCCCTCCGAGCAGCCCCGGAACACGGCCAGCGGGCCCGCGAGGACGCCGAGTCCGTCCGGCGACCCCGTCCGGCCGCCGGCCGGGGTCGAGGACGGGCCGCTGTGGTCGGACGGCTCGGTGGACCCGCACAGCAACGAGTTCTGGGCGCAGAGCAACGTCACCCTGAAGACCGCCGAGCGGCTGACCTCGCTCACCGTGGAGCTGCGGATCGCGCAGACCGGCGGGGTGACCTCCACGGGCGCCTGGCGCTCGCTGCCCGAGGACGACTTCGAGCTCTCGGTGGACGAGCGGGACGGCTTCCTCGTCTACGTCTGGACGCTCAAGGACGGCCGTGCGGTCAAGCCCGGCGAGTGGGTCTTCGCGGGGCAGTACGACCACGAGCGCGGCGGCCGGGACGCCGGGGACGACGCCTACACGGCGAGGGCCGGCACCGGCTCCGGACAGCTCGCGGTCGGCGGCGATTTCGCGGCGCAGGAAGACAAGGACGAGGCGGGCGACGAGGATTCCTGAAAAAAGATCGTCCGGGGCGGCAACCCTTTCCGCGGCGGCGGCGACCAGGAGACGCAAAGACCCTCTCCACGCAAGGACATCGCGCATGACTGCACGACCCGAACAGCGCGCCTCCCACCGCCGCAGGACCACCAAGCGGCGGGCCGTGATCGCCGGAGTCTCCGCGCTCGGCATCACGGGTGCGGCGATCGTCACCACGACGATGCTGTCCACCGCGGGCGCCGCCTCGGCCTGGCCCTCCGACACCGGCAGCAAGCCGGTGTCCAAGACCGTCCCGGTCTCCGGGACGTACGACGGCGGCATGAAGAAGTTCTACGGCACCGGCGCCCTCGGCAGCGACAGCCAGGACGAGAACCAGGACCCGATCTTCGAGCTGGCCGACGGCGCCACGCTGAAGAACGTGATCATCGGCACCCCGGCCGCCGACGGCGTGCACTGCAAGGGCAGCTGCACCCTGCAGAACGTCTGGTGGCTGGACGTCGGCGAGGACGCCGCCAGCTTCAAGGGCAAGTCGTCGTCGGCCCAGTACAAGGTGATCGGCGGCGGCGCGAAGAAGGCCGATGACAAGGTGCTGCAGTTCAACGGCGCCGGCACGCTGACCGTGAGCGGCTTCCGGGTCGAGGACTTCGGCAAGCTGGTGCGCTCCTGCGGCAACTGCAAGACGCAGTACAAGCGCACGATCGTGCTGAAGGACATCGACGTCGTCGCGCCCGGCAAGTCGCTCGTCGGCGTCAACACCAACTACGGCGACACCGCCACGCTGTCGCAGATCCGCATCCAGGGCGACAGCAAGAAGAAGATCAAGACCTGCACCCGCTTCCAGGGCAACAACACGGGCAAGGAGCCGAAGGAGCTCGGCTCCGGCGCCGACGGGAAGTCCTGCATGTTCTCGGCGTCGGACATCACCTACAAGTGATCCCGCCGGTCCCATGACCCCGGGCCGCCGCCTCGACGTCCGGCGGCCCGGTGACCGGCTTCGCCCGAGCCCCCCTCGGGCGGCCGGAACCCCCCGGCGGTCCCGGACCCCCATCCGGGCCGCCGACCAGGACGCCCCGCCGGTTCGTCCGGCGGGGCGTCCGCCTTTCGTCCGAGCCTCCGCACGGCGAAAACACCCGAAAACTTTCGGCGTCGCCCGCCCCACCCGCATCGGTTGACGCCCCGCGCTCCCCTGGCGACACTCCGGGAAACAACAGAATCCCTCAGGCTCCGACAGGAAGTGTCATGCGCCGCCACACCGCACGCCGCACGCTTCTCGTCCCGTTCCTCGCCCTCCTCCTCGCCCTGCTCGCCGCCCCGCCGGGCACCGCACACCCCGGAGCACCGCCCGTGAAGAAGCCCTCGTACGCCGGTTACCTCTTCGCCTACTTCACCGGCGAGGGCACCGCCGACGGCGAGCAGATCCGCTACGCCCTCAGCCGCGGCAACGACGCCCTGCACTGGCGCGAACTCAACGCCGGCGAACCGGTGCTGACCTCCACGACCGGCGAGAAGGGGCTGCGCGACCCGTTCGTGATCCGCTCCCCCGGGGGCGACCGGTTCTACATGATCGCCACCGACCTGCGGATGTACCGCGGCAGCAGCGGCAGCTGGGACGAGGTCCAGCGGCACGGCAGTAAGTCGATCATGGTGTGGGAGTCCACCGACCTGGTCCACTGGACCGACCGGCGCCTGGTGAAGGTGGCCCCGGACAACGCGGGCAACACCTGGGCCCCGGAGGCCTACTGGGACGACGAGCTCGACGCGTACGTCGTCTTCTGGGCGTCCAAGCTGTACGCCGACGACGACCCGGACCACACCGGCTCGACGTACAACAGGATGCTGTACGCGACCACGGAGGACTTCCGCACCTTCAGCGAGCCGAAGGTCTGGAACGACCCTGGCTACTCGGTCATCGACTCGACCGTCGTCGAGCACGAGGGCACGTACTACCGCTACACCAAGGACGAGCGCGACCCGGCCTCCGGCTCGCCCTGCTCGAAGTTCGTCACCGGCGAGAAGTCGGCGTCGCTGACCGACACCTCGTACACCTTCGTCTCCGACTGCATCGGCAGCGGCGCGATGAGCCGGGGCGAGGGGCCGACGGTGTTCAAGTCGAACACCGAGGAGAAGTGGTACCTGTTCATCGACGAGTACGGCGGCCGGGGCTACCTCCCCTTCGAGACCACCGACCTCGACTCCGGCGAGTGGACCCCGTCCACGGACTACCAGCTGCCCGCGAGTCCCCGGCACGGCACGGTGATCCCGGTGACGCAAGCGGAGTACGACCGGCTGCTGGCCGCGTACCCGCAGAGCCCCACGTCGCTCGTGGACGTCACGGCACCCGGCCAGAAGGGGTACGCCGTCGTCAGCGAGGAGACGGGCAGGGTCGTGCTGCCGATGGAGCCGGACGCCGACCTGCGACGTCTCGCGCCGAGGCTGTGGGCGGCCGAGGGCGCGACGGTCGGCCCGGGGTCCGGCGCCCGCCGCGACTTCCGCCAGCCGCAGGCGTACACGGTGACGGCCGCCGACGGCACACGGCGCACCTGGACCGTCGAGGCGGTGCCCACCCGCAGCCCCGTCCTGCCCGGCCTGTACGCGGACCCGGACGTGCGGTACCTGGACGGCCGGTACTGGATCTACCCGACCACGGACGGCTTCCCCGGCTGGGGCGGCACCCGGTTCAAGGCGTTCTCGTCGAAGGACCTGGTCCACTGGAAGGACCACGGGGTGATCCTCGACCTCGGGCCCGACGTGTCCTGGGCCGACAGGAACGCCTGGGCGCCCGCGATCGCGGAACGCGACGGGAGGTACTACTTCTACTTCTGCGCCGAGCAGCAGATCGGCGTCGCGGTGGCCGACTCCCCGGCCGGCCCGTTCACGGACGCGCTCGGCGCGCCGCTGATCGGGAGGACGCAGTTCAGCGGCCAGATGATCGACCCGGCCGTGTTCACGGACGACGACGGGCGGTCGTACCTGTACTGGGGCAACGGGCACGGCTACGTGGCCCCGCTCGACGACGACATGGTGTCCTTCGACGCCGGGCGGGTGAAGGACATCACCCCGGACGGCTTCCGCGAGGGCTCCTTCGTGGTGAAGCGCGACGGCACGTACTACTTCATGTGGTCCGAGGACGACACCCGCAGCGAGGACTACCACGTGGCCTACGCGACCGGTCCGTCCCCGCTCGGCCCGTGGACCGAGCGCGGCACGATCCTGTCCAAGCGCCCCGAGTACGGCATCCTCGGCACCGGTCACCACTCCGTGGTCAACACCCCCGGCACCGACGACTGGTACATCGTCTACCACCGGTTCGCGCTGAACGGCCCAGGGAAGCCCGGCGGGGACGGCACGCACCGCGAGACCACCGTCGACCGCCTGGAGTTCGCGGCCGACGGCACCATCGAGCCGGTGGTGCCGACCCTGGAGTCGGTCAGGCCGGTGCGGCGGTGACCGACTCCAGCCAGGCATAGGCCTCGTCCTGCATCACGGCGTCGAAGACGTGGCCGCGCTCCGGCCACGTCTTCAGCCGCAGCCGCTCCTCGGCGCCGCACGCGCGCCAGACGGCCCGCAGCCTGTCGTACGCGGTCCGCACCCCGTCGGCGGGGAACAGGGCGTCGCGCCCGCCGTGGAAGAACAGCATCGGCTTCGGCGCGGCGATGCTCGCCACGTCGGGGATGTCGAGGTGCCGGGCGAGTCCCGGGTGGAGCATGTGGAACGCCGACTGCCCGCGCAGGGTGTTGTTTCCGGGCGCCATCATCTCCTTCAGGCCCGTCATCCAGCACACGCTGACCGCGGCGGCGATGTCGTCGCTGAGCGCGGCGGCCTGCCAGGCGCGGTAGCCGCCCATGGAGAAGCCGACGGCGGCGACGCGGCGTTCGTCCACGCGGTCCAGGCCCGCCAGGAAGGCGGCGGCCCGCTGGTCCTCGCGGGCGTGCAGTCCGGCGAGCGAGGAGCCGAGGTGGTAGAGGTTGCTCGCCAGTGCCTGCTGTCGCTCGTAGGCCAGGGGGCCGCGGTCGCCCCAGCCGAGCGCGTCCAGGCACAGCACCACATGGCCGCGGCGGGCGAGTTCGTCCCCGACGAAGCGTCCGCCGAAGCACCGGCCGGCCCACTCCTCGGCGGAGGCGAGGCGGGCGTCGTCGTCCCAGGGCCGGACGCCCTTCTCCTTGCCGATGTCGAACCGGGAGCCGTGGTCGTGCAGCAGCAGGACCGCCGGGAACGGGCCGGCGCCCCACGGGGTGAGCAGGGCGCCGCGGACCCGTCCGTAGCGGGTGAGGGAGAGGGTGACCAGCTCCCGCGTGTACCCGTCGCCGTCCGAACGGGCGGCGAACTCCGGGGCGTACGGCGTCCCGTCCTGCCGGTCGACGAGGAGGTGCTCCTCGACCACCGCGCGGGCCGTGCGCCGCCACGCGTCGAAGTCCCGGACCGGCGAGGCGCCCCAGGCGAGCGGGAAGGTCAGCTCGTCCTTGAGCGCCGTGTGGAATCCGGGCAGGTCACCGGTGGCGGGCATACGGCCGCCAGTCGCCGAGGTACGCCTTTGGGGTGTGCGAGGCGGCCTGTGCGCGGGTGAGCCGGGGACGGTTCGCGGGGACGGTGACGACCGCGCCGGGGCCGGTGTTGCGGTACTCGGCGAAGCGCTGGTCCTGCCAGGGGTAGGCGTCCCGCATGTCGGCGTAGGGCGCGACGGCGTCGATGCCGGCGCCGAGGTGGGTCTCGCGCACGGTGAGCATCGGGCGGGCGGTGGGGTCGGAGCTGGGCACCCAGGGGCGGGCCAGCTTGTAGTAGCCGTCGGGGGCCTCGCTGCTGATCCTGCCGCGGGTGACCAGGTAGCCGCGCGGGTTGGCGCCGGCGGTGGACGGCGCGAAGACGAAGCCGTACGGCGCGCCCGTGAGGTCGGGGCGGACCAGGGTGCGGAAGTGGCAGTGCTCGAAGACGGCGGTGGCCCGGCCGAAGACGAAGTCGACGTCGCCCTCGACGTAGCAGTGGGCGAAGTACTGGCGGGCGAAGGCGTCCAGGGAGAGGGAGTCGGCGTACAGGGTGTCCTGGTGGCCGAGGAACCGGCAGTGGGTGAAGGCGCTGCGGTCCCCCTGCACCTTGAGGGCGACGGCCTGGGTGCCGCTGGTGCCGGGGAGATCGGTGCGCAGCCAGTCGTTGGCGAAGGTGATCCAGCGGGCGGTGAAGCCGTCGGGGCGCACGGTGGTGGTGGCCGAGCCGGAGGTGCCGTAGGTGCCGGAGCCGTCCGGCTTGGGGGTGCCGGCCGCGTTGTCGTACACGATGACCACGTCACGGGGGTCCTGGGAGGCGCCGAGCCAGGTCATGTCGGTGCGGTCGGCGTCGACGGAGACCGTCTCGCGGTAGGTGCCCGGGGCGATGACGAGGGTGCGTCCGGTGCCGGTCGCGGCGGTGACGGCGGCCTGGACGGTGGTGAAGTCGCCGGCGCCGCGCGGGTGGACGTACAGGGTCCTGGGGGTGAGCCGGGCGGACGGTGAGCCGTACCGGCCGAACGGGCGGCGGGGCCCGTGGCCCGCCTGCGCCGGGGCGGCGGACAGGGCGAGCGCGGCGGAGGCCGTGGCGCCGGCCAGCAGGACGTTCCTTCTGGACAGGGACGGGGGCATGCGGGTGCTCCTTGGGTGACGGGGCCGGGCCGGTGCGGGCCGCAGTGGGGGCGGGCCGCACCGGCCCGGCTGTCGGGAGGGAGGGGTCAGCGGACGCGGCCGGCGCCCGCGCCGTGCTTCACCAGGGCCGGGACGGCCCTGGCCGGGTGGACGGCGGTGCGCAGGGCGGGCGTCCAGCCGGCGCCGGACCGCAGGGTCTCGGCCGGGATCTCCGCGTTGTGCACGGCGATCAGGTCGACCCGCTCGCCGTTGACCAGGTTGTGCGCGGCGGTGAGCGGCGAGTCGTTCCACCGCTTGAGGATCTTCGCCGGGCTGATGCCCTTCGCCAGGGTGAACGCGTTGTGCTCGGCGACGAGCTGGGACTCCTTGCCGATGCCGAAGCTGTAGGCGTAGCCGTCCTTCGCCACGAAGTGGTTGTTGTACACGTCGACCTGTCCGAAGCGGACGCGGGGCGCGCGCTCGACCAGGCCGGAGAACAGGTTGTGGTGGAAGGTGGCCTTCAGCCTGCCCCGGTCGCCGACGGCGGTGGACTCGCCGTCGCTGTTGCCGATCAGGATCGTCTTGTCGTGCTCGGTGAAGACGTTCCAGGAGGCGGTGACGTAGTCGGCGCCCTTGACGATGTCCAGCTCTCCGTCGTGCTGCTGGTACAGCATGCCGAAGTAGGCGGGCGCCTCGCTGTCGGGGTGCTCGCCGTCGGTGAACGTGTTGTGGTCCAGCCAGACGTGGGTGGAGCCGTGGACGACGGCGGTGTCGTACTCGGAGTTCCAGTTGCCCCGGCTGCCGTCGGTCGGGTCCCACTGCGGGAAGCAGTCGATCGGGCTCTCGAGGGCGAGGTTGCGGACGATGACGTTGTCCACGCCCTTGATCTGCAGGCTGGCGCCCTTGATCCCGGCGTTGCGGCCGACACCGATGATCGTGGTGTTGGAGGGGACGTTCGCCTTGATGGCGGTGTCCTGGGCGGCGGCGGAAGCCCTGCGCAGCCCCTCCTGGCTGTCGTCCGGCTCGGCGCTCAGGTCCTGCTCCATGCCCCAGGTCTCCGGCGCGTACGCCTCGAGGTAGGCGTCGAGGTCGTAGCCGGGCGCGGCGAACGCCTCGCAGCCCTCGGAGACCGCGTCGATGGTCCCCTTCACCTTGATGATCTTCGGCGCGTCTCCGCCGTCCGCCAGGGCCGCCTTGAACTCCGCCCAGGTGCGCACGGTGTGGACGTGCTCGCGGTCGGCGGCGGCGCCTCCGGTGGTGCCGGTGCCGTAGGAGGCCCAGCCGTCGCCCGCGCCCAGCGTCTGCCGGGCGGGGTCACGGTGGTGGTGCGACGGGGAGTGCGCCTGGGCGCCCGTGCCGGTCAGGGCCAGTACGAGGGCGGTGCAGCCGGCCAGCGAGGCGGCTCTCACCGTGGCATGCCCATGCCATCCGAATGTGCTCATGGTGCGGCTCTCCTTCTTCATGGTCCAGGGGGTGTTACGCGACGGCCTCCGGCCAGGTGATCCACGACTCCGGGATCTCCGCGTCCAGCCGGCGCACGTCGCGCGGCGCGAGCACCCGGGTGCGCAGCAGCTCCCGGGCGACCAGCCGCGCCACGGCGATCGCGCCCGGCGGGTTGAAGTGCGTGTTGTCCTGCTCGGTCGCCGTCCAGTTGAAGTACTTCTTGGTCTCCTCCGCCCCGAGCTCCTGCCACGACGCCAGCGACAGCGCCTGGACGTCGAGCAGCGCGACCCGCTCCTCGGCGGCCAGCGCCCGCATCGCCGCCGGGTACTCCCCGTGGCTCGGCACGGCACGCCCGTCCGCGTCGAACCGGCGCCGCTCCACGGCGGTGGCCAGCACGGGCCGCGCCCCACGGGCCCGGGCCCCGTCGACGTACATCCGCAGGTACTCCTGGTACGTCGACCAGGGCTCGGTGTAGCGGGCGGGGTCGGCGGTCTTCTCGTCGTTGTGCGCGAACTGGACGAGGAGGACGTCACCGGGCCGGATCGAGGAGAGGATCGCCTCGAGCCGCCCCTCGTCGACGAAGCTCTTGGAACTCCGCCCGTTCACGGCGTGATTGGCGACGGCGAGGCGCCGGTGCAGCAGGAAGGGCAACGCCATCCCCCACCCGGTCTCGGGCGCGGCGTCGGCGTACTTCTGCGCGGCGGTGGAATCACCGGCGATGTGGAGGGTGCGGGAACGCCGGCCGGGCGTTGCCCGCGCGGTCCCGCTCGTGGCGAGTGCGAGAGGAACGCCGATCCCGGCGACGGCAACCTGTCTACGCGTGAGGGACACGAGCTGTGCCTTTCCACAGGGAGTGGTGACATGCCCCTTCAGGGGCGCGGGGCTGTGCCGGTCCGCGGCCGCGCCGCGTGGGCGCGACATGCCGGGGACGGCCCGCGGCCGAAGACGAGACGGGCCGCCCCCGATGAAACCGCCGATCAGCTCATCTGCTCCTGCCACTCGGCCTGCGCCTCGTTCAGCTGCTCGGCCATCGTGTCCAGGAACTCCTTCGCGCTCATCTTCCCCAGCAGGACCTTCTGGAAGTTCGGCTCGTTGTCCGCCTTGGAGATCGTGTTCCAGTCCGGCAGGTAGTACGGCAGCTGGACGATGGTGGTGGAACCGTCGCTCAGCGCCTCCGCGGCCAGCTTCGTGGGCTCCGCCTTGCTGATCCACTCGTCCTTCGCGGCGTCCGCGTGCGCGGGCACCTGGCCGGCCGACTCGTTGAACTTCGAGCTCGACTCCGCCGACGTGGCGAACTCGATGAACTTCCAGGCGGCCTCCTTGTTCTTGGAGCTCTTGAACAGGCCGACGCCGTCGACCGGGTTGGAGACCTGGACCCGCTTGCCGCCGGGCCCGATCGGCTGCGGGATGCCGCGGAACTTGTCGGCGGTGAGCGCCTTGACGTGGTCCTGGTACGAACCGAGGTTGTGGTTCAGCATGCCGATCGTGCCGGAGTCCCACTGCGCGACCATCTTGGTGAAGTCGTTGTTCAGGTCGGCCGCGGGGGTGACCTTCTTGAACAGGCCCGCGTACTTCTCCAGGGCCTCGACGTTCTTCGCGTCGTTGACCGTGGTCCTCTTGCCGGAGGAGTCCCAGAACGAGGTGATGCCGGACTGCCCGTACATCGCGTCCAGGGCCTGGGCGATGGAGCCGGCGCCGCCGCGGATGGTGTAGCCGAACTCGTTCTTGCCCTTGTTCGTCAGCTTCTCGGCGGCCTCGTAGAACCGGTCCCAGGTGGTCGGTTCCTCCAGGCCCGCCTTCTCGAACAGGTCGGTGCGGTAGTACAGGACGCCGTTGTTCGCCGAGGTCGGGATCGAGTACAGCTTGTCGTCCCCGCCGCCGGCGGCGCGCATCGACTCGATCATGTCCTTGTTGAGCTTGCCGTTCAGCGGCGACTTGGCCAGCCGGAAGTCCAGGGTGTCGAGCGCGTCCTGGGCGGCGAAGCCCGCGAGCATCGAGGCGCTGATGCCGCCGACGTCCGGCAGGCCGCCGCCCTGGATGGCGGTGTCGACCTTGGACTGGTACTCGGTGGAGGCGATGCCGACGTACTGGACGTCGATGTCCGGGTTCGCCTTCTCGAAGTCGGCGATGACCTCCTTCCAGATCTCGGTGCGGACACCGCCGTTGTTGTCCCAGAAGACGATCTTGCCCTTGCCGTTGCCCTCGTCGCCGTCGCCGCCCGCGCTGTTGCCGCCGTCGTCGCCGCAGGCGGTGGCGGTCAGGGCGAGCACGGCCCCCAGGGCGACGGCGGCCGACGCCCGGCGTCCGCCCCTGCTGTTTCTGAGAATGCTGATCTTCATTGGTCGGCTCTCTTCTTCTGGATCCAACGGACTGTGAAGTTGTGGGGGTCGGAAGTCGTGGGGGGTCGGTCGAGGGCGTACGGCGGTGTTCAGCCGTACGCCGAGGTGCTGATCCGGAACCGCGTGAAGGTGGCGGTGCCGGCGTGTCCCTGGCCGGTGGGAGCCACGGCGACCAGGCCGAGCAGGGCCCCGACCCAGCGCCAGGGGGTGGCGGCGAAGACCTGGCCGAAGGGGCGGAAGCCGTCCCCGGTGTCGCAGGAGAAGCGGCAGCGCGCCCCGGCGCCGATGTCGACGCGCAGCAGGGCCCGGTCGCCGGGAGCGGGCCTCGGGTGGTCGGCGTCGCGCTCCCTGTCGGCGACCGTCTCGGCGAACCGGTGCACCAGGTGCACCGTGCCGTCCGCGCCGCGCTGGAGACCGATCCAGCGGTAGGCGTCCCCGAGGACGGCGAGTCCGGCGCGTGCCCCGGGTTCCTCGCTGTCGAGCCGCAGCTCCACCTCGACGGTGCACGGGGTGCCGGGCAGCCGCTGGGTGAGGACGTGGGGCAGTGTACGCAGATCGTGCGCGCCGGCGGAACGGACGCAGGTCAGCCGCAACCCGTCGGCGGAGTGCTGGGTGGTCCAGCCCTCCTTCGGGTTGGCGGTCCACTGCCACTGACGGCCGTGGCGTCCGCCGGGGAAGTCGTCGTCGGTGGCCGGCGCGGCGGGCGGCTGCGGCGGCAGGTCCGGGCGGCGGTGCTCGGCGACGGGGGCGCCGTCGTGCCCGAACACCGGCCAGCCGTCCGAACCCCAGCCCACCGGCTGGAGGTGCACGACACGGCCGTACGGTCCGCGCTGCTGGAAGTGCAGGAACCAGTCCTCGCCGGACGGGGTGCGCACCCAGCCGCCCTGGTGGGGGCCGTTGACGTCGGTGTCCTTCTGCTCCAGGACGACCTTCTCCTCGTACGGTCCGAAGAACGCGCGGGAGCGGAAGGCGCCCTGCCAGCCGGTCTCCACTCCCCCGGCGGGGGCGAGGATCCAGAACCAGCCGTCGTGCTTGTAGAGCTTGGGCCCTTCCAGGGTGAACCAGCCGGGAATGCGGTCGGCGTCGACGATCACCCTGCCCTCGTCGAGGAGTTCGGTGCCGTGGGGGTGCATCCGGTGGCCGGTGAGGCGGTTCTTGACGCCGCTGCGTGACTTGGCCCAGGCGTGCACGAGGTAGGCCTCGCCGGTCTCGTCGTCCCACAGGGGGCACGGGTCGATCAGCCCTTTGCCGGCCTTCACCAGGTGCGGCCGGGTCCAGGGGCCGCGGATCTCGGGGGCGTTGACCTGGAAGACGCCCTGGTCGGGGTCGCCCCAGAAGATCCAGAACCGGTCGTCGTGGTGGCGCAGGGACGGGGCCCAGACCCCGCAGTCGTGCCGGGGCGTCGTGAACTCGCTCTCCGGTTCGAGCCGTTCGAGGGCGTGGCCGACGAGGGTCCAGTTGACCAGGTCGCGGGAGTGCAGCAGGGGCAGTCCGGGGGCGCGGCCGAAGCTGGAGGCGGTCAGGTAGAAGTCGTCGCCGACGCGGATCACGTCCGGGTCGGACCAGTCGGCGTTCAGGACCGGGTTGCGGTAGGTGGTGTCGGTCCGCCCGGCGGTCATGGACTCACCGCCTTGCGGACCAGGGCGGCGGCGGCGCTCCGGTCGAGGCGGCCGTCGGCGACGACGGTGACGATCCGGCGGACCACGGTCTCGCCGGCCGGGAGGGGCAGCCGTGCGGTGTGGGCGAGGGAGGAGCCGACGCCCGGGTACTCGGCGGTGCGGACGAACCAGGGGTCCCGCCGGGTCTGCTCGGTGGCCCCCGCGAAGACGAGCGTCCAGGTGGATCCGGCCAGCGCGATCCAGTCGGCCGGCCGGCCGTGCGCCTCGCCCTCGCCCTCGGTGCGGTCGGTGAAGACGTCCGGGGCCGTCTCCTCCTTGCGGGCCCGCCAGAAGAAGCCGCCGTACGCGGCTCCGGGACGGCCGTTGGTGGCGGGGCTGCCGAAGGAGAGCGGCGCACTCGTGACGTTGGTGAGGGAGAAGGTGAAGTCCAGCGCCCAGGCGGCGCCGGTGAGTTCGGTGACGGCGACCGTGCGGCGCTCGCGCAGCAGTTCGCCCGGCGCGGCCGTCCAGCGCAGCTCCTCGACGAACCCGTCGGGGTCGCGCAGCTGGTAGGCGGTGTGCCGCTGGGAGCCGTGGTTGTCGAGCTCGGTGGGGCCCTGATCGCGGACGTAGGTGCGTCCGCCCCAGAAGTTGAACCCCTCGACGTCGGGAACGGCGACACCGACGCCGAGGTGGTGTGCGTGGTCGGCGGGGCTCAGCTCGGTGACCGCCGTGCCGGCCAGAGTGGTGACGGGGTGCAGGTACGGCCGCGGGGAGAGCCGGGCCGGCAGTTCGGGCCGGGTGACGTACCGGCCGACGGGCCGGCCCGCGACGCGCAGCACCACGGAGTCGTCGCCGGTCATCGGGTGCTCACCTCTTTCGGCAGGTGGTGGGCGGGCAGGGCCCAGGAGGCGCCCAGCTCGGAGTAGAGGGACAGGGTGTCGGCGGCGGCCGCGACGAGGCCGTCGACGCCGGGCACCACCCGGCGGTTCTCACCGGGGACGTGCCGCCAGACGCCGTCGGGCAGCGGGGCCGGGTCGGGGGCCTCGCGGATCGCCTCGACGACCCGCATGAAGGCGCCCGTCTCGTCCGGGGCGACCAGCAGGGGGGTGCCGTCGGTGAGGTGGGCGACGAGGTTCTCCAGCAGGTCGGTGCGGCCGAACCGCAGCTCCTCGGGGCCGTGGTCCGCGCGCTGGAGCAGGACGCGGTCCTGCTTGTACCAGAAGGTGATCCGGCCGCTGGTGCCGTGCACCATGACGTACGGTTCGTCCGCCCGCTCCGCGCACAGGGTCGCGGCGACGGTGACCGAACCGCCCCGCGCGGTGGTGATCCGCACGCAGGAGGTGTCGTCGGACTCGATGTCGTTGGCGCGCAGCAGCTCGGTCTCGATGCCGGCGACGTCCTCGGCGCGGGTGCTCCCGGCGAGCGCGAGGGCGGTGGCGACGGCGTGGGCGAGCGGGTTGGTGAGCGCCCCGTCGACCACGTCGACGCCGTTCAGCCGGCGCCGGCCCGCCCAGGGCGCCCGCCGGAAGTACTCCTCGGACCGCACCCAGGCGCCGGCTCCGCCGATCCCCACCACCCGGCCGACGGCGCCCCCGTCGACCAGTTCGCGGATCGCGGGCACGGCGTGCGAGCCCAGCGACTGGAAGCCGATCTGGCAGGCCACCCCGGCCGCGGCGACCCCGTCGGCCATCCGCCGGTACTCGGCGTACGACGGCGCCGGCGGCTTCTCCAGCAGGATGTGCACGCCCCGCTCGGCCGCCGCGAGGGCGAGGTCGGTGTGGGTCGGGATCGGGGTGCAGATCACCGCGATCCGGGCGCCGGTGGACTCCAGCAGTGCGCCGAAGTCGGCCGACTGCTCGGGGAGTTCACCGCCGAACTCGTCCTCGGTGAGCGGGGTGAGCTCGCAGATCCCGGCGAGCCTCACGCGTCCCTCCGCTTCGAGGCGGCGGATGTTCGCCACGTGCCAGCGGCCGTGGCCGCGGGCGCCGGCGAGGACGACGGGCAGCGGGGCGTCGGGCACGGTCCGAGATGAGGTCATCCCTTCACCGCCCCCGCGCTGAACCCGGTGATCAGCCACTTCTGGATGAAGGCGAACACGATCACGACGGGGACGGCCGCGATGATGCCGCCCGCGGCGAGCGCGCCGAGGTCGACGCTGTCCGCGCTCATCAGGGTGTTGAGGCCGACCGGGATGGTCTGCTTCTCCTGGTTGTTGAGGAACATCAGGGCGAACAGGAAGTGGTTCCAGGAGTGGACGAAGGCGAAGGAGCCGACGGCGATCAGACCGGGCCGCAGCAGCGGCAGGACGACCACCCGGAAGGCCCTGAACCGGTTGCAGCCGTCGACCCAGGCGGCCTCCTCCAGGGAGTACGGCACGTTCTTGATGAAGTTGCTGATCAGGATGATCGACAGCGGCAGCTGGAAGACCGTCTCGGCGATGATGACGCTGCCGAGGGAGTTGATCATCTGCAGTTCGGCGAAGATCTCGAACAGCGGGACCAGGAGCAGCGCGCCGGGCACGAACTGGGAGCAGAGCAGGGCGAGCATGAAGGCCCGCTTGACCTTGAAGTCGAACCGGGCGAGGGCGTAGCCGCCGGCCAGGGCGACCAGCGTCGTCATGACCAGGGTGGCGACGCCGACCAGCACGCTGTTGTAGAAGAAGGTGCCGAAGCTGCGGTCCGTCCAGACCTTCTCGAAGTGGACGAAGGTCATCGGCCAGGGCACGAGCGAGGTCGAGCCGGCCGGGCGGAGCGCGAAGAGCAGGATCCAGTAGAAGGGGATGAGGGTGAAGACGAGGTAGATGCCCAGCGGCAGGTAGATCTGCCAGCGCGGCGCCTCGTCCCAGGCCCGGCGCTTCTTGGCCGGCCGGGGCGGCTCGGGGGTGGTGCGCGCGGGGGCGGGGGCGGCCGGGGGGGCCTCTTTGGTGATCACTTCTCGCCTCCGAACTTGCTCAGCCGCAGGTAGACCATCGAGCAGAAGAGCAGGATGAGGAACGCGACCGTGGTCAGGGCCGACGCGTAGCCGAAGTTGTGCGCGTCCACCGAGGTGTTGGCGATGTACAGCGGCAGTGTCGTGGTCTCGCCCGCGGGTCCGCCGCCGGTCAGCGTGTAGAGCAGGTCGACGTTGTTGAACTCCCACACCGCGCGCAGCAGCGTGGACAGGATGATGGCGTCCTTCAGGTGCGGCAGCGTGATGTGCCAGAACTGCTTGATGCGGCTGGCCCCGTCGACCTCGGCGGCCTCGTAGAGGTCCTTCGAGACGGACTGGAGGTCGGCGAGGATGAGGATCGCGAAGAAGGGGACACCGCGCCACAGGTCGGCGACGACCACCGCCGGGAAGACGGTGGAGGTGTCCGACAGCCAGCTGACGCCGTAGTCGCCGATGCCCATGTCCGCGAGGTAGCGGGTGATGCCGGTCTGCGAGTTGTAGAGCAGCACCCAGATCGCGGAGGTCAGCACGCCGGAGACGGCCCACGGCGAGAAGACCATGGCGCGGCCCAGGGCGCGGCCGGCGAAGGTCTGGTTGACGATGAGGGCGAGGGCCAGGCCGAACAGCAGCTGCAGTCCGACCTCGACGAAGACCCACTTGGCGCTGAAGACGAGGGTGTCCCAGAACAGCGGGTCCTCGGTGAAGATGCGGGTGAAGTTGTCGAAGCCCGCGTAGCCGTTCCGCCAGGGCTTGGTGGGGTTGTAGTTCTGCAGGCTGTAGTAGAAGACGCTGATGACCGGGTAGGCGATGAAACCCAGCATGAGCAGGGCGGCCGGCCCGATCAGCAGGTAAGGGAGCCTGCGGGGCGTGGCGGAGGCACGGCGCCGCCGGGGTGGCCTGGGCGGTTTCGCCACGGCTGCGGCATGGGCCATGACTGTTCTCCGTTTCTCGGTACGTCGTGCTGTGTGGTGCGTGTGCGGGTGAAGCGCTTTCTTCGTAGGTGTGCGGGGTCCTGGGGTACGGCCGGTCAGCCGGCGTACGGGTCCTGGACCGTGCCCGGACGGGCGAGGAACTCGAAGTCGCAGCCGGTGTCGGCCTGCGTGATCTGCTCGTTGTAGAGCGCGCCGTAGCCGCGCTCGTGGCGCACGGGCGGCGGCGTCCACTGCGCCCGGCGGCGCTGGAGCTCCTCGTCGTCGACGTCGAGCCGGAGGGTGCGGTTCTCGACGTCGAGGGTGATCGAGTCGCCGGTGCGCACCAGGGCGAGCGGTCCGCCGACGTACGACTCGGGGGCGACGTGCAGGACGCACGCGCCGTAACTCGTCCCGCTCATCCGGGCGTCGGAGATCCGCACCATGTCCCGCACCCCCTGCTTGAGCAGGTGGTCGGGCAGCGGCAGCATCCCGTACTCGGGCATGCCCGGACCGCCCTTGGGGCCGGCGTTGCGCAGGACCAGCACGCTGTCGGCGGTGATGTCCAGCGCCGGGTCGTTGATGGTCCGCTGCATCTGCCGGTAGTCGTCGAAGACGACGGCGCGGCCGGTGTGCTTCAGCAGGTGCGGTTCGGCGGCGATGTGCTTGATGACGGCGCCGTCCGGGCAGAGGTTGCCGCGCAGTACGGCGACCCCGCCCTCGGCCGCGACCGGGTTGTCCCGGGGGCGGATGACGTCGTCGTCGTGCACCTGCGCGCCGGCGATCTGCTCGCGCATCGTGTCGTGGCAGACGGTGGGACGCTCCAGGTGGAGCAGGTCCGGGATCCGGGAGAGGAACCCGGGCAGCCCGCCCGCGAAGTGGAAGTCCTCCATCAGGTACGTCTGTCCGCCGGGCCGCACGTTGGCCAGCACCGGGACGGTGCGGGCGATGCGGTCGAAGTCGTCGAGGGTGAGCTTGACGCCCGCGCGTCCGGCCATGGCGATCAGGTGGATGACGGCGTTGGTGGAGCCGCCGAGTCCGAGGACGGTCGTCACCGCGTCCTCGAAGGCGTCCGCGGTGAGGATGTCGCTCAGCCTGCGGTCCTTGTGGACCAGCTCGACGATCGCCATCCCCGCCCTGGCGGCCATCCGGTCGTGCCCGGAGTCGACGGCCGGGATGCTGGACGCGCCCGGGACCGTGACGCCGAGGGCCTCGGCGGCGGCGGTCAGCGTGGACGCCGTGCCCATGGTCATGCAGTGGCCGGGCGAGCGGGCCAGGCCGCTCTCCAGCTCCTGCATCTCGCAGTCGCCGATGACGCCGGCCCGCTTGTCGTCCCAGTACTTCCACATGTCGGTGCCGGAGCCGAGGACCTCGTTGCGCCAGTGTCCGGGCAGCATGGGCCCGGCGGGCACGAACACGGCCGGCAGGTCGGCGCTGGCGGCGCCCATCAGCAGGGCGGGCGTGGACTTGTCGCAGCCGCCCATCAGCACGGCGCCGTCGACCGGGTAGGAGCGCAGCAGCTCCTCGGTCTCCATGGCGAGGAGGTTGCGGTAGAGCATGGGGGTCGGCTTCTGGAAGGTCTCGCTGAGGGTGGAGACCGGGAACTCGAGGGGGAAGCCGCCCGCCTGCCAGACGCCCCGCTTGACGGCCTGCGCGCGGTCGCGCAGGTGGACGTGGCAGGGGTTGATGTCGGACCAGGTGTTGAGGATCGCGATGACGGGCTTGCCCAGGTGCTCCTCGGGCAGGTAGCCGAGCTGGCGGGTGCGGGCACGGTGGCTGAAGGAGCGCAGGCCGTCGGTGCCGTACCACTGGTGGCTGCGGAGCTGCTCGGGGGACTTCATATCGCCCACCCCGCGGCGATGGCGGCGACCTCGGCGCGCTCGCTCTCGGGCAGCGGTCTGCTCGGCGGGCGGACCTCGCGGCGGCACAGGCCGAGGGAGGCGAGGGCCTCCTTGACGACGGTGACGTTGTTGGCGGAGCCGTTGGCGGCGCGCAGTTCCTCGAAGCGGCGGATCTGCTCCCACACCTTCATGGCGGTCGGGTAGTCGCCGGAGCGCAGCGCCTCGATCATGTTCAGCGAGACGGACGGGGCGACGTTGACCAGACCGGACGTGAAACCGGTGGCGCCGGCCGAGAAGTAGGAGGGGGCGTACGGCTCGGCGAGCCCCGCGACCCACACGAACCGTTCGAGTCCCGCGTCCCGGGCGAAGGCGGCGAACTTCGCCGCGTCCGGCACGGCGTACTTCACGCCGATCACGTTGGGGCAGGCGTCGGCGAGTTCGGCGAGCCGGGCGCCGGTGAGCTGCGCGTTGCGGATGTAGGGGACGACGCCCAGTTCGGGCACGGCCTCGGCGATCGCGCGGTGGTAGTCGACCCAGCCGCTCTGGGAGACGTAGGGGTGGACGGGCTGGTGCACCATCACCATCTGCGCGCCGAGTTCACGGGCGTGCCGTGCGGAGGCGACGGCGGTGGGCACGTCGTGGCCCACGCCGACCAGGATCGCCGAGCGGTCGCCGGCCTCCTCGACGGTCAGCTCGGTGACCAGCCGGCGCTCGTCGGGGGTCAGGGCGTAGAACTCGCCGGTGTTGCCGTTGGGGGTGAGGGTCGTGATGCCACCGTCGAGGAGACGACGCAGCAGGGCCCGGTAGGTGCCTGGGTCGACGGAGCCGTCCTCGGCGAACGGGGTCACCGGGATCGCCACCACGTCGGCCAGGGCCGCCCGCTGGGTCTCGAACGTCGTTGTCATGCCTGACCGTCCTCTTTCTGGGCTTCCGGGGCCGTCTCGAAGTCCGCTTCGACTTCGGGGAAGGCCCGTCGCACGAACGACGCGATGTGCGAGTACAGGGCGCGGGCCGCGCCGTCCGCGTCCCCGTCGAGCGCGAGCCGCAGGATCTCGCGGTGCTCGCTCGCCTCCCGTTCCCAGGAGGGGTCGGCGGCCCAGGCGACGGCCGAGACGAGGGCGGCCTGGTCGCGGACCTCGTCGAGCATCCGGCCGAGCAGCGGGTTGCCGCAGGGCACGTAGAGGGCGCGGTGGAACTCGCGGTTGGCCAGGGACCGTTCGGCGGTGTCGTCGGCCTGGTCGGCCCGGGTCAGCGCGTCACGCGCGGCGTCCAGGGAAGCGCCGCGGCGCACGGCGCGCTTGAGCGCCTCGGGTTCCAGGAGCAGCCGCACGTCGTAGACCGCCCGTGCCATGTCCGCGTCGACCATGCGCACCGTGACGCCCTTGTACTGGCTCATCACGACCAGACCGGTGCCGGCCAGGGTCTTGAGCGCCTCGCGCACCGGGGTCTTGGACACCCCGAACTGCGCGGCGAGGTCGGTCTCGACCAGGGCCTGGCCCGGCGTGAACCGACCAGTGAGTATGCGGCGTTTGATCTCCTCCAGCACGTACTGCGTGCGGGAGGGGATCGGCGTGGGCACAGAGGTCATGCGCGCCTCTCGGATCTCGCGTCGGATCTCGTGTATCGGATCTCGCGTATCGCGTCTCATATATGACGTACGAAGTACGACGCGATGACCGTAGGAGCGGCCCAGAGTTTCGTCAATGCTTCCGACAAAGGAACTTTCCGTTGCCTCACACGGCGTAGGTGCGCCCCTCCCGGACGGCGGCGGCGGGTCCGCCGAAGGCGGCGGCGGCCCGGGCGGTCGCCGCCTCGGGGGTCGGCGTGGGGCCTACATGGGTGACGGGGAGTTCGCGCGTGCCCGCCCGCCGGGCGGTGTCACCGGCGTTCTGGGGTGCCAGGTGGACCCGTTCGCTTTCGCGATGCCCGGTGATGTCCGCCTCGCAGCGGAACAGGTCGGCGCCGCGGGCGGGTCCGGTGAGGGCGGCGCACGGTCCGCCGTCCCCGGAGCAGGCGAGGACGCGCCCCGCGCACGCGGCGCGCAGCCCGTGGGCCTCGACGTCGGGGAGGGCCGCGGTGGAGGTGAGGGTGAGGCCGCCGTGGTGGACGACCTGCCCGTCGGCAGCGGCCGGAAGTCGAGGACATCGCCGGGGAAGCCGGTGTCGGGGCGCCCGGGGAACCGGGCGGCCTCTGGGCGCGGCCGGCCGGCGCGTGGACCGGGATCGGCGCGGGCGGGGTGGGCCCGCCGTACGCGAGGCCGTACACGGCGGCGAGCGGATCCGCGAGGGGGGCGCCGCCCGGTCGAGCGGAGCCGGGACCGGGGGAGGCCGGCGTGCGGGGGGGGGATCCGTACGGCGCTCAGCCGGGCCGGGCCCGTGTGCCGCTGCAACTCGGCGAACGTCCCGAACCCGGCGTCGACCCACACCCCGGCGCCCCCGGCGCGCAGGAGGTGACCGGAGCCGGGGCGGTCGGGGCCGGGGCGCGGGGAGGCGGCGCCGAGGACGGTGAGGGTGGGATCGGGCGTCGTGCGGGGAGGCCAGGGGGCGCTCCCCGGGGCGCGCGCCCGCTTTCACACGGGCCGCGTCCAGCCCGGGTCCCGGCCGCTGAGGCCGATCGTCCGGTCCAGGAGCGGGGCGTCCGGCGGGACGGGGACGACCGGTCCGAAGACGCCGCTGCGGCCGGGGTCCTCGGCGGCGGCCAGGAGGAAGGCGTGCGCGGCCTCCAGCGCGGCCGGGTCGGGCGCGTACGGCCGGCCCGTCGCGCGGGCCAGGTCCCAGCCGTGGACCACGAGTTCGTCGGTGGCGACGGCCCCGGTGACCTCGCCCGGCATGTCGAAGCCCCCGGCGCGGGTCGTGCCGGTCCAGGCCGCCGGATCCCGCCAGGCCTCGGCGAGCTCGTCGAGCGCCTCGGGCAGTTCCTCGCGCCAGCCGGGGCCGATGTCCGGCAGGGCGTCCTGGGGATCGGTGTCCGTGGTGGCGCCGAGGTCCTTGCGGCCGGCGTCGCGGAAGGCCCGGGCCAGTCCGAGAAGGTGGCCCAGGACGTTGCGTACCGCGTACCGCGGGCAGGGCGTCCCGTCCGCCAGTTGCGCGTCGGTGACGGCCTCGGCGAGGCGCGCCACGATCCGGGTCTGCGGTCCGAGGTCGAGCGTGGTGTCGGTCATCGGGTGCTCCTCCTGACGGTGCTCCTGGGAGGTGGACCGACCGGCGTCGCGGAACTCATCGCTGGCGGCCCCGCTTCTAAGGCACCTGCCCGATCCCCGCTCGGGGGCCTTAGACCCATGATGAGCAGGCATGACGACGACTTGGACGGCGGCCCGCGTGGTGCGGGACAGGAACGCCGGTCTCTCTCTCACCGCGGTGGTGATCTCCGGTTTCGGCACCTCCGCCCTGTGGCTGGCCTCCGGGGTGTGGGTCAAGGACCTCACCGGCTCGGACGGGCTCGCGGCCCTGTGCGTGCTGGCGATGTGGGCGCCCACCCTGGCCGGCCCGCTGCTGGGCGCGCTCGCCGACCGGTTCCGCCGCAGGCCGCTGCTGATCGCCGCGAGCCTGCTCATGGCGGGGCTCCTGCTCACCCTGTGCACCGTGGACTCACCGCGCGGGCTGTGGCTGCTGTACGCGGTGCTGTTCGTGTACGGCGCCACGGGCGTCGTCCACGACGCGGCCGAGTCGGCGCTGATCGCCACCGCCGTGGACCGCTCCCTGCTCGGCGACTTCAACGGCCTGCGGATGACCGCCGGCGAGGCCATGAAGCTGCTGGCCCCGCTGGCGGGAGCGGGCCTCTACGCGGCGTACGGCGGGGCGGCCGTCGCCGTCCTGGACTCGGTCACCTTCCTGCTGGCCACCGTCGTGTACGCGTTCCTGCGTGTACGGGAGGACCGGCCGGCGCCGCCGACGGGCAGCCGTCGGGAGCGGACGGCCGAGGGCGCGCGCCACCTGTGGTCGCATCCGGTGCTGCGCCCGCTCGTGTCGGCGGGCGGCGCCACGATGCTGTGCGCGGGGGTGAGCGGGGCGCTGGTCTACGCCGTGGTCGAGGACCTCGGCCACTCCCCCGCGTACGCCGGTGTGCTGTACGCCGTCCAGGGCGCGGGGTCGGTGGCGGTCGGTCTGCTCTCCGGTCCGGCCCTGCGCCGCCTCGGCGAACGGCGCTTCGCGGCGTACGGCATCGCCGTGCTGGCCGTCGCGGTGGCGCTGCGCGCGGTGCCGGACGACCCGACGGCGTGGGCGTGCAGCGCGGCGATCGGCGCGGGCCTGCCCGCCGTGCTGATCGCCACGCTGACCGCCGTGCAGCGCGAGACGCCGGGACCTCTGCTGGGCCGGGTCACCGCCACCGCCAACACACTGGTGTTCAGCCCGAACGTCCTCGGTCTGGCGGCGGGCGCGGCCCTGGTCGAACTCGTCGACCACCGGCTGCTGCTGGCCGTGCTCGGGGCCGCCCTGGCGGTGACGGCGGCGACCCTGCTCGGCCACCGCGCGAACACCGCCCCGGCATGACCCGGCCGACCGGCAGCCGCGGGCCCCGCCCCCTGACCGCCACGACCTCGCACCGCCACGTCCCTGCGGGCGACCGTGCCGCCGTAGCTGCGGGCCGTCGTGCCTCCCCCAGTGCCTCAAGAGCCTGGGAGGCGCCCCAGGACGCTGGGGTCCCCCCGCTCGGAGGCACCCCGTCGACGCCGGGCTGCGCGAACGCCCTCCGACCCACACCGGCACCGGCACCGGCACCGGCACCGGCACCGGCCGAAGTCGTACCCCGGCCCTACGCCCTCGGCGGCTCAGAGCCCGGCCAGCGCCGACCGCACCGCCTCCAGGTCCCCGTCCGACGCCAGCCCCGCGTGGTACAGGCGCAGCTCCGTCGCGCCCAGGCGGCGGGCTTCGGCGGCGTCCGCCGCGAGGGTGCCGGGGCTGCCGCCCATGCCGGAGACGATCGTGAGGTTGGCGGCGAGGACGGTGTCCGCGCGGGCCTCCCGGGCGAACGGGGCCAGCAGGCCGGCGCCTCCGGTGCAGGGCACGACCACTCCGTCGGCGACGGAGAGGATGTGGGCCGGGTCGACGCCGGCGTTGGCGCCGCAGTGGTACGAGACCGGGTCCGCGTGCAGGAGGACCTGGAAGTCCTCGGGAGCGGCCCGCCGTACGGCGGCGACCGCGGCCTCCTGGAGCGTGCGGGCCGTTTCGTCGCGCCAGGCGCGCGCGGTGTTCGCCGTCTCCTCGCCGAGGAGCTTCTCGACGCCCGCCCAGCCCCCGTCGGAGGGCGCCCCCCGCCACACCGGTTCCAGCGCGGCGCGTACGGCGGCGGCGAGCGCGTCGGCGTCCAGGCCCCGGGCCCCGTAGCCCTCGCGGCAGGACGGGCAGAAGCACAGGGACATCAGGTACTGCCCGGCGTCCCCGAGGCCGACCCCGGCGGTCTTGTCGTGGGCGTGCAGGTGGGCCAGCCCGTACCAGCCGAGGGACTCCAGCTCGGTGCCGCGCGCCCCGGGCCGTACCGCCGCCTCGGCGGCGAGGTCGGTCAGGTACGCGCGTGTGGCGGGCTGGGCGACGCACGGCGCCCAGGGGTAGCGGTCGCCGTAGGCGTTGACCACCGAGGTGTCCGGATGCTCCGCGCCCAGGCGGGAGTTGTGCGCGAGCACCACCCAGGTGTGCACCTCCAGACCCGCGTCCACGAGCGCGGCGGCGGCCTCGCCGAAGGCGTCGCCGGGCGCCCAGTCCCCGGCCGGGTACGGGCGCGGGGTACGGTCCGTCCAGTGCTCCCCCGCCGGGTAGAGCACGGCCGCGTGCTCGGCGGTGACGACGCGGTGGCGCGGGTGGCGCGGGGTCAGCGCGCGGGTGGAGTGGTAGGCGGAGGCGAGCGTCACCTGCGCCGTGCCGAGCGCGGCGATCCGCGCGGGCGCCTCCGGGTCCCCGTTGACGTCCCAGGGGTAGACGAATGCCGACGCCTTCACCGGCCCTCCTCGAGCAGCGCGTGTCCCCGCTCGATCAGTCGAGCGAGCTGCTCGACATGATCCCCGGCCGGTTCGTGCAGCGGTGGCCGCACCTCCCCCACGTCGAGGCCGCGCAGGCGTACGCCGGCCTTGACGAGGGAGACGGCGTAGCCGCTGCCCCGGTCGCGCAGTTCGACGAACGGCCGGTAGAAGCCGTCGATCAGGCGGTGCGCGGTGGCCGTGTCGCCGGTGCGGAAGGCGGTGTGGCAGGCGAGGGCGATCTCGGGCGCGAAGCAGAACACCGCGGACGAGTAGAGCGTGATGCCGATGCCGCCGTAGGCGGGCTGGGTCAGTTCGGCGGTCGGCAGCCCGTTGAAGTACAGGAAACCGCCGGGGCCCTCGGCGCGTACGGCGCTGACGGTCCGCTGCATCAGGTCGAGGTCGCCGAGGCCGTCCTTGAGGCCGACGACGCCCTCCGTGCGGGCCAGTTCGACGACGCTCTGCGGGGTGAGGACGGCGTTGTCGCGCTGGTAGACGACGACCGGCAGGGAGGTCGCGGCGGCCACCTGCCGGTAGTGCCGCAGCAGTCCCTCCTGCGCGGCCCTGACCAGGTACGGCGGCATCGCGAGCAGCCCGTCGGCCCCGGCGCGTTCGGCGAGACGGGCGTAGCGGACCGCGAGCGCGGTGCCGTAGCCGGTGCCCGCGACGACCGGGACGCGCCCGCCGGCGGCCTCCACCGCGGCCGACACGCACAGCTCGAACTCCTCCGGCGTCAGCGCGTGGAACTCCCCGGTGCCGCAGCAGGCGAACACGGCGGCGGCGCCGGCCTCCACCCCGCGCCGCACATGGAGCCGGTAGGTGTCGAGATCGACGGCGCCGTCGGGTCCGTAGGCGGTGACCGGGAAGAACAACGGCCCGCTGGGGGCGCCGAGTCGGTCGGCGAGAAGGGCTGGCGTCACAAGCTCTCCCAGGTCCATATTCCTGATTCACGTCCATATCCCTGAACATGCTCACGCTAAGATGCCCCGAGGACCCCGGTCAAGCGCCGCGCCCTGCCACACACCAGCGGATTCTTCCGTTCCACAGGAAGTCGCGGAATACTTGACGCGCCGCGCCCCATCTCCTTAGCGTGTCCACGAATATGAATGCCGTGCGCCCACATGTATGGATCCCCCTGTCCGGGCGGCACGGCCGGCGCTGCAAGGAGACCCGAGGATGCCCGCTCCCCGCACCGTTCTGCTCACCGGCGCCGCCGGCGGCCTCGGCACGCTGATGCGGGGCCTGCTCCCGGACCACGGCTACGACCTGCGCCTGCTCGACCTGCGCCCCGTCGAGGGCGAACCGGACGCGATCGTCGCGGACCTCGCCGACAAGGACGCCGTACGCGAGGCGGTCCGCGGCGTCGACGCGATCGTCCACCTCGCGGGCATCTCCCTGGAAGCCCCGTTCGAGAAGATCCTCGGCGCCAACATCGAGGGCACGTACAACCTGTACGAGGCCGCCCGCCAGGAGGGCGTCGGCCGCATCGTCTTCGCCTCCTCCAACCACGCCGTCGGCTACACCCCGCGCCCGCGGGGCGACGACCCCCTCATCCCGGTCGACACCCCGCGCCGCCCCGACACCTTCTACGGCCTGTCCAAGTGCTTCGGCGAGGACCTCGCCCAGCTCTACTGGGACAAGCACGGCCTGGAGACCGTCTCCGTGCGCATCGGCTCCTGCTTCCCCGAGCCGACCAGCGTGCGCATGCTCTCGGTGTGGATGAGCCCCGCCGACGGCGCCCGCCTCTTCCACGCCGCCCTGACCGCCGAGAACGTCGGCCACACCGTCGTCCACGGCTCCTCCGCCAACACCCGGCTGTGGTGGGACCTCACCTCCGCGCGGGCGCTCGGCTACGACCCGCAGGACGACTCCGAGCCGTACGCCGAGAAGCTGATCGCCGAACAGGGCGAGCTGGACCCGGACAACCCGGCGCACGCCTGCCTGGGCGGTCACTTCGTCACCGACCCGCCCGTCTGGCCGTACTGACGGCGTACATCCGGCGGGAAATCGACGCATCCCACGGCGGGCCGGCACCCGAACGGGCCCGCCCGCCGCCGTATGCGGGCATCCACGCTGCCCGCTCCCACTCGCTCACCCGCGCCCTCCCAGGTCCAAGCCGGACACGGGACGAACCGAACGGTCACAACCGGGCAGAAACGGGCCCGCAACAGACCTGGTCAGCAGCGAAAGCCCGCTGTAGAACTTCCTGCGTGGGTCCCACCGGGCCCGAACGGGCAGCGAGATCAGGAAGCGGGTGTCCGGTCATGAGCCACAGGACGGCCGAAGAGCGCCAGCGGGAGATCGTGCGGGTGGCGCGCACCACCGGTTCGGTCGACGTCAGCGCGCTCGCCGCCGACCTGGGCGTGGCCAAGGAGACCGTCCGGCGGGACCTGCGCTCGCTGGAGGACCACGGTCTGGTGCGCCGTACCCACGGCGGCGCCTATCCCGTGGAGAGCGCCGGCTTCGAGACGACGCTCGCCTTCCGCGCCACCAGCCACGTCCCCGAGAAGCGCAAGGTCGCGGCCGCCGCGGTCGAGCTCCTCGGGGACGCCGAGACGGTCTTCATCGACGAGGGTTTCACCCCGCAGCTCATCGCCGAGGCCCTGCCCGTCGACCGGCCGCTCACCGTGGTCACCGCCTCCCTGCCGATCGCGGGCGCGCTCGCGGAGACCGGCAGCGTGTCCGTCCTGCTGCTCGGCGGCCGGGTCCGCTCCGGGACCCTCGCCACCGTCGACCACTGGACGACGAAGATGCTCTCCGGTTTCGTCATCGACCTGGCGTTCATCGGCGCCAACGGGATCTCCCGCGAACACGGTCTGACCACGCCCGACCCGGCGGTCAGCGAGGTCAAGGCACAGGCGGTGCGGGCCTCCCGCCGGGTGGTGTTCGCCGGCGTCCACACCAAGTTCGGGGCGGTCAGCTTCTGCCGGTTCGCCGAGGTCGGCGCGCTGGAGGCGATCGTCACGAGCACCCTGCTCCCGGCGGCCGAGGCCCATCGCTACTCCCTGCTGGGGCCGCAGGTCATCCGGGTCTGAAGCACGTCAGCACCTCACCACGTCAGCGGAACCGCTGATCGGCACATCGGTACATCAGCACATCGTTTCACGTCCCCTCGGGCCGATCCACGCCAGGTGACGCCCACTGTCCCCCTCTACGTCCAGGAGCGATCCATGCGAACCCAGAGCCGACGGAGGCCGCCGCGAGCCACACTCGCCGCGGTCGCCGCAGGGACGCTACTCGCCCCGCTGCTCTCCGGCTGCTGGGTCGGAGCGGGCGGGGCCGGGTCCGGCGGTGACTCCATCAACGTCCTGATGGTCAACAACCCGCAGATGGTCGAGCTGCAGAAGCTGACCGCGGACCACTTCACCAAGGACACCGGCATCAAGGTCAACTTCACCGTGCTGCCGGAGAACGACG
The DNA here is from genome assembly GCF_001279005.1 of Streptomyces caelestis. Taxonomy (GTDB): domain Bacteria; phylum Actinomycetota; class Actinomycetes; order Streptomycetales; family Streptomycetaceae; genus Streptomyces; species Streptomyces heliomycini. Next base: position 38,350 of record NZ_LGCN01000203.1, read on the forward strand.
TCCGCGACAAGATCAGCCAGGACTTCGCCAACCAGGCCGGCCAGTACGACGTGGCCACCCTCTCCAACTACGAGATCCCCATCTACGCCCGCAACGGCTGGCTGCACGAGATGGACTCCTACGTCGACGAGGACACCTCCTACGACGAGCAGGACGTCCTGAAGCCGATGCGCCAGTCCCTCACCGGCGACGACGGCAAGCTCTACGGCCAGCCCTTCTACGGCGAGTCCTCCTTCCTGATGTACCGCAAGGACGTCTTCGAGAAGGAGGGCCTGACCATGCCCGCCCGTCCCACCTGGCAGCAGGTGGCCGACCTCGCCGCCGAGCTCGACGGCGCCGAACCGGGCATGAAGGGCATCTGCCTGCGCGGCCTGCCCGGCTGGGGCGAGGTGATGGCCCCGCTGACCACGGTGGTCAACACCTTCGGCGGCACCTGGTTCGACAAGGACTGGAAGGCCCGACTCGACTCCCCCGAGTGGAAGGAGGCGGTCGAGTTCTACGTCGGCCTGGTCCGCGAGCACGGTGAGGCGGGCGCCCCCCAGGCCGGCTTCGCCGAGTGCCTGAACAACATGACCCAGGGCAAGGTCGCCATGTGGTACGACGCCACCTCCGCGGCCGGTGCGCTGGAGGCGGACAAGTCCCCCGTGAAGGGCAAGCTCGGCTACGCCCCGGCGCCGGTCGAGAAGACGGAGTCCTCCGGCTGGCTCTACACCTGGGCCTGGGGCATCCAGGACGCCTCCCGCAACCCCGACAACGCCTGGAAGTTCGTCTCCTGGGCCTCCAGCAAGGAGTACGAGCAGCTGGTCGGCGACGAGTTCGGCTGGTCCAACGTCCCGGCCGGCAAGCGTGCCTCCACCTATGCCAACCCGGACTACCGCGCCGAGGCCGCGGCCTTCCAGGACATGACCAAGGAGGCCATCGAGCAGGCCCGTCCCGACGACCCCGGCGTGCAGCCGCGTCCCGCGCCCGGCATCCAGTTCGTCGGCATCCCGGAGTTCACCGACCTCGGCCTGAAGGTCTCCCAGGAGATCAGCGCGGCCATCGCCGGACGCCAGTCCGTCGACGCGGCCCTGAAGAAGTCCCAGCAGCTCGCAGAAGAGATCGCCGAGGAGTACGAGGGACGATGACCGCCACCACGACGGCCCCCGTGGCCGCACCAGAGACACGCCCAGCCCCTCACCGGCCCTCCCCGCGGCTGCGCGCCTGGGCCACCCGGGCCCCGCTCCTGCCCGCCCTGATCTTCATGATCGCGGTCACCCAACTGCCCTTCGTGGCGACGTTGGTGATCTCCTTCTTCGACTGGAACGCCCTCTACCCCGACGCCCGGCACTTCGCCGGCTTCGAGAACTACACGGAGGTCCTCACCGACGCGGCCCTGCGCAAGTCGGTGTGGACGACGATCCTGCTGACCGTGGCGGTCGTCCTGGCCAGCCTCGTCCTCGGACTGCTCCTCGCCCTCCTGCTCGACCGGAAATTCCGCGGCCGGGGCATCGTCCGCACCCTGCTCATCGCCCCGTTCCTGGTGGTCCCGGTCGCGGCGGCGCTGCTGTGGAAGCACGTCCTCTACAACCCCGAATACGGCCTGCTCAACGGCCTGCTGCACTATGTCGGCGGCCCCCAGCCCGACTGGATCTCCGACACCCCGCTGCTCGCCGTCGAGGCCGCGCTGGTGTGGCAGTGGACCCCGTTCATGATGCTGATCCTGCTGGCCGGGCTGCAGAGCCGGGACCAGCAGCAGATGGAGGCGGCCCGGGTCGACGGGGCGAGCAACTGGCAGATCTTCCGCTACCTGACCCTGCCCCACCTGCGCCGCTACCTCGAACTGGGCGCCCTGCTCGGCTCGATCTACATCGTGCAGAACTTCGACGCGGTCTTCACCATCACCTCCGGCGGCCTGGGCACCGCCAACCTGCCCTACACCATCTACCAGACCTTCTACCAGGCCCACGAGAACGGCCTCGCCTCGGCGGCCGGCGTCCTGGTCGTCATCGGCTCGCTCGTCATCGCGACCCTCGCCCTGCGCGTGGTGTCGTCCCTGTTCCGTGAGGAGGCATCCCGCGCATGAGCAGCATCACCGTACGCACCCGCGACCGGTCCCGCGGCGGAGCGGGGCTCGGCCTGGTCGCCTGGCTGGCCGGCATCGTGTTCTTCCTGCCCATCGCCTGGATGGCGCTGACGTCCTTCCACTCCGAGGCGGACGCGGCCACCAACCCGCCGTCCTTCGCCGCCGCCCTCACCCTGGACGGCTACCGCGAGTTCTTCGGCGCGGGCGGCGGCGCCAGCCCTTGGCCTGCGCTGGTCAACTCGGCGGTGGCGTCGATCGTGTCGACCCTGTTCGTCCTGGTCCTGGCGCTGCCCGCCGCGTACGCCCTCTCCATCCGCCCGGTGAAGAAGTGGACGGACGTCCTGTTCTTCTTCCTGTCCACCAAGATGCTGCCGGTGGTGGCGGGCCTGCTGCCGATCTACCTGTTCGCCAAGAACGCCGGGATGCTCGACAACATCTGGCTGCTCGTCATCCTCTACACCTCCATGAACCTGCCGATCGCGGTCTGGATGATGCAGTCCTTCCTGGCCGAGGTCCCGGTCGCGATCATCGAGGCGGCCCGGGTGGACGGCGCGAAGCTGCCCACGATCCTGGCACGGGTGGTCGCCCCGATCGCCCTCCCCGGCATCGCCGCGACCTCCCTCATCTGCTTCATCTTCAGCTGGAACGAACTGCTCTTCGCCCGGGTCCTGACGGGCGTGGTCGCCGAGACCGCCCCCGTCTTCCTGACCGGCTTCATCACCAGCCAGGGCCTGTTCCTGGCCAAGGTGTGCGCCGCGTCGCTCGTCATCTCCCTGCCGGTGCTCGCCGCGGGGTTCGCCGCCCAGGACAAACTCGTCCAGGGCCTGTCGTTGGGAGCCGTGAAATGAAGGCCGCCGTCATCGAGTCCGTGGGCAAGGCCGTCGTCGCCGAGGTCCCGGACCCGACGCCAGGGCCGCGCGACGTCGTCGTCGAGGTCGCCGCGTGCGGACTGTGCGGCACGGACCTGCACATTCTCCAGGGCGAGTTCGCGCCGAAGCTGCCGATCGTGCCGGGGCACGAGTTCGCCGGCGAGGTGGTCGGCATCGGCTCCCAGGTCACGGAGGTGTCGCTCGGCGACCGGGTCGCGGTCGACCCCTCCCTGTACTGCCACGAGTGCCGCTACTGCCGCACCGGCCACAACAACCTCTGCGAACGCTGGGCGGCGATCGGCGTCACCACGGCGGGCGGCGCGGCCCAGTACGCGGTGGCGCCGGTGGCGAACTGCGTCAAGCTGCCCGAGCACGTCCGCACGCAGGACGCCGCGCTGATCGAGCCGCTGTCGTGCGCGGTGCGCGGCTACGACGTGCTGCAGTCGCGGCTCGGCGCGCACGTGCTGATCTACGGGTCCGGGACCATGGGCCTGATGATGCTGGAGCTGGCGAAGCGGACCGGTGCGGCGAGTGTGGACATGGTGGACCTGAATCCGGCGCGGCTGGAGACGGCGCGGACGCTGGGCGTCTCCGCGGCGGCGGCGTCGCCGGACGAGCTGGACCGGCCCCAGGGCTGGGACCTCGTCATCGACGCGACGGGGAACGCGGCGGCGATCCAGGACGGCCTGGACCGGGTGGCCAAGGCCGGTACGTTCCTCCAGTTCGGGGTCGCCGACTACGCGACGCGGGTGCAGATCGATCCGTACCGGATCTACAACCAGGAGATCACCATCACCGGGTCGATGGCCGTGCTGCACAGCTACGAGCGCGCGGCGGAGCTGTTCGCGGGCGGTGTCCTGGACCCGGACGTCTTCATCAGCGACCGCCTCCCCCTGGACCAGTACCCCCAGGCCCTGGACCAGTTCGCGGCGGGCGTGGGCCGGAAGATCGTGGTGGTGCCGTAGGGGTTCCTCGCCCCCCTTCCGGCCCCGCGGGCCTCGTCCTCGAACGCCGGAGGGGCTGACGTTCAGCCCTTCCGGCGTTCGAGGAGCGGGGTCCGGGGCGGAGCCCCGGGCCGGGACGGGCGAGGGCGGCGGGTGCGGGGGAGAAAACCCCTGGGCGTCCCGTCTCCGCCCCCGTACCATCCCGGGCATGCCCAGACCCAGCGGCTTCGCCTACGAGGCCCACGCCACCGGAACCGTCCGCATCACCCACCGCGACCGCCCCGCGACCACCCTCCAGGGCGACCGGGCCGCCCGCTTCCTCACCGAGGTCACCACCGCTTCCGACCCCCAGCTCGTCATGGCCCGCTGGACCGGGAACTACAAGCGCGGCAACGAACGCACCGCCCGCGACCACCCCCGCAACCGGCGCTGAACCGGGCCGGGGACCGACCGCGCCGAACGGTCCACGGGCGAAGGGGCGGGGACGGAGACCTCATGGCCCGATCGGGCTACAGGTAAGGGAACGGTAAAACGCCCCCGCTCGTTCTCCCCGCATGACCGCTATGACCCCCGGCTCGAACATCCCCCTTCCCACCGCCCGAGTGACGGTGGACGTCTCCGCGCCCGTGCGGCTCGACGTTTCGGGCCTGCTGCTCACCGCCGACGGCAAGGTGCGCTCCGACGACGACTTCATCTTCTACAACCAGCCCGCCGGCCCCGGCGTGACCTACCGCTCCGGCGGCGGCGCCACCCCCGACGCCATCACGGTCGACACCACGGCCGTGCCCCCGGGCATCGAGAAGATCGTCGTCACCGCCAGCCCCGACGCCGCCGGCCAGACCTTCCAGGGCATCGAACCGACCGCCACCCTCCGCAGCGCGGACGACAACGCGGTCCTGGCCACGTTCACTCCCCCGCGTCTCGGCGCCGAGACCGCGCTCGTGATCGTCGAGATCTACCTGCGCAACGGCGCCTGGAAGGCCCGCGCCGTCGGCCAGGGCTACGCCAACGGCCTGGCCGGCATCGCCACCGACTTCGGCGTCACGGTCGAGGAGCCCGCCGCCCAGCCGGTCGCTCCGCCGCCCGCCCCGCCGATGTCCGTCCCCCAGGCGCCCCCCATGCCCGCCGCCGCGCCCGCCGCGCCCGCCGCGCCCGCCGCGCCCCCGGCCCCGCCCGCCGCCGCCCCCGGCACCGGGAAGATCAACCTCGACAAGGGCCGGGTCAGCCTGCAGAAGAACCAGACCGTCTCCCTGATGAAGGGCGGCCGGCCGCTGCTCTCCCAGGTCAGGATGGGCCTCGGCTGGGAACCGGCCTACCGCGGCAAGGACATCGACCTGGACGCCTCGGTCATCGCCTACGGCCCGCAGCGCAACCACATCGACAGCTGCTACTTCGGCAAGCTGCAGATCGTGAACGGCGCGATCCGGCACTCCGGCGACAACCTCACCGGTGAGGGCGGCGGGGACGACGAGGTGATCACCGTGGACCTCGGACGCCTGCCCCAGGAGGTCTCCGGCCTGGTCTTCACGGTCAACTCCTTCTCCGGCCAGAAGTTCACCGAGGTCGCCAAGGCCTACTGCCGCCTGCTGGACGCCACCACGGGCGAGGAACTGGTCCGCTTCGACCTCACGAGCGCCGAACCGCAGACGGGCGTGATGATGGCGAAGCTGATCCGCCAGTACTCCGGCGAGTGGGAGATGACCGCGATGGGCGACTTCGTGAAGTCGCGCACGGTACGGGGGATGGTGAAGCCGGCCGGCCAGGCGCTGTAGCCGCCCGGGCAGGCCGTCGGGCGCCCCCGTGGCCAGGGGGCGCCCGGATTGACGGCTACGCCCGCAGCCCCTCCATCAGCAACCCCAGGTACCGGCGGATCTGCGTGCCCTCCCCGCCCGCCAGCTCCGAGGCCGTCGCGACCCCGTGGGCCAGCCGCAGCACGTCGACGGGCTCGACGTCGCGCCGCAGCACGCCCGCCTCCCGCGCCGCCCCGACCAGCCGGTCCACCGCGCTCGTCAGCGGATCGCAGCACCGCGTGCCGCCGTCACCGACGGCGGCGCCCAGCAGCGCCCGCAGCCCCCGGATCCGGAGCATCCCGGCGCCGAGTTCGTTCAGCCACTCCACCAGCGCCTCGCCCGGCGGCAGCCGCTCGGCCAGTTCGGCGGCCCGCGCCGCGAGCGACTCGATGCGGTCGACGTACGCGGCCTCCAGCAGCGCCCGACGGGTCGGGAAGTGCCGGTAGAGCGTGCCGGACCCGACACCCGCCCGCTTGGCGATGTCGTCGAGCGAGGCGCCCTCGCCGTGCGCGGCGAACGCCTCCACCGCGGCCTCGAGCAACAGCTCGCGATTGCGGCGGGCGTCCGCGCGCATGGACCTGACCTGCGCCACCACCCACTCCTCACCCCGGGAACCCTCCCCGTACCCTACCGAGCGGGGAACGGGGAGGGCCCCGGACCGCGGCGGCCCCTCACCGGGCCGGGGTCCGGGCGAGCACATCGGTCACCGGCGCTTGTGCCGCTTCCACGGCCCGGTGATGGCCAGCATGATGCCCGGTTCCTGGATGTTGGCGTAGAGGGTCCTGCCGTCGGGCGAGAAGGTGACGCCGGTGAATTCGCTGAACTCCGGCTCCTCCTCGGTGCCGATGTTGAGTTCGTTGCGGGCGATGGGGTAGGTGCGCCCGCTGTCGGTGGCTCCGAACAGGTGCTGCGCGCCCTCGCCGTCCTCGGCGATGATCAGGCCGCCGTACGGCGAGACGGTGATGTTGTCCGGGCCGTCGAAGGAGCCGTCCCCCGACGGGTCCCGGTCGACGCCGAGCAGGACCTTCAGGGTCAGCGTGCGGCGCCTGGGGTCGTAGAACCAGACCTGGCCGTCGTGCCGGACGGGGCTCTCCTCGCGGGCGTACGAGGAGACGATGTACGCCCCGCCGTCGCCCCACCACATGCCCTCCAGCTTGCGGGCGCGGGTGACCTCGCCGGCCGCGAACTGCTCGCGCACGGCGACGGTCCGCGCGTCGCGGTCGGGCACGTCCACCCAGTCGACGCCGTACACCGTGCCGGTCCTCGTGGCGCGGGAGAGGTCGTCGACGTACCGGCCGCCGGAGTCGTAGCACTTGGGCGCCTGGAGGACGCCGGCGTCGTCGGCGAGGGTGCGGAGCGTGCCGGGGCCGTAGCGGAAGCCCTCCGGCGGGGTCCAGCGGTAGAACAGGCCGTTGGGCTCGTCGGCGTCCTCGGTGAGGTAGGCGTGGCCGCGCTTGGAGTCGATGACGACGGCCTCGTGGTCGTAACGCCCGAAGAACTTCAGCGGCTTGGGGTCGCGGTTGGCGCGCCGGTCGGCGGGGTCGACCTCGAAGACGTAGCCGTGGTCCTTGGTCATGCCGTTCTCGCCGGCCCGGTCGGAGTTCTCCTCGCAGGTGAGCCAGGTGCCCCACGGGGTGGTGCCGCCCGCGCAGTTCTGGGCGGTGCCGGCGATGCCGACCCACTCGGCGACGCCGCCGTCGGGGCGCACCTCGACCACCGTGCAGCCGCCGGGCGCGGCCGGGTCGTAGACCAGGCCCTCGACGAGCGGGACGGGGAACTCCCGTTCGTCGCGCGGGCCGTCCATCTCGTGGTTGTTGACCAGGAGGGTGCTGCCGCGCGGTCCGGGGAAGGCGGCCGTTCCGTCGTGGTCGGCGGGCGTGAACTCGCCGGATTCCAGGCGGGTCCTGCCGCTGTGGGTGAGCACGCGGTAGGTGAACCCGGCGGGCAGGGCGAGGATGCCGTCCGGGTCCGCGACGAGCGGTCCGTACCCGACCCCGCCGTGCCGTCCGGCCGCTTCCCCGTGCCCTTCGTCCGCGCTCTCGGTGTCGGCGGTCGCGAGGGCGTGGGGTGCGGAGGCGAGGGCGGCCACACTGCCCGCCAGCGCGACACCGGCGCCGGCGATCGCGGACGTTCTGGCGAAGTCCCTGCGGGTGAGCGACATGCTGTCTCCTGTGACGTGGCTGGGCCGTGGAGGGTGGCGAACCCCGTGCGCCCGCCACGCTCCCGCCCGCGCCTGAACGCCGGCTGAACACCGAGGGTCACGGGAGTTCTCCCTTCCGTGAACCGCGCGGGTCCCGCCGCGGAGCTCAGCCCCCGTGCTGCGACCGCGCCTTGAACGCGGCCTTCCGCGCTTCCTTGGCGATCCGCTTGTCGGGGTGCAGCCGCCCCATGGCCTCCAGCACGTCCGCGGTGGCCGGGTGCTCCACCCGCCAGGCCGTGTCGAAGAAGCCGCTGTGCTGCCGTGCGAGTCCCTCCACCAGGGAGCGCAGCTCCTCGGAGTTGCCCTCGGCGGCGAGCTGGGCGGCGACCGTGTCGACGGTCAGCCAGAAGATCAGGGCCTCGGACGGCGGCGGCACGTCGCTCACCCCGTGCTCGGCCAGCCACACCCGGGCCAGCCCGCCGAGTTCGGGATCGTCCAGCACCTCCCGCAGCGCGGGCTCCGCCGCCGTGCCGACCAGCGACAGCGCCTGCTGGCACCGCAGCCGCCGCAGCGGCGCGCCCTGGTCCGCCCCGCGTGCCGCGGCCAGCAACTCGCGCGCGGCCCGGAGCGGATCACGCCGGTGCAGCCACTGCTCGGTCTCCGCGTGGGCGGCGGCCGGCGGGAAGGCGGCCGTGCCGTCGAGCAGCGCGTCCGCGCCCTTGTCCACGAGGTCGCCCACGGCCGGCGCCTCGAATCCGGCCTCCAGCAGCCGGGCGCGCAGTCCGTACAGTCCGAGCGGGGTCAGCCGGACCATGCCGTACCGGGAGACGTCGGTGTCGTCGACCGGCGCGGCGGGCTCCTCGTCGGCGTCGGCCATCAGCGCCTCGTCCACCGGCCGGTACTCCACGAGTCCGACCGGCTCCAGCATCCGGAACTGGTCGTCCAGCCGCATCATGGCGTCGGACACCTGCTCCAGGACGTCGTCGGTGGGCTCGGTCATGTCACCGGGCACGATCACCGACGCGGCCAGCGCGGGCAACGGCACCATCGCGTCGTCGGCGCCCTCGCCGCCCGCGGTCAGCAGGTAGAGGTTGCCGAGCACCCCGTCCAGGAACTCCGCCTCGGCCTCCGGATCCCAGTCCAGCGCGTCGAGATCGATCTCCCCGGACCCCTCCCCCTCGGCGATGGCGTCGACCAGCCCGCCCAGGTCGGGAACGCTCGCGTCGCCGAGCACCGTCTCCAGGGCCGCGCGCCACACCCCGAGCACGTCCCGCGGCGATCCGCCGGTGAGCAGCGCCAGACCGTCCCCCGCGGCGACGGTCCCCTCCTCCTCGTCGACCACCTCGACGAGTCCGGCGTCCACGGCGACGCGCCAGGCCTCACTGGCGTCGGCCGCGGCGTCCTCCCCGGTCAGGCCCAGCTCCGCGGCGGCCGCCGGCAGCTGTTCGTCGACGAGCCCGGCGCCGGCGTCGACCCGGGTGTCCGGCCCGGCCCAGCGGGCGAGCCCGGCAGCCCGGGAGAGCAGGGGGGTGGACAGGGCGTCGCGCGCCAGCTCCGCTTCGGGACGCAGCCGCGCAGGCGGCAGGATGGAGCTGTCTGACATCGGCTGTTTCTCCTAGGGCCGTTAACCACTCGGCCGCTCAGCCTAGACGGATTTCCACCCATGCCGCCCGCTTCATCTCCCCGTCAGCGGCCGTACCTGGCCGAAACCTTGACAAGTGACCTGGTCCGACAGGAGATTGACGCGCGTAGAAGAGGGTGGGTCACACGTTCCGGAGGGAATCCGTTGCCGAGAAAGTCCGCGCGTCTCGCCGCGCTCACCGTCGCCGCCGCATGCTCCGCGGCATCCGCCGTCGTCCTCACGTCCCCCGCGCACGCCGACACGGTGCGCATCCATGACGTCCAGGGCGACACCCGCACCTCGCCGCTGGCCGGCGAACAGGTCACCGGTGTGACCGGCATCGTCACCGGCGTCCGCACCTACGGCTCGTCCCGCGGCTTCTGGATCCAGGACCCCGCCCCGGACGCCGACCCGGCCACCAGCGAGGGCGTCTTCGTCTTCACGAGCTCCACCCCCAAGGGGGTCGCGGTGGGCGACGCCGTCACGGTCTCGGGCACGGTCTCGGAGTACGTCCCGGGAGGCGCCTCCTCGGGCAACCAGTCCCTGACGGAGATCGTCCGCCCCACCTTCACGGTCACCTCGAGCGGCAACCCGCTGCCCGCCCCCACGGCCGTCACCGCGCGCTCCGTCCCCGCCGCGTACGCCCCCGCGGGCGACCCGGCGGCGAACGGCTCGATCAACGCGCTGCCCCTGCGCCCCACGCAGTACGCCCTGGACCTGTACGAGTCCCTGGAGGGCATGAACGTCCAGGTCTCCGACGCCCGCGTGGTGGGCGCCACCGACCCGTACACCGAACTCTGGGTCACGGTGAAGCCCCACGAGCACCGCAACCACCGGGGCGGCACGGTCTACGGCTCCTACGACGCCCGGAACACCGGCCGCCTCCAGATCCAGTCCCTGGGCAAGGCGTCCGACTTCCCCGACGCGAACGTCGGCGACACCCTCGCCGGGAAGACCACGGGCCCCCTGGACTACAACCAGTTCGGCGGCTACACCCTCGTGGCCGACGAGCTGGGCGCCCTCGCCTCCGCGGACCTCCGGCGCGAGACCACCCGCGCCCAGCGCTCCACCGAACTGGCGATCGCGACCTACAACGTCGAGAACCTCGACCCCTCGGACGACACCTTCGCCGCCCACGCCGCCGCGATCGTGGACAACCTCAAGTCCCCCGACATCGTGTCCCTGGAGGAGATCCAGGACAACAACGGCGCCGTCGACGACGGCACGGTCGCCGCCGACCGGACGATGACCGCGCTGATCGACGCCGTCGAGGCGGCGGGCGGCCCCCGCTACGACTGGCGCTCCGTCGACCCCGCCGACAAGCAGGACGGCGGCCAGCCGGGCGGCAACATCCGCCAGGCCTTCCTCTTCAACCCCGCACGCGTCTCGTTCACCGACCGTCCGGGCGGCGACGCCACCACGGCCACCGGTGTCACGAAGATCCGCGGCAAGGCGGCCCTGACCCTCTCCCCCGGTCGCGTCGACCCGACGTCCGAGGCCTTCGACGACAGCCGCAAGCCGCTCGCGGGCGAGTTCGCCTTCCGGGGCCGCACGGTCATCGTCATCGCCAACCACTTCGCGTCGAAGGGCGGCGACCAGGGCCTGACCTCCCAGTACCAGCCCCCGTCCCGCAGCTCGGAGACCCAGCGCCACCTCCAGGCCGAGGCGGTCCACGACTTCACGGCGAAGATCCTCAAGACCCAGAAGAACGCCGACGTGGTGGCCCTGGGCGACATCAACGACTTCGAGTTCTCCAGGACGACCGAACTCCTCGAGGGCCGGGGCGCCCTCTGGTCGGCGATCAAGTCCCTTCCCCGGTCCGAGCGTTACTCGTACGTCTACCAGGGCGACAGCCAGGTCCTGGACCAGATCCTGATCAGTCCGTCCATCCGCCGCGGCGCCTTCACGTACGACAGCGTGCACATCAACGCGGAGTTCCACGACCAGATCAGCGACCACGACCCGCAGGTGCTCCGCTTCCGGCCGTGACGAACGGCCGCCCACGGCGACGAGGGGACGGCGCGGGGGTGCCCCCGCGCCGTCCCCTCGGGCGGGCCCGCGCCACGGGCCCGCCGCCTCAACAGCGGTGGCGCCGCACCATCACCGCACCCGTGACGAGCGCGATCACCGCGCCGGCGATCGCCGCCGGCTTGCGGTACCGCGCCCCGGCCTTCCCGGCGTGCGCCGCACTGCTCCGCATCTGCACGGTCATCGCCCCGGCCCGGTCCCGCAGGTCCTCGGCCTTCGCCCGCGCCCTCCCCTTGACGTCCATCTTCCCGGCCAGCTCCTCGACGGTGTCGCCGAGTTCGTGACGCGTCCGCTCGATCTGCCGCCGCAGCTCGTCCGGCCCCTTGGCCCCCCGCCCCGTCGCCGCGGCCTCCGCGTCCGGGTCCACGTGGGCCCCCGCCGGGGACCCCGCGCGCCTCACGTCGTGCGTCATCGGTGCGCCCTTTCCTTGATCTCCTCGACATCGGCCTTCACGCTGCCCATGGTCCGTTCGGGCTTGGGCGGCGTGGCCCGGCGCAACTGCCCGCGACCGGCAAGAGCGAGCACACCGGCGATGGCGAACAGCAGTCCCGTGACGATGAGCGCCGCCGCCCACAGCGGCAGCACCAGGTCCAGCGCGGCGACGACCGTGCCGGCCAGCGCGAGCAGTCCCGCATAGCCGAACGCCCCCGCCGCACCCAGCATCCCGCCGCCGCGCCCCGCGCGACGCCCCTTCTCCGCCAGTTCCTCCTTGGCGAGCGCCACTTCCTGGCGTGCGAGCCGGGAGATCTGTTCGGTGGCCTGTCCGACGAGCTCACCCACGCTGTGCTCGTCGCGAACCGGCCGTCGCTCGATGGTTCCGGTCACGATGCGCCTCCTCTCCTGTCGGAGCACCCGAGTACCCCCACCGTCCCGGCGTTATCCATAAAGCAACGCTTACCCATACCGGACACTACATTTAAGTAGAACTTCACGAGCCGTCGGCAAACACTACCCCCATGACCCCACCCCTCGGCCGCACCCTGTGCGCGATGATCACCCCGTTCACCCCCGCCGGCGCCCTCGACCTGGACGGCGCCCAGCACCTGGCCGACCACCTGGTCGCCCAGGGCTGCGACGGCCTGGTCCTCTCGGGGACGACGGGCGAGTCCCCCACCACCACCGACGCGGAGAAGTCGTCCCTCGTCGAGGCGGTGCGCGAGGCCGTCGGCACCCGGGCGACGATCGTCGCCGGCGTCGGCACTCCCGACACCGCCCACACCGCGGAACTGGCCCGCGGGGCGGAGAAGGCCGGCGCGGACGCCCTCCTCGTGACGGCCCCGTACTACAGCAGACCCCCGCAGGACGCGGTCGAGGCCCACTTCCTCGACGTCGCGAAGGCCACGGCCCTCCCCCTGGTCCTGTACGACATCCCGTCCCGCACCGGAGTCCGGATCGCACCGGACACCCTTCTGCGCCTGGCGGAGCACCCCCGCGTCCGGGCGGTCAAGGACTGCTCGTACGACTTCCTGGCCGCCCAGAGGGTCATGTCCCGCACCGGCCTCGCGTACTACGCGGGCTGCGACGAACACAACCTGGCCCTCTACGCGGTGGGCGCCGCCGGCTGCGTCAGCACGGTCGCCAACGTGGTCCCGGCCCACATCCGCGCCGTCCTGGACGCCTTCGACGCGGGCGACACCGCCCGGGCGGCGCACCTCCAGCAGCGGGCGACCCCCCTCATCGAGGCGATGACGGCGAACGGCCTCCCCGGCGCGGTCACCGCGAAGGCCCTCCTCACCGCCCTGAACCTCCCCGCGGGCCCGCTCCGCCCACCGCTGAGGCCCGCCGGCCGGCACACGGCCGACGGGCTCAGGGCGGTGCACGAGGACCTGACCGGGACCGGCTAGGAACGGCGCTCGACGAAGACCGGCTCCCACTCCACCGTCTCGAACGCCTCGTCCGGCTCACGCACCCCGCTGAGCGGCACGACCTTCTCGCTGCCGATGGCGACCAGCACCAGCCGCGGCCGGTACTCCCCCGGCCCGGGGGCCCGTTCCCAGGCGATGAGCCGCCGGTCGTCCACCCAGGCGAGCAGGTGCGCCCCGCGCACCCGGGCGACCTCCTCGCCCGTGTACGGATCGCGGATCCCGGACCAGGACGTGTCCTTGGCCTCGGCCGTCAGACCGAGCGCGGCCAGCTTGCCGTCGGGGGACAGCCGCGCGGAGACGTCGGACCGCAGGTGCCGTTCGTTCGCGGGCGCGGGAACCGTGTCCCCGTCGAGGTCGTGGAACTGCTGCAGTCCGTCCTTGCCCCCGATGACCTGCGAGTACACGAGCCGGCCGTCCCGGGAGAACGCGAAGTCCTGCCGCCCGTTGATGTCCCGGCGGTCCGCGACCGGGCTCCAGTCGCCCCGGCCGTCGGCCACGTCCAGGACGTAGAAGCCGCTCCGGGACGAGTGGCCGCCGAACTGCGGCACCCAGGCCACGGCCCCGGAGGAGCTCTTCATCCGCTCCATCAGATCGGGGTGCTCACCGTAGGTCGTGGCGACGAGCCTGGTCCCGTCGTGCGCGTAGGCGAGGCCGCCGACTCCGCGGTCGACGGTGATCCACCGGTCGACCCGGCCCGTGGCCAGGTCGAGGATGCCGATCCGCCGGGCGGGCAGTTCCCGCTCCAGTACGGCCGCGGTCCGCGCACCGGGCGCCACGGCGACGAACGACCACCGGTCGTCCTTCTCGTACGTCCCGGTCTCCGGGTCGAGCAACCGGTAGGTGCGGGTCAGCACGGCTTCGTCGTCCGACCGGGTCACGGGTTCCGCCGTGTAGTAGGCGGCCAGCACGGACCGGCCGGCCGCGATCAGATCGCGCGGCGGCGACTGGTCCGGGTGCGCGAGGACATCGTTCCCGTCCAGGACGGAAGCGGGACGGACGTCCTCCTTCCCGCTGTCCGGCAGCGGCACGCCGACGGCGACCGCGACGACGGCCGTCATGGCGGCGGCCACGGCGACCAGCCCGCGGACACGGCGCCGCCGCCGCACCGCCAGCACCCGGTCGGCGAACCCCGGTCCGGGCGCGGTCAGTTCGACCGCCTGTTCACGCAACGCGTCACGCACGAGTTCGTCGACGTTCACGACCGCACCTCCACGGGCGGGTAGTCACGGGACGGCCGTCGCCCATCCTCGGACGGGCCGAGGGAGCGCAGTTCGGGCGCGAGGGCACGCAGCCGGGCCAGGGAACGATGGGTGGTGGACCGTACGGTGCCCACCGAGCAGCCCAGGACGCGGGCCACCTCGGCCTCGGGGAGGTCCTCGAAGTAGCGCAGCACCAGCATGGTGCGCTGGCGCGCGGTCAGCCGGGCCAGCGCGCCCCGCATCAGCAGGCGCAGCTCCGCGTCGGCCGAGGCGGCGTCCCCGCCGGCACCGGGTTCCGGCGGTTCGGCCACGCTGAGTTCGCGTCCGCGCCGCTTCAGCCGCCAGCGGCTGATCTGCTGCCGGTAGAGGATCTGCCGTACGTACGCCTCGGGTTCGTCGATGCGGTGCCAGCGGCCCGCCGCCTTGATCAGCGCGTTCTGCAGCAGGTCCTCGCCCGCGTGCCGGTCGCCGCCGCTCAGCAGGACCGCGGTCTTCAGCAGTGCGGACGACCGGTTCGCCACGAACTCCCGGAAACTCTCCTGTGCCTCGGCATCCATCGTCACCTTCTCTTCCCCCGGGAACGGGCCCTGTGTCCGCTCCCCGCACCCCTGTGGACGCGCGCGGGCCCCCCTCGCTATGCCACCGCACAGCGGAAACACGAAAAAACAGGCGGGCCGGTCCCCGAACGGCAGGAGGTGTTCCCGTACGTCCTGCGCGGGGGCGTCGGCCCGACCGGCGTCGGCGTTGCCCGGCCCGACGCGGTGACCGTCGTGGGAGGCCGTGTCGGTCTCGTCCGCGTGGGCGGAACCGGCCGGTGTGCCGCACGGCATCAGCACGGCCACCACCCCCATCACTCCGACCGCGCAGCGGACCGCGCCCCGCACCCACTCGTTCGCCATCGCCCGTTCATCCGCCGAAACGACCCCGAAGTCACGGGGAGCGACCCGTACGGGAACGGACGGGCGCGTGACGCCCGGCTCAGTTGTGGCTGTGCAGGATCTCGTTCAGGCCGCCCCAGACCGCGTTGTTCGGGCGGGCCTCGACCGCGCCGGTGACGGAGTTGCGGCGGAACAGGATGTGGGAGGCGCCGGACAGTTCACGGGCCTTGACGACCTGCCCGTCGGGCATGGTGACGCGGGTGCCCGCGGTGACGTAGAGGCCCGCCTCGACCACGCACTCGTCGCCGAGGGCGATGCCGACGCCCGCCTCGGCGCCGACCAGGCAGCGCTCGCCGATGGTGATGCGCACGTTGCCGCCGCCGGACAGCGTGCCCATGGTGGAGGCGCCGCCGCCGATGTCCGAGCCGTCGCCGATGACGACACCGGCCGAGACACGGCCCTCGACCATCGACGTGCCCAGCGTGCCGGCGTTGAAGTTGACGAAGCCCTCGTGCATGACGGTGGTGCCCTCGGCGAGGTGCGCGCCGAGCCGTACCCGGTCGGCGTCGGCGATGCGGACGCCCTTGGGGGCGACGTAGTCCGTCATGCGGGGGAACTTGTCGACGGAGGTCACGGCCAGGTGCAGGCCCTCGGCGCGGGCGTTGAGCCGCACCTTCTCGAGGTCGTCCACGGCGACCGGGCCGAGGGAGGTCCAGGCGACGTTGGCGAGGTGGCCGAAGACGCCGTCCAGGTTCTGGCCGTGCGGCTGGACCAGGCGGTGCGAGAGCAGGTGGAGGCGCAGGTAGACGTCGTGCGCGTCGACCGGCTTCTCGGCCAGCGACGAGATGACCGTGCGGACCGCGACCACCTCGACGCCCCGGCGGGCGTCCGGACCGGCCGCCGCGGTGGCGCCGCCGCCCAGGAGTTCCGCGGCCTGCTCGGCGGAGAGCCGCTCGGTGCCGGACGGGCCGGGCTCGTCGGCCAGTACGGGGGCGGGGAACCAGGTGTCGAGAACGGTGCCGTCGGCGGCGATGGTGGCGAGGCCGGCGGCCACCGCGCCGGAGGTGCTGTGAGCAGTCGTGTCGGTCATGAGGGCAACCTAACCAACCGGTGGCCGGGGACGCGAACCGGTGCGGACCGCGTCTCGGCGTACGGTCCGCGCGGGCGGCACGCCCCGCCGGCCGGCGCCGGTCAGTGCGCCCCGCCCAGGTTGAGCACCACCACTCCGGCGATGATCAGCGCGATGCCACCGGCCTTGGCGACGGTGAGCCCCTCGCCCAGGAACATCGTGCCGATCACCGCGATGGCGGCCGTCCCGGCCCCCGACCAGATGGCGTACGCCGTTCCGACCGACACGGTCCTCAGGGTCTGCGCGAGCAGCGCGAAGGCCACCAGGTATCCGGCGACGGTGACGACCGAGGGCCACAGCCGGGTGAACCCCTCGCTGTACTTCATGGCGGTCGTGCCGACCACTTCCGCTGCGATGGCTCCGGCGAGCAGTGCGTACCCCATGACGGCGATCGTAGCCAGGCAGGACCACACGCGAAGCGGCCCCCCGCGGTACGCGGGGGGCCGCTCGGTCCGCCGTTCGCTCAGACGTTGAAGCCCAGCGCCCGCAGCTGCTCACGGCCGTCGTCCGTGATCTTGTCGGGGCCCCACGGCGGCATCCAGACCCAGTTGATGCGCAACTCGCTGACCAGGCCGTCCGTGGCGGACTTGGCCTGGTCCTCGATGACGTCCGTCAGCGGACAGGCCGCGGAGGTCAGGGTCATGTCCACGGTCGCCACATTGGAGTCGTCGACGTGGATGCCGTAGATCAGGCCCAGGTTGACGACGTCGATGCCCAGCTCGGGGTCGACGACGTCCATCAGGGCCTCGCGGAGCTCCTCCTCCGAGGCCGGCTTCATCTCCAGGGTCTCGCTCATGCCGTTGTCCTTTCGGCGTCGGCGCCCAGCGCCTGGGCCGTCGCGTCCTTCCACGCCATCCAGCTGAGGAGGGCGCACTTCACCCGGGCCGGGTACTTGGACACCCCGGCGAACGCGACCGCGTCCTCCAGGATCTCCTCCATCGCGTCGTCCGGCTCGATCTTCCCCTTGGACTGCATCAGCTCCAGGAAGGTCCCCTGGATCCGCTGCGCCTCGGCGAGGTCCTTGCCGACCAGCAGGTCGTTCAGCACGGAGGCGGAGGCCTGGCTGATGGAACAGCCCTGCCCCTCGTAGCTGACGTCGCTGATCGTCGTACCGTCGTACTTCACGCGGAGCGTGATCTCGTCGCCGCACGTCGGGTTGACGTGGTGCACCTCGGCGTCCCCGTCCCGCAAGCCCCGCCCGTGCGGGTTCTTGTAGTGGTCCAGGATGACGTCCTGGTACATGGAGTCCAGCTTCACGCCTCAGCCCCTCATCCGAAGAAGTTCCGTACGTGCTCCAGGCCGTCGACCAGTGCGTCGATCTCGGCCGGTGTGGAGTACAGATAGAACGACGCCCGCGTGGTCGCAGGAATTCCGTACCGCAGGCAGACGGGGCGGGCGCAGTGATGGCCCACGCGTACCGCGATGCCCTGTTCGTCGAGGACCTGGCCCACGTCGTGCGGGTGGATGTCGCCGAGCGTGAACGAGATCGCCGCTCCCCGGTCCTCGGCCGTGGCGGGGCCGATGATGCGCAGGTCCGGGACCTCGGCCAGGCGCTTGACCGCGTACTCGGTGATGGCGTGCTCGTGGGCGAGGACCTTGTCCATGCCGATGGCCGACAGGTAGTCGATCGCCGCGCCGAGACCGACCGCCTGGGCGATCGGCGGGGTGCCCGCCTCGAACTTGTGCGGGGCCGGCGCATAGGTCGACGAGCTCATCGAGACGGTCTCGATCATCTCGCCGCCGCCGAGGAACGGGGGCAGGTCCTCCAGCAGTTCCTGGCGGCCCCAGAGCACGCCTATGCCGGTCGGGCCGCACATCTTGTGACCGGTGAAGGCCACGAAGTCGGCCTGGAGGGCCTGGACGTCCAGCGGCATGTGCGGCGCGGCCTGGGAGGCGTCGACGCACACCAGGGCGCCGACCTCCTGGGCGCGGCGCACGATCGCCTCGACCGGGTTGACCGTGCCCAGGATGTTGGAGACCAGCACGAAGGAGACGATCTTCGTCTTCTCGGTGATGACCTCGTCGATGCGGGAGAGGTCGAGCCGGCCGTCGTCGGTCAGCCCGAACCACTTCAGCTTGGCGCCCGTGCGCTGCGCGAGCAGCTGCCACGGCACGATGTTGGAGTGGTGCTCCATCTCCGTGATGACGATCTCGGTCTCGTGGTCCACCCGGTAGGGCTCGTCGGCCCAGCCGAGCATGTTCGCCACGAGGTTGAGCGACTCGGAGGCGTTCTTGGTGAAGATCACCTCGTCGCGCGAGGGGGCGTTGACGAACTCCGCGACCTTGTCGCGCGCGCCCTCGTACAGCGCCGTGGCCTCCTCGGCGAGCACATGCACACCGCGGTGGACGTTGGCGTTGTAGCGCTCGTAGTACTCGCTCAGGGCGTCCAGCACCTGACGCGGCTTCTGCGAGGTCGCCGCGTTGTCCAGGTACACGAGCTTCCGGCCGTCGTGGACCTGGCGGTCCAGGATGGGGAAGTCCTTGCGGATCGCCTCGGTGTCGAGGAGGCCCGGCAGCTGTGTCACTCGGATGCGCCACCCTTCACGTATGCCTCGTAGCCCTCGTTCTCCAGCTTGTCCGCGAGCTCGGCGCCGCCGGACTCGACGATGCGGCCGCCGGCGAACACGTGCACGTGGTCGGGCTTGATGTAGCGCAGGATGCGCGTGTAGTGCGTGATCAGCAGGGTGCCGACCTCACCGGACTCGCGGACGCGGTTGACGCCCTCGGAGACGATGCGCAGGGCGTCGACGTCCAGGCCGGAGTCGGTCTCGTCGAGGATCGCGACCTTCGGCTTGAGCAGTTCGAGCTGGAGGATCTCGTGGCGCTTCTTCTCACCGCCGGAGAAGCCCTCGTTGACGTTGCGCTCGGCGAAGGCGGGGTCCATGTTGAGGCGCTCCATGGCCTCCTTGACCTCCTTCACCCAGGTGCGCAGCTTGGGAGCCTCGCCGCGGACGGCGGTGGCGGAGGTGCGCAGGAAGTTGGAGACGGAGACGCCGGGGACCTCGACCGGGTACTGCATGGCGAGGAAGAGGCCGGCGCGGGCGCGCTCGTCGACGGACATCTCCAGGACGTCCTCGCCGTCGAGGGTGACGGTGCCCCCGGAGACGGTGTACTTGGGGTGACCGGCGAGCGCGTAGGCGAGGGTCGACTTGCCGGAGCCGTTGGGGCCCATGATGGCGTGCGTCTCGCCCTGCTTCACGGTGAGGTCGACGCCCTTGAGGATCTCCTTCGTGGCGTTGTCGGCCTCGACGGTGACGTGCAGGTCTCGGATTTCAAGCGTTGCCATGGGTGCCTCAGGACTCCTGGGTGAGGGAGACGAGCACGTCGTCCCCTTCGATCTTTACGGGGTATACGGGGACGGGGCGCGTCGCCGGAAGGGCGTCGGGCTTGCCGGAACGGAGGTCGAAACGCGAGCCGTGCAGCCAGCACTCGATGTGGCAGTCGTCCACCTCGCCCTCCGCGAGGGAGACGTTCGCGTGCGAGCAGATGTCGTGGATCGCGAACACCTCCCCCCCGGTCTGCACGAGGGAGACCGGCGTGCCGTCGAGTTCCACCCGCTTCGGGGTGTCCTCCTCCAGCTCGCTCAGCCCGCAGGCGCGTACGAAGGTCATGCGACCGCCGCCTCCAGCTCCTCCTCGATCTTGGCGATCAGGCGCTCCTCGATGTCCGGGACGCCGATCTGCTGCACGAGCTCGGCGAAGAAGCCGCGGACCACCAGACGGCGGGCGTCCTGCTCGGGGATGCCGCGGGCCATCAGGTAGAACAGCTGCTCGTCGTCGAAGCGGCCGGTCGCGGAGGCGTGGCCGGCGCCGACGATCTCGCCGGTCTCGATCTCCAGGTTGGGCACGGAGTCGACGCGGGCGCCGTCGGTGAGGACCAGGTTGCGGTTCATCTCGTAGGTGTCGGTGCCCTCGGCCTTGGCCTCGATGAGCACGTCGCCGATCCACACGGCGTGCGCGTCGACGCCCTGGAGCGCGCCCTTGTAGACGACGTTGGACGTGCAGTGCGGCACGTTGTGGTCGACCAGGAGGCGGTGCTCCTGGTGCTGGCCGGCGTCGGTGAAGTACAGGCCGAACAGCTCGGCCTCGCCGCCGGGGCCGGCGTAGACGACGCGCGGGTGGAGGCGTACGACGTCGCCGCCGAAGGTGACGACGACCGACTTGAAGGAGGCGTCGCGGCCGACCAGGGCGCTGTGCTGGGCGACGTGCACCGCCTTGTCGTCCCAGTCCTGGACCGAGACGACGGTCAGCTTGGCCCCGTCGCCGAGCACGTACTCGACGTTGGCGGCGAGCACCGCGTCACCGGTGTGGTCGATGACCACGAGCGCCTCGGCGAAGGCGCCGAGCTCGATCACCTGGTGGCCGTAGGCGGTGCCGCCCTCGCCCCGCACCGCGATGCGGATCGGCTCGGTGAGGACGGTCTCCTTCGGCACGGTCACGACCGAGGCCTGCTCGAAGGCGGAGTACGCCTGGGCGACGACGCGGTCCACCGGGATGCCGGCGCGGCCGATCCGCGCGTCGTCGCGGCCGACGGTCTCGACGGTGACGCCCTCGGGCGCCTCGACGGCGACCTTGAGACCCCCGCCGGTGGCGGTGGCGGTGCCGTCGTGCAGACCGCGCAGCCGCTCCAGCGGGGTGAACCGCCACTCCTCCTCGCGGCCGTGGGGGACGGGGAAGTCCGCCACGTCGAAGGACGGAGGCGCGCTCATGCGGGTGGCGACGGTCGACTCCGCGGCGACCGCGATCGAGCCGGCGGTGGTGGAGCCCACCGGGATATTCTGAGCCTCAGCCATGGCTGTCGTAGTGCTCGCTTTCCTTTGCGTAAGGGGGCTTGACGGAACGGCGTGGTGCTTTAGCCGACCGCGCCTTCCATCTGCAGCTCGATCAGCCGGTTGAGCTCGAGCGCGTACTCCATCGGCAGTTCCTTGGCGATCGGCTCGACGAAGCCTCGCACGATCATCGCCATCGCCTCGAACTCGCTCAGGCCGCGGCTCATCAGGTAGAAGAGCTGGTCCTCGGAGACCTTGGAGACGGTCGCCTCGTGGCCCATGGACACGTCGTCCTCGCGGACGTCCACGTAGGGGTAGGTGTCCGAGCGGGAGATGGTGTCGACGAGCAGCGCGTCGCAGAGCACGTTGGACTTGGAGCCCGGGGCGCCCTCGCCGATCTCGATCAGACCGCGGTAGGACGTACGGCCGCCGCCGCGCGCCACCGACTTGGAGACGATGTTGGACGAGGTGTTGGGGGCCATGTGGACCATCTTGGCGCCCGCGTCCTGGTGCTGGCCCTCGCCGGCGAAGGCGATGGACAGCGTCTCGCCCTTGGCGTGCTCGCCCATCAGGTAGACGGCCGGGTACTTCATCGTCACCTTGGAGCCGATGTTGCCGTCGACCCACTCCATGGTCGCGCCCTCGTAGGCCACGGCGCGCTTGGTGACCAGGTTGTAGACGTTGTTCGACCAGTTCTGGATGGTCGTGTAGCGGCAGCGGGCGTTCTTCTTGACGATGATCTCGACGACCGCGCTGTGCAGGGAGTCGCTCTTGTAGATCGGGGCGGTGCAGCCCTCGACGTAGTGCACGTAGGCGCCCTCGTCGACGATGATCAGGGTCCGCTCGAACTGGCCCATGTTCTCGGTGTTGATCCGGAAGTAGGCCTGGAGCGGGATCTCGACGTGCACGCCCGGCGGGACGTAGATGAAGGAGCCGCCGGACCACACGGCGGAGTTCAGCGACGCGAACTTGTTGTCGCCGACCGGGATGACCGTGCCGAAGTACTCCTTGAAGAGCTCGGGGTGCTCCTTCAGGGCGGTGTCGGTGTCCAGGAAGATGACGCCCTGCTCCTCCAGGTCCTCACGGATCTGGTGGTAGACGACCTCCGACTCGTACTGGGCGGCGACACCGGCGACGAGGCGCTTCTTCTCGGCCTCCGGGATGCCCAGCTTGTCGTAGGTGTTCTTGATGTCCTCGGGCAGGTCCTCCCAGGACTCCGCCTGCTTCTCCGTGGAGCGCACGAAGTACTTGATGTTGTCGAAGTCGATGCCGGAGAGGTCGGAGCCCCAGTTCGGCATGGGCTTCTTCTCGAACAGGCGCAGGCCCTTGAGGCGGAGCTTGGTCATCCACTCCGGCTCGTCCTTCTTCGCGGAGATGTCCCGGACGACGTCCTCGTTCAGGCCGCGGCGCGCCGACGCACCGGCCTCGTCACGGTCGGCCCAGCCGTATTCGTAGGTGCCCAGACCCTCCAGCTCGGGGTGGGCAGTCTCCGTGGGGAGAGTCATGCGGGGTTCCTCCCGGACGTGCTTTCAGATGCGTGGTGGGAAATCTTGGGGATGAACGTCGTGCAGACGCCGTCGCCGTGCGCGATCGTCGCCAGTCGCTGTACATGCGTACCGAGAAGCTCGGCGAAAAATTCCGTCTCGGCCTCGCAGAGCTGCGGGAACTTCTCGGCGGCGTGGGCGACCGGGCAGTGGTGCTGGCAGAGCTGCTCGCCGACCGGTGCGCTGCGCGCGGTTGCAGCGTACCCGTCCGCGCTCAGGGCCTTGGCCAGCGCTTCCGTCCGCTGCTCGGGGGCCGCGCCCTCGACCGCCTTGCGGTACGTGCCCGCCTGGGCGGCGATCCTGGCGCGGGCGAAGGCGGCGATCGCCTCGCTGCCGCCCTCCCGCTCGCCGATCCAGCGCAGGGCGTCCACGGCCAGTTTGTCGTACGACTGGTCGAAGGCGTCCCGTCCGCAGTCCGTCAGGGCGAACACCTTGGCCGGGCGCCCGCGCGTGCGCGCGCCGTAGACGCGGCGCTCGCGGGCCTCCACGACGTTGTCGGCGGCCAGCGCGTCCAGGTGCCGGCGTACGGCCGCCTGGGTGAGGCCGAGCCGCTCGGCCAGTTCGGCGACGGTCGACGGGCCGTGGTCCAGGACGGAGCGGGCGACGCGGTTGCGGGTGGACCGCTCACCGGTTGCCAGTTCCTCGTGGGAAGCCTCGCCAACGTTTTTCACAACGCCATTGTTGCGTAATTCATCCGAGCCGGGCAAGCCGCCCCAGGACGGCCCGAAGGTGCCCTGCATCACTTAGGTATACCTAATGTGACCTGCGGAAACGATCTCTGATCGATCAGATCGACGGTGTCCGGCGATGGCTTCCGGGAGGTTCCGGAACCCTGCCCGCACCCCCTCCGACCGGCCCTCTTGTGACGCGCGGCACCCTCGGCCCGCCGGGTCCGGACGGTGCGCGGACGGCCCTCCGCCCGGCGCGGCGGCCTCCCCGACCCGGCGTTCCGACGCCCCGGCCGTCTCCCTAGACTCGTGACCCATGCGAAGTGAGCCCGTGGTCCAGGTGCAGGCCCTGGTGAAGCGGTACGGCACGAAGACCGCGGTGGACGGCCTCGACCTGGTGGCCCGGCAGGGCGTGACCGCCGTGCTCGGCCCCAACGGGGCGGGCAAGACGACCACGGTCGAGACCTGCGAGGGGTACCGGCGGCCGGACTCCGGCACGGTGCGCGTGCTGGGTCTCGACCCGGTGAGGCAGTCGGCGGCGCTGCGGCCCCGCGTCGGTGTGATGCTCCAGTCCGGCGGCGTCTACTCGGGCGCGCGGGCCGACGAGATG
Source organism: Streptomyces caelestis (assembly GCF_001279005.1). GTDB lineage: Bacteria > Actinomycetota > Actinomycetes > Streptomycetales > Streptomycetaceae > Streptomyces > Streptomyces heliomycini. The sequence continues at coordinate 62,468 of NZ_LGCN01000203.1, forward strand.
CTGCGGCACGTGGCCGGTCTGCACGCGCATCCGCTGGACGTGGACGCGCTGATCGAGCGGCTGGGGCTCGGCTCCTGCGGCCGTACGTCGTACCGGCGGCTCTCCGGCGGCCAGCAGCAGCGGCTCGCGCTCGCGATGGCCGTGGTGGGGCGCCCGGAGCTGGTGTTCCTGGACGAGCCGACCGCCGGTCTCGACCCGCAGGCCCGCCGCGCCACCTGGGACCTGGTGCGGGACCTGCGCGCGGACGGCGTCTCCGTCATCCTCACCACCCACTCCATGGACGAGGCCGAACAGCTCGCCGACGACGTGGCGATCATCGACGCCGGCCGGGTGATCGCCCAGGGTTCCCCCGAGGAGCTGTGCCGGGGCGGCGCCGAGAACACGCTCCGCTTCTCCGGGCGGCCGGGGCTGGACGTGGCGTCCCTGCTGAAGGCGCTGCCCGCCGGATCCTCGGGCGCCGAGGTGGCCCCGGGGTCCTACCGGGTCGCCGGCGAGGTCGACCCGCAGCTGCTCGCCACGGTGACGTCCTGGTGCGCGCAGCACGGAGTGATGCCGGACCGGATCTCGGTGGAACGGCACACCCTCGAAGACGTCTTCCTGGAGCTCACCGGCAAGGAGTTGCGTTCATGATGTCCACCCGGACGAGGACCGGCCGGGGGGCCGGCCCGCGGCGCAGCCGCACTCGGACGCGGCGTCCCCCGAAAAGACACGGCCTGGAGCTCACCGGCAAGGAGTCGCGCTCGTGACGGCCACCGGCGCCTACACCCCGAAGCCGGGGGCCGCTCCCCTGACGCGCATGATCGCCGCGCAGGCGGTGCTCGAGACGAAGATGCTGCTGCGCAACGGCGAGCAGCTGCTGCTGACGGTGGTCATCCCCACGCTGCTGCTCGTGCTCTTCAGCACCGTGGACGTCGTGGACACCGGTGAGGGCGAGGCGGTGGACTTCCTCGCCCCCGGCATCCTCGCGCTCGCGGTGATGTCGACGGCGTTCACCGGGCAGGCCATCGCCACCGGCTTCGAGCGCCGCTACGGCGTGCTGAAACGGCTGGCCGCGTCACCGCTGCCGCGCTGGGGACTGATGACCGCGAAGACGCTGTCGGTGCTGGTCACCGAGATCCTCCAGGTGGCCCTGGTGACGGTGGTCGCCCTCGCGCTCGGCTGGTCGCCGCAGGGCGACCCCGTCTCCGTGTTCCTGCTGCTGGTGCTGGGCACGGCCGCCTTCTCCGGGCTCGGCCTGCTGATGGCGGGCACCCTCAAGGCCGAGGCGACGCTCGCCGCCGCCAATCTGGTGTTCCTGCTGCTGCTCGTCGGCGGCGGGGTGGTCGTACCGCTGGACAGGTTCCCCGACGGGGCGCGGGACGTCCTGGGCCTGCTGCCGATCTCCGCGCTGTCGGAGGGGCTGCGGGACGTGCTCCAGCACGGGGCCGGGATGCCGTGGGGGAACCTCGCGACCCTCGCCGTGTGGGCGGTCGCGGGGCTCGCCGCGGCCGGGAAGCTCTTCCGCTGGGAGTAGGCGACATGTCCGGGACGGACCCTCGTGAAAGCGTGCACAAGCGGCGTCCTACGATGGGACGCGTGCCAAACGTGACCCGCGCCGACGTCCAGGCGGCCCTGCGCAACCCCCTCGCCTTCATCGCCGCACGCTGGACCCCGGATCCCCGGACCGTCCGGCGGGCGGTCCTCACCGCGCTCGTCATGGCGGTGGTCATCGTGGTCACCGGTGGTGCGGTGCGGCTGACCGGCTCCGGCCTGGGCTGCCCGACCTGGCCCAAGTGCACCGACGACTCGCTCACCACGACCAGCGAGATGGGCCTGCACGGCGTCATCGAGTTCGGCAACCGCCTGCTGACGTACGTGCTGTGCGCCGCGGTCGGCTGGGCGATCATCGCCGTGCGCTCCGAGAAGCCGTACCGGCGCGGCCTCACGCTGCTGGGCTGGGCGCAGTTCTGGATCGTCATGGGCAACGCGATCCTCGGCGGCATCGTGGTCCTCGTCGGCCTGAACCCGTACACGGTCGCGGCGCACTTCCTGCTCTCCACCGCGCTGATCGCGGTCGCCACGGTGATGTGGCAGCGCGTCCGGGAGGGCGACGCGGAGCCCCGGCCGCTGGTCGGCAAGGCCGTGCAGCAGCTGGTGTGGTTCATGGTGGCCGCCTCCGTGCTGCTGATCGCGGTCGGCACGGTGGTGACCGGCGCGGGCCCGCACGCGGGTGACTCCAGCGACGTCCCGCGGATGCCGCTCGACTGGGAGACGGTCAGCAAGCTGCACGCCGTACTGGCGTGGATCGTGGTGACGCTGACGTTCGCCCTGTGGTTCGTCCTGAAGGCGGTCGACGCGCCCGGGGGCCCGCCGGCCCGCACCCGCGAGCTGTTCCTGATCCTGCTCGCCCAGGGCGCCATCGGCTACGTCCAGTACTTCACCGACCTCCCCGAGGTCCTGGTCGGCCTGCACATGTTCGGCTCCTGCGTGATGTGGATCTGGGTGATCCGCGTCCTGCTGTCGCTGCGCGAGCGCCCGGGGACGGCGGTACCCGACACGGCCGTACCGGCCGCCCAGAAGCCCGCCGCCGACGCGTCGATCGCCGGCCCCCGGTAGTCCCGGGCCGGCCGGGACCGGCGGGCGGCCCGGGATCATCCAGCGCCGCCTCCGGACGTCCTGCCCGTCCTCGCCGGGGCGCCGAGGACGGGCAGGACGTCCAGGGCCTCCCGCTCGGTGATCAGGCGGTCCTCGCGCGGGGTCACGGTGGCGCGGGCGAAGGCCGGCGGGCCCGGATCGCCCCCTGCGTCCCGCGTCCGGTCGGCGGGCCGGTCCGCCTCCCGCCGCCGGAAGTCGCGCCGGTCGCGCACCACGAAGCCGGCGGGCTCGCCGTCCGGCGCCGGCCGCGGCACGTCCGCGGGCGCCGCCCCCGTGCGGGCCCCGGCCCAAGGGGTGCGGCCCGGTGCGGGTGACCGGGGTGACCGGGCGTGCGAAGAACTACTCCTCGTGCGCCCGGATGAGGTGGCGCCGCCCGGCGTCCGCCGCGGTCCGTGGCGTCAGGCGGGCAGCGGTGCGGCCGGTCGGCGAGCGGCGCGTCCCGCGGCCGCGCGTGCGGCGGCGCGACGCGGCACACCGTCCGGGCCGTGACCGGGTGGTCCGGGACCGCGATCGGGTCCAGGTCGCTGCGGCCCTCCCGGAAGTCCACGCCGGCCGGTGAGCCGTGCGCCCGCACGGCGCCGGGGGGAGCGGCGCCAGGCCGGTGGGGAAGCGGTCGAGCAGGGCGTCGGCCGGCGTACGTCCGGTCCTCCCGCTTCAGGCGAGTCCGTACACCCGGCCCGCGTTCCCCGAGGCGATCAGGCCGGCCACCCGCTGGGCGTCGTCCGGTGACCACGCGCCCTCGGTCACCCAGGCGCCGAGCACCCGGGCGAGGGCCTCGCGGAACAGGTGGGCGCCGACGACGTGCAGCTCGGGCAGGCCGCGGGCGCCGCTGGAGAAGAGGATCTTGCCGAAGGGGGCGAGTTCCAGGACCTCCGCGAGGACGGTCGCCGCGCGGGCGCCGGTGCGGGTCAGGGCGGCGCCGCAGTCGGCGTAGACGTGCGGGAAGACACCGGCGAGGTGGGCGGCGTGGCGGTGGTACGGGTAGCCGTGCAGCAGGACGAGGTCGGTGCCGAGACCGGCGGTGGCCCGGACGAAGTCGGTCAGCGGGACGGGGTCGACACGGGTGCCCGGTGCGGCGAGGCCGGCGTGCAGTTGGAGGGGCCGGCCCGAGGCGACGGCGATCCACAGCAGGTGCCGGAGCAGCACGGGGTCGCTCGGTCCGTCCCCGACCCGGCGTGCGGCCAGCCAGCGCCCCGCCGCGCCGCGCACCTCGCCCGGCCCGGGCGGCTCGGGCGCGAGCGCCGGGCCGTGGCGCACACCGTCGACGGAGGTGAAGGCGACGGCGTGCGCGGCGGCCGCGTGCACCGACTCGGCGAGGTTGGCGAGGAAGGAGTCGACGGTGCCGGAGGTGTCGGCGACCTGTTCGGCGAGCTGTTCCAGGCGGACGATCTCGTGCGCCTCGGCGTCACCGGCCAGGCCCAGCTCGGTGGGTCCGGTGAGGTCGCCGGGCAGCCCGGTGTCGACGAGGTAGGCGGTGATGCCGCTGCCCCGCAGCAGCCGCCGTCCGGCCTCGAGCACGCCGAGCTCCCGGCGCCGGGCGAGGTAGCGGGCGGGCGGGCAGTGCGGCTCCAGGCCGAGCAGGGGCGGGCACCAGCGGCGTACGGCGAAGCCGGTCTGGGTGTCGAAGAGGGTGGTGCCGGGGGCGGGCGGACCCTCGGTACGGGCGAGCTGGGCCTCGAAGGTGCCGAGGCCCAGCTCCGTGCGGAGCACCCCGTGGCAGTACTGGTCCACGAGTGAGGGTGTTTCGATCATCCGGAGCTCCCCGGGACGGGACCGTGTCGATGCTTCACAGGTCCTAACGGGTGGACCCCCGGGGAGGTGGCGTGTTCGCCGGGCGCGGGCCGTCCGCGGCCGCGCGCGCCCCGGGTCGGTCACCCCCGGGCCGGCTGCCACTCAGCCGTTGGACGGGCCGCCGACCTGGATCCCCGCCATGCGGCTCCACTCGTACGGTCCCGTCCTCACCTTCGCCGCGAACTCGCCGTCGAAGTTCTCGTGGACGGTGATGCCCGCCTTCTCGACGGCCTTCTCGGCGATCTCCACGGACGGGGCGAAGACGTCGCCCCAGTCGCCGTCCCCGCCGACGAGGACGATGCGGGCGCCGCGCTGTCCGAGGTACGCGACCTGGCCCTCGGCGCCGCCGTGTGCCGTGGCGAAGCCGCTGATCTGCTGGGCGAGCCGGGCCGCCTTCCGCTCTGCCTTCGGGTCCACCTGCTGCGTGTCTGCCATGACCAGGATGCTACCGACGGGTAGACCGAACGGCGACGGGCGGGGTCCGTGGCCTTGACCACGTACCCCGCCCGAACGGCGCGCAGAAAGCTATTACCGCAGGAACGGGTCCACCGCGATGGCCACGAAGAGCAGCGACACATAGGTGATGGACCAGTGGAACAGGCGCATCTCCTTCAGCTTGCCGCCCGTCACCTCGGCCTTCGCGCGGTTCAGCAGCGCGTGCGCCTCCCACAGCCACCAGCCGCCCGCCGCCAGGGCGACCGCCGTGTAGAACCAGCCGGTGTAGCCGAGCGGGGTGAGCAGCAGCGACACCGCGACCATGACCCAGCTGTAGAGCACGATCTGCTTGGCGACCGCCTTGTTGCCGGCGACGACCGGCAGCATCGGCACGCCGACGCGCGCGTAGTCGTCCTTGACCTTCATGGACAGCGGCCAGTAGTGCGGCGGCGTCCAGAAGAAGATGACGAGGAAGAGGACGACCGGTGCCCAGGACATCGAGTTGGTGACCGCGGACCAGCCGATCAGCACCGGCATGCAGCCGGCGATGCCGCCCCACACGATGTTCTGCGCCGTGCGCCGCTTGAGGATCATCGTGTAGACGACGACGTAGAAGAGGAGCGCGCCGAGGGAGAGCCACGCGGACAGCCAGTTGACGGTCAGCCCGAAGAGCAGGGTGGAGACGACCGCCAGGGTGATGCCGAAGGCCAGGCACTCGCGCGGGCTGACCATGCCGGTCACCAGCGGACGCTGCGAGGTGCGGTCCATCAGCGCGTCGATGTCGCGGTCGATGTACATGTTGAGCGCGTTCGCGCCGCCCGCGGACAGGTAGCCGCCGACGCAGGTCAGCAGCACCAGCGTCAGATCGGGCACGCCCTGCTGTGCCAGGAACATCACCGGGACGGTGGTGATGAGCAGCAGCTCGATGATCCGCGGCTTGGTGAGAGCCACGAATGCCCTCACACGGGCCCCGAACGGCCGATGGGCAGGTCTCCGACTGGTCCCCAGCATCCCCGCTGGACGGGATTCAACGGCCGTCACGCACACCCCTACAGAGACATCCCAGCAAGCCTCCCTGGATGAAGTGGCGGTAAAGGCTCGCGCGTACCACGCCACTGTAGACGTTGCCCAGACCCGGACAATCGCGGGGGTCGGGTCGTGTTGGGCGGCACTCTCCCAGGTGCGCCCCGAAGCTCGATTGAGCACCCGGATGAGCGGCTCCGTATTCATCTGCCGAACGGGGAGAAAGACCGGTCAGGAGGCGGATCCACAGGAGTGCCCGCACTCTGGAACGACCCGGAAAAAGGCACGTCCCACGGGGGTAGGCTCGACCTCGCCGGTGGGTCGTCACCGGCATCCGACATGTGGAGAGGAGCCCTGACTCAGGGTGAGCATCAAGCCGACCAGCACAGACCTCGAGTGGACCGAGCTGGACCAGCGGGCCGTCGACACCGCCCGCGTCCTGGCCGCCGATGCCGTACAGAAGGTCGGCAACGGCCATCCGGGTACGGCGATGAGTTTGGCGCCCGCCGCCTACACCCTCTTCCAGAAGGTGATGCGGCACGACCCGGCGGACGCCGACTGGGTCGGGCGGGACCGTTTCGTCCTGTCCGCCGGCCATTCGTCCCTGACCCTCTACACCCAGCTCTACCTGGCCGGCTTCGGCCTGGAGCTGGACGACCTGAAGGCGTTCCGCACCTGGGGCTCGAAGACGCCGGGCCACCCGGAGTACGGGCACACCACGGGTGTGGAGACCACGACCGGCCCGCTGGGCCAGGGTGTCGCCAACGCCGTGGGCATGGCGATGGCCGCACGCTACGAGCGCGGCCTGTTCGACCCGGAGGCCGCCGAGGGCGAGTCGCCCTTCGACCACTTCGTCTACTGCATCGCCGGCGACGGCTGCCTCCAGGAGGGCATCTCCGCCGAGGCGTCCTCCCTCGCGGGCCACCAGAAGCTGGGCAACCTGGTGCTGCTGTGGGACGACAACCACATCTCCATCGAGGGCGACACCGAGACGGCCGTCTCCGAGGACGTCGTCAAGCGGTACGAGGCCTACGGCTGGCACGTGCAGCGCGTGGCCCCCAAGCCGGACGGCGACCTGGACCCGAACGCGATCCACGACGCGATCCAGGAGGCGAAGAAGGTCACGGACAAGCCGTCCTTCATCGCCATGCGGTCGATCATCGCCTGGCCCGCCCCCAACGCGCAGAACACCGAGGCCGCGCACGGCTCGGCGCTCGGCGACGACGAGGTCGCGGCCACCAAGCGCGTCCTCGGCTTCGACCCGGAGCGGAGCTTCGAGGTCTCCGACGAGGTCATCGGCCACACCCGCAAGGCGCTGGAGCGGGGCCAGGCGGCCCGTGCGGTGTGGGAGAAGTCCTTCCAGCAGTGGCGGGACAACAACCCCGGGCGCGCCGCCGACTACGACCGGATCGCCGCCGGTGAGCTGCCCGAGGGCTGGCAGGACGTCATCCCGGTCTTCGAGCCGGGCAAGGGCGTGGCCACCCGTGCCGCGTCCGGCAAGGTGCTGCAGGCGCTCGGCGCGGTGATCCCGGAGCTGTGGGGCGGCTCGGCCGACCTGGCGGGCTCCAACAACACCACGATCGACAAGACGTCCTCGTTCCTCCCGGTCGGCAACCCGCTGCCCGAGGCGGACCCGTACGGGCGCACGATCCACTTCGGCATCCGTGAGCACGCCATGGCCGCCGAGATGAACGGCATCGCGCTGCACGGCAACACCCGCGTCTACGGCGGCACCTTCCTGGTGTTCTCCGACTACATGCGCAACGCGGTGCGGCTGTCGGCGCTGATGCACCTGCCGGTGACGTACGTGTGGACGCACGACTCCATCGGTCTGGGCGAGGACGGCCCGACGCACCAGCCGGTCGAGCACCTGGCCTCGCTGCGCGCCATCCCCGGTCTCAACGTGGTCCGTCCGGCGGACGCGAACGAGACCGCGATCGCCTGGCGGGAGATCCTCACCCGCTGGACGAAGGAGTTCGGCAAGGGCGCCCCGCACGGTCTGGCGCTGACCCGCCAGGGCGTGCCGACGTACGAGCCGAACGAGGACGCGGCCAAGGGCGGCTACGTCCTGTTCGACGCCGAAGGGCCCTCCGGGCAGAGCGCGGAGCCGCAGGTCGTGCTGATCGCGACCGGTTCCGAGGTGCACGTCGCCGTCGAGGCGCGCGAGCGGCTGCAGGCCGACGGCGTGCCGACGCGCGTGGTGTCCATGCCGTCGGTGGAGTGGTTCGAGGAGCAGGACCAGGGGTACCGGGACAGCGTCCTGCCGCCCGCCGTCAAGGCACGCGTGGCCGTCGAGGCGGGCATCGGCCTCACCTGGCACAAGTACGTCGGGGACGCCGGCCGCATCGTCTCCCTGGAGCACTTCGGTGCCTCCGCCGACGGCAAGGTGCTGTTCGAGGAGTTCGGCTTCACCGCCGAGAACGTCGCCGCCGTCGCCCGGGAATCTCTCGCCGCGGCCCAGCGCTGACGCCCACACACGACACGTAGGAGATGGAATTTCCATGACAGACGCACTGAAGCGCCTTTCCGAGGAAGGCGTCGCGATCTGGCTGGACGACCTGTCGCGCAAGCGGATCACGTCCGGCAACCTCGCCGAGCTGATGGATCAGCAGCACGTCGTGGGCGTCACCACCAACCCGACGATCTTCCAGAAGGCGATCTCCGAGGGCGACGGCTACGACACGCAGCTGACCGACCTGGCCGCCCGCAAGGTCACCGTCGAAGAGGCCATCCGCATGATCACCACGGCGGACGTCCGCGACGCCGCCGACATCCTGCGCCCGGTCTTCGACGCCACCGACGGCCGTGACGGCCGGGTCTCGATCGAGGTCGACCCGCGGCTGGCGCACCACACCCGCGCGACGGTCGCCGAGGCCAAGCAGCTGGCGTGGCTGGTGGACCGGCCCAACACGCTGATCAAGATCCCGGCGACCGAGGCCGGCATCCCGGCGATCGCCGAGGTCATCGGCCTGGGGATCAGCGTCAACGTCACCCTGATCTTCTCCCTGGAGCGCTACCGCAAGGTCATGGACGCGTTCCTGACCGGTCTGGAGAAGGCCCAGGAGCGCGGCCTGGACCTGTCGAAGATCCACTCCGTGGCGTCCTTCTTCGTGTCCCGCGTGGACACCGAGATCGACAAGCGGATCGACGCGCTCGGCACCGACGAGGCCAAGGCGCTGCGCGGCAAGGCCGCCATCGCCAACGCGCGGCTGGCCTACCAGGCGTACGAGGAGGTCTTCTCGTCCGACCGCTGGAACGCCCTGGAGCGCGAGGGCGCCAACAAGCAGCGTCCGCTGTGGGCGTCGACCGGCGTGAAGGACAAGGCCTACAAGGCCACGATGTACGTCGACGAGCTGGTGGCGCCGAACACGGTGAACACCATGCCGGAGGCGACCTTGTTCGCCACCGAGGAGCAGGGCGAGATCCGGGGCGACGCCGTCGCCGGCACCTACGAGCAGGCCCGCGCCGACCTGGACGCGATCGAGGCGCTCGGCATCTCGTACGACGAGGTGGTGCGGCTCCTGGAGGACGAGGGCGTCGACAAGTTCGAGGGCTCCTGGAACGACCTGCTGAAGTCGACCGAGGCGGAGCTGCAGCGCCTCGCCCCCTCGGAGGGCTGAGACCTTGTCGAGCAGCAACCCGCTGCGTGACCCTGCGGACCGACGGCTCCCGCGTATCGCGGGGCCGTCGGGCCTGGTCATCTTCGGCGTCACGGGCGACCTGTCGCGCAAGAAGCTGATGCCGGCCGTGTACGACCTCGCCAACCGGGGTCTGCTGCCGCCGGGCTTCTCGCTGGTGGGGTTCGCCCGCCGTGAGTGGGCGAACGAGGACTTCGCCCAGGAGGTCCACGACGCGGTCAAGGAGCACGCCCGCACCCCCTTCCGCGAGGAGGTCTGGCAGCAGCTCATCCAGGGCATGCGCTTCGTGCAGGGCACCTTCGACGACGACGAGTCGTTCGAGCGGCTGCGCGACACGATCGAGGAGCTGGACAAGGCGCAGGGCACGGGCGGCAACTTCGCCTTCTACCTGTCGGTGCCGCCGCGTTCCTTCCCGGTGGTCATCCAGCAGCTGAAGAAGCACGGGCTGGCCGACCAGCAGGACGGCTCCTGGCGTCGCGCGGTGATCGAGAAGCCGTTCGGGCACGACCTGAGGTCGGCCGAGGAACTGAACGCGATCGTCCACGAGGTCTTCGCCCCGGACCAGGTCTTCCGCATCGACCACTACCTGGGCAAGGAGACGGTCCAGAACATCCTGGCGCTGCGTTTCGCCAACACGATGTTCGAGCCGATATGGAACCGGTCGTTCGTCGACCACGTCCAGATCACCATGGCCGAGGACATCGGCATCGGCGGCCGGGCCGGCTACTACGACGGCATCGGCGCCGCCCGTGACGTCATCCAGAACCACCTCCTGCAGTTGCTCGCGCTGACCGCGATGGAGGAGCCGGCCTCCTTCGACGCGGACGCGCTGGCCGCGGAGAAGACCAAGGTGCTCGGCGCCGTACGGCTGCCGAAGGACCTGGGCCGGGACACCGTGCGCGGGCAGTACGCGGCCGGCTGGCAGGGCGGCGCGAAGGCGGTCGGGTACCTGGAGGAGGACGGCATCGACGCCTCCTCGAAGACCGACACCTACGCCGCGATCAAGGTCGGCATCGACAACCGCCGCTGGGCGGGCGTCCCCTTCTACCTGCGCACCGGCAAGCGGCTCGGCCGCCGGGTCACCGAGATCGCGGTGGTCTTCCAGCGGGCGCCGCACTCCCCGTTCGACACGACGGCCACCGAGGAGCTGGGCTCCAACGCGATCGTCATCCGCGTCCAGCCGGACGAGGGCGTCACGGTCCGGTTCGGCTCCAAGGTGCCGGGCACGTCGATGGAGATCCGGGACGTGTCGATGGACTTCGCCTACGGCGAGTCCTTCACCGAGTCCAGCCCGGAGGCGTACGAGCGCCTGATCCTGGACGTCCTGCTGGGCGACTCCAACCTCTTCCCGCGCACGGAGGAGGTCGAGCTGTCCTGGAAGATCCTCGACCCGATCGAGGAGTACTGGGACGAGAACGGCAGGCCGGCCCAGTACCCGGCCGGAACCTGGGGACCCGTCGAGGCGGACGAAATGCTCGAGCGAGACGGACGGAGCTGGCGCCGGCCATGAAGACAGACCTCACGGACACCACGGCCAGCAAGATCAACAAAGCGCTGGTGCAGGCCCGACGGGCCATCGGCACACCGGCCGTCGGCATGGTGCTCACCCTGGTCATCGTCACGGACGAGGAGAACGCCTACGACGCGCTGAAGGCGGCCGGCGACGCCTCGCGCGAGCATCCCTCGCGCACGCTGGTCGTCATCAAGCGCGTCTCCCGCTCGCCCCGGGACCGCACCCAGTCCCGCCTCGACGCCGAGGTGCGGGTCGGCGCGGACGCCGGCACCGGCGAGACCGTCATCCTCCGCCTCCACGGCGAGGTCGTCGACCACGCCCAGTCGGTGGTGCTGCCGCTGCTGCTGCCGGACGCCCCGGTGGTGGTGTGGTGGCCGGTGAACGCCCCGCTGGACCCGGCGAAGGACCCGCTGGGCGCGCTGGCCCAGCGCAGGGTGACCGACACCTACGCCTGCGAGAAGCCGGTGGAGGAGCTCGCCGCCCGCGCCGACGCCTACACCCCCGGCGACACGGACCTGTCGTGGACCCGCATCACGCCCTGGCGTTCGATGCTGGCCGCGGCGCTGGACCAGATCGCCTGCGAGGTGCAGGGCGTCGAGGTGGAGGGCGAGGAGTTCAACCCGAGCTGCGAACTGCTGGCGATGTGGCTCGCGGACCGGCTGGACGTCCCCGTCAAGCGCTCGTACTCCACCGGTCCGGGGCTCACGGCGGTCCGCATGCACACCGACTGCGGGCCGATCGTGCTGGACCGCGCCGACGGTTCGCTGGCGACGCTGTCCATCCAGGGTCAGCCGAAGCGTGCGGTGGCGCTGAAGCGCCGCGACACGGCGGAGCTGATCGCGGAGGAGCTGCGCCGCCTCGACCCGGACGACACGTACGCGTCGGCGCTGCGCTACGGCGTGGCACGCCTGAAGTCGTCGGGGAGGACTGACGCTCCGGCCAAAGGAGAACCGGAAGCGGTCCCCGCTCCCGTCGAGTCGGCTGCGAAAGCTCCCGCGTCCCGGGCGACGGCGCAGGCCCCGGTGAAGAAGGCGGCGGCGAAGTGAGTACGGCACCGCAGCTGGTCGTGCACCGGGACAAGGAGCTGATGGCGCAGGCCGCGGCGGCCCGGCTGATCACGAGGATCGTGGACGCGCAGGCCTCGCGGGGCTCGGCGTCCGTGGTCCTGACCGGGGGCCGCAACGGCAACGGCCTGCTGGCCGCGCTGGCCGCGGCCCCGGCGCGGGACGCGATCGACTGGGCCCGCCTCGACCTGTGGTGGGGCGACGAGCGGTTCCTGCCGGAGGGCGACCCGGAGCGCAACGTCACCCAGGCCCGTGAGGCGCTGCTCGACTCGGTGCCGCTGGACCCGGAGCGCGTGCACGCCATGCCCGCGTCGGACGGTCCGCACGGGGCGGACGTGGACACGGCGGCGGCGGCCTACGCCGAGGAGCTGGCCGCCGCGGCGGACCCCTCGAACCACGGCCCGGTTCCGACCTTCGACGTGCTGATGCTGGGCGTCGGCCCGGACACGCACGTGGCGTCCCTCTTCCCGGAACTCCCGGCGGTCCGCGAGACGGAACGCACGGTGGTGGGCGTCCACGGCGCCCCCAAGCCCCCGCCGACCCGGGTCACCCTGACCCTCCCCGCGATCCGCGCGGCCCGGGAGGTCTGGCTCCTGGCGGCGGGCGAGGACAAGGCGGAGGCCGCGGAGATCGCCCTCTCGGGCGCGGGCGAGATCCAGGCCCCGGCGGCGGGCGCCCACGGCCGCGCCCGCACGCTGTGGCTCCTGGACGCGGCAGCGGCCTCACGACTCCCGAGGTCGCTGTACCCG
>NZ_LGCN01000204.1 GCF_001279005.1 Streptomyces caelestis
CCGTCCGCCCCGCTCCCTCCCCCGTCCGGCGCACCACCACCCGCCCCGGACCGCCGTCCCGGGGCATCCTCGTACGCGACGGCACCACCGCACGCCGTACGCAGTGAGGGGTGGACCCGGTCATGAGCGACACCGCAGGCGCGTCCTCCGCGCGGCCGGAGGGCGGCCGTGCCCTCGGTCCGGGGACGGGGTCCTCGGCGAGCGGGCGGGCCCGGCGCCGGCGCCGGGCGGTGTACCGGAAGCCGGAGGGGAACATCACCCCGGACGAGGCGGCGGCGGCCGAACTCGAGCGGTTCGGGGAGGAACGGCCCACGGCGCTCGTCGAGGACGCCCGGAACATCCTGCCGATCGGCTCGGACTCGCGCTCCGGGGAGGGGAACGCCCGCTACGGACGGGACGCGGGGGCGGAGCGTTCGGACACCGTGATCCTGCTGCGCCTGTCGGCGGGCCGGCGCGGCGCCACCGCGGTGTCCGTCCCCCGGGACCTGACGGTGGACGTGCCCGGCTGCCGCCGCCCCGACGGATCGCGTTCCGAACCGGTGTTCGCGATGTTCGACTCGGCTTTCGTGGTGGGCCGTTCGTCCTGCGCCATCCGAACGGTGGAGAAACCGACGGACATCCGCGTCGACCACCACGTCGTCGTCGACTTCGCCGGTTTCAAGGACGTGATCGACGCGGTGGGCGGGGTCGGGGTGTGCCCGCGCGAGCCCGACGAGGACGCCGGACCGGGACTGCCGGCGGGCCGGGGGACGCCGAACGGGGAGCAGGCGCTCGGTCACGTCCGCGCCCGCAAGGCCCTCGGCGACGGCAGCGACACCGGCCGGATGGAGCGGCGGCAGCGCTTCCTCGGCGCGCTCGCCCACACGAGGGGCGGCAACGACGTGCTGCTGAATCCGGTGAGACCGTACCCCGTCCTGGACGCGGCCGCCTCGTCGCTCACCACCGATCCGGGACTGGCCGGTCCGCGAAGTCCGTACGGCCTTGTGCGCGGACTGCGGGACATCCCCACGGAGGGCGTGCAATTCCTGACCGTTCCCGGGAGCCGTACGTCGGGAACGTGAATCGGGACCGATCCGCACGGCCCGCCGCGGAGGAACTGTTCGAACGGCCGCGCAGGAGCGCACCCGTGATTGTCGCCACGGAAGGTGACCGGAAGGCCACGGGAAAGGGATCCGGGAAGGCGTCCGGCAACTCCTCCCCGGCACCGACGTTCCCGGGGAACACGGCCGTCGAGGACACCTGTGCGCAAAGCCTGCTCCAAGCCAACTCCAAGGCATCGCACCTTTGTCCGAGGAAATGGGTGGATTGCCCACTTGTGAGGAAGTGGAATTCGTCACCGCCGTCGCTTCCACTCGATCAGGACCGTTAGTGTGAGCGCTCCGGTGCGTCCGTTCCTTCAGGCCTGTCCTGAGAATCCCGCACTGTGTGACAGACCCGAGCGCCTTGGGAGGGGAAAGGCGCCGCGTGGGCCCGACGGAGGATTCAAGCGACGTGGACGCGCAAGGCCGTGGGCGGGCGGAGAACATCGATCCCGCAGACCAGTGGGTGCTCAACCCGGACACTGGCGAATACGAGCTGCGACTGGGCCCTTCCGCACCGCAATCGGCGGTCCCCGGGCCACGCGGTCCACGCCCCCGGGGCGCGGGGCGCGGCCGGCCGGCGCCGTCGGGCCGCGCGCCCGAACGCGAGCGGAAGGCGCCGGACCGGAAGACGCCGGACCGGGAGACCCCGGACCGTGAGGTGCCGTCGCAGCGCAGGCGCCGGGGCGCGCCGGAGGAGCCGCCCCCGGGGCGGCGCGGGCGCCGGCCGGCGAAGAAGTCGAAGACGAAGAAGGCCCTGCTGTGGACCGGCGGCACGATGGCGTTCGTGGTGCTCGCGGCCGGTACGGCCGGGTACTTCTATCTGGAGCACCTGAACGACAACATCCAGTCCGTCTCCGACGACGGCGCCAGCACGGGCGGCTTCAGCAAGGACAAGGCGATCAACATCCTGCTGATCGGCACCGACAAGCGCACCGGCTCGGGCAACGACGGATACGGGGACGCGGGCAGCGAGGGGCACGCCGACACCACGCTCCTGCTGCACGTCTCCAAGGACCGCTCCAACGCGACCGCGTTGAGCATTCCGCGTGACCTGATAGTCGACGTCCCCGACTGCCCGACGGAGCAGGAGGACGGCAGCGAGAAGATCATCCCGGGCTCCGTCGGCGTCCGCTTCAACACCAGCCTCGGCCAGGGCGGCCGTACGCCCAGCTGCACCATGCGGACGGTGACGGAGCTGACCGGCATCACGCCGGACAACTTCATGGTGGCCGACTTCAACGCGGTGAAGACGCTGACGTCGGCCGTCGGCGGCGTCGAGGTGTGTCTGGCCAAGGACATCGACGACCCGGACTCGCATCTGAAGCTGCCCAAGGGCACGCACACCATCGAGGGTGAGGACGCGCTGGCGTTCGTCCGTACCCGGCACTCGGTCGGCCTCGGCGGCGACCTGAGCCGGATCGAGCTGCAGCAGCAGTTCCTGAGCTCGCTGATGCGGAAGCTGAAGTCGAACGACACGCTCACCAGCCCGACGAAGATGATCAAGCTGGCGGAGGCGGGCACCGAGGCGCTCACCGTCGACTCCCAGCTGGACAGCATCAACAAGCTCAAGGACCTCGGTCTGGAGCTGGGCAAGCTCAACGTCAAGAACCTGACCTTCGCGACCGTGCCGGTGAAGGACAATCCGGCCGAGAGGGTCAAGGCGACGGTCGTCCTGAAGGAGGGGTCCGCCCAGCAGGTCTTCGACATGATCAAGAACGACGTCTCCTTCACCGAGGTCAAGCAGCAGAAGAAGAAGGAGAAGGCCGCCGTCGCCGCCCGGCTGAAGGGCGAGAAGGCGCCGGCCTCCGAGGTCCGGGTGCAGATCATGAACGGCGGCGCCGAAGCCGGCAGCGCCCAGGAGACCCTCAGCTGGCTGCAGGTCGAACAGGGTGTCGCCAAGTCGGAGAACGCCGGCAACGCGCCCGAGGAACTGAGCAGGACGACGCTGGAATACGCCCCTGATCAGGCCGCCCAGGCACGCCGTCTGGCCGACATCCTGGGTCTGTCGGGGTCGGCGATGAAGCCCGGTGAGAGCGTCACCAACTCCCAGGGCGTGCCCGCGATGACGCTGACCCTCGGCAAGGACTTCAAGGGTGCGGGCGTCAAACTCAACGCGGCCGCGGCGGACGTGCCCGATGACGCTCAGAAGTCCACGGCGGACAAGGTCGAGTGCGCCAAGTGACCTGAGGGGCCTGTTCCGCGTCCTCCAGGGCGCGGGGCAGGCCCGTTGCGTGGCGTGAGGGGACGACGGTGACGGTGACGCGGAGCGGTGTGCAGGAAGAGCCGGGACCTGGCCTGCCGGACGGCGGCCCGCAGGCCCCGGACGGCGCCAACGGCCCACCGGAAGGCGGACGACGGCCGTCCGCCGGGCGGGGCCGGCGCGCGCTGCGCTGGTCGGCGACGACCCTGGCCGTGCTGATACTCGGGACGGCCGGCGCCGGTTACCTGTACTACGAGCACCTGAACGGCAACATCGAGAAGGGTGAGCGCAGCAGCGGTGACTCCGAGGCGCACAAGGCCGAGCCGAACGCGGCCGGGCAGACGCCGCTGAACATCCTGCTGATCGGCTCCGACAGCCGCGCCTCCGACGAGAACGTGAAGCTCGGCGGCGGCCGGGACACCCGCGGCAACCCGCCGCTGGGCGATGTGCAGATGCTGATCCACCTCGCCGCCGACCGTGAGAGCGCGGCCGTGGTGAGCATCCCGCGCGACACCCGGGTGGACATCCCCCGGTGCGAGGACCCGGAGACCGGTGACACCTACCCGGCGACCAACGACATCATCAACACCTCGCTGGGCCGCGGCGGTCCCGGCTGCACGCTGGCCGCCTGGCAGAACCTCACCGGCGTCTACATCGACCACTGGATGACGATCGACTTCGCCGGCGTGGTGAGCATGGCCGACGCCATCGGCGGGGTCGAGGTCTGCGTCAACCAGAACGTATGGGACCGCCCGCTGCCCGGCGTACCCGGCGGCTCGGGCCTGAAGATGCGGGCCGGGTCCGAGAAGGTCGAGGGCGAGCGGGCGCTGCAGTGGCTGCGCACCCGGCATGCCTGGGGCAGTGACCTGCTGCGGGCGCGGGCACAGCACATGTACATGAACTCGATGATCCGCACCCTGCGGGACCAGAACGTCTTCACCGACACGGGCAGGCTGACGGACCTGGCGGAGGCGGCGACGACGTCGCTGACGGTCTCGGAGGAGATCGGCTCGGTGAAGAAGCTGTACGACCTGGGGATGCAGCTGAAGACGGTGCCGCCGGACCGCATCACGATGACGACGCTGCCCACGGTCGAGGACCCGCAGAACCGCAACCACCTGCTCCCGGCCGGCGCCGGCGCCGAACAGGTGTGGGCCATGCTCCGCGACGACGTGGCGTTCGATGCCAAGGGCGGCGCGAGCGGCAAGAGCGGCAAGGACGGGAGCAAGGCGGCCGCCGCGGCCTCCGGCGACCCGGCCGCACCCGCCGGGGAGATCGCCGTCCAGGTGCGGAACGCCACCCGGTCCGCGACCCTCGGCCCGGTAGGCGGCAGGGCGGCCGCGGTCGCCGGGACGCTGGTGTCGAAGGGCTTCACCCGGGCCGCGCCGGACACGTCCGCCGCCCTCGCCGAGGAGCGGACCGAAGTGCGCTATCCGGGCGCCGCGTCGCGCGGGGACGCCCAGCGGGTCGCCGAGTCGCTCGGGATCCCGGTGAGTTCGGTCAAGCAGTCCACCGGTGTCTCCGGTGTCACGGTGGTGGTCGGCGCCGACTGGCGCGAGGGCACGGCCTATCCGGAGCAGCCGGCGCCCGAGGCCGGGGACCTGCCGGAGGACGCCGACGCCCTCAACGGCTCGGAGACGGGCACGTGCATGGACGTGTACGAGCCCTACCGCTGGTAGCGAGCGCGGGGCGCCTTTCCCGGCCGGCCGAAACTTGTTGAAGTCGTTGGGATTCCGGGGGCAACTGAAGGGCCCGTCGTGCGTCTAACAGGAGGCAGGACGGCCCTGCTTGACGAGGCGAGAGGTTGCCAGGAGTGGGGAGAACGGGGGTGGTGACGCAGAACGCCGCGCCGGAGACGCTCGGTGACGGCGAGCCGGAGGAGGGCCCGGACGAGAAACCCTCCGACGGCGCCGACGCCCCCCGCCCGCGCCGGGTGCGCCGGCTGCTCACCTGGTCCGCGGCGACCCTCGCACTGCTCATGGTCGTCGGGGCAGGGGCGGGTTACCTCTACTACCGGCAGCTGAACGACAACATCAAGAAGGACCCCCTCAACCTGGGGGACAGCAAGGTCGCCGAGCCGACGCCGAACGCGGCCGGGCAGACCCCGCTGAACATCCTGCTCATCGGCAGCGACGCCCGGGACTCCGAGGAGAACCAGCAACTCGGCGGCGCCCGCGAGACCTTCGGCTCCACCCCGCTCGCCGACGTACAGATGCTGGTGCACCTGTCCGCCGACCGGTCCAACATGTCCGTGGTCAGCATGCCGCGCGACACCCTGCTCGAGATCCCCAAGTGCACCGACCCCGAGGACGGCACGGTGTACCCGGCGAGCGACGGGCGCACGATGACCAACCAGAGCCTCGGGCACGGCGGTCCCGGCTGCACCGTGGCCACCTGGCAGGAGCTCACCGGCATCCACATCGACCACTTCGTCATGGTCGACTTCGCCGGCGTGGTGTCCATGGCGGACGCGGTCGGCGGTGTCCCGGTGTGCGTCGACGCGAACATCCACTCCCGCGACAGCCAGGGCCACGGCTCCGGTCTGAAACTGGAGGAGGGCACCAACTACGTCAAGGGCGAGCAGGCCCTGCAGTGGCTGCGCACCCGCTACGGCTTCGAGGACGGCAGTGACCTCGCCCGTGCCAAGGCACAGCACATGTACATGAACTCGCTGGTCCGGCAACTGCGGGAGAACGCCACCCTGAGCAGCCCCAACAAGCTGCGCAGACTGGCCGAGAAGGCCACCGAGGCGCTCACCGTCGACCCCGGGCTCGACACGGTGAAGAAGCTCTACGACCTGAGCACCGAGCTGCGCAAGGTGGCGCCGGAGCGCGTCACCATGACCACGATGCCCAACCGGTACGTGGGCGCCCGGGTGGAGCCGACCGAGGACGCCGAGAAGCTGTTCCGCCTGGTCCGTGAGGACATCGCCCTCGACGGCAAGGACGCGGAGCCGGCGAAGGCCGAGCCGAAGGCGCCGGCGGACCCGGCCGCCGACGACGCCGACATCGCCGTACAGGTCGTCAACGGCACCCGCACCGACACCCTGGCCGCCGCCGCGGGGCGCACCGGCACGGTCCGCGACGCGCTGAAGGAGAAGGGCTTCACCGGGGCGACCGCCGACACCACCAGCGCAGTCAGCGCCGAGCGGACGGTGGTGCGCTATCCGGGCGCCGACCTGGAGGGCGACGCCCGGCGGGTCGCCGAGGCGCTCGGCATCCCGGCGGGTTCGGTGAAACGGTCCACCGACGTGTCCGGCGTCACCCTCGTCGTCGGCGCCGACTGGCGCGAGGGCACGACGTACAAGGCGCCGGTGGAGGACAACACCACCCCCGAGTCGGCGCAGGCGCTCAACGGCGCCGACGACAAGGCGTGCATGCACGTCAGCCCGGGCTTCACCTGGTGAACGCGCGACCGGAGTGAACGTGACGAGCCCCTTCCGGCCGCTGTCGCGCACACCGCGGCCGGGCGGGGGGACGGCGCCGGTCGTCGGGCTCCCGGGCAGGCGGGCGGTTCCGCACCGGTGATGCGCTCATCGGCCATCGACCCCGCCTTTCCGGTTCTCTCCCCGTACGGGAAATCCCGGCCCGGCTCCGCCGCGTAGTGATCCTGGACGGCTCCGGGCCGAGGTCCTCCGGCAGGGTCTCGCAAGGGCCCACCAGTGATCGGACCCGCGCCGGTGCGACCGCGGGGCCATGGCATCCCTGCCGGCCGCCCCGGGCGACAGCCGGCCTTCCAGCCCGTCGCCTTCGCCATCACCGGAACGGTCCTCATGACCGGCACCGCGGCGGCCGCCTCGTACCACAGCGCCCGTGGTTCAGGTTGCAAAGTGATCGACTCGATGGATGCGGGTGAGGGCGACACGTTCCTGACCTGCAACAGCTCCACCGGATACGACTGCGTCGTGACCGTGGGGGGCGCCCCGGGTGCCCGCATCGACCGGGGCGGCCGCGCCGAGTCCACCTGCACGCGCATCAACCACACCGTCCACTGCGGCTGACGGCGCCCGCCCGACAGCTCAGGCAGCCCCGCCCGTCGCAGCGCCAGGGTTCCGTCCCCTTCCGGCCGGGGCGCCCGGCGCGACGACGTCAGGCGGCCGGCGCGTCCGCGGGGACGGCGGGCCGGCGCGAGGCGATGACCTTCTTCGCCAGGGCGCGCGGGCTGGTCAGGAAGCCCCAGCCCCACGACATGTGCATGGTGGCCAGCGCCACCGGGATCTGCAGCCGCGCCTTGGGCGGCAGCCCCTTGCCCGCGGGGACGGACCCCAGCACGATCGCCGCGAGGTAACCGCCGGGCACCACGAAGCCCCACGGGGTGAGCACCGCGCCCACCACGATCCCGGCCGCGATCGCGCACACCGCGGTCGGCGGGGCCAGGTAGCGCAGGTTGATGGAACCGGAGTGGTAGCGGGCCACGACGTGCCGCCAGCGGCCGTAGTCCTTGTACTGCTTGGCCAGCGCCCGCACGCTCGGCCGGGGCCGGTACGACACCTTCAGCTCCGGCGAGAACCAGATCAGCCCGCCGGCCTCACGTATGCGGAAGTTCAGCTCCCAGTCCTGGGCGCGGATGAACTCCACGTTGTAACCGCCCTGCCGCTCCAGCGCCTCGCGCCGGAACACCCCCAGGTACACCGTCTCGGCGGGAGCGGCCTCGCCGCCGGTGTGGAAGGCGGCGTTGCCCACGCCTATCTTCGACGTCATCGCGGCCGCGACGGCGTGCTCCCAGTCGTTCTCCCCCTCGGCGTGCATGATGCCGCCGACGTTCTGCGCGCCGGTCTCCTCCAGGAGCCGCACGGCGGTCGCGATGTAGTTCGGGGAGAGCATCCCGTGCCCGTCGACGCGGACCACGATCGGATGGCGCGAGGCCTGGATCGCCGCGTTGAGGGCGGCCGGGGTGCGGCCGGTCGGATTGGGCACGGTGTGCACCCGCGGGTCCTCGGCCACGAGCTCGGCGGCGATCTCGTCCGTGCGGTCCGTGGACGGACCGAGGGCGATCACGACCTCCATCTCGCCGGCGTACTCCTGGGCGAGGATCGCGCGGACGGCGCCGCGCAGGTGCCGCTCCTCGTTGAGGACGGGCATGATCACGGAAACGGCGGGGAGCCGCACGTCGGGATTGGCGTTCATAGAGGGCTCACGTTACCGCGAACGGGGGACACCGACGCGCGCGCCGGGGGCGATGCGCCGGACCGCAGATCGTATCGGCCTACCGTGCTCACGATCCCACGCACGGCCGTCGTCCGGAGGTGTCCCCCCTTGCCCACGCCGCCGCGGTCCCCCCGGCCCCGCACCGCACCGCAGCGTCCTCCGCGGCCGCCCGCGCCGCGCGGGAAGCCGCGCGGGAAGCCGCGCTGGGTCGTGCGCACCGTCACCACGCTCTCGGTCGTGGTGCTCGCGGCCGCGGGGATCGGGCACGCGGTGATGAGCGGCCTCGACGAGGACATCGCCCGGGTCGACCCGTTCCGCGACATGAAGAACCGTCCCGAGGCCGGTCACGGCATGAACATCCTGCTCGTCGGCACCGACGGCCGGGAGCGGATCGGCGCGAGGGAGCGGGAGAGGTACCGGCTCGGCGGGGCGCCCTGCCACTGCACCGACACGGTCATGATCGTGCACATCTCGGCGGACCGCGACCGCGCCTCCGTGATCAGCCTGCCCCGCGACTCGTACGCCGTGACGCCCCCGCACACCGACCGCGTGAGCGGCGAACGGCACGAGGGGCACCCGCTCAAGCTGAACGCGGCGTACGCGGAGGGCGGGCCGCGGCTGACCGTGCGCACGGTCGAAAAAATGACCCGGGTGAAGATCGACCACTACCTGGAGGTCGACTTCACCAGCTTCATGAGGACCGTGGACGTGGTCGGCGGCGTCGAGATCTGCACCGGCAGGCCGCTGAAGGACGGCCGCACCGGCCTCGACCTGCCCGCCGGCCGGCACACCCTGAAAGGCGGCCAGGCCCTGCAGTACGTCCGTTCCCGGCACGTCGACGGCGCCTCCGACCTCAGCCGGATGAGGCGTCAGCAGCACTTCATGGCGGCCCTGGTGGACCGGGTCACCTCCTCCGGCGTCCTGCTGAACCCGATGAGGTTCCGGGACGTGACCCGGGCGGTGCTCGGCTCGGTCCGCGCCGACGAGGGCTTCGGCACCGACGAGCTCCTCGACCTCGGCCGGGCGATGCGGAACTTCTCGCCCTCCTCCTCCGAGTTCGCCACCGTGCCGATCGCCGACATGAAGTACGCCGTGAAGGGCGTCGGCTCGACGCTGAAGTGGGACGCCGACCAGTCCGAGCGCGTCTTCGACGCGCTGCGCCGGGACGAGCCGCTCTCCGCGCACCGCACCCCCGACGCGGCGCTCCGGGTCCCGGTGGACCCCCGGCGGGTCCGCGTCCAGGTCGAGAACGGCACCCGCACCACGGGCCTCGGCCGGCGGGTGGACGCCGCGCTGGCGGCGACCGGCTTCGACACCACCCGCGCCCCGGTCAACGCGGCGGACCAGGGCGTGCGGCGGACGGTCGTCGCCTACGACCCCCGCTGGGACCGCTCCGCGAAGTCCCTCGCGGCGGCCCTTCCCGGCAGCGAGCTGCGCGCGGTGAAGGGCCAGGGCGCCGTGCTGAGGGTGATCGCGGGCGCCGACTTCGAGAAGGTCCGCAAGGTGCGGGCGCAGGACCCGGAGCGGGGCGAGTTCGGGGTGGTGCGGGGCGACGAGGTGGGCTGCTCCTGACCTCCGTCAGTCCTCGAACCCTTCGGCGGCCCGCTTCTCCCGCAGTTCCACGATCGCCCGGCGGCGGGCCAGGCGGTGGGCCCGGCGGATCTGGGCCTCCTGGTAGCGGCGCCTGTCCCGCTCGGTCTCCGGCGTCACCGGCGGCACCCGGCGCGGCTTGCCGTCGGCGTCGACGGCCGCGAAGACGAGGTACGCCGAACCGACCTGGGTGGGCGGCGCGGACTCGTTCCAGCGCTCGGCCAGCACCCGCACCCCGACCTCCATCGAGGTCCGCCCGGTCCAGTTGACCTGGGCCTTCACATGCACCAGATCGCCGACGCGGACCGGCTCCAGAAAGGCCATCTCGTCCATGGAGGCGGTGACGGCAGGCCCTCCGGAGTGCCGTCCGGCGACGGCGCCCGCGGCGTCGTCGACCAGCTTCATGATCACCCCGCCGTGCACCGTGCCCAGCAGGTTGGTGTCGTTGTGGGTCATGATGTGGCTGAGGGTCGTACGGGACGCCGAAGTGGGCTTGCCCGGGATGTCCGGACTCTCCGTGGCTGCGGCGGGGGCCTGATCTGTCATGGCCTCCACCTTATGCCGAGGTCGCACTCGCGGAATTTGTGTCGGATTCGCAACAGCGGTGACCTGATTTTCCGACGACCCTTGCACGGCGCACAGCCGGGACCTGCACACTGTCTCCCATGACTGATTGGCCCGAGGCACGGTCCGACGACAACCGCGGCGGACGCTACGGACGCGGCAGCGCGAGCGCACGGCCCGAAGGCGCCCGCGTCATGCGGCAGGTCCGCCGCGGCCCGGCGGCCCCTCCCGGGCAGGGCGGGTACGGCGTCCCGCAGCAGCCGTCGTACGTGGACGGCCACGGCAGCGGCGGCGGCTACGACAGCGGCTACAACACCGGCCAGGTGTACGGCGCCCCCGGCGGCGGACCGGGCGGGGACGGCCATGGCCCGCAGCGCCCCGCGCCGGACTGGCGCCGCCGCGTCAAGTGGACGGCGATCACCGTGGCGACGGTGCTGGTCGTGACGACCGTCGGCACCTACTTCTGGGCCGACTCCAAGCTCAACCGCGAAGTCGACCTGTCGAAGGTGATCGAGCGGCCCGAGAAGGGCGAGGGCACCAACTACCTCATCGTCGGCTCCGACAGCCGCGAGGGGATGTCCGACGAGGACAAGAAGAAGCTGCACACCGGGTCCGCCGAGGGCAAGCGCACGGACTCGATGATGATCCTGCACACCGGCGACAACGGTTCCACCCTGATCTCGCTGCCCCGGGACTCCAACGTCGAGATCCCGTCCTTCGTGGGCTCCGACTCGGGCAAGTCCTACCCGGGAACCGGCCGGCAGGTGAAGCTCAACGCCGCGTACGCCGAGGACGGGCCCGAACTGCTGGTCCGCACGGTCGAGTTCAACACCGGCCTGCACATAGACCACTACGTGGAGATCGGCTTCGGCGGCTTCGCCGGCATCGTGGACGCGGTCGGCGGTGTGGAGATGGACATCCCGCAGGACATCAAGGACACCAAGTCCGGCGCCGACCTCAAGAAGGGCAAGCAGACCCTGAACGGCGAGGAGGCCCTGGCCTTCGTCCGCACCCGCTACGCTCTGGCGGGCTCCGACCTGGACCGTACGAAGAACCAGCAGAAGTTCCTCTCCGCCCTCGCCAACCAGGTGGCCACGCCGGGCACGGTCCTCAACCCCTTCACGTTCTACCCGACCATGGGCGCCGGCCTGGACTCCCTGATCGTCGACGAGGACATGGGCCTGTTCGACCTCGCCGACATGTTCTGGTCGATGAAGGGCGTCAGCGGCGGCGAGGGCACGTCCATGAACATGCCGATCGCGGGCTCCGCCGGCGGCAACCTGCTCTGGGACAAGGCCAAGGTGAAGCAGCTGGTGAACCAGCTGAACAACGACGAGAAGGTCACCGTCAAGGGCGGCTGAACCGGGTGTGGGCGCCCCACGGGGCGCCCACGCCCGTGCCCGGCGGTGTCACATCGTGGCGCCCGCCATGGCACGGCACATCTCGGAGCAGCGGCGACAGGACTCGGCGCAGCGCGTCATCCTCTCGTCGTCCGGCATGGACATGCACGCCTCGGCGCACATGTCGCAGGCCTGCGCGCACATCATGCACATCTCGTTCGCCAGCGGCGAGCGGCGCATCATCATGTCCGCGCACATACGGGTCATCTCCGAGCAGTCCATGAGCGCCCGCATGATCCGCATCCGGTCCTGGCCGCCCCTCTGCAGGCAGGAGCTCATGGTCTCCTCGCACACACCGTGGCAGGCCATGCACGCCTGGACGCAGTCCTGCATCTCCTTGCTCATCGGTTCCATGGTCGGCTGCTGCTGGGTCATGGTTCCTCCCGGGGAACGGCGGGACCGCTTCCGGCCCCGCCCCTTCCGTCCTACGCCCCCGGTCCCATGAGCACCACAGGAGACGGGACGCCCGCCGGCCCGTTCCCCCGCCGGGTGTCGGGCAGGACACACGGGGCGCCCGCGTGGAACCTCCGGCAGCGGCAAAAAGAGGAGAGGCGGCCGGGGCGACACCGGCCGCGCCACGGGGCGGGACGAGCGACCAAGGGGAGAGCACACATGACACCGCAGGAGGAGCGACAGCGGCTGCGCAGACGGCTGGAACGGCTCATCGGCATCGCCGCGACCGAGGGCAACGAGCTCGTGCCGCTGCGCAACGGCGACCAGATCTTCCCCGCGATGCTGGAGGCCGTCCGCGCCGCGGAACACACCGTCGACATGATGACGTTCGTGTACTGGCGCGGCGACATAGCGCGGGAGTTCGCCGACGCCCTGGCCGAGCGGGCGCGCTCGGGGGTCCGGGTGCGGCTGCTGCTGGACGGTTTCGGCGCCAAGGAGATCGAGCCGGAGCTGCTGAACGCCATGGACGACGCCGGCGTCCAGGTGGCCTGGTTCCGCAAGCCCACCCGGCTGTCCCCGATGCGGCAGAACCACCGCTGCCACCGCAAGGTCCTGGTGACCGACGAGCACACCGCCTTCACCGGGGGCGTCGGCATCGCCGAGGAGTGGTGCGGTGACGCCCGCGGCCCGGGCGAGTGGCGCGACACCCACGTGCGGGTCAGGGGACCCGCCGTGGACGGCATCGCCGCGGCCTTCGCCCAGAATTGGGCCGAGTGCCACGACGACCTGTACGACGAGCACGACCGCTTCACCTCCCAGGAGCAGCCGGGGAACGCCACGGTGCAGGTGGTGCGGGGCTCGGCCAGCTTCGGCTGGCAGGACATGCAGACACTGCTGCGCGTGATGATCACCTCGGCGCGGGAGCGTTTCCGGCTCTCCACCGCCTACTTCGCGCCCGATCCCTACTTCATCGGCCTGCTGGCCGACGCCGCCCGCCGGGGGGTGCGCGTCGAGATCCTGCTGCCCGGCCCGTACACCGACCAGCGGGCCTGCCTGCTGGCCGGACGGCAGCACTACCAGACCCTCGTCGACGCGGGCGTGGAGGTGCGGGAGTACCAGCCGACCATGCTGCACACGAAGATCATCACCGTGGACGGCGTCTGCTCCCTCATCGGCTCCACCAACTTCAACCGCCGTTCCCTGGAGCACGACGAGGAGGTCATGCTGGCCGTCCTCGACGAGGACTTCACCGCCGCGCTGGACGCCGACTTCGACGCCGACCGCAAGCTGAGCGAGCCCGTCGACCCGGCCCGCTGGCGCCGCCGTCCCCTGACCGCACGCCTCGCCGAGGCCGCGGTCACGCCGATCCGCCGCTTCCTGTGACGGCGCGCGGCGGCCGGGAAGGGGGAAGGGCGCCCGGCCCGCGGACGCCCTTCCCCCGTCGGTCCGCCGGCCCTTACGGCAGGTTGCGGGCCATCACGATCCGCTGGACTTGGTTCGTGCCTTCATAAATCTGCGTGATCTTCGCGTCGCGCATCATGCGCTCGACCGGGTAGTCGCGGGTGTAGCCGTAGCCGCCGAGGAGCTGGACGGCGTCCGTGGTGACCTCCATGGCGACGTCGGAGGCGAAGCACTTCGCCGCGGCGCCCTGGAAGGTCAGGTCGGCGTCGCCGCGCTCGGACTTGGCCGCGGCGGCGTACGTCAGCTGGCGGGCGGCCTCTATCTTCATGGCCATGTCGGCGAGCATGAACTGGACGCCCTGGAAGTCGGCGATCGGCTTGCCGAACTGCTTGCGCTCCTTGACGTAGCCCTTGGCGTAGTCGAGGGCGCCCTGGGCGATGCCGAGGGCCTGCGCGGCGATGGTGATGCGGGTGTGGTCCAGGGTCCTCATCGCCGTGGCGAAGCCGGTGCCCTCCTCGCCGATCATGCGGTCGGCGGGGATGCGGACGTTGTCGAGGTAGACCTCGCGGGTCGGGGAGCCCTTGATGCCGAGCTTCTTCTCCGGGGCGCCGAAGGAGACGCCCTCGTCGGACTTCTCGACGACGAAGGCGGAGATGCCCTTCGAGCGCTTGGCGGGGTCGGTGACGGCCATCACCGTGTAGTACTCGGACTCGCCGGCGTTGGTGATCCAGCGCTTCACGCCGTTGAGGACGTAGGCGTCGCCGTCGCGGACCGCCCTGGTCTTCATGCCGGCCGCGTCGGAGCCCGCGTCGGGCTCGGAGAGGCAGTACGAGAACATCGCGTCGCCCTTGGCGAGCGGGGTCATGTACTTCTTCTTCAGCGCCTCGGAGCCCGAGAGGATGACCGGCAGCGAGCCCAGCTTGTTCACGGCGGGGATGAGGGAGGAGGACGCGCAGACGCGGGCCACCTCCTCGATCACGATGACCGTCGCGAGGGCGTCCGCGCCGGCGCCGCCGTACTCCTCGGGGACGTGGACGGCGTGCAGGTCGTTCGCGACCAGCGCGTCGAGGGCCTCCTGCGGGAAGCGGGCCTCCTCGTCCACCGCGGCGGCGTACGGCGCGATCTTCGCCTCGGCCAGTGAGCGGACGGCGTCGCGGAGCATGTCGTGCTCCTCGGACGGGCGGTACAGGTCGAAGTCAGCCGATCCGGCCAAGGTCTCTCACGCTCCAAAACACTGCGATGCTGATCACGCTAACTACCGTTAAGTAACTCAAATGTTAGGCCTTCACCGGCGTCCGTGGATAGGTGAGCTGGACGACAGGCCGCCGAGGACGTTCCGGGGCCCCCGGTTATGCTCGGGCCCGCACTGCATGCCGCACACCCCTGGAGCACTCATGGCCCTCAAGATCACCGTGATCGGCACCGGTTATCTCGGTGCGACCCACGCGGCGGCCATGGCGGAGCTGGGGTTCGAGGTGCTGGGTCTCGACGTCGTGCCGGAGAAGATCGACACGCTCCGGCGCGGTGAGGTCCCGATGTACGAGCCGGGGCTCGAGGAGCTGCTGCGCAAGCACGTCGCCGGGATCGAGGGGTCCAGCGGGCGGCTGCGGTTCACGATGGACTGGGCCGAGGCGGGCGAGTTCGGCGACGTCCACTTCGTGTGCGTGAACACCCCGCAGCGGCACGGGGAGTACGCGTGCGACATGTCGTACGTCGACTCCGCGATCGCCTCGCTCGCGCCGCACCTGAAGGGTCCCGCGCTGGTCGTGGGCAAGTCGACGGTGCCCGTCGGCTCGGCCGACCGGCTGGCCGCCTACCTGGCCGAGCACGCCCCGGCCGGCCAGGACGCGGAGCTGGCGTGGAACCCGGAGTTCCTGCGCGAGGGGTTCGCCGTGCGCGACACGCTGCACCCGGACCGGGTCGTGGTGGGCGTGCGCAGCGAGCGGGCGGAGAAGGTGCTGCGGGAGGTGTACGCCACGCCGGTCGAGGAGGGAACGCCGTTCGTGGTGACCGACTTCGCGACCGCGGAGCTGGTGAAGACCTCGGCGAACTCCTTCCTGGCCACGAAGATCTCGTTCATCAACGCGATGGCCGAGGTGTGCGAGGCCGCGGACGGTGACGTCGCCAAGCTGGCGGAGGCCATCGGCTACGACGACCGGATCGGCGCGAAGTTCCTGCGGGCCGGGATCGGTTTCGGCGGCGGCTGCCTGCCGAAGGACATCCGGGCGTTCATGGCGCGCGCCGGCGAGCTGGGCGCGGACCAGGCGCTGACGTTCCTGCGGGAGATCGACTCGATCAACATGCGCCAGCGCGGCCGGATGGTGGAGCTGACGAGACAGGCTCTGGGCGGCGGGTCGTTCCTGGGCAAGCGGGTGGCGGTGCTGGGCGCGACCTTCAAGCCGGACTCGGACGACGTCCGGGACTCGCCGGCGCTGAACGTGGCCGGGCAGATCCATCTGCAGGGCGGCCAGGTCACGGTGTACGACCCGAAGGGCATGGGCAACGCCCGCAGTCTCTTCCCGACCCTGGGGTACGCCGACTCGGCGCTGGGGGCGGTGCGCGGCGCGGACGTCGTGCTGCACCTGACGGAGTGGCGGGAGTTCCGCGAGCTGGACCCGGCGGCGCTGGGCGAGGTGGCGTCCCAGCGGCTGATCCTCGACGGGCGCAACGCGCTCGACCCGGAGGAGTGGCGGCGGGCCGGCTGGCGCTACCGCGCGATGGGGCGCCCCACCGCCTAGACGGAAACAGGTGACGCCGGTTCGGCCGAGGCTCAGTCGGCCGAACCGGCGTCCTGCCGCATTCTGCCCCACCGGGCGGGTCCGGCGCGCCCGCGCGCCTTTCGCACGGGCCCGGCCAGCGCCCTGAAGGGGCGCGGGACCGTACCGATGTGCGGCTGCCGCCGCGTGGGCGCGACCGGCCGCGACGGCGCCGCGGACGACCGACGGCACGTCGCCGCTCTCCCGGCGGAGCGCTCACGCGCCCTTCGCCCGGTACCGGCGCATCTTCGCGCGGGCCCCGCACACCTGCATGGAGCACCAGCGGCCGCGGCCGGCGGGGCTGCGGTCGTAGTACGCCCAGAGGCAGTCGGCGGCCTCGCAGGCCTTCAGCCGGTTCCAGGTGCCCGCCGTGACCGCTTCGGCGACGGCGGCGGCCACGCGGGAGAGCAGGGACCCGTCGTCGACGGGGGCGAGGGCGGCGGAGCCGTCCGCGGTGTCGACGGTGACCACCAGGGGCGCCCGGGCGAGCAGTTCGCCGAGCGGGGTGACCGCGTGGTGGGGCGGGTGTCCGGCGTGGGCGAGGAGCGTGGCGCGCAGGGACTCGCGCAGTTCGCGGGCGGGGGCGGCGGTCTCCTCGGTGAGCCCGAAGGGCGCGCGGCCGTCCGCCGTGTCCAGCGCGTCGGCGCCCGACTCGACGTCCAGCGTGTTGACCAGGGCCTGGACCAGGGCCAGCTTCCCGGGCGGGGCCGCTCTCTCGCTCATGTCTGGACCGTACCTCCCGCTTTTCCCCTTGCGACGTTACCCCTCATAGGGCAGCATGCGGTAACGGATACCGGTTGACCGGCTCTGCCGGTAACGATGAGGAGGAAGTCATGCCCGTTGCCAAGGTGGGATCCGTCGTTCTGGACTGTCCGGACCCGCGCGCGCTGGCCGATTTCTACGCCGGGGTGGTGGGCGGCACCGTGGTGGACGAGGGCGAGTGGGTGGACCTCAAGGTGCCCGGCGGCCCGGTCGTCGCCTTCCAGGCGTCCCCCGGGTACGCACCGCCGCGGTGGCCGTCGGCCGACGGCTCGCAGCAGTTCCACCTGGACCTGACGGTCGAGGACCTGGACGCGGCCGAGAAGGAGGTCCTGGCGCTGGGCGCGAGGCCGCTGGACGCGGACGACCGCACGCGGACCTTCCGGGTTTACGCGGATCCGGCCGGGCACCCGTTCTGCCTGTGCGCCGGCTGACCCGCTGATCCCCGGAGGATGATCCATGGCCCCCGTGGCCCGTTTCCGTTCCGTCGTTCTCGACTGCCCCGACCCGCGTGAACTGGCCGTCTTCTACGCGGCCGTCGGGGGCGGCACGCCCGTGGAGGAGGACCCGGACCGGGTGGTGCTGCAGGTCCCCGCGGGACCCCGGCTCGCCTTCCAGCGGGCGCCGGGGCACACCCCGCCGAAGTGGCCGAGCGCCGACCACGACTCCCAGCAGTTCCACCTCGACTTCGACGCCGGCGGGACCTGGGAGGAGGTCGACGCGGCCGAGGAGAAGGTGCTGGCACTGGGGGCGCGGGTGCTGGACCGGGAGGACTCCGAGAGCAAGGGCTTCCGGGTGTACGCCGATCCGGCGGGGCATCCGTTCTGCCTCTGCCGGATCGAACAGCCCTAGCCGTCCGGCCCGGTGGCGCCGGGCCCACAGGGGCGGCGGGGACGGCGGCGGGTCGGGGGCCGGCGTCCGGTTCGCAGACGTGCTCGTACGTCTCCGGCGGGGTGCGGACCGTCCTGGAGACCGGCCGTCACGGGCTCCGTACGTCATGCCCCGGCGGTACGGTCGGCGTCGCGCGGAGCGCCCGCCGGCTTCCCGGTGGCCGGGGGCACGGCCGCCCCCGGCCGCCCTTCAGCCGTCCAGCGACTCGAGCGTGGCGTGGGACGGCGCCCGGGTCTCCTGGAGGCTCCGGGCCACGTCCTCCGCGGCGCCCAGCACCCGTACCGCGTTCTTCCAGGTGAGCTTGGCCAGGTCGGTCCTCGACCAGCCGCGGTCGAGGAGCTCGGCGATCAGGTTCGGGTAGCAGGAGACGTCGCCGAGGCCGTCGGGGGTGAAGGCCGTGCCGTCGTAGTCGCCGCCGATGCCGAGGTGGTCGACGCCGGCGACCTCGCGCATGTGGTCGAGGTGGTCGGCCACGGTGGACACGGTGGCGACCGGGCGCGGGTGGGTCTCCTCGAAGGCGCGGTGGACCTTCATCCCCTCGGCGGTGGTGTCGAGGTGGTGGAAGCCGTGCGCGCGCATGTTCTCGTCGGCCGCGGCGGTCCAGTCGACGGCCGCCTGGAGCACGAACTTCGGCACGAACGTCACCATCGCGACGCCGCCGTTGGCGGGCAGCCGCTCCAGGACGTCGTCCGGGATGTTGCGCGGGTGGTCGCAGACCGCGCGGGCGGAGGAGTGGGAGAAGATCACCGGCGCGGAGGTGGCGTCCAGCGCGTCCCGCATGGTCGTCGCGGCGACGTGGGAGAGGTCGACCAGCATGCCGAGCCGGTTCATCTCCCGCACCACCTCGCGGCCGAAGGCCGACAGTCCGCCCACGCCGGGCTCGTCGGTCGCCGAGTCCGCCCAGGCCACGTTGAAGTTGTGGGTGAGGGTCAGGTAGCGGACGCCGAGGTCGTACAACCCGCGCAGGGTGCCGAGGGAGTTCGCGATGGAGTGGCCGCCCTCCGCCCCCATGAGGGAGGCGATACGGCCCTGGCCGCGCGCGGCCTCCATGTCGGCGGCGGTCAGCGCGGGCGCC
Source organism: Streptomyces caelestis (assembly GCF_001279005.1). Taxonomy (GTDB): domain Bacteria; phylum Actinomycetota; class Actinomycetes; order Streptomycetales; family Streptomycetaceae; genus Streptomyces; species Streptomyces heliomycini. Next base: position 19,259 of record NZ_LGCN01000204.1, read on the forward strand.
AGCTCCCGCGGGTGACGGGCCAGCAGCCGACGTACGCAGTCGATCTGTTCCAGCGTGGCCGGCACCGGGTCGGGCCGGTCCGCGCGGACGTACACCGACCAGAACTGCGCGCCGACCCCGCCCGCGCGCAGCCGGGGTATGTCGGTGTGCAGGTGGGCGGACTGGTCGCCGGCGATGTCGCGGGCGCCGAGGTCGTAGCGGACCTGTTCGCGCAGCGCCCACGGCAGGTCGTTGTGCCCGTCGACGACGGGGAACTCGGCCAGCAGCGCGCGGGCGTCGTCGAGGGACGTCATGGCACCCGCCCCGCTCACTTGCCGAAGCCGAAGCCGTTGCCGGAGCCCTCGGCCTTGGCGCGCAGCCGCCTGCCCTTCTCGGTGGCCTGGTCGTTCAGCTCCTGCTGGAACTCCCGCATGCGGCCGAGGAGTTCCTCGTCATGGGCGGCGAGGATACGGGCCGCGAGCAGGCCCGCGTTGCGGGCGCCGGCCACCGAGACGGTGGCGACCGGGACGCCGGCCGGCATCTGCACGATGGACAGCAGGGAGTCCATGCCGTCGAGGTACTTCAGCGGGACGGGCACGCCGATGACGGGCAGCGGGGTGACGGAGGCGAGCATGCCGGGCAGGTGGGCGGCGCCGCCCGCGCCCGCGATGATCACCTTGAGCCCCCGGTCCGCGGCCTGCTCGCCGTACGCGATCATCTCGCGGGGCATGCGGTGCGCGGAGACGACGTCGACCTCGTAGGCGACCTCGAACTCGTCGAGGGCCTTGGCGGCCGCCTCCATGACGGGCCAGTCGGAGTCCGAACCCATGACGATGCCGACAACGGGACTCATTCGGTGATCGTGCCTCTCAGGTAGCCGGCTGCGTGACGGGCGCGCTCCAGCACGTCGTCCAGGTCGTCGCCGTAAGTGTTGACGTGGCCCACCTTGCGGCCGGGCTTCACGTCCTTGCCGTACATGTGGATCTTCAGCTGGGGGTCGCGGGCCATGCAGTGCAGGTACGCGGAGTACATGTCCGGGTAGTCGCCGCCGAGGACGTTGACCATGACCGTCCACTTCGCGCGCGGGCGGGGGTCGCCGAGCGGGAGGTCGAGGACGGCGCGGACGTGGTTGGCGAACTGCGAGGTGATCGCGCCGTCCATGGACCAGTGTCCGGAGTTGTGCGGGCGCATCGCGAGCTCGTTGACGAGGATGCGGCCGTCGCGGGTCTGGAACAGCTCGACCGCGAGGTGGCCGACGACGCCGAGTTCCTTGGCGATGTTCAGCGCCATCTCCTCGGCCTTCAGCGCGAGGTCCTCGGCGAGGCCGGGGGCGGGCGCGATCACCGTGTCGCAGACGCCGTTCACCTGCCGCGACTCGACGACGGGGTAGGCGACGGCCTGTCCGTGCGGGGAGCGGACCACGTTGGCGGCCAGCTCGCGCACGAAGTCGACCTTCTCCTCGGCGAGGACGGCGACACCCGCCCTGAACGGCTCGGCCGCCTCCTCGGCGGAGTCGACGACCCACACGCCCTTGCCGTCGTAACCGCCGCGGACCGTCTTGAGGACGACCGGGAAGCCGTCGCCCTCCGCCGCGAACGCCGTCACGTCCTCGGGGTCGGCGACGATGCGGTGCCGCGGGCACGGCACGCCGATCGCGTCGAGCTTCGCGCGCATCACGCCCTTGTCCTGGGCGTGCACCAGCGCGTCGGGGCCCGGGCGGACGGGGATGCCGTCCGCCTCCAGGGCCCTGAGGTGCTCGGTGGGCACGTGCTCGTGGTCGAAGGTGATCACGTCGCAGCCGCGCGCGAACGCGCGCAGCGTCTCCAGGTCGCGGTAGTCGCCGACGACGACGTCGCCGACGACCTGCGCCGCGGAATCCTGCGGAGTGTCACTGAGGAGCTTGAACCTGATGCCGAACGGGATGCCCGCCTCGTGTGTCATACGAGCGAGCTGGCCACCGCCGACCATGCCGACTACCGGGAACGTCACGCCCCCAGGGTATCGGCCGAGCCACCGTGGCCGATTTACCGGTCCCCCGGACGGGCCGCGGCCGGGATCCTCGTCCGCAGGAAGATCGCGGGGACGGGTGGTTAGCATGGTCTGATTGACGCCGACCGAGGGACGGGGGTCAGCACGACCATGGGACGCGGTTCCTCAGGGCCTCCGACCACGGCCCCGGCACCGCCTCCGCGCGGCGGTGTGCGGGAGCGGTTCGACCGGCTCGTCCGTGAGGTGGCGAAGTTCGGCGCGGTCGGCGGAGCCGGCCTGCTGGTCAACCTCCTCGTGTTCAACCTGGTCCGGCAGGTGACGGACCTCCAGGTGGTGCGGGCGAGCGTCATAGCGACCGTCGTCGCGATCGTCTTCAACTACATCGGCTTCCGCTACTTCGCCTACCGGGACCGCGACAGGTCCGGGCGCACCCGGGAGATGTCGCTGTTCCTGCTGTTCAGCGTGGCCGGCCTGGTGATCGAGAACGGCGTGCTGTACACGGCGACGTACGGCTTCGGCTGGGACAGCCCGCTGCAGAGCAACATCTTCAAGTTCTTCGGCATCGGTGTGGCGACCCTGTTCCGCTTCTGGTCGTACCGCACCTGGGTGTTCCGCGCGCTGCCGGCCCGGGAGCCGGTGACGCGGGGCGCCGCGCGCCCCGAGGGCTCCCGCGCGACGCAGCGCGTGCTGTAGGGCCTGCCCGGCGGACCATGCCGGAGACGCGGGGCCCGACACACATCCGCGGCATTGCCGTCGGTTGCCGGCTCCCCCACGCTCGGCTTCGCTCGCGCGGGAGGGGCCCCCATCGCGTCGACGCCCTCCTCCGCCTCGCAGGCGCACGCACCAGGCCCCGCTCACCCGTGCTTCGAAGCGCCGCCGGTCTCCTCCGTTTTCCCGCCGGACAGGCCTTGGCCGTCAGCGCACCGTCCGGCGGGACTCGTCGTCCGGGGACTTCTGCGGGGGTGTGCGGGAGAGGAACAGGCCGAAGACGGCCGGACTGGCCTGGAGCATCTCCAGCCGACCGCCGTCCGCCTCCGCCAGGTCGCGGGCGACGGCGAGGCCGATGCCGGTGGAGTTGTGGCCGCTGATCGCCCGTTCGAAGATCCGCGAGCCCAGGTCGGCGGGGACGCCCGGACCCTCGTCGGTGACCTCGACGACCACCTGGTTGCCGGTGACCCGGGTGCGCAGGGCGACCGTGCCGCCGCCGTGCATCAGCGAGTTCTCGATCAGCGCGGCCAGCACCTGGGCGACGGCGCCCGGCGTGCCCACCGCCCGCAGCTCCCGTTTGCCGGAGGTGACGATCGCCCGGCCCGCGCTGCGGTAGGCGGGGCGCCACTCGGCGAGCTGCTGCTTGATGACCTCGTCGAGGTCGAAGGTGACCGCGGAGCCGGTGCGGGGGTCGCGGGAATTGGTCAGCAGCCGCTCCACCACGTCCGTCAGCCGCTCCACCTGCGCCAGCGCGATCGTCGCCTCCTCCTTCACCGTCTCCAGGTCGTCGGTGAGGGTGATCTCCTCCAGCCGCATGGACAGGGCGGTGAGGGGCGTGCGCAGCTGGTGGGAGGCGTCGGCGGCCAGCCGCCGCTCCGCGGTCAGCATACGGGCGATGCGCTCGGCGGAGCGGTCCAGCACGTCCGCGACCCGGTCCAGCTCGGGAACGCCGTAGCGGCGGTGGCGGGGGCGCGGGTCGCCGGAGCCGAGGCGCTCGGCGGTCTCCGCGAGGTCGGTCAGCGGGGAGGCGAGCCTGTTGGCCTGGCGGATCGCCAGCAGCACCGCCGCGACCACCGCGAGCAGCGCCACCAGGCCGATGATCAGCAGCGTACGGCCGACCTCCCGGGTCACCGAGGAGCGCGGCTCCTGGACGGTGACCGTCTCGCCCTCCTCGCCGGGCGCCGAGCCGCTGATGACGTCGCCGTCCGGCTTGGCGCCGACCTCGATGGGCGGCTTGCCGGGGATCCGGATGACGGCGTACCGGTCCTCGGTGACCTGGTTGCTGAGGATCTCGGCGGTGACCTTGTCCTCGACGATCAGCCGGCTGTCGACGATGCTGGCCAGCCGTACCGCCTCGGACTCCACCCGCTCCCTGGCGCTCTCGCTGATGGTGCGGGTCTCGACGATGACCAGGGAGACGCCGAAGACGGCGATCACGACGAGCACCACGGCGAGCGTGGACTGGATCAGACGGCGGCGCATGTCCTCTTACTCACTGGCGAACCCCGACGGGGTTCAGCTCTTCTCGAACCGGAAGCCCACACCGCGCACGGTCGCGATGTAGCGGGGGTTGGCCGCGTCGTCGCCCAGCTTCTTGCGCAGCCAGGAGATGTGCATGTCGAGGGTCTTGGTGGAGGACCACCAGGTGGTGTCCCAGACCTCGCGCATCAACTGGTCGCGGGTGACGACCCGGCCCGCGTCCCGCACCAGGACCCGCAGCAGGTCGAACTCCTTCGCGGTGAGCTGGAGCTCCTCGTCGCCCATCCACGCCCGGTGCGACTCGACGTCGATGCGCACCCCGTGGGTGGCGGGCGGCTGCTGGGGCTCGGCGGAACCGCGCCGCAGCAGGGCCCGCACCCGGGCCAGCAGCTCGGCGAGCCGGAACGGCTTGGTGACGTAGTCGTCGGCGCCCGCGTCCAGGCCGACGACCGTGTCCACCTCGTCGGCGCGCGCGGTCAGGATCAGCAGGGGGACCGTGTGCCCCTCGGAGCGGAGCCGGCGGGCGACCTCCAGACCGTCCATGCCGGGCAGTCCGAGATCCAGCACCACCAGGTCGACGCCGCCCTGCATGCCGGCTTCGAGCGCGGTGGGTCCGTCCTCACGCACCTCGACTTCGTAGCCCTCCCGGCGCAGGGCGCGGGCCAGCGGCTCCGAGATGGACGCGTCGTCCTCGGCGAGCAGTACACGGGTCATGCAGTGATGGTAGTCCCGCCGCCGAGGGGCCCGGGGTGTGATCGCGGGCGTTGTCCCTTACCTCCGGCATGCCCGTTTCCCACCTACGGCGCTCTTGGTTCGCGCCTGCGGCTGTGGGGTGCGAACCTGAGAGAGACCTTCGAATGGGTGATCGCGGTTCCAGTGAAACCTGTGATCCCTGTCTCAAGTCCTTCCATATCCGGCACTGTCCTGCCGTATGGTGAATCAACGCCTGTTGCACCACGGGGGCCTTTGGCGCAGTCGACGCCGAGGGTCTCTTTTGTGTGCGGGCCGGCTTCTCCGCCGGCCCCGGAAGGAATGACCTGTGGCCGGGCCTCCCCGCGCACTGACGCGCGTAGAGGTGTGGATCCCGGTGGTCGCCGTCCGCCGTTCCGCGACCCGGAGCGGCCTCCCCCGGGCGTGGGGTGGACGGTACGACCCCGCCGGTGCCGGCCGCCCCCCACCGGGCGCGTACACGCTCGCGCGACGCGTCCCGACCAGCAAGGATCGACCATGGCGTCCAGCCTGACGAAGGACTCGGTCACCCCGGGCACCCCCGGCTCCGAGAAGACCTTCTTCGGCCACCCCCGCGGACTGGCCACTCTCTTCATGACCGAGATGTGGGAGCGTTTCTCCTACTACGGCATGAGGGCTCTGCTCCCGCTGTACCTCGTCGCGCCGGGCGGCCTGGCCCTGAGCGCCGGCACCGCGACGGCGATCTACTCGGTGTACGTGTCGCTGGTGTACCTGCTCGCCATGCCCGGCGGCTGGTTCGGCGACCGTGTCTGGGGTCCCCGCAAGACCGTCGCCGTCGCCGGCGGCGTCATCATGCTGGGCCACCTGACGCTGGCCCTGCCGTCCTCCGGCACCTTCTACGCGGGTCTCGGTCTGGTCGCCATCGGCTCCGGCCTGCTGAAGGCCAACATCTCCACCATGGTCGGCCACCTCTACAAGGGCCCGGACGACCCGCGCCGGGACGGTGGCTTCACCGTCTTCTACATGGGCATCAACCTGGGCGCCTTCGCCGCGCCGCTGATCATCGGCACCATCGGCGAGAGCGTCAACTGGCACCTGGGCTTCGCGCTCGCCGCGCTGGGCATGGGTCTGGGCCTGGTCCAGTTCCTGCTGGGCAGCCGTCACCTGGACGCGCACTCCAGCGTCGTCCCGAAGCCCCTGTCGGCCGAGGAGAAGTCCGCCACCCTGCGCAAGGCCGCCCTCTGGGCGGGCATCGCCGTCGTCGCCTACACCGCCCTCGGCCTCTCCGGCCACTACACGCTGAACTGGGTCCTGGTCCCGCTGACGCTGCTCGGTGTGATCATCCCGGTGATGGTGCTGGTCCGCATCAAGCGCGACAGGGAGCTCGACCGCGCCGAGCAGTCGAAGATGTCCGCGTACATCTGGTTCTTCGTCGCCGCGGCCGTGTTCTGGATGATCTACGACCAGGGCGGCTCGACGCTGTCGATCTTCGCCGACGCGTCGGCCGACAACACCGTCCTCGGCTGGGGGTTCCCGGTCTCCTGGTACCAGTCGGTCAACCCGGTCCTGATCATGGCGCTGGCCCCGGTCTTCGCCTGGGTCTGGCTGGCGCTGAACCGGCGCGGCAAGGAGCCGAGCACGATCGTGAAGTTCTCCTCCGGCCTGGTGCTGGTCGGCGCGTCCTTCTTCCTCTTCCTGGCCCCGCTGTCGATCGCCGAGGGCGGTCACAAGGCGGCGGCGCTGTGGCTGGTGGCGATCTACTTCACGCAGACCGTCGGTGAGCTGCTGCTCTCCCCGGTCGGCCTGTCGGTCACCACGAAGATGGCGCCCGCGAAGTACGCCTCGCAGATGATGGGCGTCTGGTTCCTGGCCGTCACCGCCGGTGACGCCACGACCGGTCTGCTCTCCATCGCCGGCGTCGACCTGAACAAGACGGGCATCGTCGCGCTGGAGGCGAGCCTCGCGGTGGTCGCCGGTGTCGCGGTGTGGATGTACCGCAACAAGGTCAAGGCCCTCATGGGCGACGTGCGCTGAGCCATCCCCCCCCACGGCTCGACGCGAAGGCCCCTGGAAACCGGCGGTTTCCAGGGGCCTTCGGGCGTTGCGACGAGGCTCCGACGCCGGGTGCTCCGGGTGCTCCGGGTGCGGATCCCGCGGGCGTGCCGGGTCCGGGCCACGCTCGCCCCGGCCACCGTGAAACCCGGGCCGTGCGCGACGCACCGGGCCCGGGCATGGCGGTGTCCCGGGGCCGGGTTACGCCGGTGCTCCGAGTTCCGCCCAGACCGTCTTGCCCGCGATGTCCGCGGCCCGGAGGACTCCCCAGTCCAGGCAGAGCCGCTGCACGATGAACATGCCGTGGCCGCCCGGGCGGCCCGCCCGGTGCGGGGTGCGCGGGGCCGGCTGGCCCGTGCCCCGGTCGGTGACCTCGATCCGGATCACCTTCTTGTCGCAGGTGATGGCCAGATGGTCCGGCCCTTCGGCGTGCAGGCAGGCGTTGGTGACCAGTTCGGAGACGACGAGCAGGACGTCCTCGGCGGCGGCCCGCCGATCGGCGGTGTCGGCGGGCAGCCAGCCCCACGCGTACAGCGCCTGGCGGGTGAAGTCACGGGCGAGCGGTACGACGCCGCTCTGGTCGTCGAAGCTCAGCCGGTAGACCTGGCCGCCGCCCGGCGGCCCGGAAGACCCCGACGGCTCGGTGGGCACGGCGACGCCCCCGTCGGAGGCGCTCGCCGTCGGCGCGCCGCCCCCGGGCGTCCCGGAAGCGCCGCTGGGCTCCGGACCGCGGTCGCCCGGCGGGTAGGGCCGGGTGGTGCTCATCAGCGCTTCACCTCACCGTGTCACCAGTTCACGATTCAAAAGTTCCCGTACTAGATCGGTCCCGCGCGGACGACCCATCCGGTTCCCGGCGCCCTCGCGACCACCGTGCCCGACGCGTTCAGGGTCTCTCCTGCCCGGGCGTGCCGAGGGGACACCCCCGTATTCGCAAGAAAAGGCGTGCCGGAAGCGGCCCTCCGGCAACGAGGGCGACGCGAGAGCCCGGCCGGGCCTGCCCGCGCGCGTCACGCGGAATCGTCGGCCAGCGCCGCCTCGAGCGTGTCGTGGACGGCGAACACCGCGTCCGCTCCCGTGATCTCGAAGACGCGCGCGACGACGGGCTGCATCCCCACGAGATGGACCCCGCCTCCGGCCGCCTCGGCCTTCAGCCGGGCGCCGAGCAACACGTTCAGCCCCGTGGAGTCACAGAACTCCAGCCGGGAGCAGTCGATGACAAGCCGCTTGAATCCCTTGGCGAGACAGTCCTCCAGTGGCTCCCGCAACAGATCGGCGGTGTGGTGATCCAACTCACCCGCCGGAGTCACGACGGCACTGGGGCCCTCTTCTCGCACCTCGACCAGAAGCCGGCCAGACTGTGCGCTGCCGACCGTCCCGCGGTCCATGCCGTCTCTCTCTCCCGACCTCTTGGCTGCTTACTGACGTCCTCGAACATTACGCCTTATGGCGACGCTTCGACAGCCTAACAATCGCGCACAAACAGACATATGCGGACAGACTGCACTTGCGATCGGCTCGGGAAAGCGGGTAGGGCTAGTAAGAACACGCAACCGACACGGCCGGCTTTGGAGGCGCCGCACACCGCAGTGCACGTATCGGCTTCGGCAGCCATATGCCGAGAACGATGGAGGACATCATGTCACCCCGGCTCGACGCATCGCGTACCCCGAAAGCGACGTCGACACTCCCTCCGGAACATCTGGATCCCATCGAGCAGGACGACCCGGGTGTCGTCCCGGACGACCTACTCGCCGGGCTCCCGGAGATCCCCCCGTACGACGAGGTGGGCCCGGTCGACGCGCGAGCCCTCTCCAAGACCCTCTTCGAGCGCTTGGAGTCGCTGGAGGAAGGCACCCAGGAGTACTCGTACGTACGCAACACGCTCGTCGAGCTGAACCTCGCCCTGGTCAAGTTCGCCGCCTCCCGTTTCCGCTCGCGCAGCGAGCCGATGGAGGACATCATCCAGGTCGGCACCATCGGCCTGATCAAGGCGATCGACCGCTTCGAACCGTCGCGCGGTGTGGAGTTCCCCACGTTCGCGATGCCCACCATCATCGGCGAGGTCAAGCGCTTCTTCCGCGACACCTCGTGGTCCGTGCGCGTACCGCGCCGGCTGCAGGAGCTCCGGCTCGACCTGGCCAAGGCCGGTGACGAGCTGGCCCAGCAGCTGGACCGGGCGCCGACGGTGGCCGAACTGGCCGAGCGTCTGGGCATCACCACCGAAGAGGTCATCGAGGGCATGGCGGCGTCGAACGCCTACACCGCCTCCTCGCTGGACGCCCAGCCGGAGGAGGACGACACCGAGGGCGCCCTGGCGGACCGGATCGGCTACGAGGACCACGGACTCGAAGGCATCGAGTACGTCGAGTCGTTGAAGCCGCTGATCGCCGAACTGCCGCCGCGGGAACGGAAGATCCTCTCCCTGCGCTTCGTCGCGGGCATGACCCAGTCCGAGATCGGCGAGGAACTGGGCATCTCCCAGATGCACGTCTCCCGCCTGCTGTCGCGGACGCTGGTGAAGCTGCGCAAAGGACTCACCGTAGAGGAATGACCCTCACCGGGTGACGTGCGCCCTCCGGGGGCGGTCCGCGACCGGGCCGCCCCCTTCGGCGCGTCCGGGAGCGCCGGGCCGCTCACACCCTGCGCACGCCCCGGCGCCACACCCCCGCGACCAGCGGGACACCGGGCCGGTAGGCGAGGTGGACGTGGCTCGGGGCGTCGAGGAGGGTGAGATCGGCGTACGCGCCCGGGGCCAGCCGGCCGATGTCGTCACGGCGCAGGGCCGCGGCGCCGCCCGCGGTGGCCGCCCGGACCGCCTCGTCCGGCGTCATGCCCATGTCGCGCACGGCGAGCGCGACGCAGAAGGGCACGGAGGACGTGAAGGACGAGCCGGGGTTGCAGTCGGTGGACAGCGCGACGGTGACGCCCGCGTCCAGCAGCCGGCGGGCGTCCGGCCACTCGGCACGGGTGGAGAACTCGGCGCCGGGGAGCAGGGTGGCGACGGTGTTCCCGCCGGCGAGGGCGTCCACGTCGGCGTCGGTGAGGTGGGTGCAGTGGTCGGCGCTGGCCGCGTCGAGTTCGACGGCGAGCCGGACGCCGGGGCCGTACGACAGCTGGTTGGCGTGGACGCGCGGGTGCAGGCCCCTCGCCTTCCCGGCGGTGAGGATCGCGCGGGCCTGGTCGCCGTCGAAGGCGCCCTCCTCGCAGAAGACGTCGATCCAGCGGGCGTGCGGTGCGCAGGCGTCCAGCATCTCGCCGGTGACCAGGGCCACGTATCCGGCCGGGTCCTCGGCGTACTCGGGCGCGACGACGTGGGCGCCGAGGTAGGTGACCTCGTCGGTGTGGCGGGCGGCCAGGCGCAGGGCGCGGGCCTCGTCCTCGACGGTCAGGCCGTAGCCGGACTTGGTCTCGAAGGTCGTGGTGCCCTGGCGGAGCGCCTCGTCGAGGAGACGGACGAGGTTCGCCTCCAGTTCCGCGTCGGCGGCGGCCCGGGTGGCGGCGACGGTCGTGCGGATGCCGCCGGCGCCGTAGGCGCGGCCGGACATCCGGGCGTTGAACTCCTCGGTGCGGTCACCGGCGAAGACCAGGTGGGAGTGGGAGTCGACGAAGCCCGGCAGGACCGCCCGGCCCCCGGCGTCGACCCGGTTGTCGGTGGCGGGTGCTTTCCTTGACTCACCGGTCCACACGACGCGGTCGCCCTCGATGACGACGGCCGCGTCCCGGACCAGGCCGAGGGGGGAATCGTCCCTCAGGGAGGGGTCGTTGGTGACCAGCGTGGCGATGTTGCTGATGACGGTGCTGCTCATGGTGTCCTCATGGGTGGTCGTCAGACGCGCAGTGCCTCGACGGCCCGCGCGAGGGCTCCGGGTACGTCGGGGACGAGCGTGTGCGCCCCGTCGCGTACGACGTGCCGGCCCGCCACGACCGTGTGCCGCACGTCCGCCGCTGTCGCCGCGAATACGGCCGTCTCGGCGCCGAGTCGGGGCGGTGGCCCCGCTGTTCTGACCGAGTCGAGCGCGAGGGTGGTGAAGTCGGCGCGCGCCCCGGCCTCGATGCGGCCGGTGTCGTCCCAGCCGAGGGCGGCGTGTCCGTCCGCGGTGGCGGCCCGCAGCAGCGCGGCGGCCGTCCAGTGGCCGCGGGTGCGGGTGCGCAGGCGCTCGTCGAGCTCCAGCGCGCGGGCCTCTTCGAGCAGGTCGATCACGGCGTGGCTGTCGGAGCCGAGGGAGAGTGGGGAACCCTCGTTCTGCAGGGCGGCGGCCGGACCGATCCCGTCGGCGAGGTCGCGTTCGGTCGTCGGGCACATACAGGTGCCGGTGCCGCTGCCGCCGATGAGGGTGATGTCCTCGGCGGTGAGGTGGGTGTTGTGGACACCGGTGGTGCGCGGTCCGAGGACGCCGTGCAGGGCCAGGAGCTGTGCCGGGGTGCAGCCGTGGACCTCCCGGCAGGCGTCGTTCTCGGCGGTCTGCTCGGACAGGTGCACGTGGAGCGGGGCCCGCCGCTCCTCGGCCCACCGCGCCACGGTCGCCAACTGCTCCGCCGGTACGGCCCGGACGGAGTGGACCGCCGCACCGATCCGTGCGTGGTCCCGTTCCCCGAGGGCGGAACAGCGCTGGGCCCAGGCGTCCGCGTCGCCGTCGGAGAAGCGGAGCTGGTGGGTGGTGGGCGGCTGTCCGAAACCGGAGGAGAGGTAGGCGGTGTCGAGGAGGGTGATGCGGATGCCGGCCTCGGCGGCGGCCTCGACGAGCGCCTCGCCCATGGCGTTGGGGTCGGCGTAGGGCGTGCCGCCGGGGGCGTGGTGGACGTAGTGGAACTCGCCGACCGCCGTGATGCCCGCCAGCGCCATCTCGGCGTACACGGCCCGGGCGAGGGCGTGGTAGGTGTCCGGGGTGAGCCGGTCGGCCGTGGCGTACATGATCTCGCGCCAGGTCCAGAAGGTGCCGGAGCCCACCTGGACGGTGGAGCGCAGGGCGCGGTGGAAGGCGTGGCTGTGCGCGTTCGCCAGTCCCGGCAGGGTCAGTCCGCGCAGGATCTCGGCGCCGGGCGGCGGGGCGGGGGTGTCCGGGCGGACGGCGGTGATGCGGCCGCCCCGGACCTCCGTGGTCACGCCCGGTTCGACGTGGGTGCCGAGCCAGGCGTGCTCCAGCCAGTACGTCCGCGGGGTGGCAGTCACGTGCAGGCCAGTCCTTCCAGTACGTCGGCGAGGGCGAGGACCCCGGCCACGCAGTCGTCCTCGTCGGCGGACTCGGCCGGGGAGTGCGAGACGCCGGTGGGGTTGCGCACGAACAGCATGGCGGTCGGGACGCGTCCGGAGAGGATTCCGGCGTCGTGTCCGGCGCCGGTGCCGAGGACGGGCACCCTGAGGTCGGTGTCGCCGCCGAGGATGCGGGCGAGCTCGTCGCGCAGGGCGTGGTCGAACTCGACGACGGGGGTGAAGGACTCGCGTTCGACGTCGAGTGTGACGCCGTGCTCCCGCGCGTGGGCGCGGGCGGCCTGCCGCACGCCGTCCACGACGGCGTCCAGGCTCTTCTGGTCGGAGGCGCGGGAGTCGAGCCAGCCGCGCACCAGGGAGGGGACGGCGTTGACGCCGTTGGGCTCGACGGCGATCTTGCCGAAGGTGGCTACGGCACCGGCGAGTTCGGCCTCCCGGCGGGCGGCGAGGACGGTCCCGGCGTACGACAGCATGGGGTCGCGCCGGTCGGCGAGCCGGGTGGTGCCGGCGTGGTTGGCCTCGCCCCGGAAGTCGAACCGCCAGCGGCCGTGCGGCCAGATGGCGGACGCGATGCCGACGCGGTCGCCGGACAGGTCGAGGGCGCGGCCCTGTTCGACGTGGAGTTCCACGAAGGCGCCGATGAGGTCGAGCCGTTCGGGGTCGGGGCCGATGGCGCCAGGGTCGTGTCCGGCGGCCTCCATGGCCTGCGGGAGCGTGACGCCGTCCCCGTCGGTGAGCCGGTGGGCCTGCTCGACGGTGAGCGCGCCCGCGGTGAGCCGGGAGCCGACGCAGGCGAGCCCGAAGCGGGCGCCCTCCTCGTCCCCGAAGTTGACGATGCCGAGCGGCTTGGCGAACCGCGCGCCCCGCCGACGCAGTTCGTCGAGCGCGGCGAAGGCGGACACGACCCCGAGGGGCCCGTCGAAGGCCCCGCCGTCGGGCACGGAGTCGAGGTGCGACCCGGTGACGACGGCGTCCCCCCGCGCGGGCTCGCCCAGCCAGGCCCACTGGTTCCCGTTCCGGTCGATCTCGTAGGTCAGTCCTCGGCCACGGGCCTGCTCCTCGAACCACCTCCGGCACTCGGAGTCGGCCCGGGTCCAGGCGAACCGCCGGTAGCCGCCGGAGGCGGCGTCGCGCCCGATGGGCAGCAGCTGCCGCCACATCTCGTGGAACGAGGGCGGCACAACCCACGAACCACCGCCCGGCTGACGGCCGCCGGGCTGTAGGCCGCCCGGCTGTGGGCCGCCCGGCTGTGAACCCTCAAGCTGTGGGCCGCCCGACTGTGGGCCCCCGGGCTGTGGGCCGCCAGGCTGCGAACCGCCCGACTGTAGGCCCCCAGGCTGTAGGCCGCCCGACTGCAGGCCGCCGGGCTGTGGGCCGCCAGGCTGCGAGCCGCCGGACTGTGAGCCGCCAAGCTGTAGGCCGCCCGGCTGCGAACCGCCCGACTGCGAACCGCCCGGCTGTGGGCAGTCGTTCCGTAGGGCGATGGGGGTGTCTCCTCTGCCTTTCGGGCCATGGGGGAGGGCGGGCACAGCCGAACCCGCGGGCGGTGACGACCCGCCCGCCCCCGCTGAGGAGGCGCCGTCCCTCACGCCGACCCGTCCTCACGCATCGGCACCCGCACACCCCGCGAGTCCGCCACCGACTCCGCGATGTCGTACCCGGCGTCGACATGCCGGATCACCCCCATCCCGGGGTCGTTCGTGAGCACCCGGCGGATCTTCTCCCCCGCCAGCGCGGTCCCGTCGGCCACCGTCACCTGCCCGGCGTGGATCGACCGCCCCATGCCGACGCCCCCACCGTGGTGGATCGACACCCACGACGCCCCGGAAGCCACGTTCACCATCGCGTTCAGCAACGGCCAGTCGGCGATCGCGTCGGACCCGTCCAGCATCGCCTCGGTCTCCCGGTAGGGAGAGGCCACCGACCCGCAGTCGAGGTGATCGCGCCCGATCACGATCGGCGCGGTCAGCTCCCCGCTCGCGACCATGTCGTTGAACCGCTCACCGGCCCTGTCCCGCTCCCCGTACCCCAGCCAGCAGATACGCGCGGGCAGCCCCTGGAAGCGCACCCGCTCCCCCGCCATCCTGATCCACCGGGCCAGGGACTCGTTCTCCGGGAACAGCTCCAGGACCGCCTTGTCGGTCCTGGCGATGTCGGCGGGGTCGCCCGACAGCGCGGCCCACCGGAAGGGCCCCTTGCCCTCGCAGAACAGCGGCCGGATGTACGCCGGCACGAACCCCGGGAAGGCGAACGCGCGCTCGTACCCGGCGAGCCGCGCCTCACCACGGATGGAGTTGCCGTAGTCGAACACCTCCGCGCCGGCGTCCTGGAAGCCGACCATCGCCTCGACGTGCCGGGCCATGGACTCGCGCGCCCGGGCGGTGAAGCCGGCCGGGTCCTTCGCGGCGGCGTCCGCCATGTCCTCGAAGGCGGTCCCGACGGGCAGGTACGCCAGCGGGTCGTGGGCGGAGGTCTGGTCGGTGACGATGTCGACGGGCGCGCTCATGGCGAGCAGCCGCGGGAGCAGCTCGGCGGCGTTGCCGAGGACGCCGATGGACAGGGGCCTGCGCCGGTCGCGGGCCTCGACGGCCAGCCGGAGGGCGTGGTCGAGCGAGTCCGCCCTGACGTCCAGGTAGCGGTGCTCGATGCGGCGCTCGATCGCGCGGGGGTCGCAGTCGACGCAGATCGCCACGCCGTCGTTCATGGTGACGGCGAGCGGCTGGGCGCCGCCCATGCCGCCGAGCCCGGCGGTGAGGGTGATGGTCCCGGCGAGGGTGCCGCCGAACCGCTTCGCGGCGACGGCGGCGAAGGTCTCGTAGGTGCCCTGGAGGATGCCCTGGGTGCCGATGTAGATCCAGGAACCGGCGGTCATCTGCCCGTACATGGTGAGGCCGAGGGCCTCCAGGCGGCGGAACTCCTCCCAGTCGGCCCAGTCGCCGACGAGGTTGGAGTTGGCGATGAGGACGCGCGGCGCCCACTCGTGGGTCTGCATGACGCCGACCGGGCGGCCGGACTGGACGAGCATCGTCTCGTCCTGCTTGAGGGTCCTCAGCGTGCGGACCATGGCGTCGAAGGAGCGCCAGTCACGGGCCGCCTTGCCCGTGCCGCCGTAGACGACGAGCTTGTCGGGGTGCTCGGCGACCTCCGGGTCGAGGTTGTTCTGCAGCATCCGCAGGGCGGCCTCCTGCTGCCATCCCAGGGCGCTCGGTTCGGTGCCGCGGGGCGCTCGGACGGGCCGGGGTCCTGACATGTCTGCCTCCTCAGCTGCGGATGACTACTGCGGATATTCACATACTCCTGGCCTGAATAGAGCTAGTCAACACAGGGGCGGGCCGGCCCGGCCGCGCGGGGGATGTTTGGCCGGGTCCCCGCGCGCGAACCCTGGGTTCATGCGCGCGAACACGGAGAACGCCGAAGGGACGAGGGGCGCGGTGGCCCACGACGACGGCCGGACGGACGAGGTGGACGCGTACGCCGAGGGGCGGACGGTCCGGCGGAACAAGGCGGTGCGGGCCGCCGTGGAGCAAGGGCTGGTCGACGCCGACAACCCGCTGGTGGCCCTGCTCGACGTGGTCGGCATCCGGGAGTCGGCGGCCGAACTGCGGTCGGCGTTCGACGCGGTGACGGCGCCCGGCACGCCCGTGCTGCACGCCTTCGCGGTGAAGGCGAGCCCGCTGGTGCCGGTGCTGCGACTGCTGCGGGCGGAGGGCATCGGCGCGGAGGTGGCCAGCCCGGGTGAACTGGCGCTGGCGCGGGCGGCGGGGGTGGAGCCGGAGCGGACGGTCCTCGACTCGCCCGCCAAGACGCCCGCCGAACTGCGGGAGGCGCTCGCGCTGGGCATCGCCGTCAACGCGGACAACCCGCAGGAACTGGCCCGCCTCGACTCCCTGATGGCGCGGTCCGGCTCTCGCTCACCCGTCGGCATCCGGGTGAACCCGCAGGTCGGCGGCGGTTCCATCGAGGCGCTGTCCACGGCCACGGCGACCTCGAAGTTCGGGGTGGCGCTGCGCGACGAGGGCGCGCGGGAATGGGTCGTACGGGCGTATCTGGAGCGGCCGTGGCTGACCCGGCTGCACGCGCACACGGGCTCCCAGGGCATCGAGCTGACGATGATGGCGCGGGGGATCGCTCAGACGTACGAACTGGCGGAGGAGATCAACCGGCGCGCCGGACGCCACCAGGTCGACACCGTCGACATCGGCGGCGGGCTGCCGGTGAACTTCGCCTCCGAGGCGATCACACCGACGTACGGGCGGTACGCGCGGCTGCTGCGCGAGACGGTGCCGGGGCTGTTCGACGGGCGGTACGGGCTGGTCACCGAGTTCGGCCGGTCACTGCTGGCCAAGCACGGCACGGTGGTCGCGCGCGTGGAATACGCCAAGAGCGCCGGCGGGCGTCCGGTCGCGGTGACGCACGCGGGCGTGCAGGTGGCGACGCGGACGGTGTACGCGCCGGAGTCGTGGCCGCTGCGGATCGCCGCGTACGACGCACAGGGGCGGCCCAAGGAGGGCCCGGCGGTCGTGCAGGACGTGGCGGGACCGGCCTGCTTCGCGGGCGACCTGCTCGCCCGGGCGCAGTCACTGCCGTTGCTGGAACAGGGCGACCACGCGGCGGCGCTGGACACGGGCGCGTACTACTTCGCCCACCACTACGCCTACAACTCGCTCCCCCGCCCCGGCATCCACGGTTTCGCCCCGGACGGGGCGGGAGGCGTCGCCTTCGCGACGGTGCGCGCTCCCCAGACGATCGAGGAGATCGTGACCGAGTCGGGCGCCGCCCACACCGACGCCCTGGTCCCCTAGGGGCGCGGGGCCGTGCCGGCGCGCGGCCCCGGCGTGCGGGCGCGACCGCCCGCGGCGTCCCCGGGGAAGACCGGCCTCAGACGAGGGCCGGCGCCCGCCGGCGCGCACCGCCCGGCGCCGCGTCACCCGCCGCGATGCCGGTCGTCCGGTACCCCTTGACCGCCTTGCCGGCCGGCCGCCCCACCCCCGCACGGAGCCAGTCGACGCGTACCCACAGCAGGGCCTCGTCCGCCCGCTCCAGACGCCCGATCCAGGCCGCCTTCAGCCGGAGCCCCACCCCGCACCCGGCGAGCAGCAGACCACCGGCGGCGGGTACCGCGAACGCCGTGCCCAGTGCGGCGAGGAAGGCGAGCAGCAGCCACCAGCGGTGCCCGCGGCGCCAGTTGCGGACGGTCACCGCCCGGTCCTGGAGCACGTCGTGCCGGCCCGCCCGGGCCGCCGAACGGGCCGCCGCGCGATACCGTCCCCGCCGCCCGTACGCCACGACGGCCGCCGCCACGAGGAACAGCGCGGCGCCCGCCAGTACCCCGATCCGGCGCCCCGTCAGCCCCGGCACCAGCGCCCCGGTGCCCGCCGCGACCGCTCCCAGCCACCACAGTGGCGCGGCCCCGGCCCGTACGACGACGGCCACCCGGGCCAGCCCCTGTCCTCCACGCGTCATCTCCGGCCTCCCGTCCTCCGACTGCCTGTGCATGTCCTGGCCAGGGGACGAACGCTAGCGACGCAAGGTGAGACGAGTCTGAGAACGCGGGCGGACCTCCCCCGCCGCCCCGCGCGCCGTCAGTCGACGAACAGCCCGCGCGCCGCCGCCTTCGCGTCGAACTCCTCCAGCCGCGCCTGCGCGTCGGGCAGGTCGTCGCACATCGCCTCCAGCAGCACCCGGCCCAGCAGCATCGGCGCGCACGCCGTGTCGAAGGCCAGCCCGGTGCCGACGGCGGCGGGCAGCATCAGGTCGGACACCTTGGCGACCGGCGCGAACGGGGAGTCGGCGACGGTGACCACGGTCAGCCCCGTCTCCCTGGCACGGGCGAGGGCGTCGACGACCTCGCGGGGATGCCGGGGCAGCGCGAAGCACAGCAGGGCGCTCGCTCCGGCCCGCGCGGCGGCGTCGATCCGGTCGTGGAGCATCGTGCCGCCCTCGTTGAGCAGCCGTACGTCCGGATGGACCTTGGCGGCGAAGTAGGCGAACCCGTGCGCCTGGGCCGCCGCGGCCCGCAGCCCCAGCACGGGCAGCGGCCGGCTCCCGGCCAGCACCCGGCCCGCCCGCCGCACCGGCCGGGGATCGGCCAGCGCCTCCGCCAGGTGCCGCAGGTTCTCGATCTCGGCCTCGACGGCCTGCTGGTACGCGTTGTACGAGTCGGCCACCGGCGCCGGCTCGGCGGGCGCGACCTCGCGCAGATGCCGCCGCAGGGCGGGATAGCCGTCGAAGCCGAGGGCGACGGCGAACCGGGTCACGGACGGCTGGCTGACCCCGGCCAGCTCGGCCAGCTCCACGCTGGACAGGAACGGCACGTCGGCGGCGCGTCGCACCATGCTGTGCGCGATACGCCGCTGGGTCGGCGTCAGCCGATGCCCCTCGAAGAGCGCCTGGAGGCGCGCGGCGGGGCTTTCGGTGCCGCTCATGACCTGACTCCCCCTCGACGCCTCGCTCTATTCACCCGTCACCATCCCTGCATACCGTTATACAGGCACACGCGGAGGCGCACCGACCGCGCGTCGCGATGGGCGGAGATCACACACTGTGCCCGTTTCGGTGACAGATCCGGAACTCGACGATTTTGCTACGACGTCACCGCATCCTGAACGGGCCGGATAGCGTAACTCATCGAACAACAGAGCGCCTTGGGGCGCAGGCGACCCATGTGGCACCCGACGGAGGACTGGTACAGGCGTGGACGCGCGAAGTCGTGGGCAGGCGGACGGAACCGATCCTGCCGACCAGTGGGTACTCAACCCGGAGACCGGCGCATACGAACTGCGGCTGAACGATTCCGCGGAGCGGCCGAGCACGCCCCGCCCCCGCAGCGCCCCGCGCCCCGGCTCCACCGCGCCCGCCCGCGTCCCCGGCCAGCGCCGCCGCCGCGCCGCACCCGCCGCGGAGGACACGCCCGACCCCGGCCGCCGCAAGCGCAAGCCGGGGAAGAGCCGCAGGAAGAAGGCGCTGATGTGGACGGGAGGCGCCCTCGGGCTGGTCCTCGTCGGCGGTTCGGCGTTCGCGTACTACTGGTACGACCGCCTCTCCGGCAACATCGACACCGTCGACATCGGCGGCGTGGGCAGTGACAAGGTCCTGGCGGACGGTCCGGTCAACATCCTGATCATCGGCAACGACGTCCGCACCGGCGAGGGCAACGAGGCCTACGGCAACCGGACCAACGTCACCGGCCACGCCGACACCACGCTCCTCTTCCACGTGGCCGAGGACCGCACCAACGCGACCGTGGTGAGCATCCCCCGCGACCTGGTGATCAGGATCCCGGACTGCGAGTCCATCCAGTCCGACGGTTCCACCAAGAGCATCCCCGGCTCGACGGTCGCCACCCGGTTCAACGAGTCCTACGGGGTGGACGGCCGCGATCCGGGCTGCACCATGCTCACGGTCGAGGAGATCACCGGCCTCGAGGTCGACCACTTCATGATGTTCGACTTCAACGCGGTCAAGACGATGTCCACCGCGGTCGGCGGCGTCGAGGTGTGCCTGGAGAAACCCCTCAAGGACCGGGACGGCGGCTCCGGGCTCGACCTTCCGGCCGGGGAGAGCAGGATCCAGGGCGAGGAGGCGCTCTCCTTCCTCCGCAACCGGCACGGTCTGAGGAACGAGAGCGACCTGGACCGGATCGAGATGCAGCAGAAGTTCGTCGCGTCGATGCTCCGCCAGCTGAAGGAGGACACGCTGGGCAGCCCGTCGAAGATGCTCGACGTCGCCGACGCGGCCACCAAGTCCCTCACCGTGGACAAGGGCATAGGCAGCCCCGGCAAACTGCTCACCCTCGCCAGGGAGCTCGGCAGGATCGACCTGAAGAACATCACCATGATGACCGTGCCGGTGAAGGACAACCCGGACGAGCCCACGCCCGTCACCGTCGTCCTGGACCCGGTCAAGGCACCGAAGGTCTTCAGCATGCTGCAGAACGACGTCTCCTTCACCGAGGTGAAGAAGAAGGAGAAGAAGGCCAAGGACAAGCAGGCCGAGCTGCTGGAGGGCACACGGGCCGAGGCGTCCGAGATCCGCGTCGACGTCTTCAACGGCGGCGGCCCGGCCGGCGCCGCGCAGGACACCCTCGTCTGGCTGCAGACCGGCGAGGGCGTGGCCAGGTCCACCAACAGGGGCAACGCCCCGGCCGAGGTCGACAGGACCCGGCTGGAGTACGCGCCGAACCAGGCCGGCCAGGCCCGCAAGCTCGCCGACCTGATGGGCCTGCCCGCCTCGGCCATGCAGCCCGGCACGAAGGACGCCGACGCGACGACCCCGATGACGCTCACCCTCGGCCCCGACTTCACGGAGGCCGGCGTCCCCGTCGCCCCGCCGAAGAAGGTCGACGTCGGGCAGTCCCGGGCCGACGAGAAGATGTGCGGGAAGTAGCGGCCCGGCGAACCCGAGGTCGAGAGGGGGGTTACCCCCAGTGCCCCCGGCCCCCCGCCTCCCTACCGTGGGACGCATGACCGGAATGGACGCGCGGGACACCGAGCTGAAGAAGGAACTCGACGCCTCCCTGCGGGCCCGCAGGGAGCTGGGCGAGGAGTACGAGTCCGCGCTGGTCGACTCGTTCCTGGAGAAGGTCGATCAGCGCATCGACGGCGCGGTGGAGCGCCGGGTGCGCCGGCAGTTCGCCGAGCAGCGGATGACGGCGGCCCGGGACTCCCGGTCGCCGAGGGCCACGGACACCTGGGGCGAGCGCTTCGGCTTCGGCATCGTCTCGCTGGTCCTGGCGGTGCCGCTGTCCGCGATCGGCGGGAGCGTGGGCGGCCGGCTCGGTCTGGTGGTCGCCTGGCTGGGCATCGTCGGCGTCAACGTGGTCCAGGCCGTCCGTACCGACCCGGGCCTGTTCGGCCGCCGCAAGCCGGCCCGGGACGGCGACTGGGACGACTGAGGCCGATTGCGCGGGGACCGCCGCACCCCCGTCGCCGGGGGGCGGGACGACGGCGGTCCCCGCGAGGGACGCGCGCCCGTTGAGGCGGGTCGCGCGTCCGAGGCGTCCGTGGAGGTCCGGGAGCCGCTCCGGAGGTCCTGTGACGCCGTTCGGTCGCCGGCCGGAACGGGGAGCCGCTCCCACTCCTGCCGACACCCACCACTGTGCCGGACCCGTGTTAAGCGAGTGCTGCGCGGACGTGACGCCCGCGTACCGCTTCCGCGAAGTCCACGAAGATCATCGACGGATCGACGCCCGGCCGTTCACGTCGGGTTCGCCGGCGGTTCGCCCGGCGTCCCGTCACTTCCCGGTCCTGGCGAGGAAGGACAGCAGGTCCTGGCGGCTGACCACACCGGTCGGCTTGCCCTCGACGAGGACGATCGCCGCGTCCGCCTCGCCCAGGACGGCCATCAGGTCCGCGACGGGCTCCCCCGAGCCGACCTGCGGCAGCGGCGCGGACATGTGCTTCTCCAGCGGGTCGTCGAGCGAGGCGCTCTTGCTGAACAGCGCGTCCAGCAGCTCCCGCTCCACCACCGAGCCGACGACCTCGGCGGCCATCACGTCCGGGTGACCGGCGCCCGGCTTGACCACCGGCATCTGCGAGACGCCGTACTCGCGCAGCACCTCGATGGCCTGGCCGACCGTCTCGTCGGGGTGCATGTGGACGAGGGAGGGGATGTGGCCGCCCTCCTTGTCGTTCAGGACGTCGGCGACGCGGGCGCTGGGGCCGGCGTCCTCCAGGAAGCCGTAGTCGGCCATCCACTCGTCGTTGAAGATCTTGCTGAGGTAGCCGCGCCCGCTGTCCGGCAGCAGGACGACGACCACGTCGTCCTCGCCGAGCCGCGAGGCCACCTCCAGCGCCGCCACGACCGCCATGCCGCAGGAGCCGCCGACCAGCAGGCCCTCCTCCTTGGCGAGCCGGCGGGTCATCTGGAAGGAGTCCTTGTCGGAGACGGCGACGATCTCGTCCGCGACGTCACGGTCGTACGCGGTCGGCCAGAAGTCCTCGCCGACGCCCTCGACCAGGTACGGCCGCCCGGAACCACCGGAGTACACGGAGCCCTCGGGGTCGGCGCCGATGACCTTCACGCCGCCGTCGCTGACCTCCTTCAGGTAGCGCCCGGTCCCGGAGATGGTGCCGCCGGTGCCGACGCCGGCCACGAAGTGGGTGATCCTCCCCTCGGTCTGCTCCCACAGCTCGGGGCCGGTGGAGTGGTAGTGGGAGAGGGGGTTGTGGGGGTTGGAGTACTGGTCCGGCTTCCAGGCCCCCGGCGTCTCGCGCACCAGCCGGTCGGAGACGTTGTAGTAGGAGTCGGGGTGCTCGGGCGCCACGGCGGTCGGGCAGACGACGACCTCGGCCCCGTAGGCCCGCAGCACGTTGATCTTGTCCGTGGACACCTTGTCCGGGCAGACGAAGATGCACTTGTAGCCCTTCTGCTGGGCCACGATGGCGAGCCCGACCCCGGTGTTGCCGCTGGTCGGCTCGACGATGGTGCCGCCGGGCCTCAGCTCCCCGCTCCGCTCCGCCGCCTCGATCATGCGCAGGGCGATGCGGTCCTTCACGGAACCGCCCGGGTTGAAGTACTCCACCTTGGCCAGGACGGTCGCCCTGATACCCCGGGTCACGTTGTTGAGCCGCACCAGCGGGGTGTTGCCGACGAGGCTGATCATCGAGTCGTGGAATTGCACCGTTGTCTCCGGATGCTGCAAAAGAGGTGGTCGTAGTGGTCCTGCCAGCCTAGGCCCTCGCCCGTCAGGACCCGGCCGGGTCGTTCACCCGCCGTGGGGATTGGACCACGGTCCGTACGGGGCAAGCACTGGGTGTACGGGTTCGAGGAGGTGGCGGCGAGGCATGACGGGCTTGTCGAGGGCGAGGGTGGCCCGGCGGATCGCGGCCGGCGCGGCGTACGGCGGCGGGGGGATCGGTCTGGCCGGGGCGGCCACCGTGGGGCTCCTGATGGCCGAGGCCCAGCTGGCGCGGCGCCGCGTGGGCAACGGGGCGACTCCTCATGTGCCGAACGCGGACGGGCTGTACGGCGCGGCGCACACGGTGCCGGGCGAGCCGGCGCTGCGGCTGACGATGCTGGGCGACTCCACGGCGGCCGGGCAGGGTGTGCACCGGGCCGGGCAGACGCCGGGCGCGCTGCTGGCGTCGGGCGTCGCCGCGCTCGCGGAACGTCCGGTGGGGCTGAGCACGGTCGCGGTGCCCGGGGCCTGCTCCGACGATCTGGACCGGCAGGTGACGAGGGCGCTGGCGGATCCGTCCCGGGCGCCCGACATCTGCGTGATCATGATCGGCGCCAATGACGTCACCCACCGCATGCCGCCCGCCCGGTCCGTACGCCATCTGTCCTCGGCGGTACGACGGCTGCGGACGGCCGGCGCGGAGGTGGTCGTCGGCACCTGCCCCGACCTCGGCACGATCGAGCCGGTGTGGCAGCCGCTGCGCTGGCTGGCCCGCCGGGCCTCGCGGCAGCTGGCGGCGGCCCAGACGATCGGGGCCGTCGAGCAGGGCGGGCGCACGGTGTCGCTGGGCGACCTGCTGGGGCCCGAGTTCGCGGCGAACCCGCGCGAGCTGTTCGGGCCGGACAGCTACCACCCCTCGGTGGAGGGGTACGCCACCGCCGCTATGGCGGTGCTGCCGACGGTGTGCGCGGCGCTGGGGCTGTGGCCGGAGGAGGAGCGGCCGGACGCCGCCCGTCGCGAGGGGTTCCTGCCGGTGGCCCGGGCGGCGGCGGAGGCGGCGGCCGAGGCGGGCACGGAGGTCACCGCGGCGATGCCGGCGGGTTCGCGGGGGCCGTGGGCCCTCCTGAAACGCCGCCGGCGCCGGCGGGTCGCGGAGACGGAGCCGGAGCGGTCGGCCCAGCCGTCGTAGGGGGCGGGCCGCCCCTCCCGCGGGCGGTCGCGCCGCTGAGCCGCCCCTCCCGCGGGCGGTCGTGCCTCCCCCGGCGCCTGAAGGGCCTGGGAGGCGCCCCCAGGGCGGCACGGGTGGGCGCGGGACGCCGCCCCGCGAGCGCCGGGCCGCGCGACTTCCGTCCGGCGGGCGCCCGCACCGTTTCGCCTGCCGGGGAGGGCGCGTCGCTCCGCCGGCGTTCGCCGAGTGCCTCCCCCGGAGGGGCGCCCCCGGCGCCCGCCCGTGCCGCCCCGCGGCACGACCGCCCGTGTCGACACAAAAGCAAGCGCTTAGACAGTTGCGGTCCATGTCACATCGCGCCCCCCGTGACCCCGCCCGTACGGCCGGGTAACTTCCCAAGAAGCCCCGCGCCGACCACCCGGTACGCCCTCCCGCCACCCGACCACCACCCCTCGACGAGGCGCTGTGCGCCGCCCCTCACCTCTGGAGCCGTGATGCCCGAAGCCGTGATCGTCTCAGCCGCCCGCTCCCCCATCGGCCGCGCCTTCAAGGGCTCCCTGAAGGACCTGCGTCCGGACGACCTGACCGCCACGATCATCCAGGCCGCCCTCGCCAAGGTCCCCGAGCTGGATCCGAGGGACATCGACGACCTGATGCTCGGCTGCGGCCTCCCCGGCGGCGAGCAGGGCAACAACCTCGGCCGCGTGGTCGCCGTGCAGATGGGGATGGACCACCTCCCCGGCTGCACCATCACCCGCTACTGCTCGTCCTCGCTGCAGACCTCCCGCATGGCCCTGCACGCCATCAAGGCCGGCGAGGGCGACGTGTTCATCTCGGCCGGCGTCGAGACGGTCTCCCGCTTCACCAAGGGCAACTCCGACAGCCTCCCGGACACCCGCAACCCGCTGTTCGCCGAGGCCGAGGCCCGTACCGCCGCCGTCGCCGAGTCGGAGGGCTCCTCCTGGCACGACCCGCGCGAGGACGGCCTGGTACCCGACCCGTACATCGCGATGGGTCAGACGGCGGAGAACCTGGCCCGCCTCAAGGGCGTCACCCGCCAGGACATGGACGAGTTCGGCGTCCGCTCCCAGAACCTCGCCGAGGAGGCCATCAAGAACGGCTTCTGGGAGCGCGAGATCACCCCGGTGACCCTCCCCGACGGCACGGTGGTCTCCAAGGACGACGGCCCCCGCGCCGGCGTCACCATGGAGGGCGTCCAGGGCCTCAAGCCGGTCTTCCGTCCGGACGGGCTCGTCACCGCCGGCAACTGCTGCCCCCTCAACGACGGCGCCGCCGCGCTCGTCATCATGAGCGACACCAAGGCCCGCGAGCTGGGCCTGACCCCGCTCGCCCGCATCGTCTCCACCGGCGTCTCCGGCCTCTCCCCCGAGATCATGGGCCTCGGCCCGGTCGAGGCGAGCAAGCAGGCGCTGGGCCGCGCCGGCCTCACCATCGACGACATCGACCTGGTCGAGATCAACGAGGCGTTCGCCGCCCAGGTGATCCCCTCCTACCGCGACCTCGGCATCCCGCTGGAGAAGCTGAACGTCAACGGCGGCGCCATCGCCGTCGGCCACCCCTTCGGCATGACCGGCGCCCGCATCACCGGCACGCTCATCAACTCCCTCCGGTTCCACGACAAGCAGTTCGGTCTGGAGACGATGTGCGTCGGCGGCGGCCAGGGCATGGCGATGGTCATCGAGCGTCTCAGCTGATCCTCCGGAGCACGGGCGGACCGTAGCCGCCGCGGCACGGTCCGTGAGCCCATGGCCCGGGCCTCCGGGACCCCCGGAGGCCCGGGCCGATTCGTGATCCAATCTCCCCCAGGATGTGACCTATCTCCCTGGTCGCGAGGGTTCACGCAGGTCAGGGCCGGACCCCTCGCGGACGCACCCCCAAGAGCCCGTCCGTTTCGTGACGTTACGCACTGACAGATGGTTAGTCCACCCTTCAAGCTGATGTAGGAAGTCGGGGGTCGACTTTGAACCGGGAGTACGTCAGTGAGCGCCATGCCGATCGCCCTGCTGATCACCACGGCCGCCACCGGCGCCGTGGGCGTCGCTGTCCTGCGCAGCATCATGGTGCTGCGCCGACAGGTCGCGGCCCTGCACACCGCGCTGGCCGAGGGCCGCGCCGCGGCCACGCGCGCGCACGTGCCGCCCGCGCGCACGGCCGGCGCGGACGAGATACGCACCGCCGTGGCGGAGGCGCTCGCCGAGGAGCGGGAGCGCGAGCTCGCCGAGGCGCGGGCCTTCTGGGCCGCTCAGGAGGCGCGTGACGCGTCCGACGCGCCGTCCCTGCTGGGTGGTCTGGCCGACAGCGAGCTGTTCCTGCCCCGGCAGGCCGATTTCGCGGGTCTGGAGCCGGTGACCGAGCCGGGCGCGGACACCGAGGAGTACTCCGGGGACTCCCCGGAGCTGGCCGCGGCCCGCCGCCGTCACCCCTCGCACCCGGACTTCGTGCCGAACCCCTCGCCGGTCGTGAACGACCACGAGCGCACGCTGGCCGTCCTGGAGGAGCTGGCCGCCGCCCGGACCGAGCTGACCGACGTCCGCCCGGGCCCGCTGGGCACCCTCGACGTCTACGTCTTCGCCGACGGGACGACGCTGTGCATGACGCCGGGCCACCGCGAGACCGCCGAGCGCCTGGCCGCGGCCCTGCGCGCGGGCGAGACGCCCTTCCTGCTGGGCGGCTCCGGCATCTCGGGCGCGTACACGCTGACGTTCTCCTGCGGCGAGGAGAACGTCTACATCCTGGCGGACCGCGTCATCGCGTCCCTCTAGGGGCGGCGGCTACACACCGGCGCGCCCGCGCGCCTCCTCCACCAGCCGTACGACCTCCCCCACCTCGTCCTCGCTCTTCAGCACGAGCGCCAGGTCGTGTCCGGCGACGGTGATCTGGTCGGCGGCGGCGAACATCCCCGCGTCGGGCATCTCACGGAGCTCGGTGCCCGGCTCCTCGACGAGCTGGGTGCGCCGCGCCAGCTCCCTGGCCAGGGCGAGCGCCTCGGCGGCCCCGCCCCGCTGCAGCCTGCTCTGCGGCGCGGCCCGCAGGCGGTCGGCGAAATGATCCACGGCACGGGTGAAGGGCGTCGTATCAACCACGCGGCGAGCGTACGCGGCGCGGCGGGACTGTTGCCAACGGACGGACGCTCGGGCACGGTGACCTGAAGGACCGGCTCACACCCCATGCGTCCGGAGGCGCCGATGTCCCACGTCTTCTCCGCAGAGACCCACCGCAACATGCTCGCCCGCATCCCGCACTGCACCGGCCGCGAGATCTCCGACTGGCTGCGCACCGTCGAGGAGGGACCGGCGCTCTTCCGCTTCGAGGAGAAGGTCAGCTGGCTCCGGCACGAGTACGACCTGGCGTACGGCCACGCCAAGGCGATCGTCCACGAGTACGACCTGAGGAGGGCCGCGCGCAAACTGCTCTGACGCGCGCGCGGACACGGCGAAGGGCCCCGGGTGGGAACCCGGGGCCCTTGTCCGTACCGTGCGCGGGTACTAGTCGCTGCTGCTGAGGATCGAGATGAGCCGCAGGAACTCCAGGTAGATCCACACCAGCGTCAGCGTGAGGCCGAAGGCGGCGAGCCAGGCCTCCTCGCGCGGGGCGCCGTAGGCGATGCCGTCCTCGACCTGCTTGAAGTCCAGGGCGAGGAAGCAGGCGCCGAGGATGATGCCGACGACGCCGAAGACGACGCCGAGCGCGCCGCTGCGGAAGCCGAGGCCGTCACCGCCGCCGAACACCGCGAACAGCAGGTTCACGGCCATCAGCAGGATGAAGCCGAGCGCGGCCGCCATCACGAAGCCGTAGAAGCGGCGGTTGACGCGGATCCAGCCGGCCTTGTAGGCCACCAGCACACCGGCGAAGACCGCCATGGTGCCGATCACGGCCTGCATGGCCGCGCCGTCGGCGATGCGGTTGTCGACGATGCTGGAGATGACGCCGAGGAAGACGCCCTCGAACGCGGCGTACGTCAGGATCAGCGCCGGCGAGGCCTTGCGCTTGAAGGACTGCACGAACGCCAGGACCATGCCGATCAGCGCGGCGCCGATGCCGATGCCGTAGGACCGGCTGATGTGGGCGTCGTCGACCGGCAGCAGCGCCCAGGAGAGCGCGGCGGTGACGATGAGCACACCGAGGGTGGTGCCCGTGCGCATGACGACGTCGTCGATGGTCATCCGGCCGGTGGTGGCCGGCGCCTGCGGCGGTGCGCCGTGCTGCAGGTCCTGCTGTGCGTAGGGGTTCTGGGCGTACGGATTGCCCGTCGGCTGCGCGTACGGGTTGGCCTGCGTGGCGACAGCGGGGCCCCCGGCCTGCGGCGCGGTGTTGAAGCCCGCGTAGCCGTTGTCGCGGCCGAACCCCCGTCGCGAGAAGACCGGGTTACTGCTCCTCATTTCACTCCTCCATGGCCGCGCGGCGCGGCCTTGGCTCAAGAGTAATAGGTAGGCAAAGGAATGACCCTAATGCTTGGGGAGGATCTTTCCCTCGTCGTGCTGCGCAACACGCTACGCGGTCGGGTGATTCCCCTCACCGGACGGCACCGAACCATGACCGACCCGGTACCGGCCGGAGATCATCCGTTCATCACGCCCGGACGACCGCGTGGTGGCCCGGGACGTCCAGGGCGGGCCCGGGCAGCGGGCCGCGCACCGGGCGGACGGGCCGCGCGGCGTGGTCGCCGAGGGCGTGCCCGAAGACCCGGGCCCACAGGCCCGCCGAAGGTGTCGACGGCGTAGCCGGTGAACCCGTGGGCCGCGATCCGGCGGATCCCGGGCAGTCCGTTCACCCGGACGGGTCGCGCGAAGGTGTGGTGCGAGCGGTCCCCGCCGCCGAGGGCGCCGCCCGCGCCCCGCCCCCGGGCCCGGACGGCTCCGTCCCGGACGAGGGCATGGGCCACGTCCGACCCGCCGCTCGGGCCGCCTCGCCCCGCCGGCGTACCGCCGAAGGGGCGACCGCGGCCCGTCACACGCGTGACGCGCACCGGCCGAGAGCCTCGTGCCGCCGGCCGGGGCCCGTGGTGCGGGGGGAGAGGAGCGGCATACGTAGTGGTGCCCGGAGCCGGACTCGAACCGGCACGCCCGCTCAGGGGCAGCGAGGTTTAAGCTCGCCGTGTCTGCATTCCACCATCCGGGCAGGCCAAGGGCTCCGCGTCGCGATCCTGAGCCTATCGGTGGCCCTCCCTCTCACCGTGACCGGAGGGGCCGATCTTGTCTTATTTTATTGGCGCTTGATGGTCCATCAGGACCATGAAGTCGCCGCCAGCACGTGCCGACAGCCTTGCGTGTGACGATCCGTCACGCATGCGGAATGACGGAATTTCACCGTCGGAACAGGGGTGCTCCACCTGTTCCGCGCGTCCCCGCCCCAGAGGCGGTGTCATCCCCAGGTATGACACCGCGCCCGGTGCTCCCTCCCGAGTCGCCCCCCGGAACCGGAGCAGCGGGTGACTACACGGCGGTGCGGCGGCGGGACGATGGAGACGTCCCCGAACACACGCCGTCCCGACAGGAGCGTCCATCCCGTGACCACCGCATCCCTCGCCGACCGGACCACCGCCGTGGCCGCGCGCGCCACGGAGCTCTCGAAGATCTACGGCCAGGGCGAAACCCAGGTGGTCGCCCTGGACCGGGTCTCCATCGCCTTCCAGCAGGCCGAGTTCACCGCGATCATGGGCCCCTCCGGGTCCGGCAAGTCCACGCTGATGCACTGCGTGGCCGGCCTCGACACCTTCTCCTCCGGGTCCGTGCGCATCGGTGAGACCGAGCTGGGCTCGCTGAAGGACAAGCAGCTGACCAGGCTGCGCCGGGACAAGATCGGTTTCATCTTCCAGGCGTTCAACCTGCTGCCGACCCTGTCCGCGCTGGAGAACATCACGCTTCCGATGGACATCGCGGGCCGCAAGCCGGACAAGGAGTGGCTGGACACCGTGATCCGGATGGTCGGTCTCTCGGACCGGCTGAGCCACCGGCCCTCGCAGCTGTCCGGCGGTCAGCAGCAGCGGGTCGCCGTGGCGCGGGCGCTGGCCTCCCGGCCCGACATCATCTTCGGTGACGAGCCCACCGGAAACCTCGACTCCCGTTCCGGCGCCGAGGTGCTGGGCTTCCTGCGCAACTCCGTGCGCGAGCTGGGGCAGACCGTGGTCATGGTGACGCACGACCCGGTCGCCGCCGCCTACGCGGACCGGGTGGTCTTCCTCGCGGACGGCCGGATCGTGGACGAGGTGCACGGGCCGACGGCCGACTCGGTGCTCGACCGCATGAAGCGGTTCGACGCCAAGGGCCGCACCAGCTGACGCCCCCGCCCGCCCCCTCCTCAGCCCGCCCCCTCCTCCGTACGTCTGGAACCGAGAAGACTTCCATGTTCCGTACCGCCTTGCGCAACGTGTCCGCGCACAAGGCCAGGCTCCTGATGACCGTGCTCGCCGTCATGCTCGGCGTAGCGTTCGTGTCGGGGACCCTGGTCTTCACCAACAGCCTCTCCGACGCCCTGCAGAAGCAGTCCGCCAAGGGCTTCGACCACGTCGACGTCGCAGTCACCCCCCGATGGAAGGAGGGCGAGGGCGGCAAGACCGGCGCGTACCACGAGCTGACCCGCGAACTGGTCGACGCCAGTGCCGCCGTGCCCGGCGCCGCGCGGGCCATCGGCACCGTCCAGGGCTTCACCGCGCTCGCCGACAAGGACGGCAAGCTGATCGGCGACGGCTTCCAGTCGCAGGGCGGCAACTACTGGGGCGCCGAGGATCCCCGGTACCCGCTGGTCAGCGGGCGCGCACCGAAGGGCGAGGGCGAGATCCTCATCGACTCCAGGACCGCGGAACGGGCCGGCTACGAGGTCGGCGACACGGTGCGGATGTCGGTCGACGGTCCCGTCCTGGAGCCGGTGGTCACCGGCGTCTTCACCACCGACGACGGCAACGTCGCGGCCGGCGGCAGCCTCACGCTGTTCGACACGGCGAGCGCGCAGAAGCTGTTCGGCAAGGCGGGCACCTTCGACGAGATCGCCGTCGAGGCGAAGGACGGCGTCAGCGACACCGCGCTGCGGGCCCAGCTGGAGAAGGCCCTGCCGTCCGACGCCGTGGAGACCACGACGGGTACGCGGCTCGCCGACGACCAGGCGAAGGCGATCGCCTCCTCGATGAGCGGCCTGAAGCAGGGTCTGCTGGTGTTCGCCGGGATCTCGCTGTTCGTCGGTACGTTCATCATCGCCAACACCTTCACCATGCTGGTCGCCCAGCGCACCAAGGAGCTGGCCCTGATGCGCGCGGTCGGCGCCTCCCGGCGCCAGGTCACGCGGTCGGTGCTGATCGAGGCGTTCGTGGTCGGCACGGTCGCCGCCGTCGCCGGACTCGTCGCCGGTGTCGGCATCGGCGCGGGGCTGCGCTCCCTGATGGGGACGATGGACGCGCCGATGCCCGACGGTCCCCTGGTCATCAGCCCGGGCACGGTCGGCTCCGCGTTCGTGGTCGGCATCCTGGTGACCATGCTCGCCGCGTGGCTGCCCGGCCGCCGGGCCGCGAAGATCCCGCCGGTGGCGGCGATGAGCGCGCTGCACGCCACGGCGACCACCAAGTCGCTGGTGCTGCGCAACACGCTGGGCGCGCTGTTCTCGGCGGCCGGTGTCGCGGTGGTCCTCGCGGCCACCACGATGGAGGGCGCCGACGGCCAGGCCCCCATGGGTCTCGGCGCCGTCCTGCTGATCATCGGCGTCTTCGTCCTGACCCCGCTGCTGTCCCGCCCGCTGATCGCCGCCGTGGCCCCGGTGCTGCGCGTCTTCGGGGTCTCCGGCAAGCTGGCCCGGCAGAACGCGGTGCGCAACCCGCGCCGTACCGCCGCCACCGCGTCCGCGCTGATGATCGGTCTCACCCTGATCACCGGTATGACGGTGATGGCCGGAAGCCTGCAGAAGTCCATCGACAAGATGGCGGCCTCCGCGATCGAGGCGGACTACATGGTGTCCATGGTGAACGGGCGCCCGCTGTCGTCGGACGTCGAGAAGGAGCTGAAGCGGGCCGACGGCGTCACCGCCACCAGCCCGATGCGCAACGCGTACGCAGGCGTCGACGGCCAGGACGAGTACCTGACCGGCGTGAACGGCGCCACGATCGGCGAGCTGACCGACTTCCCGATGGCGCAGGGCGCCTTCGAGGTCGACGGCACGCGGGCCGTCGTGGACGAGGACACCGCGAAGTCGTACGGCTGGAAGGCCGGTTCGGTCTTCACCCTCGTCCGCGAGGACGGCGCGAAGCGGAAGCTCACGGTCTCCGGTGTCTACCGGGCCAACGAGCTGGTGCGCGGCATCCTGGTCGACACCGCGGTCCTCGACCCGCACGCGTCGGAACCGGCCGACATGATGGTCATGGTGAAGACCGCCGACGGTACGTCCGACGCGACGAAGGAGGCGCTGGAGAAGGCCCTCGGCGCCAACCCGGTGATCACGGTCCAGGACAAGCAGGACCTCTCCAACGAGATCGCGAAGATGTTCACCCTGATCCTGAACATGGTCTACGGCCTGCTGGCGATGGCGGTGATCGTGGCGGTCCTCGGCGTCGTCAACACCCTGGCGATGTCGGTGTTCGAGCGGTCCCAGGAGATCGGCATGCTGCGGGCGATCGGCCTGGACCGCAAGGGCGTCAAGCGGATGGTCCGGCTGGAGTCCCTGGTGATCTCGCTGTTCGGCGCGGTGCTGGGCCTGGGTCTGGGCGTGTTCTTCGGCTGGGCGGCCGGTGAGCTGGTGGGGTCGCGCATGGCGACGTACGAACTGGTCCTGCCGTGGGGCCGGATGGGGCTCTTCCTGCTGCTGGCCGCGGTGGTGGGGGTGCTGGCGGCGCTGTGGCCGGCCCGGCGGGCGGCCCGGCTGAACATGCTGCAGGCGATCAAGGCCGAGTAGCGCACGGCGCACGACGACGGGTCCCGTTCCGGGTGGAGCGGGACCCGTCGTCGTGTGCGGGTCAGTTCCAGGTGCGGGTGCGCAGGGGGAGGCCGGAGGCGCCGGACTCGGGGGTCCTGACGGCGAGGACCTGGTTGACGCCGATGCGGTGGTGTTCGAAGGCGAGGGCGGACGCGGCCATGTACAGCAGCCAGACACGGGTCCGTCCCGGGCCGGCGAGCTCCACCGCGCGGGCCCAGCCGGCCTCCAGGTTCGCCACCCAGCGGCGCAGGGTGAGCGCGTAGTGCTCGCGGATCGACTCGACGTCCCGCACCTCGAAACCGGAGCGTTCCAGCAGGGACACCGTGGTGCCCAGCGGGGCGAGTTCGCCGTCGGGGAAGACGTAGGCGTCGATGAAGGGGTCCACCCGGTACGACGCCTCGTCCCGCTGCGGACGGCGTGCGATCTGGTGGTTCAGCAGCCGTCCGCCCGGCTTGAGGAGCCGGTGCAGGGCGGTGGCGTACTCCAGGTAGCGCTCGGACCCGACGTGTTCGGCCATGCCGATGGAGGAGATGGCGTCGTACGGGCCGTCCGTGACGTCCCGGTAGTCCTGTACGCGGATCTCGACGCGGTCGGTCAGGCCCTCGTCGGCGACGCGCTTGCGGGCGTAGGCGGCCTGTTCGTGGGAGAGGGTGACGCCGACGACGCTCACGCCGTGGTCGCGGGCGGCGTGGACGGCCATGGAGCCCCAGCCGCAGCCGACGTCCAGCAGACGCCGACCGGGCTTCAGGGCGAGCTTGCGGGCGACGAGGTCGAGTTTGTCGTGCTGGGCCTGTTCGAGGGTGCCCCGCGGGGGCGGTGCGGGCCAGTAGGCGCAGGAGTACACCATGGACGGGCCGAGGACGATCTCGTAGAAGTCGTTGCCGACGTCGTAGTGGTGGCTGATGGCGCGCCGGTCGCTGTGCCTGGTGTGCAGGCCGCGGCGGGGACGGCGGGCCTCCTCGCGGGGCGGGGCGGGCGGCAGCGGGGGGCCCGCGAGGGCGATCAGTCCGCGGACGGCGGAGCGGAAGTCGGGGTCGCGCAGGGCCCGGGCGAGGGTGCGGGCGTCCTCGCCGCGCTCCCAGATGAGGCCGGAGAGCCGGTCGAGAGCGGTGTAGAGGTCGCCCTCGACGGTCAGGTCGCCGGCCACCCAGGCGCGGGCGAGGCCGAGTTCGCCCGGCTTGCGGAGCAGGTGGCGCAGGGCTCGGCGGTTGCGTACGACCAGGGTCGGGGCGTCCGGGGGGCCGGCCTGGGAGCCGTCCCAGGCGCGGATCCGGACGGGGAGGGGGGCGTCGATCAGCTTCTCGACGTGGCCTTTCAGCCGCGCGGCGGCGTCTGGCATGGTGTACACCTCCGTGACGGGGAATCCCGGAATGTCGTCACCACTTGAACACCCGGGCACGGGTCGGCAGTACCCGGCACGCGTCATCTCTGGGCAAAACACTGAATCGCACGCGCGGCGGCGCCTCGTGGGCTCCGCCCGCGGGCCGGGAAAGGCGCCCCTTCGGCGCCCTCGGTCCCCGGGGCTCCGCCCCCCCCTGGACCCCCGGCCCGCGCCCACCCACCACCCGACTCGGGAGCTGGGAGCGCACCCCGCCGGGGCCGCTCCCCGGCCCTCGGGCGGGGCTCCGGCGAGGTCTCTCCGGACGCAGCCCCGGGGAGGCGCTCCTCACCCCCACCGAGCCGGGAGGACGGGCGGGGACCGGGGCCGGGGGCAAGCCCCATGGGGTGACCTGCCAATCCACCGAGCCGGACGGACAGGCGGACGGGAACCAGGACCCGAGGCAGACCCATGGGACGGCCCGACAATCCACCGAGCCGGACGGACAGGCGGACGGACGCATCCCGGCGGCCCCCCGGGAACGCCGAAGGGGCCGCCCGCACCACGGATGGCGGGCGGCCCCTTCGGGGGTGACCGGAGGTCAGGAGGCCTTGGCCTCGGTCTTCTTCGGCTCCTGCTGGGCAACCGCCGGCGCCGGCGCCGGCTTCGCCGCCTCGTAGAACTCGTCGCGCGGCGACTCGATCGCGCCCAGGGACACGACCTCGCGCTTGAGGAACATGCCGAGGGTCCAGTCGGCGAAGACGCGGATCTTGCGGTTGAAGGTCGGCATCGCCATGCCGTGGTACGCACGGTGCATGTACCAGGCGAGACGGCCCTTGAGCTTGATCTTCATCTTGCCGACGACGATCATCGCCACGCCCTTGTGCAGGCCGAGGCCCGCCACCGCGCCCTTGTTGGCGTGGCTGTACTTCTTCTGCGGGAAGCCCCGCATGCCGGAGACCACGTTGTCGCCGAGGACCTTGGCCTGGCGCAGCGCGTGCTGGGCGTTCGGCGGGCACCAGGCGTTCTCGTTGCCGGCCTTGCGGCCCACGAGGTCCGGGACCTGGGCGTTGTCGCCCGCGGCCCAGATGTAGTCGGTGCCCTTGACCTGGAGGGTCGGCTCGGTGTCGACGTGACCGCGCGGACCCAGCGGCAGGCCGAAGCGGGACAGCGCCGGGTTCGGCTTGACGCCCGCCGTCCACACGATCGTGTTGGAGTCGACCTCGAGGCCGTTCTTCAGCACCACGTGGCCGTCGACGCAGGAGTCCATCGACGTGGAGAGGTAGACCTCGACGCCGCGGCCCTCGAGGTGCTCCTTGCCGTACGCGCCGAGCTTGGGACCCACCTCGGGGAGGATCTTGTCGGCGGCGTCCACCAGGATGAAGCGCATGTCCTCGCGGGACACCGTCTTGTAGTACTTGGCCGCGTCCCGGGCCATGTCCTCGACCTCGCCGATCGTCTCCGCGCCGGCGAAGCCGCCGCCGATGAAGACGAAGGTGAGCGCCTTGCGCCGGATCTCCTCGTCCGTGGTGGAGTCGGCCTTGTCGAGCTGCTCGAGGACGTGGTTGCGCAGGCCGATGGCCTCCTCGACGCCCTTCATGCCGATGCCCTGTTCGGCGAGGCCGGGGATCGGGAAGGTGCGGGAGACCGCGCCGAGCGCGATCACCAGGTAGTCGAAGGGCAGCTCGTACGCCTCGCCGACCAGCGGGGCGATCGTGGCGACCTTGCGGTCCTGGTCGATGGTGGTGACCCGGCCGGTGAGGACCTCCGCCTTGGGCAGCACGCGTCGCAGCGGGACGACGACGTGTCGCGGGGAGATGTTGCCGGCGGCGGTTTCGGGAAGGAAGGGCTGGTAGGTCATGTACGACCGCGGGTCGACGACGGTGACGGTCGCCTCGCCGTAACGCATCTTCTTCTGGATGCGCCGAGCTGCGTACAGGCCTACGTACCCACCGCCTACTACGAGGATCCTGGGACGCTCCGTGGTGCTCATGCCATCGAGTATCCACCCGCCTCAGGGGGGTATCTCGTGCGCCCCTTCACAAGCTTTGACAGGGCCTGTGTTACCATCCCCCGCTTCTTGATCCAGATCACAGCGCGAAACGGGAACCGGCATCCCGCGCGGGACGTTGTCAATGCCGCGTGAGCTGCCTCTCTGTCCCTCGGCAGGCGCTGTGAGGCCGATCGCGGAGCCCTCGCGGCGACCTCCGGTACGGCGACCTCCGACCCCTTCTGAACGTGTTCAAAGGGGCGTTGAGGGCCCGAATGGGTCAACCGGGTTCGGTTCTTCGTTCCTCCGGGGCCAATTCCTTGTGAAGAACTTCACGAACTTTCCCGGCGGAGCCCCGCCGAGGGGCCCGAAAGGCCCCCCGGACGCCGCTCAAACGCTATACCGGCTGCTCAGCGGAGTGCTACCGGCCGGTAGTGAAGGAGGGCTAGGCCACGGACCAGGCGATGCCGTCGAGGATGTCGTGCTCCGACACCACGACTTCCTCCGCCCCGGTCCGCTCCATGATCGACAGCAGCACCAGGGCCCCGGCGCCGATCACGTCGACCCGGCCCGGATGCAGGGAGGGCACCGCCGCGCGCTCGGCGTGGGTGGAGCGCAGCAGCCATTCGGTGATCTCGCGGACGCGGTCGCGGGAGACGCGGGAGTGGTGGATGGCCCCGGAGTCGTACGCGGGGAGGTCCTGGGCGATCGCCGACACGGTGGTGACCGAGCCGGCCAGGCCGACCAGGGTGTGCGCCTCGCGCAGCGGGACCGTCTCCTCGGCGTGGTCGAGGGCGGCCTCGATGTCGGCGCGCATCGCCGCGATCCGGTCCTCGGTCGGCGGGTCCGTGACGACCCCGTCCCGCACCAGGTGCCGCTCGGTCATCCGTACGCAGCCGACGTCCACGGAGCGGGCGGCGCGGACGTGGTCGTCGCCCACGACGAACTCGGTCGAGCCGCCGCCGATGTCCACGACCAGGAACGGGCGGTGCAGGTCGGTCCGGCCCGTCAGCTCCTTGGTGGCCCCGGTGAAGGAGAACTCGGCCTCCTGGCCGCCGGTGATGACCTCGGGCTCCACGCCCAGGATGTCCAGCACCCCGCGCACGAAGTCGTCGCGGTTCTCGGCGTCGCGGGAGGCGGAGGTGGCGACGAAGCGCAGGCGCTCCGCGCCGTGCTCCTTGACGACCTCCGCGTACGCGCGGCAGGCGGCGAACGTCCGCTCCAGCGCCTCGGGCGCCAGCCGGCCCGTGCGGTCGACGCCCTGGCCGAGCCGCACGATCGTCATCCGCCGGTCCAGTTCGGTGAGTTCACCGGTCCGTGGATCCGCGTCGGCCACCAGGAGCCGGATGGAGTTCGTACCGCAGTCGATGGCGGCGACCCGGGTCACTGGCCGTCCTCCTTCACGGGGAGCGTCACGCAGGCGCCCTTGCGCCACCACTGGGGCAGCATCGCCAGCGCCTCGTCGCCCAGCGGGTTGACCCCGGGGCCCGCGGCCAGCG
The DNA here is from genome assembly GCF_001279005.1 of Streptomyces caelestis. Lineage (GTDB taxonomy): Bacteria > Actinomycetota > Actinomycetes > Streptomycetales > Streptomycetaceae > Streptomyces > Streptomyces heliomycini. Next base: position 56,871 of record NZ_LGCN01000204.1, read on the forward strand.
AGTGGGCGACCAGCACGTGCAGGCACTTCACGCGGTCCGGCATGCCGCCCGCGCTGGGGAAGTTCCTGAGCTCCTCGATCTCGTCGCGGCGCCGGATGTAGTCCTCGTGCGCCGCGCGGTACGCGGCCGCCAGCTCGGGGTCGGCGGCCAGCCGCTGCGTCATCTCCTTCATCACGCCGTCTGCCTCCAGCGTCCCGATCGCGGAGTTCGCCTTCGGGCAGGTGAGGTAGTACAGCGTCGGGAAGGGAGTGCCGTCGGGCAGCCTCGGCGCGGTCTCCACGACGTCCGGCTGCCCGCAGGGGCAGCGGTGCGCGATGGCGCGCAGCCCGCGCGGGGGCCGCCCGAGCTGCTGCTTGAAGGCCTCGACGTCCGCGTCGGTGGGCTCGGTGCGCGGGGTCGTGGGCGGGGGCGTTTCCATAGCTGTCTTTCTTACGGCTTTCTGCAAGGGGTCACTGGTCGGCGGCGTCGGCCTTGTCGACGCCGTCCCAGACGTTCGCGTACCAGGGTCGGTCGGCGGCGTCGAGATCCGTGCGGGACTGCTTCGCCGCACCCGGGTCGATGACGATGTAACCGGTCTCGCCGGGCATGACGTAGTGCAGCCGCCGGCGGATCTCCTGCTCGGCGTAGGCGTCGTCCTGCCAGCGGGCCTTCAGGTCGCGCAGCCGTTCGACCCGCCGGCGGGTCTCGTCCTGCTCCTGCTGGAGGTCGGCGATGTCCGCGCGCTGGGAGACGTACTGCCGCATGGGGTAGGCGAGGGCGACGATCAGGGAGCAGACCACCAGGGCGAGCAGCGCCGCCCGTCCGGTCAGCCGGGAGCGGCGGGCCTGGCGCTTGGTCTGCGAGCGGTAGACCCGGGCCGCGGTCTGCTCGCCGATCAGCCGGATCCTGGTCGCGGTGGAGAAACGGTCCCGGTCCTTGACCGCCATGTTCCGCCTCCGGTTCGCCTTCATACGTGCGTACGTCCCCGCACACGGTACGGGACCGGGTACGGGGACGTACGTACGACGCCGCCTCTCGCGGGGCCGGGTCAGCCCTTGCCCTGCTTACTGGTTCGCGGAGCGGAACCGGGGGAAGGCCGAGCGGCCGGCGTACACCGCGGCGTCGTCGAGGATCTCCTCGATGCGCAGCAGCTGGTTGTACTTGGCGACGCGCTCGGAGCGGGCCGGGGCGCCGGTCTTGATCTGACCGCAGTTGGTGGCGACGGCCAGGTCGGCGATGGTGACGTCCTCGGTCTCGCCGGAGCGGTGGGACATCATGCACTTGAAGCCGTTGCGCTGGGCCAGCTCGACGGCGTCCAGGGTCTCGGTCAGCGAGCCGATCTGGTTGACCTTGACCAGCAGGGCGTTGGCCGAGTTCTCCTCGATGCCGCGGGCCAGACGCTCGGGGTTGGTGACGAACAGGTCGTCGCCGACGAGCTGGACCTTGTCACCGAGCTTGGCGGTGATGGTCTTCCAGCCGTCCCAGTCGTCCTCGAACAGCGGGTCCTCGATGGAGACGAGCGGGTACGCGTCGACGAGCTCGGCGTAGTACTCGGTCATCTCGGCGGCGGAGCGCTCCTTGCCCTCGAAGGCGTAGACGCCGTCCTTGTAGAACTCGGAGGCGGCGACGTCGAGCGCCAGGGCGATCTGCTCGCCCGGGGTGTAGCCGGCCTCCTTGATGGCCTCGAGGATGAGGTCGAGGGCCTCGCGGTTGGAACCGAGGTTCGGGGCGAAGCCGCCCTCGTCGCCGAGGCCGGTGGCCAGGCCCTTGCTCTTCAGGACCTTCTTCAGGGTGTGGTAGACCTCGGCGCCCCAGCGCAGGGCCTCGGAGAAGGACTCCGCGCCGATCGGGGCGATCATGAACTCCTGGATGTCCACGTTGGAGTCGGCGTGCGAGCCGCCGTTCAGGATGTTCATCATCGGCACCGGCAGCAGGTGCGCGTTGGGGCCGCCCAGGTAGCGGAAGAGCGGGAGGTCGCTGGCCTCGGAGGCGGCGTGGGCGACGGCGAGCGAGACGCCGAGGATGGCGTTGGCGCCGAGGGAGCCCTTGTTGTCGGTGGCGTCCAGGTCGAACATCGCCTGGTCGATCAGGCGCTGCTCGGTGGCGTCGTAACCGACGAGCTCCGGGCCGATCTGCTCGATGACGGCCAGGACGGCCTTCTCGACGCCCTTGCCCAGGTAACGGCCGGCATCGCCGTCACGGAGTTCGATGGCCTCGAAGGCGCCGGTGGAGGCGCCGGACGGGACGGCGGCACGACCCGTGCTGCCGTCGTCGAGGCCGACCTCGACCTCGACCGTGGGGTTGCCTCGGGAGTCCAGGATTTCCCGGGCTACGACGACGTCGATGGACGGCACGAGCATCTCCTTCTTGGATGTGACGCGGGTGGGCAGGACCCCGGAGGGTCTTGCGAGACCGAGCCTAACCGGCTCCGGGCGATCGGCCATCCGGCCGCCCGCCCCGTGGACAGAACCGAGAGTAAATTGTTTCCGAACGGAACAAAGACGTTTCCGGAAACCCGGCCGCGAAAAACCCCGCCCCGGCGCGTGCGGGGGACAACGCGCCGGGGCGGGGGGCAGGGGGGACGGCCGCTTACTTCAGGTGCAGCTGCTGGCCCGGGTAGATGAGGTCGGCGTCGTCGACGATGTCGTCGTTCAGCTCGAACAGCTGGGCCCAGCCGCCCTTGACGTCCTGCTCGGCGGCGATGGAGCTGAGGGTGTCGCCCTTGACGACCTTGTACTCGCCGTCGCCCTTCTCGACCTTCTTGCCGGTCGGGGTGGTGACGGTCTTCCCCTCGGTCTCCTTCTGGACCTTCTGCTCGGTCTTCTGTTCGGTCTTCTGCTCGACGGCCGGGCGCTCGGCGGAGCGGGAGGCCTTCTGCCCGCTCTCACGGGTCCCGGTGGAACCGGAGCCCTGCGAGGAGCCGGCCGAGGAGCCGTTCGAGGTGTCGTTCGAGGAGGAGCCGGTGTAGGCGGCGCCGGACAGGCCCGTGCCGCAGACCGGCCAGGCGCCCTTGCCCTGGCCCGCGAGGACCTTCTCGGCGATCTCGATCTGCTGCGCCTTGCTGGCCCGGTCGGCGGTGGAGGCGTACTGCGTGCCGCCGTACGCGGCCCAGGTGGAGGCGGAGAACTGCAGGCCGCCGTAGTAACCGTTGCCGGTGTTGATGGACCAGTTGCCGCCGGACTCGCACTGGGCGACGGTGTCCCACTCGGAGGCGGTGGCGGCGGAGGCGCTGCCGGCCGCCATCAGCGGGGCGGCGACGGCGGCGGAGGCGACACCGGCGACGGCGATCGCGCGGGTGGCCTTGAACGGGCGACGGTGCTTGCCCTTGCCGGAAAACAGCATGGTTGGATCCCCTCACCGACGCCTGCGAGGTGAGCTGTCGGGTTCGGGCCGGTTGAGTTGCCCGGCCGCGTCCCTCACGGGACGCGGCTTCACCCCAAGCCCGATCCGGTGTCAATCACCGGAAGGGGCGCTTACCTTGGGTCCCCCGCTCCTGCCTACGGCGCATGACGCGACGACTGTTCCCGTGCTGCCACTGGCAGGATTCGGCGTGGCGGCAGCCGGGGCCCGCGGTGGCGAGCGATCACGACCGTAGACACGCGATCCGCGGAATTTCAAAGACGATCAGGGCTTCTGAGACCTATCTCTCACAGCCTTTAAATCGGGCATTAGCCGCGAATCATGACGCCAACTGTCGCCGGAACCCCACCCTTTCGGGCGTCACTTTTCGCCCGGTTCGATCCCGACCTCGAGCTCCTGGCCCGGCAGGATGAGGTCCGGGTCGGCGCCGACGACCTGCTCGTTCTTCGCGTAGAGCGACCGCCATCCGCCGTCGAGTTCAAGGGAGTCGGCGATGGACGAGAGGCTGTCGCCGGTGCGCACGGTGTACGGGCCGTCGGCGGCGGCGCGCGAGGCGTCGGCGTCACGCGAGGCGTGCCGGCCGGACGAGTCCGAGACACGGTCCTCCGCCCCGGCCTCCTCGGCGCTGACGCCGCGATGGCGACCGCCGCCCGCGCCCTCGGTGTCGGCGAGTTCGGAAGAGCCGGTGGTCTGCCCGGACTTGTCCGACTCGTCACTCTTGGGGGTGGCCGAGGCGGAGGGGGAGGCGCCGGATCCGTCGCCGGAGCCGCTGTCCGAATCCTTCTCCGGGCCGTCCGCCCCGTCGGACTCGGCCGATTCGCCGGCCGCACCCTCGCCGTTCCCCGACTTCCCGGCGCCGGGCGCGGCCGACGGGGAGGACGAAGCGGACGAATCACCGGAGTCCGACGATCCGGACGATTTCGTGGAACCGGAGGAGCCGGACGCGTCCGAGGCCGAGTCCTCCGCCACACCCGTGTCGATGTCGGCCGCCGCCGAGCCCTGCTGGAGGCCCGCCGTCAGTCCGCAGGTGCGCCACGCGCCGACCCCCTGGTCGGCGAGGATTCTCTCGGCCACGGCTATCTGCTGGCCGCGGCTGGCCTGGTCGGGGCTGGTCGCGTAGTCCAGGCCGCCGTACCGCTCCCAGTCGTCCTGGGTCAACTGCAGGCCGCCGTAGTAGCCGTTGCCGGTGTTCTGGCTCCAGGAGCCACCGCTTTCGCATTCGGCGACCCGGTCCCAGGTCGCGCCGTCGGCCGCGCTGGCGCTGCCGGCCCCGAGGAGCGGGATCGCGATGGCGGAGCCGGTCACTCCGGCCGCGACGAGGAGAGCCGGAGCCTGGCGGGGGCGACGGTGCCGACCGTTCCCGGAGAGCATGCGGAGACCTTTCGCAGAACAGCAATGACAGGCGCGGTGAGTGAAGCTCTGGGCACCGCACTTGATGGGTGAACGTATCGGCAGACGATCACTTGTCACAAGTTCATGCCGCGCAGATCACGTGAAGATCACAGAGTTGAAGGCGTGTCATGTTTGCGCCGGTCCCCTCGGGGGCACGGCGGACGGCGGTCCGGTCCGTCACGTCCGCGGACCGCCGCGCGGCGGAGTGAACTCCACCGGGAGCGTGCGCAGTCCGCGCATGATGAGCCCGCCCCGCCAGCGGAGTTCGGCCGGTTCCACCGCGAGCCGCAGGTCCGGCAGGCGCGTCAGCAGGGTGGCGAGCGCGGTCTGGCCCTCCAGGCGGGCCAGCGGGGCGCCCAGGCAGTAGTGGATGCCGTGGCCGTACCCCAGGTGCTGGTTGTCGCGCCGGCCGAGGTCGAGCACGTCCGGGTCGGCGAACCGCTCCGGGTCCCGGTCCGCGGCGGCGAGCACGACGAGGACGGGGTCGCCGGCCGCGATGCGCTGCCCGCCGATGGTGACCGGCTCGGTGGCGAACCGCCAGGTGGCGAGCTCCACGGGACCGTCGTACCGCAGGAGCTCCTCGACACCGGTCTCCAGCAGCCCGCGCTCCCCGGCGGCGAGGGACCGCTGCAGACGGTCGCGTTGTCCGGGGTGGGTGAGCAGGGCGTAGGTGCCGTTGCCGATCAGGTTGACGGTGGTCTCGAAACCGGCGAACAGCAGGATGAACGCCATGGCGGCGGCCTCGTTCTCGGTGAGGTGCTCACCGTGGTCGGAGGCGCGGATGAGGCCGGAGATGAGGTCCTCGCCGGGGGTGGGGTCGGCGGGGAGCGCCTCGCGCTTGCGGTGGATCAGCTCGGCGAGGTAGCCGCGCATCTTCTTCACGGACCGGGCGACCCCGCCGCGAGGCCCTCCGCCGTGACGGATCATCATGCCCGCCCAGTCCCGGAAGTCGTCCTGGTCCTCGCGCGGGACGCCGAGCAGGTCGCAGATGGCGTGGATGGGGAGGGGGAAGGCGAACTCGTGGATGAGGTCGGCGGAGCCGCTGTCCGCGAACCGGTCGATGAGCCCGTCGGCGAGCTCCTGCACGCGGGGGGCGAACTCGGCGATCCGGCGCGGGGTGAACGCCTTGCTGACCAGCCGGCGCAGCCGGGTGTGGTCCGGCGGGTCGATGTTCAGCAGATGCGTCATCAGGTCCGCCTGGCGCTCCCCGGGGATACCGGTCCTGCCCTTGGCGTGCGCGGGCTCGTCGTGGTGCGCGGGGTTCTTGGACAGCCGGTTGTCGGCGAGGGTCTGCTTGGCGTCGGCGTACCGCGTGACCAGCCATGCCTCCACCCCACTGGGCAGCCGGGTCCTGTGCACGGGGGCGTGCTCACGGAGCCAGGCGTAGGCGGGGTACGGATCGGCGGCGAACTCCCAGCTGAACAGTTCGGGAGTGAGGGGCTGGTCATGCATGCGGCGACCCTAACGGGCGAGGAGGCCCTGGCGGGGCGCGGGACCGTGCCGACATGCGGCTCCGCCGCGTGGGCGCGGAGGAGCTCCGGGGGCCGGACGGCGGAGGGCGGAGCCCTTCCCGCGCCGCACTCGCGCCTCAGTCCCCGCCCTGCCCCTCCGCGGCGCGAATCGCGTCGCGGTACACCCGCGCGGCCGCCCGCAGCGCCGCCTCCGGGTCGACCCCCGCGGCCTCCGCCCGCACCGCCAGCCCCAGCAGCTCGTAGCCGACGCCCTCCCCCGCCGGCACCGGCACGTCCAGCCCCGCGGTCCGCGCCCGCGACGCCAGCTTCGCCGACAGCGCCAGACCCGGCTGCCCCAGCGGCACTCCCTCCGTCACCGAGCTGCGCCGCTTCTCCTCCGCCTTGGTCCGCAGCCAGTGCGCCTTGACGTCGTCCGGCGTGTCCGCCGTCTCCTCGCCGAAGACGTGCGGGTGCCGGTGGATCAGCTTGGCCACGATGCCCCCCGCCACGTCGTCGACGGAGAAGGGCTCCTGAGGGTGCTCCTCGGCGATCCGGGCGTGGAAGACGACCTGGAGCAGCACGTCCCCCAGCTCCTCGCGCAGCTCGTCCCGGTCGCCCTCCTCGATGGCCTCGACGAGCTCGTACGCCTCCTCGATGCCGTACTTCGCCAGACCCTTGTGGGTCTGGCGGGACGACCACGGGCACTCCGCGCGGATGCGGTCCATGACCTGCACGAGGTCGAGCAGCCGGGCGCCCGGCAGGTCGTAGGAGGCGGGCAGCAGCTCCAGCTCGGGCATCCGGACCCGGCCGGACCCGGCCAGCCGCGCCAGCCCGTCGGTCAGCGCGGGCTCGCCCTCCCCCGTCGCCACGACCACCACCGTCCGCCCGCCCACGCAGGCGTCGACGATCTCCTCGGCGGTCGGCGCCACCTCCTCGACCGGTGTCCCGGCCTCCCGCAGATACGGCAGCTGCGGGTGGGCGCCGTCCGCGCACAGCACCCTGTCGGCCGCGTGCAGGGCCTGCCAGGCCGGCCAGGACAGCAGGCCGGGCGCGACACGGTGGCTGGTGGTGAGCAGGACGACACGGCCGGGGTCGGCCTCGGGGCTCGGTGCGGGGCTGTGTGCGTTCACGCTTCGAAACTAGCCCACCTCGCCGACAGCCCCCGGATCGTCCACGGGCCGGTCGTCCGCGGACGGCCGGTCAGAGCGTCTGCGGTGCCCCGGCCGCCGTGACGTCCCGCACCCACGGCGTCCTGGCGTCGACCCGGCTGCTCTTCTCCACGTCCCAGTCGCCGTAGCGCGGGTTGAGGTCGACGTCGAGCTCCTTGCTCGCCTCGGACAGCGCCTGCCAGAACTCGGGCCGGCTGGTGTCGGTGCCGAGCTCCTGAGCGAGCTTCTGGGCCTGGACCTGGAGGCGGAGGTTGGCGTCGAGGCGCTGCGGCGGGATGCCGTACTGCTGCAGCCAGGCCGCCTCCAGCGCCTCGGCGCCGCCGGCCTGCTGCTCCAGACCGGCCCGCATCCGCTGGACCTCGCGGTCCGTGACCGCCACGCCGGCGTCCCGCGCGGCGCGCTCCAGCACCCGGTCCAGGACCATGCTGTGCAGGGTGTCGCGGGTGAGGCTGCCGGTCCGGGCGATGGCCTGCTGGTACTGGGCGTCGTCCGGTACGGCCGCCCGCTGGGCCGCACGGACCTCGTCGACCCGGTTCTCCAGCTGCGACACGGTGATCCGCTCGCCGCCGACGACGGCCGCCGCACCGGGGTGCGCGTCGTTCCCGCAGGCGGTGAGCAGGGGCGCCGCCGCGGCGATCGCGGCGGTGAGGAGGAGCGCGGTGCGACGGCGGCGGTGCAAGGAGACCTCCTGAGGAGAGCTTGTGCGGCGGTGCACAAAGTCTTGCGGTGATCGATGGTAGGCAGTGGCCGGGCTCCGGCCAACCCATTCGACCAACGATTCGCGGCGACTTCCGGCACCGGCCTCCGCCCCGTCCGGCCGTACGGCCCCCGTACGGCCCCCGAACGGCCTTCGCTCCCGCCGTCCCGCTATCCGCGTACCTGCCCCAGCCACTGCAGCGTCCGCCGGATGTCGGCGGCCAGCGGGTGCCCCGGTCCCTGCACGCGCTCCACGTCGTGCAGCAGCCGGACCAGCGTGTCGTGCGCGGCGGCCCGGTCGCCCAGGGCGAGCAGCAGGTGGCCGATGCGGCGGCGGACGTCATGGGCGAGCTGCGGGTCGCCGGCGGCCACGTACTGGTTCTCGTAGTACGCCAGCAGCGCCCGGTACTCGGCGAGCGCCGCCGCGGGTTCGCCGAGCTGCTCCAGGCACTGGGCGGCCTCGTAGCGGTAGCGCAGGGACTGCGGGTCGGCCCGGCCGGCCTCGGCGGCGCGTTCGTCGGCGAGGCGGCGCAGTTCGGGCAGGGCGCGCCGGTACTGGCCGTCGTCCAGGAGCGTGGCCGCGTACTGCTTGCGCAGGGTGCGCACGACCGGCGAGTGCTCGCCGTGCTGCTCGGCGGCGACGGGCAGGATCGAGCCGAGGATGTCGACGGCCTGGGTGATGCGGCCCTCGCCGAGCAGCCGCTTCACCTCGTCCACGGCGGCGGCGACATCGGCCTTCTCCGCCACGGGCGCGGACGGCGCGGCGGGGGTCGGCTGGGGAGCGGGCGTGCGGGCGCGGTCCGGCCAGGGGGCGTGCGGGCGCAGGAAGGGACGGGTGGGGTCCAGGGGCGTTCCGGTGGGCGTTCCCCGCGCGGGGAGCAGCTGCGCCAGGTGCTCGTAGACCTCCTGCGCGGAGTCCGGGCGGTGCTGCGGGTCCTTGGCGAGCAGCCGCAGCACCAGGGCCTCCAGGGCCTCGGGGACCTCCGGGCGGATCCGGCGCACGGGCGGCGGCGGCTCGTACAGGTGCCGGTGCAGCACCCCGAGCGCCGTGGAGCCCGCGAACGGCACGTCGCCGCTGAGCAGTTCGTGCATCAGCACGCCAAGCGCGTAGAGGTCCGTGTACGGGCCGACCGCGCCGCCCATCGCCTGCTCGGGCGCCATGTAGGCGGGCGATCCGATGGGCGAGCCGGTGTGCGTCAGGCGCGTGGTGTCGCTGTCCATGACGGAGGCGACGCCGAGGTCGAGCACGGTGACCGTGCCGTCCTGCTTCACCATCACGTTGCGCGGCTTGAGGTCGCGGTGGACGATCGGCACGGCGTGCACGGCGCTCAGCACGGCGCACAGCTGCGCGGCCACCGCGACCGTCCACTGCCACGGGTACGGGTCGTGTTCGGCGAGGTGGTCGCCGAGGTCGGCGCCGTCGACGTACTGCATGACGAGGAACAGCTCCTCGCCCTCGCTGCCCGCGTCGTGCACGGTGACCAGGCCGGGGTGGTCGACCTGTGCGGTCACCCGGCACTCGCGCACGAAGCGGCGGCGCAGTTCGTCGGCCTCCTGGCCGGCCACCTTGTCCGGGCGCAGCAGCTTCACCGCCACGCGTCGGTCCAGCCGTTTGTCGTAGGCCGTCCAGACCTGCCCCATGCCGCCCTGTCCGATGAGCGTGGACAGTTCGTAGCGGCCGGCGACGACACGTCCCGTCGTCACGCTCACCTTCCGCCCTCGTGGTTGCCCTGCTGTCCGTCCTGGCGGCGCAGGTAGTCGCTGAGTTCGTCCAGCTCGGCGCGCACCTGGTCGATCCGGGCCGGCCCGGGGTGCTGCGGCGACTGCGACGGCGGTACGGGGGTGGGGGGCGCCGTGGTGTGCGGCACCGGCGTGGGGGGCGCCGTGGTGTGCGGCACCGGCGTGGGGGGCGCCGTGGTGTGCGGCACCGGCGTGGGCGCGTACGGCGAGCCCTGCTGCGGGTAGCCGTAGGGGGTGTGCCCGCCCGGGCCGTGCACCGTCGCGGCGTGGGGCGACGGCGGCATCTGGCCCGCGTACGGGTGCGGCCGCCGGTGCAGGCGGATGTCCACGATCAGGTAGTACGCGGCCGAGACCGCGCCGAGGAGCAGGACGGCGGCCAGGGCCACGTCGGTCCGGCGGTCCGACTCCGGCAGCGCGCCGATCACCGACAGGCAGGCTATCGACATCGGGATGCTCACCCAGGCCACCGCCCAGTCGAGCAGCCGTCCCCGCAGGAACGCGACCCGGAACAGCGGCACGCAGGCCAGCAGTCCGCAGCACAGCACGCCGGCGGCGGCGTACAGCACGCGCTGCGTGATGACCATTGCCGCGCTGGGGGTGGACGGCGGCGCGCCGTGGCCGTACATGACTGCTCCTGGACAGGTGTAGCCGGAGGAAACTCGGAGTCCGAGCGTATAGGCCGACGGCGACAACCGGTCCCGGGATGTACCGAACCGTTGTCGTACCGGGGCGTACCGGAGGTGCGCCGAGGGCGTTCCGCGGGCTCAGTCGGGGGCGATCGTCCCGTCGGCCAGGCCGTCGTACATCCCGCGGACGAGCTGCGCGCCGAGCCGACCCGCCTGTCCGAGCGCCCGCTCGAACTCGTCCAGGGCCCGGAAGCGGGCACCGTAGCGCCGCTGTTCGGCCGGCGCGAGCCGGGGCAGCCGGAGCCGGCGGACGTCGAGCCGGGCGGCGGTGGACGCGTAGCTGCCGGCCTGGCGCCGGTTGGCGGTGCCGCGCAGGAACCCGGCGAGAAACCACGGGTCGAGCACCGCCGGTTCGGGGCGCAGCAGGACGAGGTTGCGGCCCAGGGCGGCCCCGGCGGTCGCGTCGTCGATCACCCGCGCGACGGCACCCCCGCCGAGCACGGGCACGACGACGTCGCCGGGTTCGGTGAGCACCGCCTCCTCGTCGCTCTCCGGGAGGGTGCCGGAAGGGCCGGTTCCGGAGAGGACGTCGTGGTCGGTGAGGACGGGCACGCGCGCGTGGCCGCCGTTTCCGCCCGTACGCATCACCAGGGCTCCCCCGCGCGCGAGTTCACCGACGGTGGTGAGGGGCGGGCGCCCGGCGACGGGCGGCGCGGGGTCGGCCGGCGGCGGGGTGAGGGCGGCGGCCAGGCGCAGCGTCTCGTCGAGCCGCCCGCGTACGTCGGTGAGCCGGCCGGCGCCGTCCGCGGCGGCCGGGGGCGGCAGACGGCGGGCCGGGGCGAGGTCGACGTCGTCGTCGAGGAGTTCGATGACGGGCACGGAGCGGGCCAGTCCCGGCCGTTCGTCGAGCCGGCCGGCCCGGTCGAAGGCGCGCCAGACGTCGAGGACCGTCTCCCGCACCCCCGGCCAGTCGGGCCCGCCGGGCCCCTCGCCGGCGAACCGCCCGGCATCGGCGAGCAGCACCTCCGGCTGCGTCGGCGCCTGTGCGGGCCGGCGCAGCACCCACAGGTGCAGCGGGACGCCGTACGGGGGTGCCGCGCCGTGCGGCAGCGCGACGACGGCGCGCAGCGCGCCCCGGCGCAGCAGGTCGGCCCTGATCCGGCGTCCGGAGCGGCGGGACGCGGCGGCGGGCGGCATCAGCAGTACGGCGGTGCCGCCGTCCCGCAGCCGGGCGAGCGCGTGCTGCACCCAGGCCAGCTCGGACTCGGTGCGGGCCGGGAGGCCGTACTTCCAGCGCGGGTCGTAGGCGAGTGCGTCGTGCCCCCAGTCGCGCTCGTTGAACGGCGGGTGGCACAGGACGGCGTCGGCCCGCAGCTCGGGGTGGGCGTCGGCGCGCAGGGTGTCGCCGGCGGCGGCGTGCACGGGGGCGCGGGTGTGCAGGGCGAGGCGGAGCGCGGTGAGGGCGGCGAGTTCGGGGGCGCTGTCCTGGCCGTACAGCCGTCGGCCGGGGCCGTGGCCGGCGGAGCGCAGCAGGGCGCCGGTGCCGCAGGCCGGGTCGAGGACGGTGCGGGCGGTACCGGCCAGGTCGGCCATGAGACCGGCGAGGTCGGCGGGGGTGGGCGTGTACTGGCGCGGGTGGGCGTCGAGGTGTCGGCCGAGCAGGAACTCGAAGGTGTGCCGGGCGCCGAGTTCGGCGGCGAGTTCGGCGACGGAGCGGAGGAGGGGGGCGGAGGGGAGC
>NZ_LGCN01000205.1 GCF_001279005.1 Streptomyces caelestis
GAGCCGGCGCGGGGAGCGCCGGGGGTGGAGGGGGGTGGAGGGCTCGTGGTCGCCCGCTGGGCGGGGGCGGGGGCGGTGCCGTGGCCCTCGGCGGTGCGGGGCCCTTGACCGGTACCGGGCCCGTCGTCGGCCCCGGCGCGGGAGCCCGCGGCGTCCGTGGCCGGGGTTTCCGGGACGCCCGCCCCGTCGGGCCCACGGCCCGTGAGCCGGGAACGCAGCGACGCCCCGAGGGCACGCGCGGCCGACAGGGGCCCGTCCTCCGGGAGGGCCGCCTCGGACGCCTCCGGCGGGGTGACCTCCGGGACGGCCGGGGGCGCCGGGGGCGCGGGAAGCGTGGGGACGGCCGCTGAGGGGCCGTCGGGGACCGGGTCCGCCTCGGGCTCCGCGGCGGTCGGACGAGCGGCCGGCCGGCCCGGGCCCGCCGGAGCGGCCGGCCGCCCGGGAGCGGCCGAGGTCCCCGGGCCCGCCGGGGTGTCCGCCGGCTCCGTGACCGCCGGGGTCGCCGGTGTGGTGGCGCGGCCCGGCGCGGGTGGGGTGTCCGACCAGCCCAGGTACGCGCCGCAGTTGCCGCAGAAGTCGTCCGCGGGGTCGTTGGGCGCCCCGCACACGGGACATGCGCGCATGCGTCAGTTCCCTTCCTCGGCGGGCGGGCCGGACAGGACCTCCACCCGGAACGCCGTGTGCACCGGACACATGGTCCGGACGATCTCGTGGACCCTGTCCGCGTCCACCGGTGTCCCGCCGGCCGGCCGGACCCGGACCAGCGCCTCGGCGGGCGGCTTCGGCGGCAGGGCGGAGCCGGCGGTGCCCGACCACACCGCGCCGCCGTCGCCGGTCACCTCGGCGTGCGCGCCGAGCGCGAGCCGCAGGGCCTCGACCAGCCCGCGCCGGGTGCCGCGCCACCGGTGCAGGTACACCGCGCGGACGACGGCCTCGCGGCGCACCTCCACCGGCCACCGCGGGTCGTGCGCGGCCCCCACCCAGGACGCCAGCCAGGCCAGGAAGTCGACCGGCGTCACCCGGGGGTCGAGATAGGCGGGCAGGTTGTCGAGGGTCGAGAACACCGGGGCGAGGACGGTGTCGAGCCCGGCGGTGAACCGCTGCGCGAAGTCGTCGTCGGCGTACAGCGCGGGCAGTTGCCCGCCGATCGGGTACCTGCTCGGCAGGCCGGGTACCGCCGCGCGGCTCATCCCCGGCCCTCCGCCCCGGCCTCCGTCACGACCACCTGGTGCTGGTACGAGAAGACCAGCGCGCCCGCGGACAGGTCGATGCGGTCCGTCGGGGCGCCGCGGCGGCCGGTGACGGGGTCGGCGGGGAACAACCGGACCTCCTCGACCAGGGCGTCGCCGGTGGCGCGTTGCAGGACGCCGAAGACCTCGCCGTACTGCACGGGCCGCCCGAAGGGCCATCCGGTGCCGTCCGGGCCGCCGACCAGCGGGTTGAGGTGGCCGAAGAGCGCGTCGAGCGCGGCGCCGCGGACCCGGTCGGTGTCGCCGGGGGCCGCCGAGAGCCGGGCCACCACGGTGACGCCCTGGTACACCGGCGGCTCCACGACGAGCCGGGTGCCGATCAGCCGCCGTTCGTCGAGGCTCGCGGTGATCGCCGCGAGCACCTGGTCGGAGGGGATCAGCTGCTCGAAGCGCAGCCGGTCGTCCCCCTCGTCGGCCGCCGCGTCCGGCACCACCAGGACCCGTACCGCGCCGGGTGCGTCCGCGGCCGGCAGGCAGCGCACCCGGCGCACCGAGGGCGCGGCCCGGCGGCTGATGGTCTCGTAGTCCTCGGCGGTCACCGCGCGGTCCTGCATGCGGAGCGCCTCCGGCGCGCGCCGCCTGGCGTTCTCGACGGTCTCGCCGCCGACGCCTCCGCGCGCCGCCTCCCGGTTGGCGACCCGGGCGACGTACGGCACGGAGCTGAGCAGCACGGAGATCGCGCCGCGGGCCACGTTGCCCGCGGGGCCGCCGCCGGTGCGGTAGCGGGCCACCCGTATCCGCGCGCCCTTGGGCGGCACCGCGCCGCACTGCCGCAGCGTGCCGTCGGGTTCGCGCAGCGCCGGGGGGAAGAGGAACTCGCCGGTGGTGGCGTCCACCCGGACGTGCCGGTCGGCGGGTCCGGAGCGGCCGAAGTGCTCCACCACCTCCCAGCGCTGCCACCCCTCGTCGGAGGACACCTCCACCACGGGCGGCCCGGCGTCCAGGAGGACCGGCGGACGGTCGAGCCGGAAGGTCTGTCCGGCCACGCCCTCCGAGGTGCCGAGCGGCACGTCGGTCACGGTCTCGGCGTGCTCGACGGACATGGTGCCGCCGACGGTGAACACCGCCGCCTCGCGCACCGTCGGGGACTCCGAGTAGAACGGCTGGCCCGGCTCCGCCTCGGTGACCCGGCAGCGCAGCCAGCCGGCCCGGGTGCCGCCGATCACCGACGCCGTGTGTCCGGCCGGTACGTGCACGATGATCTCACCGGGCCGGTTCAGACCGCCGGTGGTGTCGGCGCCGGTCTCGCACGGCCGCCAGCCGCCGCCGTCCCAGGCCTCCCACACCAGCGGGGGCTGGCGCGGGTCCACGCCGATGCCCTCGACGCGGCTGTCCAGGCGCACCGCGACGATGCAGCGCGGCACCGCCGTCGGCAGGCCGAACAGCAGCGCGTCGCCGGGTTCCGGCCTCGTCTGGAAGCAGCGGATGTCGAGGCCGTCGGCGAGCATGCCGGTCCGGTCGCTCTGCCCGCCGGTCCTCGGCGCGGTGACCAGGCGGATCAACTCGCTGGGCAGGATCCGTAGTTCGTCGGTGGTGGTGAAGACCACGGGCTCGTCGGACTCGCCGCCGGCGGTGGTCACCTCGGTGCCCGGGGGCAGCGCGACCGTGTCGGGCTGCGGCGCCGAGAGCCAGAAGTCGACGTCGGCGCCGGCCGCGGTCGGCGGGAACAGGCGGATGCCCAACAGGTCGAGGAACGCGGTGTAGTTCTTGTCCGGGACCCGGTTCAGCCGGTACAGCAGCTGGTCCACGAGGTAGGCGAACGTCTCGATCAGGGTGACGCCCGGGTCGGAGACGTTGTGGTCGGTCCACTCCGGGGCGCGCTGCCGCACGTACCGCTTCGCCTCGTCGACGAGTTGCTGGAACCGCCGGTCGTCCAGGTTCGGGGAGGGCAGGGCCATCAGTCCGCGCCCGCTTCCTCGGCCCCCTCCTCGGAGGGGATCGTGTAGAAGGGAAAGACCAGGTTGCGCCGGTCGTTGGTGGATCGCAGGGTGTAGTGCACGTCGATGTAGAGGGTGCCGTCCTCGACCGCGTCGAAGGCGACCACCACGTCGTCCACCGTGATCCGCGGCTCCCACCGCTCCAGGGCCTCGCGCACCTGCCGCGCGAGGCGCCCGGCGGTGGCGCCGTCGCCGGGGGCGAAGACGTGGTCGTGGATGCCGCAGCCGAACTCCGGGCGCATGGGACGCTCGCCGGGCGCGGTGCCGAGCACCAGCCGGATCGCCTCCTCGACCTCCCGTTCCCGTTCGACCAGGGCGATCCCGCCGGTGGGCCCGACCCGCAACGGGAACCCCCAGCCGCGGCCGATGAACCGCTCGCTCACACCGCACCGCCGATCACGACGTTCACGGCGCCGGGCAGGACCGTCGCGCCGCACGCGGTCCGGTCACGCGCCCGGGCGGCCGGCAGTCCGCCGATGAGGACCTGTCCCGAGGCGATCCCGGCCGGGTTGGGCATGATCACGTTGGCCGGGCCCATGACCGCGTGCTGGGGCATCGCGCAGACGTGCAGGCTGCCCGTGACGGCGGCGGGGCGGCCGCCGATCAGGACGGTCGCCACCGCCCGTGCGGCGGCGGGCGGCGGGGTGGTGATCCGGCCGCCGTGGTCGGTGGGGTCACCGGTACGGGCTGCGGCTGGCATGCGGCACTCCTCGGAGGACGTCGGGGGCGGCGGGCGGGGGTCAGTTGATGCGGATGAGCTTGGCCTTCAGGACGCCGAGCAGACCGCCGTCGACGGTGACGCCCGAGCTGCCGGTGACGTTCACGTCACGGCCGCCGATCCGCACGCCGGCCCGGCCCTGGATGTCCACGTTCCGGCCCGACACGCTCACGTCGCCCTCTCCCGCGTCCAGGGTGATGCCCTGCTGGTCGAGCACGACGGAGCTGAGGGGCTGCCGGGCCCCGCCCCTGCCGGAGTGCACCGTCAGCTCGATCCGGTCCCGGCGGTCGTCGAGGAACACCTCCAGGCGTTCGTCGGCGGTCATCAGCCGCACCCCCGAACGGCCGGGCGCCCGCGCGTCCAGCAGCTCCACCCGGTGCCCCGAACGCGACACGAAGGAACGGCGGTTGACCTTCCCGGTGGTGCCGTCGACCAGCGGCACGTCGTGCGGCGAGGGCTCGTCCACGCCGTTGTAGAGCCCCCCGATGACGTACGGGCTGTCCAGCAGGCCCTGTTCGAAGCCGACCAGGACCTCGTCGTTGACCTCGGGGCTCACCACGCCCCCGCCGCCCCTGCCGCCCCACTGCACGGTGCGCACCCAGTCGGTGACGTAGGTGTCGTCCAGCCAGGGGAACCTCAGTCTCACGGCGCCGCTCTCGGCGCCGCCCGGCTCCCGTACGTCGGTCACCACGCCGATCGCCAGACCGGGGATGCGCGGGCCGCGGGAGGGCGCGTCGGCGCCGGTGACCAGACCGGTCGGGGAGCGGTCCGGGCCGGCGCTCACCCACACCGTCGTGCGGTACCCGCCGTGCGGTTCGAGGACGTGCTGGACCGCCGTCGCCGTGTACTTCCCGCTGAAGGCCTGCCCGACGTTGCCGAGCGCCACGGGCTTGCCCGCCCGCAGCTTCGGGTTGCCCTCGACCAGCGCCTCCAGCTCGCCGAATCCCGCGCTCACCTGGCCGGCCACCGCGTCCGCGACCGCCCTGGTCTCGGCCTGGGTGCGGTACGGGGTGTCGGCGACCGTCAGCTTCGACGTGCCGAACCGGGCGGCGAACGCCGGGCTCAGCCCCGGCAGCACCGTGTCGCTGTCCACCGAGGACCGGCCGGCCACCAGCGGCCGCTTCGTGGTGACGTCCCAGCCGCGCACCTCCACCCGCTGCGCCCCGTCCGCGGCCGACAGGGAGGCCCGCAGCGCCAGCAGGTTCCGCCCGTACTCCAGCACCATCGGGTTCCGGGTGGCCGACGTGGACGGCGCGGGCGCGCCGGACGCCTTCTCCGGCCGGGTGAACTGGAGCAGCCCCCGGTCGTCGACGCGCACCTGCGCGCCGCTCTCGGCGGCCAGGAATCGAAGAAAGTCCCAGTCGGACACGTTCGCCTGCGACAGCTGCTTGTAGGTGACCGGCGCGGCCTGCACGGTGCCGCAGGCCAGACCCGCCCCGGCGGCCACCTTGCGGACGATGGCCGCCGCCGTCATGTTCCGGTACGCCACCACCTTCCGGCCGCGCTGGAGGCGGTGCGCCTTGGAGTAGGCGCGCACCACCGTGAACGAGCCGGTGCGGTCCCGGTCCAGCTCCAGGGCCGTCACCTCGCCGTCGAACAGCCGCTCGCGGGCCTGTCCGGACACGGTCACCACCGACACCTTCAGCGGGGTGCCGATGGTGATGCCGGTCTTCCGGAGGAACTCGTGGTCGGGGTCGCGGAAGGTGAGCACCGCCGCGTCCGGCAGGCCCACGTTCTCGTCCACCACGCAGCTCACCAGCTGGGCGGCCCAGACCGGCGGGAGTTCGGCGGGCGTCTCCACGACCGGGTCCGCCGCGAAGGACCGGCCGCCCCGTTCCACGGCAGTGCTCACCGCTCCTCCTCACCGTCCGTGTCCCGCAGCCCCGGCACCACCAGTTCGGCGCCGGGCACCAGGGCCATCGGGTCGTCGATCCCGTTCGCCTCCGCGATGACCCGCCAGGCCGTCGCGTCGCCGTACTCCCGCCAGGCCAGCAGGGCCAGGCTGTCGCCCGCCACGACGGTGTGCGTGCTGCGGGCGGTGCGGGCGCCGGAGGTCGGGTTCTGGCCCGGCGGGTCGACGCTCGCCTCCTCGATCGACAGCCGGCAGGTGGCCCGCAGCGGTTTCCCGTCCACGTCGAACAGCGTGTAGGAGACCGACAGGCTGGAGAGCACCCCGTCGAACGAGGTCGTGCGCGCGGTGCCCCACTCGAACCGCACCCACGGGCTGGCCGGCTTCTTGCGGTCGAGGCTCGCCGGGGTCGGCACGCACGCCTTCATCAGCTTCTCCACCGCCTGCTCCACGGAGTCGTCGTGCCTGGCGGTGGCGTCCAGGAACACTTCGAGGCTCAGCGTGCGCGGGCCGCTGCCGACGAACTCGGGCAGCGCCGACTGCCCCGCCATCCGGGACGGGGTGCGCCGCCACTCGGTGGTCTTCCGCAGCTCCAGGCTGTTGGGGTTGAACTGGAGGTCCAGCCGCGCGATCGTCCCGCCCGGCTTCGCGCCGACGGAGGCCGGGGGCTCCTTCAGCGTCAGCTGGGCCCTGGCCCGACTGGAGCGGAACATCGTGGACACGCCGGGTCTTCCTTTCCGGGTCGGGTGCGGGGGGTGTGAGGGGGTGCGGGACGGCGGCGGGCCGGGTCAGGAGGGGCGCAGACCCTCGTGGGCGATCTCCAGGGTCTCCACCGCCGCCTGCGATTCGTTGGGGTCGAAGGACGGGCCCTGCCAGCGCACCGGCACGATCCCGAACACCTGCCAGCCGATGATCCGGCTGAGGTTCGGCTTCAGCGCCACGATCTCGCCGTCCTTGGGTTCCACCCGCTTCAGCGTCTCGTCCAGCCAGCGGCCGATCTTCGCCGTGTCGGCGGTGACCGGCCGGGTGAGCGTGATGTTCGACCAGGTCACGCGGCCGGGCAGCTGCCAGGCGAAGCCGTTGTTGCCGCCCTCCGCGTAGCTCTCGATCTCCACCTCGGCGCCCATGCCGGAGCAGGTGTTGAAGGCGCCCAGGTCGTTGCCGCCGATCGTGAGCCGGAAGAACACGCTGCTCGCGAAGATGTTGTCCGTCATCCGTCCGTCATCCGTCCGTCATCCGTTCCGTGCCCTCAGCGGCGTCCGTCGTAGGGGCGGCCCGTACGTTCCCGGCCGCGCCGCAGTTCGGTGCGCAGCAGGCGGGCCAGGGGGTCGAGCAGGCGGCGCGCCAGGTCGTCCAGGTCGGCGCCGGGGTTCTGCGGGGAGTCGGCCGACCGGTCCGCGTGCCCGGCGGAGCCCTCGGGCGCCGCGAGGTCGCCGGCGGCGGAGACCGACGACGAACGGGCGCGCGCCGGCCCCGTTCCGGCCGGTACGGCCTCGACCGGTACGCCCTTGGCCACGGCGAGGTCACCGGCGGGGGAAGCATCGCGCTGGACGGGGGTCGCCGCCCGGCCGGTTCCCCCGCCCGCCGCCGGCCTCGGCGTGACGTTCCTCGGGCGGACCACGGGGACGGGTCCCGCCGGCGTGGCCGACGGGCCGTGGGCCGGGGGTGCCGTCCGGGGAGCGGCCACGGGGAGGGGCCGCTCCGGCGCGGGGGCGACCGCCGTACCGGGAGCCGTGCGGGGCGGCGCGGGCCTGACCACGGGGACGCGCCGGACGGCGCCGGTGTCCCGCGGGGCGGCCGGACCGCCGGCCGGTACCGCGGGGTCGGGTCGCCGCGGGGCCGGGTCGTGCGGCCGGTGCGTCGGCACGGCCCGCTGGACGGGCGGGGCCGCCCGGGTGCCGGCGGGCCGCGCCGGGCGCGTGGGCGCGCCGGTGGACGGGGCGTGGTCGGCGCCGGTGCCGGCCGGGGCCGTGGTCCAGCGGGCGGCCACGACGGGGCGGCCGCCGGTGCGGGACGCGGCCGGTGGTACCGCGCCCTCGGGGGGCCGGGTGTTGAGGGTGAGCGGGCGGGCGGGGAGCAGCGCGAGGGCGCGGACGCCCGTGGCGGTCGCGCCCGCGGCGGGGCTCACGGCACGGGCGACGACGGGGCCCGGCCCCGGTCCGGCGGACGCCGACATGGGTCGTACGGCGTCCCCGGCCGGACCCTGTGGAGCCGGAGCCGGAGCCTGGGACGCGGCGGGCGGCCCCGGCGTCACCAGCGGCGTGGCCGGTCCGCCGCCGTGCGGATCCGCGGGGCCGGGTGACGGGGTGCCCGGCGCGGTGGAGCGATCCGCGAGGCTGCGCCGGACACCGGTGGTCCCCAGCAGCGGGGCGGCCGGCGTGTCCTGTTCCCGTACCGGGTGCGCCGCGGCGGGCGTCCGGGCGTCGGACGCGGTGGCTCCGGGGAGGTCGGCGCTGGGGGGCAGCGCGGGCAGGGGCGCACCCAGACCGCCGCGGGCGCGGGCGCCGCTCCGCCGGGGAGCGGCGGCCGGGTCCGAGGCGCGGCCGTCGGGGCCGGTGTCCGGGGCCGTCGCCCGCACACCGCTGCCGGACGGGGCGCCGGCCGTCTCCTCGGCCCGGCGCTGGACGACGGGAAGCGCGGGGCCGGAGACGGGACCCGGGGCGGGTACGGCGGAAGCGTCCTCGGCCGACGGTGTCGCCGTGGGCGGCAGTCCGGTCAGCGGTGCGCCCAGCGGCGGCCGTCCGCCGTCGCGTCGGACCGGGGCGGTCCCGGGCGTCTGCGGACCGGCCGGGGCGGCCGGGGCGGCCGGACCGGACGCGCCGGATGCCGTGGCGGTGCCCGGTGCCGGAACGGCGGCGGTGGGGCGCAGGGCGGCGACGCGGCGTACGGGTCCGGCCGTACGGCGGGCGACGGTCAACGGGGGCCCCACCGGCCGCGGTCGGGCGACCGGGCGGGACGCCGCGTCGCCGTCGGCCCGGGACGCCTGCGGCCGGCCGCCGCTCCGTTCGGGCGGCGCTCCCGCGGCGGTGCGCCGCGCGGACGGTCCGGACGCGGGCCCGGCGTCCGCGTCATGTCCCGCGGACGGTGTCCGCGAGGAGGAGGGGGCGCCGGGAGCGGACCCGGCGGTCGCGCCGGGGACCACGGAGACACGTCGTACCAGCGGAATCGGCGGGGCGGCCGGCGGGCGGGCGGAGTCGGAGGGCGCCGCGACCGGGGCGGTGCCCGGTGTCACGGCCCGTCGCGCGGCGGGAGAGGGCGAGGAGAGCACGGCGGGGGACGTCGTGGACATGAGGCCACGGGTCCGGTGGGCGCTGCCCGGACCTCCCGCGTCCGGACCGCTGTCGGTACCGTCCGCGGAACGTGCCACCACGGAGTCCGCCCCGGGACCCGTGCCCGCCGCCGCCCGCGCACCGCCCGAGCCGCCCCGGGACACCGCCGGACCGGACGGCCCGGCGCCGGAAGCTCCGGAGCCTCCGGCTCCGGAACCCGGGCGCGCCGAGTCCGGGGACGCCGCGCGGGAAACCCCGGAACCCGAAGACGCCGAACCCGAGGACCCGGAACCCGAAGACGCCGAACCCGAGAGGGCCGAACCTGAGGACGCCGAACCGGAAGCCCCGGAACCCGGGCGCGCCAGGTCCGGGGACACCGCGCGGGAAACCCCGGAACCCGAAGACGCCGAACCCGAGGACCCGGAACCCGAAGACGCCGAACCCGAGGGGGCCGAACCTGAGGGCGCCGGACCCGAGGAGCCCGGACCGGGCGGGCGCGCCCGGCTGGCGACCGGTGTGGCCGGCGTCGCGCCGCCCGCACGCGCCGGGTCCGGCCGCACCGTGCCCGGAGCGCCGTCCCGCGGGCCTTCCCCCTCCGGCTCCGTCCACAGCGCACGGAGCAGCAGCGGTCCCCCGCCGGTGACGGTGGCCCGTGGGACGGCCGGGCGCGTGACCCCCCGCACCAGGCCGGCCGGGGCGTCGGGCCGCAGGGCGTGACCGAGGCCGCTGTCGAAGGAGGGGTTCTGCCAGGCGGCGAGGCCCGCGCGGAAGGAGAGGCCGTCGCTCACGCCCAGCGGGGCGCGCGAGACGGTGAGCCGCGGCGCGGCGGTGCGGCGCCAGCCGCCGTCCCAGTCCCCGGGCACGGCGGGACCCGGACCGTCGGGTGCGGCGGCGGCCGGGGCGCCGTCCGCGCCCCGGTCCACGCCCTCGCCGGGCGCGCCGGACCCGCCGCCCGCCGACCGCCCCGCGGCCCGGCGGCGCAGCCTGTCCCGCCATGCCATGCGCTCAACCACCTTCGTTCATACGGGTGTTGATACGGGCGATCTCGGCCACCCACTGCCGGCGTTCGCCGTGGGTGAGGTCGAGGATCTCCTCGCGCTGCCAGTGGAAGTGGTAGGCGACGTACGCGATCTCCTCCCGGAGCCGGGGGAGCGCGTACGTCACGATTCCCCCAGGCGCCCGCCCGAGAGGTCGACCTCGAAGCCGCCCTCGCAGTGCGGGCAGGTCACCGCCGCGCGGGTGTGGCCCTCGCTGTTGACGCGGCGGTAGAAGTCCTGGAGGAAGGCGACGTCGGTGGCGTACATCCGTTCCACGACCCCGGCGTGCACATCGGTGATCGAGCCGAGCCGGGTGATCACCTGGCTCAGCAGGACCACGCTCAGGTACGCCGGGTTCTCCTTGACCCGCAGGTCGATCTGGGGCCGCAGTTCGTCGCGGGCGGTGGCCAGGCGCATCGTGCCGTGCCGGTGCACCGTGCCCTCGTCGTCCACGTATCCGCGCGGCAGCTCGAACTCGAACTCGGTCCGCAGCCCGTGGTCCTCCCGACGCGGCGGGGGCGCCTCGGCCGGGCCGGCCGCCCCCTGGTCCGACGCCCGGTCCGACGCCTGGGCGGGCGCCGTCGCCTGGAGGACCTCCTCCAGGTTGCCCGCCGTCACCGTACGACGCCTCATTCGACGACGATCTCCTCGAACACGATCGTGACGGACTCGGTGGCCGGGGAGGACTCGCCCGCCTTCAGGGACGGGCCCTCCCACTTGGAGGCCCAGCCCTGCAACAGCTGAATGCGACGGACCGTGTTGCCCTCGGTGTCCTTGATCTCGATGGTGAGGTTCTGGCGCGCGGAGTTCACGGCCCCGTTGTTCAGGGTCTCCTTGATCCAGTTGGTGAACTCGCTGCTCTGGTCGAGTCCCCGGGTGATCGTGATCTCGCCGGCCTGCCGGGCGCCCGGCTGCTTGCGGATGATCTGCTTGCCCTCCGAGGTCACCTGCTTGACCTCGACGACATCCTCCTCGACGGTGAACCCGCTGATCTCCTGGATCGACTCGACCAGGTATCCGCCGAGCTGCACGCCGAAGACGTGGGTGGAAAGAGCGTCGCCCGTTGCCATGACTGTCTGTCAACCTTCCTTTGCGGACCCGCGGGTCACTCGTCGATGAGGCTGGTGGTGTCGGAGAACTGGGCCAGCCGGAACACCACGAACTCCGCGGGCTTGACCGGCGCGACGCCGATCTCGCAGACGACCCGGCCCTGGTCGATGGACTCCTGCGGGTTGTTGTCGCGGTCGCACTTCACGTAGAACGCCTCGGCGGCGGTCCGGCCGAACAGCGCGCCCCGGCGCCACTCCTCCTGGAGGAACGCGGTGACGTTGCGCCGGATGCTCGACCACAGGCGGTCGTCGTTCGGCTCGAACACCACCCACTGGGTGCCGAGCAGGATGGACTCCTCCAGGTAGTTGAACAGCCGGCGCACGTTCAGGTAGCGCCAGGCCGGGTCGGAGGAGAGGGTGCGGGCGCCCCAGATCCGGATGCCGCGGCCGGGGAAGGCCCGGATGCAGTTCACGCCGATCGGGTTGAGCAGGTCCTGCTCGCCCTTGCTGAGCCGCAGCTCCAGGTCGACCGCGCCGCGGAGCACCTCGTTGGCGGGCGCCTTGTGGACCCCGCGCTCGGCGTCGCTGCGCGCCCACACGCCGGCGACGTGACCGCTCGGCGGGACGGTGGTGTTGCGTCCGAGCGCCGGGTCGAAAACCCGCACCCACGGGTAGTACAGGGTGGCGTAGCGGGAGTCGTAGCCCGCCTCGTCGTTGCGCCAGGTGCGCACCTGCTGGGCGGACATCCCGGGCGGGGCGTCGAGCACGGCCACCCGGTCGCCCATCTGCTCGCAGTGCGAGATGACGGCGAGCTGCACGGTGCGCACGCCCTCGGCGTCGACGTCACCGCGCTGGTAGGCGCCCATCAGGTCCGGCACCGCGACCATGGTGATCTCGTCGATGGTCTCCAGACCGCCGAAACCGGTACGGGCCGCGGCGTCGCCGACGTATTCGGCGGGGTCGATGCGGGCCGGCTCGCCGGAGCCGTTCGCGGCCGGCGCGGCCGGGGCGTCGGGGATCGCCACGGTCTGCGCGGCGGGCCTGGCCGCGCCGGCGCCGCGCTGCTCGGTGACCTCGATCAGCTCGGAGGCGCGGGCCTGGGTGACCAGGTACCCCTTGACGTTCCTGCGGGTGGAGGCCTCGTAGGTCTCCACCACCTGGTCGCCGCGGCGGACCAGGACCTTGAAGCGGTCCTCCGGCGGGTTCTCGCCGTCCACGTCGGCGACCTCCACCGACACCCCGGTCACGCCCGGCCTGGCCGCGATCAGGAAGCCGCCGACCTCCACCGGCCGCACGGCCCCGCCGCCCCCGAGCGGCCGGCCGTCGCCGGCCGCCGGGGCGGAGGCGTCCTCGGCGGACCCGCCGATGCGCACCACGTACGCGGCGCCGCCGCCGTTGGAGAAGTACCCGTGGACCGCGTGGGCCAGGTAGGCGCCCTCGGTGAAGCCGCCGAACAGCTGGACGTACTGGTCCCAGCCGGTGACCAGCGTCGGCGCGTGGAACGGGCCCTTCCCGGCGAAGCCGACGAACGCGGCGACGGCCGTGCCGACCCCCTCGATCGGCCGGGCACCGGACTGCACCTCCTCCACGTACACGCCCGGGGTGAGGTACGTCGGCATGCTCGCTCCTTAAACGTCCTTGCGGTCACCTGTGTCCAGGCCGAGTCTGCGCGGCGCACCGGGCGGCCCGGCAGGAGCCCGCGGACCGGACCGGGGGCAGGGCCGCTGCCTTTCCGGGCCGTCCGCGCTGACCGCCCGGACGGCACCCGCCGCTGCCCCCGCACTGCCCTCACGGTCCTGGACGCCCCGCCGGTCCGCGCGCTCGACTGGTGGGCCGGGGATTCGTGGAGAGGACAGCGCATGCGTGCCCGTGGGGAACCGCAGGAGACCGGCCGGAAAGGCCGTACGCAGACCCGGACGGCGTCGCCCGCCGAGCGGGCCCCCCTCACGGGCGGCCCGTCCCCCGCGGGGATGCCGGCCCTACAGCGTGCCGTGGGCAACGCGGTGGTGGCGCGCATGGTGGAGGAGGAGCGGCACGAGCACGGCGCCGGCTGCGGTCACGGCGCGGCGGGCCGGCGCTCGGCGGTGCACGACGTCCTGAGCACGCCCGGCCGGCCGCTCCGGCCCGCGCTGCGGACGGAGATGGAGGCCCGGCTCGGCGAGTCCTTCCACGACGTGCGGGTGCACACCGGCCCCGAGGCGGCGGACTCCGCGGACTCGGTGGGCGCACGGGCGTACACCTCGGGCAGCCATGTCGTCCTCGGCCGGGGCGGAGCGGACAAGCACACCCTCGCCCATGAACTCACCCACGTCGTCCAGCAGCGCCGGGGGCCGGTCGCCGGCGCCGACGACGGCGCGGGGCTGCGGATCAGCGATCCCGGCGACCGCTTCGAGCGCGAGGCGGAGGCCAACGCCCGCCGGGTGATGGCCAGCCCGGCTCCGGTGCGCACCGCCGTCCCGGAACACCCTGTCGCCGACGGCGGGGAGACGGCGGTCCAGCGGGCGGTCCTCGTCGGCGGCGCGGAAGTGGCCGAACCGGCCCGCCTCGTCGAGGAGGCCGGGCTGGATCACCTCCTCACGGACACCGCTCGGCTGGTGCTGGGCTACGCGCCGCAGCTGACCGCCGAGGTGCCCCTGCAGGTGAAGGACGCCGAGGACCTCGTCATCGAGGTCGGGCGCATCGCGGCGATGATCGACCTGGTCCACTCCATCAACAGCAGCGGAATCCTGGGGCGCAGGACCCTGTCCCGCCAGGGGACGGCCTTCACCGGTTCGAACGACGAGGGGGACGGCACCGCGTTGGCGGTGAACGTGCTCGACGCGCGCGCGGGCGGTTCCGACGCGGACATCCGGAACGTGGTGGACGAGTCGCTGACGGCACGCGACCGGGGCAGCTTCAGCGTGGCCATGGAGCGTCCCGTGGACGACGACATGATCCTCGCCGACATGGCCGGGGACGTCCCCGGCGCCGCGCTGAGCGAGACGGAGCTCGCCGCGATCCGCGAGGCCGCCGAGGGCGACGCGAGCCTGATCGGCATGCTGGTCTCGGCCAAGCTGAACGACAAAAAGGGCGAGCTGCTCGCGGAGTCCCACGCGGAGACGGTGGCCCAGTACCGGTCGCTGCTCCAGGAGCGGACCCAGAACACGGCGATGGCGATCATCGGCAGGCCGGGGGCCGACGTCCTCACCAAGGGACCGCACCTGGGGTCCTACGAGTCCGACGTGCCGTCCGACCGGATCCCTCCCGGCCCGGGCGGGTTCACCTCCCTGGTGCTCCCCCGGTGGTTCGAGCCGTACGGCCCCCTGCTGATGACCCGGGACTGGCCGAAGGGCGTCACCCTGAGGTTCGCGGGGAACCGGCAGATCACCGCGTACTACCGCGCCAAGGGCAACGACCATCCCGTCACCGTCGACGCGCCGGACTACGCCACCGAGATCGAGGCCCAGCTGCGGAAGTTCCAGGTGATCGCCACCCACATCCTCAAGACCGCCGGCCTCTGACGGCCCCGGCGCCTCACGCGCCGGCGGCCTCCGCCGTGTACGGCCCGAACTCGCTCTCCAGGACCAGGCGTCCGAGCTTGCGGTACTCCTGGGCTATCGCGGTCACCGTCTGCCGCATGGTGAGCGGTGTGCCGGACTCCGCGGCGAGGTAGGCCGCGGTGACCGCGCAGGCCCTGATGGAGCCGCCGGCCAGTTCGAAGCGGTCGGCGCAGAAGGCGAGGTCGAGGTCGTCGGCCCGGGGCAGCCGGTCGCCCAGGCAGCGGTCCCACAGGGCGAGGCGCCGGCCGGTGTCCGGCACCGGGAAGTCCGCGACCACGTCCAGGCGGCGGGTGAACGCCTCGTCCAGGTTGGCCCGCAGGTTGGTGGTCAGCACCGCGATCCCGTCGAACGACTCCATGCGCTGGAGCAGGTACGCCGACTCGATGTTGGCGTGCCGGTCGTGCGCGTCCTTCACCTCCGAGCGCTTGCCGAAGATCGCGTCGGCCTCGTCGAAGAGCAGCACCGCGTTGACCGCCGACGCCTCGGTGAAGATGCGCTCCAGGTTCTTCTCGGTCTCCCCGATGTACTTGTCCACGACGGTGGACAGGTCCACCACGTACAGGTCCATGCCGAGGTCCGCGGCGACGACCTCGGCGGACATGGTCTTGCCGGTGCCCGACTCGCCGGCGAACAGCGCGACGACGCCGCGCCCCCGGCCGCCGCCGGGCCGCATCCCCCACTGTCCGAGCACCTGTTCGCGGTGGCGGGCGCGCAGCGCGAGTTCCCGCAGCCGCCGGTGGGTGGCGGGCGGCAGCACCAGGTCGTCCCACCCGACGCCCGGCTCCACCCGCCGGGCGAGCCGGTCCAGTCCCGCGCCGTTCTGGGCGCGGACGGCGACGCGCAGGTCGTCCGGTCCGACGGGGCGGCCGTCGAGGGCGGCCGTGCGCACCGCCGCGTCGGCGGCCCGGCGCAGCTGCCCGGCGTCCAGCCGGTGCGCGGCGACGGCTTGCGCGAGTTCCTCGACGTCACCGACCAAGGCGATGTCACCGAGGGCCGGGCGGCCGGCGGTTCCGGTCGCGCCGGGCTCGCCGGCCGCCCGGCCGAGGAACCCGGCGGCACCGGCGGCCCGGCCGAGAGGCTCCGCGGCCCCGGCTCCGGCTGGTTCGCCGGCCGCCCGGCCGGGAAGCCCGGCGGCACCGGTCATGGCAAGACCACCGGCCGCCCGGGCGAGGAACCCGGCGGCACCGGCCTCCCGGTCAAGCGGCTCCAAGGCGGCGGCCGCCCGGGCGAGCGCGTGGCGCCAGCGGGCGGCCTGGCGCTCGGGTGAGGGGGCCGGCACGGTGAGCACGACGGGGGCGTCGGCCGCCCAGGCCGGGTCCCAGCCCGTCGTGCCGTGCGTGAACAGGGGCACGCCCCGCAGTCCGGCGCAGAGCGCCCCGAGCGTACGGGCCCGTTCGGCGGGTTCCCCGGGCAGCTCCGCCAGCGGTCCGAGCACCACGCCGGCGCCGGTCAGACGGGCTTCGAGGGCGATCACCCGGGCCAGCGCCGGCACCTCGGACGGGCGCCGGGCGAGCGCCGCCGTGTCCAGGACGAGCGGGCGCGCACCGGTCAGGCGCAGGGCCGCGACGGCCAGTCCCTCGGCGTCGCCGCCCCGGCTGCGCAGATGGACGAGGCCGGCCCCGGTCCCGGCCGCGGCCGCCGCCCGGTGGACCTCCGCCGCCTCGGCGGTGGGGTCCTCCCGGGCCTCGCCGAGCGCCCCGGTGAGCCGGGCGTCGGGCCGTGTGTCGCCCAGGAGGTGGCCGGTGACCCGGTCGGGGACCACCAGGACGCGGGACAGCGGGGGCCGTTCCGGCTCGGTGACCTCCATCAGGCCGTGGGCGATCAGCGGGGCCCCGGGGGCGAGGCGGAACCGGGCGGGCGACGCGCCGCCGAGCCCGCACAGCTCCAGCGCGAGCCCGACGGTGGGCCGGCGGCGGGTCAGGTCGTCGTTGAGGTAGCCGTAGAGCCGCTCGAACCGTGCGTCCAGGTCGGGCGCCAGGGCGACCAGCAGCAGGTCCAGGTCGAGGGGCGACAGGCCGAACCGCCGGGCGAGCGTGCCGAGGGGGGAACGGGCCGGCGGCTGCCAGGGGTCCTGCGCGGGCAGGTCGAGCCCGCCCGGTTCGTCCAGGATCCGCGCCACCGCCTCCGGTGTGAGGTACTGGCCGCGGTAGGGGTTGTCGGGATCCGGATCGGCGTCCCGTCGCACCGCCACGGCCTCCCGGACCCGCCTCTCGACCGCCCCGAGTCGCGCCCAGAGGGCGTCGGGGCCGGCGAAGGCGTCGTCGGCGTCGGCGCCCCCTCCCCCGGCACGGCTCTCCTCGAGCGCGGGTTCCACGGTGTGCGTCACGGCTGGCGGTCTCCCTTACGGCGGCGTCGGGCCGGGGCCGGCGGGCGTTCGCGCGGTCCGGTGAAACCCTCCGGGCCGGGGTCGCCGGCCTCCGTGTAGCGCAGCCGCCGCCCCGGACCCGCCTCCCCGCCCTCGCGCGCGGCGGCGGAGCGCACCACGAGGCCTTCGGTGACCGGCGGCGCGACGGCCCTGGTCACCCCGGCGAGCGGCGCCCGCACCCGGACCCCGAGGGACGCCTTCAGCTCCCCGCCGAGCGCCGACCACACATCGGCGGCGGCCGGCGCGTCCGTCCCCGTCCCGGCGGTGTCCAGGCCCACGGTCAGGCCGAGTTCGGCGAGCGAGCCGGTGAGCAGGCCCGCGGGCAGCACGTCGTGGGCCACCAGGGTGCCGAGCACCTGGGACAGCAGCCGGTGCTCGTCCTGCGGGCGGCTCGCCCACGCCGTGACGAGGTACGTCAGCTGGAACCAGCGCGGCGGGGAGCGCCGTGCGACGAGGTGCCCGTCCTCGTCGTACACCTCCCCGGCGCCGGTGCCGCGCCGCAGGGCGTCCTCCCGGATGTCGTACAGGAAGGCGCAGACGGTCGGGGCGCTGCGCCGGGCCGCCCAGTCCCGGGTGGGGGCGTCGAAGACCACGTCGACGCCCGACGCCTCCAGCCCGCTCCCGGCGAGGAGCCGGCGCAGTCCCTCGTCGACCTCGTGGATCACCGGCGGGTCACCTCGTCCGGTGGCTGCACGCTGCCGTTGACGACCAGGAAGCCGGTCTTCACCGGGGAGAACCCGGGGCCGCGGGCGGTGATGACGCGCGGTCCGGTCTGGTCCTTGGCGAGGATGAGCAGCTGCCCGATGAACGTGCCGTCCGCCCGCGGGACGGTCGGCGCCGCCGTCGCGGTGATCCCCGGCTTCCACGCGAACCGCACCGGCGCTCCCGGCGGGAAGTCCTCGCCGCGCACGGAGGTGACGAAGCCGGGCCTGCCGATCTCCGGCACCGCGACGATGCGCGGCCGGAGGACGCGCAGCCGCTGCCGGGCGGTGTTGTCGCGCGTGTCGGCGTCCGTGCCGGTGGTGGTGAGCACGCCGGTGACCTGTCCGGTCATCGCCTTCTTCGGGCTGAGCACGACCCGCACGACGGTGCTCGCGCCCGGCGTGAGGTCGGGCAGCGCGCACACCCAGCTCCGGTCGCAGCCGGCCGGCGGCCCGCTGTGGGGGAGGCCGGCGGGCAGGCCGACGCGCAGCCGCAGTCCGGTGGCGAGCGCGTTGCGGCCGTTGCGGACGGTGTACGTCACCACGACGCGCCCGCCGACGTAGCCGGGGTTCGGCTGGGCGGCGACCCGCACCCCGGGGCCGGCCTCGGGCTCCTCCGGCTCCGGGGGCGCCGTGGGAGTCGGCCTCGGGGCCGGGGGCGGCGTGGGGGCCGGGGGCGCGGGCGGCGTCGGGGTGGGAGTGGGTGTGGGTGTCGGCGGGGCCTCGGCCACCGGCACCACGGTCCGGCCCGCGTTGTCGTCGGGCCGCGGATCGATGACCGCACCGGTGACCGACCAGTCGACCGGCGCGTCGCCGGGGACGACTCCGGTGAGCGTGACGTCCACCGGGACGGTGGCGCCGGGCTCCACCACGCCGAGGCCGCACTCCAGGGAGGCGGCGTCGCAGGCGCCGCCGGGCCGGCCGATCCGGGTGACCCGCACGCCGGGCGGCGGGGCGACGGTCAGCCGGGTGCCGGGGGAGGCGGCGGGGCCGTTGTTGACCACGTCGACGGTGACCGTGGTGGTGTCGCCGACGGTGACCCGCGGGGTGGTGCCGGGCGCCCGGACGGCGAGGTCCACGGACTGCTGGACGGAGGGCTCCTTCTGCCGGCCCGCGAGACCGCCGGTGAGGGCGGTGACGGCGCCGGAGTCGATGTCGAGGAGGTTCAGCTTCTCCGGGCTGTTGACCGCGGCCCCGGTGCGGGAGCTGAAGACGAGCCCCTCGCCGTCGGCGGTCCAGGCGGCGTCGCGGGGCTGGTGCGGGCCGGTGACCGAGGTGTCCGGCAGCTCCCGGCCGCAGGCGCCGGGCACGCCGCGGGCGGCGGCAGGCAGCAGCACCCGGCAGGTGTCGCCGGACGGGGAGGTCAGCAGGATGCCGTTCTCCTCGTCGATCCGGCCGGCGCCGTTCTTGCGGTTGAAGGCGATGCCGCGGCCGTCCGGGGAGAACGCGGGGCTGTCGTCGATGACCTCGCAGTCGCCCGGGCAGTTCTCGGCGCTCAGGTCGTTCTGCCGGGACGGGGCGTTCCGCCGGGACAGGTCGGCCGCCGGCACGGTCCACACGTGCTTGTTGCCGGCGTTCCCGTCGATCTCCACGGCGCGGGTGAAGGCCAGGGTGGCGCCGTCGGAGGACCAGGTGGGCTGGGCGTCGCGGCCGGTGAGCTGTCCGGCCGGCGGGACGACCTCGCCGGTGATCTCGCCGGTGGCGACGTCCGCGACGAGGATGCGGCTCGGGCCGCCGACGCCGCCCGGCGAGGTCCGGGTGAAGGCGAGGCGCCTGCCGTCCGGGGAGAGGGCCGGGTCGGTGTCCCAGTCCGTGCCTGCGCGTTCCGCGAGCTCCATGGGCGCCGCGTTCGAGCCGTCGGCGTCCACCGTCCAGATCCGCTGGATCCGCCGGCCGTCGGCGTCGTCCTCGAAGCGGGTGACGACGATCCGGCGGCCGTCGGGCGTGTAGCTCTGCCGTTCGGTCCACGGGTCGTGGCCGGGTCCGGGCCGGAACAGCGGGTCCTCGGCGGGATCGGTGTGGGTGTCGGCCGCCGGGTCCTCGTCGAGGATCGTCAGCCCCAGGTCGCGGGGGTCGGAGCCGTCCGCCCGGGCGTCCTGCAGCGTCACCGCGTGCGGGCCGGCCGCGGAGGTGCGCTCGACCACCGCCCCGCCGCCGTCGAGGGGGCCGAGCCAGGTGGGCGAGAGGACGTCCCGGTCCTCGTCGAGCACCAGCGAGGGGACCCGGTCGGAGTGGGCGGTGGACCGGAACACGTGGTCCCAGTCGCCCTCGCACTCACAGGTGATCTCGGGGCTCAGGAACACCAGGTCGTCCCCGTCGGGCAGCCACGCCGCCCCGTGGGCGCGCCAGCCGGCCCTCGCGCCCCCGAACAGCGGCTCGTCGGCGGTCCCGTTCGTGATCCGCAGCCGGGACACGGACCGCCCCTCCTCGGTGGTGGTGAGGGTGTACGCGATCCAGTCGCGGTTGACGTCGTCGTCGACCGGGTTCCACGCCGGCTCGGAGGCCGTGCCGCCCGCGGAGCCGGTGACGCGGGCGGCGGCGCCGCCGCTCAGGTCCCGTACGTAGATCTGCCGGCCGGCCGACGGGTCGCCGTCGCCGGCGTACGCGATGCGCCGCCCGTCGGGGGAGACCGTCGGGTCCTCTTCGTCGGCCGGGGTGTCGGTCAGCCGGGTCAGACCGGTGCCGTCGGTGCGCACCAGCCACAGGTCGCGCTGCGTCCCGCCGCCCGCGGCGGCGGGCTCGGCCGCGTCGAACACCACGGACCGTCCGTCGGGGGTCAGCTGGGGGTGCGCCGCGTCCATGCCGCTGGTGAGCCGCCGTACCGTGCCGTCGGCGGCCCGCAGGTAGATCTGCGGCCTCCGCTCGTCGCGGCGGCCGGCGAAGACCAGTCGGTCGCCGAGGGCGGACGGCTGCACGTCGTAGTGGGCCGGGCCCTGGCCGAACAGTGCGGTGCTGGAGGTGGTGGCGGCGGCCTCGCCGAGACTGCGGTGCCCGGTGCCGGCGTACACGATCCGGGTCCCGGCGGCGTCCGCCGCGGCCGCCGCCCGCGGTTCGGCGCTGCCCGGACCGGCCGCCGCCGTCACCCCGAGCAGGGGAACGAGCAGCAGCAGCGACGTGCCGAGTCTCCCCAGGCGGTACCGCCCGCCGGAGCCAGCGGTTTCCATCACGGTCCCCTTCGCAGTCTGGTGCGGCACCTGGACGTGCCCCCGTCACCGTGGACCGGCCGCGCGCGCGACGGCAGGGCGGTGGGGCCGCGCCCGGGGGAAGCGCGGGGTGTGCTTTCGGGCAGCGCGGGGTTCCCCGGCGGCGTCGGCGGGGTCCCGGCCGGTCCTCAGATCAGCCCGTTGCGCAGCGCGTAGCCCACGGCGTGGGCCCGGTTGCGCAGTTGCAGCCGGGTGATGACCTCGTGCAGGACGTTCTTGACGGTGCGTTCGGAGTACGAGGTCTTGCGGGCTATCTCCGCCGTGTCCATTCCCTCCGACACCAGGCGCAGCATGTCCGCCTCGCGCGTGGTGAGGGTGGACAGGGGCAGGGCCCCGGGGTCGAGCGCGGAACGCCGGAGGCCGCCGACGTGGTGGAGCAGGTCGCCAAGCAGGTCGCCGGGCAGCATCCCCTCGCCGTTGCCCGTCGCCAGGACCAGACGCAGCAGTTGGTCCTGGTCGGCCTCGGCGCGGCGCAGTACCGCGGTCACACCGCATTCGACGACGCGTTGCAGCCCGCCGGCCCCGAGGGTTCCTATGACCAGGCCGGTGCGGGTGGCGCTGTTGTGCCGCAGCCGGCTCAGCAGGGCGGCCACGTCGTCGTCGACGTGGTCGACGACGACCAGGGACACCCGGGCCGAGCCCGCGTCGTCGGCGTCGACCAGGTCGATCTCGGGGCGGGGCCGTAATTGCTGGACGACGCCCACGCGCAGCACGGGGTCGGCGGCGTAGACGGCCAGGGTGACCCGGGCCGGGCGCTCGGAGCGGGAGGTGCGGTGGGTCCAGTCGGCCCGGACGAGGTCACGGGGCACGGCGTCGGGTGTGGCGGGGCCGTTCTCTTCTCCGCGGAACACGGTTACCTGTTTCATGAGTCGGTGGGAGGCGGGGGGTGGGGGACGAGGCACGAGGCGATCACGGGAGGGGTGGGGCACGGGAGGCGGCGCGCCCCATCAAGGGCCCGCCGTCGCGGGGGAGGGGGCGCCGGCCCGCCGGGCAGCACGACTGCCCGCGCGTTGCCCTCGCGTTCCTCGCCGCGCTTTCGGGCGCGTTCCTACGGTGGGGGCGTGACGCCTTCCGCAGCCTCTTCCGGTCCCGGTGCGCCCGGTCTCGACATCCCGGCCGTGGCGGTGACTCCGGGTGACACCGCCACCACCACCCTGACGGTGCGCAACGACAGCGACATCGTCGAGGCGTACGACCTGAGGGTCGTCGGGGACTGCGCCGCCTGGACCACGGTGGAACCGGCGCGCGTCTCCCTGTATCCCGGCACCTCCGAGACGGTGACGCTCCGTCTGGAGCCGCCGCGCTCACCGGAGGTCCGGGCCGGTGAGGTGCCCCTCGGCGTACGGGTGCTGCCGAACGAGCACCCCGACGCGGTGCGGGTCCTCGAGACCACCGTGCACGTGGGGGAGTTCCACGAGCTCCGGACCGAGCTGTCCCCGCGCCGCCGGCGCGGCTGGCTGCGCGGCCGCTACCTGCTGGCCGTGCGCAACCAGGGCAACACCCCGGTGCGGGTGCGCTTCGCCCCCGGACAGGCGGGCGAGGAGCTGGGATTCGCCTTCGCCCCGGAGCGGCCGAAGCTGGAGCCCGGCGAGTCGGCGGAGGTCGCGCTGCGGGTCCGTACCGCCAGGCCCGTGTGGTTCGGCAACCCGGTGGTGTGGCCGTTCACCGTGGACACCACGGAGGCCGGCGACCAGGAGGAACCGGCGCGGGCGGATCGGGACGACCCCGTCGTACGGCCCCCGCTGGACGCGGAGTTCGTGCAGATCCCGATCTTCCCCAAGTGGCTGCTGGCGGTGCTGGCCGCGCTGCTCGCGCTGTTGCTCGCCTGGTTCGCGCTGGTCCGTCCCGCGGTGCGCAGCGCCGCCGAGGAGGCGGCCACCGAGGCGGTCCGACCGCGGCCGACGCCGGCCGGGGAGCAGGGGGCGGCCGGGGAGTCCCCCGGCACCGGCGCGGACAGCCGGCCCGGGGGCGGCGGCCGGGAGTCGGGGGCGGCGACCGGGCCGGGCGGCGGCGGGAACGGTTCCCCGGCCGGGGGCGGCACCGCGGCCGGGGGCGGTACCGCGGCCGGCGGCCGGCAGAGCTCGGCGACCATCGACCTGAGGACGGGCGCCGGGGCGACCCGGGTCGGCACCTACCGGGTGCCCGAGGACGGCGTCTTCGGCGTCACCGACATCGTCGTCGCCAACTTCCAGGGCGACGAGGGCGTGTTGACGATCTCCTTCGGCGACCGCAAGATCACCACGATCGCGCTGGAGACGTTCCGCAACCAGGACTACCACTGGGTCACCCCCATCGAGATCCCCGAGAACGACACGGTGACCATCAGCGTGACCTGCGCCAAGCCCGGTACACCGGCCACGGGTCGTCAGGCGTCGGAGTGCCACGAGGTCCTGAACGTGAGCGGAGTACTCAGTACCAGCACGCAGTGAATCGGACGTGTGCTTCCGAGCTCATCCTCAGTCCGCGGTCACCGCGTTCGTAAAGTCCCGAAAGTCTTTCGGCCTGAATTCGACAGCCCTTGGTCTCAAAACCGGCATCCGGCCCCAAGGGCCCCGTGGCGCACGGGCCTCCGGCGGAGCGGTGACACCGGCGGCGGGCAGCACGTTCCGCCGCCGCCCGGCCGGCGACCGGCCGGCGACCGCGGGGCGGACGGATGCGCTACGGGCGATCGGCGCCCGGGCTCCCCGGCTTCCCCGCGCTGCCGTCCGGGCCGTTGCCCGCGCCGCGCGTGGCGTTGTCGCCCGCGTTGCCCGAGGAGCCGTTTCCGGACCGGCCGGCCGCATCGTCGCCCTTCCTCTCCGGCGCCCCGGTGGTCGCGGGCGGCGCCCCGGTGGTGGCGGGCGGCGCCCCGGTGGTGGCGGGCGGCGCCCCGGCACCGGTCCCCTCCGACTGCCCGGCGCAGTAGGCGTCGACGTTCTCCGCGCCGCCCGCGGCCTCCGTCAGCCGCTTCCAGGCCGTCGAGTCCAGCGCCTTGCCGCGCCCCCGCACCTGCTCGTAGGCGCGGCAGTGGGCCTCGGTGTCCCCGGCCGTCCTCGGGCGGCCCGGGCGGTCCGGGCGGTCGGTTCCGGTGTCCGGGTCCGCCGGACCGCCGGTGGACGGGCTTGTGGACGGGCCTATGGACGGGCCGGCGGCGCCGGGTGACGGGGCGTGGGTGCCCCTGTCGTCCTGCGTCGGGCCGTCCGGGGCCCCTGCCGTCGCGCCGATGCCGGCGACCGCGACCCCGCTCAGGGTGAGACCGGCGGCCACGAGGGAGAGCGTGGCCTTCAGCGAGTGGCGTCCGAGCCGGCTCCGACGGGTCCGCCAGTCGTCCCGGCGCCGGGTGCGCGCGCCGTGCGCCCCCGACTCCCGGGCGGTCAGGAACGCGGCGACGGCGCGCTGTTCGGCCCCGGCGTCCACATCGCGGCGGATCAGCGCGGCGGCGAGCAGCGCCTCCAGGTCGGCGGCGTCGACGACCCGGCGCCCGCCCGTGACGGACCCTGGACCGCCGGGCCCGGGCGGCGCGCTCGTCCCAGGGTGCGCACGCCGACGGCCGGCCGGCCCGCCGTCGTTCTGCCGTTCACCCATGTCCGTTCTCGCTCCTGCTCGTTCCACTTGATGCCCGCGGCCCGCCCGCCCGGACCGCCGCGCCCGCCCGGACCGCCGCGCCCGTGCGGACCGGCCGCGTGGGCGGTACCGCCCGGACCGACGGATACGTTCCGCATGTCCGGCCTGTTCAGCCGGCGGCCCTCGGGGGCCGTCGCGGGCCGCCGGGCGCGGTCGGCCCGGGCCGGACGTCGCCGCGCCGCCCGCCGTGTCCGCCGTCCCGGCCGACGTTCATGTCGACTCACCCAGCGTCCGCGGCGCCTCATCCGTCACACTCTCGACGCCGAGCTGCTTCGCCAGACGCTTCAGCCCCCGGTACGCGGCCGTCCGTACCGCGCCCGGCCGCTTGCCGAGGACACGGGCGGCGGCGGGACCGTCGAGGCCGACGACCACCCGCAGCAGCACGGCCTCGGCCTGGTCGCGCGGCAGCCCGCCGACCAGGGCGAGGGCGCGTTCGGTGGACATGGACTCCATGGCCTGGTCGTAGGTGCTCTGCGGCCCGGGGAGGTCCAGGACGTCCTGTTCCAGGGTCGACGGCCGGGGCCGTACCCGCTGCCGGCGCAGATGGTCCAGCGCCCGGTGCCGGGCGATGGTCGCCGTCCAGCCCCGGAACCCGGCCCCGTCGCCCTTGAACCTCCCCAGGTCGCGGGCTATCTCCAGCCAGGCGTCCGACATCACGTCCTCGGCGTCGTCCCCGACGAGCCCGCGCACATAGACGAGCAGGCCGGGCTGCACGAGCCGGTAGGCCACGGCGAAGGCGGCCTCGTCCCCCTGCTGGGCCCGCGCGACGGCCGCACCCAGTTCCCCGTCGTACGCCGGTGCGCGGCGGGATTCCCCTCCGTGGCCCAAGAACCGTCCTCGTCCGTACCGAGCGCGTAGCGCGCCGCTCTTGCTTGGCGTGAGCACGCCTGACGGCGCCCGCACCCCCACGGTGATCAGCGTCCGGCGCCACGAAAGTGTCACAGCTCGTCACACACCGCATGCGGCACACGCGGCGCACGCGGGCGGAGGCCGGCCCTCCCGTGCCCCGGCGCCGGGGCACGGCGAGGCCGCCCGGCGGGGCGCCGTCCCGTCCGCGGGGCCGGGCACCGGCCCCGCGGCCCGCACCACCGGTACGACGACGGCCGCCGCGGACCGCCTCCCGGCCACCACCGGCCGGACGCCCGGCCCGGCGGCACGGGCCGCCGGGCACACGACGGTCGGGCGCGCCGTCCGGCCGTGCTTCCCGGTCGCCGGGCGGACCGTCCGCCGCGACTCCTCCGCCCCGCGGCCTCCTCGCCGTCGCACGGTCGTCGACGGCACGTGCCCGCGGTCGGCTCACCGGACGCCGCGCCGCGACGCGCGGAAACGCCACACCGCGCGGACGGCCGGCTACGGGCGCGCTCCCCCGTCGCAGGCGTCGCGGCACAGCAGGCGGAGGGAGCCGTCGCCCGTGTAGCAGCGGCGGGCCTCGTCGATGGGGTCCCAGAGACGGCCGTCGGGGGTGCGGACCCAGTGGTCGCCGCCGCCGGACCACCACTCGCCGCCGGTCCGGCGGGCGATCACCTCGCCGGCGTAGGCGCCGAATCCGCGCAGCACCAGTTCCACGGCGGCGAACGGGGCCGCCTCCTGGCGTATGTCCTCGATCACCCGGTCGACGCTCCACAGACTGCGCGCCGAGTAGTCGAGGCGCAGCCGCGCCCCTTCGCGCATCGCCGCCACCGCGTCCGCCGCCCAGCGGACCGGCTTGGTCGCGGCCGAGGGCCTGGTCTCCTGCTGTGTCGTCACAGTCGTCGCAGTCGTCACACCCTGCTAAGCGCTCCGGTGAGGCGTTTCGTCACTGCCGTCGGGACCGTGACCGCCGTGAGGACCGCGCCGGAGCCGCGGGCCTAGGTGTCCCTGCGGTTGCGGCGGGACACCACGGCGCGCAGCACCCGGCGCCCCTCCGTCGAGACCTCGAGGGCTTTGCGCAGGCCCGCCGGGCCGTGGGCGGCGAGGAGTTCCAGCACCGTGAGCTGACGGCGCAGTTCGGCGGCGAGCAGCGGTGACAGGCCCTCGGGGCGGCCCTCGCGGCGGGCGCCGGCGAGGGCGGAGTCGTCGGCGGCGCCGTCCAGCATCCGGTGGATCCGCAGCGCGGCGACGGAGCAGTCGTCGGCCCACTCCCGCCACCCGGCGGCGGACCGCTCGGCGGGGGCGCCGGCCAGCATCCGGCGCGCGAGCGCCACGGCCTCGTCCGCGTCGTCGGCCGCCGCGTCCAGGGCGCCGCGGGCCTGCTCCAGCCGCTGCGCCCAGTCCCCGGCGGGCGCGGTCTGCGCGAGGCTCGCCCACAGGGGCCGCAGCACCTCGTCGTCACCGCCCAGCAGCGGCACGCACCGATCCAAACAAGCCAACCCGCTCACGGCCAGCCCGCGCTCGTCGGCCCGCGCGATCTGTTCCACCAGGCTCATCCACGCCTCCCCAAGGGGTGTTCGCGGGCCCCCTACGGGGCCCTGACGTGCCCCGTTCCTCACGGAGCCCGCATTTCCCCTTACTGCGTGCGACGGGCCGGGAGTGTCACAGGGGCACCACGCCGAGCCGGTCGAGCAGACGGAAGAAGAGGTTTTCGGCCACCGGGCCGGCCCGGGGCCCGGTCAGCCCAGCTCGTCCGCCAGGTTCCGGAACCGCGCCCAGGACAGCTCCGGTTCGTCCGGGTCCCAGAGCTTCTGGACGGTCGCCCGCAGCGGCAGCCGGATCCCGGCCGCGACCTGGTCCTGGGTCTGGGCCCGGGGGATGTCGCCCCAGACGGCGAAGGACCCGCCGAGGATCCGGTCGTCGTACCGCTCCGGGACGGCGGTGGTGCCGCGCAGCACCCGCGGCGTCCACTGCTCGTAGATCCGCTCGCCCGTCGGATAGACGAACGTCAGGGGCTCCCCGAGCACGTAGTAGAGGAACTCGTCGTTGTGGTTGATCACCTCGCGGCCCTCGCTCAGGTACTCCGCGGGCTGCCGGGCGCCGATCTCCTTGCCGGTCCAGTAGGCGACCCGGATGTCCTTCGCGGCCCGCACCGAGCCGCCCCGGAAGAAGCCGTCGTTCCAGGCGCGGGGCGTGCGGTCGTGGCCGCGGACCGTGGCGGCCCGGTCATTGAGCCAGCCGGTGGTCAGGTCCTCCACGGTCGCGCCGGAGCCGTACCTCTCCCGCGCGGCGGCGGCCAGTTCCGGGAACGACGCCTCGGGGTCGGACACCACCAGCGCCTGGTACTCGTCGCCGCCCAGGTGCCACTGCCCGCCGGGGAAGAGTCCGGCGTACTCGTCCAGCAGATCGTCGACGATCTCGGCGGCCCCGGGCTTCGAGATGTCGATCGCGCCGCGCACCGCGTCGCCGTCCGCGTCGCGCAGTTGCAGGTCCGGGTGGGCGGCGATGACCGCGCCCAGGTGTCCGGGCGAGTCGATCTCGGGGACGACGGTGATGTGCCGGCTCTCCGCGAGGTCGACGATCCTCTTCACCTGCGCCTTGGTCAGGTGCTGCGCGGACACGATCTCCGGATGCGAGTCGGACTCGACGCGGAAGCCCTGGTCGTCGGAGAAGTGCAGGCCGATCTCGTTGAACTTCAGATCGCCGAGCTCGCGGATCCGGTCCTCGATCCAGTCGGCCGTGTAGAACTTGCGCGCGGTGTCCAGCATCAGCCCGCGCCGCTGCTTGGCGGGCTCGTCGCGCACCACGCCCTCGGGGGCGGCGCCGGCCCCCTCGATCTCCTGCTTGAGGGTGCGGGTGCCGTAGAACACGCCCGCCTCGCCGGGGGCGGTCACGGTCACCCGCCCGTCCCGCACGGTCATCGTGTACGACTCGGGGTTCGCGCCCGCGTCCCGGTTCAGCTCCAGCCGCAGGTCGCCGGCCCGCCGGTCGCCCTTCTCCCCCGCGTAC
Source organism: Streptomyces caelestis (assembly GCF_001279005.1). Taxonomy (GTDB): domain Bacteria; phylum Actinomycetota; class Actinomycetes; order Streptomycetales; family Streptomycetaceae; genus Streptomyces; species Streptomyces heliomycini. The sequence goes on from NZ_LGCN01000205.1 coordinate 28,379, forward strand.
GCCAGTCCCAGCTCGGCGGCCGTCAGACGCCCCTCGTCGGCCAGCGCGGGGTCGTCCACGACCACCCGGTGGTCCTTCGCGGGGCGCCAGCCCGGACCGCGCTCCGCGGTGTGCTCGCGTACGGCGGGTATGGTGCGCGGCGCCTTCGACAGCGGGTAGGAGCGGCTCGGACTCGGGCTCTTCGCGGGGGACGCCGCCCTCGGGCCCGCGGACCCGCCGTCGTCGCCCGAGGCCGCCCAGAGGCCGAGGCCCACGCCGGACGCGGCCACCAGCGCGCCGGCGGCGACGGCCCCGATCAGCACCCGTCGCCGCCGCACCACCGCCGCCGCGCCGCGCCCGTGCTGCCCGTACCGCCTGTGCCGACTCACCCCGCCAACGTACGACCCGAACGGGTGAAGGGTGTCATCGAGCCGTTCCCAAACTCTGCCGTTCGAGTGAATCCGGGGTATCGATCGGACACGACTCGGACTCACTCGATAACGTGACGTCACAACTCTCACAGCATCTTCCACCGACACACACGCGACGCCCACGAGGACCCACGCTGCCTGCGCACCGTCTCCCAGACCTCCCCGGCCGAGTCGTCATACCCGGGCAGTCCCGCGGTGCGCCCGGGGTCCCGCCCGCGCTGGAGCGGTTCAACACCGCTCCCGCCGAGGACGCCGAGCGCGCCCTTCTGGCCTGCCTGCGCAGCCCGCGCTGGGCCCTGCGCCTCTCCGGCCACCGCCCCTACCCCGACCTGCCGTCCCTCCTGGCGGCCTCCGACGAGGCGGTGTACGACCTCTTCCCCGGGGAACTGGCGCAGGCCCTGGCGGCGGAGTCCCTCCCCGCCCTCCCCGACGGCACCTACTCCGCCGCCCACACGGCCCTGACCGCGGCCCACACGGCGTACGAGGCCAAGTTCGGCCACGTCTTCGTCATCTGCCTGGACGGCGTCCCCGAGGAGGAGGCCCTGGACCGGGTCCTGGAGGACATCCGGTCACGATTGGCGAACGATCCGGACGAGGAACGGGCCGTGGCGGCGGAAGAACTCCGGCGCCTGGCGAGGGAGCGGCTGGCCGGCTTCCTGGGGGCGCGGGACTGTGACATGGGCGACTCCGCCGCGTGGGCGCGACCAGCCATCGACGGGCCCGCACCCGGCGAACACGACGAAGCCCCGCCCCGGTAGCCGCCAAGCACCGACGCGCACCCCTTCGAGTGCAAGTTTGATCACACCGGTAGGCCCCCTGTCCGCGCCGCAGGCTCACGTCGCTAACATGCTGGGGGCCGGTGGACCGTACCCGGCCGGGCCCGACCGACAAGGAAAGCCGGCGCGGCCCCGAACCCCGCTCCCGGAGGAAACTTCCGTGCCGGCTGGAACGCTGTACCGCGGCCGGGAAGGAATGTGGTCCTGGGTGGCTCACCGAGTCACCGGCGTCCTCATCTTCTTCTTCCTGTTCGTTCACGTGCTGGACACCGCTCTCGTGCGGGTGTCCCCCGAGGCATACGACACCGTCGTGGCCACGTACAAGACGCCGATCGTCGCGCTGCTGGAGTACGGCCTCGTCGCCGCCATCCTGTTCCACGCGCTCAACGGCCTGCGTGTCATCGCCGTCGACTTCTGGGTCAAGGGCGCCCGCTACCAGAAGCAGATGCTCTGGACCGTCGTCGCCCTGTGGCTCGTGCTGATGCTCGGGGCGATCTACCCCGTGCTCGGCCACGCCGCTCGTGAACTGTTCGGGAGCTGACGCCCATGTCCACCACTGACACCACCGCCTCGGGCGTCGGCCCCGTCGAAGGCGCCCCGCTCTACTCCGTCGACAACCCGGCGCCGGTCATCGAGCCCCCGCGCAAGCGGACCAGGAAGAGCCCGAAGAGCACCCGCGGCAACTTCGAGATGGCCGCCTGGCTGTTCATGCGCCTGTCCGGCGTCGTCCTGGTCGTCCTCGTCATCGGTCACCTGCTGATCCAGCTGGTGCTGGACGGCGGCGTCTCCAAGATCGGCTTCGCCTTCGTGGCCGGCCGCTGGGCCTCGCCGTTCTGGCAGGTCTGGGACCTGCTGATGCTGTGGCTGGCGATGCTGCACGGCGCCAACGGGCTGCGCACGGTCATCAACGACTACGCGGAGCGGCCGAACACCCGGCTGTGGCTCAAGGGCCTGCTCTACACCGCCACGGTGTTCACCATCCTGCTGGGCACGCTGGTGATCTTCACCTTCGACCCGAACATCCGCTAGGCACGGGGTTGCGAGAATCATGAAGATCCACAAGTACGACACCGTCATCGTCGGCGCCGGTGGCGCCGGCATGCGCGCGGCCATCGAGTCGACCAAGCGCAGCCGCACCGCCGTCCTGACGAAGCTCTACCCCACCCGCTCCCACACGGGCGCCGCGCAGGGCGGCATGGCCGCCGCGCTGGCCAACGTGGAGGAGGACAACTGGGAGTGGCACACCTTCGACACGGTCAAGGGCGGTGACTACCTGGTCGACCAGGACGCCGCCGAGATCCTGGCGAAGGAGGCCATCGACTCGGTCCTCGACCTGGAGAAGATGGGCCTGCCGTTCAACCGGACCCCGAACGGCACCATCGACCAGCGCCGCTTCGGCGGGCACAGCCGCAACCACGGCGAGGCGCCCGTCCGCCGCTCCTGCTACGCGGCCGACCGCACCGGCCACATGATCCTCCAGACGCTGTACCAGAACTGCGTCAAGGAGGGCGTGGAGTTCTTCAACGAGTTCTACGTCCTGGACCAGCTGATCACCGAGGTCGACGGCGTCAAGAGGTCGGCCGGCGTGGTCGCGTACGAGCTGGCCACCGGCGAGATCCACGTCTTCCGGGCGAAGGCCGTGATCTACGCCTCCGGCGGCACCGGCAAGTTCTTCAAGGTGACGTCCAACGCGCACACGCTGACCGGTGACGGCCAGGCCGCCGTGTACCGGCGCGGGCTGCCGCTGGAGGACATGGAGTTCTTCCAGTTCCACCCGACCGGCATCTGGCGCATGGGCATCCTGCTGACGGAGGGCGCCCGCGGTGAGGGCGGCATCCTCCGCAACAAGGACGGCGAGCGCTTCATGGAGAAGTACGCGCCGGTCATGAAGGACCTCGCGTCCCGTGACGTCGTCTCGCGCTCCATCTACACGGAGATCCGCGAGGGCCGCGGCTGCGGTCCCGAGGGCGACCACGTCTACCTGGACCTCACCCACCTCCCGCCGGAGCAGCTGGACGCCAAGCTGCCCGACATCACGGAGTTCGCGCGGACCTACCTCGGGATCGAGCCGTACACGGACCCGATCCCGATCCAGCCGACCGCGCACTACGCCATGGGCGGCATCCCGACCAACGTCCAGGGCGAGGTGCTGGCGGACAACACCACCGTCGTGCCGGGCCTGTACGCGGCCGGCGAGGTCGCCTGCGTGTCGGTGCACGGCGCCAACCGCCTGGGCACCAACTCGCTGCTGGACATCAACGTGTTCGGCAAGCGGGCCGGCATCGCGGCGGCGGAGTACTCCCGGAAGGCCGACTTCGTCGAGCTGCCGGAGAACCCGGAGTCCCTGGTCGTCGAGCAGATCGAGCGGCTGCGGTCCTCCACCGGCAACGAGCGGGTGGCCACCATCCGCCGTGAGCTGCAGGAGACCATGGACGCCAACGTCATGGTGTTCCGCACCGAGCAGACGATCAAGACGGCGGTCGAGAAGATCGCCGAGCTGCGCGAGCGCTACAAGAACGTCGCCATCCAGGACAAGGGCAAGCGGTTCAACACCGACCTCCTCGAGGCCGTCGAGCTGGGCAACCTGCTCGACCTGGCCGAGGTCATGGCCGTCTCCGCGCTGGCCCGCAAGGAGTCCCGCGGCGGTCACTACCGCGAGGACTACCCGAACCGCGACGACGTCAACTTCATGCGCCACACGATGGCGTACCGCGAGGTCGGCGCCGACGGCACCGAGACCGTCCGTCTGGACTACAAGCCGGTCGTCCAGACCCGCTACCAGCCGATGGAGCGTAAGTACTGATGGCTACCCCTGTTCTGGACAAGGCGGACGCGGCCGGTTCCCCCGAGCCCGGTTTCGCCGACTCCCCGTACATCACCGTCACGATGCGGATCCGCCGGTTCAACCCGGAGGTCTCGGCCGAGGCGGTCTGGGAAGACTTCCAGCTGGAGATCGACCCCAAGGAGCGCGTCCTCGACGCGCTGCACAAGATCAAGTGGGACCTGGACGGCACGCTGACCTTCCGCCGTTCCTGCGCCCACGGCATCTGCGGCTCCGACGCCATGCGGATCAACGGCAAGAACCGCCTGGCGTGCAAGACGCTGATCAAGGACATCAACCCCGAGAAGCCGATCACGGTCGAGGCCATCAAGGGCCTGACGGTCCTCAAGGACCTGGTCGTGGACATGGAGCCGTTCTTCCAGGCGTACCGGGACGTGATGCCCTTCCTGATCACGAAGGACACCAACGAGCCGACGCGCGAGCGGCTGCAGTCCGCCGAGGACCGCGAGCGCTTCGACGACACGACCAAGTGCATCCTGTGCGCCGCGTGCACGTCCTCGTGCCCGGTGTTCTGGAACGACGGGCAGTACTTCGGCCCGGCGGCCATCGTCAACGCGCACCGCTTCATCTTCGACTCGCGTGACGAGGCCGGCGAGCAGCGCCTGGAGATCCTCAACGACCGCGACGGCGTCTGGCGCTGCCGCACGACCTTCAACTGCACGGACGCCTGCCCGCGCGGCATCGAGGTCACGAAGGCGATCGCGGAAGTGAAGCGTGCGCTGATCACGCGCCGCTACTGAGGCACGCCGTACGTCCGTGAGGGCCCCGTCTCCGCCGGAGACGGGGCCCTCACGACATATGCCACACCTTTGGGTGAAGCGTTCGGAAGGCTGTCGCGGAGGGCCTCCGGTCCGCGTGAGGATGCTTCCGGCTCCACCCCTGAGGAGGCACGCATGCCCGTGACATCCGGCGACCCGCGCCACGGCGAACGCCCACTGACCATGTGGGTGCGTCATCTCGAGGAACGCTGTCCCGAATACCGGTGGGAGATCGTCAACGGCGGGATCGTCGCGTCCCCGCAGCGTGACGGCCCGCACGCCCGCACCCTGACCAGGATCATGCGCCGGTTCATCGCGGCGGGCCTCGACGACGGTGAGACCGGGGTGCTGCAGGGTGTCGGCCTCTCGCTCCCCACCGGCGCGGAGGACTTCGCCGTCCCCGACCTCGCGGTGGTGAACGCGGACATCGACGAGCACCGCGCCGGGAGGAGCAAGTCCTACGACCCGGCCTGCTTCCGACTCGTCCTCGAGGTCACCGCCGAGAATCGGGGAGCCGACCTCGGGGCGAAAGTCGCCGCCTACGCGGGGGCGAAGGTACCCGTCTACGTCATCGTCGACCGCGAGCACCAGCGCCTCCACGTCCTGACCGATCCGGTCGGGAACGAGTACGCCAGCCATCGCTTCCACTCCCCCGGCCAGCAGGTCACCCTCCCCGGCTCCATCGGCTCGAAGGTCACCCTGGACGTGGCCGAGATCCTCCGAGCCGGCCGGTGGCGCACGTCCGGCTGAACCGCGCACGGGGCGCGGCCGATCCGTGACGCAGCCCACTCCACCCTTGAGTTGAACACGTTCAAAAAAAGAGGCTAGAGTCTCTCCTGTCAGCGTTTTGAACGCGTTCAAGAAGGGCTGGGGGACATGGACCGCACGGTCATCGCCTACGTCGTCTACCTCGTCGTCAGCATCGGGCTGACCGTCTGGGTGGCGCGCACGCTCAGCAGGAACGGGCGGGTCTTCCTCGCCGACGTGCTGCACGGCGACGAGAAGCTCGCCGACGCCGTCAACCACCTCCTGGTGGTCGGCTTCTACCTCGTCAACCTCGGGTTCGTCGCGCTGTACCTGAGCGGTGACGAGACGATCACCGACACGCGCGGCGTCTTCGAGGCCCTGTCGACCAAGCTCGGCGTGGTGCTGCTGGTGCTGGGCGTGATGCACCTGGGCAACGTGTACGTGCTCAACAGGATCCGGCGCCGCGGGATGATGGAGCGGGAGCAGGTTCCGCCGGTGCCGCCGCAGGGCTGGGCGGCCCCCACGGCCGGGGCGTGAGCGGCGTGACGGCCACACCTCGGGACCGGGGCGCCGCGCGCGTCCCGGTCCGCCGGCTCACCGTGCTGTACGACGCCGAGTGCTCCCTGTGCGCCTTCGTACGGGACTGGCTGGTGCGCCAGCCGCAGCTGGTGCCGCTGGAACCGGTCCCGGCGGGGTCAAAGGCGGCGCGGGCCCGCTTTCCCGGCCTGGACCACGGGGCCACCCTGGAGGAGATCACCGTCGTGGGTGACGCCGGGCAGGTCTACCGGGGCGCCGCCGCCTGGGTCGTCACCCTGTGGGCGCTGCGGAGGTACCGGCGGCTGGCCCACCGGCTGAGCACCCCGTCCGGCGCCCGGCTCGCCAGGGGCGCGGTACTGGCCGCCGCCAAGTGGCGTGGGGCGACGACCGGGTGGGGCGGGAGCGTGTACCACCGGGGCGACGGGTGGACGTACGATCCGCGCGACGGCTGGAGCCACACCCCGCCGAACTGCGCCGCGGGCGCCTGCACCGCCCCGTAGGGCACGCCCTCCCTGGCGTTAGGCTCCTTCCGTGCCCGCGAAGAACGACGGCCCCGGCGACGGCGCCACCCTCAGCAAGTCCGAGCAGACCCGCGCCCTGATCCTCGAGACCGCCATGCGGCTCTTCCAGGAGCGCGGGTACGACAAGACGACCATGCGGGCCATCGCCAAGGAGGCCGGGGTCTCCGTCGGCAACGCCTACTACTACTTCGAGGGCAAGGAGCACCTGATCCAGGGCTTCTACGACCGGATCGCCGCCGAGCACCAGGCCGCGGTCCGGGAGGTCCTGGCCCGGGAGACCGATCTGGAGGCCCGGCTCGCCGGCGTGCTGAAGACGTGGCTGGACATCGCCACGCCGTACCACGAGTTCGCGGTGCAGTTCTTCAAGAACGCCGCCGACCCGGACAGCCCGCTCAGCCCCTTCTCCCCCGAGTCGGAGCACGCGCGCGTGGAGGCGATCAGCGTCCACCGCGCGGTGCTCGCCGGGACGAAGAGCAAGGTGCCCGAGGAGCTGCGGGACATCCTGCCCGAGTTGATGTGGCTGTCCCAGATGGGGCTCGTCCTGTACTGGATCTTCGACCGGACCGAGGGCCGGGAGCGCAGCTACCGGCTGGCCGAGCGCGGCGCCCGGATCACCGCGCGGGGCATCGCCCTGGCCCGTTTCCGGGTGCTGCGTCCCCTGGTCCGGGAGGTGCACGAGCTGTTCACGGAGTTCCTGCCCGGGATGACGAAGGCGCTCCCCGACCCGGCGAAGAGGGAGAAGGAGGAGAAGGGGGCGCCCGCCGACGACGGACGCCCCGGCACCGTCAGTTGACGGCGTCCACCTCACCGGGCGTGAGCTCCACGTCGTGCACCAGCGGGCCGTCCACCACGGTCACGTGCGCCGCGCGGGAACCGAGCGGGGTCGCCGTGACCACGAGCAGATAGGCGCCCGGGGCCGGTACGGAGACGATGTACGCGCCGTCGGCCAGGGAGATCACGCGGTCCAGCCGGCGACCGCCCGGGGTCAGCAGGGTGACGGCGGCGCCCTCGACGGGTTCGCCGTCGGCCGTGCGGACGAAGCCGTGGACCACCGAGGAGGGGCCGTGCGGGTCCGGGACCCCGGTGGGCCCGGGCGGTGCGTCCTCCTTCGGTTCCACCGCCAGGTGCGGCAGCCGCTTCTCCAGACCGGCCGGCAGCCACCAGTTGGACTTCCCGAGCAGGTGCATCACGGCCGGCACCAGCGCCGTGCGCAGGATGAACGCGTCCAGGGCGACCGCGGCGGCCAGCCCCACGCCCGCCATGGCGGCTCCGTAGTCGCCGCTGAGCACGAAGGCGAGGAAGACGCAGACCATGATCAGGGCCGCGGAGTTGATGACCCGGCTGGTCTCGGCGAGGCCGACGCGCACCGCGCGGGCGTTGTCCCGGGTGTGCACCCACTCCTCGTGCATCCGGCTCACCAGGAACACCTGGTAGTCCATGGAGAGCCCGAACAGCAGCGACAGCATGATGATCGGCAGGAAGGACGCGATGGGGCCCTCCTGGCCGAGGCCGAGCAGGTCCAGGCCGTAGCCCCACTGGAAGATCGCCACCAGGACGCCGAAGGAGGCCGCCGCCGCGAGCAGGTTCATCACGGCGGCCGTCAGCGGCACCACCAGGGAACGGAACGCGAGCAGCAGGAGCAGGAACCCGAGGCCGATGATCGTGCCGATGAACAGCGGCAGCCGCTCGCCGGTCACCGTCGCGAAGTCCTTGGACACCGCGGTCACCCCGCCGACGTGGGCCTCGACGCCCGCCCGGGGGATGACCTCCTCGCGCAGGGTGTCGATCAGCCGGTCCGTCTCCTCGGCCTGCGGGGAGGTGGTGGGGACGACCTGGATGACGGTGACGCCGTTCGCGGGCGGTACGGCGGCGACCCGGGCGACGCCCTCGGTCTCCTCCAACCCCGTCACCAGGCCGTCGGACGCCTCGCCGTCCACGACCACCTGGAGCGGGCCGTTGAAGCCGGGCCCGAAGCCCTCGGCGAGCAGGTCGTAGGCCTTCCTGGTGGTCATGGAGGCGTCGTCGTTGCCCTGGTCCACGGTGCCGAGGCGCAGCGACAGCAGCGGGACCGCGAGCGCCGCCATCAGGACCACGGCCACGGCGGCCACGGACCTCGGGCGGCGCTGGACGCCGGCGGACCAGCGCGCGGCGAGACCGCTCGCCGTCTCGGTCCGGGGGCCCTCCGCCGCGAGCCCGCGGCGCTGGCGGCGGCTGAGCACCCGGTGGCCGAGCAGGCCGAGCAGCGCGGGCAGCAGGGTGACGGCGGCGAGCACGCTCAGGACGACGGTGAGCGTGGTGCCGATGACCACGCCGTCCAGGAACCGCAGGTTCGTCACCAGCATCCCGGCGAGCGCGATGCACACCGTGCCGCCCGCGAACAGCACCGCCCGGCCGGAGGTGTTGAGGGCGGTGACCGCCGCCTCCTCCGGGTCGGCGCCGCGCAGGATGCCGCGCCGGTGCCGGGTGACGATGAACAGGGCGTAGTCGATGCCCACGCCGAGACCGATCAGCGTGGACAGCAGCGACGCCAGTTCGGGGACGTCGGTGACGTGGCTGAGCAGCTGGGTGCCGAACATGCCGGTGCCGACGCCGAAGACGGCGACCACGATCGGCAGCAGCATCGCGAAGAGCGACCCGAAGGCCACGAACAGCACGACGGCGGCGGCCAGGATGCCGACCAGTTCGGCCGTGCCCGTCGGCGGTTCCTGGACGCGTGTGATGGCCTGACCACCCAGCTCCACCCGGAGCCCGTCGCGCGCGGCGTCCTGCGCGGTGTCGACGACGTCCTGGACCAGCCCCTTCGGCACGGCGTCCGCCTGCTCGGCGAACGTGACCTGCGCGTAGGCGATCCGCCCGTCCTCGCTGATCTGCGCCGCGCCCTGCGCGCCGTACGGGTCCGTGACCGCGCCGACGCCCTCCATGCGCCCGATCTCCGTCAGCGCCGGCTGGATCCGGGACCGTACGGAGCCGTCCCGCACGGATCCCTCGTCGACCTTCCACACCACGGTGTCGGTGTCTCCGGCGCGTTCCGGGAACGCCTTCTCCATCAGGTCGTACGCCCGCTTGGAGTCGGTGTCCGGCAGCGAGAAGACCTCCGCGTAGTTCGTGCCCGCGCCGCTCGCCGAGACCCCCAGTCCGAGCAGCGCCCCCACCCACAGCAACAGGACCACCAGCCGATGCCGATAGCACCAGCGTGCCAATACCGCCACGTTTCCGCTCCCTCGTCGCTCGGTCGGTCCCCCAGGTCCTGGGCAGCAGGATCGACGGCGGCACCCGCGCGGGGACACGACTCGGGCGGGACTCTCAAGGAACTCCAAAGCGAACACCGTTACGAGCGAAGGGGGTTCGGCTGATACTGGGGGCATGACGACAGCTCCCGGCACCGTGCTGGTCGTGGAGGACGAGGAGAGCATCGCGGACGTCCTCGCCATCGCCCTGCGCTACCACCGCTTCGAGGTCATGACCGCCGGCACGGTCCGCGAGGCGCTCGCGCTGACCGAGCACACCCTCCCCGATTGCGCCCTCCTGGACGTGATGCTGCCGGACGGCGACGGCCGCGCCCTCGGCCGTGAACTGCGTTCCCGGCGGCCGGAGCTGGCCTTGGTGTTCCTCACCGCGCGGGACGCGCCCGCCGAGATCGTCGGCGCGCTCGGCTTCGGCGACGACTACATCACCAAGCCGTTCAACATCGACGAGGTCGTCGCCCGGATCGCCGCCGTACTGCGCCGCACCCGCCCCGCCGACGTGCTCCCGCAGCGGGCGCCGCTGCGCCACGGCGACCTGGAGCTGGACGAGACGACGTACTCGGTGCGCCGCGCGGGCCGCTCGGTCGAGCTCACCCCCACCGAGTACGCGCTGCTGCGCTTCCTGGTGCGCAACGGCGGCCGGATCGTGCCGAAGGAGCAACTGCTGCGCCACGTCTGGCAGTACGAGCACGCCCCGGCCGATTCGACCGTCGTGGAGACCTACATCAGCTATCTGCGGCGCAAGCTCGACGCCCTGGGCCCGCCGGTGATCACCACCCGGCGCGGGGTCGGGTACGGCCTGACGTGAGGCTCCCGATCCGGAGGCCGGGCCGCGGTCGGGGCGTGCACTCGCTGCGCGGGGCGCTGACGCTGGCGAACGTGGTGCTGCTGGCCCTCGGCATCGTGGCGGCCACCGCGGTGAGCGTGATGGGGATGCGCTACTACCTGCTGGACCAGATCGACACGGAGCTGACCCGGACCCGTGACTCGCTGGGCGGCTCGGAGCTGACGCTGCGGCAGATCGACTCGCTGAGCGTGCTGAGCTTCTTCCGCGACCGGATCGACCCGGACCGGAACCGGCAGGAGGACCCGGACTCGCTCTTCGCCGCCGTGGACGCCCGGGGCGAGCCCGTCGGCGTCCTCGGCTTCGAGCCGACCGGGGCGCAGCGCGACCTGGCCGACGCGGTGGGCGACGCGCGCACCCTGGTCCGGGACCCGGAGCCGCACGACGTCACCGTCCGCGGCGCCGCCTACCGTGTCACCGCCACCCGGCTCGCGGACGGCACCTACGTCCTGATCGCCGGCTCCACCGAGGCGGTGCACGACGGCATCGCCAAGGCGGTCAAGTTCGACCTGGCCATCGGGACGCTGCTGTTGCTGCTGCTGGCCTGCCTGACCATGGTCAGCGTGCGGCGCCGGATGCGGCCGCTGGAGGACATGGTGGAGACCTCGTCGGCGATCGCGGAGGGCGACCTGACCCGGCGGGTGCCCTCCAGCCGGGAGACGATCCTCGAGGTGGAGCAGCTGCGGCTCGCCCTCAACTCGATGCTCCAGCAGGTGGAGTCGGCGTACCGCACGCGCGAGCGCAGCGCTGCCCAGCTGCGGCGGTTCGTCGCCGACGCCTCGCACGAGCTGCGCACGCCGCTGGCCGCGATCCGCGGCTACCTCCAGCTGTACGACCGGGGGATGCTGCGGGAGCCGACGGAACGCAGGCGGGCCTGGGACCGGATGCTGGCGGAGTCCGACCGGATGGGGCGGCTGGTCGACGAGCTGCTGGTGCTGGCCCGGCTGGACCAGCGTCCCGAGCTGCGGCTGCGGAACGTGGACGTGTGCCGGCTGGTGCGGGACGCGGCGGAGGACCTGCGGGTGCAGCAGCCGGAGCGGACGGTGACCGTGGACGCGGACGGCGCGGTGCTGGTGCGCGCGGACGAGGCGGGGCTGCGGCAGGTCCTGGGGAACCTGCTGGGCAATGTGCGCACGCACACGCCGGCGGACGCCGCGGTACGGCTCGGGGTGGTCCGCGCGGACGACGGGCGGGTGCGGCTGTCCGTGGCGGACGACGGGCCCGGCCTCACGGCGGAGGACGCGGCGCGCGTCTTCGACCGCTTCTTCCGCGCCGGCGGGGGTGCGGGGAGCGGTCTCGGCATGGCGATCGTGCAGGGCGTGGTGCGGGCGCACGGGGGCGAGGTGTCGGTGCGGACGGCGCCGGGCGAGGGACTGGAGGCGACCGTGACCCTGCCGACCCGGCCGGGAGCGTGCCCGGCGGACGACGGGGCGGCGCCCGCCCCAAAGCGGGCGCCGGAACCCGCCCCGCCGCACCGCACGGCATGAGACCGGATCACTCCCCGGCGGCCGTGAGGCCGACGCCCCGGGCGGTGCCGTGCCTCGTCGGGGCTCGCGGTGGCGTCCTCGGCCACGACGACGCCGTACCCCGGCCGCAGCGCCGTCGCGGCCGGCGCCGCGTCGCCGTGCGCGGTGGACGGCCCGGCGGCCACCGCCTCGGTGACCCCCTCACGGCGCGGTACGTCGTCCGGCTCGGTGTCCTCGAACGCGTCGAGACCGCGCTCGGTCACCAGGTGGCGGCCGGGGCGGGGCGTGCGGCCGGTCGGGGGCGGCGTCCGGCCCGCCGTCCGCCCCGTCGGCGCGCACGTACCGGACCGGGATGACCGTCGAGAACCGATCACGCGGCCGCCCACACGCCTCGACGACGCCACCGCCGACCGGCTCCCACTCCATGTCGACGATCCACCGCTGCAGCTCGACCAGAACAAGCGCCGTACGAACGTGACTCATCGACTCCCCCAGCTGCGGGCAGTCGTGCCTCCCCCAGTGCCTCAAGGGCCGGGGAGGCGCCCCCAGGGCGATGGGGGTCCCCCCGCTCATGGGGGAGGAGCCGGGAGTGGGGGAGGCGCCCCGCGAGCGCGGGGAGCGAGCCCGCCCCGGCCCACCGGACGTACCGTCAGGCCTGCTTCGACGCCAACTCGATCACCGTGATGTCCGACGGCGCGCCCACCCGCGTGGGCGGCCCCCACGCGCCGGCGCCCCTGCTGACGTACAGCTGGGTGTCGCCGTAGCGGTCCAGCCCCGCCAGCGTGGGATTGGCGAGACCGGCCACGAGGTTGCCGGGAAACAGCTGCCCGCCATGGGTGTGCCCGGACAGCTGGAGGTCGACCCCGTGGTCGACGGCGTCGTGGATCTGCACCGGCTGGTGGGCGAGCAGCACGCACGCCCGCCCCCGGTCCCGGTCACCGAGCGCCTTCGCGTAGTCCGGGCCCTGGCCCTCGTCCTCACCGGCCACGTCGTTGACCCCCGCCAGGTCGAAGTGCGGCAGCTCCGTACGGGCGTTCTCCAGCGGGTTCAGCCCGAGCCGCCGCACCTCCTCGACCCACTGCTCGGCACCGGAGAAGTACTCGTGGTTGCCGGTGACGAAGAACGAGCCGTGACGCGCCCTCAGCTGCGCCAGCGGAGCCGCGGCCGGGCCGAGGTCCTTCACGTTCCCGTCCACCAGGTCGCCGACGACCGCGATCAGGTCCGGCTGGGTCGAGTTGATCGTGTCGACGACCTTCTGCGCGAAGCCCCGCCCGAGCACCGGCCCGAGGTGGATGTCGCTGACCACCGCGATGCGGTAACCGTGCGCCGCGCGGGGAAGCTTGGCGAGCGGCACGGTGACCCGCTTCACCCCCGGCCCGCGCAGCACGCCGTACGTCCCGTAGCCGACGGTCCCCACGGCCGCCGCCGCGGCGGCGCCGCCGACGACGCGGGAGACGAACAGCCGCCGGGAGGGGGCGGCGGGTGCTCCCTGCGGGCCGGACGCGCCGCCGTCGGCCGCCGGGCCGTCCCCCGCCGTCCCGGCGTCCGTCGCGTCGCCCGGGCCGCCCGGACCGCGTCCCGTGCCCTGCCCGGCCGGTATCGGCTCCGGCCGCGCCGGTACGGGCTCCGCCGCCTGTGACGTCCGCGCCCGCCGTTCCAGGATCCGCCGCAGCACCGGGCGCACCAGTTCGCCCGCGAGCACCGCCAGCAGCAGGTACAGGGCCAGGGCCAGCCACAGGTAGCCGGGCCAGGCCAGGACCTGCTTGAGCCGGAAGGGGGCGTCGCTGCGGCTGACGACGAAGGTGGCCACCGTCAGCGCCCAGCCGCCGACGATCACCGCCGCGCCCGCGCGGCGCACCGCGCCCGGGCCCTTCGTGGTGTCGCGGAAAAGACGCCGCCACACGTACCAGTTGCCCGTCACCAGGACGGCCACGACCAGTAGCGCGATGAGTACGAAAACGATGGCCACGAGGCGGAGTTCCCCTATTTCCGGTCAGGACGTCCGTGACGTCCGGCTCAGTGCGCGCAGTCCGCGCAACCCGATGCCCCCGATGACCGTCCCCAGTACGAAGGAGACCACGGCGAGCGTCAGGTGAACGAAGAAGTACGCCGTCGGGTGCCCGTCCTCGAACGCGAGTCCGCTGCTGTCCTTGACCAGGTTCTTGACGAAAGTGACCCAGATGACCCAGCTCCACACCCCGAAGGCGAGCAGGAACCAGGAGACGGGGCGGCTGAGCTTCACCAGAGAAGACCTTTCCTCACAGCGCCGGGCCCCCTCGGCCGGCCGGGGGTCCGGGGGTCGTCCCCCGGGAGAGCACGGCATGGGTCCAGTATCGCCGGGCGGTGTCCGGATCCTTGCCCGGGGTGGGGACCTGCCCGGGACTTCGCCGGACATGGCATGTACGTTTCCGGTCGTGCCCGCACCCGAGAACACCGTCCGGCGATCGCTGCTGGTCGCCTCCGCCGTCCTGTTGTCCGCCGCGCTGACCGCGCCCGCCGCCCTCGCGGCCCCGAAGCCGTCGACGAGTCCGTCGGCCACTCCCCCGGCGACGACGTCGATCGTGGGCGGCGCCCGGCTCGGGCAGCCGGGGACGCAGGTCAACCTCGCGAGCGGGGTGCCGGTGCTGCCGAAGGAGCTGTCGGCCCGCTCCTGGATCGTCGCCGACGCCGAGTCCGGCAAGGTGCTCGCCGCGCACAACGCGCACTGGCGGCTGGCCCCCGCGAGCACGCTGAAGATGCTGTTCGCCGACACGCTGCTGCCGAAGTGGCCCAGGACGACGGAGCACGAGGTCGAGCCGTCCGACCTGGCCGGGATCGGCGCCGGTTCCAGCATGGTCGGCATCAAGGAGGACGAGACGTACACCGTCCACGACCTGTGGCTGGGCGTCTTCCTCCGCTCCGGCAACGACGCGGTGCACGTGCTGTCGGCGATGAACGGCGGTGTCGAGAAAACCGTCGAGGAGATGAACGCGCACGCCGAGGAGCTCCAGGCGCTCGACACGCACGTGGTCAGTCCCGACGGCTACGACGCCCCGAGGCAGGTGTCGTCCGCGTACGACCTGACGCTGATCGCCCGCTCCGGGCTGCAGAAGAAGGACTTCCGGGAGTACAGCTCGACGGTCAGGGCGCAGTTCCCGGGTGAGACGAAGAAGAACAAGAAGGGCAAGAAGGTCCGCGGGGCCTTCGAGATCCAGAACACCAACCGGCTGCTGGCCGGCGACACCGACGTGCCGGTCTACCCGGGCATAGCCGGCGTGAAGAACGGCAACACCACCAACGCGGGCGCCACCTTCACCGGTGTCGCCGAGCGGGACGGCAAGGTGCTGCTGGTCACCGTGATGAACCCGTCGAAGAACGAGCACAACGAGGTCTACAAGGAGACCGCGAAGCTCTTCGACTGGGGTTTCGAGGCGGCCGGCAAGGTCGAGCCGGTGGGTGAGCTGGTGCGGCCGAGGAGCGTGGCGCAGGCCGGCGCCCGACCGGGCCCGTCCGCCTCCCCCGGCGAGGCCGGGGGCGCCGGGGACGGAGTCGTCGCGGCCGGTTCGAAGCCGGTGGCGAGTGCCGCGTCGGGCGGCGGCGCCGACGGCGCCGGGGTCGCGCTGGGCATCGCCGGCGGGGTGCTGGTGCTGCTCGCGGGCGGCGCCTTCCTGGTCAACCGGCGCTGGCCGCTGCCGGACCTGGTGCGTCGCCGCTCGCGTCCGTGAGCCCGGGGACCTCGTCCCGCTTGCTCCACGTCGCCGTCCAGGCGGCGCAGAACAGGACCAGTTTCGAGGTGAGGTTGATCCACAGCAGCAGGGCCACCGGAACGCCGAACGCGCCGTACATGCTCTTCGCGGCCACGCCCTGCAGATAGCCGCTGAGCAGCAGCTTCAGCAGCTCGAAGCCGACCGCGCCGGTGAGGGCGGCGACGAGCAGGCGGTGCCGGGTGGGTTCGACGCCGGGCAGCAGGGTGAGGACGTACAGCAGGAGCAGGAAGTCGGCGCCGACGGCGACGGCGAACGCCGCGACGTGCAGGACGATCCCGCCCCAGCCGCCCTTCTCCAGCCCGGCGGCGTCACTGATCCGGCCGACCATCGCGGAGGCGACGGTGGAGGCGACCAGGGTGATCAGGACCGCGCCGCCCAGGCCGACGAGGGTGCCCACGTCCTTGCCCTTGCGCAGGAGGGGGTTCTCCTCCTCGTCGGGCAGCTCCCACACCGCGCGCAGGCACTCCCGCATGGAGCCGGCCCAGCTGACGCCGGTGAACAGCAGCACGGCGCCGGCGATGAGTCCGACGGTGCCGGCGTTCTCCACCAGACCCCCGACGTCCAACTGGTCGGAGATGCCGGGCACCTGGTCGGCGATCCTGTCCTGGAGGGTGTCCTGCTGCTCCCGGCTCAGCGTGGCGGCGCCGATCGAGGCGGCCACGGTGAGCAGCGGGAACAGCGCGACGAAGCTGGTGAACGTCATCGCGGCGGCCAGCCGTGTCCAGTGCACCCGGTCCAGACGCTCGTACGACCGCCACGCGTGCGTGAGCATCAGCCGGGCCGCCCACGGCCCGACGACGGGAAGCCTTTTCAGCCAGTCCATGACCCGACCCTGCCCCCCTCGTGGAAGCCCCATGTCCTGGTACCCCGAAACCGGGCCCGCGTGACCGGCGGCGGAGCGGACGGTTCCTCACCAGTCGGCCACCGCCAGGGCGTACATCACCCCCCAGACCAGGCCGATGACGGCGAGCGCGCGGTCGCCCAGCACCACGTCCTCGGGTTCGCCGGCGGTACCGCGGTCGGCGAAGACGGCGTACCGGAGGACGGCGAGGACGAAGGCGACCACGGACAGCTGCCGCCAGGGCAGCACGCTGGTGTGCGGCACGCCGCCCTCCTCCAGGGCCCACAGGCAGTAGCCGAGGACGGCGACGCCGGCGGCGAGCTGCCAGACGAAGCGGAGGTAGCCGGTGGTGTACTCGGCGAGCAACGCGCGGGTGGCGCCCGCTTCCCCGGCCGTCTGCACGGCTTCGGAGTAGCGCTTGGCGGCGACCATGAACAGGGCGCCGAACCCGGTGGTGATGAGGAACCAGCGGGACAGGGGGATGCCGAGGGCGAGACCGCCGATCACCGCGCGCATCACGAAGCCGGTGGTGACGACGGTGAGGTCGACGACGAGGACGTGCTTGAGGCTGACGCAGTACGCCAGCTGCATGACGAGGTAGGCGGTCAGCAGCGCGGCGGCCTCCGGGGGGCACAGCCGGACCGCGACGGCGGGCGCGAGGACGCCGAGGGCGGTCCCGGCGGCGTAGGCGGCCGGCACCGGGACCCGGCCGGCGGCGACCGGGCGGCGGCACTTGACGGGGTGGGCCCGGTCGGCGTCGGCGTCGCGCGCGTCGTTGACCAGGTAGACGGCGGCGGCGCAGGCGGTGAACAGGACGAAGACCAGGGCGAGCCGGGTCAGGGCGTGGACGGAGAACAGTTCGCCGGCGGCGGCCGGGGCGGCGATCACCAGGACGTTCTTGACCCACTGCTTGGGCCGCGCGGTCAGCAGCAGGCCCGTGAGGAGGCCGCCCGTGCCGGACGGCGCGGTCTGCCGCCGGTCGGGGCGCTCGCGCAGGAGGGTCACGCGGGGCCTCCCGTCATCCAGCGGGCGCCGAGGCGGGCGGTGAGCGCGCCGAGGACGGCGCCGGCCGCCACGTCCGACGGGTAGTGGACGCCGGCCACCAGGCGGGAGACGCAGACGGCGGCGGCGAGCGGGGGCACCGCGCGGGCGCCCAGCGCGCCGAAGGCGACGGCCGCGGCGGCGGAGGAGGTGGCGTGCGAGCTGGGGAAGGAGTGCCGGCCGACCGTGCCGACCAGGGGTTCGACATGCGTGGGCCGTGGACGGCGCACGACCCGTTTCACGAGCGAGCCGGCGACGTGGGCGCCCGCGGTGAGCGCGGTGCCGCGCAGCCAGGCGCCGCGCCGGGGGCGGTCCACGGCGGCTCCGGCGAGCCCCACCGCGAGCCACACCGCCCCGTGCTCCCCCGCCCGGGACAGGGCCCGCGCGGCCCCGGCCACGCGCGGGTCCGCGCCGCACGCTCTGAAGGCCGAGACGATCCGGTGGTCCATGCCGTGGAGACCGGGGGTGCGGGGGAGGTCGTGGAGGTCGTCCATGGGGACCCACTGTTCACGCCCGGCGGGCCGGAATTCCCGTCACCGGGGAGCGACATCCCATTAATCACCCGTTTCAGGGATGGGGGTGACGTTTCAAAGCTAAAAAGTCACATAGGGGCGATACGGTCACCGTCATGCCTGCCGACACCGTTCCCGTCACGGGGTGGGGCCGCACCGCTCCCACCGCCGCCCGGCTGATCCGCCCACGGACGTACGAGGAGGCCGCCCGGGCCGTCCGGGAGTGCGGGGCCCGCGGGGGCATCGCGCGGGGACTGGGGCGGGCGTACGGGGACGCCGCGCAGAACGCGGGCGGCGCCGTGCTCGACATGACGGGTCTGGACCGCGTGCACGCGATCGACGCCGACGGCGGCACCGTGCTGTGCGACGCGGGCGTCTCCCTGCACCGGCTGATGGAGGTGCTGCTGCCGCTCGGCTGGTTCGTGCCGGTGACGCCGGGCACCCGCTACGTGACGGTCGGCGGGGCGATCGGCGCCGACATCCACGGCAAGAACCACCACGTCTCCGGCTCCTTCTCCCGCCACGTGCTGTCCCTGGAGCTGCTCACCGCCGACGGGCGGGTCCGTACGGTCGTGCCGGGCACGCCGCTGTTCGAGGCGACCGCGGGCGGCATGGGCCTGACCGGGGTGATCCTCACCGCGACGGTCCGGCTCCAGCCGGTGGAGACCTCGCTGATGCGTGTCGACACCGAGCGCGCGGGCGACCTCGACGACCTGATGGCCCGCCTCGCCGACACCGACCACCGCTACCGCTACTCGGTCGCCTGGATCGATCTGCTGGCCCGCGGCCGGGCCACCGGCCGCGCGGTGCTCACGCGCGGCGACCACGCCCCCCTGGACGCGCTGCCCCGGGGCGGCCGTGCGCGCGGGGAGCCCCTCTCCTTCCGCACCTCCAGGCTCCCGGCCGCCCCCTCCTTCGTCCCCGAGGGCCTGCTCAGCCGCACCACCGTGGGGCTGTTCAACGAGCTCTGGTACCGCAAGGCCCCCCGCGCCCGGACGGGACAGCTGCAGCGCATCCCCGCGTTCTTCCACCCCCTCGACGGCGTGCCGCACTGGAACCGGGTCTACGGCCGAAGCGGCTTCGTGCAGTACCAGTTCGTCGTCGGGCACGGCCGGGAGGACGCCCTGCGCCGGATCGTGCGCCGGATCTCCGGGCGCCGCTGCCCGTCCTTCCTCGCCGTCCTCAAGCGCTTCGGGGAGGCCGACCCGGGCTGGCTGTCCTTCCCGGTGCCGGGGTGGACCCTGGCCCTGGACGTCCCGGCGTCCCTGCCCGGCCTCGGCGGCTTCCTCGACGAGCTCGACGAGGAGGTCGCCGGCGCCGGCGGGCGCGTCTACCTCGCCAAGGACTCCCGGCTGCGTCCGGAGCTGCTCGCGGCCATGTACCCCCGCCTGGACGACTTCCGCGCGCTGCGCGCGGAACTGGACCCGCGCGGGGTGTTCGTCTCCGACCTGGCCCGCCGCCTCCACCTCTAGACAACCTCCAGGAGCCGTCATGAAGGACGCCTTCGGCCTCCCCCAGTCCCTGCTCGTCCTCGGCGGTACGTCCGAGATCGCGCTGGCCACCGCGCGGCGGCTGATCGCCCGCCGCACCCGCACGGTGTGGCTGGCCGGACGCCCCTCCCCCGGCCTGGACGAGGCCGCCGGACAGCTGCGCGGCCTCGGCGCCGAGGTGCGCACGGTCGCCTTCGACGCGCTCGACCCCGCCGCCCACGAGGAAGCGCTCGGCAAGGTCTTCGCCGAGGGCGACGTCGACCTGGTGCTGCTCGCCTTCGGCACCCTGGGCGACCAGGCGCACGACGAGCGGGACCCCCGGGCCGCGGTGCGGGTCGCGCAGACCAACTACACCGGAGCGGTCTCGGCGGGCCTGGTGTGCGCGGGCGCGCTCCAGGCGCAGGGCCACGGCTCGCTGGTGGTGCTGTCCTCCGTGGCGGGCGAGCGGGCCCGCCGCGCGAACTTCATCTACGGCTCCAGCAAGGCCGGCCTGGACGTCTTCGCCCAGGGCCTCGGCGACGCGCTGTACGGCACGGGGGTGCACGTCATGGTCGTACGCCCCGGGTTCGTCCGCACGCGGATGACCGCCGGTCTCCCCGAGGCGCCGCTGGCCACCACGCCGGAGGCGGTCGCGGCCGCCGTCGAGCTGGGGCTGCGGCGCCGCGCGGAGACCGTGTGGGTGCCGGGCGCGCTGCGGGTGGTGATGTCGGCGCTGCGGCACCTGCCGCGCGGGGTGTTCCGCAGGCTGCCGGTCTGACGGCCGGGGGCGCTCAGTGGGCGGAGACCGATCCCCGGTCCACGCTCCCGGACTGCGGGGGCACCACCAGGGAGCCGAAGGGGAACTCGCGCAGCTTGCGCCACACCCCGTCGGCGCCCTGTTCGTAGAGCGCGAAGCCGGTGCAGGGCCACGCGGCCTCGTAGCCGGCGAGCTCCTCGAAGGCGCGGTCCATGGCCGCCTCCTCGATGCCGTGCGCCACGGTGACGTGCGGGTGGTACGGGAACTGCAGTTCGCGGGCGACGGGGCCGGAGGCGTGGCGGATCCGCTTCTGCAGCCAGGTGCACGCCGCACCGCCCTCGACGACCTGGACGAACACCACCGGCGTCAGCGGCCGGAAGGTGCCGGTGCCGGACAGCCGCATGGGGAACGGGCGGGCGGCCGCGGCGACCTCGCCCAGATGCGACTCGACGGCCGGCAGCCCGGTGTCGCCGATCTCCGTCGGCGGCAGCAGGGTGACGTGCGTGGGGATACCGTGAGCCGCGGCGTCGCCGAAGCCCGCGCGCAGCTGCTGAAGCCGGCTGCCGTGAGGCTCCGGGACCGCGATCGACACGCCGATCGTTACGGTCCCCACGTCGTCTCCTGTCGTTGTGGTGGTGGAGCGGGGTGGAACTGCGGTGAGCGCCGGGTGACCGCCGAAGCGGTCACCCTGTCATCGACTGTACGACCACGACCCGGATGCGGGCAGGCGCAACCGGAGTGATGTGCGGCGCTGTGCGGTGGTACGGACCGCCGCCGCGGGCCGGTTCAGCGCCGGTTCGACACCTGGTGGGCCGGTGTTCGGCGGTTCAGTGCTTGGCGGGCAGGAAACCGACCCGGTCGTACGCCCGGGAGAGGGTCTCCGCGGCGACGGCACGCGCCTTCTCCGCGCCCTTGGCCAGGATCGAGTCGAGCGTCTCGGGGTCGTCCAGGTACTGCTGGGTGCGCTCCTTGAAGGGGGTCACGAACTCGACCATGACCTCGGCGAGGTCCGTCTTGAGCGCACCGTAGCCCTTGCCGGCGTACTTCTCCTCCAGTTCGGGGATGTCCGCTCCGGTGAGGGTCGAGTAGATCGTCAGGAGATTGCTCACCCCGGGCTTCTCCACGACGTCGTAGCGGATCACCGTGTCGGTGTCGGTGACCGCGCTCCGCACCTTCTTGGCGGTGGTCTTCGGCTCGTCCAGGAGGTTGATGAGGCCCTTCGGCGTGGACGCCGACTTGCTCATCTTGACCGTCGGGTCCTGGAGGTCGTAGATCTTCGCCGTCTCCTTGAGGATGTACGCCTTCGGCATCGTGAAGGTCTCGCCGAACCGGCCGTTGAAACG
Source organism: Streptomyces caelestis (assembly GCF_001279005.1). Lineage (GTDB taxonomy): Bacteria > Actinomycetota > Actinomycetes > Streptomycetales > Streptomycetaceae > Streptomyces > Streptomyces heliomycini. Next base: position 50,234 of record NZ_LGCN01000205.1, read on the forward strand.
CTCGGCGAGGTCGCGGGTGAGCTCGATGTGCTGGCGCTGGTCCTCGCCCACCGGCACCTCGCCCGCCTGATAGAGCAGGATGTCCGCGACCTGCAGGACCGGGTACGTGAACAGGCCGACCGAGGCGCGGTCGGCGCCCTGCTTGGCGGACTTGTCCTTGAACTGGGTCATGCGGGAGGCCTCGCCGAAGCCGGTGAGGCAGTTCATGACCCAGGCGAGCTGGGCGTGCTCGGGCACGTGGCTCTGCACGAAGAGCGTGCAGCGGTCCGGGTCGAGACCGGCGGCCAGCAGCTGGGCGGCGGCCAGCCGGGTGTTGGCGCGCAGCTCGGCCGGATCCTGCGGGACCGTGATCGCGTGCAGGTCGACGACCATGTAGAACGCGTCGTGGGTCTCCTGCAGGGCCACCCACTGGCGGACGGCGCCGAGGTAGTTGCCGAGGTGGAACGAGCCTGCGGTGGGCTGGATTCCGGAGAGCACGCGGGGTCGGTCAGTCGCCATGCCCACCATTCTCTCAGGCTCCGGGGGTCACTCGGGCGCGGGTCCGGAACAGGGGGGTCGCGATCCGTCCCCGGTGGTGTGACAAGGCACGGGAGGCGGGAGGGGCGGTATGCGACGACGGGTGTGCGCGGTGGCGGCGGGCGCGGCGGTGGTGCTGACGGCGGCGCCGGGGGCGGTGGCGGACGGCGCGCCGCCCGGGGAGGAACCGGATGTGGCGGTGGTCGTGCACGCCGCCGGGCGCACCGCGTCCTGGCACGCCGGTCGGCGGGACTTCGACCGGCTGCGGAGCCTGCCGGACCCGCTGCGCGAGGGGGACGGAGCGGGTCCCGGCGCAGTGGACGGAGGGGCGGCGTCCGCGGGCGCGGGTCACCGTGCTGTGGGGGCCGACCGGGGTCGGGGGCCGGCCGCGAACGCGCCGGGCGCCCGGTGGGGACGTGGCGACGCTGCGCCGGGACCAGCTGTTCGTGGCCGGGGACGGCACGCCGTGGGTGCGCACGGACCCGGCGCCGGACGTGGAGGACGACGGCATCCGCCGGCACCGGGTGCCCCGGGACGTCCACGACCGGCTGGACGGCGACGGCTTCCTCGGCGGGGAGCCGGAGGCGTCCGCCTCCGGCGGCGGGCCGGACGGGCCGGTCCGGGCGGTCGGAGGGCTCGGGGGCGGGATCGCCGGGACCCTGCTGGTACGCCGCGCGGCGGCCCGGTACCGTACCGGGCCGCCGCGTGGGGGGAGCCGCGTCGGGAGCTGATCGACCTGTGAGGTCCCGCGGGGTGCGGGGTCCCGCGGGGGTCAGCCGAGGTCGATCTCCGGGTAGAGCGGGAAGCCGGCGACCAGGTCGGTGGCGCGGCGGGAGATCTCGTCGGCGACCTTCGCGTCGAGGACGTGGGCGGCCTTGGAGGGGGCGCCGGACTTGGTGGTGCCGGGTTCCGTGGTGGTCAGGACACGGTCGATGAGACCCGCGACCTCGTCCATCTCCGCCGTGCCGAGACCGCGCGTGGTCAGCGCGGGGGTGCCGATGCGGATGCCGGAGGTGTACCAGGCGCCGTTGGGGTCGGCGGGGATGGCGTTGCGGTTGGTGACGATGCCCGAGTCGAGGAGGGCGGCCTCGGCCTGGCGGCCGGTGAGGCCGTAGGAGGTGGCGACGTCGATCAGGTTGAGGTGGTTGTCGGTGCCGCCGGTGACCAGGGTGGCGCCGCGCCGCGTCAGGCCCTCGGCGAGGGCGCGGGAGTTGTCGACGACGCGCTGGGCGTAGTCCTGGAAGGCGGGCCGGCGGGCCTCGGCGAGGGCGACGGCCTTGGCGGCCATGACGTGCGGGAGCGGGCCGCCGAGGACCATCGGGCAGCCGCGGTCGACCTGGTCCTTGAGGGAGTCGTCGCACAGCACCATGCCGCCGCGCGGGCCGCGCAGCGACTTGTGGGTGGTGGTGGTGACGATCTGGGCGTGCGGTACCGGGTCGAAGTCGCCGGTGAGGACCTTGCCGGCGACCAGGCCGGCGAAGTGGGCCATGTCGACCATGAGCGTGGCGCCGACCTCGTCGGCGATCTCGCGCATGATCCGGAAGTTCACCAGACGGGGGTAGGCGGAGTAGCCGGCGACGATGATCAGCGGCTTGAACTCGCGGGCGGAGACGCGCAGGGCCTCGTAGTCGATCAGGCCGGTGGCCGGGTCGGTGCCGTAGGAGCGCTGGTCGAACATCTTGCCGGAGATGTTCGGGCGGAAGCCGTGGGTGAGGTGGCCGCCGGCGTCCAGGGACATGCCGAGCATGCGCTGGTTGCCGAAGGCCTGGCGGAGCTCGGCCCAGTCGGCCTCGGAGAGGTCGTTGACCTGGCGGGCGCCGGTCTTCTCCAGGAAGGGGGCCTCGACCCGGTCGGCGAGGACGGACCAGAAGGCGACGAGGTTGGCGTCGATGCCGGAGTGCGGCTGGACGTAGGCGTGGCGGGCGCCGAAGAGCTCCTTGGCGTGCTCGGCGGCGAGCGACTCGACGGTGTCCACGTTGCGGCAGCCGGCGTAGAAGCGGCGGCCGACGGTGCCCTCCGCGTACTTGTCGCTGAACCAGTTGCCCATCGCGAGGAGGGTGGCCGGGGAGGCGTAGTTCTCGGAGGCGATCAGCTTGAGCATCTCGCGCTGGTCGGCGACCTCCTGGCCGATGGCGTCGGCGACGCGCGGCTCGACGGCGCGGATGACGTCGAGGGCGGAGCGGAAGGCGGTGGACGCGGGGGTGAGCGGCTGCTCGGCGGCTGACATGGGGACCTCCGGACGTGGCGTTCTGCGTTCACGGTACGGCCCAGGCGCACGGCACATGTGTCCGGACCCGAAGGGCCCGGGGCCGCTTCCCGATGGTTGCTCCATCCCAGCGCGCCAGTCACGGCCCACGGTCACATTACCGGGCGGCGCGAAGTGCCACGGCGAGGCGTCCACCATGCGGGCGCCGGCGTCCGCCTCGCCGGCGCGGGCGGCGCGGCTAGAGGATCACGTGCGGCAGGAAGCGGGCGTACTCGTCCGTCACCAGGCCCGACGACTCACGGATGCCCAGGCCCGCGGACTCGTTCTCCACCACCCAGGCGCCGAGGACGACGTGGTTGCCGTCGAAGTCGGGAAGAGGGGCGAGCTGCTGGTAGCAGCAGGGTTCGTCGCGGAGGACGGGGCCGGCGCCGGGCTCGTGGAGGGTCACGCCGGCGCCCTCGCGGCCGAGCAGGGGCTTGGCTGCCCAGCCGGTGGTGTCCGCCAGCTCCCGCGGACCGTCCAGGTAGGCGGGGAGGAGGTGGGGGTGACCGGGGTGCAGCTCCCAGAGGATCGCCAGCAGGGCCTTGTTGCTGAGCAGCATCTTCCAGGCGGGCTCGATCCACAGGGTGGTACCGGTGCCGCCGCCGTTGTCCAGGGTGTCGAGGACGTGGCCGGCGAAGCGGTCGGTGGTGAGCCACTCCCAGGGGTACAGCTTGAAGACGCTGCGGATGAACCGGAGCCGGTTGTCGACGAAGCGGCCGGAGAGGCGGTCCCAGCCGATCTCCTCCATGGAGATCCAGTCGGTGTCGAGGCCGGCCTGTTCGGCGGTCTCCTTGAGGTAGGCGACGGTCATCAGGTCCTCGCCGAGTTCGTCGGCGGAGGAGTGGGCGAAGTACAGGGGGCTGCCCGGCGGGAGGAGGGCGCCCTGTCTCCTCCAGGCGTCGACGAGGCGTTCGTGGAGGGAGTTCCACTGGTCGGCGCCGGGGAAGCGTTCCTCCATCCAGAACCACTGGGGGGAGGCGGCCTCCACGAGGGAGGTCGGGGTGTCGGCGTTGTACTCCAGGAGCTTCGCGGGGCCCGTCCCGTCGTAGCGGAGGTCGAAGCGGCCGTAGACGGAGGGGAGTTCCGCGCGCCGACGCCAGGCCTCGGCGACCGCGCGGGCGATGCGCGGGTCGGTGATGCCGAGGTCGGCGAAGCGGTCGGCGGTGACGATGTGCTCGGCGGCGGCGAGGCACATGCCGTGCAGTTCCTCGACGACCTCCTCCAGCGCCTCGACCTCCTCCAGGGTGAGGACGTAGTAGGCGCTCTCGTCCCAGTAGGGGCGCAGGGACCCGTCGGGGTGACGGGTGAGCGGGTAGACGAGCCCCTGCTCCTCGACGGTCTCCTGCCAGCCGGGGCGGGGCTCGGTCGTACGTCGTTCCATGACCCGCTCAGCCGCCGCCGCTGCCGGAGCCCGAGCAGCCGAAGCCGCCCCGGTCGACGGCCTCGCTGCGGCTGAAGGTGCCGTCGTCGGCGTAGCCGTTACTGACGTCGGCGTCGTAGTACCAGTCGGCGTCGGTGCGGGTCCCGCCACCCTTGCCGGGCGAACGGGGGGTGGTCCCGGAGGACGTGCAGCTCCTGTCGGCGACGATCTTGTAGCCGTTGAGGTGGTCGTAGCTGTCCCGGTCCACGCACCGCCGGTCCGGATCCGACCCGCACGAGGTCAACGCCGCCGCGAGGACGCCCATCCCCCCGAGCACCACCGTGCTGGACCGCAACCGCCGCCGCGACTCCGCCATGTCCTTCGCTCCCCCTCGCACGTCCCCGGAGCACCTCTCCCGGCTCGCGGCGGACAGCCTAGGGACCGGCCGGCCGCCGCGCACGGGAGCCCCCTGCCGGCCGCGCTCCCCCGCCGTCGGTTTGCGAACCTTGACGCGGTATGCCGGTTCGGTGCGTCAGGGCAGCGCCCGGCACAGGGCGTCCAGGGCGCCGGCCCAGGCGTGGTCCGGCGGGGTGGCGTAGCCGACGACCAGGGCGTCGCCCGCCACGGTGTCGGCGGCGGGGTGACGGAAGCGGGAGAGGCCGAGGACGGCGAGGCCCTGCCAGGTGGCGGCCTGGACCACGGACCGCTCGGTGCCGGGCGGGAGCCGGAGGACGGCGTGCAGGCCGGCCGCGATGCCGGTGATCCGGACGTCGGGGGCCCGGGCGGCGAGGGACTCGACCAGGCGGTCACGGCGGCGGCGGTAGCGCAGGCGGGCGGCGCGGACGTGGCGGTCGTAGGCGCCGGAGGCGAGGAACTCGGCGAGGGTGAGCTGTTCGAGGACGCCGGTCGAGCGACCGCCGCCGTGGGCCACGACGTCCGGGACCAGGGCCGGGGGCAGGACCGCCCAGCCGAGGCGGAGTCCGGGGGCGAGGGACTTGCTGGCCGTGCCGAGGTAGACCACGTGGTCGGGGTCGAGGCCCTGGAGCGCGCCGACGGCCTGGCGGTCGTAGCGGAACTCGCCGTCGTAGTCGTCCTCCAGGATCAGTCCGCCGGTGCGGCGGGCCCAGTCGACGACGGCGGCGCGGCGCTCGGGCCGCAGGGCGCCGCCCAGCGGGAACTGGTGCGCGGGACTGAGCAGGACCGCGTCGGCGTCACCCGGGTCCTGTGCGCGGGTGCCGAGGGAGTCGAAGGGCAGCGGGGTGGTGGTCAGGCCGGCGCGGGTGGCCAGGTCCCAGTGGACGCCCAGTCCGTAGGACTCCACGGCGAGGGTGCGGGCGCCGCGGGCGCGCAGCACCTCGCAGAGGAGGCGGAGGCCGCCGGCGAAACCGGGGCAGACGACGATCCGTTCGGGATCGGCGCGTACGCCGCGCACCCGGGCGAGGTAGTCCGCGAGGGCCGTGCGCAGTTCGGGGCGGCCGCGCGGGTCGCCGTAGCCGAGGGCGTCGTGCGGGGCGGCGGCGAGGGCGCGGCGGGTGGCCTTGAGCCACTCGGCGCGGGGGAAGGAGGCGAGGTCGGGGGTGCCCGGGACGAGGTCGTACGGAAGCCGGCCGGGGGCTCGGCGCGGGGCGGGCCGGTGGGCCGGCGGGCCGGGTACCGCGCGGTCGGCGACGCGGGTGCCGGAGCCCTGCCGGGCCGTGAGCCAGCCCTCGGCGACCAGGTCGGCGTAGGCGTCGGCGACGGTGTTGCGGGCGATGCCCAGGTCGGCGGCGAGGGAGCGGGAGGAGGGCAGCCGGGCGCCGGGGGCGAGCCGGCCGGTGCGGACGGCCTCGCGCAGGGCGTCGGTCAGGCCGCGGCGCAGGCCGGGACCGGCCGGTTCGAGGTGCAGGTCGATGCCGAAAGTGGCCCAGCGTTCCGCCATGGAAGTGGACCATACCGCTGGGCTGCCTCACTTCTAGGGTCGAGGCATGAGCACTACCGAGACGAACACGACGTACGCCGCCGAGCCGCCCGTCCGGCTGGAGTGGGCCCGGCACGCCCCCGAGGTCTACAAGGCGATGGTCCGGCTGGACTCCGCCGCCAGGAAGGGCCTCGACGCCACGCTGTACGAGCTGGTCAAGATCCGCGCCTCGCAGCTCAACCGCTGCGCGTTCTGCCTGGACATGCACACCAAGGACGCGCTCGCGGCGGGCGAGAGCGTCGAGCGGATCGTGCAGCTCGGCGCGTGGGAGGAGTCGCGGCACTTCTACACGGAGAAGGAGCTCGCGGCGATCGAGCTGACCGAGGCGGTCACCGTGCTGACGGACGGCTTCGTTCCGGACGAGGTGTACGAGCGGGCCGCCAAGCGGTTCGAGGAGCCGGAGCTGGCGCAGCTGATCGCCGCGATCGCGGTGATCAACGCGTGGAACCGGTTCGGCGTGACCTGCCGGATGACGCCGGGTCACTACACGCCGGGGCAGCGCGCGTGACGGCTCGTACGACCCGCCTCGACGCCGGTGTCCGCGGCGCGCTGCGGGCGGTGGGCGCCGCCGCCAAGAAGGGCCTCGGCGATCCCGGGCTGGCCGAGCTGGTCCAGATCCGCGCCTCGCAGCTCAACCACTGCGCGTTCTGCCTCGACATGCACCTCGCGATCGCCCGCGAGGACGGGGTGGTGCGCGAGGCGCAGCTCGATCTGCTGAACGCCTGGGAGGAGGCCGGGGACGACGTCTTCGACGCGCGGGAACGGGCCGCGCTGGAGCTGACGGAGGCGGTCACGGTACTGACGGACGGTTTCGTGCCGGACGAGGTGTACGAGCGGGCGGCCCGGCACTTCGACGCCGCCCGGCTCGCCCACCTCGTCGCGCTGATCACCGTGATCAACAGCTGGAACCGGCTGATGGTCGCCCGGCGGATCCCCCCGGGCTCCACCGAGTGGTGAACCAGGAGGTCGGGACAGCCACTTCCGCCATGTGACCCGGTGTCCGTCCACCCACGTGCCCGCCGCCGCGCCGCCGCGTTTCGCGGTGTCGTGGACCAGGGGCCGGGAGAGGGGGAAGGCCCGGGTTCGTCCGGGGGCGGTCAGCCCTGCCGGCAGGTGGTGTCCGGGGGACAGAAGTGGGCGAGGGCCGTCAGCGCCAGGTGCCGTTCGGGGTCGATGCCGTCGGTGGGCGGACCGTACGCGGCGATCGCGTACACCTTGCCGTCGCCCGGCGCGCGGAAGCGCACGTCCTGGACGTGCCAGCCGCCGGCCTCCGGCTCGCCCCGCAGGGAGTCGGCCCGGTACTCCAGCCGCAGCCCGAGGACTCCTGCCTCCTCGACCCGCTCCAGGGCGACCTTCTCGAAGCCGTCGGCCTTCGGCGTGCTGTCGGACAGGAACAGGTCGAAGGACTCCTCGGGGGAGGACTCCGCGACCTCGTACACCTGGAGGCGGTGGAGGCCGTCGGCGCTGCGGTAGTTGACGACGTCCATGCCGTGCCGGGAGGCCACCGCCTCACGCGTCCAGCCCAGCGGGCGGCCGATGGTGAAGCCCTCGGCGTCGGTGTGGAGTTCGTAGTCGGCGGGGAGTCCGGACGCCCGGGGGGACGGGGAGTCCGTGACGTCGTCGGTGGGTTCGACGGCGGCCGTTCCCACGTCCGACGGGCCGGGGGTCGCGCCGCCGGCCGGGGCCGGGCCGGAGGTGGCCGCGTGGTCGTCGCGGGAGCCGGGCCCGCCGTCCGTTCCGTCGCCGTCGACGAGCGGCGGCAGCAGCAGCGCCACGGCGGCCCCGGCCGCGGCGGCCCCGCCCAGCACGCCCCACAGGAGCCGCCGGCCGGGGCCCCGCCCGGCGGGCGGCGCCGGCTCGGCGGGCGGCCGGGCGGCGCCGTGCGGCAGTTCGGGGCCGGGCCAGGCTCCGTGCCCCGCGGCGGGAGCCGGTACGCGGCCCGCCGGCACGTCGTCCGGCGCGGGCGCCGCGCTCGCCGGCACGCCCGGGGCGGACGGCAGGAACTCCGGGCGCGGCGGGGGCGGCGGGGTGACCGGTGCGGCGGCGTCGCCGCCGTCCTCCCAGCGCTGGGTGTCCTCGTTCCAGTACCGCTGTCCCCCGCTCATCCCGTCCCTCTCACATTCCCAGCAGTCCGGCGACGGCCCCCGCCGACGCGAACAGCGTCAGGATGCTCTGGGCGTCCGTGAGCACCTCCCGCAGCCGCCGGAGGCGGCCCTCGCCGGCCGTTCCGGTCCGGGTGATCTCCTCCTCGGTCTGGGCGAGGGTCTCGTCCAGCCGGGCGGCCTGCTCGTTCTCCCGCAGCCGGGCCAGGTCACCGCGGAGTTCCCGCACGGCCGCCAGCAGTTGCTCGGCGGACTCGTCGCGCGCCGCGGGGGCGGCGTTGCGGGTCTCGGCCCGGGCGTGGTCGCCGAAGGCGAAGGAGGAGTTGTCGGCGCGGCCGATGCTGACGTTCGGCTCGTCGGGTGCCATCGCTAGTCGGATCCCTTCTGCGGCTGGGGGCCGCCGATCGTGGTCTCGGCGCGCGCGTGGTCACCGAAGGCGAACGAGGAGTTGTCGGCGCGGCCGATGTGCACCGCGCCGTTGCTGATGTTGACGATCTTCTGGACGAACTCGCCGGTCTCGTAACCCGCGTCGGCCAGGGCCAGCCGCACCCCGCGCCCGATGCGGTCCTGGACGCTCCTGAGGTACCGGGCGGCGTCCATCTCCTGGAAGGTGGACCCGGCGGGCGCCGAGGCCAGCTCCCGCACCGACAGGGCCGGCCCGTCGGGCAGCGCGTGCGCGTGGCCGCCGGTCAGCAGCCGCCACACGTACACCGCGCCCCGGCCGAGCGTCACCAGCGAGCGGCCCGCGGAGCCGGGCACCAGGACGGCCGCGCCGGCGATCCGGCCGAACGGGCTGTCGTTGCGGAACCGGTGCGAGGTGCGGTCGGCGTCCTTGAAGTCCGCGCGGACCGGCGTCAGCACGTGCGGGGCGATCTCCAGCATGAGCATCCGGCCCTGCGTGTGGACGCGCACGAAGACCGTGACGACCAGTTCCTCCTCCCAGCCGCCGACGCGGATGCGCAGGAAGTGCCGGCGCTTCTCGCCGCCCTCCTCGACGGCCCGCCCCCGGTGCTGCTCGAACTCCGCCGGGCCGTAGGGCGCCTGGTCGCGGGTGAGGAGCCCTTCGACGGGCAGGAACACGCACTCGTCGATCTCCAGGCGGCGCAGCCGGTCCCGTACGCCGGGGCCCGCGTGCTCGGCGGGCACGCGCAGCTGCTCCAGCAGCGGCCGGATCCGGTCGAGGATCGCGCGGTTGCCGAGCGGCTGCTGCTTCTTCTCCTCGTCCGGCCGCAGTTCCACGGCGAGCACCCAGGTGTCGTACGCCTCGCCCGCCCCGCAGAACGGGCGCGCCTCGTGGTACATGACCAGCGGCGTGTGCTGTTCCAGCCGGATGCGGTGCGTCAGCCGCCGCAGCCGCTGCCCCTCGGCCTGCTCGGCGGGGTCGCCGGCGGCGTCCGGGAAACGCCGCGGGGACAGTTCGGCGGCGAGGACGCGGGCGAACTGGCTGCGCCGGGCCGCGACGCACAGGCCGACGCAGACGAGCACACCGATCCCGAACCAGGCCTGCCACGGTTCGGCCAGGGTCGCGAAGGAGTCGGTGAGCGACTCCAGCACGTCGTCCCCGTCGGAGCCGTACGAGGAGCCGTACCCGGAGCCGTATCCGGAGTCGTCGTCCGTGCCGCCGCCGAGGGCGACCGTGGCCAGCGTCAGCAGGGCGAGCGCGGTGAGCACCCGGCCGCTCCAGCGCGTCAGGAACGCGGCGAGCCAGCGGTACCAGGGCGGCTGCGCGGCCCGCCCGCGGAGCAGGGGCGCGACGGCGAGCAGCAGGCTGGGCCACAGGAGGAAGGCGAGCAGGCCGCCGCTGAGCGGTACGCCCACCACCCACAGCCCGAGGACGGCCGCCGCCCACAGCAGTTCCTGGCGCCGGGCGCGCAGCGCGTGCGCGAGGACGCGGGCGGCGTCGAAGCCGAGCGAGGGCGCGACGACGCGCTGCTCGTGGAGGTAGAGCTGCTCGATGACCTGGTCGCGGTAGCCGGAGTCCAGGTAGACGCCCGCGCACAGCAGGCGGGACGCCTCGCTGGCGTGCGGTGGTGTGGGCGGCGGGTCGGACGGCGGCGCCGCGCCGGTGTGCTGTGGCTGTTGCGGCACGTGGGCAGTGCTCACGCGGATCCCCCGATGCGCGGCTGACACTCGAAGTGACGGGGGATCAGCATAGGGGAAGCGTGCGTGCCGGCGAACCGGATTGCCGGGTGAGGTCGCGTACGGGGACGAGGACGCGCGGGGCCCCGCGCCGGACGAACCGGCACGGGGCCCCGCGGAGGCCGTGGAAGGGCTCAGATGAGGCCGAGGCCGCGGACCGCCTCGCGCTCCTCCTCGAGCTCCTTGACGGAGGCGTCGATGCGGGCGCGGGAGAACTCGTTGATCTCCAGGCCCTGGACGATCTCGTACGTCCCGTCCTTCACGGTGACCGGGAAGGAGGAGATCAGGCCCTCCGGGACGCCGTAGGAGCCGTCCGACGGGATGCCCATGGAGACCCAGTCGCCCTCGTCGGTGCCGTTGACCCACGTGTGCACGTGGTCGATGGCGGCGTTGGCGGCGGAGGCGGCCGACGAGGCGCCACGGGCCTCGATGATCGCGGCACCGCGCTTGGCGACGGTCGGGATGAAGTCCTCGGCCAGCCACTTCTCGTCGCCCACGACCTCGGCGGCGTTCTTGCCGGCGACCGTGGCGTGGAAGATGTCGGGGTACTGGGTGGCGGAGTGGTTGCCCCAGATCGTCAGCTTCCTGATCTCGGAGACCGGGACGCCGGTCTTCTTCGAGAGCTGGGTCAGCGCGCGGTTGTGGTCCAGGCGGGTCATGGCGGTGAACCGCTCGGCCGGGACGTCCGGGGCGGCGGCCTGGGCGATCAGGGCGTTGGTGTTGGCCGGGTTGCCGACGACCAGGACCTTGATGTCGTCCGCGGCGTGGGCGTTGATGGCCTGACCCTGCGGCTTGAAGATGCCGCCGTTGGCCTCGAGGAGGTCACCGCGCTCCATGCCCTTGGTGCGCGGGCGGGCGCCCACGAGGAGGCCCACGTTGGTGCCGTCGAAGGCCACGTTCGGGTCGTCCGTGATGTCGATGCCCTGCAGGAGCGGGAACGCGCAGTCGTCCAGCTCCATCGCGGTGCCCTCGGCGGCCTTGAGCGCCGGGGTGATCTCCAGCAGGCGCAGCTTGACCGGCACGTCCGCGCCGAGCAGCTGGCCGGAGGCGATGCGGAAGAGCAGGGCGTAACCGATCTGGCCGGCCGCGCCGGTGACGGTGACGTTCACGGGAGTGCGGGTCATGGCGTTCTCCGTATGACAGCTGGCGGTGGGGCGGTCCCTGCCCCGGGGTGCGGGATCCCGCTCCGGCTCGTGACCGGCGTCCACCACGATGATCGATCATCGGTTCGCATGATCGATCTCTTGGCGTCAAGAGAGATCCAGCGGCCAGGCTATCGCGCATCCACGGGCGCGGACGGCCGGGCTCCCTGTGGCCCGTCCCACAGAGTGACGGTCCGGGTGGACGGGTAGCCGAGCGGCGCATAAAAGGGCGGCCGCTCCGTCCGGGAGAGGTGGGGACGGGGCGACCGCCGTCGGGGACCGACCGTGCCGGGCTCCCGTGGGGGGGTACTTTCCCCCTGCCCGCCTTTCGCCGCTCCATGCGCATCACCACGCTTCCCCCACATATATGGGTCCGTACGGACCCATGTATGTGGCGCGCGGGGCCGTGCGCGGGGACGCTACTCGGTGCAGCCCTTCTCACCGGTGGCGGCCAGTACCGCGCAGGCCTTCGCGTCCGTCGCCTTCTTCACCGGCACCATCGGGGTGTACGCGACCGTGTCGCCGGCGGCGGTGATGCTGTCGCTCTGCTTCTTCGCCGTGCCCGCGCCGATCTCGACCACGTCCCCCTGCGCGCCCTGCGTGATGCGCCCCCAGGCCGCGGAGCAGGTCTCGCTGTAGCGGACCTCCACCGTGGTGGCGCCGACGGTCGCGGTCCGGGTCGTGGTCACCAGGTCGCCGCTGCACCCCATGGCCTCGGCGTCCTTGCCCGCGCAGCTGTCGCCGCTGCACTTCACGCCGGGGGGCAGGTCGACACGGGCGGTGGCGGTGGGCGAGGGGGACGTCCGGGCCTCGTCCTTGCTCTTGTCGCCCTCGATGCCGGTGACGTAGAACGCGGCGGCGACCACCACCAGCGCTCCCATCGCTCCGGCGACGAACGTCCACGTCCGCCGCCTGCCGTCGGAACGGCCGGCGCCCTGGCGGCCGTGACCGGGCGCGTCCGGGGGCGGTGCGCCGTACATGCCGGAGGGCCCGGGCGTGCCTCCGCCCGCCGCGGCCCCGGGGGCGTGACGGCCCGTCCGCGGCGAGTCCGCCGGCGCGGCGACCCCCCAGGAGTTCGTCCCGGACCCACCGCCCCGCGCGCCGCCCTCCCGTACGCCGCCGGTGGCGTCGCGCACGTCCGCGGCGGTCGGCTGCGGCGGCACGCTCGGTACGACCCCGGCCGGCCCCGCGACGCCCGGCCGGACCGCGGCTTTGCCCTTGCGGGGGGATCCGCCGCCCGAGCCGGAGGACGGGCCGGCGAGCTCGCTGAGCGCGGCGCGCGCCTGCGAGATCCGGATCGCCTCCATCGTCATGTCGTGACGCATCTCCGAGCGGCTCCAGGCACGCTCGGCGAGCTCCCACATGGTGGTGAGGTGCACCGGGTTGGTCCCGGTGACCTCGGCCAGGGCCACGATCGCGCCCTTGGGGGCGAGCAGCCGGCCGTTCAGGTAACGCTCCCAGGACGTCCTGCTGTAGCCCGTGCGGTCGGAGACCGACGCGACGCTCAGGCCGCTGCGGTCCACGACCCGCCTGAGCTGACTCGTGAACTCCCTGATCTGTGGATCGAGTTCATCCGGCAAGGCCTTCCAACGAGGCATTGTTTCCCCCCTCTTCCCCCCGGTTGGTGCTGGTTGTTCCCTCGCGCATGGCGCCCCTCGCCGAGTCCTCGTCGTGACTACCCACGAGGATGCCGCCGGGCAGGGTCTCAGTTCCCGGGGTGGGGGCGCACGGGAGCGTCGGAGCCGCGGGCAGGCGCCGTCGCACGCCTCCTCATGCGCGCTCCAGTGTCCCACCGGCCGCCCCCTCGGCCGAACGGACCCGGGCGGGACGTCCGGACCGTCCCGTTCGTCCACGCCGGTCCGCCGTCCCACCCCCGCGTCGCGCGACCGCGCTTTCGTCCCCGCATCGACACCGGCCGGTCGCCCGCAAAAGCGTCGCAAGGCCGTACGGGGATTCCGGGGAGCGTAGCGGAATGGTCACTTCCGTGCCACAGCGGCCGAACAGCCGTTGAACGGGCCCTTCGCGGTGCAGGAAGGTGGTCCCCGGTGGCGGCCCGTCCTCTCACGGGGGTGTGGACGGGCCGCCGTTCGCGGCGCTCCGCCTCCGGCTAACCGTCGACCGTGAAGTGCAGCGTGTCCTTCAGGAACGGGATCTCCAGCAGCGGCTTCGGCTGCACCATGAGCGCCAGCAACACGATCACCAGGCCCAGCCCGGCGTACGTGACGATGTCCGTGAAGCGGGAGCGCACCGCGAGCATGCCGACGTCCGGCACCAGCCAGCGCAGCAGGGAACCGGCCAGCAGGGCCGCGCCGACCAGCAGCGTGCCGAGCCGGAACTGGTCCAGCGCGGTCAGCAGCAGCCCCAGTCCGACCGTGAGCAGCACGGCGAGGATCGGCCACTGACGGGCGGGCGCGGGGGCGTCGCCGGGGGCGGCCCTGCCCCCGCCCTCGGGGCGCGCGGTGTCCCTGGTGAACAGCGGGAACCGCCGGGTGGTGCGGCGCGGCCTGCCCTCGGCGTCGGGCGCGCTGACGGGGTCGCGGACCGTGATGTCCCCGGCACGCTCCTCGGAGGCGTCCGGGGCGCCGCGCTCAGCCGACACTGCGCTCCGCCGCCTCGACCACGTTGACCAGCAGCTGGGCCCGGGTCATCGGGCCGACGCCGCCGGGGTTCGGGGCGACCCAGCCGGCCACCTCGGCCACGCCCGGGTGGACGTCGCCCACGATCTTGCCCTCGGCGTTGCGGGAGACGCCGACGTCGAGGACGGCCGCGCCGGGCTTGACGTCCTCGGGACGGATCAGGTGGGCGCTGCCCGCGGCGGCCACGATGATGTCCGCGCGCCGGAGGTGGGCCGCCAGGTCGCGGGTGCCGGTGTGGCACTGGGTCACCGTGGCGTTCTCGCTGCGCCGGGTCAGCAGCAGGGGCATCGGGCGCCCGATGGTCACGCCGCGGCCGACGACCACGACCTCGGCGCCCTTGATCTCCACGCCGTGGCGGCGCAGCAGGGTGATGATGCCGTTGGGGGTGCAGGGCAGGGGGGCCGGCTCGCCCAGGACGAGACGGCCGAGGTTCATCGGGTGGAGACCGTCGGCGTCCTTGCCCGGGTCCATCAGTTCGAGGATGCGGTTCTCGTCGATGCCCTTGGGCAGCGGCAGCTGGACGATGTAACCGGTGCAGGCGGGGTCCTCGTTCAGCTCGCGGACGACCGCCTCGATCTCCTCCTGCGTGGCCGTGCCCGGCAGCTCGCGCTGGATGGAGGCGATGCCCACCTGGGCGCAGTCACGGTGTTTTCCGGCGACGTACTTCTGGCTGCCGGGGTCCTCCCCGACGAGGATCGTGCCGAGGCCGGGCGTGACGCCCTTCTCCTTCAGCGCCGCCACGCGGGCGGTCAGATCGGACTTGATCTCGGCTGCGGTGGCCTTGCCATCGAGAATCTGGGCGGTCATGGCCCCATCCTCGCGGATGACCGGGCCCCGGTTCCAATCCGCTCGCATTTCGGGCGGCCGCGACACCCTCCGATCACGTATCACCCGTTTCCGGCCAAGATCGTGAGGTTGCACTTGCACAACACATACGGCTTACGCCTGGACAAGGAAAGGAACGGTCAAGAACGATGAGGGCACAGTGCCGCGGGCAGAACCGGGGGGACGGACCGCATCTGTAGAACTTCCTCCGCGCCGAGTCTCGCGTCGTCCCCGCACCTGAAGCGCAACGGAGGAAGAACCGCCATGAGTTACGGCGACCCGAACAATCCCTATGGTGCCCCGCAGGGTCAGCCGCCCGGCTACGGCTATCCCCAGCAGCCCCAGCAGCCCCAGCAGGGGTACGGCTATCCGGCGGCGCCGCCGGTGGGCGCCTACTCCGGCGCCCCGGCGCCCACGTCCATGCCGGGAACGGTGAGCACGGCACGCGTGCTGCTGTGGGTCATCGTGGGCCTGCAGCTCATCGGCGTGGCACTGTTCGCGATCACCGCCGCGAGCGTGGAGGCCGCGAAGGACGACCCGACGCTGAGCGAGGAGCCCGCGTTCGAGCAGCTCGCCGACTACTCGTCCGGCCTGCTCTGGGGACTGACCGTGTTCGCGCTGGCGTGGGGCGTGTTCGCGCTCGTGCTGGCCCTCAAGTTCGGCAAGGGCGGCAACGGCGTCCGCGTCACCGCGCTGGTCTTCGGCATCATCACCGCCATCCTCGGCATCTACCCCTTCATCCTCGTGGGACTGATCCACACGGTGCTGGCGATCCTGATCGCCGTGTTCGTCGGCAACGCCGCGGGCAGCGCCTGGTTCAAGCGCCCGCGCTACTGAGGGCGACCGCCCGAGCACACCGCCGCCAGGGCCGTGCCTCCCCCGCCCGGGGAGGCACGGCCCTGGTGCGTCCGGGGTGGCGGGCGCCGCGTCACGCGGCGCGGCGGCGTGTCCACCGGCATCGTCACCCGGCAACGACGGGGCGTCAGGACTGCTTGTCCCCGGCAGTGATCTTCGGGCCGGGGTGATGAGAGGGTGCACGGGGCGGCGATCGCCGCCTTCCGTGAAGTCCCTTACCCACAAGGCAGGTTCACGTATGAGACTGACCCGTGGTGTTCTGCTGGTGGCCGCCACCGCACTCACGCCGGCCCTCCTCCTCACCGGTCCGGCGTTCGCCGCTGACTCGGCGCCGGCTCCCGTCGCCGCCACAGCGGCGGCCGGCGCCGACGACCCCGGTACGCCGGTGGACGAGATGTCGGAGCATGAGCTGCGCGCCGCCATCCTCACGCTCCTCGGCAAGCCCTACGCGGGCAAGCGCGTCACACGGGACGCCAACGCGGCCCTGGACGGCACCCTGGAGGACATGCGGACGTTCCTGAAGACCGGCTACCGGCTCGCGCAGTACGAAGACGACAAGGTCGCCCTCTTCACCATCCTCGGCAAGCCCTACGCCGGAAAGCGCGTCAAGCAGGAGATCT